>NZ_CP192268.1:0-2062834 GCF_051903945.1 Weissella paramesenteroides | reverse complement strand
TTGGTAACCTCCTTAAGAATTTTTATCTTTTTTGTGGGTTATCCACAGGACGTTTGCTGAACTTACTATTATAAGTAGCACAATTCGACAAATTACATTTTATCAGCATGTGGATAAGTTTTCCACAAGGAATATAGTTGATGTATCAATGGTTTAGGCTAGTTTAGGTAACAATTTGGTAGATTCACAGGCTGTGGAAATCTTAATATGAGTTATTAACTGGATGTGAAACAAATTTTAGGCTAAATTCTGGAAAATGTGGATAACTCGGGGGAAAAGTGAGAAATATACAAGCAGTTGTTAACAACCAAAGCCTGATATAATAGTTCTGCAAATAGTTATACACATATCCACAGGGTATTTTAACATTGGTTTTCCCGATATGTGGAACATGTGGAAAAACTGTGGATTATGGGGAAAACTCACCTAACGCTCTGTTACATTGACTAATTTTATTAACATAACGCTCCGTTAGGTTTTGGAAAACTTTTCGAAAAAAGATAATTATTAAAATATAAAGTTTTTTTTAAGGCAGATGGATATTGCACATTTTTTGATATTTAAAAGAGTTTAAGAATTTCTAAAACTCTTAATATTCTTGATTTGATGCATTGGTAATGGTACAATTGAATACGAATTGTGGTTTGGCCTCGCCAACCGCAGGCCAAATCTAACTACGAATGGGAGGTGTATTCATATGAAGCGTACATACCAACCTAAGAAGCGTCACCGTGAACGCGTACATGGTTTCCGCAAGCGCATGAGCACTAGTAACGGTCGCAAGGTGCTAGCACGTCGCCGCCAAAAGGGCCGCAAGGTATTGTCAGCCTAATTAGGTCCGGCCTTCTATTAGGATTACTGATAATGATCGCGCATGAGTCGGCTATTTTGGCTGACTCATGCGTTTTCTTTTGTCGTGAAAAAGTTTGGAGCAAAAACAAATGCGTAAGAGTTACCGTGTAAAAAAAGAAGCTGATTTTCAATTAGTTTTTGAACAGCATCACTCGGTCGCAAATAAAATGTTTATTGTTTACACAATGGCGCGTGAACAACCAACCCACTTCCGCTTAGGAATTTCTATTTCTAAGAAGGTGGGTTTGCGTGGTCATGAGCGTGTGTGGGTAAAGCGGCGTATTCGACAAAGTGTTTTGGAATTTAAGCCAAAAATGCGTTCGGATCTTGATATTTTAGTTATTGCGCGCCCATCAGCACATGATCAAGACATGGCGATCATCAAAAAGAATTTAGAACACGTTTTCAAGTTAGCAAATATTTTTGTTGATGAGGAAACGAAATAAAAAACTACTATATAATGGAGAGAACGAATGCAGACTCTTAAAAAAATGTTTACAATGCGTTCGGCAATTACAGCGCTTGTTGCATTATTGATCATGATCATTGCAGCTGTCATGTATGATGGGCACGTAGCAGGAAATGGTTTCTGGCGTGGTATTATTATTGCTAACTTCTCACGTTCAATTTTGGGTGTATCAGCCTGGTTTGGTGATAACTATGGTTTTGGTATCATTGTTTTCACGCTATTGATTCGTCTATTGATTTTACCTCTGATGGTTTATCAAACAGGATCAATGCGTAAAATGCAAGAAATTGGACCAGCGTTAAAGAAGTTACAAGAAAAGTACTCAAGCCGTGATCCTGAAACAATGCAGGCAATGCAAGCAGAACAGAAGCAATTGTATAAGGATGCAGGTGTTAACCCCTTTGCTAGCTTTATTCCGCTAATTGTTCAAATGCCAATCTTGATTGCTTTGTATACAGCTATTCGTACAACAAAGCTACTAGAAACAGGTACTTTCTTCTGGGTACAACTTGGAGATCGTGATCCTTACTTTATTTTGCCAATCTTGGCAGCATTGTTTACGTTTGCTTCATCATATTTGGTTATGATGGGACAACCAGAAAAGAATGGTATGACAACATCAATGACGTATATCATGCCAATCATGATTTTCATCTTTGCCATTTCTGTTCCGTCTGCCCTATCACTTTACTGGGTGATTTCAAATGCGTTCCAGGTTGCACAAACTTGGACGATTCAAAATCCATTTGAAATTCGACGTGAACGTGAAGCAAAGAAAGAAGCTGAACGTGCTAAACAACGAGCAATGCGTAAAGCAGTGCGCCGTCATAAGCGTTAATAATAGATATTAAAGAGGAGATTGGGACAGAAAAAATGTTCCAATCTTTTTTGCTAAAAATGTATTAATTATAAGCGTGAAAGCTTTCTAGCATAAACATGTTTCAAACCAACTTGTGTCACGCTCCCTCTTAAACGCGTTCCAAAAGTCTGAAGCCTCAATGTAACGTAATTTACGCAATCCCTGTCCTTCGCTTTGCTACGGCCAAAAATTACGCAAATCACGTTACACACCGGCTTCAAACCAACTTGTGTCACGCTCTGCCTTTCACTTAATCTATTTTTAATTTAGAACTCTTATAGTGTCAGTTATGGTAAAATTAAGCATTGATAATATTATGTATAAGGAGCGTACCCATGAAAACATTTCGTGAAATAATGTCTTGGGTTATTCCAATTTTGGTAGGATTACTTATCGCTTTTGGGGTAAGGTCTGTTTGGTTTACCATGGTTCGTGTCGATGGTGCATCAATGGAGCCAAATCTAACCAATAACGAACGAGTCTTTGTTTTTAGGACAGATAAACTAAAAACAGAGACGATTCATCGTGGTAGCGTTATCGTATTTGATGCCCACGGTGAAGATCCAACAGCAACTGAAAGTAAGGATTACGTAAAGCGTGTCATCGGATTACCTGGTGATACGGTTAGTGCGGTCAATGGTGTTCTTAAAGTTAATGGCAAAGTGGTTGATCAGAAGTATATTTCGGAATCTGAGCAATCAGCAACCAATACGGTTAACCAAGTTGGTAATTGGACATCACTTAAGCAATTGGGTGATCGTCAAGGTTGGACTCGTCAAAAGACAGTTAAAGTACCAGCTGGTAAGTACTTTGTGTTAGGTGATCATCGAACGGTTTCTAATGATTCTCGTTATTGGGGATTCGTAGATAATGATAAAGTCCTTGGGGTTGTTAAGGTACCGTTCTGGGGCAATGCCACTAAGAAGCAAAATATTAATACAGCTTGGAAGTCATATTTTGAATAAGTAAAATTGAGATTAGATAAATAACCCTCACGATATGGATACATGTCGTGAGGGTTATTTTGTGAAAACAGCATTTATTTCATGCTTATTTTTAGAAATATCATGATGGATTTTAATGAGATAACAGTCCTTTTTTGATCGACTTTTATTACGGCTAATTCTTTTTAACTCTGAATTGAATGAATATTTATCCGTGTTGAAATAATAGACAGTTTGTTGCAAAGATAGTCTTTTAACTACTGATGATAATTTTCTGCAATAGGGATTTGTTGAACAACCAATAAAAATGTAGTAATCATGGGATACTTGCCCTTTCAAGACCGTCTTTAATTGCGTATAGTTAACGTGATATGTTTGCATCAAGTTTATTCGATATTCATTTTGTTGTATCGTTGTTATTTTACATTCTGCTTGTTGCCGATTGTAATTAATAAAAATTATTATGCTGAATATTAACATGAATAGAAAATTTAAAGGTATTTTGAGTGTTTCCTTGGTTTTTATTAGATATGTTAATAACGCTAAATTAACTATCTCCCAAGCTATGTTGATGCCAGGGCCATACAAATTAATAGATAATGTCCATATGTATTCAGCCATAGAGATTAAAAATAAAAGAAGTAACCAAAGTTGTTTTTTGTAAAATATCTTGGGGATGCTTTGCATATAAAGTACCTCTATACATGTTAATTTTTTAAATCTTAACATGTATACGAAAACAACTGGACGTCAATTAATAATCGTGCAGTTTTAAACAGTGTATACTAGGAAATGAATGGAGGTACTGTTATGCAATTAGGATTAAAGGCTAGCACTAATAAAGACCAAATTGATGATCGACTACAATATCATCCTGATGTCTTTGAATTTCATTTAACGGATCAAGACTTTACAACTGATGGTTGGGAGCACTTCCTAAAAATGGTGTCATATGTCAGTGATCAAGTACCTCACATCGTTTTTCATCATCCCATGAAATGGCATGATCAACGTTGCGAGCTGTATACGAATCCAAAGGTCAATCCGGAATTGTATGAATTTGTTATCCAAAGTGCGGCGCGTTTGATAAAGTTGGCGGCGCAAACGAATAGTTATGCGTTGGTTCATGGCGCCTATAAGTCAGCCATTAGCGATATTACAGCACAGTGGCCAACGATTGCAGCAGCGCAGGATGCGGTTTTTAATGAGATGGATCGATTAAGAGAAATTGCTCCCGAACATGTTGTTTTTGAGAATGGTATCTCACCAGTTTACGGATATGGGGATCCTGAACTTGAGAATCGAATCATTCAAGCCAATCTCCCCTTAGCTTTTGATATCAGCCATGCGTTCATTGCAGTTCATGCTGACAATGATGCGCTAATAGCGAGTTTGCGCCACCTTAAGCCACAAGTGAAACACTATCATTTGGTTGATTCTATGGGACAAGACCATGATAGTTTGCCATTGGGTAAAGGATTGGTTGATTGGCAGCGAGTGGTAAATGAATTAAATCCGACAGCAAGTCGTATCTATGAAATTAATTTAGCGGATCAACTACATTGTCAAGAAATGATGGCAAGTCATCACTACTTAAAGCAGATTGTTGCTGAGAAAAATAATCAAACCCTAGTTTAATACAAAAAAAGAAGTTGAGACAAAAAATTTGTTCCAACTTTTTTTTGCTAAAAATGTATTAATTATCAGCATGAAAGTTTGATAGCATAAACGTGTTCCAAAAGTCTGAAACCTTACTGTAACAACAATTAGGTGGTTTTGGCTCTGCGCTTTGCTACGAACCAAAACCACCTAATTATCGTTACAATCGGTTTCAAACCAACTTTTTTCACACTCCCTCTTAAACGCGTTCCAAAAGTCTGAAGCCTTAATGTAACGCAATTTACGCCATTCCTGTCCTTCGCTTTGCTACGGCCAAAAATGACGTAAAACACGTTACACACCGGCTTCAAAACAACTTTTGTTTCGTTCTTCTTTTTCACTTATTGATTCTGAGCAGCGATTGTTTTAGCGATTAGACTGACATATTGTGAAGAGCCGGTTGGATTTGGGTGAACTTGATCGTCACTTAACCAATCTGAATGCTTTTGAACAAGTGATGCCCAGTCGACAATATGTAGGTTAGAATATTTTTTTGCTTGATTGGCCAAAAGCGTATTATTTGGTGTTATCCAATCACGATCAGCAAAACCGTTGATCCAATAAACTTGCCGACCATTACCAGCAATATTCATAATTTGGTTCAAATCATTGGGATTGATTTGCCCATTTGTACCAATAGAGATGACAATATTTTGTGATAAGATATTTTGATCTTTATAAGACTGCAAATATCTGGAACAGCATAAGCTTGCCGACCAACCTGAGCGTTTGAAACAGTTTTAGGCATTAAATTTTGCAAACTTGGTGCAATATCAAGCATGACAGAGTCACCAACGGCGGTGACTGGTTGATTATGAATTGCAGAAAACTGATTCGTATCAAGTTGATATTTTGTCATTAAATCATGATCTTGTTGTGACAAGGCTAACTGATTGGATTGACTTGAAGATTGTGCATTTGGTGACTGGCTAGCCGTTTTTTGCTTTGTCTGTTTAACCGTGGCAACGGCTTTTTTGTTAGCTTGATCAATACGGCTTTTATTATTATTCAAGCGTTTTTCAAGATTGTTTGTTGGTTTTGCGTGTTCGGTTGCATTAGCTGATATCGCATAATCCGTGCCAACCATTAACATCATAACGACAACCATTGTGAGCTGAACCGAACGAATTTCGAAGAATCTTTGTCGTGGATGAATTGCTGCTATTGGTTTTTTAATTTTTTGGAAAATATTTTCAACGTAACGATAACTTAGTTCTGCCAATATCAGAACAATCGTTAACTTTAGAACGTTTGAATCTAAGGTTGTATGGTTAGGTACAATGCGATCAAAAAAGATAAACACCGGTAACTGATATAAGTAAATACTATATGACCGAGCACCAAGATAATTTAAAAAAGAGTTGTCTAATGCATGACTTAGAAATGAAACGGGATGCGCTGTAATGGCAACTAGCATCGTTATTGCAATTGTTGCAGCAAACATTAATCCTTTGTAGGTTATCGCCCATTGCCCATTTAGTCGGAATAAAATGAGCAATGTTAGTGCAAATGAGAATATACCCCAGATGTTTAAATGCCATTTAGCAGGTTTTGGTAAGTTATATCGCATTCGATTTGATGGCCAAAAAAACGCCAGTGCTGAACCAAGCAGGATTGCGAATACCCGCGTGTCAGAACCATAATATGCACGATTGATATTGATTGGATCATACATAACACCAAGTAGGATAGCAGAAATACCTGCCAAACTAATTAAAGCCACGCCTAGCTGTCTGCGTCGAATAGGTTGTTTTAACAGAATCATAACGATGATGGGCCAAATGAAATAGAATTGACCTTCTAATGATAATGACCACAAATGCGTAAACGGGGATGCCCCGCCCCATGAATCAAAGTAGGATTCACCATGTTTAGTTGCCCAGATATTGTAAACATATAGCATATTACTGGCTAGAATGGCACGTAAATTATACAGTAAATCCCGAGCAAACAAGGCGATATAAGTTGACGTTGCTAATAGCATCATTAATAAAGCTGGATATAGTCGTTTTATACGACGTAAATAAAAACTGAATAATTTTATATGACCATCACGGTCGTATTCTTGCACTAATTGGTCAGTAATCAGATAACCAGATAAGACAAAGAAAAGCGGCACACCCATCCAGCCACCTGGTAAATATGTTGGCCATAAGTGAAATATTATGACACTAATGACAGCGATTGCTCTCAGTCCATCAAATCCGGTAATATAACGCGACCTATTTGTTTCATTCCACCTCATGTGTGCTCACTCTCTAAGTATATGTATGATCGAAAATGTTTAATTACTTTATAAAAGTATATGGTATGCATTCTAACGTAGCTTTTGGGGCACAACAATAAAAAATAATAGAAGAAAATTCTATAAAATGATGAAGACTAATAATTTGATGTTGTTATGATTTATTTTAAATATAAAATGTTGTGTTTTTTGACGCCAAATAAAATTACAAAGATAATCCGATTTTCCTTGAAAAAGATTGTTTCTAACTCTATACTGAGTTATGAAAGCGTTTTCAAAAAAGGAGCTGGAAAAATGGTTAGCAAAAAAACTAGTTTGCTCGTGGGTGGAATAACAGTAGTTGCTGCTGGTCTGTTGGTAGCAGGTTATGGTCAGAAAGTTAGTAGTAACGCGACGGATAAATCAACATTAGAGGTTGCCACTTCTGGTACACTTTATCCAACGTCATATCATGATTCAAAGACCAAAAAGTTGACTGGGTATGATATTGAAATTGTGCGTGCCGTGGCTAAGAAAATGGGACGCAAAGTAGAATTTAAGCAATTAAATGTTGATGGTCAATTAACCGCGGTTAAAACAGGTAAAGTTGATATGGCAGCCAATGATATTGGTATTTCACCACAGCGTAAGAAGGAATTTACGCTATCTACACCATATAAGCATTCCTTCAATAGTATTGTTGTTCGTAAGAGTGACAACTCAGGAATTAATTCTTGGCATGATATCAAAGGTAAAAAAGCCGCTGGTGAAGCAGGTACGAGTTATCAACGTTTAGCTAAGCAACTTGGTGCCGAGACGATCAACTACAATAATGTTTCGAATGATGTCTATCTACGCGATGTTAAAAATGGTCGGACTGATTTTATTATGAATGATTATTATTTACAAAAACTAGCATTAAAAGCCGTTCCTAATAATGGTCTAAAGATTAAGAAGGATATGTATTTTAAGACTAAAGATGATGGTGCTGGCGTTGGTATTTTGATGAAAAAGGATAATAAAAAGTTGGCCAAGCAAGTAAATAAAGCTTTAGCCTCGCTCAAAAAAGATGGTACATTGAAAAAATTGTCTGAGAAATTCTATGGTGCAGATGTGACTAAGAAACCAAACGTTCATATTTCAAAGACTTTTACGATTAAGGAATAAGGAATGTGATTGTGAATGGCATTCTTACACTATCTTTCAATTCCTAATTTCTTTGATGCGCCACTAGCTATCTCATCGATACCATCAATTTTGTCTGGTTTTCCGATTTCATTTGGTTTAACAGCTGTGAGTTTTGTGTTGTCACTCATTCTAGGGCTACTATTAACCTTGGCTCAACTTAGTCATTTTAAACTTTTACACTGGGCAGCACGGGGGTTTATTTCGTTTATGCGTGGTGTGCCAATGTTGGTCATTTTGTTTGTGATATATTTTGGATTTCAAACAGCAGCTTTTCCGGCTGCAGTGATTGCTTTTACGATTAGCAGCAGTGCTTTCGTTTCAGAAGTTTATCGTTCATCGTTTTTGGCTGTTGGTCAAGGACAGTGGGACGCCGCTTATTCACTAGGATTGCCTTATCGCAAGGTTGTAAGAAAAGTGATTTTTCCGCAAGTATTTCGTATTTCTATACCAGCACTTGGTAATATTTTACTCGACTTGTTTAAAGGAACGTCATTAGCAGCGATGATCACGGTCAGTGAAATGTTTATGAAAGCGCAGATTATTGCTGGTGCAGATCAGGATTATATGACAATTTATATTATGATTGCGATTCTGTATTGGTTTTTCTGTTGGTTAATGACGATTGCTCAAACAACGTTAGAAAAACATTTGGCATAGTTGTTGATAGTTAACGCGTCTATGCTATCAAATTTATAAACTTATAATTAATACATTTTTAGCACAAAGAGGTTGAGACAAAAGAAAATGTCTCAACCTCTTCTTTTTTATTTAGGCTGTAGCCCTTTAATCAAGAATTCAGTTGCCTCGCGGCTAGACTGAGTTATATCAAAAGCGGTATTTCCAGAAAAAAGTAAAGGCACAATATAACTACCAGTTGTTCCAAGAATATATCGAATTATTTGTGTAAAATTCCAATCAACAAGTTGACCCTGTTGTTGATAATACTTAAAATTGCTTTCTAACTTTTTTAAATGTAAGTGTGTAAATTTTTCAATAACTTGTAGGCGCAATTTTTCATTAGTCATCGATTCACGTATTAAAATGCGAATTTGTGGCAAATTGGTAATAAAAAATTGCATTCGATTCTGAATCAGATTTTGTAAAAAATTTTTAAAATCCGGTTCCTCATTGTCTGTTGTTTCATTGACAAACTCACTAGCAATTTGTGGTACTACGTTATTGATGACAGAACCAACAATGGCCTGCAATAATTCTTGTTTGGTTTTAAACTGCTTATAAACGGTGCCTTCTGCTACGTCAGCCATTCTTGCAATGTCACGAGTACTCGTATTTTCAAACCCCTTTTCGGAAAAAAGGGTTAAACTTGCTTGCAAAACAGCTTTTTGTTTATCGGAAATATTCATTTCATCGAGGCTTTTACTAAATAACGTTGAAATATTATTAGCCATTTAAATTGTGCCTCCTTAAACTTCACGATATCGGCGCATTGCATTTAGATTCAAAGCCAAGAATAAGGTAGCGAATAGTAGTAAGGCTAATAGATTTGGCCAAATTTGGGTGATACTAAACCCTTTCGCGACCACATCACTCATGGCATTAGCACCATAGTAGAGTGGCATAATATGGCCAATTACTTGTAGCCAACCAGCCATCTGATCAACGGGGATGATTCCTGAGAAGAACACTTGTGGAATGACGACAATTGGGATGAATTGCATCATTTGGAATTCTGACGCTGCAAATGTTGAAATAAATAACCCCATGGTTAGGGCAACCATGGCCATTAGAACATTTATGAGTAAGACATTCCAAATACTACCTAAAATTTGAATATCGAAAACGTACGTACTATAAAAAACAATTAGCAGTGTTTGAATGAGGGCAAAAATACCGTAACCACTCAAATAGCCTGTGATAATCTCACCCCGTTTAACCGGCGTGGCTAGTAGACGCTTTAACGTACCAGTTGTCCTTTCACGTAGTAAGGCAATTCCTGAAATTAGAAAGACAAAGAAGAAAACAACAAATCCCATCATAACTGGTAAGAAGGTGTCAAAGAAATTAGTATCCTTATCGCCATAAATATAATGTGTGCTAACCGAGTAATTTTTTGTTATTGTATTTTGTTGCTTAGGTAAGGATGCTTGAACGTTTGTTTGTGTGCCTGTTTGCTTTGCAAGCATCGCTAGTTGTTGTTGTAGCTTTTGAATAGCTTTCTTTTGTGTTTTTAGCGCAGTTACTGATGCTTGCGTCTTCAGTTTAATTTGCCCGGATTGTAAACTCTTTTTGATGATTGAGCTTTTTGTTTGATTACTATTTTGAAGCGTTAGGGTTAACTTATTGCCTTTTTGTGTCATGACAGCAGCATAATCATGATTACGAATTAATTGTTTTGCTGAATCATCGGAAGAGATATGATGTATTTTCAAATTATCATTATCAATCGCTTTAATTAATGTTGAATCAACATTTCGAACGGCTAAATCTGCGGTTTGATTGTTATTAGATTGGAAAAGAAAGTACATTAAAGTGAGGATTAGCAATGGGGCAATAAACATCATTGCTAAAGTTCGCTTATCCCGCAACATTTCTTGTAAAACTCGTTTAATCATTGCCAGTGTACGCATCTTGCTCCCTCCCTGCCTTTAAAAATACTTCTTCAACACTATTAACTTTAAATTCTTTTATTAACTGGTCTGGTTGTCCTTGAGCAATGGCAACACCATTGCGAATCATTAGTAGGCTATCCGATTCTTCGGCATCATCCATGACATGAGTCGTTAATAGAATTGTTTTACCTTCATGACTTAAGCGATGTAATTCCTGCCAAATTTGTTTTCTTAACTCAGGATCAATACCAACGGTTGGCTCGTCTAGAATTAGGATATCTGGGTTGGCGACTAAAGCAATGGCTAATGACAGGCGTCGCTTCATGCCACCAGAATAGTCACTAACATGTTTATCTAAATCTTCATCCAGATTGACCACTTTCGTTGCATAATCAATTTGAGCAGGTAAGTCCTTTTTGTCCATGCCTTGCATTTGACCAAAGAAAGTTAAATTTTCTCGCGCAGTTAGTGTTTCGTATAGGGCGTCAGCTTGAGCCATAAAACCAATTTTGGCTAATATTTTACGATTAGGCATTGCTGTACCCAGGACAGTGACAGATCCCTTCTTTGGCCGTAACATGCCCATAATGGCATTAATAAGTGTCGTTTTACCAGCGCCACTTGGTCCAATTAGCCCTAAAATCTCACCGGATGCAATAGATAAATTAATGTCACTAATAACAATGTTTTTTCCGTACCCTTGGACAAGATCTTTTACTGCAATGATTTCTCCCATCTCGACCCCTCCTGTTAATTTGGACGATGTGTTTTGTATTAAAGTGAGTGAGCATTCACTTCTTGACATAAGAATAACACCTTCCTAAAAAAATACAAAAAAAATAGACCGGTTTGGTCTAATTTTTTTGAGCACATTAATTGCGTTTATATTTGGTAAAAAAAGATGGTATAGTTTGTCCAAGCGAGAGACAAATTAGGAAAAATAGATCACTGAAATGCGAAGCCGTTAGAGCAACAACAAGATAAATAATAAAAATGAATAGTACCCAAAATCCTCTAAAATATCGAATAGTGGATAGCCTGCTTTTATCCTTAAATTGCGGATGTTTATGCTCGTAAAAATAGTTAGCAATTAGTACTATCAGTATTGCTACGCAAGACGTTAAGAAATACCAGCCAAAATTATTGGTAAGTCCTTTTACAATCGCGAAAGTAGTTAATATTATAAGCCACGAAATAGATATATATGCGCCATATTTCCAATCAACCATCAAGCTCCCCCTTTATTGATGTATTGTATCACTATTACAATGATTGGTTAATGAAAAGCATTGCCATTCTCATAAAGTAAAAAACACTAATGGATGAAATCATATCCATTAGTGTTTTACTTTATACCACACAAATGATCAAGCTATTTTGGCTGAATAATTGTCTGGTTAGGTGTTTTTATTAATTGTAACGGTGTCTCAAAAGCCTCAGAAAGTAAATCGATTTGATTTTGCATTAATACAGCAGCTTCACTGACTAAATCGGCTGTACGTCGTAAAAGCCAAATATGCTGACTGTAACGGAATGCCTGATTTAAATCATGGAGCACCATTAAGACCGTCATTTGTCGCTTTTCCTGTAACTGTTGTAATGTTTTTAGGAATAATTCTTGAAAATGTAAATCAAGAAATGTGGTTGGTTCATCTAAAATTAATAAATCTGGTTGTTGTTGTAAAACGAACCCTAACCAAGCAAGTTGTTGTTGCCCACCAGATAAATCAGTCATTTCCTGATCTAGTAAAGGTGTCAGTTGTAGCGTGTCAATCACTTCTTCATCCATTGTTGCGTGACTAAGCTGTAATAATTCACGAACAGTTAAAGGTTCGTATAACTGATTATGTTGCGATAATACTGCAACATGCTTAGCTTGGTTAATCACTGAGCCACTGTCTGGCAATAGTTCAGCAGTTAATAACTGGATTAAGGTTGACTTACCAACGCCATTTGGCCCAATTAATGCCGTAATCTGATTTGTAGGTAATCGGGCGGACACATTATCTAATAACTTATGGTTACCACGACTAAAAGATAGATGATTAATGTCGAGCATGATGACCTCCTTTGATTAACATTAGACCAAATAGTGGTCCACTGATAGCTAGTAGAATGGCACTAGTTGGTAATTCCTTGGGTGCGACCACTGTGCGTGCAATCGTATCAGCATTAAGTAGTAACAGACTGCCCCACAAAGCAGTTGGCCAGATTAAATGTTGGCTTCTTTGTTTCGGACTCATAAAGCGAGCAATTTCTGGCAAGATGGCACCTAAGAAAAAAACAATACCAATGAGACTAGTCAGAGCACCCGTCCATAGGCCAATTGCCAGTAGGACGATCCAGATCGTTTTCTCTTCTGAGATACCAAGTAATTTTACTTGGCGAGAAGGGAGCGCAAAATATTTTAGATTTGGCCAGACCAACGTAATCAAAATACAACCAATAATCATGACCATCATTAACTGCATAACTTGTGGCCAGCTCACTGTACTTAGTGAGGGTAATGGGACACCCAAACCTTCACTCGCAATATTTGTCAGTGCTTGAAAAGTCATGGCTGTCGCGATTCCTAGTAGAATCAACCGCAATGGTGGTTGATGTTTAGGTAGTACAACGAACCAAACCGCGGTCAGTATTAATCCTGCAAAACTACCTAGCAAAACGTTGACGTTTAAGAAACTAGGTAAAAGAACGAGGAGTGCAATTAGTAAAAACTGACTACCGTTCATAATTCCTAGAATAGATGTATCAACGAGTTGATTGCGTAAAACACTTTGTAGTAACAAGCCACTTACACCAATAAGTGCACCACCAAGCACCGCTACAAGGATTCTTGGTAAACGGTAATTGATAATTAACTGCCAAGTGTCGTGATTTCCTTGCATCATTTTTAACAGAGAAATCGGCGTACTACCAACAACCAGTGCGATCATGATGCTGACAATCACTAAGATGACCAAAATAAATCGATAATACCTAGACATTATCTCCTCCTATTTTTTAAGCCAAGTCTGAATTTGTTGATAGGCTTTCGGTGCATTTAAATTAGCAGTCATACTGAATGTTGGTTCTTTGGCACGGTAAACATGACCATCCTTAACAGCAGGCACTGCTTGCCATGTTGATTGCTTGAAAAGTGCGTCAAAGTTTTTGAAGACACTGCTAGGCATTGCATGCGCCATTGTAATGATAACTGTTGGTTGCGATTGTGCAATTTGCTCAGCATTCATTGTGACAAATGGACTTGAACCAGACCCGACTACATGACCACCAGCTTTGGTGATTAAATCACCAATATAACTATGTTCAGTACCAACTAAAAATGAACCGCCAGGCATCCCCATCAATAACAAGACATTTTGACGCTTTTTGGGATGTTGTTGTGGCAAGGACAGTGAGTGATTTAATTGTTTAGCAGCAGTTTCTCGATGGTAGGTCTTACCAAGAGAAGTGACCGTCGTTTGTAAGTCAGATAATGTATTAAATTTCAATTGTTGATATTTAATATGCTCACTGTCTAATTTTTGCTGATAGTCAGAGGCAATGGCAGCATCCAAATAAACCAGATCGGATTTTAATTGACCAATTTTCTCTAAGTTTGGAGTAACATGATTACCAACTTGTGGTAAATCACGATACTTTTTAGGTAGCGATTGTTGCGTACCAGGCGTTGGTACACCAACTAAAGGGACATCTAGTTTATTAAAAATTTGAGCTTGCGCATTTGTCGTCACAACAATCCTTTTTGAGACGGTTGTTTCATGAACTGGACGCATCATTAACCAGATCCAACCAGCACTAATAATTAATAGCACGAGTAATAAAACGGTTAAGATTTTTTGTTGTTTTCGCATAGGCAATTACTTCTTTTTGAGATTAATGGCTAATCCAAGAATAACGCCAATTGCCAGACCACCACCTACAATAGCAGCGACAGGTAATTGCTTGTCTTTATGAGTCTCTTTAGCGACTTGTTTTGTTGATTTTTGGCTGCTCTTAGATGCGGCGTGTTTACTTGTTGCACTAGAAGTAGTCGTTGTGGCAGAACTTTGGCTTGATTCAGATGAGCTTGAGCTACTTGCAACAACACTCGAACTAGTTGTTTGTGAACTAGCTACTTGGCTGCTTGAACTTGATAACTGACTAGTTGCAGATGAACTCGATGATGTTGCAGCAGGCACTGAAGATGCATTCAATGATAAACCAACAACATAGTTGTGATGATAGTTAATGCTATTAACATCAACTTTAATCGCAGCATTATGACGAGCATTTAAGTTCGATGTCACGAAGCTGTAAGTAATTGTCTGTGAGTTGCCGGAATCGCTGCGTGATACATTAGCACCTGCGCCATCAATACTTAGCACCTGCACAGGATAATTACCCAAATCCTTCTGGGTCGTAACCGTTGATGTGACAGTATAACTACCATTACCATTGGGCGTTACGGTTGCTGAATTAGCAAAGTATGCAGCTGCATAGGAAGTATTCGATGAGCCATTTTCTAATACTTGCAAAGGCACATTATATGAATCTGCGTGCACTGGTATTTGAACACCAATCGTGAAAAGTAAGAGTGTCAGCATACTCAACAAATAACGTAAATATTTTTTGTTGTGCATCTACTTACCCCTTCTTAAAGAAGTTGGTCAACAATGACACACCAACATAACCTAGCGCAGCAGCAATAACACCACCAGCGACAATGAGAATGTTGCGGCGAGTTGTGTTGTCTTTTTGATCAGCTTTCGTATCTTTTGAAACATTTGTATCCGACTTAACAGTAACTTTTTTGTCTGAATGTTTAGGCTTATTGGTCTTTTCATCAGATTGTTGGCTAAATGCAGAGTCAGTATTAGCACTAGTATTTTCAAATGTTCCAGTTGCCACAGGATCAGATGTTCCACGTGAAACATCACTAGTGTTTAATGAAGTGGTCAACGTGTTATCAGACATGTTTGGCAAACCAGTCGTTGGTTGAGTTGCCTCACTAGCATTATTTAACGTACGACCAATAACGAAACGAATTGTGTAAGTGTGGTCATACGCTAATGGCGCTGTGAAATGAACATGAATTGTTGTCGCAATCGGTGCCTTAACTTCGTTTGCAGATAACGAGAATCGGTAAACAGCCTGGTAGTAATTACCAGTCTTAAAATTACTCATACGCTTTACATGGTGGGTACCATCCATAAATGTAATTGGCGCTGATCCCATCATTGCTGGCGTATGCGTTGTCACATAACCAGTATATGAGCCATTATTATTTTTAACTAATTGAATGGTTGGCAAGAAGTATTGCGCAGCAACTGATGTGCTGTTACTGTTGCCTTGCAAAATTGTTAGTTGGTGCAAGGTAGCGTTTGGAACAAGTGTCTGATGGCTTGTTGATAAAGCACTACCAGAACTAGGTTGGCTAGAAGATGAAGCACTCGAAGCTGAGCTTGAACTAGCAGCACTACCGCCGTTGTTGCTGGTCTTCTTAACACTACTCATATCAAAGACAATATCCGCACTTGGATGCTCAGTGAAGCTAATTGCTGAAACAAAAATTGTCATGTTAGATGTCATCGTCTTTGACAACGCAGCAACTGGCACCGTTACGACCCAACTATTGCCGTTAGCCTTAGCAGCAACACCATTGATTGAGAATGCCTTCATCATAGACATAGCATCATTTTGGGTAGTGAAAGTAATCGTTGCTTGACCGTTTTTAACAGCAACATTTGCTGGAGACTTCATATAAGTCTTCATCGTTGAATTTGTTTTAGTACCCGTCTTGTAAATATCATAGGTTACAGAATACTTGCCATCCTTGGTAATATCAGCCTTAGAGTTGTTTTTACTAGAAGATGAAGCACTCGAAGCATGCGATGAACTGGCAGAGCTGGCCTTGCTAGAAGATGAAGCACTCGAAGCATGTGATGAACTAGCAGAGCTAGCTTTGCTAGAAGATGAAGCACTCGAAGCTGAGCTTGAACTAGCAGCACTACCGCCGTTGTTACCAATCTTCTTAACACTACTCATATCAAAGACAATGTCGGCACTTGGATGCTCAGTAAAGTTAATTGCTGAAACAAAAATTGTCATGTTAGATGTCATCGTCTTTGACAAGGCAGAAACTGGTACAGTGACGACCCAATTGTTGCCATCAGCCTTAGCGGCAACATCATTGACGGAAAATTCTTTCATCATAGACATAGCATCATTTTGGGTAGCGAAAGTAATTGTTGCTTTACTATTCTTAACTGCGACCGTTGCTGAAGAAGTCATATACTTTACCATGGTTGAATCTGTCGTAGTACCTGATTTATAAACATGGTAGTTTACAGAATACTTGCCATCCTTGGTAATGTCAGTCTTAGAGTTGCTTTGACTAGAAGATGAAGCACTCGAAGCGTGTGATGAACTGGCAGAGCTGGCCTTGCTAGAAGATGAAGCACTCGAAGCATGCGATGAACTGGCAGAGCTGGCCTTGCTAGAAGATGAAGCACTCGAAGCATGTGATGAACTAGCAGAGCTAGCTTTGCTAGAAGATGAAGCACTAGAAGCTGAACTAGAATTAGCAGCACTACCACTGTTATTACCGGTCTTCTTGATGCTACTCATATCAAAGACAATATCCGCACTTGGATGCTCAGTAAAGTTAATTGCTGAAACAAAAATTGTCATGTTAGATGTCATCGTCTTTGACAAGGCAGAAACCGGTACGGTTACTACCCAGTTGTTGCCATCAGCCTTAGCGGCAACATCATTGACGGAAAATTCTTTCATCATTGACATGGCATCATTTTGGGTCGCAAATGTAATTGTTGCTTGCCCGTTTTTAACAGCAACATTTGCTGGAGACTTCATATAAGTCTTCATCGTTGAATCAGTAGTTGTACCTGACTTATAGACATTATAATTAATAGAATAAGTGCCGTCTTGCAAGATGTCTTTGTCAGATGATGCTGTTGATTCTGATGATGAACTAGATGAATTACTACTATCACCTGTTGATTTAACAAGTGCAGGGTTCATATCAAAAGTAATATTTGAGTTATAACCCTTAGATGGACTCATTGGTACACTGGTAAATGATTTCAAGGTTACTTTACCATCTTTACCAGGTACCAGATCTTTGGTCGGAATAGTAAAATCAGTAGTTGTTGACTTATTAACAACTGATTTTGTTTGGCCATCAAAAGTGACTGATGGAATCATTCCCATCATACTTGGTACTTGGTAAGTAACACTAACGATACTTGTTAGTGCGCCAACCTTAACGTTAAATTCTTTGGCAAAGAAACTATCCATATGACTATCAGGACTGACCGCAATTTGGTAGCTACCAGTTTTTAGGTTATTTTGGGCAATAAGTTGACTAACATCAAAAGTAATGTTTGATGGATAGTCATGTGTATAACCTTGCGCAGACACATGGGTTAGCGACTTAAGAGTTAGCTTACCATCTTTGTCTGGTGTTAGATCTTTAGTTGGAACAGTAAAAGTTGTATCTTGACCGCTAACTGATTTTGTCTGGCCATCAAGTGTTAGTGATGGAATCATTTTTGCTAATGATGCATCGTTTAAACTCAGTGTGATATCGGTTTGTTCACCTTTAACATCAATGCGCGCGGTTGGCTTCAAAAAGCGTGACATCCCCTGGTCTGCTGAAATGTTAACTGTTGAATCCGTTGATGAAGTAGTCGTGTCATCTGAAACAACAGTAGATGATGCTGTATCACTACTATTATTTTGCCCGTTATTTACCACACTAGAGGTAGCTGTATCATTGTTAGATGACTGTGAGCTACTGCTTGTTTGGCTTGAACTTGTTGGTGCAACACTTGTTGTTGTACTTGAATGAGCAATTGAGCTACTTGAATTGTTTGAAGAAGAACTTACTGAGCTGCTCGAATCAGATGTACTTGCAGAAGAACTAGAGCTTGAGCTAGAAGCAGCTTCGGGCTTAAATCCTTGAATAGCTAAACGAATATCATAGTCGTGATCATAATCCATCATTGGAATGTTGACATGAATCTTGGTTTTGATTGGTTGTCCACTGGCCAATTCATCTGCTGTCAACGCTAGACGATAAACGGTTTGGTTATAACCATTTTTTTGTGTGGTACCCATTTTAACAACTTGGTGTTGTGTATCCTCACTTGAAATGGGCTCATCACCAAGGTTAACGGGTGTATTAGATGTTAAGTAAGCATAATAATTTCCGTTTGCCTGCTTCTCTAATGAAATTGTGTTTAAATAAAATTGTGATGCAGTAGATGTTGCATCGCTGTTTCCCTGCAAAATTTTCAAATCATAATTCTTTTTAGTTGCCACAGCTTGTGTGGTCTCAGCAGCATTAACAATCGTGTTAACACTTGAGACAGTCGTTGTTGTTAGCATACTTCCAAGAACAACTGTTGAAAACAGTGTTGCAGTTCGTGAAAAAGTACTCATACCTATCCTAAAACTCCTTCTATTATTCTTGATTTGTCCCATTTACAAGACTTCACATAATATTCATGAAAAGTTCATAATTGAACATATACAATTTTAAAGGTTATTTTTAGGTTAATCAAGTTATTTAAAGACCTAATCAGATTAGTGATAAAATAAGTTATAGAAAATTTGAGAGGTTACCGATATGAAACAGACATATGCGATTGTTGGTTTGGGCCGTTTTGGTAGCTCATTACTAGAATCACTTATAGATGCTGATCAAGAAGTTTTAGTCATTGATAAAAATCCAACTCTAGTAGAAAACTATATGGATATTGCAACTCATGCCGTGATTGCAGATGCGCAAGATGAAGATGCTTTGCGAGACTTAGATTTAGCAAGTTTTGATCATGTTGTGGTTGCAATTGGTCATAATCAACAGGCTTCAATTTTGACAACAATCCTATTGAAAGATATTGGTGTACGTCATGTGATTGCGAAAGCTGAGAATAATTTGCATGCTCGTGTGCTAGATAAAGTTGGTGCTGATCAGGTTGTGAGACCTGAAAGTGAAATGGCGCATCGTTTGGCTGAACAATTAATGACACCTAATCTACTTAATTTTATTGACTTAGGGGATAAACATTCATTAGGTGAAATTAAAATAGGTAATTTGCGTTTTGCCAATAAGACCATTGAAGAAATAGATATTAGGAAAAATTATGGTCTAAATATCATTGCCATTCGTTCTGAGGATCGTGTGGTGATTACGCCAGAACCCAATGAAATCATTCAAGTTGGAGATGTGCTGACAGTTGCTGGCGAAACAAAGGATGTGAAACACTTTGAATCACTAGTGGCCAAAATTAAGTAATTATTGTTAGCTGGCTATTGACTATCAAGTTTAATCAGCATATAGTTAACCATACTAATTTGTGTTTTGATGAAAAAAGAAGTTATTAGTTATTGATAATATTTAGAGAGTTTGTATTTGGTGAAAGCAAATTATTATCGGCTAGTAGTGGCGCTTTTGGAGAAACGAAAATTACCTGTAATTAAGTGGCTTAGTCAGCGACTAAGAATTAGGGTGGAACCGCGTTATTAAACGTCCCTATGTCAAATTTAATTTGGCATGGGGATTTTTTATATCCTCATGCAGTGAGGTATATTTATGAATAATCAGTCGGAACGTGAATTGTCACGTGGTCTTAAAGCACGTCACGTGCAGATGATAGCTATTGGTGGAGCGATTGGAACCGGTCTTTTCTTAGGATCAGGATCGGCAATCAAAGCAGCAGGTCCAGCGCTAATTTTAGCGTATGCATTAACTGGTTTGTTTGCTTATCTAATGATGCGAGCGGTTGGTGAGTTGTTGCTCTCGAATATAAAGATACGGTCATTTATTGATTTTGTCCGTATTTATTTGGGTGACAAATGGGAATTCGCTATCGGCTGGGCGTACTGGTTAAGTTGGGCAAGTCTGGCGATGGCGGATCTAACTGCGAGCGGTATTTATTTGCGGTACTGGTTTCCATCGCTGCCACAATGGGTAACGCCATTAATTGTCATTATCGTACTGGTCACGTTTAATCTAATCAATGTGCGATGGTTTGGTGAATTAGAGTCATGGTTTGCCTCAATTAAAGTTTTTGCGATATTGGCATTGATTATTGTTGGAATCGGCTTGATTATCTCAGGATTTCACACAGGTGGTAACACTGCAAGTTTTGGAAATCTAGTTTCACATGGTGGATTCTTTGCAACTGGATTTAAGGGCTTTATCATGGCCTTTCCAATGGTAATTTTTGCCTTTACTGGTATCGAAATGGTTGGGTTAACTGCTGGTGAGACGGAAGATCCAGAGCGTGATTTACCCAAGGCAATCAACTCTGTGCCAGTGAGAGTTGGTTTGTTTTATGTTGGTGCAATTGCAATCATTATGTCAGTTTATCCTTGGAATCAGATTGACACATCACAATCGCCATTTGTACAAGTATTTTCTGGTATGGGCATTAATTTTGCTGCAACGTTAGTGAACTTTGTTGTGTTAACAGCTGCCCTGTCTGCTGCTAACTCGGCAATTTTCTCAACATCACGGACATTATATGTCTTGGCAAAAAATAGCCAAGCACCAAAATCATTGGCGCGTGTTTCGAAAAATATGGTGCCAGTGACAGGAATGTTAGCTTCAGCAATTGTCTTTTTGGCAGTTGTATTACTTAACTACTTTTTCCCATCAAAGATTTTTACCATGATTACGGGTGTTGCAACGATGAGTTTTATTTTTGTTTGGATACTTATCATGGTTGCCCATATTAAATATAAGCAAACGACAGCGGCGGTAAATAATCCGTATAAGATGCCCTGGTTTCCAGCAACTAGTTATTTAACAATTGGGTTCTTTGTGGTTGTCCTCATTATATTGGCACTTGACCCATCAACAAGACTATCTGTTTTCTTAACGATTATATTCTTTGTATTGATGTTGGTTGGCTATAGTTTATGGGCAAAACGCTCACAAAAAATATAAATTATTGAATTGATTGGAAAGTGTAAAAAATTTTCCAGTCAATTTTTTATTTGGTAAAAACCTGATTATATAGGGAATGCAACTATTTGGTGCTTGGTAATTTTGTGGGAATTCGATAGATTTATTAGTATAGGAGGAACAAAGAGTATGGATTTAGGGTCACAAATTAAAAGGCAACGGGAAGTAAAAGAATGGTCGCAGCAAATCTTGGCTGATAAGTTACATATTTCGCGTCAATCAATTTCTAAGTGGGAACAAAATACAGCACTACCTAGCTTTACAAATATTGTAGCAATGAGTGAATTATTTAATATTTCTTTAGATGAATTTATTAAATCGGACACACAATTAGCAGAACAAATTGATGCAAAGATGAAGATGTCAAAAATACTACAGGCAGTCATCGTGAGTGCTTTAATCGCATTCATGGTATTTATTGGAATGAAAATAGCTAGTATTAATATTTATGATATTAGCTCGTATTTTACGGATTTTGGAGCCATTTTGCTTATAATTGTCATGTTTAAATTAGACTGGCATAAACTTGATCAAATTGTTTCAAGGCGTGTAATTATATTAATTGCGATTACAGTAGTTATGTTCTTAATCCCAGCAATCAATGATTTTATAATGAGTTTTATTGACGGGTGGAAGCAGGCAGTGATTGATTCTGATTTCGAGTGATAATATAAAAAAACAATCTACTAACAAAATTTGCTAGTAGATTGTTTTTTGTATTTGTTAATTCATTAATAACAGTTGAAAAGCTAATCGGTCACCGTTTGGCACAGGCATTTGGACATGACCACGGTAATCAAAATCGGCTTTTTTAACTGTTTTTTGCATGCCTTTATTGATTTCATGCGTATCAATACGAATATCACGATAACCATGATCTAACGATAACATCACTAAATCGTGAATGAGTTGATGAGCAAGACCTTGACCACGAACATCTGCATCAATCGCAATCCGATGCAAACTCATGTATTGGGACTCATTACCTAACCAAGACCCATCAATATCTTCATATGCCTGTTCTGGACCAGGAACTAGTTTCCCGACACCAGCAACTTGTTGATTATAGATGAGGACATAAACGATGCCCTTATTGATATCATCTTCGAATTCTTTGCGGTTTGGTTCGGCTGATCCTTGCCATTGTGGTGAATTTTGACTGCCAAGATACGCGACAGCTTGTTGAATGATACGATAGATCGCATCAACATCTGAGGGTTTTGCTTGACGAGTATAAGTTAATGACATAGGATTTATCCCCCCTACTTGTTTAAATTTTGTACTTAATTATAGCAAAAAAATAAAAAGTAAGGCGTTTCTTTTTACAGTTAGACGGTCCAACCACCATCAGCTTTGATAACATTGCTGGTTGGTTTTAATTTTAAGAATTTAAAAGGTTCGTTAGATATAATAATCTTGAGAGGATTTTACTCACAAAGACTAATAAACGATGAACTAAATGAAATGAGGAAATAATCAATGCAAAAACGACCAGGAGATATTATCTTCCGTGCTGTTAAAGGTGCATTAATTGGATCAGGATTTATTTTAC
The DNA here is from genome assembly GCF_051903945.1 of Weissella paramesenteroides. Lineage (GTDB taxonomy): Bacteria > Bacillota > Bacilli > Lactobacillales > Lactobacillaceae > Weissella > Weissella paramesenteroides_A. The sequence continues at coordinate 2,039,539 of NZ_CP192268.1, read as the reverse complement.
CAGGAATTAGTGGTGGCGCATTGGCTGCCGTATTTGGATTATATGAACGATTGATTTTGTTCATGGCGAATCCATTGAAAAATTTTAAAGCCAATGTCCGTTTCTTTATGCCCGTTGGCATCGGAGCAGTTGTTGGCATCTTCTTACTCTCGTTTTTAATTAGTTTTATGCTGGGAGAAGTTGAAAGTGTTGCGCGCTGGTTCTTTATTGGTGCTATCTTAGGAACTGTTCCCACACTATGGCATGAAGCCGGAAAAATGGGACGTTCAACATGGGACATTATACTTTCCGTTATTGCGGGAGGTTTAATGTTATTATTCTTATGGTTTGGCCGACCTTTATTCTCAACGATTGAGCCTAGTATGAGTGCCTGGCTCTTAGCTGGTGGATTAATTGGCTTAGGTCTTCTTGTACCAGGATTAAGCCCATCTAACTTTTTAATTTACTTAGGTCTGTACAAAGGGATGAGTGATGGTATTAAAACAGGTGATTTATCAGTTTTGATCCCCCTTATTTTGGGATTAATTGGGATTGTTTTAGTGTTTGCAAAAATCATGGCCTATATTTTTAAAGTTGCTTATGCAAAGTTATTCCATATGATTTTCGGAATTGTGATGGCATCAACAGTCATGATTATCCCGCTAGATTACACTGGTTTTACTGTTTGGCATTATGCGTTCTCAATTATTCTGTTAGCGCTAGGAACGTGGCTAGGTTGGTGGATGGGTCGTTTAGAGCAGACAGTTAAGCCGATAACAGTATAATAAAAATAAAAATTTAGAATTTTATATTAGGGAAATTTTAAGTAGGTATGACATTTCCCACTAGTAATATGTCATGCTATAATGTGAATAGAAAAAAGGAGCCCTGCGGAAACAGGACTCCTTGTAGAACCGTTAGACGGTAGCAAAGATTAGTTATAAGTAACTGTTAGCTCTGCAAAGCTAAGACGGTTATTTTTTTTGCTAATTTTAATTAGCTCAACAACTAATGTGACTAAGGACACAATAAAGGTACCAAACATCAACATTAGTTGTAGGGCATCTGAAATCGACACCCAACTACCCCTTGCTTTAGAATATGGTCTCAATATGGTTGTTACACCATAAGCACCACCACCTCTTGAGTATAGGAATAGCTACCATCTTAACTTTTCTACTTGTCGTATTATACAGAACAAAATATGTATTGCTTGTTTAATTTTTGAACGTTAATAAAGCATATAGCTAAATAATTTTGAAAGCGATTTCAATAATGAGTTGTATTTCATAATTAAACATGCTATGGTTATCTTGTTAAGTTAATTAACGTATCTGGGGTGCTGAAAAGCTGAGAATATACCCACTGAACCTGATTTGGTTAATACCTGCGCAGGAAGATACAGTCCATATATAGAGATTAATGGGCAGTCTTTTTGTGAATGCAAAAAGACTGCTTTTTTATATTTTATGAGGATTGCATAGAGCAATTGGCAAAAACTAAATCTAAACAATCATCGTCTGGGGTGCTGAAAGGCTGAGAATATACCCATGAACCTGATGTCGGTAATACGATCGAAGGAAGTGCGATATTTGACTGTGTGCAAATGCCCTTCTTTCAAGATCAGAAAGGAGGGCATTTTTTTGATTATTTTAAATGGTGAACAAACAGTAAATATGGTTGGTAAAACATTAGCTGATTTATTACAAGAAAAAACAGAGATGATGCAAAATGTTGTTGTGGAATTAAACGGTAAGATTATTCATCGTGAGGAATTAGCAGACCGAACGTTGTCAGAAAATGATCACGTTGAACTAATTTCGTTTGTCGGTGGTGGTTAGAAAAGAGGAAAAAATAAAATGACACCAAAATTTCAAGGTGTTGAGGCGTACCCAAAAAGTTAAAGTAAAATATTTTAGCTGATTAAGCGGCCATTTGTCGGTATTCTACCGGTGAGTGGCCGTTTAATTTTACTTGAATTCGTGTGTTGTTGTAATACAGTATCCAATTGTTAATTGCGTCAATCAACTCTTTTGCCGATGAATAATTGTTCAATGGGCCAATTTCGACCTTCAATTTATTAAAGAAACTTTCCATAACCGCATTGTCTAGAGCGGTCGCGCGACGCGACATGCTTTGGATGATGCGGTTTTTCTTCAGCGTCTTACGCCATGATCTGTGCCGATATTGCCAACCTTGATCAGTGTGAATGGTTGTTCGATAAGAAAGTTCTGGCATTCGCTCTACGAGCTGATTAAGCGGTTGTAGGGTAAATTCGAGATTCGGACGGGTGCTAATTGAATGTGTAAGAATCTCGTTGTTGTACATATCTAGGATTGGTTCTAAATATACTTTTTCTCCAGTGGCCGGAACTTTAAACTCCGTGACGTCACTAGATAGTTTTTGTAATGGTCGATCAGTCTTGAAACGACGGTGAATCTTGTTCTTCACTCGTTTCCCTTCAGGACCCTTAGATGAATCATACTTACGCGATTGCTTGTTATACCCAACGCCTTTTAACCCCATCTCATGCATGTGTCGTTGGATCTTCTTGTGATTTACCTTTGCGAACTCAGGTTGCTTTCGCAACTCTAAATAAACTCGACGCACACCATAGTGATTATCCGCTTCCCAAATCGTCCTGATAGCCACGCGAAGTGGCTCATCGGGGTCTTCCTTTTTAAACTTTCGTTTCCAGTAGTGTACTGTACTTTCTGCAATCGGAAGAACCTTTAGAATATCTACTAGTTTAAATTGCGCCTCGAGTCGGCAAGCTACTTCTGAGATTTGTCGGTTCGTTGCTGAATCGAGGCTAATAATTTTAACGCTTCATTTTCAATCTTCAATCGAAGAACTTCGTCTTCGAGTTGAGCGAGTTGATTTTCTTGATCCGTCAACGGTTTATCTGACTTAGGCTTCTTGTTAGGCATTTTAGGTTTTCGTCCTTTTTGTATAGACAATAACCCATTTGGCCCAAGTTTGGAATATATCTCTTTCCACTTTACTATTTGAGCGGTGCCTACATAGCCAAATTTAGCTGCAACTTCAGTATTCGAAGCGTTATTTCTGATTGCCCACGAAGCTAATTCAACTCGAAATTTTCCAGTTGGTTTTGGAGGATTAAATAACACGTCAGATCCGTGTGTTTTATACGCCTCTAACAGCATCTTGAAACTCGTATAGTGTATGCCATAACGTTTAGCAACTTCTTGTTTACTTTTGTTCCCTGAAAAATATTCCAGGATTGCCTCAAGTTTTGTTTGTTTTGATATCTTAGTCATAAAGAAAAACCCCGAAAGTTACTTTAACTTTCGGGGTACGCCTCAGTGTAGCAGTTACTGATTTTTTTATGGGCATGAAAGAGCGTAATGTGGCTGGTACGACTGAACCTTTAAAAGATGCGCGTGTGACTATTGCAGGTGCTGGGGGTCTAGGTTCAAATATTGCAATTGCACTAGCTCGCAGCGGTGTTGGTCATCTAACTTTAATTGACTTTGATGTCATTGAAATGAGCAATCTTAATCGACAACAATATAAAGTTAGTCAGGTTGGCATGCCGAAAGTCGTTGCATTAAAGCAGAATTTATTAGAATTTAATCCATTTATTGATATTGAGATTCATCAGGTCAAAATTACACCTGACAATATTGAAACACTATTTGCAGACTGTGATATTGTCTGTGAGGCTTTTGATAATCCAATGGCCAAAGCAATGTTATTAGATGGTGTAACGAATTTTTATCCTGACAAGCCGCTTGTTATGGGTAACGGGATGGCCGGTCTACATATAACTAATGAGATGCAAACAAAACAACAGTTATCAAATGTGTATATTTGTGGGGATGGTTATAGTAAAGGTGTCGAAGGACTGATGGCACCACGGGTAATGGTATGTGCTGGACATGAAGCCAATGCTATTTTACGTTTACTAACCAAGCAACCCGTTTTAGCAGAATAGGAGATATTAATAATCATGGTCGAAAGTAATGATGATTTAATTATTGGTGGTCACCACTTTTCTTCACGTTTTATTCTAGGATCAGGTAAGTATTCATATGAGTTAATTGATTCAGCAATTCATCACGCAGGTGCTCAGATTATTACCATGGCATTACGTCGCACGAATACGGATGAAGAAAATATTTTGAATTACATTCCAGATGATGTGACAATCTTACCGAATACATCTGGTTGCACCAATGCTGAAGAAGCCATTCGCATGGCGCGCATTGCTCGTGAATTAAGTGGTAGTGATTTTATCAAGCTTGAGGTCGTGCCTGATAAGACTTATTTGTTACCTGATAATGAAGAAACGATTAAGGCAACGAAGGTTTTGGCTGATGAAGGATTCATCGTGATGCCATATATGTTACCTGATTTAAATGCTGCCCGTAAGTTGGTCGAAGCTGGTGCTGCGGCTGTGATGCCATTAGGCGCACCGATTGGTACAAACAAAGGTTTGGCAACCAAAGAATTGATTCAGATTTTAATTAATGAAATTGATGCGCCAATCATTGTTGATGCTGGTATTGGTCGTCCAAGTCAAGCTGCTGAAGCCATGGAAATGGGAGCAGCAGCGGTAATGGCTAATACAGCGATGGCAACGGCAGGTGATATCCCATTGATGTCAGAGGCATTTAAGTTAGCTGTAGAGGCTGGACGTAAAGGCTATCTTGCCCACCCTGGTCGTGTTTTAGATAAAAAAGCAGCGGCATCATCACCAATTGCGGGTATTAGCAAATAATTATGACGAATGAAACCATACAATTGGGTGAGTTGCTGGATCAATTTAATACATCAGATGAAGTTGGCCAGAATCGGTTAGTTTATAATCAGCAATGGTTACGGAATCAACGAGCATTGATTTTGCTTGGTCAAAAACATGATGCGCAAGTAACGGTTGATGATTATGGTAATGTGTCTTTAGATTTTCCAGGACAAGAAACATCAGCACCGATTGCGACTGGTTCTCATATGGACACTGTACGTCAAGGTGGTTGTTATGATGGATTATATGGTGTTTTAGGTGGTTTTTGTGCGATACAAAAACTGTATCAACAGGGGCATTTACCCCAAAAACCGTTACGCTTGATTTCTTTTAGTGAAGAAGAAGGCAGCCGCTTTCCAGCGGCCTTTACTGGATCGAACTATTATACAGGACACCATCAAGTCACGCCATTAGTTGATAAACTGGGGATCGTATTTGATCAAGCTAGACGCGATGCGGTCAGACAACTGCAAACTATTCCTGGTGTTAGGCGACAGCGAGCGCCCTTACCGGCAAGTTTTACGGAATTGCATATTGAACAAGGTCCACGTTTAGCACAAGCACATCAGGCAATTGGATTAGTGACAGGAATTGTTGCACAAAATCGCTATGATGTGACTGTATATGGACAAGCAAATCATGCTGGTACAACGCCAATGGCACAACGTCAGGATGCGATGGCAACTGCAAGTCATCTGATGGCTGAATTGTATGATTTAGTGAATAAATCTTCAAAAAGTTTGGCATTTACGATCGGTGAAATTCACGTATCACCTAATGTTAGTAATGTCATTGCTGAAAGGTGCACCTTTAGCATAGATTGTCGTGAAGAATCAGATGAACGATTAGCTACATTTTTGACAGATATGCAAGTAGTCATCCAACACTTTGAAAACGTCACAGTAAAACGGACACTGCATGTTCCTGCAACTCCTTTATCGCAGGCATTAAGGAAACAAAATGCTGAGATAGCGACTCGAATGAATTTCCCCTTCCAAGAGTTATTTTCAGGTGCAGGTCATGACAGTCAAATAATGAGTACAGTCACCCCTACAGCCATGATTTTTGTACCAAGTGAAGCTGGTATTAGTCATGCACCGACTGAATATACAAAAATGTCTGATTTATTATATGGTGTCGCATTGTTGGCTGCTAGTCTATCTGCTCAAGCAAACGAGGCGTAAAAATGCGAATAAAAATTCACCTAACGACGCAGATTATTATTGGTATGTTGCTTGGTAGCATTTTAGGTGCAGTTTTTGGCACTAAAATTGCGGGAATCAAAATTATTGGTGATATTTTTTTGAGGCTGATTCAAATGGCTGTCATGCCACTAGTTTTTTGTACAGTGATTGCAGCGATTGGTAAATTACCAGTCAAACAATTAGGAAGATTAGGTATCAAAACAGCTGCTTGGTTTATAGGCACGACGTTTATCGCTGCTTTAGTTGGGTTGTTACTTGGTTGGTGGTTTATGCCAGGTGTGGGTATTGATTTAAAACTGAATCCTGAACTTGTCCAAAAATTTACTAGCCATCCTGTTTCAACTGCAGACATGATATTAGGCTTTTTCCCAACGAATATTTTTGAGGCTTTGGTAAAAGGTAATACTATTCAAGTCATTATATTTGCGTTATGTATGGGAATCGTTCTAAGCAAAGCAAATAGTCAGCAAAAGTATCAGCATATCATTAATGGATTAGAACAATTAAACCAATTATTTATTGATTTGATCCAATTAGTTTTGTGCTTAGCACCAGTCGGAATTGGTGCATTAATTGCTTCGGTTATTGCTGAAAATGGGCTGATGATCTTAATCCCACTGTTGAAGTTTTTAATATTATTCGGAGTGGGTACACTATTTTTCTTAGCTATCTTGTTCGGTACGATCATGATACGTGCGCATATGTCTTTACGAACTGTCATGTATGGGTTTGCTAATATTTTAATTATCGCAATGACAACAACATCTTCAGCAGCATCCCTACCTGTTGAAATGCATGATGCTGAGAAACGATTAGGTATTAAAAAGGAAATTAGTGAATTAGTACTACCTTTGGGGATGGCACTGAATAGTAATGGGCTGGCCATGTATTTGGCGTTAGCTTGTGTCACAATGACCCAATTTTACGGATTATCATTATCATTTGTTATGATGTTAAAAATCGTCATGTTAGCCACTGTCGCTTGTTTAGGCACGGTTGCTGTACCAGGTGGTGGTTTAGTCGCACTAGCGATTATTGTGCCAACACTAGGATTACCTTTAGAAAGTATTGCTTTACTAGCAGGTATTGATTGGTTTGCGGGTATATTCCGGACTGTGCTTAATGTTGTTGGTGATACGACGACAGCCATTATGATTGCTGCCGATGAAAAGAAATTAGTTCATGGCAGTTTGCCGGTTAAAAATTAATATAAATAGCGTGCAGAAATCAATGATGGTTCCCGCACGCTATTTATATTGTATAGAATTAATTATTTTCTTTAGTAATATCTGCGCCAAAGTACTTAATTGACAGCTTCTTCAATGTACCATCTTTTCTAATTGCGGCGAGAGCTTTATTAAACTTCGCACGAGTTTTGGGATCCTTCTTATTAAACATAGCTGAAACTTTGACTGGGTCAATTTCGCCAGACAGATCTTTATACTTTAAACCGTCTGTGGCATTGTCTTTTTTGTAGGCATACCAAGCTTCAGCAGCATTAATTGTCCCATCTGCACGACCAGTACGCAATAGTGATAAGGTAGTTGAAAAATCACCTGAAGAAACTAGCTTGGCGTGATACTTTTTAGCCACCTGCTCATTGTTTGTTCCAGTTCCCTCTGCAAATTTCTTGCCAGTGATATCCTTTAAATGACTGATTTGGCTATTTTTTGGTGTAATCAGAGCATAGCGTGAATAGATGTATGGATTAGAGAATTTATAAACTTTTTTTCGAGCGGGCGTTTCGGAAATATTATTGATCACGACATCATATTTTTGCGAACCTAAGCCAGCAACTAATGAATCCCACTTTGTTGGGACAAAATCTGCTTTGACCCCCATCTTTTTGGCAACGGCACGCCCCATCTCAACCTCAAAACCAGTTAATTTGCCATTTTTTCGATAGGAATATGGTGCATATGTACCTTCGAGACCAATGGTCAACTTTCCTTTAGTTTTTAATTCTGATTGAAATGCATCTTTTTGGGTAGTGGTTTTTCGATTGCTGAAATAAACAACTGCCAAGATTATTAATATAACAATGGCAATTGAATAAGAAATGACCCGTGTTCTTTTCATCTGTGTAGTTCCTCTCACTATATCTAAATTATTTTAATGCTTCTGCTTCAACATCGGAAAACGTCATTGCTGAAATAAACCGATTAATCCGAGTGTTTTCTTGATTTTCATTGAAAAATTCCTGTGGACTACCGTCAAAAATAATTTGACCATCCTCCACAAAGACAATTTTATTGGCAATCTGACGGGCAAAGAATAGGTTATGGGTGACAATAACAAGAGATTGCTTTTCGTGTGCTAATTCAGCCAAAATATGCAATACTTCTGCTTCCAGTTCAGGGTCCAAAGCAGATGTTGGTTCATCTAATAGGATGTATTCGGGATGCATGGCTAATGATCTTGCGATGGCAACTCGTTGTGATTGACCACCAGATAATTGTTCAGGATACGCGTCGGCTTTAGACTTTAAACCAACTTTATCCAGTAAGTTCTGCCCTTCTTGCAACGCTTCTTTTTTGTTTTTCTTTAATACTTGAATCGGTCCTTCAATAATATTTTGAATGACCGTTTTGTGTGGAAACAAATTATAGTCTTGGAAAACCATCCCAGTTTTCTTGCGGACATTTAATATTTGCTTGGTTGAGATATTGTCTGAAAAATCAATTACTAGGTTTGATAAATGATAACGACCACTTTCTGGACGTTCAAGTAGGTTCAATGAACGTAAAAGAGTAGATTTACCTGAACCAGAGGGACCAACAATGACCGTTGTCTGCTTCTCTGGTAGTTCAAGGTTAATGTCTGTTAAAACTTGTTGCCCATCAAAACTTTTATTTAATTCCTCTAATTGCAACTTATGCACCTCCCACTGTTTTGGTTAAATGCCTGTGTGAGTGTTTTTCAAGATAATGCTGACCGATGGTTAGTAACGAACAAAAGACAGCATAAATCAAGGCCACCAAGGAATACATAATAAGTGGCTGATAATTCTCAGCCGCAATTTGCTGACTAACTTCAAACATTTCAACAATTGTAATGGTTGCAGCTAGTGATGTATCTTTAACCAAGCTAATAAAGCTATTGGCTAATGGCGGTACAGACAAATAGATTGCTTGGGGTAGAATGATACGTCGTAATGTTTGGCTACGAGTCATGCCAATTGAAGAAGCCGCTTCCCATTGACCCTGAGGAACCGAAGTAATAGCTGCTCGAATCGTTTCGGATGCGTAAGCGCCAGTGTTTAAAGAAAAGGTAATCACACCCGCAACAAATGGCGTTAATTTGATTCCTTCATCAAGGATGCCCGGAATAACTAAATAAGGTAAGCCAAAATAGACAATAAATAATTGGACTAACAGTGGCGTTGAACGGAAAAGCCAAACGTAAAAATTGAAGATTCCTTTGATAATTTTAAATTCTTTTCCTTTTTGGGAAATTCGAACTAGAGCGGTAATGAGAGCGAGAATCAAGCCCAATGCAAAAGAAATCAATGACAAAGGCACGGTGTATTTAATGCCGGCCACGATTAATTGCGGGAGAGAAGTCGTGATTATTTCCCACATGTGTTTTCTCCTAAACTATTTTTAATTTTAATGGTTGCCATTACTAGCCCTCGGTAACAGCAGGCTTGGGCTGCGTGGTTGTTGAGGCTGGTATATAAGCCAATGCTTGGGCAAAATCTTGTTTTAAATCTTCAAAATCTTCGAGTCCAGCAGATAGACGAAGTAATCCAGGTGTTACGCCACTTTCTTGTTGTTCATCTGGACTAAGTTCTGCGTGTGACATTGTACAGGGATATGACAGAATGGTTTCAACAGCACCCAAAGAAACAGAGAAAATAGGTAACTTTAAATGTTGTACCAGGGTTCGAACGTTGTCTTCGCTAGCAATGTCAAATGATAAAACAGCGCCACCAGACAATGCTTGCTTAGATTGGATGGCATAGTTTTTATCGCCTTCTAACCCAGGGTAATGAACTGCTTTGATAGCGGGTTGTTGTTGTAACCATTGGGCAAGTTTTGTTGCATTCTCTGTTTCAGTTTGTAGGCGAACTTTTAGCGTTTTTAGCCCACGTAGTAATAACCAACAATCACCAACACTGAGCGTTGCACCCATTGCATTTTGAATGAAGTAGATAGCATCTCCTAAAGCTGCATCCTTGGTAACGACAAGTCCAGCCAGAATATCCGAATGACCAGAAAGAAATTTTGTTGCACTGTGTATGACTAAGTCAGCACCAAGCGATAATGGCTTTTGATAAAGTGGGGTCATAAAAGTGTTATCTGCAAATAACAAGGCACCATGAGCATGTGCTGATTTGGCAGTTGCTTGTAGATCAACAACGGTGAGTGTTGGGTTAGAGGGTGTTTCAGCATACACCACCTTTGTATTTTTTTGGTAAGCCGCTTCTAATGCATCTTCATCATTAAGATCAACGAACGTATGGCTGATACCATAGTTGGGTAATAATTCAGTAACTAAGCGGAAAGTGCCACCATATACATCTTTAGTGATAATAATGTGGTCGCCTTGATGTAGGGTCAAAAATGCAGCAGTAATTGCCGCCATGCCAGTTGCAAAGGCAAAACCACGAGACCCCCCTTCTAAATTAGCGATGCTCTCTTCTACCTGATCACGAGTTGGATTACCACTTCTTGCATAGTCATACTTTCCCAGCTCTAACGGGTCTTTTTGTGCAAAGGTTGAAGAAAAATAAACGGGTGCATTGACCGCACCCGTTTGTGGATCAGGACGGACAGTGTCATGAATAATTTTTGTTGCATCATTGTATTTGTATTCGCTCATATTTTAAACCTCCGTTGCATTAGCGGTTAACGCTATTTCTGCCTGTGCCAATGCCTGCTGAATGTCTTGAATTAGGTCCTCACTGTCCTCGATACCTACCGAGAAACGCAGTAAATTTTTCGTAATATGTTTCTTTTGACGCTGTTCTTCACTTAGATCAGCATGCGTTTGTGTGGCTGGTACCGTGATTAAACTTTCAACACCACCAAGACTTTCAGCAAAAGAGATGATTTTTAGATGCCTTAGAAATGGATCAACTAAGCCTTCATCACGAATATAAAAACTGATCATGCCCCCGCGACCAGGGTATAAAATCTGTGTAATCAAAGGGTTGGTTTGAAGAGCGGTCACAATTGCTTGGGCATTCTTTTCATGTTTTTCAATACGTAATGGTAAAGTTTTAAGACTACGAATTAATAACCAACACGAAAATGGATCTAGGACCGCACCAGTTGTCGTGAGATTTTTTTCGTAGATTTCAGCATTTTCGTTACTTTTACACACAACTGCCCCACCTAATATGTCGTTGTGCCCACCTAAATACTTTGTCGCACTGTGCACAACAACATCAGCACCGTCGTCTAATGGTCGTTGGATAATTGGCGTGTAAAAAGTATTATCGACAAAGACTTCTGTTTGGTATTGATGAGCAATGGCAGCGGTTTTCTGAATATTAATAACTTTCATTGTGGGATTTGATGGGGTTTCTAACCAAACTGCTTTTACTGCTGGATCAGCCGCCGCGTCAGCCAAGAATCTAAAATCTTGCCCATCCCAAGTAATAAAGTCAATGGCATAATTCTCATGTAAATCATCAAAGTATCGAAATGAACCACCATACAAATCATCAGAGATAATGATTTTGTCGCCAGTTTTAAATTTCGAAAAAACTAACTGGATAGCAGCCATACCAGAACTTAGCGCAAAAGCCTGATAACCATTTTCTAGTTTGCTGAGCGTATTTTGTAGAACATCACGTGTTGGATTTGTCTCACGAGCATAGTCATAGCCAGTTGAGTCGCCCAGTCCAGGGTGTCTGAAGGCAGTTGAAAAATACACAGGTGTCGAGACAGCACCCGTCTTTTGATCATCGGTTCTGTTACCAGATTGTACTAAATATGTTTCTAGTTGTTCTTGTTCGGCCATTATTTATACGTCCTTTCTAATATAGCTGCGTAGCAAAATAAAAAAGCTTTCACTCTATGCAATAAATGCACAGGGCGAAAGCTTCGTGGTACCACCTGAGTTTCCTATTAGTTCACACTAAATAGGCTCAATAAGTTCACTTTTCAGTAAACCCGGTGGTTGTAACGGGCACCACACCGAGAATATCAGCCAGATGACCAATATCTAGACTCTAAGCTCATCTTCATTGTTCGCACGAATTACCCTTTTCACCAATCGGGCTTCTCTGTCTACTAGTTTGAACAATTACTCTTCTTTTCAACGTCTAATTTATTTTTAATTTTTCTCATATTATCACTTGTTATTTTTCCTGTCAAACAAAATTATGTGTGATAATTTTGTTTCTGATTTATGACTACCAGACGTGAAATCATTATTTTAATTGGAATATTGCGATTGACAAATAAAAAATTGAAATCTATAATTTAGCTCAATATATTAAAAGATAATGAAGAGATGAGTAGTAATAGCCGTTTCCTACAGAGAGCTTACCTATGCTGAGAGTAAGTGACAAACGATTTACGAATATGGTCTTGAAATCTTCACTGATTGAGTCGAGTTGGTAAAATTAGTGTGCTTGATACCCATTACCGTATCTGAGTCTGATGGGACTTACTGAGTCAACTAGTGTGAATTGGTTGAGAACGAGGGTGGTATCACGCATTTTGCGTCCTGGAATTAGTTTCCAGGACGCTTTTTTTGGTTTATAAAAGATTTTGAAGTAAGTTAGAGGGAGATTTGATGAAAACAATTAAACTTGGCATTGTTGGTTTAGGTACTGTTGGTACAGGTGTCGTACGAATTATCCAAAATAACCAGCAAAAGATACTCGCAACAAGTGGTTGTCAGCTACAAATTAAAACGATTGTTGTTGCAAATTTGGCAAAACAACGTCATGTTGATTTGGCAGGTATTAAACTAACGAATCATATCGCTGATATCGTTAATGATGATGAAATTCAGATTGTGATTGAGGTTATGGGGACAATTGAGCCTGCTAAAGCATACATTGAAGCGCTACTTGATAGTGGTAAAAACGTGATTACGGCTAATAAAGACTTACTGGCGACTTATGGTAATGAATTAATTGAACATGCACAGGAAAATCATGTCAATCTCCTATATGAAGCAAGCGTGGCTGGTGGCATTCCTATTTTAAGAACCATCGCAACATCTTTTGCTGCTGACCAAATAACGTCAGTCGCAGGAATTATCAATGGAACAAGTAACTACATTTTGACACAAATGAGTGAAAATGGACTGACTTACAATGAGGCCCTTCAACATGCAAAGGAGCTGGGACTAGCTGAGACAGATCCAACGAATGATGTCAGCGGCAAAGATGCGGCATACAAGATGGCCATCTTAACGCAATTTGCCTTTGGTGTGACTGTTCCTTTGGAAAATATTTTTGTGACAGGAATTACGCAAATTACGAAGGCAGATATTTTACGGGCACAAAAATGGGGATATGTTATTAAGCTGATTGGCCAAGCCAGACCTGTGGATGATAAGTTATCGGTTTCTGTCGAACCAATGTTTGTCCGCAAAGATCACCCACTTGCAACAATCAAAAATGAAAACAATGCGGTGTTAGTGACAGGTTCATCTGTTGGTGAAGTCATGTTTTATGGTGCCGGTGCCGGCGAACTACCAACAGCTAACAGCGTCCTGAGTGATGTTCTTGCAACCGTAAAGGATTTGCAGCTACATCAAACTGGTGAGAAGTTTAACAACTTTAGTCGAACAACTGATTTAGTAGTACCACAACAACAAAAAGATCATTATTTTTTAACCCTGGTATCAAAAGATGAAGCACGTGTAACGCTAACCCCTAATCATCACAAACATCAACAAACCCTTAGCAAACAAAAAAATAATTTGGCAACAGAGTTGAGCTATAAGACCAAATCAATTTCTGTGCAACAGTTTCGGACAATGATTGAAAAATTAAAAAGTACAGAAAAGTTAACAATGACGGCAGCCTATCCGGTGCTAGATTGATTGGGATGTGAATTAACAAGAAAAAGTTTTTGAATAAATCTATATTAGAAAGTGTGCAAAAGTATGTTAAAGAGAGCAACGCTCTTCAAGCAAATCGATGTTTTTACTCAAGTACCATTTAAAGGCAATCCAGTGGCCGTGGTATTAGATGGTGATAAACTTTCAACAACTGAAATGCAACAAATTGCAAACTGGATTCATTTGTCTGAAACAACGTTTGTTTGTACGCCAACTAATTCACAAGCAGATTATCGGTTACGTATTTTTACACCACAAAATGAATTGCCGTTTGCAGGACATCCAACAATTGGATCAGCTTACGCAGTTTTAAAGTCAGGTTTGATACCAAAACACGGGCAGTATTTAGTTCAGGAATGTCAACAGGGATTGGTACGGATTGACGTAACTGATGCGGGGTTATTTTTGACATTACCTGAATCTAAAAAAAGTCCGTTGCAGGCAGAACAAATTAAGGCTTTTAGCAAGGCTCTGGGTGTATCTGCTAGCGAGATTCATTTAGCGGCAACAATTGATGTGGGAGCAGTTTGGTATACATTGCAATTATCTAGTGCCGAACAAGTGCTTGCTCTGCAACCAGATATGAATCTATTATCACAAGCGATTGCAGAGGGTGTGACTGGTGTGACAGTCTTTGGTCAATATCCAGAAAATAGTCAGACAAATTTTGAAGTACGGTCGTTTGCTCCCAATGAAGGCGCAGATGAGGATCCGGTTTGTGGAAGTGGCAATGGCTGTGTCGCGGTTATGGTTAGAGACCATCAGTTATTAAGTTCATCAGAGTATGTGGCTAGCCAGGGATCTTGTTTAGGACGAGACGGCTATGTCAGCGTCAAGTTTTCTGATGATAATCAAATTTTATTAGGTGGATTTGCAGAAATTTGTATTGATGGCCAACTATCTATCTGATTTGAGGAGGAATAAGAATGGTTATTATTCAACCATACGATGAGAGTGCAACACATTTAGCGGGTATTGTTGATCTTGTTAATTATTGTCAAAACATTGAAGCCAAGTTAGATATTAAAATGATTGAACAGAGCGATTTATTTATGATTAAAGAATATTATCAGCAAAAAGGTGGTCAATTTTGGATAGCTTTGGATGATAATCAGGTTGTTGGGACAATTGCATTGCTACCAATAACGGATGAAGTTGCGGTTCTTAAAAAGTTTTTTACGTACCCGAAGTATCGTGGTAATCCAGAACGATTAGGAGCAAAATTATTTTCCCAACTCATAACATTTACGGAAAATAAAGATTTTAAGCAATTGGTACTAGATACACCTGAGGCTGAAGAACGTTCACATTATTTTTATGAAAAACAAGGCTTTACACAAATTACCAAGGAACACTTAACTGTTCAGTATCCCTATCCAGATAGCAATTCTAGAGTTTACGTGAAAGATATTAGTTGAATTTTATAGTGCTCGGACCAGTAGTTATAAGATACTTAGGGAGTCGCCAATTTTAATTAGATTGGCGGCTTTTTTAATTTATATATCTTGCTGAGTTGAATTTATCGTAATATATGCACCTGTTACGCACGGAATCTTCCCACATAGGCAATTCACCTTTCCTTTTTGCGATTTTCAGTGTTAAATAATAAACATCAAAGCTTTGATTAAAGAAGGAGGTGGCACGAGTGAAAATCAATCTTGAAGTCGACGAACGACTGACGGACACTGAAATAACAATTCGTACGCCTGACGTGAATGAACAGATAAATCGTTTAATGAAGGAGATAACTGAGCAATTTAAAGAACAGCCTAAAATTGCTTTCTATCAGGAAGGTATTCGTTATTTTATTGATTTAGAAAATATTTTATTCTTTGAGACAGTTGACCGAAAAGTTTGTGCGCATACAGCTGACAGTACTTACTCGGTATCGCTAAAGTTATATGAGTTAGAAGAAAGCTTGCCACTGACTTTTATACGTAGTTCAAAATCAACGATTGTTAATTTGGAACAAATTTTTTCAGTTGATCATTCATTACGTAGAAACTTAGTTAGGTTTCGGAATAGTCACAAACAGCTCTATGTTTCACGAGCATATTATCAAGAATTTAAACGTCAGTTAGATGAGAGGAGTTAATCGATTTGAAAAAAGGTAGATGGTTTTGGGGAAGTTTTGCACTGATTGGTGCAGCAATTTTGTTAGGTAGCCAACTCGGTTGGTTCATATACTCGTATAGCCCCTGGACGTTAATTTTTACATTGTTTTTAGCAGCAACTTTTATTACTAGTTTGGTCAGTCTTTGGATAAGTGGTGTTGTTTTTTCGTTAGCGGCATTGAGTATTGTATATGCTAGTGCGCTGGGAATTGCTCATATTTCGGTTTGGATGATTATCTTAATTGCTATTCTTGTGAATATTGGATTGTCACTGATTTTTCATCCCTGGATTGCAAAGCACCATCGTAAACGAATGATGAGTTATCATCATGGCTCACACTACTTCGAGGAAAATATTCATAGCAGACATTTTAATGCACACACCAATGAAGATACTGACACGGCTTTGTATTTTGTGGACAAAGTGACTTCTAGTACACGATATTTGCACAATAAGCAGTTAGAACAAGTGACTTTTGAAGTAAGTTTAGGAGATTTAAAAGCATACTTTGATGATGTTGTGCCTGCGCAATCAGATTTAGTTATAAATTTAAATGTGTCAATGGGACAAGCAGAATTATTCATACCAAAAGATTGGCAAGTATCGAATGAACTGGAGTACACAGTGGGTACAGTAAATGTTCCTGATAGCGTTATTTCTGATGTAGAAGGTATTACAGTTCATTTACGTGGTCAGGTAAGTTTTGGTCAAGTCAATGTACATTATATTTAATAAAAAAGGACAGTTAGGCAGTCACTGAATGCAGTTCAGATGACATAATAGCTGTCCTTTTTTAGTTTTTAATTGCTGATATTAAACGTGTGCTTCAGGATCTTCTTTACCACCGTAATTGTACTCGTAGATCATGTCACCTGATTCAGTGACTTGTTCGCCATCCTTTTCAAATGATACCGTTCCCTTTGCGAAGTACCGCATATAGCCGGGTTGAATGCCCATTTTATCATAGTTAGCGCGAACTTCATCAGTTGCGCCCCAATACATGTTACGAACCTCAAGTTCTTGTTGCCATTCTGTTGTGAAGGTAACGGTTTCCCCATCTGTATTTGAGAAAGTATACTTTGAGGTCTTTGGGAAGTGCTTCTTGATTTCTGGTTGTAATGTCAGTTCAGTTTCAAGTGTAAAGTGACCATCCGTTTGGAAAATTACTTCACCAGTTTTATTATCCATGACGCCAAAGAATGGGATTTGCTTATAATCATATTGCTTTGCAGCCACAAAGTCATAAATCAATACGGTGTAGTTTTCTGTGTACAGATGACCCCAAAGCCAATGATGCCAAGCAACAATTGGTGAAATATTAACCCATTGGTGATCATGATAACCAGAACCGGTAACTTCATGTGTCTCACCATTGTAAGTTAATGTTCCGGTTACTTGATTATTGACAACACTTAAATCAGTATAGTGATACTCATCATTGTCTCCTAAGGCAATGATACCAGTATTTCCTTGTCGGAATGGCTTAACGATTGCATGGAAATGTAAGTCGGCTGCAACATCAGCAACTGGATCAATATGAATGTCATAATCTTTGAAATCACCAACGACATGATGTGGTCCAACTTTGACATCACACTTATCTTTACCAAAAAATGAATCTTCGGCGGGATATTCGATGATTTGCTGACCATAAGTTTTTCCTTCTGGTGAGGTGATGAAGATACCAATATCTGGATGGTCACCTGCTTCTTGCAACTTGTATGGTGATTTTGGATGGAAGTAGAAAACGGCTTTACTACCATCATCTAAAATTGCATCAAAATACCAAACTTCAGATGTACCAGGAGTGTCAGTGTCGCGACGACCATCTTCCCAAGTTTGAACTTGACTAGGATCAATGCCTAATTTTTCAAAATCTGCGGGTTGGTCCATTAAACGTGCTCTTGCCATATAAATTCCCCCTTTTAATACGATAATTATTAGCTTTTTACTATACGGTCATTATAAAACTATTTTGATTGGGCGCTCAACCAACAGAATTGGCTAAAAAGTTGCTTATTGTATTGTCCGCCTTATTGTTAATGGAAAATTTTGAAATGTGTTTTTTTGAAATGATTAAAATTAAAAAAGTTGACACGTGTCAAAGTTAGCTTTAGAATGATGACAAATAATTGATTAAGACGTAATCGATTATCATGCTATTATTTTTCAATCTAATTAGGAGGTTTTACATTGTGTCTAATATACCATTAGCACGAACGATTGAGGTTGTATTCTATATTGTTTATCTTTCTGCGGCAATTTTGCTCGTGAAAAATAAAAGATTGGAACAACTATTTCAATTAATTACGTGCTCACTATTAGGTGTTTCTTTAGAATTGTTTAGTGTTTATATTTTCAAGACGTATAATTATTATTCACACTTTTTTGTTAATATTGGGGATGCTTCAGCGTCTAAAAGTGTACCGCTATGGGTTGGCCTTGGTTGGGGTCTCTTAATGCCTCTTGCTATTGCAGCTGGTAAAAAACTCACGAAAAGTCCTTTTACAGCGGGAATGATTGCTTATGTAATTGTTATCGGTTGGGACTTGATTTGGGATATTATCGCCATTCGTACAAGTGGTGGTATGTGGGTCTGGCATGGCTATGACATTAATCTAAATATTACTCGCGATGCTTTGTATGGTATTCCGTGGATGAATTACTTGGGGTATTCAGGCGCCATTGTGCCATTATCGATAATTATGGCAGCGAATAATAATAGATTCCATGTACAAGCTAATAATGTGCGACGTTTTTGGTTTTCATTGGTTAATTATCTAGAGGGTCTGGTTGCGTTCATTGTTGTGGTAGCTGTATATGCAGTTATTTATAAGTTTGTACCAGTATTTGCCATTACAGCCTTCCTAATCCTATTTATTGGTACACTCCTTTATGCACTGTATATTATTTTTATGAGGCATCAAGTTGTTTTCTTTGAGCAGATTGATTGGTCATATATTTTGCAGTTTGGGTTAAGTTATATTGTGTCAATGTACATGGGATTTTATATTGGTATTTTCCAAGATCGACCTTGGCTAGTTGTTGTTCATTTGATTTTGATGTTAGTCACGCTACTGTTTGGCGTTATTTCACCAAATAGAAAAATATTTCGTGAAGCTTAACAATCAAAATTAACAGAGATAGCTGACACATAGATTGTTTTCATAGACGAATAAAGCCACCAGTCTCCATTTTAATTTGGGAGATTGGTGGCTTTAGACGTGTCCATAAAATTTAAAACCTGTCTTTGGCATACATTTATTTTTTAAATTGTTAGACTATGAATACGTTCTTTAATGTCATCTCGTGCCTGACGAAATACAGCCATAATTTCTGCCTCTGATCCAGTTGTACGAGCTGGATCAGGTAAATCCCAATGAAGATGTTTACTTGTACTAGGGATGACTGGGCACTTATCGCGAGCATCTCCACATAATGTGACAATGAGGTCGCATTGATTAAAGTAATCTGGATCAATTAAATCTGAGGTTTGTTGAGAAATATCAACATTGTCTTCTTGCATAATAGCAACTGCACGTGGGTTGAGGCCATGTGTCTCAACCCCTGCACTACGAATCACGACGTCCTGGTTAGCAAAATATAATTTTGCATAGCCTTCAGCAATTTGGCTGCGACAAGAATTGCCTGTACAAATGAAATATATTTTTTTCATAATGAATTTTTATCCTTGAAATTAAGTCAAAATAGCAAGATATTTGCTTTGAATTATAGACTGGTCGATAGCAATTGACAATAAAATTCTCATCTAGGATATGCGTAATTATTTTATACAAAAAGCGCCACCAACCTACTAAACAAATTAAAGTTAGTAGATTGGTGGTGCTAAAGCGTTAAATTAATTTTCAAATTCTTTTAGAATATCACTAAATGCAGGTTGCTCGTCTGCATTTAGATCATAAGTGTTACGGTAATTTTGAACCATTTCTTCACCAAAGATACTGGTTTCAAGAGGCATAAAACTCGTATCAATTGGGTCAATATCTTGAATTTTGGCATCCAGTACAATTGGTTTTGTATTGCCATTAGCCTGTAGATCATTGATTTTAATCATGGCATCATTTAATTCGGCAAGGTTTGTCACAGTGAAACCAATAGCTCCCATATTATCAGCCATCTTTCCCCAATCGGCACCTAATAAGTCAATACCATAAGGTGCTTGGTTGGCTTGGATTTTTTCGTGAGCAATGAAACCAAATGAACGATTCTCTAGGATGACATTGATAACTGGTAGATTGTACTTTACTTCAGTCAATAAATCAGGCATGACCATGGCGTAACCACCATCCCCAGAAATAGACCAAACTTGGCGATCTGGGAAGCTTAACTTACCGGCTAATCCGGCTGGTAGCCCAAATCCCATCGTGCCGTACCAAGCTGACATCGTAAATTTTTGATCTTTATCAAAAGGTAATTGACGAAGTGACCACTCAGTGTTGTTACCAACATCAAGACCAAAGACAGCATTGGCGGTGGCATTCTCTTTAATAGCCTGTAATACGCCTTCAGCACGTAGTCCATTTTCGTCATTGTTGGCAAGTTTATCTAGCCAGTTTAACCATAAGACACGATCTTTTTGTGCTGCCTTTAGGAAAGCAGTTGATTCAGCTTGATAATCAGTATCTGCTAATGCGGATAAGAAACGGTGCGCATCAGCCAATACAGTGATATTGGCGTCGATTTGTTTACCTAAATCAGCTAAGTTATTATTCACTTGAATAATTGTTTTATCTTGTGGCATATAACGTGCAAATGGATAATTAGTACCAATAAATAAGATCAAGTCACTGGCTTGGCTAACTTCAAAACCAGATTTCGTTCCTAAGCGACCACGGACACCCATGTAATTTGGATGATTTGTTGGGAAAACGTCTGTTGCGGGTGCTGTTGATAAGACAGGTAACCCAAATTTTTCAGAAACGGTGACTGCTACCTCACGTGCACCACGGACACCTTGGCCAACGTACATGATTGGTCGCTTGGCAGCTTTAATCGCATTTGCTACACGAGCAACGTCATCTGCTGAGATTGCTAAGTCCAATTTGTTTTGCTTCAAATTAGCAGTTTGGAATTCAGTGTAATCAATTTCTTGTCCAGATAAGTCGTCTGGTAAGATAACAACGGATACTGAACGAGTGGCATAAGCAGAGCGAATGGCTTCGTCAATAACTTTAGGAATTTGGTCAGCGCTGACAACTTGCTTATGGAATGTCGCAACATCCGCAAAGATTGGATCTTGATTCATCTCTTGGAAGAAATTGGTGTTCATCACCCCAGTTGCCGATTGTCCGACCAAAGCCAAAACGGGTGTATGGTCCATTTTTGCATCATACAAACCGTTTAACATATGTACTGAACCTGGTCCTGCTGAACCAAAAGCAACGCCAATTGTTCCAGTTAGTTTAGCATCAGCTGCTGCTGCTAAAGCACCAATTTCTTCATGGCGTACCTGAACATATTTAATATTTTCGCGTTCTAAGTACAAACCATCAACTAAATTATTGATTGAATCTGCTGTTATACCGTAGACGTGATCAACGTCCCATTTCTCTAAAACTTTTGCTAATGCTTGTCCTGCTATCATCTTTGACATGGCAAATACTTCCTTTCAAATATGAAAGAGCGGTATAAAATCGTTCTTAGTTTTATTTTCCTAGTTGTGTTCAATTAACGAACAAATTCTAGTTTAACACTTACTTTTTGTAAGTAAAGGGTTTTGTTTGAATTTATTTTGAGAAATCACAAATTTGAAATAGGAAAATACCACCGAAAAGCTTGTTAAATGTGCGGTTTCAAAGATGTAAAAAATAACACTAAAAAAGCATTGCAGCCCCACCAGCTGCAATGCTTTTTACATTTCTATGAAATTTTTATTAATCAACGTATGATGTCTTTGTGCGGTTCAACCAAGCGTAGGTCATACCGATCAACAAGCCGCCACCAACATAGTTTCCAATCAAAGCAAAGAACAAATTATGAATAACACTAACAAGTGTCATACCAGGAATCGTTCCGTGTGATGCGAAAAATGCTAATGAGAATGCTGGGAAGTTAGCGATAACGTGTTCATATCCCAAGAAGGCGAAGATAAAGATGACGAAAATAATTGCCATAACTTTACCTGCATCATCCTTCATGCGCAAGTTGATAAAGAATGCTGTGTTAACGATAACGTTAGCAAAGATTGCTTCAACGAAGATTTGAATTGATGACTTACTTAATTTGGCAGCAATTCCGGTAAACAAGTAATTACCAGCTGGCAAGTCTTGGAATGGACCAGTTAAGGAAATCATATAAGCAAAAATGATACCACCAATTAGGTTAAACAATAGTGTTGTGCCAAGGATTTTAGCGGCTTTAGAGAATCTGAGCTTCTTACGGTAAACACCAACCGTCATGAAAAGCATATTAGAGGTACCTAGCTCAGCCCCCATAAATATAATCATAACCAATGACCAGCTAAACATAAAGGCAAAGGTAAACTTACCAGATCCTGGTAAAAACTTTTCGGCTTGTATGGCAGTACCAAAGGCTGCCGCAGTACCTAGCGTTAAGAATAATGTTGCTAACATTGAACGAGCTGCATAACGTGCATAACTATTATTAAATAATGCAACTTTATTCATTAAAGCATCATCGATTTTTTTAAATAACGGTGACTTCTCAACTGGTTCTTCTTTTGCTGCTACGCTGGGAATGTCAGCAGCATAATCTCTATCTTGTGGTATATCCATGTCTTCTCCTAATATATCAGTCAATAATTTTATTTAAATTTATTATTTATTACCAAGCGTCTTGTAAAGTGAATTTTTTAACGTCATCGATTGTTTGAGTACCGGCTAATTGCATAACTAGAGCTAACTCATTCTTAAAGAAGTTAAAGACTTGCTCAACCCCGGCTGCGCCACCAAGTGATAGACCGTAAATAACAGGACGACCAATAGCAACAAGATCAGCACCAGAAGCAAGCGCCTTGAAGACATGTTGACCACGACGAACACCACTATCAAAGACAACGGGTGCGCGACCATTGACTGCTTCAGCAACAGTTTCTAGTGATTCAAAGGCTGCAGGGCCACCATCTAATTGGCGACCACCGTGGTTTGTTACCCAGATGCCACGAGCCCCAGCATCTAGTGAACGGTAAACATCTTCAGCAGATTGAACCCCCTTAACATAGACAGGAATATCAGTATGACTGGCAATGTATTCAACATCACGAGGTGCTAGTTTTTGCTTAGCGGACTTGTAGACAGCATCCATTGTTTGACCAACACCAGATTGGTAGGCAGCCACAATAGGCATTACTAATGGGAAAGTAAAGTGATTACGCTTGTCAGCCTCACGGTTACCACCGAGTGTTGCATCAGCGGTTAAAACAATAGCCTTTGAACCGTTGCGCTCAGCAGTTGCAATAATCTGGTCGTTAATACCATTGTCCTTACTCATGTAGAATTGGAACCATTGGTTGGCATCTTGACCACCAGCTTCACGAATATCTTCTAGTGTTGTTGACGCGAATGATGAAGCAGTGAAAATTGAACCAAAGTTTGCAACACCTTTAGCTGAATACTTTTCACCTTCAACGTGAGCTAAACCATGTGCGGCAACCGGTGCCATAATAATTGGCGCTGTTAAGTGCATGTCTTGAAAATCAACGGATGTATCCGGATCTTCAACATCACGTAAAACACCTGGTACAATTACCTTCTTATCGAATGCTTTGACATTGTTCTTGTATGTAATTAGATCACCAGCACCACTTTGAATGTACCCATACCCACCTTTTGGGATAACATTTGCAGCAGCTTCTTCTAAATCATTTGTATTAACAAAATCAATTTGTCCTTCACGTTCACTAGCAATGTACTCTGCCATATGTATAAATCTCCTTAAAATTAAATAAACTCTCAATTATTGTAAGCGTTTACATTAACCTACAAGGAGTACCTTACACTATTTAATTCCGGAATACAAGATTTAATATTAAAATTAATATCATTTATCATGCAAAATCATTGTTTATTTAATCACATATGGGACATTTAATGGAAACTAGAAAATGTATTTAATAGTGTTTATATATACAAAAATTGGTCAAAAAATTTGTGATTCGTATGAATTATTTATGATAAGGCGTATGTGCATTAATCATAAAACTACGGTAAATTTGTTCAGTTAATACTAGACGCATTAATTGATGTGGTAATGTGAAACGACCAAAACTGATTTGTGTGTTGGCACGCTTTAGAACATCTGGTGCTAATCCTAATGATCCACCAATCACAAAAGTTAAATCGGACTTACCTGTGGTCGTTAAATGATCGATTTCGGCAGCAAGTTCTTCACTAGAGCGTTCTGTTCCTTTAATTGCTAATGCAAAAACGTACTCCTTATCTTTAATTTTATTAAGGATACGGTCACCTTCTTTTGCCATCACTTGATCCATTTGGGCCTGTGATAATTGTTCGGGTGCTTTTTCATCAGGAACTTCAATAATTTCTACTTTTGCGAATTTATGCAAACGTTTTGCGTATTCTGCAATACCATCTTTCAGGTATTTTTCCTTTAATTTGCCAACACCGATAATTTTTATGTTCATTGTTTGTGTGCCTTTCTTAAATAGTTCGTTAATTTTATAAACTGTTTTATAAGATGTGGATAAGTACTAAAAAAAATCGTAAAAAATACGTTATCCACAAGTTAACCACAACCTAAAAAATGCCTGCGAGCATTATTATACCAAAGTGTACAGCGATCTTTGTGAATATTTTTAGACATTTATCCACTGTTGTGAATAATGGCTGTGGATAACTTGTAAAAAGTGATGATAACGGCATTTGTAAACGCTAAATTAGTGAAATTATACTCATAATAAATAAGTATTAAAAAAGTTATACACAATATAAAAAGTTGCTTTTAAATCATTTTACAAAATATATGGAGCTAAAACCAAGATAACATTCGATATTTTTGCCTTTTATAGGAATAATTAATCACCTAAATTTATATAAAACGTTTTAAAGACGTATAATTTTGATAAATTGAACGATGATTAGGTTAAATTTCAATTATTATGCAAGGTTTAACCTAATTTAAAGCTAAAAGCCTAATTTAATAACCTTTTGTTCATTACAATTAGTTTTAACAGGTTATCCACATTGACATATGCATTGATTTAATAGGCTTTCTCAACAATAAATTGCGAGTTATTAACATGTTTTCCACAGAAAGCGGTGGAATACGTGGACTTTTCCTCAAGTTATCCACAAAAATCTGTGAAAAACTTTTGCCCTGCTCCTGTATAATATAAGAAAGTTGGGAGATACTTAATTATGAAAAAAATATTTAGCAAATTAACGCCACCACAAGTATTAACGTTTGGATTCTTGGCGATTATATTTGTTGGGGCTTTTATATTAAGGATGCCTGTTTCGCAGCAAACTGGTGTGCATGTTAATTTTCTTGATGCTCTGTTTACTGCCGTATCAGCTACGGCGATTACGGGGTTAACAGTTGTTAATACAGCAGCAACTTGGTCGACGTTTGGACAAGTTGTTCTGCTGGTTATGATTGAGATTGGTGCGTTAGGGTTCATGACGTTTGCGGTATTGTTGTTTGCGATAACTGGTCAACGTTTGGATTTGAAAGCGCGATTGATGGCGCAGCAAGCATTGAATTTGCGTAATTTAGCAGATGTTAAGAGTGTATTGTCATACGTCTTCTCGCTGTCAGCGATTATTCAAATTGTCGGTGCAGTATTGATGTTGCCTGACTTTATTCCTCGTTTTGGTATTGGTAAAGGGATTTATCTGAGTGTAGCTTCTTCGATTTCAGCATTTGGAAATGCAGGCTTCACCTTCTTTGATAAACCAGTATCATTTCTTCAAAATGATCCATATATTTTGATTATTTGGATGTTACTAATTACGGCAGGTTCCTTAGGATTTCTTGTTTGGCGTGATTTATTACTTTTCTACAAGCAACGCCGAGTTAGTCTACATACTAAAGTAGCGCTAAATGTGTCAGGATGGTTAATTGGGTTAAGTTTTGCCATGTTTTTGCTTACTGAAAACGTTTTGGCACCTCTAGCCCGTACATCATCGCTTGGTCATCGAATTCTTGATAGTTTGTTTTTAGCGGTTGTGCCTCGTACGGCGGGACTTGAGGTTGTGCCACTATCTAATATTTCTGCGGCAGGTATAATGATTATCACATTGCTAATGTTTGTTGGTGGAACACCAGGATCTACTTCTGGTGGTATTAAGACA
This sequence comes from Weissella paramesenteroides, assembly GCF_051903945.1. GTDB lineage: Bacteria > Bacillota > Bacilli > Lactobacillales > Lactobacillaceae > Weissella > Weissella paramesenteroides_A. The sequence continues at coordinate 2,013,149 of NZ_CP192268.1, read as the reverse complement.
ACAACGTTGGGTATTTTATGGATGCAATCACTTGCAGCACTCCGTGGCCAGGAACAAGTGAATTTTGGTGGACGTCGTTTTAGTCCTAAAATTGTTATTAAAGCGATGATGTTAGCGGTTATTTCAATTGTTTTTGTGGCTGCAGTTTCACTATTGTTGACAGTAACTGAAACAATTCCTAAAGGTCAAGGCATGGAATATATTGTCTTTGAAGTCATTTCAGCTTTCTCAACGACGGGTTTTTCATTAGGACTGACCCCACATCTTACCAATTTTGGTGAAGTTGTTATTATGATTGTGATGTTTATCGGTCGTGTTGGTCTATATACAGTGATGTTTTCAGTGATGAATATTCGTGACAAGCCAAGTAGTTATCAGTATCCAACTGAAGAAGTAATTATTGGCTAAAAATCTATCAATTGCGTAAACTATAAGGTAGAAAATGATGGGAGTTTTGAGCATGTCAGAAATCAAGATGATTGCATCCGATTTGGATAGTACATTCTTTAATGATCAGAAACATTATCATAAAACACATTTTGCAGATGTTTTGGATAAGATAACGCTGCAAGGTGGTTATTTTGTTGTTGCAACTGGTCGTGATGTTGATTCAGTGGATCCATTCTTTAAGTCTTTCGCAGGACGTTATGATTTAGTTGCTGATAATGGTGCTGTTGTGAGAACAGCAGATGGTGAAATACTACAAATGGTTGGTTTAGATGTGGTAGATGTGACAGATATCATGGCGGTGGTTAATGAAATGCCATTTAAACCTTTGCATGGTGCAGTCTTTACCGGTGCAGAAACTGCTTTTATGTTACAATCGCAAGCACGTTTAAATCTTTTGCATAAAGCAAGAATGAAAAAAGTGCATGATAATTTACAGTTCATTGACTTTGTTGATCAAATTCATGAACCAATTTTGAAAGTAACAGTAACTTATGAGACTGAACAGACACAAGAGTTTATTGATTTGGCACGTGTACGGTTAGGTAGTCGAGCACACGTCACGACATCCGGTTACGGTTCAGTAGATATTGTCGCACCACATATCAATAAAGCTAATGGTCTGCAGGTTCTTGCGAGTCATTATGGTTTAAAATTGAATGAAAATTTGGTTGCTTTTGGTGATGGACTAAATGATGCAGAAATGTTGAATGCTGCTGCCTACCCCTTTGCCATGATTAATGGTGATGAATCACTAAAAGCTCTTTATCCAGCAGCTGTTGATGATAACAATCATGATGGCGTATTAAAGACTGTAGATACCCTACTGTAAAAAGAATACATCATAAAAAAAGAGATTGGGACAAATGAAAATGTTCCAATCTCTTTTTATAGTGTATTAATTATAAGTATGGAAGTTTTATAGCATCAATGCGTTCCAAAAGTTTAAAACCTTAATGTAGCGTAATTTCCGCAATCCCTGTTCTTCGCGCTTTACTTTTTTGCATAAATATACAATTTATGAGTGTGCGATATTTTCTGTTTCAGATGCGCTTGTTAATCTTATTAATCTTTTGTTCCCCTGTTATTGCATGTTTGTGAAAAATGCTAGCCTTAACTTGTGAAAAACGCTACAATTTGATGTAAATTGTCTTTTGTTATGATAAATGATCCATTGCATCATTTAATAGATGATCAACAGTGATATTACCATGACTTGTTGCATGACCTTTAACCCAAATAAATGATAAACGTGTTGCCAGTGGTTTGATCAGTGCGTAAATTTGTTGCCAAGCTTTTAGATTGGCAATTTCACCAGAACTTTTACGCCAACCGTTTGCTGACCAGTTATACATCCAATTTGTTACGGTATCTAAAACATATTTAGAATCACTAACAATTGTAACGGGTGTTGATACTTTAGCAGTTTGTAACAAGGCGTTGATTAGTGCCAACATTTCCATTTCGTTATTGGTGCGGCCCCAGTCTGCGCCGCTATCAGTAAACACAGGCTCATTGAGGTTAGAACCATGATAAATGGCAATTGCCCAGCCGGCTTTATCGGTATCTTTGACATGACCACCAGCGATATTACCAGTATTACGGCTACCGCCATCAGTAAAAATATAATATTGGTTGGGATTTGCGTGAAATGTGCCATTGTAGGCGGTACTATATTGGCGTGATGTGTCGTTTTTCGCGGAAACTTGGCTATCAAACCAGGCTTGCGCTTCGGATTTTGTTGTAAAGCCTTTAAATTTTGGGGCTGGCTTTGTTTGTGTGTAAGCTTTGACCTCTGACCAAGGTTTGGTGTAGAGACCTTCGTATTTATTACCGACAATAGCGTATGTTTTCATTTTAAATCACCTTTAATCATGAAGTTGTTGCCCTAATAATAGCGTATTTTCTGATGGTTTGCCAATTTGACAATGCTTGTTGTTTCAGTGTAGTATAACAGTGCAACACTGAAAGGAGCCAATATGGAATTTAGTTCAAATCAGCCCATATATTTACAAGTAGCAACTTGGTTGGAACAACAGATTCTTGAAGGAAAATACCAAATTGGTCATAAAATTCCAGGTGTCCGTGATTTAGCAGTTAATTTAATTGTTAGCACACGCACAGTGCAGAATGCCGTTAATCAGTTAGTTACACGCGGGTTGATTGTAACGAAACGAGGACAGGGTAATTTTGTGACTGAGGACGCTACTAAGATTGACATGATTAAATCAAACAAGAAAATGCATGTCACACAAGAGTATATTAATGAGATAATGCACGTTGCACAAGTACAAGAAATACCAGGCTTAATTGCAAGTGCCATTAAAGAGTATGAGGATGAACGGACGAGGAGGGATAATGTTACAGGTTAATAATTTGCACTATACAAAAAGCCGACACGTCATTCTACGTGGTTTGAGCTTTAAGATACCATCACACCGCACAGTCGCCTTGTTGGGGGAAAACGGCGTAGGTAAAACAACTTTAATGCGCTTAATTGCTGGTCTGATTGAGCCTAATCCCCATTCAGATATTATGATTGATGGTAAGATGGGAGCGAAGATTAAAGCCAAGTTATCATATGTATCAACACTAGACTGGGCAAATAATTATGATCGTGTCAGTGATATCGTGGATTATTTTAAGATGGGATATCCTGATTTTAATGAGCAGCGAATGGAAGAATTGATTAAGTTCATGCGGATCGATCGTACAAAACGTATTGCAAAGTTATCGACAGGAACCATTGAAAAGTTACTCATTGCGCTGACTATTTCACGTGATACATCCGTTTATTTATTAGACGAACCCTTTGGTGGTGTTGATGTTTTAGCACGAAAAAAAATTATGCAGTCATTATTACACTGGTTGCCTGAAGAAGCAACCGTCCTTGTTTCAACTCATTACATCCAGGAGATTGAAAGTCTTGTGGATGATGCAATTATTTTGAAGGATGGTCGTCTATTAGCTTATGAGTCGGTTGAACAGATTCGTAAGGAAGAAGGTTTATCATTGGAGCAGTACTATACACAACTGTATATCGAAGATAATGGAGGACGTGAATAATGTTAACAAACACACGACTCTTTAAAATTTTTGCTAAGGATTCCTTGAACCGTGCGATGTTTATCATGGGAATTGGCGCGATTGTTGGGATTTTCATTTTTATTTGGCAATTATTACCATTTGTGTCACATGCGGAGATTTCTGGAACGATTGAGCCAACTTCATTTAAAGATCGGTTGGTTGTTTATGAAGGAGCACTAGTAATTTGTATTAATTTAATTCTTGGTGTGCGAACGTTTGTTTCTGCCGCAAAATCTTGGAATAAGTCAAAATATATTTTATTACCAGCACGGGTCGAGCAATTAGTTATTTGGAACCTCATTGCACGCTTTGTGGTTGGTGTATTTGCGGTGCTTATTACCAGTATTGCCTTTTTGGGGCTTGAATGGTTTTTAAACTCTTCCTATCATGACGCTATTGTGGATGTATTAACCACTATTCCGTTGTCTCAAATTGGTATTGCATTTGATGCGACGATAGCACTGTATTTATTTGTTAATTTAGCCGTGGTTACTAATAATTGGTTGATGGGATTCGTCAGTGATAAGTGGCAACAACGAGTTAAAGTATTAGGATTGATTACGATGATTTTTGTAATGGGGTACGCTGTATCTTGGATACCAGATAATTGGATATCAGATATTATTGTTGATATTGTCATGCTGGTTCTCATTTGGTATTTGTTACGCTATCATAATGAAGCTAAGTAGTATGAAGTAATTGTTAAATAAGAATAAGGTCGCCAATCCTAGTCGATTGGCGACCTTATTTATTTAGTGGCTGACTTTAATATTATTGAGCTTGTGTGCTAAATGACCGAAAACATGGTGATCAGCGTAACCAACGAACATGCCTTGGAAGAAAAATGAAAATAGTGTACCAATATTAATAGCAACTAATTCACCTGAAAATGCCCAAACAATCATTGAAATCAGCATAGGGAATGAGAAGTTAATGATTTGTGAAATGGCAGCATTTCCTTTAAAAAACATAAATCGTGTCAAATTAGTTAAATCGTCAATTGGGTGCAGAATGAATTGTAGGCGTTGCGTGATTGATACACCGAAACCAATAAAAATGACCCCAATAAAATCAATGATTGTTCGCCAAGCAATCGGTAGAGTTCCCACACCAAGTGCGGTTAGACGTGTTGACACAATACCAATAATGCTACTAAAGGCAACAACGAAAATAATGTTACCAATGACGTGAGGCCAGTCGATGTTTCGTTGCAAGATACAAACTAAGGTTGCTGCAAAAACACCATAGAAGAATAAAAATACACTAATTGAAGTGCCTGTGAGATTAGCAAGATTAGCTGCGGATGCTGTCCATGGGGCTGATCCCATGTTAGCGGCAACCGTAATACCGTTTCCAAATGTATTGAAAAGTAATCCTGCTAGAAAATAGATGACGATTTCATGTGAAGATAATCGTCGCAGTTGCCCATGTTCGTTATACATAAAAATACCTCTAGAATAAATAACCTTCGTGTTCATTCTAACAAACTTTTGACAAAGTGATTGATGAGTTTTTCTGATTTGCGTTTGAATCAAAATAAATAGACGTTTTAAAAATTATTTGACAATCAAAATGGGGAATGTTAGTATGAGAAAAATTAAAAATAAATGAGACTATGAAAAGAAGAGTAGCTATAAACTAGTAGACAGAGAAGTTCAATTGGTGAGATGGACGATACACGTGTGAGTAGTGAAGATGAACTTAGAGTCAGAATATCGGTCGGTTGGCTGATACTTTCGGAGTGGTACACGTTAAAAATACCGAGTTTACTTGAATAGTGAACTTAATGAGCCTATTAGTGTGAACGAATAGGAAAAAACAGGTGGTAACACGAAACCTTCGCCCTGTACTTTTTAAATAGTACAGGGTGAAGGTTTTTTTATTTGTCGGATAAAGGAGGTGTGATGTTTTTATGACCGTATATTTAAGAAATGGGTTATCCAAAAAAATGCATAGTGAAGTGCCAAGACAAACGTTGGAAATAGGCATTATTAATTTAATGCCAAACAGGCAAGAGACAGAAGAACAATTTATTAGTTTACTCAGTCAGAATGAACAAAATGTTGCGCTATCCTTTTTTTATCCTGAAACACATCAATTTAGATATAGTTCGGCGGTTGCTGTTAAAAGTCATTATGAAACATTGACGAATGGATTGAAACAGAAAATGGATGGCTGGATAGTTACTGGAGCACCAGTAGAAAAATTGCCATTTGAGATGGTGGATTACTGGCACGAGCTACAAGCAGTTATCACGAGTTTTAGTGAGCAAAAAATTCCTGTCATCTATGAATGTTGGGCAGCTCAGGCAGCATTATATCAGCAGTATGGTTTTCAAAAGGTACTGCGGGCACGCAAACTTAGTGGTATTTTTGCAGCGGATACCATACTTAGTAAGTCGCATTTAATTTATGGCTTTGGTGCTGGAGGGCTTTTTCGAATGCCGCAGTCACGCCACACTGATCTTGTTTTGCCACAAGCAGGGTTGCCAAATGAACTTGAGGTGATAGCTTCAGCACCAGAAGTTGGACCAATGGTTTTGGCAGACCAATTGACTAATGCAGTGTTTGTGACAGGGCATCCGGAGTACACGCAATATACTTTAGATCGGGAGTATCAGCGTGATTATCAGCGTGGTTTAGTAGTTGATCCACCACACAATTACTATTTAAATGACTCCAAAGAACAGGTCAACTATTCTTGGCTTACCGCTAGCCGTCAATTTTATCGGAATTGGGTAGGGCAAGTTGTGCAAAAGAAAGTCGTGAAAAATTTATGACAGAAGAAAATCAAAACCTACACTTTGAAACATTACAGGTTCATGCGGGACAGACGGTTGATGAAACGGGATCACGGGCAGTACCAATTTACCAAACAACGTCATATGTATTTAAAGATCCTGAACAAGCAGCGGGTCGATTTGGGCTGACTGAGCCAGGCAATATTTATACCCGTTTAACGAATCCGACAACTGATGTAGTTGATAAGCGAGTTGCTGCCTTAGAAAATGGTACGGCAGGCGTGACTTTGGCAACGGGAGCTGCTGCAATTACAGCAGCTATTCTTAATATTGCCGGTGAAGGCGATGAAATCGTTGCGGCTAGTACATTGTATGGCGGAACATACGATTTATTTAATGTCACGTTGCCAAAGTTGGGTATTAAGACGCACTTTGTTGATCCAGATGATCCAAAAAACTTTGGGGATGCGATTAATGAACATACAAAGGCTGTCTATATTGAAAGCATTGGTAATCCAGGAATCAATCTAATTGATTTTGAAGCGGTAGCAGAAGTTGCGCATGAAAACGGGGTACTACTACTAGTTGATAATACTTTCGGTACACCTTATTTAGTTCGTCCATTAGAGCATGGCGCTGATATTGTGATTCATTCAGCAACAAAATTTATTGGTGGGCATGGTACGACGATGGGCGGTGTCATTGTTGAAGATGGTAAATTTGATTATCGTAAGAGTGGTCGTTATCCAGGCTTTACCGAGCCCAACGATCAATATGATGGCCTGGTCTTTGCTGATTTAGCACCAGCTGCCTTTACAACTAAAGTACGTGCCGAATCATTGCGTGACTTAGGAGCAACGATTTCGCCGTTTAATTCTTTCCTGCTGCTTCAAGGATTGGAATCGTTATCATTGCGCGTTGAACGACATGTTGCTAACACAAAAAAGATTGTTGAATTTTTGAGTCATCATGACAAGGTTGCTTGGATCAATTATCCAGGATTGCCAGGTAATAAGTACCATGCACTAGCTGAAAAATACTTTCCAAATGGTGTGACATCAATTTTTACACTTGGACTTAAGGGTGGTGAAGCAGCTGGTAAAGAACTGATCAAGAATTTGAAACTATTTTCATTGCTAGCTAATGTAGCCGATGCGAAATCATTGATCATTCATCCTGCATCAACGACCCATGCACAATTAAGTGAAGAAGAGTTGGCGGCAACAGGGACAACACCTGATTTAATTCGTGTATCCGTTGGTGTTGAAAATGTTGATGATTTGATTGCCGACCTCCAGCAAGCGCTGGATAAGCTTGATTGAGCACAGGATAGTTGACGCTTTGACTGATTGTTCGGATAATAACACTTAAAGTTCGTTTTGTAAGCCTATTCATGCGTTATTTTACGAAAAAAATAAGATATTCTTTGATTTTTTACGGTTAAATATAATACAATAGGGTGGTTGTTTTAAAATTGAATTTTTTATTAAGGGGTCTGATCTACATGTTTGAGCGTTACTTCAAGCTGTCTGAGTCAGGAACTTCTGTTAAAACTGAGTTACTAGCAGGTTTAACAACTTTCCTATCAATGGCTTATATTTTATTCGTTAACCCTTCAGTACTTGGTGCAACGGGCATGGACAAAAATGCTGTCTTTGTTGCAACAGGTCTAATTGCTGCTATTGCAACCATCTTTATGGGTGTTGTTGCAAAGTATCCATTTGCAATTGCTCCTGGACTTGGTATCAATGCCTTCTTCGCTTACAGTGTTGTTATTGGCATGGGCGTAAAATGGCAAACAGCTTTAGCTGGTGTCTTTGTTGCTGGTGTTATTTTCTGGCTATTGACCGTTTTCAAAATTCGTGAAACGATCATTAATGCGATTCCAGCGGACTTAAAGGCTGCCATTGCTGGTGGTATTGGACTTTTCATTGCCATGATTGGATTGGTTGATGGTGGTTTGATTGCCGCAAATAAATCAACGATTATTGGTTGGGGTGATTGGAGTGATCCTAAAGTCTTGCTAACGATTGCTGGTGTGTTAATTACTTTTGCATTGTATGCACGTAAGGTCCCAGGTGCAATCTTTATTGGGATGGTTGCAACATCAATTATTGGATTGGTAACCGGCTTAATTCCATTACCTTCATCAATTGTTTCTGGTATACCAAGTTTGGCACCAACTTTTGGACAAGCTATTTTTGGCTTACAAGATGTATTTACTTGGCAAATGATACCGGTTATTCTAACCTTCTTGCTAGTTGCATTCTTTGATACGGCTGGTTCATTGATTGGAATTGCCCGTTCTGGTGGATTCTTGGTAAATAATGAATTGCCACGTGCCGGTAAAGCGTTGATGGCTGATGCCATTGGTATGTTGGGTGGTTCACTTTTGGGAACATCACCAACAACGGCTTATGTTGAATCATCAACAGGTATTGCTGTTGGTGGTCGTACAGGATTGACATCATTCTTTACAGGAATTTTCTTGTTGTTGTCACTATTCTTTTCACCATTGCTAGTCGTTGTGACATCTAATGTGACTGCACCAGCATTGATTATTGTTGGAATTTTGATGGCTAGCAATTTGTCAGCAATTGATTGGAATGACTTCCCAGTTGCTGCAGCATCATTCCTAACGATTTTGGGTATGCCATTGTCATATTCAATTTCTGATGGTATCGCCTTAGGATTTATTGTTTATCCATTGTTGATGCTAGTGACAGGACGTGGTAAGAAAGTTCATCCTATCATGTATGCCTTAGGATTGATTTTCATTATATTTGTTTACATCTTACAAACAAATGGTTAATAGTTTCACGTGAAACAAAAGCGTCAAAACGAAGTTCTTTATCTTCGTTTTGACGCTTTTTTATTGTAAAATTATGCAATATACTAAGTATCAATTTAATACCAATGACAATTTTTGAAAGGAAAATCGATGATTACCATTAACACAGATTATACCGATACAACGCTTAATGTGCCACTTGGTGATGGTCAAATTGTCTTGACTAATAAAGTGCCAAATCCTAGTGCCAATGTTGTGACATTGTACCTTAAAAATGAGCAATTACTCAGTATTGATCAGGTGCCAAATAATGTAATGGCTACGTGAGCAGTAGTCATTACACCGCCAACAAGTTTAGCAGCTAACAAATTAGCATTATATATTGATGAGCTTGCCGTTGCAGCTAAGCTAAAGCTAGAATCATCAATGGCTGACCATTTGACAGACAATCAGCACGAAACCGTCAAGGCATACTGGACCGAAGTTTCGCCACTACTAGCATTACTAGGTATTACAGTGGCTAAAAAGAAGAGAATGCCTGCTAAGCCGCAACACCGTTTCAAGTCTGCTATTACCGAGGTGCCTTTCAATACTGATTTTGTTGGGACTAAGGCAACCATCTACTGGCAAAAACGTAATGAAATGCGTTTAGTAGCTGGTGCTAAAATGTTAGCAGATGCACCGTTGAAAGCTGATGGTAGCTTAGGAGTAGATGCACGTTTTGCGAAACAAATACGTGCAGAACACGCTGATGCGTTTGACCCCGAGACGCTCATTACAACCAAAGATATTATACTGAAAAGTGTCAACGAAATCGGGTTGTTTTTGTATTTTGGTGGCACTAATTCATGGTTGGTATTTAAGGACCCAGATGATCGAACGATTCATGATTGGACGGTTGTGCAATCACGTCAAGAATAGTGATATTTAAAATGAAAGTGTGACAATCGTCTTCAAATGGTCTTTTGTCACACTCTTTTTTCTAATTAAGCTCGTGTTCGCTGGTATTACCATCAATAATGGTCAACATATCCTTCATAGAAATTTCAACCATATTGCGAATGGCATTATCTGTATAGAAACCAATGTGTGGCGTGATAATGGCATTTGGTAATTCTAAAATGGTTTTCAAATAGTCGTTTTCGAATGGTGTTTCTGAGAAATCACCACTAAATATGTTCGCTTCACCTTCAATCGTGTCCAAACCGGCGGCAGTGATCTCATGCTTTTTTAAAGCAGCAATTAAAGCGGGGGTATCTACCACAGCGCCACGTGAAGCATTAATAAAAATGGCGCTAGATTTCATCTGTCTAAACACTGATTCATTAAATAGGTGGTAAGTACTCTTTAATAATGGCGTATGGGTGGTAATAATATCAGCTTCTTTATAGACGGTCTCATGGTCAACGTATTTTAGAACACTGTTGAGTTCTGGTCGATGAACGGGATCAGCGGCAATGACAGTTGCACCCAGAGCTTTGAAAATACGGGCCACCTCACTACCTATTTTTCCGGCACCAATAATACCGACCGTTAAATCATGAATTTCACGCGCCTGCAAGCCATCCCATGTAAAATTGTAGGCATGCATTCGAGGCTGAGCAACATTTAAATGACGCAGCAGCCACATAACCTGTGTTAAGACCATTTCAGATACAGAACGAGGTGAATAAGCTGGCACATTGGTAACTTTTAAATGGTACTGAGTGGCTAAGTCTAAATCAATCGTATCGTAACCAGTAATACGTAAAGTGATTTGTTTAATACCAAATTCATGTAGCTTTTGATAGACAGTTGGGTCATCGATTAGATTATCTTGTTCAGTAGAAATGCCATCATATCCCTTAGCCAAATCAACGGTATCAGGATTCAAAGTAACTTTATTAGAATGAACTTCAACATCAGGATGTGTTTTTACCCATTCCTTGATAACGGCTGCTTCATCGTCCATGATGTTGTATAGTAAAACCTTCTTCATTAAACATCCCCCTTAGTTTTATTAAACCCTGATTTAAAATGATAGTTTTGAAAAAGCCTGAACTGCTTTTTCAAGAGTAGCCATGTCCTGTGTGACCGCAATACGAATGTATCCTTTACCAGCATCACCGAATGCTTGACCAGGGATAACTAACACACCAGCTTGTTCAAGTAGGTAATTACTGAATTTAACATCATCCATGCCAGTGGCAGAAATATCGGCAAAAAGATAGATGCTACCAGCAACTGGCAAGATATTTAACCAAGGTAATTTGTTCAACTCAGTTGCCACGTATTCTAAACGCTCACCAAATTGTGCTTTGAGTGCTGGTGTAATTTCGTCAATGTGTTGTAGTCCATAAGCACCAGCGGCCTGAGAAACGCTTGGTGCAGAAAAATCAATTCCTTCATTTAGCAGTCCAGCCGCAGCTACGACATCTGCAGGGCCAATTAAATAACCAATTCTAAAGCCGGTCATTGCGAATACTTTTGACAAAGATCCAGTTACTAAGGTATGTTCTGGTGCAAGTGCCTCTAAGGGAATGAAATCATTGTCTTCATAAACAAAAGGCCAATAAACTTCGTCAGCGAGTAGGTAGATGTCATGTTCTTTTGCTAAGTCGGCTAGTGCTTGTAGCGTCTCTTGATCATAAACAGCACCAGTTGGATTATTTGGCGTATTAACTAAAATCGCTTTCGTTTTGTCGGTAATAGCGGCCGCAATGTCAGCTTTAGTTGGGTGGAAGTTATTTTCGGCCGTGCAGTTTACAACGACAACTTTCCCATGGTGGGCTTCAATTTGTACTTCATAAGGTGAGAAGTAAGGCGCAAAGATAATAACCTCATCATCTGGGTTTAAAATGGCACCAAAAGCTAAGAAAGTCGCATGGCCAGCACCAACAGTTGCACGAACATTTTCTTTGGCATAAGTTAGGTTAAATTTTTTTTGATAAAAATTAATGATCGATTCAAGATATTCTGGATCGCCATCACTAGCAGTGTAATGTGTTTTTCCAGCAGCTAAAGCTTCTTCAGCAGCATTTAGAATTGGCTCAGGGGTCGTCATATCTGGGTCACCAATAGATAGATTGATGACATTGGTCATTAATGCTGCGTTCTTACCAATGTCAGACATAATATTAGGCGTTGGGTTTTGAAATAAGTTTGAAAGGCTACGTGTCATGTGAAATCCCCCATGAATTCTCATTTTATTTTAATAGTATTATACATGGTTTTGTAGAGTTGTGCAGATTAAATTGAAAAATATACAGAAAAATGTATTTTAATACATGTAATAATGATACAACTCGTAAGATATGAGTGAGCTTTGAACCATTAGCAAGACTTTTTATCAGAGAACGCTTGGACTGGCAAATGGTGTATATTTCACCCACCGAATATTGTTCATATTTCATTCATATTTTTTTCAAATGCGTTTTGTTTGTAAGCGCTTTCCACAAGTGTTACCCTGACGTTGTTAAGGATATTTTAATGAAAGGACGTGTTTATGGTGAAACGTAGTGGACTAGTAAGAACGGCGGTAGCAGGTTTAACTGTATGCTTAGGGACAGGTGTCACTCAGGTTATTTCAAGTGAAACAGCTTTTGCAGCGGATACAGATAATAGTAAAGTTGAAAAGTTTGATAAGTATAAGGGACATCAAGTATACGAATATACAATTCAGAATAAATCTGGATTGAAAGTATCGGTTTTAAGTCAAGGTGGGACACTGCATGGTATTTACGTACCTAAAGGGGCTAATGACAAACGTAATATTTTAATGTCATTTAAGCATACGAAGCAATATTATGATAAGAATGCCGCTTCGCTTTATGTGGGGCAGCAGATTGGTCCAGTTGGTAATCGGATTCGTAATGGTAAATTTAAGCTGGACGGCAAGACAGTCTCGGTTCCAACTAATGAGAATGGTAATACCTTGCATAGCGGTAATCATGGATTTAATTCTGTGCGTTGGAAAGGTGAAGTTGGTACTTATGAAGGCAATCCAGCGATTACTTTGCGCCATACTTTTAGTTCAAAGTACACGGGTTTCCCTGGTGATATTCAAGCAACAACTAGGTATGTTGTGACTGATAATAATCAGGTTAAAGTTCTAATGAGTGCCAAAAGTACGAAGGATACAGTTTTTGATCCGACAATTCACGCTTACTTTAACGTAGGCCAAGAGAAGACAATTCAAAACCAGGAATTGACAATGAATTCAGCGCAACGTTTGCAGTTAAATAAAGAAAAAGTACCAACTGGTAAGTTACTGGCAAATACTGGTGCATATGATTTTTCTAAGTCTAAGCCACTTAAAGAGCATCTTGATCCGTTAATGAAGACCAAGGAGCAGGGATTTGATACGATGTTTAAAGTCAGCCAGGGTGATAATGATCAAATTGCTAAATTATCTGATCCTAAGACTGGTCGTTCAGTAACTTTCTTGTCGCAGCGTAATGCCCTTGTTGTTTATTCCGGTAATGCAATTGATAAGAAACTGCAGTTTGAATCTGGTCCTGGACGACAACATGCTGCAATCGCACTTGAACCACAGACCCTTCCGGATGCGGTCAATCATCCCAGTTTTGGGGACGTTTCACTTAAAGCAGGTGAAACCAAGACAAAGGAGATTACTTACCAAGTTGACTATTAAAGAGACTCAGTATTAGTCACTATTGAGACAAATAGAGGAACAGTTAGTCATCATAAACTGAAAAGGGCCCCAATCTAGTAAATTGGGGCCCTAAATGTGTTCTAAAAGGCTGAATGTCTTATTTAAAATGGATTTAATCTTAAGAGTTAACGACAAATTTTGCTGATTGACCATCATCTACTAACACGACGTTTTCAGCGACAATTTTAGCCATCGCATCACGAGCTTCCACAGTGGCATTACCAACGTGTGGTGTTAGAATAACATTTTGTAGTATTTTAAAGCCATCATCAACTTCAGGCTCTCTTTCGTAGACGTCTAGTGCTGCGCCAGCAATTTCACCATCTTTAAGAGCCTTTAATAGAGCAGCTTCGTCAATAATTGGACCACGTCCAACATTGATAATGTTTGCTGTAGACTTCATTGCTTTAAAGGTAGCCTCGTTGAATTGATGATAATTTTCATCAGTTTGCGGTGCGTTGATTGAGATAAAATCGCTCGTTGCAATTAATTCATCAAATGGTCGATAAGTGACTTTCATTGAACGTTCTTCCGGATCAGACAAAGGCGTACGCTTATAATATTGCACGTGCATTCCCAAAGCGTTTGCTTTACGAGCAACATCACTACCGATGTTACCAAGACCAACAATTCCCAGTGTCTTACCAGCTATTTCATGTCCTAAGAAGAATAATGGTGCCCAGCCAAGGAATCCATCACGGTGCATTTTGTAGTTTCCTTCAACGATGCGATGACTCAATGCAAGCATTAGTCCAATGGTTACTTCAGCAACAGCGTTCGTTGAGACAGCTGGCGTATTTGTTACTGGAATACCTTTTTCTTTGGCATAAGCAGTATCAATGTTATTGAAACCAGCCCCAAAATTAGCGATTAATTTTAATTTGGGTGCTGCATCAATAATTTCGCGATCTACCTTGGTTGATAGTGGTGTGATTAAGAAGTCAATATCACGGACGTTTTCAAGCAATGTTTCATGTGAAACTAAACCTTCACTATCGTAAATAGAAACATCAAACCCATGATCAATTAATATTTTTGTAGCCAATGCAGGTAATTCTGCTGACAGATATACCTTACTCATGATGTATCTCCTTTTCTTTTTGGTAACGCTTTCATTATCTCGCGAATAACGTTAGAATTCAATTAAGTCGTAAGAAATAGAGGTTGTGACAAAAGAAAATGTCCCAACCTCTTCTAACTAAAAATACATTAATTATGAGCGTGTCAGTTTGATATCATAAACGTGTTCCAAAAGTCTGAATCCTTGCTGTAATAACAATTAGGTGATTTTGGATCTCCACTCTGCTACGAACCAAAACTACTTAATTATCGTTACAATCAGCTTCAAACCAACTTTTGTCTCGCTCGCCTAAAATAACTTAGCGACTAAGCTTATTTAGTACATCCAGTACAGGCTGAAAAGCGGTTAAGGTATGGTAACGATCACCAATTAGGACGCCATCATAGCCAATAGCATTTGCGATGGGAGAACCAGCTTCATCCATATGACCACCTAGAATTAATTGATATGAAATTTCCGGATAGTTAGTTTTCATAAATTTTCGAATAGCATCGTGAATATCACGGATTTCATCGATAGAATAAAGTGCACGACCCATTTCGGTTGAAGCCAGTGATTCATAAGCAATGATAATTGGCCTTGTGATTGGCTCATCTTTTAGTAAAATTCCTAATTCTTCAACAACCATGTCAATATTGCTATACTGACCGACTGATAGAATCGGTGTGATGTTATTTTCTAAAGCATTTTCAAGACGCTTTCGAACAATCAGCAAACCTTCGTTCAATGACTTACGACGTTCCAAATGACCAATAAAGCTTGTTGTTATACCTAATGATTGTAAAACACTGGGCGAAATCTCACCGACTGTGCGTTGTTTAATGGTTAAATTTTGACTGACAACTTCAAAATTGTCATAAGTGTTTGGTACTGGTAGAGTTGGTGCAATCTTTAAGTCAACGTCAACAGTTGCCTGACTGAGATCAGCTAAAAATTGTTTTTGTTGTTCAAAATCAACTAAATTTTTGAAATTTAAAACTGCTAGCATAGGATAATACCTCCATATGGAATGATTGCCTTTATATGACTTAGTATAACATGCTGTTGATAGGTCATTTACAATAAGAACATTTAGTTTTTTATTGTTAGTTGCACTGTTGGGATACTACGTACAGGAAGTGATATAGATTTTTTTGAAATTTTTAGGTAAAATATTTTCTTAAATGATAGGGTGAGAAAAATGGTTGAATGGATATTTAATTCTCAATCATACTACCTGTTAAAGGTTGAATTAACATCATAATTTTAACCTAAGAATAATTTATGAGTCCAAATTAGTTTGGCGGCAGTCTTGGGGGATGACATGAAGACACGCTACATACGGTTATTAATAAAAATATTATCAGTTATTATGCTCGTACTACTCGGTTGGCTAGTCGTCCATTTGTATCGAATTGGTGTGTTTAATGACACTGATTCATTGATTAAACTACTGAAGAAATATGGTATCTGGGCACCAATTTTGTTTGTTTTTGTCCAAATTGTGCAGGTAGTTATTCCAATACTACCAGGGGGAGTCTCATTAGCAGCGGGTGTCGTTATGTTTGGCCCTTGGCTAGGGTTTTTGTATAATTACATTGGCATTGTATTAGGTTCCATGATTCTATTCTGGATGGGACGTCGTTATGGTAGACGTGTTATTGATATCTTTGTCAGTGAAGATACACTGAATAAGTATATGGATCGGTTAGACTCTAAAGGGTGGCATTGGACCTTTGCCTTGCTGATTTTCTCACCAGTTGCACCAGATGATGCATTGGTACTATTAACAAGTTTGACAAAGATGACGTGGCGTGAATTTACGATAATTATATTGGCTGGTAAACCCTTGTCTATTTTCATTTATAGTTTGGGGATGTTATACGGTGCAGACTGGTTATTAAAAATTCTCGGACATTGAAAAAAGCGAAAGTTCCATGTGGAACTTTCGCTTTTTCTGTAACAATAGAGAATGACGTTATTATTTCTCTTTGCGTTTTAGCAAACTTGATAGGTAAATTAATACAAGTGCAACAGCACCAATTGAAATTAATACCGTAAAGTCAGTTGTTGAAGTTACTGAAGATCCATGGATGTATAGGTTGTTTGTGAACCAATCCATCGTAAATGTTAGTGGTGTCCAACTGTAGATACCGTTCAAGAATAATGGTGATAGCATTTCCTTTGGATATGAAATAACACCCATAGATAGTAACATAACCAAAATTAATACTGGCCATCCTGCAAATCCAGCCCAATTCAAAATGCAAGTTTGAATGAGATAGAAGATAAAGATGTTAAATGTCACGATAAGTAGGAAACTACCAGTATCTGGTACAGGTACATCAAATAATACATGGGCAAAGAAGTAAATTGATAGACTAGCAACAATTGACATGACAATACCGGTAATCATTTGACTGTTAATAATACCCAAACTGAAACGACCATTTTCAGCTCGCTTCTTGTGTTCGCGCCATAACATAATTGAACTGATTAGGGCACTTAACCAAGAAAGAACAACAAGTAGCATTGGTGCCATACCACTAACACTCTTGTTAGGAAGTTTATTCTTAGTTTGTGTTGTTACCTTAATTGGTGTATTGATTACTTGCCATTGAGCAGCTGATAGGGTGACATTGTTCTCTGTTAGTACACCTTGCATTTTTTGTGCCATACCTTGGCTCAAAGCGTTAGCAATCTTAGGTAATGCTGTGGTTACAGCACTTGCTGCTTGTGCGCTCATTCCTTGATTAGTAATGACACGAATCTTTGCTTGAGTTGGCAATGTTTGTGTCATTGTTTTTGCGGCTTGAACCTGTGCCTTTAATTGTGCATTTGCTGCAATTGCTTGCTCAGATACATTCTTAGTCTTTGATTGGATGACAAGACCTTTTAGATAACGTTGTTGGCTGGTTAAGCTTTTATCAAAATCCTTGTCAATAACAAGCGCACCATAGTACTTTTTGTCAGTAAAGCCTTGCTTTAGACTAGACTCCTTTTTGACATTAATTAACTTAAGTTGTGCATCTGAATCAGAGAACTTGTCCTCAAGTTGACTGATAATTTTTTTACTTTGTTGATCACCAGATGCATTAACAACAGCAATTGGTAATTGTTTAAGTTCTACAGAGTTACGAGCACCGATTTGTGCGAATGAAAAAATTGCTAAAACTGCAAAAATGGCAACTGCGTAAAGCCAGAACATCTTGCTTGAAATAACTTTCCACATAGAAATTAACCTCTCTCCTATTTATTTATAAAACAACATGTTGTATTATATGACTTGGATAAAGAAAAATATGCAACAACTTATGGCACTTTGTTGCAAAGAGGGAAAAATTTTGAAACAAATAAATAGAACAACTCAAACAAAACTAAATATTGTTAGGGCTTTTATGGAAATTTTGAAACAGAAACCAGCATTTCAAATCAAAGTTTCAGATATTACACGCCAAGCAAATATTGATCGAGGGACGTTTTATCGTTATTTTGAAAGTAAAAATGCTTTAATTGAGGACTGTGAAGAGGAAATTTTAAATAAAATATATTTGGCTCGTGAAAACATTTTGCATCAGGTTGTTTCAGTGCAAGAATTTAGAGACAATCCCAATATTATTGGCCCAATATTAACAACGGTTGAAGAGAACTTAGAAATGATAGATACGTTATTGAATCGTTTGGGTGATAATCATTTTTCTAAAAAGTTTAAAACCTTTTTAGCCGATGAAGGGCTGGACACTATTAATAAATATGCTAGCAATAAGCAGATGTTTTCGGAGAAACATCGAAAACTATTTGCAACTAGCGCAAGTTCTGCCATTATTGGATTAATTGGTATATGGAGTAGTAGACCAAATGATTTTACACGGAAAGATATTGAAGAAGTCATTAGTATTATTTCCACTAAAGGTATTTGGGGAATTGTATAAAAATAAGGTCGATACTGAAAAATTTTTCAGTATCGACCTTATTTTTTATTCTTTAACAGTATCGTTTAGTTTTTTAGCTTGATAGTAATCTGGGAAAATTTGAGCACTTTTGACACCCCAATAATAGAAAATTAATGAGACAACAATAATGACAACAAAATCCCATGGATAGCTGATCCAACCGGCACCATTAAATTCATGGCTACCAGCATATGAAATTAATGAAATAAAGATAAGGTAGACGATCAACCATAGGGCGGATTTGAAAGCCTTCCAGGTATCATTATTTTTAGCCTTATATTCATAGTAGAAATATATCGGCAAACCTAGCAAAATTACTAAAATAACTTCAATCGTGGTTGGCCACATTGACCAGTAGATTGCTAATGATGCTAGCACAAAAGCAACTGGTGCCATGAATGATAGCATTTTTAATTTAACCGGGCGTTTAAAGTTAGGTGCGGTATGCCGGAAAGCGACTGCAGTAACTGGACCTGTTAAATAGGCAATCAAAGTGGAAGCACAGATAACAGTTGCTAATGTTGACCATGATCGGAATACCGAAACCATAATCATACTGATAACTAGATTTGTTAACATTGCAGCGCGAGGCATATAGAATTTAGAACTTAGTTTCCCTAAAAACTTTGGCATGTGCTTATTGCTTTCCATGGCGAAAAGTACACGTCCAGTAGAGGCAGCAAATGAGACTCCCGTTCCAACAGGTGAGATAAAGGCATCAAGATAAAGTAAGACAGATAACCAATGAATACCGAGTAATATTGCTAAGTCGGCAAATGGTGAGCTGAAGTTGATGCCGTGCCAACCATGTTGTGCTAAGGTTGAGGGATCAATTGCCATAATGTAGGCACTTTGAATCAGAATATAGATAATACCACTAATTAGTAGTGATAGGAAAATACCACGACTAATATTTTTCTTGGTATTCTTAATTTCACTTCCCATATTGATTACTGTTTGGAAGGCATTAAATGAAAAGATAATACCTGCCGTTGCAGTTGCTGAGAAGATTGGTGCAGAGCCATAAGGCATAAATTCATGTAATGAATGACCATAGTTACCAGGATGGAAACTTGATAAAGTTAACATGATAACGGTAATTGTTGGCACACCAATTTTGAAAAGTGAAATAAAATTCGTAAAGCGCGTTAGCAAGGTAACTGACCAGAAGTTGATGAGTGTAAATACTAGCATAAAGCCAAATACCAGTAGTAACCCTGGTGTTGTAATCGCACCATTGCTAAAAAATTGTTGGGTCCAATTGGCCCATGCCCACGGCCATGAGCTCATGTATTGCACTGCGGCAACAGCTTCAATCGGGATCAAAGTAATTAATGATACCCAATTGGACCAAGATGCAATAAAACCTAATAAAGGTCCATGCGAATATTGTGCGTAACGACTCATGCCTCCAGCTTCTGGAAACATGGCCCCCAACTCAATGTAATTATAGGCAATCGCAGCGATAACAAGACCACCGATTACCCATGAAATAATTGCAGCGGGCCCTGCTACACGGGTGGCCTCCCAAGACCCGAACAACCAACCTGAACCAATTAATGATCCTAGTGTTAGCATGATGAGCTGGAATAAGCCAATTTTTGTTGTTTTGTCGGACTTCATAGTTCCTCCTTTTGACAATAGCAACTATTGTAACAAACTTATGGAATAATACCAAATCAGAGTGATTTTTCTGCGATAAAACGAATTTATTGGATATAATAAGTATGTTTTTTGATTTTAAAAACACTGAAAGCGCTTATATTTCAGGTAAGTGATGGTTGTAACGAATTGTTGATTATTATAGATAAATAGTAATTTTATTGTAAAGATTATTACAGATTAAACGCTAACTTAAAAGATTCTTATTGTGTTTTTGTTCGTTACATAACGAATTATATGAAAGATATTGCAAAAACACATCCGCTTTTAAATTAAAAAGTAAAAAAATAAGTGTTTTTAGCATGTATTATGTTACAGGAGTTTTGTTGCGTATTGGACGAGTTTTTTCGATAATATACTTGCATCTTTATTATTTTGCGAATCAACTAAGGGAGATAGGTATGATTTTTAAAAGGCATCATGATAATACTGAAGTGACAACTGCTAAGCTTGCTGTTTTATTGATTCCAGCAATGACGATATCGGCAGGACTTACTTCTTTAATGGCAGCTAAATCGTATGAAATTATTCGATTAGCGAATGCCTGTGGTAAAGCTATTGAGGAAGAGAAATAAGCACATGGTTAATCGTATTTTTACGTACTTAAAGAGTGACGTGATGTTTACTGTTAGCATGTTGCTAGCGGTTGCTACGTCCTTTTTTGTGGTACCAGACTTAGGTGCTGTTAACTGGCACACTATTTTCAGTTTAATGACAATGATGATTTGGGTTAGCTTGTTAGAAAATGCAGGTGTTTTACATGCTGTATCGGTCTGGTTAGTTAGTCGAAGCCATCATGCACGGGCGTTAATGACTAGTGTGACATTGTTGTCATTCTTTGGTGCAATGTTATTATCCAATGATATTGCTATTTTAACGTTAATGCCGATTTATTTACGATTAGCATCTGGGCTATCAACGCAATTAAAAATTATTGGCTCAACCTTGATTATTATGGCTGCTAATTCTGGCGCTATTTTATTTCCATTTGGTAAATCACAAAATTTATATTTATTTGGTCACTACGGAGTGAGTGTTGGTGAGTTTTTCACTTGGTCTGCCTCATTGACAGTAGTATCACTTATTTTAATGATTATCATTACGCGTTTTATTAAAATGGAGCCACTGGCAATTGATTTAAAACCAGCTGAACATGTTGAAAATCGCCAATTAGTTTTCTTGATTTGTACAGGTGTTGTTTTGATTGCAACAATTTTTGGCTGGCTACCATTTAATGTTGTGGTACCACTTATTTTGATCATCTTCTTTATCTATAATCGCAAAATATTTAAAATGGTTGATTATGGTTTACTAGCAACATTCTTGTTCTTCTTTGTTGCAACAAATAATTTAGCCAATATACATATGGTACAGACGCTTGTTAGCTCACTATTTGATACACCAGCGCATGTGTTGTTCGGTAGTTTTGCTTTAAGTCAAATTATCTCTAACGTACCGTCAACAATTTTAATTTCAACATTTACGGATCATGCCCATGAATTATTCTTAGGTACTAATATTGGTGGACTAGGAACCATGATTGCCTCAATGGCCAATTTAATTGGGTTCCGTGTGTATCGTCAAATTGAACCAGATTCATCATCAACTTTTTTGAAACTGTTCATGGTGTTAAACTTCGTTATGGCAGCCGTTTTGTTGGTTTCATTTGGTTTGTAATTAATATATTTTTAGTTGTAGAGGTTGGAACAAAACATGTTCCAACCTTTTTTGCTAAAAAAGGTATTAAATAATCATTAAAACACTTATAATGAAGTGGAGATTTTAGCTTTTATCGTGAGTCGGAGAAGAATATGCCTAAAAAATTAGACGAGCCAGATATTGAAGCTTTAGCAAAGAAACCTATATTTGAGAAGGTTGCCGATGGAGATTGGTATCAATATGGAAAGGAACCCCAATTACAAGCCATTGTTAAATCAAGTACGCAAGCAATTCAAAAATTGAATAAAATTGCGACAGCTGATTTTGATGAGGCGCTAAAACAATTACATGAATTAGTACCCCATATGGCTGATGATGTGGAAGTTTATTTCCCAATTACTAATATTGAGTACCCTGACAATTTATTTATTGACCAAGGAACATTTATTAATTTGAATTTTACCATTTTGAGTGCTGGTAAAATTACCATTGGTAAGAACTGTTTCTTAAGACCTAATACGCAGTTATACACACCAAATCATCATCCAAATAACAAGGAGCTACGTCGTGAAGGTTGGCAATATGATTTGTCAATCACGATTGGTGATGACTGTTGGTTTGGTGGATCGGTGATTGTTTTGCCAGGAGTTACGATTGGTGATAATGTCGTTGTTGGAGCTGGCAGTGTGGTTACCCATGATATACCAAGTAATACCGTTGTTGCTGGGAATCCGGCACATATTATTCGCCACGTATAAATAAAAAAGCTGAGAAGTATTGATGATTTGGTAAAAACCAGCATCTACTTCTCAGTTTTTTTATATAAAATCTTGACCATTGAAGTCAGTTTTATCTGCTGCCGTAATTTCTCGTAATACATGGCAAGGGTTACCAACAGCGATAACATTGCTTGGAATATCATGAGTTACAACGCTACCTGCACCAATGATGACGTCATCCCCAATTGTGACACCAGGTAACACAGTCACGTTTGCTGCTAACCAACACCGATTACCAATTGTAATTGGTTTGGCAATACAACCGCCAAGTTCGCGTTCACGGGCATCAAATGAATGATTGCTGGTATAGAGCCCAACTTTAGGACCGAATAAGACACGATCACCAATGGTAACTTTAGCGCCATCTAGAATGACTGTATCATAATTTGCATAAAAGTAATTACCAACATGAATATTACGCCCGAATTCACAACGAAAATTTGGATTCAGATCTGGTGCAATACCAGCACTACCAAATAGATTGCGAATGAGAGTCTCTTTCTTTGCCATATCTTGCTCATTATTGATGGCAGTTGTTAACTTTGTTGATTGTTTTCTGGCAGACACTAATATTGGATCTAAATCATTATAAGTTTGACCCGTAGCCATATAGGCAAATTTTTCATCTAAGTTCATTTATTTTCCCCCTCAAGTCATTAATATCAGGATATCATAAAAAAGAAAATTGTTTGCAAGGGTTGACACAATCCCAAACATTAGAGTATGGTTAGAATATTATTAAAGCCAGGAGCTGATATTCATGAAATTACGTCGTGCATCACAATTGAATAGTTGGAACTATAACTTTCGTTTCTATTAGATAGTGTTTGCATCTAGTTATTAGCAGGTGCAGACATGTCACACATGTTTGTACCTGTGGGAAATGAAAGCTATTTGGCTTGAGTTAAAAGACCCTGCAGGTTTGAAAATAATCTGCAAGGGGTAATAAAAGGTAGTCAAACCCTCTAGATTGTTTTCAATCGAGAGGGTCTTTTTTCGTAGAAATAATACTGTTAGTTTTTAAGCATTAAAGGAGTGAATTAGTTATGGAAATGACAAAATATTTAAATAAACAGTTAGTCAATGTGCAACCATCAAATATTTTAGCTTTTGCAAATTTTGCTGCTGATATTCCAAATATTGTGAATTTTACACTAGGTGAACCAGATTTTGAAACACCGGAGCATGTGCAACAGGCAGCCATTCGTAGTATTCAAGCAAATCACTCACATTATGCGCCATCGAATGGGACACAAGAGCTACGTCAAAATGCGAGTGATTTTTTAACTAATAAGTATGATCAACACTATACGCCTGAAGAAATTATTGTTACTGAGGGTGCAACTGAGGCAATTTATACAGCAATTATGTCAGTGTTGAATCCTGGTGATAAAGTGATTATTCCAACACCAACATTTCCACTGTACATTGCCGATGTCATAGTGGCTGGTGGCCAGCCTATTTTGGTAGACACTTCAGCAACAGATTTTAAATTAACGCCAGAATTATTAGCAGATACAATTGCTCACGAAGGACCAACTGTCAAAATGGTTGTGTTAAATTATCCAAGTAATCCAACAGGTATCACTTACTCGCAGGCAGAATTAGATGCATTGGCTGATGTTTTAAGGGGTAAACCAATATTTGCATTGTGTGATGAAATTTACAGTGAATTAAATTATGACCAGTCGCATGCATCATTGACGAAAACATTACGAGAACAAACAATTTTGATTACTGGTGTTTCAAAGTCTCATGCTATGACAGGTTGGCGAATTGGATTATTATGTGCACCAAAAGTACTTGCCGATGAGTTAAGTAAGATCCATCAATTTACAATTACAAGTACCGCAACAGTTACGCAAGATGCTGCTGCAGAGGCTTTGGGAAATGGCCAAGATGATGCATTACCAATGAAGGCCGAATATCAGAAAAGGCGAGATGTTATCTTAGAAGCTTTAAATGAGTTAGGTTTTCAAACGGCTAGACCAAGTGGGGCATTCTATATTTATACAAAAATTGCTCCTGACTTAGAACAAGATGATGTGAAATTTGCATACGACTTGGCTGAGACGGGACTAGTAGCCGCTGTGCCAGGATCATATTTTGGTCCAGGAGGTGCACATTACTTACGGCTTAGTTATGCAACTAGTATGGCCGAAATTACAAGAGGGATGACCCAGTTACGACAATATGTTGCTGATCAAAGAAATGAAAGCGAGAGAATTTAAAAATGAAAATTTTACTATTAAGTGTTCGACCAGATGAGCATGCAGCAATTGAGAAGTGGGGTAATCATCATCCAGATGTGGCGTTAACCATTGCAGAATGGGAATTACATTCAGAGACCGTGGATCAGGTGGCTGGTTTTGATGGATTAGTTATTCAGCAACGCAGTCAGATTGAATCGGATGTCTACCCACGATTGCATGAATTGGGTATCAAACAGCTGACAACGCGAACAGCTGGGTATGATGTGATTGATTTAAAGGCGGCAGCTGAAAATGATTTGATTGTCAGCAATGTACCGGCATATTCACCTCGATCAGTAGCCGAATTAGCACTAACACATACGTTACGTTTAATTAGAAAGCAAGAATTAGTTGATCAACGTGTCCGTGAACAGGATTTTCGTTGGGCTGGCTTACAAGGAAGTGAAATTCATTCATTAACAATTGGCATTATTGGTGCCGGAAGAATAGGCGGCACAGCAGCACGTCTATTTCATGCTTTGGATGCAAAGGTTATCGCGTATGACATTAAACCTAATCATGAATTAGATGATGTGCTCACTTTCTTGTTGTTTGAAGAAGTTCTTCAACAAGCAGACGTCATTTGTTTGCATGTTGATTTAAATGACACATCACGAGGTTTGATTGATGAAGCTGCACTAGCTTTAATGAAACCAACTGCATATTTAATCAATGAGTGTCGTGGACCAGTGGTGGATACAAGTGCTTTGTTAGCTGCATTAGCAGAACAACGACTAGCTGGTGCAGCATTGGATACGATGGTTGGTGAGGAGACGTTCTTCAATTTTGATTTACGAGATCAAGA
Source organism: Weissella paramesenteroides (assembly GCF_051903945.1). Taxonomy (GTDB): domain Bacteria; phylum Bacillota; class Bacilli; order Lactobacillales; family Lactobacillaceae; genus Weissella; species Weissella paramesenteroides_A. The sequence goes on along the minus strand of NZ_CP192268.1, from coordinate 1,987,260 downwards.
GCTGCCTAACCAAGATTTAATTCAATTACGTCAGTACGACAATGTTATTATCACACCACATGTTGGCTTCTATACTAATATTGCTGTTCAAAACATGGTGGATATTAGCCTAGATGATACGGTAGCTATTTTGTCTGGTAAGGCAAGTGAACATACAGTTAGCTAAGGAAAAAGTAGGTCATTTCAAATGAAGTGACCTACTTTTTATGGTTATAAAAATTCATTGTTTCACATGAAACATTATTTGCTACGAGCTGGTAAGTCTAATGAGGCAGTGCCTAATACATGTCCTTTAACTGCACGGCGGAAATCATTGAGGAAGTAGCCAGCTTTTAAGTCTAACGTCGTATCTAAGGCGAAAACTTTAAGTGTATAATCATGAGTTTTATCTGGTGGCATTGGGCCAGTATAGCTTTGCGTTAGTGCTGGATTGTCCAGACGATATTGTGAATACTGCGAGTTGGTACCGGGCACATACGAAATATTAGTATGTGAAAGGTCTTCAGTTATATCACCAACTGGTAGATTAGCTGCTAACCAATGAATCCAGACAAAACCAGCAACCGGCACTGAATCGTAATCGATAAAGACGACAGACAATGATTCGGTACCAGTAGGAACATCACTGACCTTAATCGGAAAATTTACAACTGGTGTATCATCAAGTCGATATTGATCTGGTGCAAATTTTGCGTACTTATCAGGAATAAAATTGTTATCTAATGCAACGTCAATTTTCATAATAAATCCTCCAGTATTGAGTATTAATTCTAATCTAGCATATTGAATTTACAATCACTAAGAATCTTCATCATTAATTTTAACACCAAGCAGACCGATAAATGCAATGGCTTGTACCGGACTGATTATGCAACCACGAATTTGATCAGTTGTCACATTTAACGTTTCAAAAAAACTTTTAGAAATATCTACGCCAACTAAAGCAGTATCTAAGAAATCAGTTTTATCGAGTTCACATTGGGTAAAATTCAATCCCTTTTTTATTTGCATGTCTTGAAAGTAGGCGCTAACTAGACTGCTTTTTTCAAATTGACTGTTTTCTATTTTAGATCCAGATAGATTGAGGTAGTCTGCCTTTGAATCAGCAATGGTTGTGTTTTTCCAGTGATTATTTGAAAAATCAGTCCCCATTAGTTGGCATTTATTAAAAATGGTACGGTAAAAAACGCTAGATGAGAAATCATTGTTAAGAAAATGACAGTTTGCAATCTGACAGTCCAGCCATTCGCTATCTGAAAAGTCCGTTTGCTGAAACTCACAGTTTTTAAATTTTACTGAATCAACGTGGATTCTTTCTGAAGAATATAGAAATAAACAATCCTCGTAAGTTTCACCAGGGACTACTTCGTCTAAGGAGAGTCGTTGCTTGGTAATCATACATTGCTTCCTTTCGATTTATTTTGAATTTGGCGTGTTTGGCGCGCACTTTGTATACTGCCATAGACGAACACTGCAATACCAATCCAAATTAAAATGAAAACAATGGCTTTATGCCAAGTAAATGCTTCATTAAGAACGAATATGGCCATTAGTAATTGCATGGTCGGATTTAGATATTGAATGAAACTGAGTGTAATGAAGTCAATGTTCTTAGCAGCGACAGCAAACAGTAATAAGGGAATAATTGTCACTAATCCACTGAGAATAATGAGTACTGTAACATGTGGATTACCTTGTAACATATTATAGGGTGTTAGTAGCAGATAGATGATAGCAATTGGAAAAACGAAAAGGGTTTCTAAAGTTAATGAGATAAGGGCTGGTAGTGGTACTTTCTTTTTAATTAAACTATACAAACAGAACGTACCAGCCATTAATAATGTATTCAAAGGTAATGAACCCGTTTGAAACGTCAGGATCGCAACGCCGATAACAACAAAGGTCAATGCAATGATTCTCGTTTTTGATAGATGTTCATGTAGTAATAGGACGGCAACAACTACGTTCATGAGCGGCATGATGTAATATCCGAGACTTGCTTCAGTAGCTGCTTGATGAGTCACCATGTAAATGTAGATGAACCAGTTAGCTGAAATTAGAAATGAAGCTAGAATAAGCCATTTTAGTTTATGAGTATGGATTAATTGCTTAATTGTGTTAAATAGCAAGGACCAGTCTCGCCGAATTGTCAGAATCATGGCGATTGTTAACATTGACCAGACAATTCGGTAGGATAAAATGTCCATTGCAGGAACAGTGTGCATAAGTTCCCAAAAAACGCCTAATACACCCCAGAATATATATGCTAATAAGCCAGATTGAACGCCTAATTTTTTGTTTTCCATAAATCGCCTGTCCTTATTCTTATTCAATGATAAACTTCATGGTATTGTGACATATTGATATGGTTCATGCTAACGCTTTTAATAATTCATTGATATATGTTGATTGTTCCTATGGACAATTTTCCTTAGCTAGATGTTAGTTATCTTTCGGAAAAATCTTTTGAATGTAAAAAATACCAATCAAAGAAACAATAATGATGATAATGAGGGATATTCTGACGATATCTGGGTGATTATCAACAAAAAAATTATTAAGGATGGCGATTGCCATAATCAAAGAAAACAGTCCTGAAAGACGTGCCATATTGTTACCTCCAAAAAATGATAACTAGTCAACGACATTGACTGGATTTCCAATTAGAAATGCTTTTAGGTTATTAATTGTAATATCCAGCAATCTTGCTCGAGTTTCCAGGGGTGCCCAAGCAATGTGTGGTGTGATGATACAATTTTGAGCGGTTAACAAGGGATTGTCCGCTTTGATTGGCTCTTTTTGTACAACATCGGTTGCTAATGCATAAACACGGTGATGATTTAAGGCATCTGCCATATCCACTTCGTTAATCAACTTTCCTCTGGCTGTATTTAATATAATGGCATGACGTTTCATCTTGGAAATTGTTGACTTATTGATTATATTGATTGTATCAGGTGTTTGTATCACATGCAGACTAATGACATCAGATTGTGCCAACAATTCATCTAAAGAGACTTGTGTTGCCCATTCTTCAGCATTGGGTTTTGGACGATGATTATAGAAAATGATGTTCATTGCAAATGCGTGGGCAATTTTGGCAACCTTTTGTGCGATATGTCCGTAACCAATCAATCCCAATGTTTTGCCTTGTAATTCAAATAAAGGTTTGTCCCAAAATGTGAAATCTGGTACCTGTGACCATTTATTTTCATGAACTAATTGATTGTGGAGACCAACCTGTCCGGTAACTTCCAGTAACAGTGAGAAGGTAAATTGCGCGACTGCTTCACTTGCATAAGTGGGGATGTTAGTTACAGTAATCTGATGTTTATGGGCACTATCAATGTCGACAACATCATAACCAGTACCCATAATGCCAATATATTTAAGATTAGGTGCATGACTGATGATGTCATCATCTAGTGGTGTTTTGTGAGTGATTACGATTTCAGTATCATCAATTCGATGCAAAATTTCAGCTTTATCATCAACATTCGTTCGATCATACAAGGTACAGTCACCTAATTGATTGAGTGGACGCCAATCTAAATCGTTGTTTAATGCATACCCGTCTAAAAGAACAATTTTTGTCATGATAGTTACTTCCTTTTGCAATTTTTTTCAGTATAGCACTTTCTAATTTATGCAATATAATAAAAAAATTGGTTTCTTTAATGATTGTGAAATATGTATCAAACATTTGCTTTTATACATAATGAAAATATAATGATAGATATATTAAAGTATATATGATAAAATTTTTTCATAGTTATTCAAAAAGGAAACGGGCATAATTATGAGTAAAAAGCGGTTTAATTCAGGGAAAATATTATTAACTGGTGTTGTTGCAGCTTCTTTGATATCTACGACAACTTTAACCGAAATATTTGCTAATTCGGGCGTAAATGAAAATACATATTGGCAGGCTAACAGTCAGTTGGTCATTCAAAAAAATATGAATATTCAACATGTATATTCTACTGATGATTTATCTAACTATAGAGTAGTTTGGGGAGATACCTTATCTGGTATAGCAAAATATTTTAATATAAGTGTTGAAGAACTTGCCATAAGGTACCACATTGTTAATCCTAACTTTATATTGGCAGGTGTCACACTTGAAGATCAACATCTGTTCACAGTGTTGGACTATTCAGTACTACCATCTGAAACTATTCAAGATACATCGTTTAATTTTGTTCAGGCAACAAAAAATATAATACATCAGCAGTGTCTAACGTAGTAGTGTCATCAAGCGCGGCAACGTCATCAAGTGAAGCGGCATCATCGAGTGCAGCAGCGGTATCAAGTGAGGCAGCATCATCGAGTGCAGCAGCAGCATCAAGCGCAGCGGCATCCAGTGCAGCAGCGGCATCATCGAGTGCAGCAGCATCATCGAGCGCAGCAGCGGCATCCAGTGCAGCAGCATCCAGTGCAGCAGCATCCAGTGCAGCAGCGGCATCCAGTGAAGCGGCAGCATCAAGCGCAGCAGCAGCATCAAGCGCAGCAGCGGCATCAAGTGAAGCGGCAGCATCAAGCGCAGCAGCAGCATCCAGTGCAGCAGCGGCATCCAGTGCAGCAGCGGCATCAAGTGAAGCGGCAGCATCAAGCGCAGCAGCAGCATCAAGCGCAGCAGCGGCATCCAGTGCAGCAGCAGCATCAAGCGCAGCAGCAGCATCAAGCGCAGCAGCGGCATCAAGCGCAGCAGCGGCATCCAGTGCAGTAGCGGCATCCAGTGCAGTAGCGGCATCAAGCGCAGTAGCAGCATCCAGTGCAGCGGCAGCATCAAGCGCAGCAGCATCCAGTGCAGCAGCGGCATCAAGTGCAGCAGCAGCATCAAGTGCAGCGGCATCCAGTGCAGCAGCGGCATCCAGTGCAGCAGCAGCATCAAGCGCAGCGGCATCATCCAATGCAGCGGCAGCATCCAGTGCAGCGGCAGCATCCAGTGCAGCGGCAGCATCAAGCGCAGCAGCATCCAGTGCAGCAGCGGCATCCAGTGCAGCAGCAGCATCCAGTGCAGCAGCGGCATCAAGTGCAGCAGCAGCATCAAGTGCAGCGGCATCATCCAATGCAGCGGCAGCATCAAGCGCAGCAGCGGCATCCAGTGCAGCATCATCATCAAGCGCAGCAACGTCATCCAGTGCAGCAACGTCATCCAGTGCAGCAACGTCATCCAGTGCAGCATCATCATCAAGTGAGGCGGCTTCAAGTGTTGCACCAAATGATACGGTAAAAAAGCTTTATGCAATCGACTCATTTAACTTCTATTCAGATAATGCACGAAAGCATTTTGTTTCAGTAGTTAAAGCAGGTGACGTAATTTATTATGAGCCAACAGAATATGCTGATTATATAAATGAAGCTAACTATAATTGGTACGCTACAATTTTTTCAAATAACGACTTAAAAGTATACGTTGGCGGTCAGTGGGGATATATCAAGCCAATGTCTAACAGCTTAATTGATGATTCAGTGTATAATAACGGTGGAAACTTATATAATTCTACACATAGCCCTAAGAATTATAAATTTACAACAGTACCAGAACCAGGAGCGTTTTGGCATGAATATAATCTAAAAAATAAAATGGAGTATGTTTACCAGTATGTTAATGGAGTTTGGACGGAGGCATACGCTGAGAACCTGGATACAGGAGCTACTGAATCATTCAATGCAAGTGTTGAGATACCTCATAATTCGGATACGCCAACCAATGGCTCTGATAGTTCAGCACCCAATAATACGGTAAAAAAACTTTATGCAATCGATTCATTTAACTTCTATTCAGATAATGCACGAAAGCATTTTGTTTCAGTAGTTAAAGCAGGTGACGTAATTTATTATGAGCCAACAGAATATGCTGATTATGTAAATGAAGCTAACTATAATTGGTATGCTACAATTTTTTCAAATAACGACTTAAAAGTATACGTTGGCGGTCAGTGGGGATATATCAAGCCAATGTCTAACAGCTTAATTGATGATTCAGTGTATAATAACGGTGGAAACTTATATAGTTCTACACATAGCCCTAAGAATTATAAATTTACAACAGTACCAGAACCAGGAGCGTTTTGGCATGAATATAATCTAAAAAATAAAATGGAGTATGTTTACCAGTATGTTAATGGAGTTTGGACGGGGGCATACGCTGAGAATCTAGACACAGGAGCTACTGAATCATTCAATGCAAGTGTTGAGATACCTCATAATTCGGATACGCCAACCAATGGCTCTGATAGTTCAGCACCCGATAATACGGTAAAAAAACTTTATGCAATCGATTCATTTAACTTCTATTCAGATAATGCACGAAAGCATTTTGTTTCAGTAGTTAAAGCAGGTGACGTAATTTATTATGAGCCAACAGAATATGCTGATTATGTAAATGAAGCTAACTATAATTGGTATGCTACAATTTTTTCAAATAACGACTTAAAAGTATACGTTGGCGGTCAGTGGGGATATATCAAGCCAATGTCTAACAGCTTAATTGATGATTCAGTGTATAATAACGGTGGAAACTTATATAGTTCTACACATAGCCCTAAGAATTATAAATTTACAACAGTACCAGAACCAGGAGCGTTTTGGCATGAATATAATCTAAAAAATAAAATGGAGTATGTTTACCAGTATGTTAATGGAGTTTGGACGGGGGCATACGCTGAGAATCTAGACACAGGAGCTACAGAGTCGTTTAGATGATAACTATTTTTAAAATGGTGTATGGGGTATCATATCAGCTACTCGTTGTTTGCAGCTTAACTAAGTTTGTAGACTATTGTAGTAAATAATAATTGATTATTAGACAATTAAATTTTTGTGAGTTTGTCCAACATATTTCCAACATATTAATGTTAAGCAACTGAATTCTTCACGAATTTGGTTGCTTTTTTATATTATGTGAGAGATTTAACTTATAATTAAGGTATACATAGCATATAGTACATCAATCTTGAGAAGCCATAAGGGGGAAATCAGGATGAAATTATTACTTTCAGGAATTATGCGTGGGGGTATACCTTTTATTATTTTGGGTAGTATTGCATTTATGTTGAGTACACAAAATAAATTCCAAGAGGCAAAAGGAACCTTTTGTATGGCATTGATATTATTATTTGTGGGTGTGACGACAGTTATTTATGAGATTGATCAGTGGAGCTTTGCTAAACAAAGTCTAATTCATTTTTTGCTAATGTTTATCACGGTTTATCCTGTATTGTTACTCAGCGGTTGGTTTCCGTTAAATAATTTAAAGGATGCATTATTGATTTTTCTTTATTTTGCTTTCGTTGGACTATTGATTTGGTCAGTCTTAGCAGTGGTTTTTAAAATAATTCAAAGTTAGGTGTAAAATAGGCCGGGATAATTCAGTCCCGGCCTATTTTATACTATTTACTTATTTTTCACTTTGTCGTTTCACCATGGATGAGTTTAGGTACGACATATACTGATTCGACAGTTTTACCAGATAACTCAGCTAGCAATAATTGCACCATGTGTCCTGCAATTTCTTTAAGTGGTTGTTGGACTGTAGTCAGTGGTTGCTCTGCCAGTTGATGAATATAAATACCATCAAAACCAACAATACCAATATCATCTGGAACTTGTAATCCTTGCTGTCGACTTGCTCTTAAGGCGCCCAGACCTAGGCGATCAGTTGCAGCGATGATACCTGTGTTAGCGCTCAAATCATCATTTTGTAAAAAGCGTTGCACAATATATTCGTTATTAGGCAAACGATAGATTTCAACTTCACGACCGGCTTCATGCATTGCTTGGCGATAACCCATTTCACGGTTAGTTGCAAATGGCTCGTCAATATCCATACCCAAAAATAATAAGCGTTGGTATTTTTGGCTAATTAATAATTTGGTCGCGAGAAGGGTACCAGCCTTGTTATCAATATCTACTGAAGTAATGCCGGATTCCGTACCGTATATCACAACTGGGATAGGTAAGTTGTGTAAGACAGCGAAATCACTATGGCGTGCACCACAAATCAAAAAACCGTCGACGTTTGTTAGATCAAAATTGCGATCATGGCGCATTTCTAATGTATAACCTTCTTCACGTAGGGCATCCGTTAAATGCATAAGTAGGTGGGCATAATAGGGTTCAATTTCATTCACATTGTCTAATAAAATAAATGCAATGTTGTAATGACGATTATTTGCCAGTGCTCTACCAGCACGATTTTGAACATATCCTAACTGTGAAATAACGCGTTGTACATCTTTTCGAATTTCAGATGATACTTGTTCAGGATGGTTGATGACTCGTGAGACAGTCATTTTTGAAACATGTGCTTCGTGAGCCACGTCAGATATTGAAACCATAAGATTGACCTCGATGCTTTATTTGAAAACGTTTTCTAAAACTCCTTATTACATCATACCATGATTGCTATTTGGCGCGTAATTTTACGCAGTGTCAGAAAACATGTTACCGGTAACATAAAGAATGCGCTTTCATAACGGTGTTTGAAGACGTATAGTTTTATTTGTAAGTAAAGCGCTTTCATACATTGAATGCAAATATAAAATTTTATGATTATGGAGTTAAAATATGTCAGAGTCAAAAAAAACCTTTGGTAAAAAACATTTGCCAACGTTGTCAATTGCAACACTGATGTTAATGACCTTTGGAAACTTAGGAACATCAATGGCTTTTTCACTACAAAGTGCCAATATGGGACGTATCTTTCAAACTTTGGGAGCTGATCCAACGAAGTTAGGTTTCTTCTTTATTTTGCCACCATTGGCTGGTATGGTTGTTCAACCATTAGTTGGTTACTTCTCAGATCGGACATGGATTCCTAAAATTGGTCGTCGATTACCATATCTTATTTTAGGATCAATCGTTGCGATTGTCGTGATGGCATTATTGCCGAATGCGGGATCATTTGGATTCAAAGCATCAACAGCCCTTTGGTTTGGTGCTGTTGCTATTCTATTCATGGACTTGTCATCAAATATGTCAATGCAACCATTTAAGATGATGATCTCAGACATGGTTAATGATAGTCAGAAGGATATGGCATGGTCATGGCAAACGATTTGGGGAAATATTGGTGGTGTGATTGCTAACCTATTCCCATATTTCTTTACTGCAATTGGTGTTGCAAACGTTGCAGCACAGGGTGAGTTACCATCATCTGTGAAGTGGTCATTCTATTTAGGAGCTATTATTCTTGCCATTTCTGCTGCATTTACTATCTGGAAGGTTGATGAATATGAGCCAAGTAAATATGCAGAATATCATGGATTAACTGAAACAACAGAAAAAACTAACGTTGTGGAAATTATTAAAAATGCGCCAAAAGTATTCTGGACACTGGGGATTGTACAGTTCTTCTGCTGGGCAGGATTCCAATACTTGTGGACATATGGTACAGGTGCTGTAGCAGATAACATTTGGCACACAACTGATGCTTCGTCAGGGGCCTTCCAAGCTGCTGGAAATTGGTTTGGTGTGCTATCATCAATTGAGACAATAGCCGCTATTATTTGGGGACTAGTGATTTCACGTTTGAGCAATAAAACACGTAAGCCAGCTTATACACTTGGTTTGTTCTTAGGAGCGGTTGGGTTCTTTATGCTAGCAACAACTGGTTCAAAGACAGTTTCAGCACTATCATTTATTTTGTTAGGAATTGCTTGGGTAACAATGAACGCGATTCCATTTACGATTTTGACCAATGCCTTAGATGGTATGCATGATGGTACTTACATGGGATTATTTAACACATGGATCTGCTTGCCACAAATCGTTGCATCAATAATGTCATTTGCCCTTTATCCATTGTTAGGAAATCAAATGCCACATATGATTATGATATCAGCAGTTCTATTTATTATTGGTGGACTAAGTGTTTGGTTTATAAAGGAAACATCAGTTGAACATGGTGATTCTGTCAGATAATGAATGAAAATTTTAGACGGTAGCTTATCGATAAGCTATCGTCTATTTTTATGCCTAAAATATGACCGATTTTCTAAATAAATAGACCAATCATTGCAAATGACAGAATATGGTGAAAATGCCAGTATAATATTAGGTAAGTTAGTGGGAAGTATCATCATTTGAAGGGGGAGTAGGATGTATCTAGAAACAAAGAGGCTTACGAAAGTTTTTGGGGATCAAGTTGCTGTTGATAAGCTAGATATGTCGATTGATCAAGGGAGTTTTACAGCAATTCTTGGTCCAAATGGTGCGGGGAAATCCACAACTATATCGATGTTACTTGGTTTATTGTCACCAACAAGTGGCAAAATTATTTATCATACAAAAACACCAAAGATTGGTGTGGTATTTCAAACAAGTGTATTAGATGCGGAATTGACAGTGTCGGAAAATTTAAATATTCGTCAGAAAATGACCGGTAAAGCAGATAAATCAGAAATTGATCAAGTGATGTATAAATTAGGCGTTAGCTCATTTGCTAATAAGCGATATGGTCAGCTTTCTGGTGGGCAAAGACGACGGACTGATATTGCAAGGGCGTTAATAGGTAATCCAGATATTTTATTCCTAGATGAGCCAACGGCTGGATTAGATATTCAGACTAGAAAAGCGATTTGGGAAATTTTGACGAAATTACGCCAAAAAGAAAAATTAACCGTTGTTTTGACAACACACTATTTAGAAGAAGCAGATCAGTCAGATATGATTTTTATTATTGATCAAGGGAAATTAATTGCGCATGGTTCAGCGACTGATTTGAAATATCAATATGCTAAAAATCAACTCATTTTGGAAACCAACGATATAGAAGTTATTAAAGAGAAACTATCTTCAGTACAGTACACTGTTATCGCAAAAAATAAATTGCGACTTATGCCAGAGAATACGAAAGAAACCTTGCGTATTTTACGTGAGATTGAACCAAGCATAACGCATTTTGAATATCGAGAGGGTACGATTGATGATGCGTTCATTGCCTTAACAGGAAAGGAGATGCATTGATATGTTTATACTATGCTACCGAAATTTGCTGTTGTACTTCCGTAATAAATCGGGTGTGTTCTTTTCATTACTAGCGGCTATAATCTCTTTTATTTTATATATTGCGTTTTTAAAAGATACGATTGCCGGTGATTGGGGTAGAATACCTGGTCATACCGCATTCTTAGATCTATGGCTGATTGGTGGCACGTTGGGAATTACAGCTATTACAACGACATTGTCCGCTTTGAGTCAAAAAGTTGAAGATCATGAAAAAGATACAGAAAATGATTTTATTTTAACAGGAACTAGTCGATTTAAATTAACATTTGGCTACGTTTTGAGTGCAGCAATAATTAGCTACATCATGCAGATTGTCGTTTTTGTAGTGATGTATGTTTATTTTCATTTTGTGGATGATTTGAGCATCGCATTGCCAAAAATTGTTGTGTTGATTGGTTTGATGGTATTGGGATCAGTAGTAAATGCACTTGTTAGTGCTGTTATTATGATATTTGTTCATAACAGAAATACCTTAAATGCTATTGCTAGCCTTGTTGGAACAGTTTCTGGATTTTTAGTTGGTGCATATATACCAATTGGTATATTACCTGAATTTGCCCAATTTTTAGTTAAATTGACTCCTGGATCGTACGTTGCGTCACTTTATCGTCAGACACTTTTGAACGATGATATGATAGACCTTTTCCCTAAAGTGGCACAACGAAATGAGTTTTCTGAAGAGTTAGGAATCCAATTGAAATGGAACCATTTATTGAATTTTAACCAATCATTAATGACCGTAATTGGTTTATTTGTACTTTTTTTAATTATCGTATTAATTGTTGAGTATAGAATTTCTAATAAGATGAATAAGTTAGATTATTAATAGTTTTTAAATGGTATTGATTGTATTTAATGGTGCTTTTAGTTAGACTACGGAGTGTAGTCACTATGTAATATGCTAGATTGGAGAATGCGATGAAGAAAGTGACATTAGCAGGTGTGGAAGTACCAGCAATTGGAATTGGAACATGGCATATGGGAGAAGATCCATCACAAGAACAACGTGAAATCAATGCCATTCGTAGCGGATTAGATGCAGATGCTCGGTTAATTGATACAGCCGAGATGTATGGTTCAGGTAAATCAGAAACGTTGGTTGGGAAAGCGCTGGAACCCTATCAACGTGATGAGATTTATTTAGTTTCAAAGGTGTTACCAAATAATGCATCTCAGGCGAAATTGGCTCATCATTTAGATGAGTCATTACATCGGTTACAAACAGACTATCTTGACCTTTACCTTTATCATTGGCGTGGTGGTGTTCCTTTAGCTGAAACCATTGCCGAATTAGACCGTATGAAGCAAATTGGTAAAATTAAAGCTTGGGGTGTCTCAAATTTTGATGTTGCGGATATGAAAGAACTCTGGGAGTTGCCTGCTGGAAAGTACGCAGCTGTCAATGAAGATCTTTATAATATTGAGGAACGGGGAATTGAGTATGATTTGCTACCTTGGCAGGATGAACATCATGTACCCTTGATTGCTTATAGTCCAGTTGGTGGTAAACAAAATGAGCTAGGTACTTCAATGTTGACTAACCAAGTAGTTAGAGAAATTGCTGATCAACATGATGTGACACCATACGTGTTGTTGCTAGCTTGGATTATACGAAATGGACAGACGATTGCCATTCCACAGACCAATAACCCAGAACATGCTGCAGCAAATATGCAAGCAACCAAACTCGAACTAACTCCTACAGAGCTTAAACGATTAGATCAAGAGTATCCAAAGCCAAATCATAAAGTGCCATTAGCAATTAATTAATGAATTTAAAAACAAGTGGTTGGAACAAAATAACTGTTCCAACCACTTGTTTTTGGTTAATTTTTAACGGTAATATCTTCACGAGCATGGATTAATTCAGTAATTAATGTGTTAGTAGGAGTGGGAATATTGAGCTCCTTTCCCATTCTTGCAATTGCACCATTTAAGTAATCAATCTCAGTACGTCGTCCAGATGCAATATCTTGATGCATTGATGGGTAGTGATCACCTGCTTGATCTGGTGCTAGTGATGCATCAATGGTTTTTAAAGCAAGCTCAGCAGTTAAAGGAATATCTTTGGCCTTTGCAACAGCTTCAAATTCAGCAACAATGCGTTTTGTTAACACTGATGTATATTGGCTTTTGTTAAGCTCCATAATTTTACAATCTAGAATCGTGCAGAGGGTATTCAGTACCCCGTTTAAGCAGGCTTTTTTCCAAATTGATAATAAGACGTTGTTACTTGGGCGAGCATTTAAGCCAGCTGCATTTAGAACATCATTAATTTTATTGACTGTTTCATGTGAAACATTTTCAATTGCTTGGAATTCAATATAGCCAGAACCGTTTAGAATAACCGAACCTGGTCCAACTAATTCGCTGGTCCAAAGCGTTGTACCGACTAATAAGTCTATATGAGGTGCAACATTTTGGATGTTCTCTAAGTTTCCAATACCATTTGATAAACATAGGACAGCAGTATTCTCAGTTAGTAAGTGTGCAATTTTCTTTAACATATCACTTAGCTGCATAGCTTTTGTGAATAATAAAACTAGGTCAAAATCATCGTGAACGTCTTCCGGAAAAGCGGCTGGAATTTTCACAAATTTTTGTTCACCAGCAGTTTCTACTGAAAGCCCTTTTGTATTGATAGTTGAAATATGTTCAGGCCATAAATCAATCAAGGTAACTTGGTTGCCTGCTTGATGCAGCATATAACCAAAACGACTCCCCATTGCGCCACTACCTGCAATTGCTATTTTCATGATGTATCCTTTCTTTTAAAACGCTTTCACGTCTACATCTCTATTTTACCAGAATTATGTTAGGCAGTACGTTATATAATCAGAACATCATTTTATTGTTTGCTAATGCAGATTTTCTACGTATCACAATTAACATTAATGATGTATTTAATATTAGTAAATAAATGGGGAAGGATGCTGTACTAAATGACCAATGAGTTGTAGCGGCTAAAATTCCAGTAGTTGATGAAAAAACACCACCCATGTAATAAATGGGTGCTTCACTATTTGGGTAAAACCAAGCCTTATGTAACGTCGGTACGGATGCAATCGCATCACTAAGAATTGAAAAAATAATGGCAAGAATAGGGTCGTTGGTTAAGTGCCAAATAATTATTGCAAAGACGGCAACAATACCACAAAGATAGTCAAGCAAATTTAACTGCCAGTAGGCAGATTTATTAAATAGTGATGCAATAAAAACTAACATGGGCATAAATCCAGCCATAAATACTGGTAAAATAGCCCAGTCAAATCCTGTTGCAGAGATAGTCGCAATGACTGAAATCATTGGTGACACTGCCCATAATAACCAAGTTACTTTATTGGGTTGTACTTTACCCTGAATGGTTGAAATGAGGTAAACTGAGCCGAAGACAATTGAGCATAATGCACCAATTAAAACAAGATATTGCACAACTAATGTCCTCCATTTAAAAGCATGTCAATATGGGGAATATTATCTTCTAAATAGACGTCAGAAACAGCTTGAAAGCCAAAAGATTCATAGAATTCACGTAAATAATTCTGTGCCCCAATTTTAATGGCTTTTTCTGGATAAAGACGTTGAATTTCTTTGATTGTCTCGGTTACGATTTGGCGACCAAAATGTTGTTTACGATAAGTCGCGGCGACTAGTACACGCCCAAAGCGAATATAGTTTGGATTGTCATCAGAAATGATACGTGTATAGGCGATTAGCTCTTGGTTATTTTTAAAATATACGTGGCGAGCATTAAAATCTGCGTTGTCGACTTCTTGATAGGCACAATTCTGTTCGACTACAAAAACTTTTGTACGTGCTTGCATAATTGTAATTAGTTCTGAAGCGGTCAATTCACTAGTATCTTTAATATTAAGGGTAACTTCTGACATCATTAATTTTGCCTCCTGAAAAAATTTAGGTCTCTAGTGCTTAATGTTAGCATATTCTTAGTCATAATATATCCAAGTTTAATACGATAATTTACTATCATTATTCAGATAGAGATAACTTTAACTTGACGATAGTAATGAAATTCCGTAATCTTTAAAGAAAATAATCAAATTGGTGGGGAAATTGTAATGAAGAATGTGTATTTCAATCATGATGGGAACGTTGATGACTTAGTATCATTATTGCTTTTGTTGCAAATGCCAGATGTTAACTTATTAGGGGTCGGTGTGACAGACGCAGATGGGTATGTTGAGCCTTCTGTTTCAGCATCACGTAAAATTGTTGATTTATTCGGCCATGAAGGTCATCAACCTGTTGATATTGCCAAGTCAAATTCGCGAGCTGTTCATCAGTTTCCAAAGGAGTGGCGATTGAGTTCCTTCTCCTTTGATGATTTTCCTATTTTAAATGAGCATGGTGAACCAAAGACGCCAGTTGCTGCAAAACCAGGTCATTTAGATATGATTGATAAAATTAAATCATCTGATGATAAAGTAACAGTGGTGATGACTGGACCACTTTCAGATTTAGCACGTGCGTTAGAGGTTGATCCAAGTATTACCGAAAACATTGAAAGTGTACATTGGATGGGCGGTGCTTTGAACAGCAAGGGTAACGTTGCTGAACCAGGGGCTGATGACACGATGGAATGGAATGCTTACTGGGATGCGGAAGCGGTAAAAAAAGTTTGGGATTCTGATTTGAAGATTATCATGGTGGGACTTGATAGTACTGATCAAGTGCCATTAACTTCCGAATTACGGATGCGTTGGGCAACACAACGTCAGCACCCTGCCCTAGATTTAATTGGTCAAGGATATTCGTTAGTTCATTCATTTGAAGCAAACTCTATTTATTATTTATGGGATGTTCTGACAACACTTGCTAGTCGTTATCCGGAATTAGTTGAATCAGTGCAAGTAAAGACTGATGTTATCACAACTGGTGCTTCTGAGGGTAGAACCTATCAAACTGATGATGGACGCGAAATTACCTTTGTTACCAGTGTTGATGCAGAGGCCTTTTATGACAAGATTGATGAGTTGGCCAAACTAGGGGATAAAAAGTAATCGATTGTTGAACGATTAGGGGGAGTAACTTGAAATGGATAAACAAGTATTAATGCGTCAAATTGCCAATGGACTGATTGTTTCATGTCAGGCATTGCCAGGTGAACCATTGTATACTGAAAAAGGTGGTGTGATGCCACTGTTGGCACTAGCAGCACAACAAGGTGGTGCAGTTGGTATTCGTGCAAACTCGGTGCGGGATATACGAGAAATTAAGGCTATGGTTAATTTACCTGTTATTGGCATCATTAAGCGTGATTATCCACCAGAAGAGCCGTATATTACGGCGACCATGCAAGAAATTGATGAGTTGATGGCAGTTAAACCTGATGTGATTGCATTTGATGGCACGCTTCGTTTACGGCATGATGGATTAACAGTCAGTGAATTTATTGGACAAATTAAAGCAAAGTATCCGGATCAATTGCTAATGGCTGATATTGCAACTTTTGCGGATGGACTGAATGCATGGCAAGCGGGTGTTGATTTTGTTGGTACAACGCTGGCGGGCTACACCGCAGATAGTGAAAAAATTGATGGTCCAAATTATAAGTTGATTCAACAATTGGTCGACCACGGTATTGATGTGATTGCGGAAGGCAAAATTCATACACCTGAAGAAGCCAAAAAGATTCAAGCAATGGATGTCGCAGGGATTGTTGTTGGTGGTGCAATTACACGACCAAAAGAGATTACGGAACGTTTTGTAAGAGAGCTGCACAAATAGGTACGGAAATAAACAATGACTGGGACATAAAAATGTTCTGGTCTTTTTTATAAGCGTAAAAAATAGACTATCAAATTATTTAAATTTAATAGTCTATTTTGTTAAGCATGCAAATTTTTATGTTGTTTTTTTAAGTTATCAGGTAAAGTTCTATCTAAAAATTATAATTGGTTATCAATTGTTGTCAGGAGAGTCATGTCATCCTTTAAATCAGTATACAATTTTTTGTAGAGTTCAAAATATTTATTATACGTTGCGTGTCGTTCTGGATTTGGTAACACTTTTTCACCAAGAACTTGCCAATTTTTAACTTGATCCAGTGTCAGTGTCTTAGTAGCAAGACCAGCTAATATAACATCTCCTAGATTGGCTTCAGCATCTTCTACAGGTGTACGTACGGCATACCCGGTAACATCAGCGAACATTTGCACCCAATCACTAGAATTTGTGACACCTCCAGCAATGACAATGTAATCACCTAGATTTTGACCAGTTAATTCAATTGAATGACGTAATGCATAAGCAACAGCTTCTTGGAAAGCATGGTAGATATGAGCTTTGCTATGCGATAACGATAATCCAAAAATCAATCCTTTAGCATCTGAATTCCAAATAGGTGCACGTTCTCCCATGAAATATGGTAAGACAACAAGTCCATTACTTCCTGCTGGAATATTTTTAGCTTGTTCCCCTAATGAAACGTAGGCATTTTGACCACCGTTTTTTTGTTCAGCAAATTCAGCTTGTGCAAAATTATCTCTGAACCACTTTGTGATACCCCCAGCCGTTGCTGAACCACTAAAGTTATAGGTTAGGTGTTGGGAGTTGTATGGATATGGCCATACAATTAGTCCCTTATTCTTAATTGGTTTTTCGCTTACTAGGGCTGCGTTCATTGATGTCCCAATTGCTGCAACATATCGTCCAGGCTCTAAAACACCCATACCAACATTGGCTGCACCAACATCCACACCACCAACAATCACGGGTGTATTTGGTAATAAGCCTAATTCCTCAGCAACTTTTTCGGTTATATAACCAGCAATCTCATTAGCTGCAACTAGTTTATTAGGCATCATTGTACGTGGAATATGTAATGCATCAAGCATTTCAGTTGACCAAGTGCTTTGGTTAATATCATAGACACCACCAATATTACCAGCAGCTGAGTAGTTGACAGCCGTTACACCAGTTAAATTCTTCACTATAAATGTATCTGGAGGCAGAAATTCCTTTATACGTTGCCAGTTTTCAGGTTCATTATCCTTGATCCAAAGCATTTTTGTATATCCATAGTAAGGGTCAACCACATCATTTCCAGTGATTTCTGATAATCGATTGAGATCAATATTATCTTTGACCCACGCTACTTGTTTTTCCGCTCGTCTATCCATCCAGATTAGTGTTGGACGGACTTCATTACCTTTGTCATCGACAGGTACACCAGCTCCACCATAAAGGGCAGAAATACCAATTCCTTTAATATCAGCGGCATTTACATCACTTTTTTTAATGACTTGTTTAATAGTTTGTTTTGCTGCTTCAAGCCAAACATGGGCCCATTGTTCAGCCCATAGATTTTTGGGTGTGAGAACATCATATTCAACTAAAGATTGTGCAATAAGTTTTCCTTCAGTACTCATTAACACACTTTTTGCACCAGATGTTCCGACATCAGTTCCAATTAGATAGTTCATATCAATGTCCTTGTAAATAAATTTTAGAAAGCATATTAAGCGGCCTAGGAAATATTTTCTAACTTAATTTGATGCTTACCAAGCAGTAAAGGCGCCATCAATTTGGAAATCAGCCCCAGTTGCAAAACTACTTGTATCTGAAGCTAAGTAGACTGCAATCCCCTGGAGCTCTTCAGGCTTGCCCATACGTTCCATTGGGGCCCAATCATTCCAAATTTTAATTAGTGGCTTTAGCTCTTCTGAGTTTTGTGTTAAAGCTGTTGCCATGTAACCAGGAGAAATTGTGTTTACGCGCACACCTTTCTTTGCCCATTCAATAGCCAGTGACTTTGAAAGTTGAATAACACCAGCCTTTGAAGAATTGTATGATGCTTGTGGTTGAGGGCGGTTGACAATGTGAGCTGACATTGAAGCAGTGTTAATAATTGAACCACCGCCATGTTCGATCATATATTTACCAGCAGCCTGAGAAGTTAGAAATACACCATTTAGGTTTAAGTTGATAACCTTTTGCCACTGCTCAAATGTTGTTTCTGTAGCAGGAGTATTAATAACCATACCAGCATTATTAAACGCAACATCTAATCCACCAAGTTCAGATACAATTGTATCGATCATTGCATTAACACTATCTGGATCTGTAACGTCTGCTTTGACAGCAATAACTTTTTGTCCAGTTGATTCAGCAATCTCTCGAGCTGTCTCTTGGGCTTTTTCTAATTGAATATCAACAATTGCAATATCAGCACCAGCTTCGGCTAAACCTTGTGCCATTGCCTTACCTAATCCTTGCGCACCACCGGTAACATAAATTTTTTTACCGTCTAGGCGTAAGCGATCATTAATCGTAGTCATAATAAACCTCACATAAAATAAAATAATTTGTAAAACACAATGTGACCTTTAATTAAATGTTAATTATGTAAAATCACTTTGCTTAATACACGAATAAGTTTATGACAGCGCTTTCATCTTGTCAACACATTTATATAAAATCATTTTACATAAATGCTTGAATTGCTTATAAAATTCAGTAGTGATAAGCTTTGGTAAAGATATTTTTTTGGAGGAAAATTATGAAAGACCAAGGCATGAAAAGTGTTCAAAAGAATAATTTTGCTGAGACATTTCATTTATTTTATCGGTATGACAGAGTTTCGAAACAAGTCATTTCAGATAACCTAGGCCATAGTTTGCCTACGATTACGAGTAATTTAAAAAAATTATTAAACCGCGAATTGATTGTTAAAGATGGTGAATTTTTAACGCAAAAGACGGGACGACCCGCACAAGCGTATAAGTTAAATGAGAGTGCTTTTACCAGCTTAGGAATGGAACTTTTTGGTAATTACATAACAATAATTAGTTTAAATGCACGGGGAGAATTATCTGCAAAAGAACGCATAGATATTATTTTTGAGAACACGGATACATATTATAAAAAGATTACTGATGAACTTAAGAAGTTTGTGGACTCTAAGAAGCTTGATATTGATCGAATCGTTGGCTTGGGAATTGGTATTCAAGGGTTAGTGTCGGATGATCAAAGACGGGTTGTATATAGTAAAATCTTACCAATGGCAGATTTAACAACAGCGGCTTTTCAAAAATACTTACCATTTCCGGTGACATTTCTACACGATGCTGACGCTGTTGCATTAGCTGAACAACATGCCTCCAAACGAACAGAAGATGCGATATATCTTTCAATTGGGGAGCATTTGGGAACTGCGATGATGGTTGACGGTAAAATATATAATGGTGCACGAGGACGTTCTGGCACGATGGAACATATCACAATTGCGATGGATGATAACCGCTTATGCTATTGTGGGAGACATGGGTGTATTGAAACTTACGTGGCTATTAGTACGCTAATAGATGCATCCAAAGAAACATTAACTAGTTTTTTTGATTTAATTCATTCAGACGATAGTGATGCATTGCGTCGGTGGCATCAATATTTAAATAATGTTGCTGAAGCCATTGTTAATTTACATATGTTTGCTGATTCACCAATAATATTGGCTGGAGAAATAACCAATTATTTAACAGAAAAAACTATTGGTTATTTGGAAAAAAGAATTTCACAAATTAGTGCATTTCCAGAAGAAAAAAATTATTTGGAATTAGGAGAGGTTCACACAAATCCGGTAGCATTCGGGGCAGCATTACCATTAGTTCAACGTTTTGTTGAAGAAATTTAGTACTAAAAAATATATGTAATTTATAAAAATGATTAATAGTTACAAATAAACTTTGTGAAAAAATGGTTGCACATTATTAATTGATTTGCTAGTATACACTGAGTAAGCGCTTTCTTCAGGTGCTTATGGATTTTTAGAAATATTAATCGGGATGATTACTTAAACAGTAATGTCAAGATTTTTTATTTAGCGGCCTAGGAACCTGCACTAAAAATTCACATACTGAGGAAAAATAATGAAAAAATATGTATCATTTGCGCTTGGCGCATTTGGCCACGATGCATTTTATAATACATTGAGCCTATATTTTGTTATGTTTGTTACTAGTCAGTTGTTTACGACTAATGATGCCGCTTTTAATACCCGCATGATTGGATATGTTACATTGTTGATGACTGTTATTCGTATTGCAGAAATCATGTTTGATCCAATGATTGGTGGGGCAGTTGATAATACAAAAACAAAATGGGGTAAATTTAAACCATGGTTATTAGCAGGAACAATTGTGGCGTCGTTAATGTTGGCGTTAATTTTTACTGATTTTGGTGGACTTGCGATTAGTAAACCCCTACTTTACTTGGTTTTGTTTGGTATCGCATTTTTGACCTTAGATGTTTTTTATTCATTTAGTGATATTGCGCTATGGTCAATGTTGCCAGCTTTGTCTATGGATAGTAAAGAGCGTACTAAGTTTGGTACATTCTCACGTTTTGGTTCAACTTTAGGTGCACAAAGTGTCATCATTGTTATTGTTCCGTTAGTTACATTGTTTTCTGGTTGGTTTGGCGCACAGCATGGTGATCAGAACGCGATGGGATGGTTAGGATATGCAATTGTCATTGGCTTATTAGCATCATTTGGTGCCATCTTCTTAGCACGAAATGTAAAAGAAGATAAGAACTTAATTCGTGAAAATGTTGAACATACTCGTTTTAGAGATGTGTTTAAAGTTATTGGATCAAACGACCAATTAATGTGGTTAGCATTAAGTTACTTCTTGTTTGCGTTTAGTTACGTTATTAATAATTCATTACTGTTGTACTACTTCCGTTATGTCCTTGGACATGCTGAAGCATACTCATATATTGGAATTATTACATGTGTATTAGGTGTTATTTCTGTTGCAGCATTCCCAATGTTAGCAGAAAAAATTTCACGTAAGTTTGTTTATATCGGTGGAATTGGGGTCATGTTCATCGGCTTTATTATCTTTACGTTAGCAGGTCAGAATTTATTCTTAGCCTTGTTAGCAGCATCAATTATATTTTTCCCATACCCAATGATTTTCTTGTCAACATTAATGACAATTAGTGATTTGGTTGAATACGGTCAATTGAAAAGCGGTAAACGAAATGAAGCAGTGACTCTTTCTGTTCGTCCGTTGATTGATAAATTAGCAGGAGCGTTCTCAAATGGAATTGTAGGACTTGTTGCAGTTGGAGCAGGAATGACTGGCAATGTGAAACCTAGTGATATTACGTCATCAGGATTATTCCAATTTAAGGCATTTATGTTCTACATACCAATGGTACTCTTAATTATTTCAGCAATTATTTTCTTGCGGAAGGTTACTCTTACTGAAGAAAAACATGCTGATGTGGTTAAAGCACTACGTCAGAAGTTGGGCGATAATTCAGTTGAAGTAGATTAAGCGGGAGATATTGATCATGAAAAAAGATGAACTTACATTAAATCCTGAAGCATTTGCATTAGCTGTTTTAGGTGGAAATTTAAAAGAAGCGAATGAAGAAAATAAAACTTATATTAAGCGACAGTTAACATTATACCTAGAAGCATTGCTAGTAGCCCAAGATTTTAATGGGTTAGAGGAAAGCCAGTTAGAAGCGGTTCGTGAAGCTAAAAAGAATCAGATACTAGAAAAGCTGATTGAGCGTCGGTATAGTTAAAATCATAATCCAATCAATAGATAGCGCAAACTTAAGTCATTTTGGTTTGTGCTTTTTTGTATAAAAATCCGTATAAGACAACAATAGTTGCTAATGCTAGTGACTAAGATAAGAATATTGTATTCTAAATTAAAGTTAAGTTGACCGTATGCAAGAAGGAGGCACTGATGAAAGCATTATTAGTTATTGATTTACAGAATGGTGTTTGTAATGAAGATGGACGTATTTATAATTATGATTCTTTGATTCAAGGTGTGAATGAGCGTATCAAGGCATACAGAAAGACAGCAGATCCTATAATATTTGTGCAGCACAATGATGCAGAACTTGTCAGAAATACGGTACCATGGGAATTAGTTCCTGAGCTAGATGTTTTACCAACGGATTTTTTTGTTCAAAAAACACATCCTAATGCTTTTTTTAATACGGAACTACAATCAATTTTAGAAAATTTAAATGTACAGGAAATTGAAATCTGTGGTGCACAGACAGAATATTGTGTTGATACAACGATTAAAGTAGCTCATGATAGGCACTATCAGTTGAGCATGCATCGTGGGTTAGTAGCCACTAATGATAATGAATTCATGACTGCCGAAGAAACTGGAAAATTTTTTGAAGGCATTTGGAACCATACTTTTTTGAAATTGGGATAAAAGCTGATATCCCAACCTTTTTTACTAAAAACGTCTTAATTATTGAGGCGTACCCAAAAAGTTAAAGTAAAATATTTTAGCTGATTAAGCGGCCATTTGTCGGTATTCTACCGGTGAGTGGCCGTTTAATTTTACTTGAATTCGTGTGTTGTTGTAATACAGTATCCAATTGTTAATTGCGTCAATCAACTCTTTTGCCGATGAATAATTGTTCAATGGGCCAATTTCGACCTTCAATTTATTAAAGAAACTTTCCATAACCGCATTGTCTAGAGCGGTCGCGCGACGCGACATGCTTTGGATGATGCGGTTTTTCTTCAGCGTCTTACGCCATGATCTGTGCCGATATTGCCAACCTTGATCAGTGTGAATGGTTGTTCGATAAGAAAGTTCTGGCATTCGCTCTACGAGCTGATTAAGCGGTTGTAGGGTAAATTCGAGATTCGGACGGGTGCTAATTGAATGTGTAAGAATCTCGTTGTTGTACATATCTAGGATTGGTTCTAAATATACTTTTTCTCCAGTGGCCGGAACTTTAAACTCCGTGACGTCACTAGATAGTTTTTGTAATGGTCGATCAGTCTTGAAACGACGGTGAATCTTGTTCTTCACTCGTTTCCCTTCAGGACCCTTAGATGAATCATACTTACGCGATTGCTTGTTATACCCAACGCCTTTTAACCCCATCTCATGCATGTGTCGTTGGATCTTCTTGTGATTTACCTTTGCGAACTCAGGTTGCTTTCGCAACTCTAAATAAACTCGACGCACACCATAGTGATTATCCGCTTCCCAAATCGTCCTGATAGCCACGCGAAGTGGCTCATCGGGGTCTTCCTTTTTAAACTTTCGTTTCCAGTAGTGTACTGTACTTTCTGCAATCGGAAGAACCTTTAGAATATCTACTAGTTTAAATTGCGCCTCGAGTCGGCAAGCTACTTCTGAGATTTGTCGGTTCGTTGCTGAATCGAGGCTAATAATTTTAACGCTTCATTTTCAATCTTCAATCGAAGAACTTCGTCTTCGAGTTGAGCGAGTTGATTTTCTTGATCCGTCAACGGTTTATCTGACTTAGGCTTCTTGTTAGGCATTTTAGGTTTTCGTCCTTTTTGTATAGACAATAACCCATTTGGCCCAAGTTTGGAATATATCTCTTTCCACTTTACTATTTGAGCGGTGCCTACATAGCCAAATTTAGCTGCAACTTCAGTATTCGAAGCGTTATTTCTGATTGCCCACGAAGCTAATTCAACTCGAAATTTTCCAGTTGGTTTTGGAGGATTAAATAACACGTCAGATCCGTGTGTTTTATACGCCTCTAACAGCATCTTGAAACTCGTATAGTGTATGCCATAACGTTTAGCAACTTCTTGTTTACTTTTGTTCCCTGAAAAATATTCCAGGATTGCCTCAAGTTTTGTTTGTTTTGATATCTTAGTCATAAAGAAAAACCCCGAAAGTTACTTTAACTTTCGGGGTACGCCTCATATAGTCATGAAAGTTTTCTAGCATAAACGCGTTCCAAAAGTCTGAAGCCTCAATGTAACGCAATAATTTACGCAATCCCTGTCCTTCGCTTTGCTACGGCCAAAAATTGCGCAAATCACGTGTCACACTGGCTTCAAAACAACTTTTGTCTCCCTCTCGGGGTCTAATAAATATTTAAATTAAAAATAGCTAAGCTAGTCATTTTCTGAACAGATTTCAAAAAATGACCGCTTAGCTATTTTTATACCAAGATAATTATGATTCAAAATAAATCTCATGGTGCAACGCACACTTTGGATTAAATGCATGGTGGCAGATTGGGCACGAATTTTGTGAATAATCCTGATAATTCATAATATGATGACAAATCCCGCACATGACGGATTTATCTTCAGGGTTAGCAGGCATGAATTCATGTGACATTATTGCATCATGGCACTGGTAACAAGCAAAGTATTGATGACATTGTACGCATTTTAGGGCGACAATATCATTGTTGGTATGGTAATGCAGGCAACGTCCGTCTGGATCCAATTGGATACCCTGTATCGTTGCTTCATTTTTATCTGAAGACAGTTGTTTTGATAACTTCGCCACTTGTAAATGATTTTGTAATACCATTTTCATCCTCAATAATTAAGCCACCATCATTGGCAATTTGCTTTGCTGTACCGGTTATCATTTTATTGCCTAGTTTTAAAGTGACGCGTTTCCCAATGACGTTTGAACGGTGTCGGTACTCTGCTAGAAGTGTGGGAATGTCACCATGTTCATAGGTGTTAATAATGCGGTTAACCAAAGTAACCAGTAGTTGATTACGATCCACTTTAACTTGACTGTTGATACCTTGAGCAATGTCTAATAATTCTTTAGGGAAATTATCAGTCGTTAAATTTAAACCAACACCCATGATAAATGCTGAAGCTGATTTTGATTCTAGCTCAATATTTGCCTCAGTAATAATGCCACCAACTTTTTTATCTTTAATGAATAAATCATTGACCCACTTTAAATCAATCTGTTCATCAGGAAAGAATTGCTCCAAGGTTTGGGCAATCACAACAGCCATACTAGTTGTTAGTAAACCAACTTGTGACCAATCATCTGTCGTATTTGGCAGGATGATCGTGAAGTATAGCCCACTAGTTGCTGGAGAATAGAAGGCGCGGCCACGACGACCATAGCCATTAGATTGAGATTCAGCAGCGAAAATAACTGGTTTTTGGATATGATGGGATGTCAAATATTGCTTTGCCAGATGCTGGGTTGAAGTTACCTCTTGTTCAACAAATACATCATCGACAAGACGATTATCTAAATAATAATGAACAACGTCTTCATCGAGCATTGGTGTTTCAATATATTGATAGCCCAGGTTTTTTCGACTTTCAATTTGATGATTCTTCTTTTTTAAAGCATTGATTGCTTTCCAAATACTTTCCCGACTGATTTGCAAATCTGTTGCTAACTCATCGCCCGAAAGCCATTCACCTTGATGAGCTAGTAACTCGAATAATACTTTTTGTTTGGTTGTTGTCAAAATAATCTCCCTCTAAAAAATCCCTTGTAGAGCGGGAAGTTTTCTTAATCGTCTAGCCAATATAACTGATAGTATTGCTTTAATCATATCACCAGGTAGGAAAGCAATGTTAGAAAGTAGTGCAGTAGTTAATGACATGTGTGATTGAATGGAAAGCCAAATTGAACCAATAACGTCAATAAAAAAGACACCAGCAACAATGACAACAATTAATTCAAGCCACCAAGAAAGTTGGTTATTCTGCTTAAGTAGGTAAAGAATTGCGCCCAAAATTGCTGGTACAAGTAACCAGGCAATTAAGTAACCACCAGTCGGTCCAAGAAAAACAGCAAATCCACCACGCCCGCCAGATAATACAGGTAGTCCAAAAAGTGCTAAGGCTAGGAATAGGGAGATAGATAGTGTGCCGTATTTTGCCCCTAACAATTCGGTTGTTAGTAAAACGCCCATGTTTTGAATGATGATTGGAATGGGGATGAATCCCAAGGGAATTCCAGGAAAAACACCAAGAATAATTAATATGGCGGTCATCATAGCTGCCAGGGTCAGTTTCCGAGTCTGTTGATTTTTCATGTTAATTTTTATATCCGTTCTGATAGATTTGAGAATGATTTTATTATAATCATTAGTAACCCATAAATCAATGACAAGGTTACTAATCAATTAATACGAACAATTGAACGGCTTTTATTTTTTAAGTTAGTGATTTTTATAAAATTAACCGTGATAATTAAAGTAATGTTTGCTATAATTTTATTGATTAAAGGGTAGCAATATTTTTGAGGTGATGATGATTTATAAAACAGTTTTAAAAGGTCGTTATTATACGGCAATTGATCAAAATCAAGTCGATTACCAACCAGATAGTCTAGTTTGTATTGACGATGGTGGGACAATTGCTCGAATTGTTCTGGCAGATGAGGACGATTATACGACAATTATTCATACCGCTGAACAGACTGGCACACTGGTGGCATTAGCTGATGATCAGGTGATATTACCTGGATTTATTGATTTACATGTTCATGCACCGCAGTGGCCAAATGCTGGATTAGCATTGGATCGACCATTATATGAATGGTTGGAAGAATATACTTTTCCATTAGAGGCTAAGTTTAAAGATGCTAAGTATGCACATTTGGTTTACGACAACCTTGTCGAAACTTTATTAGCAAATGGTACAACCACAGCACTTTATTTCGGTTCTGTTGATAATACTGGTAATTTGGAGCTTGTTAAATCTTGCTTGTCACATCATCAGCGTGGTTTTGTTGGTAAGGTCGTCATGGACAATCCAGAACAAACGCCAGATTATTATCGGGATGAATCAGCTGCTGCAGCTTTAGAAGAAACAGAAAACTTTATCTATGAAGTTGAAAAATTAAATAAAGACCAGTCTGTACCAGTAATGCCAGTTATTACGCCTAGATTTTTACCGTCTTGTACTGATGAGGTACTATCTGGACTAGGAAAATTGGCAAACAAATATGATTTACCAATCCAATCACATTGTAGTGAAAGTGATTGGGAAAATGGGTATGCATTAGAAACATATGGTAAACGAGATGCAGCTGTGTTGGATGAATTTGGTTTGTTAACAGATAAATCAATCATGGCACATGGTACTTTATTGAACGATGAGGATATTAAACGATTCAAGGACCGGGGCGTTGGTATTGCGCACTGTCCGATTTCAAATGTGTATTTTGGTAATGCGGTCTTTCCAGCCAAGAAACTACTTAGTGAAGAGGTAAAAGTAGGTTTGGGAACAGACATTTCTGGGGGTTATGATCCTAGTGTCTACCAAAATATTCGCCAAGCAATTATGTCATCACGGATGCTCGATGAAGGCGTAGATAGTGAAATATCACCCGATTTACGTGGTACACATCAGGCAGCGATTACTGCTAAGAATGCATTTTATATGGCAACAATTGGTGGTGCAAAAAGTTTGAATTTGACAACAGGGCAAATTAAACAAGGATATGCAGCGGATTTGCAAATTGTTCATGAAAAGTATCCAACATTTGGTCATCAAGGACCGGAGGATACGTTTGAAAAAATTATGTATCAAACCACAGTATCAGAAATTGATCATGTGATGACGCAAGGTGTTTTTGCTAACTAGGATGTTTCATGTGGAACATAGTGAACTAAAAGGAGAAGAGAAAGTTCATGGCTGAAGAAAAAAGTGGTTTATTAATTGGTGCAAATGACAAGGTACCAGTAGCGGAGGCGGGCTTATTAGGTTTGCAACACGTACTGGCAATGGACGTATATGTGCCACCACTAATTATTGCTGGATTGCTCTCAATGAGTACTGCACAAACGACAGGATTTTTGCAAGTTGCCTTTCTAGCGTGTGGTATTGGGACTTTGTTACAGACGTCTATATTTATGAAAATGCCAATGTCACAAGGACCTTCATATGTACCAATCGGTGCTATTGTGGGTGTGTTTATGGCTAACGGTGCCGCTAATGGCGGTATGTCAGCTGTTATTGGTTCAAGTGCAGTCGCATCAATATTGTTGATTTTGCTAGGACTATCTGGTGTTTATCAAAAGATTGTCAATACATTGATACCATCAATTGTTGGTGGAACGATTATCACTTGCGTAGGACTATCATTATTACCTTCTGCACTGAATGACAATATTTTCAAAGCGAGTGGCAATATTTATCAAAACATTGAATTAGCTGCTATTACGATGGTTGCTTTACTAATTTCGATTGCAATTGGTACGCACTTGCCACAATTACAAAGAGTTTTTAAGATTGGTTCAATCGTCATTGCATTGGTAGTTGGAACGACTGTTGCAAGCTTTATGGGATTGATGGATTGGTCAACGGTTGCAAAAGCTGACTGGTTCAGCTTGCCACAATTCACAGCACTACATTATGGTATCAGCTTTAACTTATCAGCCATTATTACATTTATTATTATCTTTATGGTCTTAACGACTGAAACAACTGGTACTTGGTTTGCAATGAGCGCTGTTACAAAAGAAAATATCACAAACAAGCAGTGGAATCGCGGTGTGATCGGTGAAGGATTAAGTTGTTTAGTTTCTGCACTACTAGGTAGCACACCAATGACAGGTTACTCAACAAATGCAGGAGTTGTTTCAATTACTGGGGTTGCTAGTCGTCGAGTATTTGTTGCTGCAGGAACCTGGTTTGTTATCTTAGGATTTTTCGGAAAGTTATCGGCATTACTGGCTGCAATTCCAGCAGCAGTTATCGGTGGTGTGTTTGCCGTCATCGTTGTTATCATTATGCTAAGTGGTTTGAATGTTATTGGTGATTTGAACATGACAGGAAATAAGGGTTATATTATTGGTGTGCCAATTGTCATGACTTTGGCACTGGTATTCTTGCCAGAAAAGGTAGTCAACGATGCACCACAAATGTTGCAATACTTGTTAGGCTCACCAATTACGGTAGCAGCAATTACCGCTGTTGTCTTGAATTTATTATTATCAACTAAAAAATCAGTTGCTTCAGTATCTACGGCCAATTAAAAAAGCAGAGCGAGATAAAAGTTGTTTTGAAGCCAGTGTGACACGTGATTTGCGCTACATTGAGTCTTCAGACTTTTGGAACGCGTTTATGCTATCAAAATTATAGCCTAATAAAAGTTGGGACATTCTCTTTTGTCTCAACTTTTTTATATGTTTAAATTTCCATTTAAAGTGATATAAGTATAAAAACCGATACCAACGATTTTTCATTGGTATCGGTTTAAAGTAGGGAGTTAATTTTACTGATCAGGCATCATGTATCGAAGGTAGTAAGTGTTATCCTTACCGAAGTAATACATATGACCATCAATATAGTGGTAACCCTGTACCGGTTGTCCATCACTTTCGATGAAGTACTTATGTCCATAAGCGCTCACCCATCTACTTGTTTGACGAACACCATTCTCGAAGTAGTTGTATTTACTATTTAACATGCGGAATCCTGTATAAAGTTGTCCGTCTTCGATCCAGCGCCAACCAACACCTTCAAAGTTAATGTAGCCACTTGGTACTTCTTCGCGAAGGTAGTAGGTACCATCTGATCCAAAGAAGTAGGCGCGACCGCTAATAAATTGGTAACCTTGGACAGCACGTCCATTGCTATCAAGATAATAGGTTAATCCGTAAGCATGTGCCCACTGATTATTTTGACGAACACCATTGTCGAACCAATAATATGAGCCGGCATAGTAACGGACACCAGTATATGGTTTACCGTTTTCTAACCAATTATATCCACCATTTGCAGTTGAAACTTCTGGTGAATAAACGTAACCTGTTCGATTATCTTGTTGTGTATTTGTTTGTTGCGTTGTGCTTGCAGTAGTATCTGCAGAAACAGGTGCTGTCGGTGTAATAGCCAATCCACCTAGGACGGCACCTCCTACTAAGGCTGACACTAATGAAGCTTTACTAATAAATCTGTTTCTCATTTTGTGTTCCTCCTTTGTATATTATTAATTCTAACAAAGAATGACGTTCAATGTTACTAATAAGTATCTTTATCGTGTCAAAAAGGTTACATGAAATAGTCTAGAAAACTGTTAAATCAAACTTAAAAGTGATTTTATTAGAATTTTTATTTTAAGCAATAATTCGTGTATGCAGTGTTTGTTTTTCTGAGTTGACACGGTGTCACTTTTTGTTATACTGAGGATGTAACAAAGTGACACCGTGTCATTTTTAGAAAGTGAGAAATAACGATGGTTTTAAAAACATTTGAAAATTTGGCTGAAGAAAAACAACTTCGTATTCGTCATTCTTTATTGAAAGAATTTTCAACATATCCATTAGCAGAGGCACAAGTGGCTCGAATAGTTGCAGACTCTGGTATTGCGCGAGGTGCATTTTATAAATATTTTACAGATTTAACGGATGCCTATAACTATGTATTGGGTGTCGCACTATATGAAATTCATCGTATGATTCCTGAAACGCCTACAGTTGATAATGTTGAAACTTACATTTCAACTATTGAGGCATTTGTTTTAGAAACAGATAAGACGGGATACAAGGGTCTGATGACACAACATTATCGGTACAATGAAGGATTTTTAGGTAACGAACCAACCAAATTAATGGCGGAAGATAATGGCCCAGAGCAGTGGGCGATTACGGTTCTTTATCATCAAACGATTCGTGACATTATTTTAGATCCGGATACAATGGCTGAGCGAATAACACAATTACGTACAATTTTGACAGGCAAACATTAGAGGGGGTATGGCATGTTCTTAGCTCTGAAAGAGATTAAGAAGGAAAAATTAAGATCAAGTTTAATTGTTGCAATGATTGTTTTAATCGGATATCTGATTTTTATTTTGACAAGTTTGGCTTTGGGATTAGCACGACAAAATACAGACGGTATCAACTCGTGGCACGTTAACCAAATAACTTTAAACGCAAATGCTAATGTAGATATGCGTCAATCATTTCTAACGGCTGATGAAGTTGGTAGTCTCAGTGAGAGAGAAGCTCTAATTGGGCAAACATCAGTCGTAGCTAAAGCAAAAAATCATAAGCAATTATCAGCAGTGTTTATTGGTCTTAAGTCATCGCAGTTCATTTATAAAAATATCAAGCTTGAAAGTGGGCATAATGTTAAAAAGTCACATGATATTGTCGTAGATACATCTTTCAGGACATCAGGTTATAAGTTGGGTGACCAAATTAAGTTGAACGATGACAAACAGAAATATAGAATCGTTGGCTTTACAGAAGATGCTAAATTAAACATTGCACCAATTGTATATGGTCAAATGCAAACATGGAAAAATTTACGCGGTCTGACAGATGGTCCAGTTGCATCAGCAATCGTTTCTCAAGATGCTAAATATGAAAATGATCATCATGGTGTTAAAACCTACACGAAACAGCAAGTTATTGATAAATTACCAGGTTATCAGGCACAAACGGCAACTTTTGTGTTGATGATTGGTTTTCTGATGGTTATTTCTTTGATTATTATTGCCGTCTTTTTGTATATACTAACCATGCAAAAAATTCCAAATTATGCAGTCCTACGAGCACAGGGTGTACCAAGCAAGGTGTTAGTTTGGGCCACAATTTGGCAGTCAGTACTGTTAGTAATTAGTGGCTTAATCATTGCAACAGCCTTAACAACAGTAACAGCACTAGCAATTCCAGCAACCGTACCAATGGCATTTGATGTGCCGGCTCTTAGTGGTGTTGGTCTTGGATTATTGTTGATGGCGCTGATTGGTAGTTTAATTCCAATTAGGTCGGTGCTGCATGTTGATCCAGTTTCTGCGATAGGAGGTTAACCAATGAATTCATTCTCTGTAAAAAACGTTAATCAAATTTATGGTGAAGGTACGGCAAAAGTACATGTACTGCATGATGTGAATTTTGAGGCAGAACCCGGTACGTTGAGCTTGATTATGGGTCCCTCTGGTTCTGGTAAGAGTACATTTTTAACCATTATTGGCGGACTTTTAACGCCAACAAGTGGTCATGTCGAAGTTAATGGTGTGGATTATGCAAATCGTTCAAAAAAGGAACGTGATCAGATGCGACTAGATGCGATTGGCTTCGTGTTACAAACGTATCATCTCTTGCCATATCTAACTGTAGCAGATCAATTTAAACTGGTTGATAAAGTAAAACCAGAGGGGAATTTATCAGCACAAGCTCTTGATGATGTATTGGAAACTTTGGATATTAAGGCACTGATGCATAAATTTCCCAATGAACTTTCAGGCGGACAGCAACAGCGTGTCGCAATTGCACGAGCTTTATACCCAGACCCATCAATTATTCTTGCGGATGAGCCAACAGCGGCCTTAGATAGTGCAAGAGTTACAGTTGTCGCTAAGTTATTAAAGGATTTAGCGATTAAACATCACAAATCTGTTATCGTTGTCACCCATGATACACGCTTAATTAATGCGGCTGATCATGTGTACGAAATGACAGATGGTTATTTGACGAAACAAAGCTAAACAGGTTACTGACTTTTAAAATGAGAAAAATAGTGAATTTTAATTTACTTGCGAATTATATATTACAGTGGTAAACTCATTGTTAATTAAAACAACATTAAAAATATGATGAGAAGAGTAATTGCTACGACGCTTTAACAGAAAGTCTTGGGGATGAGATGAGGCATGGGAAATGGCGATGAAGATGAGCTCTGATAATTTTCACTTTGTTAACGCAATTTGAACGGGTGGAACCGTTATGATTCCAGTGAGGTATTATTTTATTTAGAATAATGTGAACTGGGGTGGTAACGCGAAAATTCGGCCCAAAGGTAAGTAATTATCTTTGGGCCGAATTTTTTTGTTGTTTTAATAAATTAAAAATTTTTTGAGGGGTATATACTATGACCGAAGCAACTGCAAGTAAAATCAAGTTTCCAAATCGCTATGATATTGTTGGTAGTTTTCTAAGAACAGATGAATTAAAAGCAGCACGAGAAAAATTTGAAGCCGGTGAAATTACACAGGCTCGGCTGACAGCAATCCAGTATGAAGAAACCAAGAAGATTGTGGACAAACAAGTTGAACTAGGGTTAAAAGACGTCACTGATGGAGAGTTTAATCGTTCGTGGTGGCATCTCGACTTTTTGTGGGGATTAAATGGTGTGGCAACCTATGACTATCAAGAAAGTTATAAATTCCATGGTAGCAAAACTCGAACTGACAATGTTAAATTAGTTGGCAAGGTCGCTTATAATCCTGATCATCCCTTCTTTGATAGTTTTAAATATCTCGCATCGATTACACCAGATGGGATTACACCTAAACAAACGATTCCTTCTCCTTCAATGCTTTTCCGTGATAACCGCAGTGATAATTGGTCAGAATTCTATGATACTTATGAGGAGTATCTAACAGATTTGGCAAGTGCCTATCATCAAACAATCTTACGTTTTTATGAATTAGGAGCACGTTATGTGCAATTAGATGATACAACATGGGCATTTTTGATTAGTAAGTTACATGAAACAGCAGATAATCCTACGGAACATCAAAAGTATTTGAAAATTGCGCAAGATTCAGTCAAAGTTATCAATGACTTGTTAGCAGATTTGCCAGAAGATTTAACGGTCACTACGCATATTTGTCGTGGAAACTTTAAATCAACATACTTATTCTCAGGTGGATATGATGACGTTGCTGAATATTTAGGACAACTAAATTATGATGGTGTCTTTTTGGAATATGATGATAGTCGTTCAGGATCATTTGCTCCATTGGCTAAGATTTGGCATGGTGATGAGAATAAGCGAATTGTACTTGGTTTAATTACTTCAAAAAAACCAGAATTAGAAAATCAGGACGACATCATTGCTAGAGTTCATGAAGCCGCACAGTTTGTGCCATTAGAGAACCTTGCTTTATCAACGCAATGTGGCTTCGCGTCAACTGAAGAAGGTAATAAATTGACTCAGCAAGAGCAGTGGGATAAGCTAAAATTCGTTATTCAAACGGCTGTAAAAATTTGGCACGACTAATTAATTATTGGCTTGGATAATCTTTAAATAAAATAAAAGTGACTATTTATCGAATTTTTCGATGAGTAGTCGCTTATTTTATCGATTTCGATTTAAAATGTAAGCGCTTAAATAGTTGGTAAAAGTCTGCTATACTTAGGATAAGTAATTATAATTAATAGCAAAATTAAAAGGGAAACACCATGCTTCCTTTGAAAGGATAATTGTCATGACACTAACACCTCGTATTTCAATCGCAACTATGATGACCGTTTTGCCACTAAAGGGGAAAATATTTTTCGAGAAAACAGCGAATGGCTATTTTACAACATCAGATATTGGGCCAAAGATAACCATTGTTGTTAAAGATCCAGCTGATGTTGAACAAATGTTAACAGAATTTAACTATGTTATTGATGAACATTCTGTTGATGAACATCAGAATGAACTCATTCAATACACTGATTTGGCATTGGCTGAATAAGCGAATTCATGAATGACAAGGTGAAAATAGTTTCTTAAAGCATATAATTTGAAAAAAATAAAAGAAGAGGCTGGGACAAAAGAAAATGTTCCGGCCTCTTCTTGTTAAAATTATATTAATTACAAGCATGAAAGTTTTATAGCATCAACGCGTTCCAAAAGTCTGAAGCCTCAATGTAACGTCATTTATGTTCGCTCTGCTTCGGCCAAAAATGGCGCAAACTACGTGTCACGCCGGCTTAAAAACGGCTTTTGTCTCGCTCGCTTTTAAATAACTGAGTATGTTGGATATCGGCGATTGTTTTTGTACCAGCTAATTGCATGGTAATTTTTAGTTCATGGTTTAAATGATTAACAACATCTGTTACGCCTTGAGCACCGCCTAAGGCTAGACCATAAATAATTGGACGAGCCAGGGCAACTAAATCAGCACCAGCTGCTAATGCTTTAAAAACGTGTGATCCTCGCCGGACACCACCGTCAAAGATAATTGGCACTTGATGATTAACTGCTGTGGCAATTCCTTTTAAAACATCAAACGATGCGGGGCCACCATTTAATTGACGCCCACCGTGATTAGAAACCCAAATACCTTGGGCACCAGCGCTGATTGCGAGTAGTGCATCCTCGGGGGTTTGGATACCCTTTATAATCACTGGTAAATCAGTGTAATCAATAATACGTTTTATATCAGAAATACCAATTTGATGGGCCTCATTGTCAAATACATCTTTACCGTGACCGACACCAGCATCTGATTGTCCTAATCCGATTTGATAATCTTCCAAATTGGCCATGGGTAGTGGAAAGTGAAAGTCATTGACTATGTCTGCCTCGCGATAGCCCTCAGCAGTTAGATCGGTCGTAATGACGATAGATTTGCTGCC
Organism: Weissella paramesenteroides; assembly: GCF_051903945.1. Classification (GTDB taxonomy): domain Bacteria; phylum Bacillota; class Bacilli; order Lactobacillales; family Lactobacillaceae; genus Weissella; species Weissella paramesenteroides_A. The sequence goes on along the minus strand of NZ_CP192268.1, from coordinate 1,951,152 downwards.
GGCTTCTTTGGCTTTATCTAATAAAAATTTATTGAGATCGTTATCTTGGCTAAGATATAGTTGGAAAAATTGAGGCGCACCATGTCCTGCGGCAGCAGCATCCGCAATTAGTTTTGATGAGTATGTACTTTGTGTCATTAGTGATCCGGTAGCGGCCATACCTTCTGCCGTTGCGGCTTCACCACGAATATGTGCAATGCCTTGTGCTGCTGCTGGTGCCATGACAAGTGGGGTGTCCAACTGCAAGCCGAAGATATTAGTTTTGGTTTCCGGATTGCTAATATTTGACAATACATGTGGAAGGATTTGAACACGATCGAAAGCGGTCGTGTTTTCGCGCAAAGTCCATTCATCTTCTGAACCACCTCTGATAAATTCAAAGCCACCTTTTGGTAAAATTTCTTTAGCTAAATTTTCCAATGATGGTAAATTAATAACATTTAAAGACTGTTCCCGTTCACTTAATTCATAACCATTGATAACCGCCATAATTGTATCCCCCGAATTTATATTAACTTTTTTTAATTATTTTATCATTTTTTTAGCGCTTGTTATTTAAAGATTTAAAAAATATAACAGAATGATTTGCATATCATATTGTTCGGGTTATATTTATACGTAAGAGATTAAGAATTAAAGGGGTAAAGACATGACCGGTATTCAACGACAGGAAGCAATTAAAGCAGCACTAAGTAATCCAGATACAGTTATTAGTGCAAATAAATTTGCCAAACAATTTAATGTATCACGCCAGACAATTGTTGGTGATATTGCTTTGTTGCGAGCAAGAGGTGAGCAAATCATTGCAACGCCACAGGGATATCGATATCAAATGAAGCAACCACATCATACGATTTTGGTTGTACAACATACAGCTAGTCAAATTGAACAAGAACTTACTGCTTTAGTTGATGCAGGGGTTGTTGTGGCAGATGTGCAAGTGGATCATCCGGTTTATGGATTGTTAAAGGGTGAATTAGCGATTCAAACTACTGCCGATGTGAAGCAATTTATCCATCATTTGAAACAAACGAATGGTGAACCACTATCTACACTAACAAATGGACTACATATGCACAAAATTGAATATTCAGAAGTTGCGGATTTAGAAAAAGCAAAAACAGCTTTGAGAAAATTACACATCTTATATGAAAATTAGTTAGGTTGACAAGACACCCCCGCGTTGCTATGATTTAACCATTGAAAGGTGTCAAGACACCTAGATGGGAGTAGACTGGTTGTACAAATCAGTATTGTGGAACATTATGAGTAAGATACGGAAACTGTTAACAGTTACGGGATTGGCATGGTTGTTTGATGCCATGGATGTTGGTTTATTATCATTTATTTTGGTTGCGATTCAACAAGAGTGGCAATTATCTTCAGTACAAGTTGGCTGGATTGGATCGGTCAATTCGATTGGCCTTGCAGTGGGTGCCTTAACATTTGGGGCTTTAGCAGATCAAAAGGGTCGTAAGATGATGTTAATGACAACATTATTGATTTTTTCAATTGCGACAGGATTATCTGCTTTAACAGTGGGATTTGTTAGTTTTATTATTTTACGTTTTTTTGTTGGTGTTGGATTAGGTGGTGAACTGCCAGTTGCATCCACGCTTGTATCGGAAAGTGTACCTAAAGAGCGACGTGGTCGGATTATTGTACTATTGGAAAGTTTCTGGGCTGTTGGCTGGTTAATTGCTAGTTTGTTAGCTTACTTTGTCATGCCAAAATTTGGTTGGCGAATAACATTAGTTATTTCAGCGCTGACAGCATTTTATGTGTTAGTTTTGCGGCGTCATTTGCCTAGTGATCGTCAGAAAAACAATCTTTCACAAAGTTCTAAGGCATCAATTGGTGAAAAATTGGCGCAGTTGTTCCATAAAGAGCATCGTCAACAAACGATTATGCTTTGGATTGCCTGGTTTATGATTATGTTTTCTTATTATGGTATTTTCCTATGGCTACCAAGTGTGTTAGTCGGTAAAGGATTTAGCATGGTCAATAGTTTTGGGTATGTTGTGATTATGACACTAGCGCAATTGCCAGGATACTTTACTTCGGCTTGGTTAGTTGAAAAATGGGGTCGCAAGCCAGTGATTGCTTCATTTTTAGCAGGGACAGCGATTTTTGCAACAGTGTTTGGCTTCTCGTCTAGTTTAGCGATGATTATGATATCGGGGATGCTACTATCATTTTTCAATCTAGGCGCTTGGGGAGCCATGTATGCTTACTCGCCTGAATTATATCCAACATCTATTAGAGCAACAGCTAATGGTGCTGCTGAAGGATTTGGTCGTTTAGGTGGTATTTTAGGACCACTATCAATTGGTTTCTTTTTGAGTTTACATTTTACATTTGCACATATATTTAGTATCTTCAGTGTTGCTTTAGTTATTGCGATTATTGTGATTTTGGCTATGGGTAAAGAAACTCGTGGTACTTCGATTGAATAACAGAAAATATTTTGAAACTAGAGGTTGGGACAAAAGAAGATGTTCCAACCTTTTTTAGTTGACCTTCACGTTACGTTATCCCTTATCATGTATTTATGATGAAAGGAAGGGAATAACATATGTTATATACGATTAAAAAAATAGCTGAAATATCGGGCGTTAGTACTCGCACTTTACGATATTATGATGAAATTTCGCTATTAAAACCGGCACAAACTAATGAATCTGGTTATCGATTTTACGGTGAAAAAGAAATTAATCGACTACAACAAATCTTATTCTATCGGGAGTTAGACATAAAATTAGAAGATATTAAATTGATTTTGGATCAACCAAATTTCAGTGTCGAACGGGCTTTGACAGAACATTATCAAAAACTTTTGATGAAAAAAGTGCGGATTGAAAATTTAATAGCGAGTATAGAAAAGACAATGAAATATTATCGGGGAGAAATAAAAATGGCAGATACTGAGAAATTTACAGCATTTAAAGAAAAACGGATTTTAGAAAATGAGCAACAGTATGGTGAAGAAATTCGAAAAAAATATGGTGAAGATGAAGTTAAAGCAGCTAACAGGAAGTTTTTGCAATTAACAGAAGTTGATTTAGAAGATATGAAATCAACGGAAGAAGTACTTTTTCATAAACTAAAAACATATCTTACACAGGTAGATGTTAATAGTGAATTAGCACAAGAAATATTTAATCTGCACAAACAATGGTTGAGTTATACACTACCCAATTATTCACCAGCAATCCACAAGGGAATTGGTGAAATGTATGTTGGAGATGACAGATTTAAAAGTTATTACGATAGAAATGACATTGGCAGTGCAGAAGCTTTAAATAATATTATTCAGCATTATGCAAATTAACTATTTTAGTTTGTAAAAGCCGAAATTTTGATGTTTGATATTGAAAATGATAAGGTGCATATAATTAGTGATTAAAAAAAAGTAGTGTTACTTATTTTTCAGAATGTTTGTCAGGAGGTTTGCCGATGACAAAAGGTATGAATGAAACTGATAGTAGACGAAATGATTTACCAAAACAAGAACAATCTGGATCAGGTTTACAAAGCAAGATGGTTCCCATTCCAGATGATGGTAGTGAGAGCTATATTGGTCATAATCGCTTGCAGGATAAAAAGGCATTGATTACAGGGGGTGATTCAGGAATTGGTCGGTCAGTGGCGATTGCATATGCTCATGAAGGTGCTGATGTCGTTTTAAATTATTTGCCAGATGAAGAGTCCGATGCGCAAGATGTTAAAGAGCGTGTGGCCAAATTGGGTCGTCGTATTTTACTATTACCCGGTGATCTTAGAGAGGAATCTTTTAGTAAAGAATTGGTTGCCCATGCGGTATCCTTTTTTGGTGATTTTGATATTTTGGTACTCGTAGCAGGTAAGCAACATGCTGTATTCAATATTGAAGATTTATCAACAGATCAATTAATTGATACCTATACAACGAATGTTTTTAGTCTCATTTGGTTAATTAAGGCAGCACTCCCACACCTGAATAAAAATGGTAATATTATTACAACAAGTTCAGTACAAGCGAAGAAACCCCTACCATATCTGATTGATTATGCTAGTACGAAAGCGGCCATTCGTAATATAACTGAGAGCTTAGCAAAACAACTGGCGCCGAGACATATTCGTGTAAACTGTGTAGCACCTGGACCAATTTGGACCCCTTTACAGATTGCAGGTGGTCAACCACAAGAAAAGATTCCTGAGCTTGGTAAAAATACAGCAATGGGTCGACCAGGTCAGCCAGTAGAAGTTGCAGGTGCTTATGTGTATTTAGCTTCGGCGGATGCGACTTATGTGACAGGTGAAACCATTTATGTGGCTGGCGGATAAATGGATGGTATTGAGATAAAAAGCTGGGGCATTGACGCCTCAGCTTTTTTATCATGTATGTTCCATGTGAAACAATATAATAACTAACAGTGAATTATATTATTGATAAATTTTTTTCAGATTGGCCACATCTTGTGCAGATAAGGTTGTTTTACCTTGATCAACAGGATACATCACGGAGTCTTTACTTTGGGTGTGATCTAGTCCAAGTGCATGTCCAATTTCATGAATAGCGGCAGAGAGCCTTACTGGATAGGCTGTGTTAAGTGTCGCTTTACCGTGGTTGTAATCAGATCTGATTAGACCATACTGTGAATAAATTTTTGGTCCACCGATACCTAGTTCTTGCATATTGTTGGCATCACTGGCCGTTTTATTGTAAATACCAAGACGTAAGGTGTTTTTTGATTCGTTCTGTTTTTCGGCAGTTAGTTTAACGATACCCGTCTGATTGTATACAGCAATCGCCTGTAAGAATATTTGGCGAGTTTCTGATGGAACATTATTATCAAAATAGTAGGTGTATGTATTTGATAATTTTTTATTGATAACGATAGACTCTAAACCAGAATTGTCAGTTGATGTTGAACTCTGAGAGTCAGAATGTGTTTCGGTTTTACTATCAACTAAGAAAGGAATTTTTTCTGACCAAGTTTTTAAATCAGTTGTTAAAGTGACTAGTTGATTGTTAATTTGTTGACTAATGGCTGGTGTTTTAGCCCAATTATAGACAAGAACAGCGACAACGATTAAAACAATACCTTTTAAGAATTTCAATGTTGACTCCTTTCTGTCAGTTTAAGAATTGGCACTTCTCAAGTCATGTTGCATAATAACATATCAAGTTAAGAATTACCTTATAGTCTATAAATCTGAAGAAAATTTAGTTTTCATTTATTTTTTTCTAGTGGCATACTTAACTCGTTTAGTTTATCTTATTAAAAAAGTAAATGCGGTGGTATCAGCAGTTATGGCATGTGTTTCAAAACGTGGCATACTATAATACAAAAATAACGTTTATTTTGACTAACTCAATTGGAGGCAAATCTTGAAAACAAAAATTTTACTGGTTGAAGATGAAGAAGGATTGGCAGACTCTTTAAAGACAGAACTCGAATTGGAAGATATGGTTGTGATTTGGGCAAAAGATGGTCAAGAAGCGTTGAATTTATTTCATGAGCACGAACAAGAATTAAATTTGATTATTTTAGATTGGATGTTACCAAAACTAGATGGATTTAGTGTGCTACGAAGAATTAGAAAAAATAGTCAAATGCCAGTTATTATGTTAACCGCCCGTGATTATATTGGTGATAAGGTTGCCGGTTTGACCGGTGGTGCTGATGATTATATGACCAAACCTTTTGAAGTAGAAGAATTATTGGCCCGAATTGAAGTTAGTTTAAGGCATAGTCAGAAAACAAATCATCAAGCTAAAATATATACAGTTGGTGATTTAACGGTTGATACAACCACAAAGCGGGTGTCTCGTCATGACAAAATTATTCCATTAACGCAACGAGAGTATGAATTATTAGTTGTCCTTGTTACTAATGAAGATGAGGCTTGTTCTCGTGATGGCTTACTAGATGAAGTCTGGGGCGTTGATTTTGAAGGTCAACCAAATATTTTAGATGTTTACGTTAGAAATTTACGATCAAAAATTGATGCTGACCCTAGTAATCAAAAACTAATTCATACTGTACGCGGTGTTGGTTATATGCTGTCACAAAATGTGCAAGATAGGTAAAGCCGATGACAAATCGTAGAAAACGACAGCAATCGAGTGCAACGATTATGCTGCGTAACTTAATTACAATGGTGACGATATTGACTGTTTCCTTAGGTGTGTGCATTATTATTGCCGTTGGCCACCAACTGCTGGAAGAAGTTCATCAGACGACCGATCACATTACAACTAGTCTAAAAAAAGCAAATATTGATGGGGATGATGATTGGCAGGAATGGCGTCGTAATAACACATTGGATACTAGTGCTAGCTATGTTTATGTGCATAATTTACGACAGGATGCGAAACGCGAACGCTATTTCTCACCAAATGCACAGTATATTTTACAGATTAAACCCGTAAAAGTACCTTTTATTCCGAACCTTTACTATCGACCAGCGTTTGGCTTTTTGTATCATCGCGTCGTACACGCAAAAGGCATTTACTATACACTTTGGCAGAGCATGCATTCGCAATTGGAAGTATTATTACGCGTTATTTTAGTAACAGCGATACTTTTAGGCGTGACACTAATTATTATGCCATTATACATTCGTCGTTTAACAAAACGTCTGACGAATCCAATAGCTGACCTTTCGCAGAATACTAAGATTATTGCGTCTGCTAAAGAGCCGGGATCAATGAGGTTGCCAGTTCCTGAACAACCAACAGAGGTTACTGATTTAGCAGCGAATTTTAATGAATTATTGGCAATGCTTGATAAAAGACAAGAACAACAAAAATTATTTGTGATGAATGCAGCGCATGAATTACGGACACCGATTGCGACAATCAGAAGTCATGCACAACTAATTGAGCGACATGGTAAAGATCATCCGGAGATTATTGAGAAATCCGTGCATTATATCACAGATGAATCACGACAAATGCAACAATTGATTGATGAATTATTGGCATTGTCACGAGCAGACCAGTTGGTATTGGACGTGCATGATATTGATTTAAGTGACACGGTTACGTATGCTGTGCAAAAGCTTAATAACACGTTCCCACAGAAATTTGTGATGACCATTCAACCAGATGTGCATATGGTTGGTAATGAAAATGCAATTGATCAGGTTTTAAATAGTCTGTTAACGAATGCGTCAAAATATTCACCCGATGATAGTATGGTTGAAATACAACTTGAAACGGATTCGCAAGGCAAGTATTTAATTACGATTAAAGATCAAGGACAAGGTATTCGTGACGAAGATAAAACACATATTTTTGAACGATTTTATCGTAGCGCAGAAGTTAGGGGTTCGGTAAAGGGGACTGGATTAGGATTGGCAATTGCTGATCAATTGATTAAATTGATGGGCGGGACCATCCAAGTTAAAGATAATCATCCGCAAGGCAGTATTTTTATATTGACGATACCTGCGCATACTACATGATAATTGATAAGAAAGTTTCTCAATTTTTTGAGAAACTTTTTTTGTGCTCACAGTAAATCTGAATTTTATTCAGAAATAGATGTTGAATTAGTCATGTTTAACTGACAAAATCTGAAAAAAATTAATTTTTAATTTATTTTCTGTAGATGGGAAGAATATCAAAAGCTGTTTATCCTTTAAATATCGATAACTGAGATAGTTAGACCTAAAGGAGAAGATATATGTCTGTCTTATTAATTACAAGCCTGGTGCCAAATTTAAATCAACTGTTGCCAGGTTTAATTGGCCAATATGGTAGTTGGATTTATATTGGTTTGTTTGCATTGATTTTTATTGAAACCGGTATTGTGATACTGCCTTTTTTACCAGGTGATTCGTTATTGTTCTTATGTGGATCACTTGCTGCAATGAGCAATCATTCCTTGAACATTTGGATTTTATTATTAGCGCTTAGTATCGCTGCAGTAATTGGTGATTCCTTGAATTTTGAAATTGGTGAACATTTTGGAGAATACATTATGCGTAATGAGAGATTACGTCGGTTTATTAAGCCTAAATATTTAAGACGGTCGGAAATATTCTTTGCTCGCCATGGTAAGCCAGCCATATTTTTGGGACGATTTATGCCAATTATTAGAACTATCATTCCCTTTACAGCAGGTGTTAGTCATATGAAATATCGTGATTTCGCGAAGTACAACATTTTAGGCGGTGTGACATGGGTGGCAGTCGCAGTTGGTGCGGGATATTTCTTTGGCAATATTGCCATTGTTAAAGCGCATTTCGAATTAATCATGATAGCAATCATCGTTATTTCATTGTTACCAGCTCTTATTATGGCAATACGTAATCGAGGAGGTGTGACTGATGGCGAATAGACGTAAAAAACTTTTTGGTACAGGACTATTAGTTGTTTTTATTATTTTGGCTATCAGCGTGGCTCTTCATTCAGATTGGGTAAATGCATTTGATTCATCAATAACACAGTTGATGGCAAATGCTTACATGCCTTTGAATACAGCAATTTTTAATATCGTTGCATTTTTAGGTAGTCCATTAACAGTCATTATCTTAACGGCTTTGTTATGTGCTTGGTTGTTTTTTAAAAAGCAAGTTATGACAAGTCTTTGGCTGGGTGGCATTCAACTATCTGGATCTGCCATTACTGAAATAGTCAAGCAAGTGGTTGCTCGCCCACGACCGATTAATCAACTAGTACCAGATACAGGATTTAGTTTTCCCAGTGGACATACATTTTGTACGACCATTTTGGTCTTATCGGTTTTAAGTTTATTACTACCGAAAATTCATGATGAGGAAAATAAATTAGTTGTTAGATTAATTGGGATTGTTTGGATCGGCTTCGTGGCTGTATCAAGAGTTTATTTGCGTGATCATTTTGGATCAGATGTGCTGGCCAGTGTTATTTTGGCGACAGGCTATTGGTTGTTGTGCACTGCATATGAAGCACCAATAAAAAGCTTCATTCAGCGTTTTCTGCCAGAAAGGGTGAAAACATTATGAAAATACAAAAATTAACGATTATTATACCAGCTTTCAATGAATCAGAAATGTTAGTAAATTCAGTTCATCGATTGCTAGCTATTGAAGATCAGGTTGCCGAGCAACACGCTGATATGCTGGGAATGCGTGCTGATATTGTCATTGTTGATGATGGCTCAACGGATCAAACATGGTCATTGGTAGAAAAACTACATAAGGAAAATCCACGTGTTCGTGGTCTACAATTTTCCCGTAATTTTGGCCATCAAGCAGCTTTGTTGGCAGGATTGCAAGAAGCAGTTAAAACAGCTGACTTTCTGGTGACAATTGATGCTGATTTACAGGATGATCCTGAAAAAATATTAGACATGGTCTCAATGGCGATGGACGGTGACGAAATTGTCTATGGCGTAAGAAATAACCGAGATTCCGATACTTGGTTCAAGCGAACGACCGCGCAGGGATATTACTGGACATTGCATGCATTAGGGGTTGAATTAGTGCCTAATCATGCTGATTTTCGATTAATGTCTAAGCGGGCTGTGAAGACATCACGAGTTTAACGATTGCACCTGTCCGTTTGATTCTATGTCTTGGCGTACTCGCCTGTCTGCTTTCAATTGGCATGGTCATATACGCCATTGTGATGAAAGTATTAGGATTAACCGATCATGGCTGGTCATCATTGATGGTATCAATGTGGTTTGTGAGCGGGATTCAAATGATTAGTTTAGGTGTCATTGGTGAATATATTGGTAAAATTATCAATGAAGTAAAGGGTCGACCACGTTATACAATTCAAACGATTATTGAGTAGTACTGATAAAAAGGGGAAATAATGAAACGTAAAATTTACCCAATGTTTTTTTCAGTTGTGCTGATCATTTGTTTAGTTATTGGTACACTTGGAAACTTGATGAGATATTCAGGGATTGCGGTGTTAGTTGTTACCTTAATTTTATTTTTGATGACATACTTATTCGCAGGAGAGGTTAATCGACTATCATCTAAACATGTCAAATGGATTGTGAGTATTGGATTAATTGCTATGTTCATTGGGCAAATCGTCATATTATCAGTTATGCCGAACACAGTGTACCATGATCCTTATCGTGTCTTATCACAAGCTGACCAAATGGCAGCGGGTCATATGACATGGGGGATTACTTATTTTTGGCGCTATGCAAATAATGTGCCCTTAGCATACTTCATGTCTCTCTGGCTGAAATTAACACAGTTATTTCATTTGAGCACAAATGTAGCTATTCATACATTGAGTCTCCTGGTTCTTGACCTATTTATTGTTTTGTCATTGCGGACGATTTGGCAGTTGAGCCAGCGCAAAAGTTTATTGATTGGTGCAACGGCATTTTTTGTTCTGACACCATATGCTTATACCTATTACTTACAAGTATTTTATTCAGATTTACCAAGCATGCTGATATTATTACTTATTATGCGCATAATAATGCAATGGCCAAGTAAATCTCCAAAAAAACATCTGCTCACAGGTATTGGATTAGTATTTGTCAGTATGTTGGGCATGCTCCTTAAGTCAAATATTGTTGTATTAGTCCCAGCATTGATGATTCTTATGTTTATTTTATGGCATAAAAAGTTGCTGAAACAAAGTAAATTGTTACTACCAACATTGCTAATTATATTTGGATTTGGATTAAGTGTGCCAGCAACCCATGGTATTTACCAAGTCAGTCATTTTCATACTGAAACAAAATATGAATTTCCAGTCAGTCATTGGATATTGATGGGAGCAAATGAGCAGCATAAGGGGATGTACAGTGGTAACGATGTACACCGAGCAATTCTGCAACCTAATAAAAAAGTACGCCAACAATATGATCTAAAGGAGATTCCTAAGCGATTTGAAAAACTAGGTGTTGGTGGCACGCTTAGATTGTGGGTGATCAAGTTAGGCATTTTACTTAATGTTCGAGATATTCAGGACTGGTATAACGGTGGCTATCGTAGTGCGCCTACGTGGTATCAACAAATGGCGCAACCAATCAGGGTGATCATTATCTTAAGTTATACTGCTGCGACGATAGTTCTTTGGTTTACCTTGATTTTGCGCTTGTTATCATGGCGCCCGGACTTTAAGAATAATCAACAAGTCGTCGCTGTGCTGGCTATTATTACGTCATTAGGATATCTAGCATTTCATACGTTGCTCTGGGAAGCAGAAACACGTTATGGACAGGTTATCTTACCGTTAATTTTGTTCACATTGGCAGCAATACCAGTACCTGAAACAGAACGGAAGCGATTATTTACCAAATTACGGATAGTTGCGGTACCTTCATTGATAACATTGTGTCTAGTTGGTTTAGGATTTGCGATTGGCTTGGGTCATGAGCATCCAAAAAATACAGTTATTGCAGCACAACGTAGCCAATTGTCTGCGCAATATCAAGCAAAGCCATTCATGTTGGCACCTGGTAAGCAAATGACAGAAGATGTTGATTTAAATGGCCGTGCAAATTATTTTTCAGCCCAAGTTCATGCGGGTTCAAGGATTCATGTGGTTTTAGAAAATCGGCAAACACAGCAACGGTATCAAATGTATCGTGCGGGTTATGTCTATCGCTTGCATAAAACCCTTCAACCTGGTAATTATCGAATTGTTATGAAGAATATATCGCAAAAAAATCAAGCAGTTGACGTAACCAAGACTTACCACTATCAACTAAGCAATCATCCATTGGTAATGAATGAGAAAAAAGAAAAGTATGCATCCTTGGTATATACTTGCCTGTTACGTTATAAAGGTGGGTCAACAACAAATTCATAGATATAAAGCAAAGAAGTTGGGACAAAAGAATTTGTTCCAACTTCTTTTTGCTAAAAATGTATTAATTATCAGCATGAAAGTTTGATAGCATCAACGTGTTTCAAAAGCCTGAAACCTTGCTGTAACAACAATTAGGTGATTTTGGCTCTCCGCTTTGCTACGGCCAAAAATGACGCAAATCACGTGTCACACCGGTTTTAAAATAACTTGTGTTTTGCTCCCTTTGTTTTCACTTTATTAACTATAGAAAAGTTTTAAATTGATATCTTGGTCATAATTACCAAAACCTTTGCCAAATAGGGTGCAACCACCTTGGTTTTCAGCATCAGCTTTTATTGCGAAACGAATTTTGAATGTTTGCCTAGAAATATCAATGTCAGATAAAGAAATAGGGGTGAAGGGTTGGCCGTCTAGGTATGTCCCATGGTCGGTGATTCGGAGAATTTTTTGGATACCATATTGATTAACGTTGTCAGGTACCCAATCAGGTGTGTATTTACCACGTGTATCAGAAAAATCACCGGGACTTGTCCAAGTACCAATCTCAACATCATTAATGTAAAACGTAATATCTGATGGCCAGACATTATTAGAAAACGGGAATTCAGATCCTAACTCGATAGCTAGATCTAACATTTCAAGATGTTCATTTTTGGATAAAAAATTAGGAGACTGATATTCAACAAAACCGTTAGAAAACCAGATCATACCAGCATCAATTCGTTGTGGATCCATAAAATAGGCAGGATTATCTACTTTGCCGATATAATCATCTGGTCCTGCTAAACCACAAGATGGTTCGACAGAGAAGTCAGTATAATGACCCACGGGAATATTAGTTTCGTGAATATCGAAAGATGGATAAATTCGTTCAGGGAATCTAACTGATATATTATCTACTTTCAACATGGAAATTTTGTTATGACCATCTTTTTCAAAAGCAATAATACCAGCATCGGCTAAAATTTGTAGATGTTTAAGTGTGATGGTTGTACTAATACCAAGATGAGCAGCAATATCCCTAACATTGAGTTTTTCATGAGATAAAATTTGAATAATTTTTAAGCGCATTGGATTTGCAAGGGCTTTATAAACAGGTAATGAATTATCAGAAATATCTAGTTGCATTGACAATCTCCTTAGATAACAAAAATGTTTCTTATTAATTTAATAGTAACATAATAGTTGTTTTTAGATAAACAATCAGCGTTATTTAACCTATTTAAAATAACATAATAGTTATTTATATCATAAAATTCGTTGAAAAGATTAACAAAAATGTATTGAAAGCGCTTGCATGATGATTTAAAATAAACGTGTTGAGAAATAAATCACAAATTTAAAAAGGTGGTATGAAAATGACTGACAGTTATATCAACCCGTTAATTATTCAGCGAGCTGATCCATATATTTATAAACATACGGATGGTTATTATTATTTTACAGCCTCTGTTCCTGCTTATAATTTAATTGAAATTCGCCGTGCGAAAACAATTAATGGTTTAGCCCACGCAATGCCAAGGACGGTTTGGCGTAAACATGATCATGGTGAGATGAGCCAATTGATTTGGGCACCAGAAATACATTACATCAATGATAAATGGTACATCTACTTTGCTGCGACAGATACAACAGCATTAGATGAATTAGGTATGTTTACACATCGCATGTACTGTATTGCATGTGATAGTGCTGACCCGATGGTTGGTGAAGAAGTTTGGCACGAAAAGGGACAAATTATCACTGACAAAGATAGCTTTAGCCTAGATGCAACAACTTTTACTCATAATGACAAGTTGTATTATGTTTGGGCACAAAAGGACAAAGCCATTGCAGGAAATTCTAATCTTTATATTGCTGAAATGAGTAATCCGTGGACCCTTAAAACCAAACCAGTTATGCTTTCAAAACCAGAGTTTGATTGGGAAACAAAGATTTTTTCAGTAAATGAAGGACCAGCAGTTCTGCAACGTAATGGGAAAATATTTATTACTTTCTCTGGATCGGCGACTGATGAAAATTATGCCATGGGAATGTTGTGGATCGATGAAAATGACGATGTACTAGACGCAAACAAATGGCACAAGCTTGATCATGCGATTTTCCAATCGGATATGGCGAACGGCTTGTATGGCCCAGGACATAATTCATTTACCGTTGCGGAGGATGGCGAAACTGATTTGCTAGTTTATCACGTCCGTAACTACTTAGATATAAAAGGGGATCCATTATATGATCCTAATCGCCACACGATGGTGCAACCATTTACTTGGGATGATGAGGGATTTCCAGTATTTGGTAAGCCGGTACCGTTTAACATTGAGTAATTTCCTTTAATGAAAGAAAGGTGTAGATCATGGATCAAACACAAAATACGCAAAAAAAGCACTTTTGGAGTTTTTTTGGAACTGATGTCAGTTATTTCTTTATTTGGCAAATTGTACAAGGTTTCTTGGTACTTTGGTTAAAACAAGAAGCTAATTTAAGTGGTGGCCAAGCCGGATTTGTTTTTTCATTTTTGGCATTTGCCTCATTATTTTATCAACCAGTATTTGGTATAATTTCGGATAAATTAGTCTTTAAAAAGACATTGCTATTATCAATAACAATTGCTGCTATCCTCATTGGTCCATTTTTCCAATGGTTATTCATACCATTACTTCATTTTAGTTCATTATTAGGGGCGATTATTGGTGGCTTCGCATTAGCTTATGTACTTAATGGTGGTGTGGCAGTTATTGAATCTTATGTGGAACGCGCAAGCTTAGCCAATGGCTTTGAATATGGTCATGCCCGTATGGGAGGATCAATTGGTGGTGCACTGGCATCGTTCGTGGCAGGATTGGTGTTTGTTAAAAATCCATTTTTGGTTTTCTGGATTTGTTCACTTGCTGGTATTGTTTTGACTTGTTTGGTAATCTTTGGTGATCGTATTAATTTTGCTAACGCAGATGCGGCAGAAGGGGCAAGTTCAGCACCATTAAATGCTAAAACAATTTTATCTATTTTTAAAATTAAAAATTTCTGGATTTTAAGTATTTTCTTTATGGGAACATCAGCAATATATGATGTGTTTGATCAACAGTTCCCAGTATTTTATCAAACATTCTTCACGAGTGCTGCAGCTGGTACTGTAGCATATAGCCGTTTACTAACGACACAAATTGCGTTAGAAGCCCTATTAATGATTCCAATGCCTTGGATCATTAATAAAATTGGTGCTAAGAATGGCTTGATTGCTTATGGTGTGCTTACTTTTCTACGTATTACGTTAAGCGCAATTGCTCCTAATTTCTGGTTCTTAACATTTGTTCGTCTACTTGCATCATTTGAAATGCCACTCTTCTTAGTCTCAACAATGAAGTATATTGCCGGAGCGTTTGATTTAAGATTATACGCAACCATTTATGCTTTGGCGTTCAACTTTGCTAAACAGATATCGTTATTTATTTTCTCTACAGTTGCAGGTGATCTTTATGATAGTGTTGGCTTCCATACGACATATTTCATCTTAGCTGCATTAGTCGCTCTGGTAACGATCGTTGCGGTATTTATGTTGAAGAAAGAGAACCCAGCTCAGGCGGGTGAAGTCGCGGAGTGATAGAAATTTCTGAACTAATTCCTAAACTAATATAAAAGAAAAGGTCGAAACATTCTCTCCTGTTTCGACCTTTTTGATTTGAATTTTATATAAGTACTTTTTTAGGCTGATGCAAAAGCTGCTTTCCCTTAGCATAGTTTGCCTCACGTTCACTCTGGGGCATCATGCTACCACCCGTTGCCCAAACAATATGGGTCGCATTCTGAGTGTTAAATGCTGGCATATTTTTAATGGTTGGTGCAATACCGGTAAATCCGGCAGCAGCTGAAGGTTCAACGATGATATCCTGGGTATCTTGTAACTGAGCGACGTATCGATAAATATCATTGTCTGGGAAAGTGACACTGCCAAATAGCAACGTACGCATGACTTTACCAGCTAAACGTGATGGACGACCAACCGCCAGACCATCGGCGGCAGTCAAACCATCTAGGCCAATATCATAGACTGATATCTGGTCGTTTAATTTTGTTATCATGCCAAGTGTGACAGAAGGGACATGGGTCGGTTCACAGAAAATGGCGTGAACGTGTGGACCTAAGATTGTTTTTAAGCCAAAGGTAACGCCACTTGGACTGCCACCAACGCCAGCTGGCAAGTAAACAATGACAGGATGCTCCTGATCAACTCTAATCTGCTGCTCCTTTAATTGTTTCTGGAGGCGAACAGCAGCAACTGCATAACCTAAGAATAAATCATTCGATCCTTCATCATCTACGAAATGGATGTTAGGATCTAACGCAGCATCAGCACGTGCTTTTGGGATAACAGCCGAAAAATTGGTGTTAAATTCTTTAACTGTGACACCATTTTCACGTAACTTATCTTTTTTCCATTGACGAGCATCATGTGACATGTAGACGGTTGTTTTAAATCCAAATGTGGCAGCAACAATACCAACACTGAGGGCAAGATTACCGGTTGAAGCGACGATGACGCCGTAATCAGCGAATAACTGACGGAATTCAGCGGTAGCTAAAACACTATAATCATCCATGTAAGTTAAGTTGCCATGAGTTGTTGCAATTTTCTCAGCAAATTTTAGCACCTCGTAGATACCACCACGAGATTTGATTGATCCTGAGATAGGTAATTCACTATCAGCCTTTAAATATAAATGACCAGCAAGCTCATGATGATTCTGTTGTTCCCAAGCTGTCTGCATGTTATCCAATGAAATTAATGGCGATTCAATCATACCATTTGTTATTGCTGTTTCTGGGAAAACTTTGGCTATATATGGTGCAAAGCGGTCTAAACGAGCGACAGCATCAAAAATATCAGCTTTTGAAAAGGGAAGATCAGCTTTTAAAGCGTAGTCTGGATTGCGCCAAAAAGTTGGTTGTTCAGTGATTAAATCTTTAATTTGGGGATACTCTGTTACCAACGTTTCTAAGTTCATATGCTATCAATCCTTTCACCTTTAAATTTAAAATTATTATAACGCGACGAAATGATAACACACGTGATTGTGTTAGGGAACATGACATTAATAATGTTTATTTATAACTAGGTTATTCCTACCGACTATTGTAAAATTATGATAAAACTTATTGGGAAATGGAGGGCAATTGCCATGAAGTCAAATCGCCACATGGAAAATGTTTCGCGGATTGTTGTGAAAATGGGGACAAGTTCCTTAATGCATGGTAATGGCAAATTAAATTTGCAGGCAATTGATCAACTGAGTTACACATTAACAGGTTTGGTTAACGAAGGAAAACAAGTTATTTTAGTTAGTTCGGGTGCAATTGGCGCGGGAATGGGTCAATTAGGTCTGACAGAACGACCGGAACAAATTCAAAAACAACAAGCCCTAGCTTCAATTGGACAGAGCGAGTTGATGACGGTCTATCAGCAACGTTTTGCAGCTTATGGTCAGAGAATTAGTCAGGTATTACTGACCCATGATGTCTTGGACTATCCGCAGAGTCGAGAGTATGTGCATAATACGATGGAACAGTTACTGGATTGGGGCGTTATTCCAGTTGTTAATGAGAATGATACCGTGGCGGTTGATGAGTTAGATCATCGGACAACTTTTGGTGATAACGATAAACTGTCAGCAATTGTCGCGGTGCGGTCACATGCAGATTTGCTAATCATGTTGTCAGATATTGACGGATTTTATACGGGCAATCCCCATCAGGATCCGCAGGCTAAATTAATTAAAGAATTGCATCAAGTAACAGCTGATTCAATTAAAAGAGCTGGTGGTG
Organism: Weissella paramesenteroides; assembly: GCF_051903945.1. Classification (GTDB taxonomy): domain Bacteria; phylum Bacillota; class Bacilli; order Lactobacillales; family Lactobacillaceae; genus Weissella; species Weissella paramesenteroides_A. The sequence goes on along the minus strand of NZ_CP192268.1, from coordinate 1,933,565 downwards.
CCGGCACCGTATTTGGTACGGGTGGCATGGCGACAAAATTAACAGCCGCTGCTGATATTTTGAAGCACAAGCAGATGATGGTCTTGGCAAATGGGGCTAATCCATCAATTATTTTTAATATCCTGAATGGTGAAGAAGTTGGCACGCTCTTTATTTCAGAAGAAAATAGTGAGGAATAAATGATGACAGATTTGTTAAACAGCATTGGACAACAAGCAACAGCTGCTGCCCAAGTATTGGCACAATTGTCGACGACAACTAAAAATCAAGCGTTGCGTGCAATGGCTGATGCTTTAGAAGAAAAAATACCTGACATTTTAGCAGCAAATCAAGAAGATTTGGCAGATACGACAGGTTTAGAAGATAAGTTCATTGACCGATTAACGTTGACGGCAGATCGACTTGCAGGTATTGCTGATGGTGTTAGACAAGTGGCTAACTTACCTGATCCACTAGGTAATATTGATCGCGGTTGGACAACAGAATCAGGATTAGAGATAAGTCAGAAGCGGGTGCCCCTGGGTGTCGTTGGGATTATTTATGAAGCACGCCCAAATGTGACGGTTGATTCTGCAGCGCTCTGCTTTAAATCTGGAAATGCGGTTATTTTGCGTGGCGGTAAGGAAGCACTACAAACGAATATCAAGATTGCTGCGGTTGTGCGTGAAGTTTTGGCAACATTTAATTTGCCACAAGATGCAGTCCAGGTGATTACGGAGACATCACATGAATTAGCCCAACGATTTATGCAGTTGAATCAGTATGTTGATGTATTGATTCCACGTGGTTCAGCACGATTGATACAGACAGTTGTGCAAAATGCGACCGTGCCGGTCATTGAAACAGGTGCTGGAAATTGTCATATTTATGTTGATGAGACAGCTGATTTTCAAATGGCTGAAGATATTATAATTAATTCGAAAACACAGCGTCCATCTGTCTGCAATGCGACTGAAAAATTGCTTGTTAATGCAGAAATTGCTGCTGATTTCTTACCACAAATTGCAGCAGCTCTGGCTAACAGTCATGTAGAAATTCGTGGTGATGAACAAACTTGTCAAATTTTAGGTGATCAGGCACACCCAGCTCAGCCAGAGGATTGGGATACTGAATATAATGATTATATTATTGCCATCAAAGTGGTGCATACATTAGATGAAGCTATCAGCCATATTAATCAGCATAATACGAAACATTCTGAAGCCATCATCACGACTAACTATGAACATAGTCAACAATTTACGCAACAAATTGATGCAGCTTGCGTTTATGTGAATGCATCAACACGGTTTACAGATGGATTTGAATTTGGTTTCGGTGCGGAGATTGGTATTTCAACGCAAAAGTTACATGCACGTGGTCCAATGGGATTGAAAGAGTTAACAACAACGAAATATGTCATATTAGGTCAAGGCCAAATTAGGGAATGAAAAAAGGGAGAGCGGACAAAAGTTGTTTTGAAGCCGGTGTGTAACGTAGTTTGCGCTACATTGAGGCTTCAGACTTTGGGAACGCGTCTATAGTATTAAACTTTCATGCTGATAATTAATACATTTTTAGCCCAAAAGAGGCTGGGACATTGATTGTTGTCCCAGCCTCTTTCATTTTTTATTCCCACTCAACAGTTGCAGGTGGCTTAGCTGTAATATCGTAGACTACGCGGTTGACGTGGTCAGTTTCATTGACGATGCGACGAGAAATTTCTTCTAGAACGTCCCATGGCAACTTAGCAAAGTCAGCGGTCATCCCATCAACTGAGGTAATCGCACGAATAGCAATGGTGTAGTCGTAAGTACGACCATCACCCATGACACCAACTGAACGTACGCCAGGCAAAACAGTGAAGTATTGCCAAACTTCGCTATCCAATCCTTGCTTAGCGATTTCATCACGTAAGATAGCATCAGATTCACGGACGATTTCTAACTTATCTTCTGTTACTTCACCAAGGACACGAATACCAAGACCAGGTCCAGGGAATGGTTGACGCCACACAAGCTCGTGAGGCATACCTAACTTTTCACCAAGTGAACGAACTTCGTCTTTGAATAGTTTGTTCAAAGGTTCAATCAATTGGAATTGGATATCTTCTGGTAGTCCACCAACATTGTGATGAGACTTGATTGTTTGTGCTGTATCAGTACCAGATTCAATGACATCAGTGTACAACGTACCTTGTGCCAGGAAGTCAATACCGTCTAGTTTAACAGCCTCCTCATCAAAGACACGAATAAATTCATTACCAATGATTTTACGCTTTTGTTCAGGATCAGTAACACCAGCTAGCTTGTTTAAGAAACGTTCTTGGGCATCAACTTTAATGATGTTCAAACCAAACTTACCACCAAGTGCATTCATTACTTCATCAGCTTCATTTTTACGTAGTAAACCATGATCAACGAAAATTGATGTTAATTGGTCTCCGATTGCTTTGTGCAAAAGAACCCCAACAACGGATGAATCAACACCACCTGAAAGCCCTAATAGGACACGCTTGTCACCAACCGTCTCGCGAATCTTAGCAACTTGTTCGTCAATGAAATCATCCATTGACCAATCACGATTTGCATGAACAGCATGGTCAATAAAGTTCTCCAGAATCTTCATACCGTAGACTGTGTGGCGAACTTCAGCATGGAATTGGACACCGTATAGTTGACGCTCAGGATTTTCCATTGCGGCAATTGGTGTGCTATCTGAAGTTGCGACAGCAGTAAATCCATCTGGTACAGATCCAACGTAATCACCGTGTGACATCAAAACAGTTTGTGTTTCTGGTGTGTCAGCAAATAGCGTTGAATGCTCATCAGTAACCTTCAAAACAGTCTCACCATATTCAGATGTGTTGTTTGCAGGTAATACTTCACCACCAGGCAACATGTGTGCCATTAGTTGCATACCATAGCAGACACCTAAAATTGGAATGTTAAGGTTAAAAATTTCTGGATCGATAGAAAATGCACCGTCAGCATAAACGGAATTAGGACCACCCGAGAAAATTAGGCCTTTGGGTTGAAGTTCTTTAATTTCAGCTGCGGTAATAGTGTGTGGCTTTAATTCAGAATATACGCCCAATTCACGAATGCGACGTGAAATGAGTTGATTATATTGAGAACCAAAGTCCAAAACAAGAATACTATCGTGTATATCTGTGTTGGCCATGATATCCCCCATTTAAATTGATAATTCTATTATACGTAATTTGTGATAAATTTCAATGCGATTTTAAATTAATGTTCGTTATTAAAGTGACAATTTGATTAAAAAATTCTAATGATTAATATAGTTAAAATTAATCTAAATTAATGTTTTATTCATTAAGTAAAACGTTTATGTATATTTTATATTTATGTAAAAATTAGCTTGCATTCCATCTTTTAGACCGCTATAGTAGATAAAATTATATATTCTTAAAGAACTCTTAAATGAGTGGTTGGGTTGAGGGCTTAATACTTGGAGGTATTATAAAAATGGTTTCACGTCGAATGATGATTGTTGGTGGTGTAGTGGTGGTTGTTATCGCTGGTATCGGTATCGCGTCAATGAACGGTGATCAATCAAAAAGTAAAAATCACTTTACTGCAGCGATGGTTTCTGATACAAATGGTGTGAATGACAAGGGTTTTAACCAAAGTGCTTGGGAAGGATTGCAAAAATGGGGTAAGCAAAATCACTTAACCAAGGGTAAAGATGGCTATGATTATTTCCAGCCTAAGACAGTTGCGGATTATGATACGCAATTAACGCAAGCTGCAACAGCAAAATATGATTTGGTAGCAGCCATTGGTAATACATTCAAGGATTCTGTCGAAACAGTTGCTGATAAGCAACCAAAAACAAAGTTTGTTTTGGTTGATGAGCAAGCTGATAAAAAGTATAAAAATGTTGCTTCAGTTAAATTTCACTCGGAACAATCGTCGTATTTAGTAGGTGTGGCAGCTGCAAAGAAAGCCCAAGAAGTTGGTGATAAAACAGTTGGGTTTATTGGTGGTATGCGAAATTCAGTAATTGAATCATTTTTGGCAGGTTATCAAGCTGGTGTAAAATCAGTTGATCCAAGTATTAAGGTCGATGCAACATATGCAGGGACGTTCTCTGATCCTGCGAAAGGCCAAACGATTGCCAAGGCCAAAATTGCACAAGGAGAACATGTTATTTTCCAAGCTGCTGGTGGTGTTGGTAATGGTGTGTTCCAAGCAGCAAAAGATCAAAGTGCAACTTTGGTTTCTGGTTCAAAAGAAAAAGTTTGGGTCATTGGTGTTGATCTTGATCAAACAAACATGGGTAACTACAAAACCAAAGACGGGAAACAAGACAATTTGACATTGACGTCTTCACTAACGGGAATCGGACGTGGTGTACAACTAATTACGAAGGATGCACAGCATCATAAATTCCCCGGTGGTAAAACCGTTTATTATGGTTTGAAAGAAGGTGGTGTTGGTGTTGTCACTAAGAATCTAAGTGATGATGAGAAAAAGTCTGTTGATTCTGCTAAAAGCAAAATTATTAATGGAAATATTAAAGTTCCAACAATACCAACAAAATAGTCACGACAAGTGTATCTAATATGTATTAAAAATGTGTTCGAAGTAGTTTTGAATCTTTTTTGTGCACTGTATATTTTCAATATATGCTATTTTTTATGAGCAAGTGTTGCGAAAAATATGACAGGATTAAGTATAATGGACTACGATAGTCAGATAAAAAGATAAAAGTGCCAGACTAAAGAGGGAACTCGTTAATATGAATACGAAACGAAACACAATGAGTGTTAAAAAAATACGTCAAATGATTGGTGGAGAAGCTGGTCTTGATTGGGTAGCAGATCAATTAACATCCGTTGCACAGATGTATCAACTTTATGAATCTGCACAACATGAAATTTCCACAAAACTAGAAAACTTGGACGCAGAATTTGAAGTGAACTATAATCATAATCCGATTCATCATATTGATGGTCGTATGAAAGATCCACAAAGTTTAATGGGGAAAATTCAAAAAAAAGGTCTTGATCGATCAGTTAATTCTATTAAGAATAATATTTTTGATATTGCAGGATTGCGAGTTATCACGAATTATATAGATGATATCTATACTGTTGAAAAATTACTCTCACAACAAGATGATGTTGAGGTAATCAAGCGTAAGGATTATATTAAAAATCCTAAAGAGAGTGGCTATCGCAGTTTACACTTAGTTGTAAAGGTGCCAGTATTTAAAGCTCATGATGTTGAAACAGTACCGGTCGAAATTCAAATTCGAACAATCGGTATGGATATGTGGGCAAGTCTTGAACATGAATTGCGTTATAAGACAGATGTTGATCGTGCGGAAGAATTTGCATCTAATCTAGTAGACAATGCTAATGCGCTATTTGAAATTGAACAAAACTTCCAAGATATACATCACCAATTATAAAGAAAAGAGCTATTGTAGAACGAATTATGGAAAATAAACAACATAAAAAATATAATAATCACCAACAGTTTAAGAAGGGTGACCATGTTTCACGTGGAACAAAAACACGCAATAATGCACCAGTACAGGTTGCGATTGGTGATCAGTTATTAATTACGATTAAACGTTTAGGTATTAATGGTGAAGGAATTGGTTATTATAAGCGTAAGATAACTTTCATTCCGGGTGCTTTGCCAGGTGAAGTTGTTGAGGTTGAAGTAACGAACGTCACCGACAAATTTATCGAAGCAAACATTCATAAGTTTAAACAGAAATCAAAGCAACGTGTGATTCCAGTTGATAATCAAGAGGTTGGTGGCTTTGAGTTGGAACATTTGGCGTATGACGGTCAACTGACTTTCAAACAAGATGTTATCCGGCAGGCATTAGAAAAGTACAAGCCAGCTGGTTATGCACATTATAAATTATTGCCAACGATAGGAATGGATGATCCAAAGGAATATCGTAATAAAGCGCAGTTCCCTGTTCGTGAGGTTGAGGGTCAGTTAGCTGTAGGAATGTATAAGCGTCATTCACATAAGTTGGTTGATTTGCCAGTTGTTACGACGCAACATCCGGCAACGCTAAAAGTTGTCCGTGGCGTGCGTGATATTTTGGCAGATATGGCATTGCCAATTTATAATGAGCGGAAAAATAAAGGTGTTGTGAAAACGTTAATTGCACGTGTTTCAGAATCTACTGGGGACGTGCAGCTGACAATTGTAACCAATGGGCGATCACTACCAGATGCTGATGAGTTAATTAACAGAATTCATCAGTCATTGCCTGAGGTTGTATCTATTCATCAAAATATTAATCGTGGACAATCTTCACTAATTTGGGGTGATGATACACGTCAAATCTGGGGTGAAGATTATATTACTGAAGAAATTAATGGTAAAACATTTAAGTTATCACCTCGGGCATTTTTGCAATTAAATCCGCGCCAAACACAGCGTCTGTACCGAGAAGCAATTAAAGCTTTAGATTTGACTAAGGCAGATAAACTAATTGATGCTTATTCTGGTGTTGGTACAATTGGTATTTCGTTAGCTGATCATGCTGGTGAGGTTCGCGGAATGGATACGGTGGCAGAATCTATTGATGATGCAAATGAAAATGCCATTGATAATCACGTGACGAATGCTACTTATTATGTTGGTGCAGCTGAAGAGTTGATACCACAGTGGGCGCAAGAAGGTTGGATTGCAGATGCAGTCGTTGTTGATCCGCCACGTACAGGGTTAGATATTGCCTTACGACAAACTATTCTAGAAACAAAGCCAGAAAAATTTGTTTATGTTTCTTGTAATGCATCAACCCTTGCCCGTGATTTAGTTGATTTGGCGAAGGTTTATCGCGTTGATTATATTCAATCTATTGATATGTTCCCGCAAACGGCACGTTGGGAAGGTATCGTAAAATTTACGAAGAAATAAAATGATTCAGCAAATGTTGACGATAATGCTATTATGTTAGTATGTTGGTTGTCGGCAAATAAAGTTGATTATTTTATTGATAATGAACAGAGTGCGCTTGAAGGCAATGCTAACAATGATTAGTGTTGCCTTTTTTATAACACATCAGGAGGAGAGAATGATGAAACAACACAAAGGACTGTCAACTCGTTCAGTTGTTGCAACGGGTATTGGGGCTGCTGTATTTTTAATTTTATTTAAATTTGTTGCTATTCCTACCGGTATTCCTAATACACAAATCAATGTTGCTGAAGCATGGTTGTCATTAATTACTGCTATTTTTGGTCCAATTGTTGGTGGACTAGTTGCTTTTATTGGCCATGCCTTGAATGATGCTATTTCGTATGGTTCGGTCTGGTGGACCTGGGTAATTGCCGATGCACTATTCGGTGTTATTTTGGGACTCGCTGTACAGAAGTTGAAATTGACGAATGGTGATTTGACAACTAAAAAGTTAGTTGCATTCAATATTTGGCAATTGCTTGCGAATATTGTCGCTTGGAGTATTATTGCGCCACTAGGTGATATTTTAATTTATAGTGAACCTGCAACTAAGGTGTTTTTGCAGGGATTTGTTTCAACAGGTGTCAACTTCTTATCTGTGGCAATACTAGGTAGTTTACTATTAGTTGCTTATAATAAAACACAAGTTAAACAAGGATCATTGAAAGAAAAAGATTAATTTATAACTGCGCACGAAAAAAGAAGAGGGTACGGCATTTTTATTGCAACCTCCTCATACATATAAAAAATTGAAGGAGTTACACATGGTAGCAGCGATTGAATTGCAGGATGTGTCATTTAAGTATGATTCACAATCTGAGCCGACTTTGCATCATATTAATTTAACGATTGCACCTGGTGAACGGGTGTTATTATCTGGGCCATCTGGTTCGGGGAAAACGACTTTAGGTCAATTACTTAATGGCCTCATCCCACATGCCTATCAAGGTGAGGTAACTGGAAACATTAAAATTAATGGTCATGATATTAAGGACGCTTCAATTTTTGAGCGTTCTTTTGATATTGGTACAGTATTACAAGATACAGATACACAATTCGTTGGCCTGACAGTTGCTGAAGATATCGCATTTGCATTAGAAAATGATCATGTGGGACATGATGAATTACTAACCAAAGTGAAGCAGTGGGCGCAGACGCTACAACTAGATGAATTACTGAAGGCGGCACCACAAGAGCTATCTGGTGGACAAAAACAACGGGTTGCTATGGCAGGCGTCTTGATAGATGATAGTCCTATTTTACTATTTGATGAACCACTTGCTAGTTTGGATCCAGCTAGTGGTCATCGGATGTTAGCCTTGTTGGATGAGCTACAAGAGAAATATCATTTAACGGTTATCATGATTGAACATCGTTTAGAAGATGTTTTACAACACCGTCTTGATCGAGTTGTTGTGTTAGACAAGGGTGAAGTGACCTTTGATGGCATACCTGAAACTATTTTACGTTCAAATACATTGCATCAATATGGCCTGGCCATGCCAGGATATTTGCAACTGTTAGAATTGGCGGGTGTTGATTTAACCGCATTAACACAAATAACCCAGCCAGAAAATGTGACGGGACCGGATGTTAAAAGTAAGCTGCAAGCATTGGTACCTAAGCCGCAAGTAGCACATCAAGAGAATGAACGAGAACCTATTTTAACCGTCAATCATTTGGGGTTCCAATATAGTGACCAACAATTGTTTAAAGAAGTTTCACTGCAGTTATTTAAGGGTGAGTTGGTCGCTTTAGTTGGTAAGAATGGTTCTGGAAAATCGACGCTAAGTAAGTTAATTGCGGGCTTTATGCAACCATCTAGTGGTTCAATGCTGCTAAATGGTATTGGAGATCTTGCGCAACTTTCAATCAAAGAGCGTGCTGATTATATTGGTTATGTTTCTCAAAATCCAAATGATATGGTTACGCAGTCTATTATTTATGATGAAGTTGCAAGTGGTCTACGTCTTCGCGGAAAATCAGAAAGTGATATTCAGGAGCGCGTGAACCAATTGTTGAAGCTAGCGGGATTATATGGCATGCGTGAGTGGCCAGTTACGGTACTGAGCTATGGGCAAAAGAAAAGATTGACGATTATTAGTGTGCTAGCACTCGAGCCTGAGGTATTGATTTTAGATGAACCAACGTCAGGACAGGATTATGCTAATGCACAGGCAATTATGCAATTTGTGCAAGACCTAAATGCGACGTTTAACACAACGGTGGTCGTGATTACACATGATATGTCATTGATGTTAGAGATTGCGGATCGTGCACTAGTATTAGTTGATGGTCAGGTGCTTGCTGATACAACGCCAACTGAATTACTAAATGATCAAAACTTAGTGGATCAAGCAGACCTGCATATTACGACGATTCATGAGTTAGCACAACAATATGATTTAGCTAATCCAGCAGGGTTAACTGCATTGATTGGGAAAGGATAGATGGCGATGAATAACATATTTGGCTATCAGCTAGGACGGTCCATTGTTCATCAATTAAGCGGTGGTACCAAATTATTGATTTTTTTGTTGTTGACGATTAGTGGTATGTTAAGCTTTGATGTGCGTTATCTTGTTTTGCTAATGTTAATCGCTATTATTGGTTTAAAAGTAGCTGGTATTCATTGGAAAAATGTGTCAACAATTGTTAAATTTGTTGCCGTTTTTGCGCTTATGAATTTGCTATTAATTTATATTTTTGCCCCACAGTATGGAACAACTTTATTTCATAGTAAAACACTGTTACTGGGTCATGGATTCTATGCGTTAACCTTAGAGCAATTATTCTACGAATTTATTGTGTTAGCGAAATATTTCTTTAGCTTACCGTTGGCATTAATTTTTTTACTTACGACTAATCCTAGTGAATTTGCAGCAGGATTGAATAAAATTGGTGTCTCATACCGGATTTCGTATGCTGTTGCCTTGACATTACGTTATATCCCAACGGTTCAACAAGAGTTTGTGACGATTAGTCATGCGCAACAGGCACGTGGTTTTGATATGTCTAAACATGCGCCATTTACACAGCGAATCAAAGGAGCCTTCGGTATCATGATGCCACTTGTCTTTTCTTCACTATCAAAGATTGACGAAATAAGTCGTTCCATGGATTTACGCCGTTTTGGTAAGGAAAAACAACGTAGCTGGTATTATGAACAAAAATTTAAACGTCAAGATTGGTATTTTTTGATTGGTGTTGCAGTGCTAGTCATTCTAGAAATTTTGTTGATGAAACTGACAGGTAGTCGCTTCTGGTATCCATTTTCATAATTCCTTCAAATACGAGTTAAATGAGATTTTTTTAATTTTATTATTGACTTTTCATTATTGCCGAATTACCATTATATGAGTGAACATGATGATTAGGTGAGTAGTTTGTGATGGATACGCAAAGCGAGTTGTAGTTGGTGTAAGGCAACCGATTCAGCAAATGAATTTGGCCTAGGAGTGGTTGAAGTTATGAGTAGTATTGACTATTAGTAATTTCCGGTGATGACCGATATCGCATATGAGTATGTTTGTCATACTTGATAAGCGGACTGTGGTGATGCAGTCTGAAACACGGGTGGTAACACGATTTTTATCGTCCCGTCGTTCCATTATGGAGCGACGGGATTTTTTTATATTAAAGGAGCAATATGACAACGACAATTTTTTCGTCTTTGCAATTGCCAAATGGTGAAATTGCATTAGATAAGCAAACGCTAAAAAAGTATGGAACAAATCATTACACACAAGAAATAACAACTGAAATATTACCAGATGCCGTGGTATTTGCAGAAACCATCGCGGATGTACAAGCGACGATTCGTTTTGCAGCTGCTAATCAAATTGCAGTTGTACCACAAGGTGCCAAGACGTCGATTGTGAACAGTGCTGCTGGTTTAACTGGTGGTTTAATCTTGAATTTATCACGAATGAATCATATTTTATCAATTGAGCCAGAGAATCAAGTTGCCATTGTTGAACCTGGGGTATTAAATGGTGACTTAGATGCTGAAGCGCGCAAAGTTGGGTATTTTTTCTCGCCAGATCCAGGGTCAAAGCGAATCAGTTCAGTTGGGGGAAATATTGCAACCAATGCTGGTGGGATGTCATCGTTAAAATATGGCACAACGAAGCAGTCTGTATTGGGGTTGAAAGTTGTATTAGCTAGTGGTGAATTGGTAACACTAGGTGGTAAAACCTTTAAGAATAATGCTGGCTATGATTTAACCGATTTGTTAGTTGGCTCAGAAGGAACCCTTGGAATTATCGTTGAGGCCACGGTTCGCTTGGTACCTGTGCCATTAGGTAGTGCCATTACAGGATTGGCGACCTTCCCAACGATCCATGAGTTGATGCGTGCTGTTCAAGCTGTGCAGGCTAGTGGTGTGAACCCTTCAATGTTAGAAATTTTGAATCGCGTTTCCATTGAGGCGTTAGATGAATATGAACATAGTCATTTAGGTAGCCATGGTGAACAGGCGTTATTGATTTTCCAAATTGACGTTGCTGTATCTGGTGTATTGGAAAAGGTTGATAAATTATTGCATGAGTATGGTGCAACAAAGATTGATGTTACTGAAGATGCAGCTCGTACAGCAGAAATTATTAAAATTCGCCAAGATATTTTTGCGGCTGGGGCACAATATGGTCGATTAATTGTCGAGGATATTGCCGTACCGTTAGGACAGTTAGCAAAAGTGGCTGATAAGGCAGAAGAGCTAGCTGATAAATATCAACAACGATTATTATTGTTAGGACATGCTGGGGATGGCAACTTACATCCTGACATTATCTTGGAAGATAAAGATGGCGAATTACCAGAAGGTACGCAAAAATTTATTGATGAGTTACTGAATTTCGTCATTCAGGTTAATGGTACGGTTAGTGCAGAACATGGTATTGGTAGCTTAAAGAATGCATGGGTACCAAAGCAATTAGATGCAAATGTCAGAGTGTTACAAAAGCAAGTGAAACAGGCATTTGATCCACTAGGGATTTTGAATCCTGGCCGTAAGATTTAGAAAATTAGGAGAACAAACATGGGAGTAAATAAGCGCGTTGCCGCAATTAAGCCAAATGCCATTCGAGCATTTGATGACGAGACAAGTGGTGTTGCAGGTATTCTAAAATTGACTCTTGGAGAGCCCGATTTTACAGTACCAGAACATGTGAAAAAAGCAGCGATTGCTAGTATCGAGGCGGATGAATCGCATTATGCACCTGCTGCGGGTTCAGTTGCTTTGAGAAAAGCTATTCACCATTTTATGTTAGATCGTTATGGATTATCATATGATATTGATTCTGAAATTATTGTGACATTGGGAGCAACTGAGGGCATCTATGATACCTTCACAGCCTTTATTAATGAGGGTGATAAAGTGTTACTGCCAGCACCTAATTTTTCAATGTATGACCCAACTATCGAGTTAGCTGGTGGTGAAATCGTCTTTGTTGATACATCTGATACTGGCTTCTTATTAACACCTGAACAACTCCAAGCAGCCATTGATGAGTATGGTGAAAAGTTGACAACCGTTTTGTTGAATTATCCAGCAAATCCAACGGGAGTTACTTATACTGCAGAACAATTATCTGCCTTAGCTGATGTATTGCAAGGAACTAATATTACCGTGATTGCTGATGAAATTTATTCTGAACTAACTTACAATGCACCGCATACTTCAATTGCAAAGTTTTTACCAGAACAAACAGTTATTTTGAATGGTGTGTCAAAGTCACATGCTATGACCGGTTATCGTATTGGATTTATTGTTGGACCTAAGCAACTCGTACAACCTGCAGCAGTGTTACATCAATTTACAGTTACTGCTGCTTCGAATCCAGCGATGGCAGGAGCTGCCGAAGCGTTAGGATCAGCGCAAGGGAAACTGGATTCTAAATCAATGCGTGAGGCTTATCGTGAACGCCGTGATTACTTAGTACCAGCTTTACGCAAATTGGGGTTTGAAATTCCTCAACCAAATGGGGCATTCTATGTTTTTGCCAAGATACCGGCAGCATATGAACAAGATGATTATGCTTTTAGTGTTGATCTAGCAAAGCGTGGCAAGGTTGCGGTTATTCCAGGATCAGTTTTCAATGTCGGTGGTGAAGGTTATATTCGTATTAGTTATGCTGCATCCTTGGACAGTCTTCAGGAGGCTGTGAAGCGTATTAGCAATTTTTTGGAAAATTATTAAGCAAGTGAAATAATGGGGGAACGCAATGACTCGTAAAGTTGGGATTATTGGATTGGGACACGTTGGCGCAGCAATTGCCCACAGTTTAACCGCACAAGGTGCAGTTGACGAATTTGTTTTTATTGATATTGATGATAACAAAGTGAATGCTGAAGCATTGGATTTTGAAGATGCCATGGCTAACTTGGAATTTAATGCAAATTATGTTGTTAATGATTGGTCAGCATTAGCAGATGCTGATGTCGTTATTTCTTCAGTTGGTAAAATTGCATTGCAGGAGACGATTACAACAGATGATCGTTTTGTTGAGTTACAGTATAACAAACTTCAAATTGCAGATATTTCTAAAAAATTAGTTGCATCTGAATTTAAAGGAATTTTGGTTGTGATTACGAATCCAGTTGACGTCATTACTACAATGTATCAACACTACACTGGTTTCCCAAAGGAACGTGTGATCGGTACAGGTACACTATTGGATACGGCCCGTATGCATCGTGCTGTAGGTAAGGCGCTTGGTGTTCATCCAAAATCAGTTAGTGGTTATAATGTTGGTGAACATGGTGATTCACAATTTACGGCATGGTCAACGGTTACAGTAAAAGACAAACCAATTACATCATATGACCTACCACTATCAGAACTAAATGATGAGGTTAGAATTGGTGGATACACAGTTTATCATGGTAAGAAGTTTACTAGTTATGGTATCGCCAGTGCGGCTAGCCGGTTAACAAAAGCCATTTTGACGGATAGTCATGAAGAACTACCAGTATCCAACTTCCGACCTGAATATGGTGTTTATGTTTCTTATCCTGTCATTGTTGGTCGTGAAGGGGTTATTGATCATGTGTCATTAGATTTGTCATCTGATGAGCAAACGAAGTTAGACACTTCAGCTGGCTTCATTCGTGAGCGTTATGAAGAGGTTATTTCTGAACTGACAAAAACGGAAAATATTGGATAAATAAAATAGAAGTATAGATCCTCCCGATTTACGGTAATGGTAATTCGGGAGGATATTTATTTAATAATAAGGATACGAATCATACTGATTTGTACATTTTATTTTAAGAATTAAACCGATTAATTTAAATAATGAACCATATATCAGTGATTAGAAAATAAGCACCATTAGATATGTATAATGACAGATATGTTATGGGTATTACAACGTTATTTGGAAAAGGGGGTAGCTGTATGAAAGTAAATTTTTTTATTGATGAGAATCAGCCTGAGTATATTGATTTTCATGTAAAAAAATTAACACCTGCCATGCAATCAATGGTAGATGAATTGCAGAAACAGGATGTATTGCTTTGGGGATACCAGGAAAAAGTCGTCACACCCCTTAAATTGGATGGGATAATCAGAATTAAAACAGAATCTACTGAAGTTCATGTACAAGATATATCTGGTACATATAAAGTAAAACAGCGAATTTACCAGTTAGCAGAACTGTTACCAGATAATTTTATTCAAATTTCGAGTGGTGAGATTGTGAATTTTGATTTTATTGACCATCTGAAATTAAGTGGTAATGGGAATATCATTTTAATTTTAAATAATGGGGGTGAGACCTATGTTTCTAGACGCTATGTTTCCAAAATAAAAAGGAGGTTAGGAATATGAGCAAACGGATTATGTACCGATTTTTTTTAGGAATGCCATTTGGTGTTACATACGGATTGGTCATTGACATAGCATATGCTTATTTGAATAATCAGACGTTTTATCAAATGGCAACTAATCGTTTTGATGATTATATTTCTAATCCACTTGATATATTGGTAATTACTGTTATTTTATGGGCATTGCTTGGATCCTTGTTTTTTGTAACAGCTTTAATATTCACTGTAGAACGTTGGAGCTTAGTAAAAAAGATTATCATTCACTTTTTTGTGACGGTTTCAATTTTTATGATAATCGCTTATGCTTTGGGTTGGTATTTGTTAAATATTGAAGGTGTTTTGACGGAAATAATTATTTTCGTTATCATCTACGCATTATTTTTAATTAACGATATGATACAATCCAAACGCAATGTGGCTGCAATTAACAATAAAATAAAAAATAAGAACAATAATTAGTAAGCAGTCAAAACTGTAAAAATTCTAGGCGATAAGTTGTCGATTTTTGACAATTTACCGCCTAATTTTGTTTATCATGCTGAATATTATTTTGTTTTAAAGAATGTTTCTTGTGAGAATAAGGGCATAATTGTATTTTGTAAAATAACCATAAATTCATCAGCAGATTCTTTAAAATCTGATTTAATCCATTCCGCTATTAAACTAATGACCATCCCCGTTATTGTGGCAGATGCGTAGTGTTCAGGAATTGGCAGGTACTGGGTAATATCATTTTTTTGCCAAATTTCTTCATCAGCAGTAATTAGTTTATTGATAAAGGTGGGGTCACCATTTGGCGCTAATAATGCTGAAAATTTATCACGATTATTATAAATATACCGAACCATTTCCTTATAGTAACTGTGGAAATGCTCGGCACTAATGTTTGTTTTATCAATAAAATCTGGCGCTTTTTCAGTGACATCTTTAAACTCGTTAATCAGTGCATTTTCTACGACTTCTAACAATTCGTATTTATTAGCATAGTATTTATACAAAGTCGCACGGTTGATATGTGCTTCATCTATGATTTGTTGAATGGTGATTTTTGAAAAACCTTCAGCAAGTAATAGTTTCCAAAATGCGTGTTCGATCGCATATTTACTTTTTTTAATGCGTAAGTCTGTTTTGGCTGTCATCGTGTACCTCTGTCATTAATAATAAACTTTTATGCTGCTTTTGTTGGTTGAACCCTTGATATATGGCTATTATACTACAGTTAGTTAATCAGATATTCACTTTATTATTTGCACAAAAGGAGTGTATTTGTATGTCAGAAGTTGAAACAATGCATTATCGAGTTTTAAAGAAAAATCACGACAAGATGATTGAGGCATTAGTGAAAGCTTTAGATTACCAGAAAGCTAATCCTAGCTTGATTAATTATTCCTTGTCGAGAACTTGGTTCCGTGAAGCGCCCGATAATCCTGAACAAGAAATTTGGATGTTGATGGATGAATCAAGTAATCACGAGAAGTACGTAGAAACAATGAAGACTGCTGAAAGTGATGTAACAGCCGGAGATTTTCGACAACAATTTATTGATATGGTTATACCTGATAAACCTTTTTCAGGTGAAGAAGTTGGTTTAGCACATGTGGTTTGGCAAGAGATACCAGAGTTGCATGTTGAATTACACGAAAACGATTAACTAAAGAGGAACTGCTAGTACTGTATATGATTATAAGGGGGCTTACTTATGGCACAAGGAAGAATTATGGATCGTCCAGCAGATTATCAAAAATTAGGTATTAATCCTAATAAAATTGAAAATTGGGAAGATGGACGACGTGATACTGACGAAGCAGGACACGCTGAGGTTTGGTATTTAGATTGTAGTTTTGATGATAAATCAACATTGGTGTTGGGATTCCGACCAAAGTCAACTGATCAAGTTGTCAATAAGGGTGATAATCCTAATGTTGCGATCAACTATACATCAGCAGATGGACAACCTTTCTATGATTATCGTCTTTATGACGTTAAGGATGCACATTCTAGCAAAGACAAACTAGATTTAAGGTGGGGTCCTAGTACATTAGTTGGTGACAACTGGCATACTTATGATATTCACATTGAACCAGAAGATGATCAAGAAATTGTGATGGAGGGTAAGAGGTCTGTTGAGCACAAAACCGCAGTTGATTTACATTTTGAAGCTCAGGTAAAACCATTCCGCCCTGGCTCAGGATACATTGCGTTTGGTGAGAACGATGAATTTTATTATAACTTTATCTGTGTGACAAGTTTGACTGTTAGTGGTGAAGTAACGATTAATGGTGAAAAGAAGCAGGTCAACGGAACGGCCTATTACAATCACCAATGGTTTAATATCCATCCATCAGTTGCTTTCCACCACTGGATTTGGGGTCGTCAAAATGTTGGTGATTATAATGTCTTAATTTATGATATGGTCGGAGCTGATCGCTTCGGTGAACCACAAATCCCACTATTTACTATTGATGATAGCAAGGGTAACCGTGTGTTTGAAAATACTAGTTCAGCTAACGCTCAGGTGGATATTTTAGAGACATATATTCAAAAAGAAACGAACAAGATCACACCCAAAACTATTCGTTACACTTTTACACAAGATAATATTGAAGTTGAATACAAAATTTATGATCCAAAGGAAATTAATTTAATTAATATCTATGGTATGGCTTCAGATGAACAAAAGAAGCAATTTGATGCCATGGGATTGCAACCAACGTATACTCGTTATCTTGCATCAACAGAATTAAAGATAACTCGCAATGGTCAAACGGAAGTCATTGATGGTTCAATGTTGTATGAAATCAATTATGCTGCAAAAGAACTATAAGACCGTGTATTAGAAAAATGTCTAAATAGTAGCAAATCAAAGAGCAGATCAGAATTTTTTTCTGGCCTGCTCTATTTTTAGCTGTAATTTTTATAGCATAAACGTGCTCCAAAAATCCGAAGCCTCAATGTAACACAATTTACGTGTCACACCAGCTTCAAAGCGACGTTTATCTTGCTCTCATTTGTTATAACTATTAGGATTTAGTTGTAAACCAAGCCACCGTCAACCAAGATTGTTTGACCTGTAATATAGTCGGAATCTTCAGAAGCTAAGAAGTGTACCAAGTTAGCCACATCAGTTGGCGTCTCGTAACGTCCCAAAGCGATTTCGCCAGAGAACTTAGCAAATGGCTCTCCTGGTTTCAATGAAGGATCTGCCTTGACCATTTCTGCATCAATACGGTCCCACATCTTGGTCTTAGCAACACCAGGGCAGTAAGCATTCACTGTGATGTGCTTTGAAGCAAGTTCCTTAGCTGCAACATGTGTAAAAGCCTTAACAGCATGCTTTGAAGCTGAGTAAGTACCCAAGACTTCATAAGCTTCATGACCAGCAATTGAACAAGCGTTAATGATCTTACCAGGTGTACCTTGCTTAATAAATTGTTCAGCAGCAGCTTGCGTACCGTAAACTGTTCCAAAAACATTGATTTTAAATGTGCGTTCCAGTTCACTTTCATCGATCTTTAAGAATGGTGTTACGGCTTCAACACCGGCGTTGTTAACAAAAACAGTTAACTGCCCAAACTTTTCAACTGCTGCAGCCACTAATGCTTCTTGGTCTGCTTTCTTAGAAACATCCCCAACAAAGCTGGCTACGTCACCTAAGTCTTTTAACTCTGTCTCAGTCTTATTCAAGGCGTCTTGGTTAATATCATGAATCATGACACTAAAGCCATCTTTAAGTAGACGCTCAGCGATACCTTTACCTAATCCCCCAGCTGATCCAGTAACTACGGCAACTTTCTTCGACATAATCATACCTCCCAAGTATAAAACCAACAGAAACATAATATAGAAAGCGCTTTCACACATCTATTGTAACGCTTTTTATTCTTTAAAACACATTTTTCTTATACAAAATAAAAATGCAAATTTATACATAAAAAGTAATGGGAATATAGGTAGTTATTAACAGACTGAAAAGGTCATCAATCCGCCAATTTGAAGTTGGTGGTTTGATGACCTTGAATGTGTTTCGAAAGTTCTTAAAGCGTTTCTTAATTATCATGTGTATCAGTTAATCCCTGTTGGATAACTGGTAATAATTCTTGCCAAGTTGTTTCAAAAATAGTCTTAAATAAGTTATCATCCCAACGACCTGCAAAAAATGGATGATAGAAATATGTAAATGTTTGCATCACTGTTTGGCCCCGTTGTTGACGGAATGTATCCCAGGCCATAATCTTTTCTACCGCAGTCGCAAATTCTTTTAATCGTGGTTCTATCAAGCTATCATGTCGACCTAACTCAAATTTATAAAATGCTAACATTTCAGGTGCGGCTGCAAAACTTGTTTGACGTCGGGTTGAGAGTAACCATAGCCAATCGTGAAGTGCTTGTACCCGATTTTCTGCCGGTACACGTTCACTAGCTTCTATAATAGGTGCGTCTACTTCTTTGAGCCAATCTTTATCCATTTCTTCAAATAGCGCATCACGGTTGGCAAAATGTTTATATAAAGCAGCTGGCGTAATTGATAATTTGCGTGCCACATCAGCAAGCCGTGCTTTTTCATAACCTTTTTCTGTTAAGACCGCTTGCGTTGCCTCAAAAATTGCTTTTTTTGTAACTTTTGACATCTTGCTTCCTCTCTCAATTTATTGTCCTTATTATTATACCCAACTCTTCAATGGATACAAACTATCTAATTTAGTTTATTAATATTCTTTGTTATACTTGACGGTAGATAGTCAGCAAAAATGACTGAATTTTATTGAATACGGGGTGTAAATATATGACTATTTCATCATTAACAGATACGTTTACCTTGGCAAATGGGGTCGAAATTCCAGTTGTCGGGTTTGGAACTTGGCAAACCCCCGATGGGGATGTTGCATACCAAAGTGTTTTGGATGCCTTAAAAGCTGGTTATCGTCATATAGATACGGCGGCTGCTTATGGTAATGAAGCATCAGTAGGACGTGCTATCAAAGACTCAGGTATTCCACGTGAAGAACTGTTTATCACATCAAAGCTATGGAATGACAGTCACAGTTATGAAGCTGCTAAAATAGCATTGGATAAATCATTAAAATTGCTTGGCTTAGACTATTTAGATCTATACCTTATTCATTGGCCAAATCCATTAATTAATCGACGTAATTGGGATAAAGCCAATGCAGAAGCTTGGCGTTACATGGAAGATGCTTATACTGAAGGGAAGATCCGTGCCATTGGCATTTCTAACTTCCAAATTGAGCACCTTGAGGCATTACTCAAGACGGCAACAATCAGACCAATGGTCAATCAATTATTTATCAATCCATCTGATTTAGAAAAAGACATTGTGGCTTTCAATGAAGCACATGATATTCTTACCGAGGCATATTCACCTCTTGGAACAGGATCGCTACTTGCAGTTCCTGAAATCAATGATATTGCTGAAAAGTATGGAAAGTCAGCTGCACAAGTTCTAATTCGTTGGTCACTACAGCATGGGTTCTTGCCTCTGCCTAAGTCCACACATGCTGAACGTATTAGCCAAAATGCCGATGTCTTCGACTTTGAGTTAACTGATGCAGAAGTTGCAGCGTTAGATCAATTAGAAGGTGTTGCCGGCACGCATCAAGATGCGTCACAAGCTGATTTTTAGAATAATATAATAATGCAACAAGTGGCTGAATTTATTCGTGAGTTCGGTCATTTTTTTATATATAATTGGCGTAATAAAAGGAAAGTTTTCCATTGCCTCATTTCGTCGTACTGTGTCGCTAGGAAAGGATAGAATTATGAAAAGAAAAAAATTGCAACTCTTGTTACAGAACCATGGTAACATTTTCAGCATCTCAATGATTTGCGGAATTATTTTTTCATGGATATCTACATTCTTTATACAGGGTATGTTTCCAATTTTATTGGGATGGGACATGGCAATATTAATACTTTTTATCCTCATGATTTATTTATTTTTTCCAATAGCTAGTGGACAACAGACTAAGAAAATTGTTCTAAAAGGAATTCGATATCCATTAATTGATATACTGGTCATCCTTGCTGGTATTATGAGCGTCTTCATTGTCTTTTTTCTTTTAAACATTAGTAATAGAAACCAACTAGAAATTATATTTTGTATCTTTAGTATTTTCTTGTCATGGAACAGTATCCAATTATTGTACACAGTACATTATGCAGAAATTTATTATAAAAATGGCGGTGGGGTAACATTTAATAATGATGACTTACCGAATTTATGGGACTTTTTGTATTTAGCCTACACGATTGGTATGACATACCAAGTTTCGGATAATAATTTCTCGACCACTCATTTCCGAAAAGTTGCTTTAGGTCATGCGTTAATATCTTTTGTCTTTAGTACGATGTTGATTGCCATAATTATTAATTTTGTTGCTGGATTAATTACTGGTCGATGAGATCAGTTACAATATGATACGAGAAAAGGAGAGCGAGACAAAAGTTGTTTTGAAGCCGGTGTGTAACGCATTTATGCTGTCAAACTAACATGCGTTTAATTAATATCTTTTAGCACAAAAATTAGAGGCTGAGACAACATCTGTCCCAGCCTCCTTTAAACACGTTACAAATCGGTTTTTTATTATCGTATTATTTTAGTGTTCATCTTGATCAAATTTAAAAGCATTTAAGAAACGATGAATACGTTCAGTGGGCTTATTAAAGAACTCATCAGGAGTGCCATCAAAATCAATTTCACCGTCTTCTAAAAACAACATCCGATCAGCTGCATGACGGGCAAAGTCCATGTTATGGGTCACGATAATCATTGATTGGTTTTCGTTGGCTAAATTATTTAGTACTCGCAATACTTGGGCTTCAAGCTCGGGGTCTAGTGCTGAAGTTGGTTCATCAAGTAATAGATAGTCGGGTGCCATAGCCATGGCACGAGCGATCGCAACACGTTGTGTCTGACCACCAGATAATTGATAAGGATAGCGATTAGCCGTTTCATCTAAACCAACAGCTGATAAGAGTTCATGTGCATGTTTTTCGGCGACAGCTTTCGACTGTTTTAGGACATGCACAGGGGCTTCAATCATATTTCCCATAATTGTTAGATGATCAAACATGCGCGGTTGTTGGAAAACCATGCCAGTTTTACGGCGCACCCAAAGTAAAGTGTCTGTTGTTACTGGCTTGTTAAGATCAATAACACGGTCATCAATCGTATATTGTCCACTATCTGGACGTTCCAATAAATTTAGTGAGCGTAAAAGCGTTGACTTTCCTGATCCAGATGGTCCAACAATAACTGTTGTTTCATGGGGGTTAAATGTCACGTTAATATCTTTTAATGCGTGGTGTTCAGCATAGTTTTTATCAATATGTTCTAATTTCAGCATGATTTACCTCTGATCTTTTACAAAGCGGTCGGCCCAGCGTTGAATATAACGTTGAGGAATTGACAAGATAGTCACAAATAAGGCGTAAATAGCGGCAACTAATAAATACATTTTTAGTGGCTCAAAGTTAACGGCAGCAAGTTGTTGTGATAGATAGAACATCTCCACAATGGTCACTACTGAGGCTAATGAAGTATCCTTGACCAATGAAATGAATGAATTTGCTAGCGTTGGGATAGAGATACGTGTCGCTTGAGGTAAGATAATGCGCATAAAAATTTGACGATCGGTCATACCAAGTGCAGCAGCAGCTTCTCGTTGCGTATCTGGAATTGATGAAATAGCGGCCCGAATTGCTTCTGAAGCATAGGCACCGGTGTTGAGTGATAGTACCCAAATAGCGGCTACCCAACCAGATGGCGATAACCAACTGATGCCTAATTTTGGTAAGCCATAAAAGACAACGAATAATTGCACTAGCATTGGTGTTGAGCGGAAAATCCAGACATAGAACCATAAAATGAATTTTAGGACTTGCCAACCGAATTTGCCTAGGCCGGTAGCGTGTGGAACGTAGGAACGTAAGACAGCAACAATAGCTGCTATAACAACAGCAATCACGAAAGAAATTAATGCTAGGGGAATGGTGTATTTAATCCCAGCAATAATTAATTGTGGTGCATAAGTTGCAATGAATTCAAACATGAGCCTTCCTTTCAAAAAAGAGCACAAAAAAAGTGTTAAACAATCTTAGTCGTAAGATGCCTAACACGTTTTTGACGATTATTAAATTGGTGTACACCAAGATAACCTACCGCAAAAAACGCGTTAGGCTTTCACAAGCAACAATATAATGTGATGTGATGTGAATCATAGTGATACTCCCTAAAATTGAAAATTTCGAATTACTAACTGATTTCATTTTAGGGGTGTTACTAATTAAATGCAAGTAAAATTTTAAAAAATAAGAGTAGTTGACAAACGGATAATAAGCGGGTTATGATTTGCGTCAGAAACGAAAAGGGGTAACGATAATGAGCTTGGGGATGCGATGTTAAATTAACAGATGTATTTAATAATAAATATTTTGGGCAGTAAATAATATTAAAAAATGAACATCAGTTAGGAAATCATAAAATGAATAAATATACAAAAATCGCAGCTGTAGCAGCTGTTACGTTAATGGCCGCAAGTAGTAGTGTCTATGCAGTTGTACCAAGTGCATCTGCTAAATCTGTACCAGCTTATCAAAAGAACCTACACAAAAAGGGAACATTGACGGTTGGATTAGAAGGAACCTACTCACCTTATTCATATCGTGATAAGTCAGGTAAATTGACTGGATTCGAAGTTGATTTGTCAAAGGCTGTTGCCAAGAAATTAGACTTAAAAGTTGAATATTCACAAACAAAATTTGATTCGTTAGTCGCTGGATTAGGATCAAATAAGTATGATGTTGTATACAACAATATGGGAAAAACAAAGGAACGTGCAGCGAAGTACGCTTTTGCGGCGCCTTACTTGTATACTAAGACAGTGATGATTACTAAAAAAGGTTCGGATATCAAATCAGCTGCTGATTTGAAGGGAAAGAAATCTGCACAATCAGCATCGTCTAACTTTGGTCAAGCAGCTAAGAAGGCTGGTACCAATGTTGTGTCAGTACCAGGATTTGCTGAGGCAATTGATTTAGTTAATTCTGGTAAGGCAGATGTGACGTTGAATTCCCAAGATTCTTGGGGTGTCTATAAAAAAGCGCATCCAGAGACAAAATTAACGGCGAAAGTAACGAATGTGTTGGGTGATACATCAGCAGCGCCAATGCTAAACAAGAAGAACAAGGCCTTGGCAAAGAAAATTTCTAAGGCACAAAAGCAACTAGCAAAAGATGGTACGATGGCAAAGCTTTCAGACAAGTACTTTGGTTCAGATTTGACAAAGAAACCATAACTTAACGTTATAATGGAGGTTGGGACAACAGAATATGTTCCAACCTTTTTTAGCCGAAAATATATTAGTTATAAGTCTGTAAGTTTTATAGCATAAACGCGTTCCAAAAGTCTGAAGCCTCAATTTAACGCAATTCGCACTATTCCTGTCCTTCGCTTTGCTACGGACAGAAATAGCACAAATCACGTTACACACCGACTTCAAAACGACTTTTGTCTCGCTCTCTGTGTTATTTGGGGGGATATAAATGTTAGTTGCGAAAAAGATTATTGTACGTGGACGCGTACAGGGTGTCGGTTTTCGATATTCTACAAAAATTATTGCTGATAAATTAGGAATTAAAGGCAGTGTTTGGAATGAAACGGATGGTTCTGTGCATATTGAAGCACAAGCAGAAAGTGATGCCATGTCTGATTTTATGGCAAAGATTAGCGTATCGCCATCACCCTATGCACGAGTGGATTCGGTTAATAGTAAAGACATGCCAATAAATGAACATTTGCAACGTTTCAAAACGTTGTAGTTGCATATGATGAAGATCAGTCAGCAATGTTACATTGCATGACTGATTTTTTTCGTGTAAGCTGAGATGTTGAGAGTTTTTAGGAGGTTATGATAGATGAGTATTAAAACATGGTTGAAATTCGTGGAGGTTCAATCATTAGTTGCTAGCGTATTACCGTTAATTTTGGGTAATTTATATGCGGCAATCACATATCAACAATTTCATACAGGTTTTGCAATTGTTTTTGCAATTGTTGTGTTCGCTTTGCAAATGGTTGCTAACGTTTGGAATAATATACAAGATTTTAAATCAGCAACTAGTGAAGAATGGAAAAATGGTGTGAATAATATTATTGGTAATGGTGGGATTTCACAACGCCAAGGCTGGACAACATTGTTGATGCTGGCATTGATTGCGGCAGTTGGTGGATTATGGTTAGCAATACAAACCGGCTGGCCGTTACTAATTATGGGTCTGATTGGATTTTGGGTCGTTTATTGGTATGCTGGAACGCCTTTACCATTGTCACGGACACCATTTGGCGAGTTAGCATCAGGCTTGACTATGGGATACCTTATTTTTTTGAGTGCGACTTATGTTAATATCGCGCCAACCTTTAATGGTGAACTAGTGTTTAAGGCGATTATTGCTTCTGCTATTGCATGGTTCGCAATTGGTGACATTATGTTTGCTAACAATATCGGTGATTACGATGAAGATGTTGCTGAAGGGCGGCATACATTAGCATGGTACTTAGGTAAGGATCGCGCAATAACAGCATTTGGCTGGGTCTACATTGCGGGTTATCTTATGTTGATCGTTGCAGTTATTTTTGGTATCTTACCATGGCTATCTTTGGTGGCATTGGTTTCATTGCCAATTGTGATGAAAAATGTCAAAGCATTTCAAGCAAAACCAATTAAACCGAACTTTCCATATGCCATAAAAAACGCAGTTATTATATCGTTGACCTTGGCGATTGGTTTGATTTTAGCTTTAATTTTTAATTAAAAAAATGAAAACGTATTTTGATGATAATTATCTATCAAAATGCGTTTTTTAGCACGGTTAAAATATGATGTCCTGTGGATAAACTGTGTAAAACTTTTCAGGAAAATTAGGTTAAAGTAAATCTGTAAGTGATATGACTCACAAACTTGATGGCGAATAGATTATTAAGGAACGATAATTTATGATCACTTAATATCTGTTATAATTAGAAAAAAATGAAAGTGAGGGTGTGAAGTGTTAGAACACATAAAGCAATCAAAAACATTATTTTGGACACTGGAATTATTGGCCATTGCGTTATTAATTTTGATTGTGACACAACTGCGCTTTATTCTAGAACCGATTGGTCAATTTGTTGGCGCTGTTTTTGTACCGTTGATTATTTCAGGATTTTTGTATTATATTCTAAATCCAGTAGTGGTGGCGCTACAAAAAATTCCATTAGGCAAGGTGAAGCATGTTAGTCGGGGGTGGGCAATTACAATTGTTATGTTGCTATTATTAGGTATTTTGGTTGCCTTGGTATTAACATTATTACCTGCGTTGGTTGATCAAATTTCTGGTTTGATAAAAAATATTCCAGTATTAGTAGACACCATTCAACATTGGGGTAATCAACTTAGTAAAATCAATTTCTCTAAGGAATATGGGATTGATTTTAACTTGGATAAGTTACAACAAGAGGTACAAAATATCGGGAAAACTGTTGTGTCAGGTATGGCGACTAGTTTGAGTGCAGTGATTGCGAAGTTAACAGGGTTTACAGTAACGGCAATAACGGTACCTGTCATGACGATTTATATGTTAAATGATGGTCATAAATTATCGCCATTCGTTCAAAAGGTATTTCCTGAACGGCAACGTTCAAGAATCTCTGACGTATTAGGACGTTTAAACAAAACACTTGCGCAATATA
The DNA here is from genome assembly GCF_051903945.1 of Weissella paramesenteroides. Taxonomy (GTDB): domain Bacteria; phylum Bacillota; class Bacilli; order Lactobacillales; family Lactobacillaceae; genus Weissella; species Weissella paramesenteroides_A. Next base: position 1,907,048 of record NZ_CP192268.1, on the reverse strand, counting down.
TTAGTGGTCAAGTTGTGGAAATGATTTTTGTTGGTGTATTTACGGCTATTGGGTACTTTGTTATTGGTCAAAAATATGCTTTACTATTAGGTGTCTTTGCCGGAATAACCAATATGATTCCTTATGTTGGTCCCTATATTGGTTTGGTACCAGCATTATTTGTTGCTATAACAGACTCAATTTGGCAGGTCGTTTGGGTGATTGTTGTTGTACTGATTGTTCAACAAATTGATAGTAATTTGATTTATCCACGTGTTATGGGAGCATCATTGCATATTCATCCGTTGACAATCATTGTTCTATTATTAGCTGCTGGTAATATAGCTGGGATTGCTGGCATGATTTTGGCAGTACCATTTTATGCAGTTATTCGTACCATTATTGTTTATGCTTGGCAATTGTGGCAGTTACAACAGATGCCAGAAGTAGAGACAAAAACAGCTATAGTGGAAATAGATGAAGAGACAAATTAATTAAGAATATATTCCTAAGAAAACAACGAGATGTGGCCCTGGTGTGTGGTAGATTACCATGGACCGGGCCTTTTATCTATCTGAAGTCAGATAATTGAAAGGCGTTACTTATGGGAGCTAATTTAAATTTAGGAAAACTAGTAGAAGAGAATGATTTGTATGCGGAACTCCTTAACGGTAAATTCGGTATTGAACTTGAGACACACCGGGTTACTCGTAAAGGACGATTGAGTCGAGCTAGTCATTCAACAGAGCTGGGATCAAGACGTATTCATCCTTATCTGCAAACTGATTACAGTGAGACACAAGCAGAATTAGTTACAGAAGCCGTTGGTTCATTTGAAGAAGCTCGTGATCGTTTATTGCAATTACAATGGGTCTTACGTAGTCATATGGGAGATGATGAGGCGGTATGGCCACTAAGTATGCCACCGGAACTAAAAAAGGATGATCTGCAATGGTTAGATGAAACTTTTGAGAGAACCTGGGTACAAGATTATCGAGATTGGTTACAGCATAAATATGGTTCGACCCATGAAATTATGACAGGATTACACCTTAATTATTCATTGTCGGATGAATTTTTGCAGCATTTATTTGATGCTAGTGACCGTACAAATTTTAAAGCGTTTAAAAATGATGTTTATTTTCATATTGCTCGTCAAATTGTTGCGCACCGTTGGCTATTCAATTATTTATTTGGTGCAACACCATTTAATTTAAATGATTCAGATTCCAGAACACCACAATTTACCAAACCGGTGCGTTCATTACGCACAAGTGAATATGGATTCGTCAATGATAAGGGTGAAGAACTGACATATGACAGCGATTACGCCAATCATCAACAACAGATCGAACAGTTGGTATCACAAGGAAAGCTATTTTCTGAGCATGAAATATACGGACCAGTCCGATTCAAGCGAAAAATTGATGATGAAAATGAGATCGAATATTTAGAAATTCGTATTTTGGACACTGATCCATTTGATATTGCTGGTATTTCCGAGAATGATTTAAACTTAATTCATTTGTTATTGATTTACTTTTTGGTAAAAGACGATGAATTAACCGAAAGTGCATTACAACATAATGAAGATTTATCAAATAGGATCTCATTACAGCAACCGACAGAAACTTTGATCAATAAACAAGATGCATTAGCAATCATGCAAGATATTTCGCAATTAGCTGATCATTTTGGGATGCGTTTTAATGATGGCTTATCATTAATTACTGACCGCGTGTTAACGCCGTCTAAAACATCAGCTGCTAAAATGATTGTGGCGGCATCTGATGCGACTGAAATGCAATTATGGGCAACAAAGCTCGGTAACGAACGCACTGATTATTTTAAAACACATGAAAAAGAACTATTCGATACCTACTTTGGTAAGGGACCGCTTGCTCAGGTGATTCGTGATGCGATTGTAGCTGGGGTACGTGTACGGCAGTGGGATTCAAACCAGGTGTTGTTGCAGTTTGACAACCATGCAGAAGTCGTGACAGAACCAACAAATTTGAATGAATTGTTTCCAGAGTTGAATATTTACTAACTTTAAATAAGTGGTACAATGACAGTTAGTTATTAAACAACTTGGAGGATTTTGATAGTGAGAAAACAACATCCATTTGATTTTGAAAAATGGGATAAGTATCTAGCTGAAGCTGAGAATGTATCAGTCGATTGGGTAGCTGGTGATCATATGACAACGTATCCAAATTACGATAAGCGGATGGTAGCTTTAGCACAAGCTTTTGAGTGGTCCGACTTTTACGATCAGAATTTTGATCGTACCTTACATAAGAAAGCGCACGATCAATTATTAGAAGAAAATGTTGATTTAATTGCCCGAACCAGCCATGATTTTTATGAATTACGTGCAGTAACATCAGTTGTGATCCATGGTGAGGTTCGCTTAGAAGGTCTATGGGCCGCAATGCTAGAAAAAGGGATTTTGCGTCGTTTATTACAGAGATTACAATCACAAACACCAGATGATTTTCCTGGTCCTAATTATTAATTAAGAATGTTCAAGGTCCTCATCTTCCAATCCAAATTGGTAGATGAGGATCCTTTTACTGTATAGTAATTATTTATGTCATGAGCGCTTATTTTTTTCGAAATAATTAAAGATAAATTTAATTCTGGTTTTGAAAAATTTGAAAATTCTTATATACTAGTTAATATGTCTGTGTGAGATTCAGCAGAGAAGTATGGATTATTTAATAAAAAAGGAAGTGTGAAAATGTCACAACAAAAAGGTTCCCCACAGAAACTTGAAAGAGGTTTAACTGGCCGTCATGTTGAGATGATTGCCTTAGGAGGAACAATTGGTACCGGACTGTTCTTAGGAGCAGGTCGATCCATCAGTGCTGCAGGGCCAGCTATTTTACTAGTGTATATTATTGTTGGCTTATTTATGTTTTGGATGATGCGGGCATTGGGTGAATTATTGCTAACTGATCCAAACCGGGCAACTTTTGTTGGTTTTATTGAAAAATACGTTGGACCTAAAGCAGGATTCATTATCGGTTGGACATATTGGATTGGCTGGATCACCATTGCTATGGCAGAATTAACAGCCGTTGGAAATTATATGAGTTTCTGGTTCCCTAATATACCTATTTGGATATGGGAATTATGTTTCTTAGCTATTTTATATGGTATTAATATTATTGCGGTTGCTGCTTTTGGTGAGACAGAGTTTTGGTTCTCAATGATCAAAATCATTGCCATACTAGCAATGATCGCCACTGGTGTGATTATGATGGTCTTGCATACAAAGACGTCATCAGGTGTTACGACGATCAGTAACTTATGGCAACATGGTTTTGTAGCTCACGGTGGTCGTCATCTATTGTCAGCATTCCAAATGGTATTCTTCGCTTTCTTAGGAATTGAGTTTGTGGGTATGACGGCTGCAGAAGCCCAGGATCCCTATAAAAATATTCCAAAAGCAATTAATTCCATTATTGTACGTATCTTGATTTTCTATGTTGGCGCGTTGATAGCAATTATGTGTATTCAACCATGGACAAACTACAGTGCAGGCAAGTCACCATTCGTTCAGGTCTTTTCTGGGATTGGTGTGACTGGAGCAGCCGGAATTATTAATTTCGTTGTCTTGACTGCGGCAGCATCGTCATTGAATAGTGCCATTTTTACGACTGGTCGCATGTTATTCTCATTATCAGAAGGTAAGGGTTACGCTGGTAAGTTAAACAGACGTTATATTCCATTTAATGCCATTAACATTTCAACAGTATTAATTGCGTTAGCAGTGGTGTTAAACTTCTTCTTCCCCAAAAATGCCTTTGATTTGGTAACGTCAATTGCATCAGCAGCCTTTGTTGTGATGTACGCTGTATTAGTGTTTGCGCATGTGAAATATCGTAGAACAGCAGATTTCAAAAATGGCCAGCAATTGTTTAAAATGCCTGGTGCACCGGTGACAAATTATTTAACGATTGCGTTCTTAATTGGTATCTTCTTGATTTTGTTATTCACGCCAGAAACAATGCCAACAACGGTTTTGGCACTTGTCTGGTTTGTCATAATGATTATCATAAGTTTGCGAATAAAGAGTAAAAAGTAGTGTATGATGAAAGGATAGTTGTGTAGGCAATTATCCTTTTTGTCTATAGTTTTAAAGGGGGTTAATATGGCAGAGAGATTCATCGATCGTGATTATCAACGCACGGTCGCAAAAACAGATTATATTAAACAACGATGGCAAGATGTGCCTTACATGGCTGGTGAACGTCATGACTTAGATATTTATTTACCAAATGAAGGTCAGGGACCATTTCCAGTGATTGTGGACGTCTTTGGTGGTGGGTTGATTTTTGGTGACAAGAGTTCACATAAACTGGAACCAGCATTGCGATTGTTGGACCAGGGTTATGCAGTTGCTAGTGTTTCGTATACCTGGATTCAGGATGCGGATTTTCCTACGCAGATTTACGAGGTCAAAGCTGCTATTCGCTTCTTGCGGGCACATGCTGGCGAGTATCAATTAGATATGAATCATGTTGCTTTAATGGGAGAATCTTCAGGAGCCCATCTAGCATTATTGTCTGGTGTTACAGCCTCGGTAAATGCCATGTCAAACCATGAATTTGGGGATGATGCTGATCAATCTGAAAAGGTAAACGCAATTATTGCCTTATATGGCCCTTATGAATTTGATAAATTTTCAGATCAATTTGAGGAAAGTGGTGTGATACCTAAATACCCAGAGACCGGAACGGCAGAGTCTTTTGAAGGCCAAATGTTTAAGCAACAAGCACCAAAAGATGTGCCAGATAAAGTTGAAGAATACAATCCAGTCACTTATTTTAATCCAGCAATGCCACCGATACTAGCATTTGCGGGGACGGCGGATTTTGTTGTACCATATCAACAGACGGTAAATATGATAACCGCTGCTCGTAAGGTCGTTAGCGATGATCGAGCAGAAATCCATATTGTTGATGGCACAGGTCATGGACCGGATGCGTATATGACGCCTGAGAACACAGAAATTAAGGCTGATTTTTTAAAAAAATGGCTATAAATTGAGGTTATAAAATGATAGGCGCTTTTGGTAAAACTTTTTTTCGAGCAACGCCACAGCAATTGTTTATGCAATTAATGATTGATATTTTGTGGTACGTAATTTTTAAGCCAACTGATACATTTTCATTGTGGCTATATATTCTTATCTTGCCAGGATTTGATTTAGTTTCAGCGATAGGCAGTTTTTGGAATTACGTTAAGGATAATAAATCTGAAAAAAATAAATAATGTTCCACGTGGAACATTTCACAATAAAGCAGATGACTCTTTTAAGGGTGATCTGCTTTTTTAACGTTAAATAATAAAAAACGAACGGTTAATATTTTTTTTAACGAGGTAGTTAAAGCGTTTTAGGATATATGTAGGAAGGAGGTCGGTTGGTTTGTCATGAAATAATGACTATTTTATAAAAAATCACAGCTACATAAAACTAAAAAAATCTTTCATTCAGAATTGGAATTATTTGTATTGGACTTTTTTCCCTTAAAGAAGTCTTTTTATGTAGCTAGACATTTAGTGAAATTCGCTCTTTCTACGGATAGAAGTTGAGAGGATAGATAAGCGTTATACATACCTAAAAAATAAGTTTAATTAGAAATTATATTTTAAACAAAGTAATTAGATGGAGGTCCTGTGGTGCTAGAAATAATAATATTAGAAGATCAGCATCATCAACTAACTTGGATATCTAATTTTATTAAGCGATATACAGAATTTGAAGAATTAGATACCAACATTAAGCTTGTGACGACGGATGCTCAAGAAATTAAAAACTTTGTACAAGCATGTACTGATCAAAATATTTTGTTTTTTTTAGATGTTGGATCACTAGAAAATGATCACAGTATCGTTGAATTAGGAAAATATATTAGGCATTGTTTACCATTAGCTCATCTTGTTTTTATGACTGAAAAGAACAATTTATCAACATTAATTTTAGAACAACGGTTGGTACCTTTAGACTGTATTTCAAAAATTAAGCCTGTTGATGCTATTGAAGAGGCTATTCGACAGGATATTAATGTTGCTCTTGAGTTAGTTGTCAGTCATATGAAAAGTAATCCAGAAAAATTTGTTTATAAGTTGCGGGCACGCTACTATGATATTCCGATGTCAGAAGTGCTTTATATTGCATCCAAGCCTAATCAAGTTAATCGAGTTGTACTATACGCAAAAAATATCATTGTTGAGATTAACGATTCATTATCAAGTATCGAGAAACGCCATAAAAATTTGTTTCGATCACATAAAGGTTTTGTTATTAATTTAATGTCAGTTAATTATTTTGATATTCGTTTGAATCGTGTCTATTTTGATACCGAAAATCAAATATGGTGTCCGTTATCTGTTCGAAAAAAACAAAATTTCAAGAAGATTTGGCAACAAACAAATAGTCTAAATTAACGGTCAATACAAAAAATGCAACGTTCAATTATAGTTCATCTAATTATTCAAATAATGGGTACCATTATTTATAGAAAAGGAGGTGAGTACTAATATATCGGTCAATTTTTGATATATTAAAAATTGTCATGTTGTTTTCAAAAAAATATCGACGACTGTTACCCTTACATTTATTGTTATTAATCACAAGTGTTCAAGTAGGTGAGTTAATAAAAAGCAATAATTTTGTGTTAGAAGAAACTCTACAAACGTACATTTCATTAGCCATTGTTATTTATTTAGAGGTTCAAGTTTATTTTCAAATAAAAAGGGAAATTAACTGATTTAATGAAAAAATATACTTATCAGTATTTTTCAAATTTCGATAAATTTAGTGATTAAAATTTTTTAAACCTGGCAGTTAACATTTTTAATGATTAAATTTGATTAATAATATTGTAAGTATAGACTAACCATGAATGCTAATGAGAAAGTTAATAGTTTAATTTACTTAATATTGGAGGAAAAATGGCAAATACGTATCAAGAATTAACGTTAAACGAGATGATGATTGTAGTTGGTGGTAAGAAGAAAAATATGGCAAAGTGCTACCCTGGTACTTTCGGACACGCTCTAGTAGGTTCTATGGGTGGACCAATAGGATATTGAGGTGGCGCATTAATTGGATATGCTAAATATTGCCATTAACATATAAATATTTCAAACAAGAGGTTGGAACAACAGAAAATGTTCCAACTTTTTTTGCTAAAAATATCTTAATTAAAAGCATGTCAGTTTGATAGCATAAACGCATTTCAAAAGTCTGAAACCTCAATGTAACGGAATTTACGCCATTCCTGTTACGGCCAAAAATAGCGCAAAGCACATTATACACCGGCTTCAAAACGACTTTTGTCTTGCTTTACTGTTTTGCGTAAATTAATAGAAAATAATTTGTGAAAAAATTAACAAAACAGGAACATTGTGCTAGACTATAGTTGTTTCGAATAATACTATTGGAGGAATTAGTGATGACAAAGAAAGTTGCAATGGTTACTGGTGGGGCACAAGGTATTGGTGAAGCAATTGTTCGTCGCCTAAGTGCAGACGGATTTGCAGTTGCAGTTGCTGATTTGAATGAAGCTAAAAGTAAAGAAGTCGCAACTGATATTGAAAAGAATGGTGGTACTGCAATTGCAGTCAAGCTAGATGTTTCTGATCGCGAAGGATTCTTTGCAGCTGTTAAAGAAGTGGCTGAAAAATTAGGTGGCTTTGATGTCTTAGTTAATAATGCTGGCCTTGGTCCTACGACACCAATTGATACAATTACTCCTGAATTATTTGATAAGGTTTATCATATCAATGTTGCTGGTGATATTTGGGGTATTCAAGCAGCTGTTGAACAATTTAAGAAGAATGGTAACGGTGGAAAGATTATCAATGCAACCTCACAAGCTGGTGTCGTTGGTAATCCAAACCTTGCTTTGTATAGTAGTACAAAGTTCGCTGTACGTGGTCTAACACAAGTTGCTGCCCGTGATTTAGCTGAGCAAAACATCACAGTTAATGCATATGCACCTGGTATTGTTAAGACACCAATGATGTTTGATATTGCTCATGAGGTTGGTAAGAATGCTGGTAAGGATGATGAGTGGGGTATGCAGACCTTCGCAAAGGATATTGCATTAAAGCGTCTATCAGAACCAGAAGATGTTGCTGCGGCAGTAGCCTTTCTAGCTGGACCAGATTCAAATTACATTACTGGGCAGACTATCGAAGTCGATGGTGGTATGCAATTCCATTAATTAACTAAAAATAATTAACTTTTAAACTGATGATAAATCTTTATATGGATTTGTTATCAGTTTTTATTTTGTGGCAAATAGCATAAAAATATAATGACCTAGTATTTGCTATCTACATCAAACATTGCGATACTGGATATAGATTTCGTGAAGGAGGAAGTACGCATGCGACAAATTCTTGTTGATGTTCACCGCCTGACAAAAAAATTTCAGATTGACCAACTACAAACCTTTTTTAAACGGGGAAATCTGAAAATGGTTGGACCAACAATTACTTATTATGCCTTGCTATCGATGGTTCCTATTTTGATGAGTGTTGGGGCAGTTGCTAGTTTAGCGGGCATGAATGCAAGTGAATTGATTACACTACTTTCAGAGCAACTTCCTAGCAATATTATGTCAATTTTAGCGCCGATTATTCAATCGGTATTAAAAGGTGGCGTGGGAATTCTGTCATTTTCAATTTTGACAACAATTTGGGCAGCCAGTTCAGTATTAGCAATTATTCGTAAATCATTTAATGCTGTATATGATGTGCCTGAACGGGTTAGTGGCTTATTGACTCGTGTTTTTAGTTTTCTGTGGTTGATGGTTATTTTGATATCAGCGGTTGTGGTAATGCTTGTTAGTGCGATTTTGCCAGCAATTATTGCAGCAATCCCAGGTATTGGTTGGTTAGAATTTATCACTAAGCAACGTTGGATTATTACTTTAGCAGGACTTTGGATTATGATGTGCGTATTCAATGCAGCTTTACCAGCGAAACGCATCGCTTTAAAACCTTTGATTATTGGATCTGGTGTTGAAGTTATTTTGATGATTATTTTAAACTACTCATTTGGGTGGTATGCCAAATTTACTGTAAAAAATGTTGGTTTTTATCAATCGTTAGGATCGTTGCTTGTGCTAATTGTCTATTTAAATTTAATTGGGACAATTATGGTGATTGGGCAGATTTTGATTGCCTGGTTAGAGGGACTTTTTGCCACTAGTCTTAACCCTAAAGAACCTATACCAATAGCTGCTAAGCGGCCTGCAGCTAGACGACGGCCAGCGTTTAATTTCAAAAAAATCACAAGTAGAGATCGCCACAGAAAAAGGCGCCGTTAAAGGGAAAATTGTGATTATTTAAACATAAATGAAATAACTTTGTGAAATTATTTAAGCCCATTTTTTGTTAATTAGCGTTATAATGATGGCGTAGCGACCAATATTAATAATTGTCATTTACACTAAGGGGGATATTATGACGTACAAGACAACATATCCATATACTGGGGAAGTTTTACAGGAATATGCTAACGCAACTGAAGAAGATTTAGAGAAAGCACTGACAACTGGACATGCATTATACAAAACATGGCGTGGGACACCTGTTAGTGAACGTGCTGCAAGTTTGCAGAAAATTGCTGATGCAATTGTGGCTCATAAAGAGGAATTAGCTAAGGCAATGACATACGACATGGGAAAGTTATTAACTGAAGCTGAAGGTGAAGTTGATTTGTGTGCAAACATTGTTTCTTATTATGCACAAAAGGGTGAAGAATTCATGGCCGATACGCCACTAGAGTCACCTGCAGGCAATGCTCACTATGTGAAGCAGTCAACTGGGGTGATTGTTGCAGTGGAACCATGGAATTTCCCATTGTACCAAGTTGTGCGTGTCTTTGCGCCCAACTTTATTGTTGGTAATCCAATTATTTTGAAGCATGCTTCAATTTGTCCAAAGTCAGCGCAGTTGTTCGCAGACTTAGTGATTGAAGCGGGAGCGCCAGAAGGAGCTTTGACAAATCTATTTATTGATTATGATTTAGTCGCTAAGGCAATTCACGATCCACGTGTTGCGGGTGTTTGTTTGACAGGTTCTGAACGTGGTGGTGCAGCTGTTGCCAAAGAAGCTGGTGAAGCGTTGAAGAAGTCGACACTGGAGCTTGGTGGTAATGATGCATTCATTATTTTAGATGATGCTGATTGGGATGAAGTTAAAGCCGTTGCACCAGGTGCTCGCTTGTATAATGCGGGTCAGGTTTGCACGTCATCAAAGCGGTTCATTGTGTTAGCTGACAAGTATGATGAGTTTATTGATATTCTGAAGGATGCCTTCTCAAAAGCTAAGGTTGGCGATCCAATGGATCCTACAACGGACGTGGCACCATTATCATCTAAGAGTGCGCAAGAGAAGTTACAGAAGCAGGTGGATACTGCTGTTGCTGGGGGAGCGACTTTAGTTTATAGTCAGGATCCAGTCGACGGGGATGGATTCTTCTTCCAGCCAACCATTTTGACAGATATTACGAAAGATAATCCGATTTATAATCAGGAAATGTTTGGTCCAGTTGCTTCAGTTTATAAGGTTAATTCTGAAGAAGAGGCCATTGCATTGGCTAATGACTCAAGTTATGGACTTGGAAACACCATTTTTTCAAGTGATATTGACCACGCACAACGTGTTGCTGAACAGATTGAGACTGGTATGTCATTTATCAACTCAGGATGGGCTTCATTACCTGAATTGCCATTCGGTGGTGTTAAGAACTCAGGGTATGGTCGAGAGTTAAGTGAGTTAGGTCTGAATGCTTTCGTTAATGAGCATTTGATTTTTGAACCAACAAAGTAAAAAGTAATATAAAAAAGCTGGTGATCTTCAAATTTTGAAGGTCATCAGCTTTTTTGGTTATTTTGTCGTAATTGCAATGGTGTCTGAGGCTTTTTGAGCAGCCCATTGTTCATCAAATTGATCAAGCAGTTCACGAACCTGAGTGGTGTTCGTAGTATCCATTAATGCAACTCGTAAATCAGAAGCATATGAAAAATGGCGTACGTAGATCTTAAAGAAACGCTTTAACTTTTGGAAATGCATTGGACCAAATTCAGCAGTAAATTGGTCGTACAAGTCTAATTGCATACGCAATAAGGTAAGGGTTTCATCCAATGTATGCTCTTTGGGTGTGATTTCAAAAGCAAAGGGGTTCTCAAAGATACCACGGCCAATCATAATACCGTTAACACCAGGATGTTGTCGAACTAGTTCTAGTCCTTCGGTACGATCTTTGATATCACCATTAATTTGCAATAGCGTATTAGGGGCGATTTCATCACGGAGTTGGATTAAGCGGTCAATGTATTCAAAGTGCGCTGGTACTTTTGACATTTCCTTACGAGTGCGCATATGAACGGTTAACAGTGGTACATCTTGTTTTAAGATAAATGGAATCCACTCTTCGAAAGTATCAATTTGATTGAAACCTAAGCGAGTTTTGACAGAAACTGCTAAACCGGCCTTTTTAGCGGCAGCGATAATTTCTTCAGCCTTATCAAAATGGCGAATCAGGTCAGAACCACCACCATTTTTAACAACGGTAGCAGCAGGACATCCCATATTAATATCAACAGCTTCATAGCCACGTTCTTTTAAGTCAAAGCACGCAGCTTCAAAATCAATGGCACGGTCACCCCATAATTGGGCAACCGGCATTTTTTCTGATTTATCAACGTGTAAACGACCTTGTACGGTAAACTTGGCCTTGGGGTGTGTGATGCTGCGTGCATTTGTAAATTCAGTGAAATAAACATCAGGGCCACCAGCTGCCGCAACGACACGACGGAAAACAGAATCCGTAACAGCTTCCATCGGAGCCATCGTGAAGAAGGGGATTGTTTCTAAGCCTGGAACATCAGGATGTTTTTGTGCGTCATCAACGACTTTTTGCCAATAAGGAGATTTTACTTGGACCATTTCAAGTTCCTTTCTCAATGAAATATGTATTTTTTGATGTGCTAATTATTTTTTAAAACCTTATCCATATTAGCGACATTTCGCATAATTTTCAAGATATTAACTTCTTAAAAGTAAATAATAGACATATTTAGGGCAAATAATATGATTTTATCAGTGTGATGGTTAATAAGGTGTATAATAATTTCGATTTGCTGTAAAAATTATTTAGGAGTTTACATGGTTATTAAAAAGAATATGGTAGCAGGAATAATTTTAACATTTCTGTTAGCCTTAGTTGCAAAACTATTATCACCATTTTTGCCAACATTAGGTGCGGAAGCATTAGCGATGTTAGCGGGGATTGTTTTAGGAAACACTGTTTTTATTAATCAGCATTGGGGTGCAGGTGTTAAATGGGCTGAAAAATATCCAATTGAAATTGGTATTGCTTGCCTTGGGTTAAATGTTACCTTGAAGAATATGGCATCGCTGGGTTGGCAAGGCGTGTTGTTTATTTTACTACAAATGGCATTGACCATCTTTTTCGTAATGTGGCTTGGTGGTCGTGTTTTTAAAGTTGCACCCGCTTCAGCAATGTTAATGGGTGCAGGGAATGCTGTTTGTGGTTCCAGTGCGATTGCATCAGTTGCACCCGTTGTTGGGGCCACCGAAGATCAGCGACGAACTTCTGTGGCCACGGTCTCACTAGCAGGTGTGGTTTTACTATTTGTTTTACCAATCCTAGGACCCGCAGTGTTACCAAACAACATGATGGTTAGTGCATTAATTGGTGGAACTGTCCAGTCAGTTGGACAAGTATCCGGAACGGCATCCCTTGTTGGGGGAAGTGTTGTCACTTATGCACCAATCTTTAAAATGTTGCGTGTGATTATGTTGTCAGTAGTTGTCATTTTTATGGCACGTCACGCTGCAAAATTATCAGCAGGAACTGGCACAGTTATTAAAACAAAGATGGGTATTCCTTGGTTTGTGACGGCATTTATTATTTTTATGTTAATCAATTCATTCGTGTCATTACCACATCTTGTGACACATACAGCGCAAAGTATTACAAGTTTTTTTGGTATTGTTAATTTAGCTGGTATTGGATTGAACTTAAAGTGGGCAACAATCAAATCATCTGGTGCTAAATTCTTGGGTTATGGACTTGTAACGATTATTTTCCAAGTCATTGTTGCGCTTGCTTTAATTTACCTATTGATGCACGTTTAATTTAATAAGATTGATTTAATAAGGAGTTGAAAATTTTCTAGCGGGTTAGAAAATTTTAACTCTTTTTATGTTGTCTAAATAGAATGAGTTAATCTATTCAATAAAAAGAATTGATTTTCAAAGATAGCATGATTACTGTTAAAATGAACTTATCTAACAGTAAATGTTTTTTGGGGGTGAGAATTAAAGTATGCTGTTCACAAATTTAAAGAATTATGTCGTATTTGACTTGGAAATGAATGGTAGTAATCAGATTATTGAGATTGGTACGATTAAAGTGACTGGATCCCAAAATATTGAAAAGTTTTCGGTCATAGTAAATAATCCACCAGTTGGTAGTGCCATGAAATCATTTAAGTACATTACGAAATCAATGGGTGGGAAAAATGGTTGGATTACATTGGATATGATTAGCCATGGTATTTCCGAAGAACGTGCATTGAGTCGGTTTATGCGATTTGTTGGTGACTATGCAATTGTGGGCCATGCCATTGTTGATGGTGATGTCCAACTGATTAAAGAGGGACTACAGCATAATAACCTTGGTAAATGGGACACACGTGGTAAGTTGTATGATACACAACAAATCCACGGGGCTATTGCAGGTAATCCCCAGGATATTTCATTAATGGATCTAGCAGAAATGTATGGCGTTGATTTAGGGGAGCAAAAACATCGAGCCTTGCCAGACGCGAAAGAAACACTGGCAATCTTTTTAGCGATGAAAAAAGCGTGGCGTTAATTATTATTCAAGTGGTACGCTTTGTTTTAATAATGTGTTGATTTTATCAGCTAATGATTTTTCTAAGTCATTAGCTGTGAGGCTATATAGGGTTCTTTTGAAATGATCGTTGATAATTGTATTGGGGAAATTATTAGGGATAACGCTTTGAGACATGATGGTTTCACCGATATCTTGCTGTACAAGAGATATAATCAACTCATTTCGATTGATTTGGATTGTTTTTTCTGGCATAATGTCATATTCTTGGAAGAATTGTTGCGTATAGTGGGCGATTCCTGATCCGGGTTCGCGAACTAACCAGGTACCTGTATGTTTACCAATGCGAACGAGTTGATCATCTGCAATTTTTTTACGGTACATTTTTTCTGGATCAATCAGGAGTGGTTTTTCAACCATGCCGATATCTAAGTTTTTTTGTTCTAATTGTTTCGCAATATAATTTGAATTACCAACGGTTACATGCCAGTCAATGGTGGGTAACTTTTTTTGTGCAAGTTTTAAAAAGTTGGCGGCAAGCATTTGGGAAACTGTTTGGGAGAATCCGATACGAATTAATTTACGATTAGGAGTTGTTAAGTGATCCAGTTGGTCTTGCGTCTCTTGCCAAATACTTCTGATTTTTAGAGCTTTTTCATATAATACATTGCCTTCAGCTGTCGGCTCGATTGTTCGATGCTGGTTACGAATGAATAATGGGTGGCCAATCATTTTTTCTAGTCGTTGTATTTGAATCGAAATGGTTGGTTGCGTTACAAAGAGTGTTTTGGCAGCTAGAGAAAAGCTTCTCGTTTCATAAACGATAATAAATGTTTCAAGATATTGATTCATATTTAGCTCCTTTTTGTATTAATTATTTTTATAACTATTATATAAATGATTAATTTTATTTATCTTAACATGAAAGTTATACTAAAAGTGAAAAGAAGTTGGAGGAGAGAGTCATGATACAGATATTAAAGAAAATTCCAATGGCACTATGTGGTTTGATTTTAGGTATGGAAGCATTGGGTAATTTATTCATTATGAATAATTTTTCGATAATTGGTAATATCGTTGGTATAGTAGGGATGTTATTGATGTTGCTAGTATTTGCAAAACTTGTGCTTGTTTTTGAGAGCGCCTACAGTGAAATACTGAATCCTGTGGCAGCAGGAACGTTACCAACATTTACAATGGCACTAATGCTGATGGCAATGTATTGGCACCGATGGGGATTTACACGTTTTGCGATGGTTTTGTGGTCTGTTGCCATTATCATTCATCTTGGCATTATGGCAGCCTTTTGTTGGCTGAACTTAATTAAGACTAAGCCACAGTTACAAGCGGTTTATCCCAGTTGGTTTGTGATGTTTGTCGGTATTGGTGTGATTCCAGTGAGTGCACCGATGTTTAATCTAACGATTGGTCAAATCTTTTTCTGGTTGGCATTAGCACTATATATCATTATTTTCCCAATTGTTATTTTCCGATTAATACGGATACGAGAAATGGTTGAAGGCGCACTACCATTATTAACGATTATGGCAGCACCTGCATCACTTTGTTTGACAGGATATTTAAACAGCTTTGGTCAAATTAATCATATTTTTGCCGTTAGCTTAGCTATTTTTGCACAATGTTTATATTTTGTAACGTTGTTTTTAATCGTAAGAATTTATATTTCGGCTAAACATTCAATGTTGAAATTTTATCCAAGCTTTGCGGCCTTTACATTTCCGCTGGTCATTTCATCAACTGCTTTGACTGTATTATCGAATCAATTAAATCTGGCTAGTGGTCTAGTGATTTTAGCAAAAATTGAATGGATCGTTGCCACAATAATGATTGTTTACGTATTGGGTCATTATCTGAAATTTCTAGTCAATTTAATGAAATTAACGAGTATATCAAATGTTGTAGTAACCAGTTCCAAAAAATAAATATATTATTCAAAAAGGGGTTGGGTTTTTGTTTTGAATTTGTTAATATAATGTTCTGCTATTTAATAATTAGTAGGTATTAAATAAGAAACGTTCTATGATTAGATAATTTAATTGTAGACGCGGAGGATACGATTATGTTGATGTACACAAGACCAGCCCAGCCAGAGGACTTTCCAGCAATTTGGGCTGCGTTTCAAGATGGCGTTGCATACTTGGGCGAGCAAGGCGCATCGCAATGGCAGGGCGAAGGTGCACCAGATAAGGCTTTATTTGAAAAAGATATCGCTAATGGCTGGGGAATTGTCCTGATTTATGATGGTCAAGTTGCTGGTTATGGCTCATTAGTACCAGGACCAGAAGCAGAGTACGAAATTCTACAAGGTGAATGGGTTGGCAATGAGCCAGAATATGTTGCTATTCACCGTGTAACGATTAATTCACACATTCGTGGGAAAGGTGTTGGTAAGACGCTGACACGAGATTTGGTTAATTTAGCTCGGGCCCGTGGTTACCGCGATATTCGTATTGATACATTCCCAGAAAATATTATTATGCAGAATGTTATTACGAAAACTGATTTCACATATCGAGGCATGGTACCATTTGAATTTGGTGATCGCTTAGGTTACCAATTATTAGTAGATTAATATATTTATGAGATTTTTTTCATAAAACAATTGACTTTACACGCAAATGAGCTTAATATCTACAGGGTAAGCTAAAAGAAAAGGAAATGTAGATATGCAAAATTATTTGTCAGTAGCACAAGCGTTTAGTTACTTTACGTATTTCGGTTAGTCATCCGAAGTCTGCGTAGAGTTGTTTGCGTTGTACATTTGGATGACGGTAAAGTATCCAAATGTGTGAAGGCAAGTAGTGACTTGTAATGCATTGTCTGCATGTACACGTATTGGATACGATATTGTTATCCAGTGCGTGTTTTTTTATTGTTTTAGAATTTTTTCAGCATTGATGGTGAATGGATTTTAGCATAATTTTCCGCGAAAGGGAGTTAGATAAATGGGAATGTGGCAGAGAATGTTTAAAAAGGAGTCGCTGGACACCTATATGCGTAGTGATGGCCATTTTGAAAAGTCATTAAATGCAAAAGATTTAATTGCTTTAGGAATTGGTGCAGTTATTGGTTCAGGAATTTTCGTGTTGCCCGGAACAGTTGCAGCAACTACGACAGGACCAGCAATTATTTTTAGTTTTATTTTGGCAGCTTTAGTATCTAGTTTGGTAGCGATGGCCTATTCTGAAATGTCAACAGCAATGCCAGTTGCTGGATCAGCTTATTCATATGGTAATGTGATTTTTGGTGAAGTCGTTGGTTGGGTATTAGGTTGGGCCTTAATTTTGGAATATATGTTAAGTGTGTCAGCTGTGTCAACAGGGTGGTCAGCTTACTTCGCTAACCTAATATCACCATTAGTTAAGATTCCGACGGCCTTATCAGGAGCATATAATCCAGCAGGTGGTACCTATATCAATATTGTGGCGGTTATCATTGTTTTGTTAATTGGATTATTGCTACGGGGTGGCTTGCGACAATCAAAGCGTGTTGAAAATGCAATGGTTTTGTTCAAAGTTATTATTATTTTGGCATTTATCATCATTGGATTTTTCTTTATCAAGAGTAGTAACTATCATCCACTAATTCCAAAACGCGTCAATGGTGCATTTGGTTGGCAAGGAATTATTACGGGGACGTCAATGGTCTTCTTTGCATTCCTTGGATTTGATGCGTTGTCATCATCAGCGGCTGAGGTGAAGAATCCAAAACGTAATATGCCAATTGGTATTATTGGTACCTTGATTATTGCAGCAGTATTGTATGGTATTATGGGGCTTGTTTTGACAGGGATGGTACATTATACAAAGTTAAATGTTGCAGATCCAGCAGCCTTTGCATTGCAACAAGTCGGCCAAAATTGGGCATCATTGATTATTACAATTGGTGCCTTAATTGGAATGGCAACGATGATGTATACAATGACCTATGCTGCATCTCGTTTGATTTATGCAGTTGGTCGTGATGGTCTATTACCAGGCGGTGTTGGTAAATTAAACAAACAAGGTAACCCTAATCGTGCGTTGACTATTGCAACGATTGTCATTGCATTGTTTAGCGGATTAGTACCATTAGATAAATTAGTTGATTTGGTTAATGTTGGGACTTTGTTGGCGTTTGTTGTTGTATCATTAGGTATCTTACCATTACGTCATCGTAAAGATGTTAATCATGATGGTTACAAGATGCCAGGTTATCCAGTAATGCCAATAATTTCAGCATTATTATCGGCATTTTTGATTACACAATTACATGTTGAGACACTAATTGCTGCAGGAATTTGGTTTGTTATTGGTATTATCCTATACACGACATATGGTGTTCGTCATTCAAGAATGAATCAATAATCGGCATATAGAAAATCTGAAACTTACAATGGTGTGATAAATTTCAGGCTAGTCAAGAAATTGAGATAAAAATTGTTAAAGGGTTGGAACAAGAGAAATCGTTCCAACCCTTTTGTGTTAAAAATGGTATAAATTATGAAATACACTAGCTTCAAAACGGCTTTTGTCTCGCTTATGTATTTTTGCTTACCCACCATAAATTATGCTGAGGGATAAATTGCTTGCCAATGATAATAGATTCATCAGTATAACCTATGACGGGGCCGGTTATCATAGGTGGAATAATACCAGTATCTGATTGTGTGCTTAATTGAACGGTAACAGTATCATTTTGGGTGTATGCTTCAAATAAAATTTGAGCAATGGATTCAGGTGTCATTTCTGGTTGACGGATGCGGTTATTCGCATCAGTTAACTGGTGGGCTACCTTGTTAACATGTTCAGTATGGTCAGATAAGTAGTAGCCTTGCCACTTTACCATGCCACGATCATGATAATCATATTTAAAAAAATTTGCGGCCTGTTTTAGTGTTGCTTCATCAATATCGTCAGCTTTGTCCATAAGCATTACCACCGTTATGTCCACCGACCAGACCAACACGATCGAGCATCGTGCCACCTGCTAAACTCGAACTTTTGAAGATGGCATCAATGCCAAATTTCTTGCGAATCACATCAATTGTCGTATCTAATTGACGTTGTTGCGTCAGGTCGTTTGGTGAAACAAAGAGATCAAGTTGCTCATCACCAGCAGGTTCTAGGCCATCAGCACTTACAGCAATGTGACGAATGACTTCACCTTGGTAATGGGCAATGAAAAGTTGATGAAGAGCCTGCGTGATTGGATAATTAAGATTTGTTGGGGTTATTGTCACTTGCGCATGAAATCCCTGACTATTAATTGGATTATGATAACCAACTCCTAAGCCAAGCGAAATTTGATGGGCTACCAAATTTTTAGAGCGTAAACGACTGGCAATTTGTTCACCAATTTCCCTAATAATTACGGCGATTTCAGTAGGGTTGTCATAATCACGTGGTAAAACTTGGCTATTGCTTAAAGAACGACTTTTGGTGTGATACTTTTTTCTAACTAAACTACGATCGATTCCCCAAGCTAGTGCATAGAGTTCACTACCAATAACACCAAATTTTTCAATCAAATGGTATGGATTATGTAAAGCTAAATCCCGCATTGAAAATATACCTAAGCGATTAAGTTTTTTAGCTGTACGTGAACCAATGTGCCAGACGTCAGATAGGTTTTCAATGGGCCATAAAAATTGTGGAATTGTTTCATAGTGCCACTCACCAATCAGGCTATGAGCGTGTTTGGCGGTTAAATCAAGTGCTAGTTTAGCCATCGTAGGATTATCACCAATGCCAACAGAGGTGTAAATCCCCGTTTTTTGTTTGACTTTTTTTTGAATGATACGAGCTATTTGTTGTAATGTTAAATTATGGCCATCGCCAAACTTTGAAATAATGTATTGATAACTATCAGTGATATCTAGAATAGATTCATCAATCGAATAAATATGAAGATCCTCATCAGCGACAAATTGACGATAGATATCATTAATTTCTTGATTTTTTTGTATATAATAATTCATTCGTGGTTCAGCAATTAATAAATCTGGATGGTAAGGAACGTCTCTTCGTCGGGTAACATTACTGATGCCAAGTACTTTTTTAGCCAATGGCGAAGCAGCAAGAACAAGGCCACCATTTGTATTTTCTTGCTGGCTCATGACAACGAGCATTGTCTGTAAGGGGTGTTTATTACGAGCAACGCATTCCACACTGGCATAGAAACTTTTGGAATCAATGACAAAAATAGCACGTCTGGGTTCGTGTTGGTAAACATCAATCATAGGTACGACCTCCCACTGTTAATTTTAACTTAATATTAGGATAAACCTAATTCCAAAAATCTGCAAGCATTGGGGTGATTAGATGTCGCTTGTAGTCGTTGTCTACCGTGTGATAAAATTGGTTGTTATGGAATTTATAGGGAATAGGAGCAGTAGTTTTGGAGAAGGAAAAAACGAATAAAGGTATGGTAACATTGGCCTTATTTATCGCAACGTTTTTAAGTGCGGTAGAAGGGACAATCGTATCAACAGCGATGCCTACCATCGTCGGTGACCTAGAGGGTATTTCAATAATGAATTGGGTGTTTTCAATTTTTTTATTGACAAGTACTCTGACTACACCAATTTATGGGAAATTAGCTGATAATATTGGTCGTAAACCAATATTTATTGCTGGGTTAGTTGTATTTTTGACAGGTTCGGTATTAAGTGGCTTTTCGGGTAGTATGCCACAATTAATTATTTGGCGTGCGATTCAAGGAATCGGTGCAGGGGCTATTTTACCAATTTCAAATACGATTATTGCCGATATTTATCCACCTGAAAAACGTGCACAAGTTATGGGAATCAATAATTCAGCCTGGGGAATTGCTTCCGTGGTTGCGCCCTTGTTAGGTGGCTTGATTGTTGATAATTTTAGTTGGCGTTGGGTGTTCTTTATTAATTTGCCATTTGGCTTATTATCAATGATTTTGATCTTATTATTCCTTAAAGAAGAAAAACATGCTACCAAAGGACATTTGGATATTTGGGGCATCGTTTGGCTATCGATGACGATTTCAGGCATCTTGTATGGTGTTGAATTAATTAATAAAGCGCAAATTAATTGGATAATGGTGCTAATTGTCTTTATGGTAGCCGTTGCTGGTTGTTTATTATTTGTTAATCAGGAAAAAAGAGCTGCAGATCCAATTATTTTATTAGATTTGTTTAAAAACAAAACGTTTGTCATCCAAAATTTTGCAGCTGGTATGATGGCAATTTTCTTAATTGCTTATGAAGTATACGTGCCATCATGGACACAAGGAATTTTAGGATTACCAGCAACCTTTGCTGGATTTGCAACGACACCTAGTTCGATTTTTTGGATCGTGGGGTCATTTATTGCTGGTAAGATGTTATCACGGTTAACACCACAAAAGATTTTAATGATTAGTATGGGATTGTTAGTCGTTACTGGAACAATCTTAGCATTCTTGCCAGCGAACACACCGTTTATTGTATTCTTAATCATTGGGGTCTTTTTGGGAACTGGTTTTGGTATTACAGTTACTGGATCAACGATTATTTCACAAAGTGTCGTATCACTTAAACATATCGGTATGGCAACATCATTTAATACATTGATTCGTAGTTTGTCACAAAGTATTTTCATTTCAATTTTTGGAATTGTTATGAATCAATCTTTGAAAAATGGTGTCGCACAACACCCAGATAAACACGTAACGGTGGATATGTTTAACAAAATGATTAATCCACATACAGTTGATGAGTTACCAAATAATCTTGTGCCAATTATGCATAATATTTATCACACAGGACTACGTAATATTTTTATTATTGCTGTTATTTGCATGATTTTAGCCTTTGTATATAATCTAAAACACCAGGATCAAGGTGTTGTCCAATAATTAATACATTTTTAGCAAAAAGAAGTTGGAACAAATTTTTTGTTCCAACTTCTTTTTTATTAATCAATTTATCTGAAAATTGTTTGAGCGATGTTTTCGGCATCGTATAGGTTCTTATCACTAATTCCTGGACGTGGAGAGAAAGTTGTAAACCATGACCAACCTTCTGTTGGAACTCCCCAAATAAATAAGCCAGGGACTTCTTGGTCCTTTTTATCAATGACTGTCATTGTTTGTTTATTCATTCGTGTACCGCCAACAGAATAGGTTGTGCCATCTGATTTCGTGTATGTTGCTTCACTTAGGATGCCCTTTTCACGTAGATTGCTCATCAATGGATTGATGGTATGTGCTAGTGAAGGTGCTGATAGGTGTGCTTCAACTAAATTATCAACGGTCCATTTGTTGTTACGATTGTCACTGGCGACAAAGTGGTTATCCTGTATGGTTGCACTAAGGCCAGGACTAGCAACGGTTAGCAAACCTGTTTCAATCAAGGCACGCATTTGCTCAATGCGTAAAATTGGTGGTCCGACAGAAATTAAGGTATTTAGTGGATTAAAGTGCTTCAAAAACTTTTCGTATTCATCAGGGTTTAGATAACCAGCATCTAAGTAATGACGAATGACCGAACGAATATCACGAAGCATATCAAAAGCACCAGCATAAGGCGCATCGTTATTTCCCTTGTAGGCATCGTTGATATCCCAAGTTAAGTAGTTCATCATGAAATCACTATATTCGACTTCTTCAGGAACGTCAGCAACTGGGTTTAAGATACGTTGCCAGTCCATGATGTACTCCTCTGCGACACCATATTGGCGCGCAGTTTTATTCAAATCGTCACTTTCAGCAAGTGCAGTCATAAAGTGATCAGCATTAAATGGCCAAGTAATACCAAAGTCATTGATCGTATTACGATAATGCTTATATTCTAGCTCCTTTTTCAATAATTTGAAAAAATCAGCATAGGATAGTTGGCCATCATTGGCAGCGGCTAACTGATCAAGGTTTTTATTTGTAAAGAATAATGGTTGATAACCTTCGTTGACTTTTTGATTAATACCACGAGCATGTAGGGGTAATCCGTGACGAGAACCAGCAATAATATGTGGCTCTTTACCAGATGGTAAGTAATAAAGCACGCCATTATTATCACGCGCAAAGCGACCACCACGATCAATTGTCAATTTAGCTAAATAGTCAAAAAAGCTTAGTCCTAGTCCGCGAAGAACCACTTTTTGACGGGCCGGAATATCATCTAAATTAGCCTCTGCAGGATGCGTGGGACCAATGTAGAGCATGTTTGCATGTTTATTAGCGGCATCTGCAAAAGTTTGTTGTTCTTTTGACAATTTATTGTCGACCATACCGGTTGACATTACAACTTTATCAGCCATAAAGCTTGTGCCATCGTCTAAAGTAATCTCGTACTGATCATCTTGTGGTGTAACATCTAAAATCATTTTACGTTCGTAGGATAGCATGACATTACTAGGAACCTGTGTTCCGAGACGTTCATAAAACCATTGACTATAAACACCAAATAAGGCACGAGAAGTAAATCGATTAGGATTTATTCGGGCGATTTCATCAAGAAAATGTTCACCATTAACAAAGTGGCGACGCTGAACATATTCTTTACCATAGGTAATTGCCCATTCATAAAAATTTGGACCATAGGTAGCCGTGGCTGCATGGTTGGGCACTGAGGGATCTGGGAACAAAGTTAATTGACGAGTAACTGTGTTCATAAGGAAAAGTGGATTTTGATCCGGATTCCAAACACGACCGCCAATGGGAAAACTGTCGTATAAAGTAATATCTACAGGCTTTGTTGTTTCTTTTGCATAAGCCATCAGACGTTCTAGTAGGGTTAAGTTGCGTGGTCCGGCACCAACTAATACAATCTTCATTGGTTGCTGCTCTCTTTCTTAAAATTTGATAATTCTTCTGGGGAATAGACGCCAATATCTTTAACATAGATATTGCCAGCGCGTTTCAGTCCTTCATTTTGTAGTAGTCCTTTTTTAGGATAAGCAAAAGTGACCGTAGCTGATGCGCGGATAGCAGATCCTAAAATTGCACCAGATGTTGCGTTCAGACCGGATGGAATGTCAATTGAGACGACCGGAATGTTAGCAGCATTAACGCGTTTAATGATCTCACCTAATTTAACAGGAACAGGCTTTGATAGTCCGGCACCGAATAAGGCATCTACAATTACGGTATAGTGGCGGAAATCACGAACACGATTATGTGGCGTGATACCATACTTACGCGCAATATCTAGTTGTTTAGCAGTATTAGGTGTTGCACGATGTTCATCACCAAGCAGTAATAAATCAACATTTACACCTTTTTGTGCTAACATGCGCGTGACCGCAATACCATCACCACCATTGTTACCTAATCCAGCAATGACAAGAACATTGGTTAAGTCAAAAGTACCTGCACCGAGTACTTCCATCACAGAGATGGCTGCTCGTTCCATTAAGACTAGGGGATGGACACCAATTTCATCAGTGGTGTAGTGACTAAATCGTTGCATTTCTTGTGCAGTTACTGATTCAATCATGAAAAGCAATCTCCTTTAATTTTTTTTATTTTAATAGTTAATTATGACGTTCAGTGTTTATTATATCGCAACTGACTGTTAAAATGTTTCTAGTGCAATGTTTTTTTACATTAAGTAGGCAAAATAAGTAAAGGAGATAGAGATGGATACGCAAAAAATTCCGGAAGATATGCAAGATGTCCGTGACCGTGTTGCTTTAATGGCGGGACGTGGGTTTACAGTATCTGAAGAAGATGTCATCAAAGAAGCGTTGAAATTAGGTTTTCAATCAATCGTAGATGAAAAAATGGATGGTAACTATTATACTGTGCGTTGGGATGAATCATTTCATGATTTGCAAGTCCTTGGTATTGACAATGAACTGGTTGGTTCAGCAACACCAAAGGGTGATGGACCTGATTTTATCAAGCAATTCGAAATTAATGCAACGAACACATGGTTTACTTTAGATAAAGAGGCACTTGCGATTATTGGACGCTAAGTTTAAAAATTAGTTAATAAAGCTGAATTTAAGTGCAATAGTGTTATATAGTTAGAGTTAGTTATTTATTTTGTTATTAAAAACAAGTCAATCTCATTTAAGGAGCAATTATTTTTATGGAAAGTAATACACGTAAATACTTAGCAGAGTTCTTTGGAACTTTGTTGTTAGTTGCCGTTGGTACTGGTGCAGTTGTTTTGGTCGGAGTACAAACTGGTCCACTTCCTGTTGCCTTAGCCTTTGGTATCGCCTTAGCTGCTGGTGCCTATGCGTTTGGTCCAATTTCAGGTGGTCACTTCAATCCAGCCGTTTCATTAGGAGCAGCCATTAACGGCCGTATTTCATGGAAAGACTTCGTTGGTTATGTTATTGCACAATTGATTGGTGGACTAGCTGGTTCAGCAATTGTCTGGGCAATTATGAAGGGTGTTGGCGCAAGCGCAGCAATGATCAAGCAAGTTGGTTTTGGTCAAACTGACTATACCACACCAGTTTCATTTTTCGGCGCAACAGTTATTGAGTTGATTTTGACATTCTTCTTTGTACTAGTAATTTTGATGGTTACTTCAAAGAAGGCTGAAGGCGCTTCAGTTGCTGCACCAATGATCATTGGGTTGACATTGGCTGCATTGATTACAGTTGGTATCTCAGTGACAGGTGCTTCATTGAACCCTGCACGTTCACTTGGTCCAGCCGTATTCTTCGCAATGTTTGGTTCAGCAACTTCATTAACACACGTTGCTGCATACTTCATTGGACCTTTGGTCGGTGGTGCTTTGGCAGCCTTGGTTGCTAAGTACGGTCTTGGTTCAGAAGAATAATTAATCATAATAAATGACAATAGAAAACCACTTGTTAGACGATTTTGTGCTAACAAGTGGTTTTTATTTTATCCAATTTTTAAATCACGACGTTGATAGCCGAAATAACCAATAATAATGAAACCAAAACCAATTACTAGGATGGTTAACCAAGGTGTGAGGTTGAAATCCTTAACCGGCATGGTCGCAAACCAATTAAGTGCAGATGTGTTTGATAACCAGTCAGGTAAGTTTAATAAATCTTTGAAATAAGCTAACATAGCGGCGTAAATTAAGTATAGATAGGTTAGTTTATTTATTCTTGGTAACCAACCAATCAATATAGAACTGATACCAATTAGCAATATGCTAAAAGGAAACATATTGAAACCAGATGCAATAAAATCTTTTAGTGATAGATCGAAGGTCTTATGGATAGACCATATGGCTGTTAATCCCAGCCCCCCTGAGGCAAGTAGGGTGCCGATGAGACTTGTTAGGACAGCAAGCATAATGTTTGTGCCAAAAAGACGTGTTCGGGTCACTTTAGTCACAAATAGTTGGTCAAGATGACCCCGAGTTTCTTCAGTGAATAACTTATTAACGAGTAAAGTGGGTAATACGCTCACTAATGCCATCAAAACAACAATGATTGTACTGGTAAATGATGCTTCGATTGATATGTTATTATGAACAAATAGTTGACCAATTAAGCCATTGTTAGTAACAAATTTATGCATATCACCATATATTGAACCATAGACAATACCTAAAAAGGTTGTTCCAACAAACCAGGCTAGTATAGTTCCTTTACTTAGGTGCCATAAAAGTCCCGTTACTGACTGTAAACTAAAACCGGCATGGGTGTGACCACTACGATCGGGTAGGTAGCCTGTGCCCAAATCACGATGACCTTGAAGAATGAGGGTCACAATGAACAGGACAATGATGAAGATAGCACCGTAGATAAGAAGTGACCAATTATTTTTTGTAAATGGAAAGGTTAAATATGTCCAGCCAAACGGTTTAATGTAAGATAAATGAATATTTGATGAATCACTATAAGCACGAAGCGCGTAAAGTAAACCGATAAAACCCATTGTACTGGCACTACTACTGCTTGCAGATTGAAAAAATTGGGCAAAAAATAATGTCAATGCAGCACCGAGCATACCAGCAAATCCAATACTAGCAGCAAATAACCAAACGCCTTCAATGCTAAAGTGACTATTGTGAAAGCTCATCATAAACAAAGCCATCAGACCAACCAAGCAGAGATTAATTAGTAGTGTCTCGTATATAACAGCTAATGTACTAGCATATCTGCCAACTCGATATGAACGAATTAATTCGGCTAATCCGGATTCTTCTTCTTTTCGGGTGCGACTGTTCACATGGATAGCTGAGATAACCATTGAGATGATGACACAAAACATCAACATTTTACTAACGTACATACCACCAACTGTATAATCAACAGCATGTTGGACGGGCAATGGCCCAACAAGGGCAATCATTGCTGGATTTTTCATTGTTTCATAGAGACCAATAAGGGCAGATCCCTTTGAAACATCAGTAATTGCAGTAATGTAACTACTGCAAAAAACACTTAATCCAATAGTCCAAAGAATAATCTTCAACCAGTCTCGTCTCAGATAGTGCCGTAATAAGACGACAGTATTTACAAATTTTTCAGACATGTCTATTGCCTCCTAATCATTGATAGTGACGCAAGAAGAGGTCTTCTAGAGTTGGCGGTACAATGTCAATTTTTTTAACGCCAAGTTTTGTCGCACGGACTAAAATTTCGTTAATTGCAGCACTATCTGCTGAAAATGTGGCAGTATTATCTGTTGTTGCTTTAAAGTCATGAACTGATGTTAACGATGTTAATGGGCTAACAGGCTGACTTGTTTCTAGGGTAATGGTTGAACGGGTGAGATGTCGTAGATCGGCTAATGAGCCGGATTCAACGACTTTCCCTTGTTTAATAACAACTATTTTTGTGGCCAGGTGTTCAACTTCACTTAAAATATGGGATGAAAGCAAGATGGCTTTACCAGCTTGCTTTAGCTCATTAACTTCTTGTTGGAAAATAGTTTCCATTAATGGATCTAAACCAGAAGTTGGTTCGTCAAAAATATATAGTTCTGCATCAACTGATAAGGCGGCGATGAGGCCAACTTTTTGACGATTTCCTTTGGAATAACTACGGGCTTTCTTTTTAGGATCTAACTCAAAACGTTTAATTAAGCGATCACGTTTGGATTTATCACCCTTACCATGTAATTTAATGAACAAATCAATAATTTCACCACCGGTTAGATTACCCCATAGATTTACATCACCCGGGACGTAGGCGATATTTTCATGAATCGCTAAGCTATTTTGCCAAACATCTTTTTGGAATATTTTAGCATCACCTCCGGAACGTTTAATCGCACCAAGTAAAATTCTGATGGTTGTTGATTTGCCAGCACCATTTGGCCCGATAAAACCGACAACTTCACTGCGATTAATAGTAAAAGATACATCTGAAAGAGCTTGAAATTTACCAAAATTTTTTTGCAAATTAGTAATACTTACAATTTCATCTGTCATAATCGTTCTCCTTAAAGACATAAATAATGTCATTCATTATGATGATTTTTTCTATATTATAGTAATGCAAAAAATCATGGTCAATTAAAAGACGAGGGAATTATGAACCAATGTTATGTTGATAGTTCATAAAATGGTCCTATAATATAGAAAGAAAATTATGGACTTTTTGATGATTAATTTATCAAAAATATCTTCCAGGAGCGAAAATAATATGAACGGATTTGACAAACGTCAGCAGCAGAAAAAACAGCAAATTTTACAAGCGGCTTTTGATTTGATGAACACTGATAGCGGCATAAAAAATATTAAGATTGATGACTTAGTTGAACAGGCAAACGTTAGTAAAACGTCAATTTTTAATTATTTTGGTAATAAGGAAAATGTTATTCAAGAAGTGTTTAAACAATTTATAAATAATCTAGCTGTACAAGCAAAAGAGATCATTGCGCGTAATGATTCATTTGAAGAAACGTTCATTGCTTTGAGCTTCAATAAAGGACAGCTATTACAAAAAATAAACCGGCAGTTTTATTTAGATATGATGGCCTATATGGTTACGAAACAAGGCAGTGATATATCAATATTAATGAATGAGTACACACATACAACGTCAAATATGATGCTAGATTTGTTTGCTCGTGGACGTAAAGAAGGAAAAATTGATTCGGGATATTCGGATGAGTTTTTATTGCTTTACATCCAATCGTTTGTAGAAGGAGTGTCAAATCCTAAAATTTATGAACAAGTTTTACCATATATTTCAGAATGGACAGAAGTATTCTTGAAAGGTTTTGCACCAGTTAATAAGTGAAAATTCTAAAAGCAAAATAAGAGGCCAAGGTTGAACAGAAAACATTCTACCCTGGCCTTTTGTATTAAAATTTTGTTTGTTTTAGACTCCAAAACGGTAGTTCATCAGCTCTTTTATAAACGCGATAAATTTTCTTTCCAGTAAATATAAGTCATAAACACGCCGTAATGCCTACGCAGTCGCTACGGCGAATACGTCATGTTCACGCCTTATATTTACTTCCAAAAGCGAAAATTTATCAGCTCTTTTAATCATGTGCGATTCTTGCTTCAGCGGCGGCAGCGATTGCTGCGACGATATCATCAATGAAGGTATTCACACGGCCACCGTTATGTTGTTCGTCATTTAATTTACCAACGATACCGGGCTTTAAGCGGTCTAGGTAGCCGAAGTTTGTCCATGAAATCGTGCCATAGACTCCCAAAATAGACATGACAAGTTGTTCATCGATGCCATACGTCCCATGGTCACCACTAATACGCTCTTGTAATGGGTTGGGCAACTGTTTAGCCTCGGCAACATCATCTAGTGCTAAACCGGTCATCACGGCATCTTGAACTTCAGTTTTGTGTAGCACATGTTGTACAGAGTCAATTGCTGTAGCCATTGATAAATCAGGAATATGGTCTTTTTGACCATCTACAACTAATTCAGCAATTTCAGGTAATTCGACACCGCGGTTCTTTAACATTTTAACAACATCTTCATAGTAATCACGCTCAGTAAATAACATTTCCCATTATGCTCCCTCGTTTGACAATGGCACTATTGTATCAAAAAGCCGACTCTTTTAAAATGTATCGAATGTTAAAACAGTTTTTCCTTGCAATGAATGTTGTCGAGCTTGCTCATGAACATTGCGCAGGTTAGTTAAGGTGAATGGTAATATTTGACCAATTCGAAGTTTAATTTTCCCTGCAACCATGTCTGCAAATAATGCCTCAAGATTTGGTCGTTTACCGTCTGAGAAGGTGTTAGCAGCGTCTATATCAAAAGCCGAAAGGGCAGCCTCGTCTAGTCCAGCAAGACCGCGTAGAATACCGTCAGATTTTAAGATTTTTGCTGATTGTACAGAGACTGAGCCACCAATAGTATCTAATACTGCATCAAAACCAGATAATTCATTTTCATATGCTGTATGATAGTCGACTGGCGTTACATCCCCAAATGATTTGAGATAATCGAAGTCAGCTGGTTTGGCTGTAGCATATACTTGCGCACCAATATTTAAAGCTGCTTGCACGGCAACTGAACCAACTGAACCTGCACCACCCTGAATCAGTACTCTTTGTCCAGGTTGGACATTTAAATCGCGATGAATCATTTGATAACCGGTAGCAGCTCCAATGACAGCAGCTACAGCATGAACATCATCAATATCATCGGGTACCTTTGTTGCGACAGATTGACCAACTGGGACTAATTCAGCATATGTCTTTTGATGGCGAGTAGCAGCGATGCGGTCACCAATTTTAAAATCAGTGACATCTGATCCGATAGCAACAACTTCACCGACGATACTTGAACCAGGAATTAATGGTAGTTCTTCTGAAGTTCCCATCTTGCCAGCAATGAACTTAACATCGTAAGGATCGATGGCTACAGCATGATTTTTAACCAAAAGCTGTTTTTTTAATAACTTTGGTGTGTCAGTATTGATTTCAATTAAGCCAGCTACTGGACCATAATTTTCTAATTGAATAGCTTTCATAAAAATTCCCCCTAGTTTCTCTTATATGATTATAGTTTAACCTAATTTCATTGGTGAGACAAAAGACCGAATTAATTTATTTTATCAAAAAGGTACGTTAGAATAGCATTATAAACGGTCAGGTTGTTTCATTCTGATTATTATTTACAAGCGGATTAGTAATGATGTCAAAGGAGATATTTATCATGCCATGGACAAATAAAAATTACCCAGATTCATTGAAAAATCTTAAACCGACAGTGCGAAATAAAGCGATTGAAATCATGAATGCGTTACAAAGGGAAGAAAAATATAATGAGCAACGGATTATTGCGATAGCGACCAAAAAAGCTGAAGAATGGTATCAAAATGATCATCCAAATGCTTCTGTCTATAAAAAATGATGCCTTAGGTAATTAGCGCTTTCTACGTGATAATGAAAAATGAATTAAAAAACAGTTGCAAAATTATAAGGGCTATGATAATTTATATATGTTAAATCGCAACAAAGAGAGGATATCAATTATGACTAATTTAGATAACATACAAATTAATATTTTGACGTCCTCTGACTCAACTGTATTACTAAGCAGTTGAGTGTTTTGCAGTGATTAATAAATTGTCGCTAATGAAAACCGTTCAACCGAGGTAATACATGAAATTTTTGTATTACCTGGATTGGACGGCTTTTTTATTTTGATTTAAGGAGAAGAACAATGGAAACGGGGAAAAATGGTTTAAAACGTTCAATGGGCGTTATGACAGGTATTTCGGTAGTTATTGGGACGGTTGTGGGTTCAGGAATTTTCTTTAAGCAAGGACAAGTATTGGAAACTGCTGGAGGCACAACGGCAGGATTAGCTGCTTGGATAGTGGGTGGACTAATTACGCTAGCTGGTGGCTTAACGTTATCAGAAGTTGGCTCACGAATACCAGAAACTGGTGGTATTTATATTTATATGAAAAAGCTTTATGGCGAATTTGTTGGTTTCCTCACTGGATGGACACAAGTTGCCATATATGCGCCTGCTATTATTGCATCAGTTTCGGCTTATTTTGCAGAACTATTTGCGGATTTTTTTAATATATCAACACATTGGGTACCCACAATTGGTATCCTGACGTTACTGTTAATTACAGCGATGAATTCATTAGATAATCGGATTGCGGGTGCTTTCCAAGTGACAACAACAACAATCAAATTAATTCCAATCTTTGCTTTGGTTATCTTTGGTATATTTTTTGGCAAGGCAGATGCCTTAGGTCAAACAGTTCATCATATGACAGCAACGACATCGGGTAATTTTGGACTAGCTATTTTGGCAACTTTGTTTGCCTATGATGGGTGGGCGACATTAGCTAACTTAGGTGGTGAGTTAAAAAATCCGCGTCGTAATTTACCGCGGGCAATCATTGGTGGGTTACTAATCGTTATTTTGGTCTATGTGGGTGTAACTTATGGTATCTATCGGGCAGTACCTGCAAATCAAATCGTTTCGCTTGATAATGAAGTACCTTACACAGTTGCTCGCCAAGCGTTTGGGGAGTTAGGCGGTAAATTATTGGCGATTGGTATTTTAGTTTCTATGGCGGGAACGCTTAATGGTAAAATGCTTGCCTTTCCGCGAATGGTTTATGCCATGGCAAATGAAGGCGTGTTGCCACGTTATTTAAAAAAGACTAACCGTGCGCAGGCACCGATCACAGCATTATGGACGACAGCAGGTTTGGCTACTATTTTAATTGTCATGTCAGGTGCTGATTGGTTATCAGATATGGCTGTCTTTGTTATTTGGTTATTCTATGCAGCAACATTTTTTGGTGTATTTATCTTACGTTTACGGGACAAAAAAGCAGCTGTTAAACCTAATGAACTACTATTTCAGGTACCTTTGTATCCAATTATGCCAATAGTTGCCATTGGGGGTGCGTTGTTTGTGTTGATTAATACCCTAATTGCAAGTTTCTCAATGGTGCTCATTTCGTTTATCTTCGTCGCCATTGGTATCCCGGTTTATTATTATTACAAACGAAAGCGTCGCTAATTGTTAATCAGACAGATAGTTCTAGGCATGTAATCAGAAATTAGTTGCTTCCTGACAAAATATGCGATAATAGATGTAAAAGAATCTATTAGTAAGGGAGTATGTCAGTATGGGAAAGTATCATGTGACGAATTATGAACAGATGTCGTTTGATGATTTTAATCAGCCATCAGGTTTACCGATCGATCGTGACAATCGTTGGGTTGTGCGCGCAGATAATATTCCATGGCATGATCTAGAGAAACAATATGCATTGGTTTTTACAAGTAATCGCGGACCTAAACCATTACCGTTTCGCTTGGTGTTTGGTGCATTGATGATTCAGCAATTACTTGAATTAACTGATGACGAAACGCTAGAACAAATCAAAGAAAATCCTTATTTACAGTATTTTGTGGGTCAGTCTGGTTATGTTTATCAGCGACCATTTAGTTCATCAACTTTAAGTCGTGCACGACAACGTATTGGGGATGATGAGGTATTGGCAATGGTCGATCAGATAGAAGATATGATGATTGCGAAAGGTGTGACTTCCAAAATTGGCAAGCGTCATTAATGACTTTTTTAAAGAATTGATCATTATAATATGAGGGGGAAAAATGAAAAAAGTTACTTTGTTATTAAGCTTAATCGGTAATCTTGTATTGTTTTTAGCGTTAAAGGTCGCTAAGGAACGAAATGATGCTTTTGAACGCCAAATTATTGCTACTGATGAAAAAGTTGAGACAACTCACAATAATCAGGAGGTTGGATAATGCATATTACTGAAGAAATGATGGATCCTGAGCTACGCAAAGCTGGGAAAGCAATTCGTCAGATGGTGCCGTATGTTACACCAACTAGAATTAAGCTAATAAACAAAGCAACGGATGTATTACGTGGAGTGAATCGAACCAACTTAAATTACGAGCAACATTACATTACGCGGGCGGATGGCTCTAAGCTACGTATTTGTGTTTATTCTCCAAAAACACCTCAAGAAAATGTGCCAGGTGTTTTGTGGATTCATGGTGGGGGTTATGCACTAGAATTACCCGAGTTAGAGGCAAGTGCTTTTGCACAAATAGCCAATGAAACCGGGGCAGTTATCGTGGCACCAGATTATACGCGTTCAATGGACCGTCCATATCCAGCTGCCCTAGAAGATTGTTATGCCTCTTTAGAGTGGCTACGTGATCATACCGATGAGTATGGTATTCGTAGTGATCAATTGGTGGTTGCCGGGGGTAGCGCTGGTGGTGGTTTGACAACAGCAATCAATTTATATGCTCGTGACAAGGGAGAAATTGCGATTGCTTTTCAGATTGCGTTTTATCCGATGTTAGATGATCAACCAACAGCAACCTCGTTAAATAATGATGCACCAATTTGGAATACAAAATCCAATGAGGTATCATGGCGTTTATATCTCGGTGATTTATATGGCACGAGTTCGATACCACCATATGCAGCACCGGCTCGGGCTGATGATTTAACGGGGCTACCGCCAATGATTTCATTTGTTGGTGATTTAGATCCATTCTATAGTGAGACAGTCACTTTTATTGATCGTTTAGCAGCTAGTGGCGTGCCAACTTATTTCAAGGTATACTCAGGGGCTTACCATGCATTCAATATAATTAAGCATGCCGAATTGGCAAATGACGCAAATCAATTTTTGATTGATAACTTTAAATATTGCATGACGCAATATTTTGCCGAGCAACCTAAGTAACGAGGGCGAGACAAAATTCGTTTAGCAGCTGGTTTGGAACGCGCTTATGTTATCAAAATTTCAATTTTATAATTAATACATTTTTAGCGAAAAAGGTTGGAACATTTCCTATTGTTCCAGCTCTTTTTTATGCCGTTCTGTTATTAGATAACGTTATGTT
Organism: Weissella paramesenteroides; assembly: GCF_051903945.1. Lineage (GTDB taxonomy): Bacteria > Bacillota > Bacilli > Lactobacillales > Lactobacillaceae > Weissella > Weissella paramesenteroides_A. Next base: position 1,872,399 of record NZ_CP192268.1, on the reverse strand, counting down.
ATGTTCTTGATGTGCTTGCAAATGGTCTGAAACACTGATATAAAAGCATTTTAATTTTATTTTTAAAAAATTCACAAAAAACAAAAAATACCGTTGCGATATATTCTTTTTCTCAAACTACACTTAGTACCTAACAGTTAAGTAGGGGAGATTGAGAATATGAAAGAAAGTAATACGGAAGTTATCAATGAGTTACCAATTGTTAATCATCAGGATGTGAAGTTAAAAATTGGTCACTTTTTAAAAGTATACGGTCCGGGATTGATTGTGATGTTAGCTGATACTGATGCTGGTTGTCTAATTACAGCAGCTCAGTCTGGTGCGCAATGGGGGTATGCAATGGTTTTACCACAATTACTACTCATTCCAATCTTATACGCAGCGCAAGAAATGACAGTTCGTCTTGGCATTGTGACACAACAAGGCCATGGTGAATTAATTCGACAACATTTTGGTAAAGGTTGGGCATGGTTGTCGGCAGGAACTTTAGGCATATCAGCGGTTGGTGCTTTACTAACTGAGTTTATTGGTATTGCTGGCGTGGGAGAACTATTTGGTGTTTCGAAGTGGTTGACCATTCCAGCAGCAACAATATTGTTAATTGGGATTGCCTTTTGTGGTAGTTATCATCGTGTTGAAAAAATTGGAGTTATGATCGGATTAGCTGAACTTGCTTTTCTGGTTGCAATGTTTATGGCCAAACCGCAACCCAGTGATTTCGTACAAGGGTTAACAACCGTTCCTTGGAAAAATTCTTCTTATTTATATCTTGTTGCCGCCAATGTGGGTGCGGTTATTATGCCATGGATGATTTTTTATCAACAAGGCGCAGTCATTGATAAACATCTCAGCAAGAAGGATATTTCAAAAGAAAAGCACGATACATTGATTGGCACGTTATTGACACAAGGAATCATGATTATGTTTGTCGTCACTTTTGCGGCAACAGTTGGCGTCGTTGGTCATCACGTATCGTTAAGTTCTGTTAGTGATTTAGCAACTGCAATTTCACCGTATATTGGCTCAACACCAGCAAAAATTTTTACTGGTTTAAGTTTGATGGGCGGCTCGTTAGTCGCAGCACTAGTTGTTGCTTTAGCAGGAACTTGGGGAGTTACCGAGGTTTTAAATTGGCGACATAGTTTGAATGAACGACTAAATAAATCAAATGTTGGTTTCTACACCATTTATTGTTTAGCCCATATCATTGGTGCAGTTATCGTATTAATGAAGATTGATTTAGTTGATATCGCCGTTTCAGTTGAAGTGATGAATGCGTTATTGTTACCAATCGTGTTGGGATTTTTATTGTTGTTAGAAGCAAAAGCATTGCCAAAAGAGTATCGGATGCATGGTTTGTATCGATTTTTTGTCACTAGTGCTTGTCTCATTGTAATGATTTTTGGCATGTATATGGTTGGACCAACGCTAGGCATTTGGTAAGTCTAGAAAGGAGTTATTTTATGGATTATGTAGAAACAGTACAAACAATTGATTGGCGATTATTAAAGCAAATAACAGTTGAAAAAAGTGATGGTGAAAAGACCCCATTTTATGCGTATAAGATTGACTTGGTTATTGATGCCTTGACGGATAATGATGAATTAAAAGATGAATTACGACAACGTGTTTTTTCTCAAGTTAGTGAAGCGGGTGATGAATTATCATCAACCACTATTCGTGACATGTTTATTAGTGCATTGATTTCTATGGGAGAAGTCACATTAGCTGATAAATATGTTGATTATCGAACGCATGACATTGAAAAATGGCAGTCTGTTATTGATCCCGGTCATAAATTAAACCAGTTATTTGACGGTCAAGATACTGTTGTTCATGAAAATGCTAATAAAGATAGTAATATTTTTAGCACACGGCGAGATTTAACAGCAGGGATGGTTGGTAAATCATTAGGATTAACTTTAATGCCCCAGACTGTTGCTAAGGCACATTTGCGTGGTGATATTCATTATCATGATTTGGATTACTCACCCCTGACATCGATGACGAACTGCTGTTTGATTGATTTTAAAGATATGTTAGCCAATGGTTTCAAAATAGGGAATGCAAATGTGGAACCACCTAAGTCAATTCAAACAGCAACAGCCCAAATGTCACAGATTATTGCGAATGTTGCGTCAAGTCAATATGGTGGTTGTTCATCCGACCGGACGGATGAGGTATTAGCACCCTATGCGGAGCTAAATTATAAAAAGCATCTTGCAGAAGCTGAACACTGGGTTTTACCAGAAAAGCGTGAATCATTTGCGCGTGATAAAACGAAAAAAGATATTTATGACGCGATGCAAGCACTTGAATATGAAGTGAATACACTGTTTTCATCGAACGGACAAACCCCATTTACGACAGTTGGTTTTGGACTGGGAACGTCTTGGATCGAGCGAGAAATTCAAAAGGCCATTTTACAGGTCAGAATTAAGGGATTGGGTAAACAACATCAAACAGCAATTTTTCCAAAATTGATTTTTACTGTAAAACGAGGATTGAACTTAGATAAGACTGATCCAAATTATGATGTCAAACAATTAGCAGTAGAGTGTGCAACCAAGCGGATGTATCCTGATATTTTAATGTACGACAAAATCATTGAATTAACAGGTAGTTTTAAATGCCCAATGGGTTGCCGTAGCTTTTTACAAGGTTGGCAGGATGAAAATGGTCAAGAAGTTAATAGTGGTCGCATGAATTTAGGAGTGGTCACGATTAATTTGCCAAGAATCGCCATTGAGGCCAAAGGTAACAAAGATGTATTTTGGGAAATTATGGATGATCGAGTTCACTTAGCCAAAAAGGCATTATTGAATCGATTAAGTCGTTGTAAGGAAGCGAAACCAGAAAATGCACCGATTTTATATGAAAATGGTGCATTTGGTAAACGATTGCAACCAACGGATTCGGTTGATGAATTATTTAAAAATAGTCGGGCAACCATTTCACTTGGTTATATTGGATTATATGAAGTTGGTACAGCCTTCTATGGTAGTGAGTGGGAAGATAATCAAGAAGCCCATGATTTTACAGTCGCTATCGTTAAGTATTTACATGATTATTGCTTGAAGTGGGAAAATCAATATGGCTATCACTTTAGTGTTTACTCAACACCTGCTGAGTCATTAACTGATACTTTTTGTGAGGATGATATTGCGCGTTTTGGTATGATTCCAGATATTACAGCGAAGGAATATTACACAAATAGTTTCCATTACGATGTACGTAAAAACCCAACACCATTTGAAAAACTAGCATTTGAGCAAGATTATCCAAAATATGCAGCAGGTGGTTTTATTCATTATTGTGAGTATCCTAATTTAAAGCAAAATCCAGCTGCATTAGAAGCAGTTTGGGATTGGGCTTATGATCGTGTGGGTTACCTAGGGACAAATGCTTCGATTGATCACTGTTTTGAATGTGGTTTTGATGGTGAATTTAAACCAACTGCAAGAGGATTTGAATGTCCACAATGTGGTAATCGTGATCCAAAAACGTGTGATGTTGTTAAGCGAACTTGTGGTTATCTCGGAAATCCAATGATTCGACCAATGGTTCATGGTCGTCATAAGGAAATTGTGTCACGTGTTAAGCATATGCAGTTAGGAGGCCTTGAAGATGGTGAAATCTAATCGGCCACGGCATATTAGACAACCTAACAATCCACAACCACAAGAATGGTTAGCATCCGAGCGTAGTTTACAATATGTGGCTAGTTATAAGCCGTTTAATATGGTTGATGGTGAAGGTATTCGATGCAGTCTTTATGTATCGGGCTGTTTGTTTAATTGTCCCGGTTGCTATAATCGGGTTGCTCAAAATTTTCATTATGGTAAATCTTATTCGCAAGCACTGGAGGATCGCATCATTGCTGACATGTCGCATAGCTATGTTCAAGGGTTGACATTACTTGGTGGTGAACCATTTTTAAATACGCAAGTTTGTTTAAAATTATGCCGACGAATCCGGCAAGAATTTGGGCATACGAAGGATATTTGGTCATGGACGGGTTATACCTGGGATGAGTTGATGCAAGAATCCTATGACAAATTAGAATTGTTGAGCATTATTGATATTTTGGTAGATGGTCGTTTCTTAGAAGAAAAGAAAGATTTGACGTTACAATTTCGTGGGAGTTCAAATCAAAGAATTATTGATGTACCAAAGTCCTTAGCAACTGACGATGTTGTTATTTGGGATAAATTAGTTAGGTAGCTTAGGAGGGAAAACAGTGGCTGAATTAATCATTGACCATCTTTCGGTGGCTGTGCAAGATAAAACCATTTTAAATGATGTTAATTTAATAATTAAAAATGGTGAGATTCATGCACTGATGGGACCGAATGGTACGGGAAAATCAACCTTATCAGAAACTATCATGGGTAATCCACGCTATCAAATTACGGGCGGGCGAATTTTATTAAATGGTCAGAATATTACTGAGATGGCAACTGATGAACGAGCCCGTGCGGGTATTTTTCTAGCAATGCAATATCCAGTTGAAGTTGCTGGCATTACGAATGCAGATTTTATTCATTCAGCAATGAACGCTCGCAATAATCATGATGCTGTCCCAGTACTAAAATTTCTTAATGCATTACACCAAAATATGGCATTTTTGGATATGGACGAAGACTATGCTGATCGTGGTTTAAATGAAGACTTTTCTGGTGGTGAAAAGAAACGCAATGAAATTTTACAACTAATGATGTTGCAACCAACAATGGCAGTTCTAGATGAAATCGACTCTGGTCTAGATATTGATGCCTTAAAAGTTGTTGCCCGTGGTATTAATAAGATGCGCAGTGAATCATTTAGTTGTTTAATGGTGACCCACTATCAGCGGTTACTTAATTATGTTGTTCCTGATGTTGTGCATGTCATGATGGGTGGACACATTATTAAAACGGGTGGGCCAGAATTGGCGTTAGCACTCGAAAAAAATGGTTATGAAGGACTTGATCAGGTGTGAGGAGGTGAGTCATGCAATGACAACAGATGTCTTAGAACAAGTTAATTATCCTTATTATATGGGCATTAAGTATGCAACAAAGGATTATGAATTTGTTAGTCACAATGAGGGTGTTCATTGGCAATGGTCAGCAGATGATGCGACGATGGCAGAACTTACACATTGTGGTGGTACAATTGCACGTCTTGAAGATGGTGCACAGTTATCCAAACAAGTTACAGCATATATACAGAAACATCAAACAAATAAGTATATCGTACAACATTTTCAACAACCAATTGCTGGCCTGAAAATTATGATTCCTGATCATGTGGTTATTAAACACTCATTAAATTTGACGATAGATTTAAGAGATACCCAATCAATGGCATTGACGATAATGTTGATCCTTGGTGAAGGCAGTCAGCTGACGCTGCAACAGGCTATCAATATTACTGGTCAGGTAGCCCATGCTAGTTGTGTGATAATCGGTCATCAAGCAGATAATAGTCAATTAAAATTGATGACTGCACTCAGCAATCAGACACCCATCAAATTATCATTATTTGGGGAACTTGATGTGGCCAGAGATTGCGTGGCAGATTGGTCACTGGTACCAGGAACTTACGGTAAATTATTGGGGGATGTTGTCGTGAACTTGAATGGTCAAGGTAGTACCGCAAAACTTAATGCGGTCAAAATTGGCATCGGTCAAGATTACAGTGGCTTTCAGGGACGTGTGAATCATTTGGCAACGCACACAACTAGTCTCATCAATATGCGTGGTGTGTTATTTGGTCAATCAAAGGTTAATTTTACAAGCGTCGGTCAAATTTATCATGGTGCCTATGGTTCAGATTCACAGCAAGAAGGTCGCTTGATGACGGTTGGTAAAAGTGCCCAAGGGACCGTCAATCCGTTATTGATTATCGATGAAAATGACGTCAATGCTGGTCATGCGGCTAGTGTTGGACAGTATGATCCTGAAGAACTTTACTATCTCTTAAGTCGAGGAATTACTGAGCAACAAGCCAGAAAAATTTTAGTCTATGATTTTATTACACCAGTGCTCCATGAGCTCAATGATGATTTGCAAAAAAAGGTCATAGCAGCAGTTGAAGAAGGTGCAGGTGAAGATCTCCATGACAGTTTATAATCATTTAGCTTACTTAGATAATGCTGCAACCACGCCGATGCCAGATGCCGTTCTTGAAGTGATTGATAATTATTATCAAAAACAAAAAGTCAATGTGCATCGTGGCATGTATATGTTAGCTAATGAGGTGACCCAACAATATGAACAGGTTCGTCAACAGGTAGCTGATTTTATTCATGCGCCCGATGTTGCAGATATTGTATTTACTAGTGGTGCAACCGATGCACTGAATTTGGTGGCATTTGGTTATGGTATGACACATCTACATGCTGGGGATGAGATTATTATTAGTGTCATGGAACATCATTCTAATTTGGTACCTTGGCAACAAGTTGCCAAAATAACGGGGAGTAAACTACGCGTTGTTGACATCACAACAGATGGTCGGATTGATATGATGGCATTGCAAAAAATGCTAAATACACATACCAAAATTGTGTCACTAACATTAGTTTCAAATGTTCTAGGAACGTATACAGATATGCACCCAATCGCAAAAATAGTGCATGAAGCTGGTGCTGTGTTACTAGTTGATGCAGCTCAGGCAGTTGCCCATATGCCGATTGATGTGCAAGCGATGGCTGCCGACTTTTTGGCCTTTTCCGGACATAAAATGTTTGGTCCGACAGGTGTCGGTGTGCTATATGGACGTGCGGATTTACTAGCTGAGACAAATCCAACTCGGTTTGGTGGTGAAATGATTGATCAAGTAACCAAAACAACGGCCACTTTTCAACCAGCACCATTAAAATTTGAAGCAGGAACACCAAATATTGCTGGGGTACTCGGGTTAGGTGCAGCGATTAAGTATATTTATCAGAAAGGCTATCAAACGATTGCTCAGATTGATCAGGAATTGATAGATTATTTAATGAAAGGGTTGGCACAAATACCTGCGGTGACTGTGTATGGATCACCAATCGCAAGTGACCACCAAGGGGTTGTGAGCTTCAACGTAGACAATGTACACGCACATGATGTTGCAACTATTTTGGATTCAGCAGGTGTTGCTGTCCGATCAGGTCACCATTGTGCGGAGCCCCTAATGCATTTTTTAGGTACTGAAAGTGTTGTACGAGTTAGTATTAGTTTTGAAAATAAATTGTCTGAAATTGATAAGTTATTGGCAGGCGTTCGTCAGGTAAAGGAGTTATTGACATGAGTGATATTCGACAACTTTATCAACGGATTATCGTTGATCATGCCAATTATCCGCATCATTATGGTGAACTCAAGACGGCAAATTATAAAAAAATATGTCGTAATCCAGACTGTGGCGATACCATTACGATATTTGCACTAATTGTTGACAGTCAATTTGTTGACGTGTCCTTTACGGGAAATGGCTGCATCATTAGTCAAGCATCTGCAAGCATGCTAATGGATATATTAATTAATCAGTCTGTCGATGTTGTGCTTGATCGTATGCAAAATTTCAGCAAGTTAATCATGGGACAATCAGTTGATGCTAACGATTTAGGCGATAGTATTGCTTTTAGTACTTTAAGTGAATTTCCAACGCGTGTTCGATGTGGTGCCTTAGCTTGGCATGCAATGTCAGAAATTATTAATGATTGGAGGGCAACCAATGGCTGAAGATTCCATATCAGTTAAAGGTCAGCAGGCCAATGAAGAACGGGGTGCTGTAGATGAAATTGATCCAGTTTTTTCAACAGGTGTTGGTATTAGTGAGGATACAATTCGTAAAATTTCTGGTGCTAAGCATGAGCCTGATTGGATGTTAGCGTTACGTCTGAAAGCCTATCAAATCTATTTAAAAATGCCTTTACCGAAATTTGGACCTGATTTAAGTCAAATTAATTTGGATCATATTAAATATTTTCAACGAGCAACAGATCATGTGGCGCGGCAATGGTCAGATGTACCAGACACGATTAAAGAAACCTTTGAACGTATTGGTGTCCCTAAGGCTGAACGAGAGTATCTGGCAGGTTCAGCAGCTCAGTACGAATCTGAGGCAGTGTACAGTAATTTGAAACATGATTTGGAATCACAAGGGATCATTTTTATGGACACAGATTCTGCACTACGTGAACATCCTGATTTGGTACAGCAATATTTTGGTACCCTAATTTCTGCCAGCGATAATAAATTTGCTGCCTTAAATACGGCGGTTTGGTCTGGAGGGACTTTTTTATATGTGCCAAAAGGGGTGCATGCTGATGTGCCCATTCAAAGTTATTTTCGAATTAATGCGGGACGGACTGGACAGTTTGAGCGAACTTTGATCATTGTTGATGAAGGAGGTTCGGTTAATTATGTTGAGGGTTGTACAGCACCCAATTATTCAGAAGATAGTCTCCATGCAGCCGTGGTCGAGGTATTTGTGAAGCAAGGTGGCTATTGTCGCTATACAACGATTCAAAATTGGTCAACAAACGTTTATAGCTTGGAGACTAAACGTGCACGTGCTGAAGCAGCAGCATCGATGGAATGGGTTGATGGTAATTTAGGTTCTAAAGTGACAATGAAATATCCTAGTATTTATTTAGTTGGCCGTGGTGCAACTGGTTCGATGCTATCAATTGCTGCTGCCGGTAAAGACATGCATCAAGATACCGGTGCCAAGATGATTCACATGGCACCCGACACACATAGTACGATTATTTCAAAAGCCATTTGTCATGACGGCGGTCGTGCCGATTATCGTGGTTTGGTAAAGTATACAAAACGAGCGACAAACGCACATTCCCATGTAGAATGTGACACGATTCTTATGGATAATCAAAGCAGTAGTGATACATTTCCGGTGAATGATATTGCGACTAGCGATGGTACGATCGAACATGAAGCACGTGTTTCCAAAGTTTCAGAAGAAAAACTTTACTATTTAGAAAGTCGTGGACTAGATGAAGAAACCGCAACACAGTTGATAGTGATGGGCTTTTTAGATCCATTTACGAAACAACTACCGATGGAATACGCCGTTGAATTAAATCGATTGATTAAATTTCAGATGGTTGGTAGTGTTGGTTAAATAATTTTGAATAGACGCAATGAAAAAAAGAGAGCGAGACAAAAGTCGTTTTGAAGCCGGTGTGTAACGTAGTTTTCGTCATTTTTGGCCGAAGCAAAGCGAAGGACAGAAATGTCGTAAATTGCGTTACGTTGAGGATTCAGACTTTTGGAACGCGTTTATGCTGTCAAACTAACATGCGTTTAATTAATATCTTTTAGCACAAAAATTAGAGGCTGAGACAACATTTGTCCCAGCCTCCTTTATATTTTAATTTTTCTTTCTTTCTTGAACGAAAAAGATAACAGATAGCAGAATTAGGAAGCCAGCACCGATGCTGACAGAAACGCGTGTATCTGGATTAATAAACATAAAGACAACAATAACCAACAATGAAAGCAGTGCAAAGTAGTTTGTTAATGGATAAAGCGGCATTTTGAAAGGATGCTCAGCCATCAACGTTTTATTGGATGCACGGAACCGCAATTCTGAAAATAGGATGACAAACCAAGGTACCATACCAGGCAATACACTTGAACTATATACTAAAACAAATAGGTCAGCAGTTGATTTATTATATGCAGAGAATACAGTATTTAAAATCAATCCAAGTAGAATACCACCAGAAATAGCAAGGATTGAAACATAAGGTACTTGGCGTGATGATAATTTTGATAATGGCTTAGCTGTTTCACCATCTTTTGATAGTTTGAACAGCATACGGCTTGAACTATAGATACCAGAATTAGCACCTGACATAGCAGCAGTTAGAACAACAAAATTAATGATACCAGCAGCACCTGAAATACCAACTTTTGAAAATGTTTCTACGAATGGTGAACCGACTGCATCAAGTTGGTTCCAAGGGTAGATTGTCACAATGACAAAAATAGCACCAATATAGAAAATTAAAATACGCCAAACAATTGAGCGAATCGATGAGACAATGGCGTGTTTAGGATGCTCAGCTTCACCGGCTGTGATACCTAGTACCTCGATTCCTTGATAAGAACCAACAACAATTGACATGGCAAAGATAAATCCTTTAAAGCCACCTGTGAAGAAGCCGCCGTGTGACCATAGATTTGAAAGACCGATGGCGTGCCAATTATTACCTAATCCCAGGAAAATGACCATCGCACCCAGGACAATCATCACAATAATCGTTACTACTTTGATCATGGCAAAATAAAATTCCATAGTACCGTAAGCCTTAGCAGAAGTCAGGTTGGCAAGTGTTAATGTCGCGATGACAACCACACCCGATATCCAACCAGGTAAGTGGGGCCACCAATAATTTAAATAGGTGCTGACAGCAATAACTTCACTGATACCAACGACGATATATTGAAAAACATTACTCCATTTTGTGAGATAACCGGCTAAAGGGTGAATATAATTGGAAGCGTAGTCAGCAAACGATCCAGTTGTTGGATTAATGAAAATCATTTCACCTAAAGCGCGCATCACAAGATATAGCAAAATGCCAACAAAGGCATAGGCTAATAGGACTGATGGGCCGGTCCACTGGATGGTTGATGTTGATCCCATAAATAGACCAACACCAATCGTACCACCTAAGGCAATCATTTGCATTTGACCACTTGTTAATGAACGTTTTAACTGACGTTCAGACTTTACCTGCTCACTCTTCATATGCGACACTCCTCTTTCTCCTAAAAAAGTATACAAAAAACCGTCCAATCAACTTGCACCGCAAAGCGGGTGTCGAGCTGATTGGACGGTTTGCTAATAATCAATAGTTATTAACAGCACGTTAAATATCCCAACCAGCCAAAAAGGTGGTTGAGGTGGTGGTCGTTAGATGATCTGCTAAGATTAAGTTTTTTACTTTGTAAGCTAACATAACGATTTCCTCCGTGCATTAATTAATAATTAGAAGAATATCATCATTATGCTAGGATGACAAGAGAAAATTTAAAATCTCATCGATATGAGTGACTAATTTATTAATTAAATAATAATAAAAAGTCAACGAGGCTAATCATAACTAGCTATTATATATTGAAATAGTCGTTATTTGAGATATTTAAAAGGTGTTTCAAAAATTTGCGATATCGTACGCAAGAAATTAGAGGTTTAATTATGTCACAATTGAAATTATGGCAAAAAATGATTCGACGTGAAAATCCGAGTAGTTATGCCGATAAAGACGGCAAACTACAGCCAGTATTAGGAAAAAGAGAAGTGATTGCAATGGGGATTGGTACGGTAGTGGGTGCTGGTGTCTTTACTATGCCAGGAATCGTGGCATCCGAATACGCAGGCCCAGCAGTCGTGATTTCTTTTGTTATTGCAGCATTAATTGCCGGATTATCCGCTTTAGCTTATTCAGAGTTGGCATCGGCTATGCCATTTGCTGGTTCAATTTATTCCTGGGCAAATGTTATTTTTGGTGAATTTATTGGTTGGATTGCAGGATGGGCAATTTTAGCAGAATATTTGATTGCTTTGGCGCTGGTTTCATCGGCATGGTCCTCATATTTCCAAGGCTTTTTAGCAAGTTTTGGCTTTGAATTACCCAAATTTTTTCAAGCATCGTTCAATTTAACAAAAGGGACGGGATTTGATTGCTTTGGTGCCATGGCAATTTTAGTGGTCGGTATTCTAGCTTCCCGAGGGTTGAGAAATATTGCTCGAATTGAAAACTGGCTTGTCATTGGGAAAATTGCCGTCATTATTATTTTTATTGTGGTAGGTGCTACAGCAGTCCAAGTGAATAATTGGCTGCCATTTATTCCTCATCATCAAACAGGTACTCATTTTGGTGGTATTACTGGGATTGTTGCTGGGGCAACGCAAATCTTCTTTTCATACATCGGTTTTGATACGATTGCAGCCAATTCTGCAGAGGTGAAAAATCCACAGAAAACAATGCCGCAAGCAATCGTTGGTACATTAGTCATTGCAACAGCTTTATTTGTGGGCGTCGCAGCAATTTTAACGGGAATGTATCCATATGAAAAATTTGCTGGTAACGCTGAGCCAGCAGCATGGGCGTTACGTGAATCGGGGCATTTATTGACAGCTAATTTATTGTCAGTTGTCGCATTAGTGGGGATGTTTTCTGGGCTAGTTGCTTTATTGATTGGCGGTTCACGATTGATGTATTCGTTTGGTCGCGACGGACTGATGCCACGTCAATTTGCACAATTGGACAAAGCGGGACTACCCAAGGTAGCGACTGGGATTATTACAGCAATTGCGATTATTCTAGGAGGCATTTTTCCAATTAGCATGTTGGCAAATTTGGTGTCTGCAGGTACGTTGATCGCCTTCATTGTAGCCGGCTTGGCAGTTTTGAAACTGCGTAAACGGACTGATATTGATCATAGTGGTTATAAAATGCCATGGTACCCAGTACTACCAATATTAGCTGCATTGGCTGCTTTCTTTTTACTATGCTCGCTAAATACAGCAGCTATTTATTTAACAGTGGGATGGATAGGAATTGGAGTTATTGTTTATCTTTGTTACGGTAGTCATCATAGTTAAGTAAAATTAGGATAGTATTATTTTTATGATTGGTAGTATTTTCGCTAATATAAGTGTGCGATAATAATTAGATACTAGTCGTTTAAATTGATGGGAGAAAAGCCGATGAAAAAATTATTGGTTTTAACTACAGGAGGAACCATTGCGTCAACAAAAACTGCTCAAGGTTTAGCGCCAGGAATGACAGCTGATGAATTGATGACCTATGTTGTACCACGTGATGATGTGATGATGTCTGTTGAAAACATCATGGGAAAAGACTCAACCAATATGCAACCTGAAGATTGGTTGATCATCGCCGGACGCATATTAGAAAATCAGGACGAATTTGATGGTTTTATTGTGACACATGGTACAGATACAATGGGTTATACCGCAGCGGCACTGTCATATTTGCTATATGGTATTAAAAAACCAGTTGCCTTGACTGGATCGCAAATTCCATTAGGTGAAATGCAGTCAGATGCTATTAGAAACTTGGATGATGCCGTTACGTTTGCTAGTAAAACGCATTTGACGGGGGTATATCTTGTATTTAACGGTTTGGTCATGATGGGTACGCGCGCTGTTAAGACCAAGACAAAGAGTTATGATGCGTTTGAGAGTATTAACTATCCTTATTTGGCAAGTGTGAACGCTGGAGAAATGGTGTCATTATACGAACCAGAGCCAGAAGAGCCATTATTAAAGTCACACACGTCTTTGGATCCAAATATTTTCGTTTTGAAGGCCTTCCCAGGACTTTCAGTAGATATATTTGATTATTTAGTTGCGCATACGCATGGTGTCATTATTGAGAGTTTTGGTAATGGTGGTTTACCGTTCCAACGACGTAATTTGATTCCGGGCATCGAGAAACTTATTGCTGCAGATATTCCAGTTATTATCACGACACAAATTTTAGAAGAAGGTCAAGACATTAATTTGTATGAAGTCGGTAAACGAGTTGCGGATGCTGGTGGTGTTACAGTTGGTGATATGAATACTGAGGCAGTCGTAGCAAAGTTGATGTGGGTATTAGATCAAACACGCGACCCGCAAAAAATCACAGATATGATTCAGACGCAAACTGCTCATGATATTGGATTCGTCTAATGTGCAGTTAAAGAGGAGGCACAAATGGCAAAATTATCATATGATATTTTAGAAAAATTTGGCACATTATCAACTAGTAAAAGTGGTTGGGAATTGCAATTAAACTTTGTGCAATGGGGTGAAAATAAACCTAAATTCGACTTACGCTCTTGGTCACCGGACAATAGTAAGATGGGCAAAGGGTTAACCTTATCTCATGATGAGGTGGTTGCATTGTATGATGTATTAACGAATGTATTAGCAGCAGAACACGCACCTGTAACAGATGTCACAGATGATGCTGTAGATACTGATTCACAAACGAATGAGCAACCTAAATGGGGACGTTTAGACGAGATGTAAGCTCCCCAAGCGAACATTAAATTTGAGATATAACCCAATGGTTAAAGTGAATTTAACCATTGGGTTATTTTTTGCTCAAAGTTTTAAACAAATTGATCTTGAAGCGAAAATTAATGTTTCGTGGTTATCATAATAGTTACAGTTGATGTCGAGGTTTGTTGCTTAGTTTCTGCAATAATGGTATCTACCGTCCACGTCTGAATGCGATGACCTAACTTAATGGGTGTCGCAATCGCAAGTAATGTACCAGTCGTTGCAGCATTTAAATGATGTGTATGAATATCAACACCGACAGGAATTTGGTCGGGATTTGTTAAGCTAGCATTAGCGCCTAGACTAGCTGCTGTTTCAGCAAGAAAAGCATTAATACCACCATGCACGATACCATAGGGTTGCTTGATTTGGTCGGTGATTGGTAGTTGAATGATTGTTTTTTCAGCAGTTACGAGCTTGTTTTCAACGTTTAAAAATTGTAATGCATCCATGGTCGTCCCTCATTTTCAAAGTAGTATCGGATTAATCCTCATTTTAATATTAATTTGGAAAAAATAATAGAAAAGATTATAATGCACTAGTAGTGTTTATTGTACAGATATAAAAAATAGGAAGTGGCAAAATAAATATGACAGTAGAATGGTCAACAATTAAAGAATACTCAGAAATTTTCTTTGAGCGTGCTGATGCAATTGCTAAGATTACGATGAATAATCCACGTCATCATAATGCGTTTACACCTGATATGGTGCAAGAAATGATTGATGCTTTTTCAATTGCACGTGATGATGCTTCAATTGGTGTGATTATTTTAACTGGAGAAGGGGATAAGGCCTTTTCTTCTGGTGGTGATCAATCAGTACGTGGTAATGGTGGTTATGTTGGCCATGATCACATTGCACGTTTGAACGTTTTGGATTTGCAACACTTGATGCGTATCATTCCAAAGCCAATTATTGCGATGGTTAAAGGTTGGTCAGTCGGTGGTGGTAACATTTTGCAACTAGTTTGTGATTTGACGATTGCGGCTGATAATGCCATGTTTGGTCAAACTGGACCAAAGGTTGGTTCATTTGATGCAGGATACGGTTCAGGTTACTTAGCTCGTGTTATTGGACATAAGCGTGCGAAGGAAGTTTGGTTCTTGAATAAGTTCTACACAGCACAAGAAGCTTACGATATGAATTGGATCAACCGTGTCGTACCATTGGCTGAGGTTGAAGATGCAACGTTAGAGTGGGCCAACATTATTCTACAAAAGTCACCAACTGCTTTGCGCTTTATTAAAGCTGCGATGAATGCTGATACAGATGGTTTAGCTGGTTTGCAACAATTTGCTGGGGATGCCACAATGTTGTATTACACAACGGATGAAGGAAAAGAAGGTAAGAACGCCTTCCTTGAAAAGCGTCAACCAGATTTTACCAAGTATCCAAAGTTCCCATAAAAATAATGAAGACTCGGTAAGCGACAGGTCAATGTCAGCTATCGGGTTTTTTATTCGATTTTTGCTTTAAAAATATCATAGAAGGAATATTCATGGAAAATTGGCTAACAAAACGTGCACAATTATCACCTGATCGCCTGGCTGTTCAGTATCAGGAAATAAAGTTGACCTTTGCGCAGATGAACGACCAGGTGCAGCAGATTGCGACACAATTGGCGCAGATTGCTCAAAATGAAGAACGGATTGCGGTGATTACTTCAAATCAACTACAAGGCTATTTGATGATTTTAGCCGTACAACAATTAGGTAAAACAATTGTCTTGATCAATCGTCGTTTATCTGCACGAGAAATTGATTTTCAATTACAAGATGCGGGTGTTCAAGTTATTGTGCAAGATAATGATTTTCACTTAACGTTATCAGTTAATAAGCAAATTTCTTTTGCCGAAGTATTGGCAATACCAGCTGCTGAACTAATTGAACCAGTTGCTGAATTTGATTTAGATAAAGTAACATCAATTATGTATACATCAGGAACGACTGGTAATCCTAAAGGCGTCATGCAAACCTTTGGTAACCATTTTTATTCAGCTGTTGGTTCAGCGTTAAATTTGGGCATTATGACTGAGGATGTTTGGCTGGCAGTTGTTCCCATTTTTCATATTAGTGGTTTGTCGATTATGATGAGATCACTTATTTATGGCATGGGTGTGCGTCTGTTTGAAAAATTTGATGTTCATGCCATTAACAAAATCTTATTAAGTGGAGAAGTGACAACGATTTCAGTTGTGCCGATGATGTTGACACAACTACTGAGGGATTTGCCAGCAGGAACTCGTTATCACAAAAACTTTCGTACGATGTTGTTGGGTGGTGGGCCAACTGACTTAACAACTTTACAACGAGCAACAACAGCAGGTATCGAAGTCGTGCAATCATATGGTATGACAGAAACAGCATCACAAGTGATTGCCTTGGATGCGGCAAATGCGCAACGGAAAATTGGGTCAGCTGGTAAGCCACTGTTTCCTGTTTCAGTTCGTATTGCGCATCAAGATGAAAATAGTCATGGCCGTATCCAAATTAAATCGCCAACATTAGCGGTTGGCTATTTAAATCAACCGGAGAAATATGCTAATACATTCGAAAATGATTGGTTTGATACGGGTGACATGGGCTGGTTAGATGACGAAGGTTTCTTATATATTGATGGTCGTGAAGGAGATATGATTTCATCAGGTGGTGAAAATGTTTTTCCTGATGAAATTGAATCAGTTTATGCGAAACTGGATGCAATAAAGCAAATTGCAGTGGTCGGTGTACCTGATGAAAAATGGGGTGCTGTACCAGTCGCTTTTGTTACGTTTGCGGCTGGCAAGTCGTTATCTCGACAAGAGTTACGCAATTTTGGTCGAGAAATGTTAGCACATTATAAGGTGCCTGCACACTTTTATAATGCATCAGAATTACCACGGACAGCGAGCGGTAAAGTGCAACGACATAAATTGCCTCATTTGATTGCGGAAGCATCAGAAGTAAAATAAGCATTTACCTTGAATTTTTTAGATGAGCGACTATAATGGTTGTTAATCTAGGAAAGGGGGTGATACGTTTTGACAGATATACACAATCAACAAAACGTATCGCCCTTGTAGAAGGAAACAAGGGCGATACGTTCTGTATAGTTTAGTAGGCGACTACTAAAAAGATTATGCGGATTGTAATTTAACAGCATAATCGGAAGCATCAAGTGACGAACTTGATGCTTTTTTTTATAAATGCGGATTCATGTTATAATCGTGAGGAGTTTATAATTTATGTTGATAGAATGAGGTGTTAAAAATGGAAATCATTGATGTTACGCCAAAGACTGAAGCAGACTGGGAACGTATTTATCTTGAGGCTTTTCCGGAATATGAGCAACGTCCGATTGCGGATTTAGTTGCGATGTCTGAGCAACAGAGTGGCACAAGAATGCAAGTAATTACTGATGAAGGCCAAGTAATTGGTGTCTTGTATTTGTGTGAAATAGGAGTAGCGAAGGCTTTTGTACTATATTTCGCTATGGATTCAGCAATTCAAAGCAAGGGATATGGTAGTCGTGCCTTAGCTATTTTGAAGGAACGTTATCCAGAAGGGTTAATCTTGGAGGCTGAAGAAACTGGCCAACAAGCAGAAAATGAAGAACAACGTGTTAAGCGCTATGCATTTTACATGCGTAATGGCTTCCAGGATAAGCAATTGCTTTCTGAAAATTCTGGTGGCGTTTTCCATCTATTGGCAACGACTAAAGATGTTTCTGCAACGGAATACTTGCAGGCCATGCAGACATTGTCAATTGATGCAGTTATCCGTCGAGCACAATAAATTAGTTGAAAGAGAGCGAGACAAAAGTTGTTTTGAAGCCGGTGTGTAACGTGATTTGCGTCATTTTTGGCCGAAGCAGAGCGAAGGACAGGAATGGCGTAAATTGCGTTACATTGAGGCTTCAGACTTTTGGAACGCGTTTATGCTATCAAACTGAAATGCTTTTAATTAAGATATTTTTAGAAAAAGGAGTTGGAACATTTCCTCATGTCCCAACTTCTTTTGTGTTTTTCTAATAAATTATGAAATAACTTTCATTTTTGGGGCACTTTATTTATGATAAGGAACAAAGATATTTAAAAAAATAAATTTTTCAATGTAAAGGAGCTAGCATGTCAAAGTATATTATTTTTGACCTCGATGATACCTTATTAGATTTTCAAAAAGGTGAAGTTGAAGGGGTGAGACAAATTTTAAAAACAAATGGTGTTGCTGATATTCATCAAGGCTTTTCGACTTATCAAACAATTAATCAGAAAGTCTGGCAGCAAATTGAAAGTGGCGCACCACGGCAGCCATTGCTGGACACTCGTTTTTCAAAAACATTAGCTCTTTTTGACATTGATGCTAATGGTGTGAAATTAGAGGCCGAGTATCGTGAAATGTTAAATCATAATTTTTATACATTACCTGGTGCAGCATCTTTGTTAGATAGTTTGAAGCAAAATGATTTCACATTATTTGTTGGTACCAATGGGGTTAAAAAAACACAATTTGATCGTCTAGAAGGTTCTGGTTTACTAAAATATTTTGATGATTATTTTATTTCTGAAGATATTGGCTTTTCTAAACCAAGCGTAGAATTCTTTTCACCAATTTTTAAAAAGTATCACCAATTAACACGTGAAAATACATTTATGATTGGTGATCGTTTACAGTCAGATATTTTGGGAGCAAATCGTGTGGGTCTGCGAAGCATTTGGTACAATCCCAATGAAACGAATAATACATTTGACTATCAGCCAACGTATACGGCAAATAGTTATGATCAAATTAAACAAATTTTATTATAAATAATTTGTTTTTTCTAAAGTGAGTCCCATCACTGGGATTTTTTGTTAAAATAAGTCTTAATAAATGTATTTTATTGTGGTAAATAGGGATTATTATATGTCACTAAGCGATTCTCTAATAGTAGGCAAATTAGGGTAAAAACATTCGCTTCTTGGATATGGTGTTTCAGGTGGTTTTGGGAAAGGTAGGGTTACTTATGGCACAGAATGGGCTTAAGCCAAGTATTAGCACATTAGGAATTATTTCTTTGGGTTCCGGTGGTGTAATTGGTAGTAGTTGGATTTACACGAATAGTCAGTTTTTTCATCAGTATGGCGCTGGTGGAGAAATTTTTGGTTTATTGGCGGCATCAGTACTCGCGATTTTAGTTTCACTATCATTTGCTGAATTATCTACGGTTTATCCGAAAGCCGGTGGTGAAGTTGTTTACGGATATGAAGCATTTGGAGAAAAAGGTGGTATGTTTGCCGGGTGGGCATTGCTGGGTTCATATTTAAGTGCTTTGGCATTTTATGTGACTGCATCCAGCATGTTACTTTCGCAGATTATTCCTCAAATTGCTACTGGACCGGCTTATTCATTTGCTGGTATGAAGGTCCATTATACGGAATTAGCATTGGGTGTATTGATTACATTATTTATTTTTGCGATTAATTACCGTGGTGCTAGTCTTACAAGTAATGTACAAATTGTATTATTCATCTTGCTGGTTATAATTGGGGTTGTGTTGGTTGTTGTTGGCTTTAGTCATGGTAAACCTAGCAATTTTTGGCCCGCATTCTATGACGGACAATCAAAGACACCTGAGATATTTAGATTTATCTTGCCGGCCATGACGTTCTTGACGGGTTGGGAGTCAATTGGTGTTATGGCTGAAGAGGTCAAAACACCAGCTCGAAAAATTGGGCGAATTGTTGTGATTGCCATTATGATTGCGGCAGCCTATTATTTACTAGTATTGTTAGCATCGGCTTGGATTCATCCATGGCAAAGTACAGCAAAAATGGAAATGGGAACAATTGATGCTTTTAAGGCGGAAGGTTTCCCGTTGTTAGGAACAGCAGCGTTTATTATTTCTTTCTTAGGATTAGGAACGAGTTTCTTAGCGTTGTTCTCAGCAGCGCCACGCTTGATTTATTCACTAGCTGAACAAAAAATATTGCCACAATATTTTGCAAAAGTACATCCAAAATATGGTACACCAAGCCGTGCCATTGTGATGACTCTCGTATTGGTGTTATCACTTGGTTGGTTGGGTAAGGGTGCATTAACTTACTTCTTAGATATTGGTGGTTTCTTGACTGCCCTAGCATGGGGAATCAATGCCTTTAACTTGTGGGCTATTCGTCGAAAGTACCCTGAACTAAAGGGTGGTTTCCGTAATAAACATTTATGGCTGCCTATATTGGGCGGTGTGATTGCTATTCTGATTGCGGTGGCAACGCTTATTCCTGGAACAGGGGTGTCATTAGTTTGGCCATATGAATATGTTATTTTGGGTATTTGGATTATTATTGGCTTGATCAGTTACTTTGCTGGTAAAAAATAACGAAAGTATTATTATAGCAAGTATGCAATCTTTTGGTACACAGTTAAGAGTTATCGATTTACCAGTTTCATCGAATTGGTAGATCGATAACTCTTTTAATATATAGTTATTTATGTGCTATTTCTTCTTTTGTTGATCAAAGTACCCTATAATATTAAGTAGAAACCTTAAATATTTAAGGTATGAGTAAGCTAAGGATAGGCAGTTTTTAAGGTTCAGCGTCTATATTAAAAATAACAAAACTAACACAAGTGCAAGAGGGACGGTAATATTATGGCAGAAAATACGATTAAATTATTAGTTGTCGAGGATGACTATGCATTGAATGATACAGTAAAAGAAACAATTTCTGAATTAGGTGAAGTCGTTCAAGTCCATGACGGGGATGAAGGTTGGTTTGAAATTGAATCAGGTGTATATGATGCGGTCGTTTTGGATGTTATGTTACCTGGGCAAGATGGATTTACTATTTTGAAGAAGGCAAAAGAACAGTTTCCAAATTTGCCAATCCTTATGCTGACAGCCAAGGGTGAAATAGCTGACAAAATGCAAGGATTTGATTTAGGGGCTGATGAATACATTACAAAGCCATTTTATAAAGAAGAACTTTTGGCACGGTTGAAGACGCTATTACGTCATACAGGTGTGCTGGGACAGGATGGTGCTTTAGAGGTTGGTAATGTACAAATTTATGTGGATCAACACAAGGTACTAGTTGATGATACAGAGGTTAGCTTGCAGGGACGTGAATTTGGTTTATTAGTTTACCTTGTACAACACGTCGGACAAATTGTGACGAAGGATCAGATTTTTGATCGTCTCTGGGGATTTGATTCTGATACATCATTAACGGTTGTTGAAGTGTACATGTCAAACTTGAGAAAAAACTTACGTCAAGCGGAGGCGCAAGTTAATATCAAAACATTGCGTAATGTGGGGTACACACTAAACGCGACGACTGAGGACTAATGGCTAAAGTTAAATCAGCAGAAAAACGACATTATCGTTTTAAAAATTTAAAACTACCAAAGTGGCTACAAAGAATCCGCGCTTCGTTGTCACAACAGGTTAAAATGACAATTTTAATGGTTGTTGGTTTTACATTAGTGTTCTTATTGATTGGTAGTTTTTCAATTAGTCAGTTTCGAACGGTGATGTATGGCAATGCAGAAACACGTGTAGACGGTGCTTTTAATGTTCAAGCAAATCGTTTTGATCGTCCAGTTGTCCAAACTGAAACGGCACAAATCACGGACTATGTTGATTCGTTTAAAAACACATTGAACTTGCCAAAAGCAAATCGCGTTTATTTACGTGAATATCGAGGTAGTTGGTATTTCTTTAATCGACATGGCGACGAACTAGCATATGTTGATGTCACAGCAGAACATGAATTAGTTGAGTCATATCAGACACGTTTATTCTGGATCTATGTATTGTCTGAGTTGGCCCTTCTGTTGATGGGAATGGCATTGACTAGAGCTAATATGCGGCCAATTATTCGATCATGGAACCAGCAGCGAACTTTCGTCGCTGATGCAGCTCATGAATTTAAAACGCCGATGACGGTTATTCAAAATAATTTGGAACGGATGTTAGAGCATCCGAACGACACTGTTATGGATCAGGTTGAGAGTGTTGCTAATGCGTTGACTGAAGTCAGACATTTAAATCACTTGACTGGTGATTTATTGACATTATCACAGGCCGATGCGGATATTCCAATGTTTGAATTTGAGGAAATGGACTTAGCAGAGACGGTGCGTGAGGTTGGTGATATTTATGAATACAATGCCAATGAAAAGAATCAAACGCTAAAGGTTGATGTACCAAAATCATTACCGATTATTGGAGATGCGCAGCGATTACGTCAACTATTAGTTATTCTTACAGATAATGCGCAAAAATATGCAGGTGAAGGGGCAAGTGTCACGATTACCGCAGCATCAACAAGTAGTGGTATTAAAATTACAGTTGCTGATACTGGTAAGGGTGTTTCGGAAGAAGATAAGAAGCATTTGTTTGATCGTTTCTATAGAATTGATAAGGCACGTTCTCGTTCCACGGGTGGTCATGGATTAGGATTGTCGATTGCAAAATGGGTCGTTCAAGGGCATCGTGGGACGATTGAAATCTTGGATAACAAACCACATGGGACAATTTTTAAGATTTTAATTCCTAAGAATCAAAAAGGTGCATCCTAAAATTTGGTTAATGGTCAAAAAAGGAGAGCAAGACAAAAGTTGTTTTGAAGCCGGCGTGTAACGTGATTTGCGTCTTTTTAATTAATTTAGATTAAAGGTTTGGGATGAGCATCAAAAACGGTAATCGTCTCATCTGCACGACCAACAACAACTTGGTCAACAATATTTAGGAACAAGCCATGTTCTACAACACCGACCATGCTAGTCAACTCACGCCCCAATTTGAAAGGATCAGGCATTTTAGTAAAATGCAAATCAATCAAGAAGTTGGCAGAGTCTGTTCGAACGGGGTTACCATTTTGGTCCAAACGCCAGGTTGGTTGATAGCCAGCATATTTCAAACGCTTAAATAATTGATCAGCACCATAGGGGATGACTTCCACAGGAAGGTAATGGGTCAATTGTGGCGCTAATTTTGTGTCATCAACGACCCAAATGTTACGACGGGAATTAACGGCAACGATTTTCTCCCAAAGTAAGGCGGCCCCACCACCTTTAATTGCTGCAAAATTCTCATCAATTTGATCAGCACCGTCAATTGTCAAATCAATGTGGTCAACATCGTCAACATTATGCATGGGAATACCAAGTTTTGCTGCAGTACGACGTGTTTTATCAGAAGTAGGAATTCCCTTGATTTTCAATCCTTCTTCTGCAACACGCTTACCTAGCGCTTCGACAACAAAGGCAATGGTTGAACCTGATCCAATACCTACCACCATACCATCTTCAACGAATTCAGCTGCACGATAACCGGCTAATTTTTTAAGTGCAGTTTGATCTGCCATAAGGATAATGCCTCTTTCTTAAATTTTTTCTTGTCTTTATTATCTCTCATTAAACAGGGTTTAGGCAAATATGAAATTAGAAAATGTTACACTGGATAAATAACTTTTAAAAAAGGTGGCAAAATTTCATGATTGAGATGTGGCATGAAGAAAAAATAGAGGCATTCCGTCAGACATTACTTGATTGGTATGATAGAGAAGGTCGTGCAGATTTACCTTGGCGTCGAGATCAAGAACCATACCATGTTTGGGTATCAGAAATTATGTTACAACAGACCCAAGTACAAACGGTTATTCCATATTTTGAACGATTTATGACGCATTTTCCAACGATAACAGACTTAGCTATGGCGCCAGAACAACTGTTATTAAAAACTTGGGAAGGGTTAGGTTACTATTCACGTGTTCGGAATATGCAAAAGGCAGCCCAACAGATAGTTAATGATTACGCTGGTGTTTGGCCAAGTGATATGCAATCTCTACAAAAGTTAACGGGTATCGGTCCGTACACTGCAGCAGCTATTGCTAGTATATCTTTTGATGAGCCAGTACCGGCCATTGATGGTAACGCCTTTCGTGTCTTTGCACGGCTCTTTAAAATTGACGCAGATATTGCACAAGCAAAAACAAGAAAAATTTTCTTTGAAGTGGGTCAACAATTAATTGATCCTGAACGTCCGGGTGATTTTAATCAAGCGATAATGGATTTGGGATCATCATATATGAGTGCAAAAAATTATGATAGTGAACACTCACCAGTTAAGAAATTTAATGCGTCATATTTAGATGGGACAGAGGATTTGTACCCAGTAAAAACAAAAGCTCCTAAACCTAAACCGGTGACCTATTTTGCCATTGCTGTCAGATCATCAGTAGGTTATTTATGGGAACAGCGCCCAGCTGATGGCTTGTTAGGAAGTTTTTGGACGATGCCCTTGTATGCATTAACTGATTTTATAACAGACAGTGATGCCAATTGGACCGAAGAAGAAATGGTTGCAGCGACGCAAAAAAGGTTGGCAACAGATTATGGTGTTGTGGCAGACCTAAAGAAGGTAGCTGGTCGACCAGTTACCCACGTGTACACCCATTTGAAGTGGACAGTAACAATTCTAACTGCAGAGGTGGCACCACAGCGACTTGTTCGTGGACAATGGCGCGCAATCGAAGATATTCAAAGTGACCCACAGCCTAAAATACAAGAGAAAATATGGCAACGATTAAGCTGATATGTATTTAGTAATGGCATCCTAATGAATAATTTATGACAAAAATTTCTGTTATTTAACAAATCAGGGACTAGTGTTTCACGTGAAACACTAGTCCCTGATTTTTAGATTCAACTCGGTCAATCTATTGAATAGATAGGCATTTTGCGGTATTCTTTTAGTATTGGAATCAGTTTGGAGAAAGATAATGAACCCCGAAGAATTTGCGGCGGCACTACGCGATAAAAACGTTATTTTAGACGATAAACAATTGGCACAATATCAAACGTATTATGACCGTTTGGTAGCGGTTAATGAACATATGAATTTAACGGCTATTACTGATCGTGACGATGTGTATTTGAAGCATTTTTATGATTCACTAACTTTAGCATGGGCATATCCTAAGCTACAAACTGATCAACTTCGTATGATTGATGTTGGTGCAGGAGCTGGTTTTCCATCACTGCCATTAAAGATAGCGTTTCCACAATTAAAAATTACCATCATCGATGCATTAAATAAGCGCATAAAATTTCTACAAGAGCTAGTTAACGAACTTGGCCTTGAAGGTGTGACAGTTATTCATGCGCGAGCAGAAGAATTTGGTCATAAAAAGGCGCCAAATCGTGAACAATTTGACGTAGCGACTGCTAGGGCGTTGGCTCGATTAAATGTATTGGGCGAACTGACATTACCACTGATTAAAGTCGGTGGTGCATTACTAGCAATGAAGGGTAGTGCTGCCAGTGAAGAATTGCATGAAGCGCAGGGAGCGATTACAAAACTAGGTGGTAAGATTGGCCAAGAAGTGCCAGTGAACTTGCCTAATGGTGATCCTAGAACGATTATCATCATTGATAAGGTTAGTGCGACACCTAATCGCTATCCTCGTAAACCAGGAGATCCAGCACGCAAACCGTTGTAGGAAGGGGAAAATAATGGGACACATTATTGCATTAGCAAACCAAAAAGGTGGTGTTGGTAAAACAACCACAACAGTCAACTTGGCTGCTTCGTTAGCATCTTTTGGCAAAAAAGTATTAATTATTGATACCGATGCTCAAGGTAATGCAACATCAGGAACTGGTGTGCATAAGTCGAATATTGAACAAGATATTTATGACGTGTTAATTAATGACGTGCCATTAGAAGATGTCATTTTACCAACTTCACATGAAGGGGTCGATATTGTACCGGCTACGATTAGGCTTGCTGGTGCAGAGTTGGAATTAGCACCTGTAATGGCACGTGAGTTGAGATTGAAGAATGCTTTGGGAGATATTCGAGAGCAGTATGACTATATTTTAATCGATAATCCGCCTTCACTAGGACTAGTAACAATCAATACCTTTTCAGCGGCTGATTCAATTTTGATTCCTGTCCAAGCTGAATATTATGCATTAGAAGGTCTGGGTCAACTAATGAATAATATGAAATTAGTGAAACGCCATTTCAATCCAGACTTAGAGGTTGAAGGGGTTCTTATGACAATGGTTGACCCCCGTACAAATTTGTCAGCTGATGTTATTGAGAATGTTCGGGAGTACTTTGGTAGTGAGGTCTATGAGACTGTGATACCACGTAATGTTCGCCTTTCTGAAGCACCATCTCGTGGTATGGCCATCATTGATTATGATCCAAAATCAAAGGGTGCTGAGGTATACACACAATTAGCAAAGGAGGTCCTAGAGTCTCATGGTGAAATCTAAAAAAACTGGATTAGGCGGCTTCGGTAAAAAAGGTGGCGGTCTAGGTGCGTTGTTTGCTGATCAAGGACTGGACACTTCGGTATCTACCGGTGATGAAGTGCGTGAAATTACCGTTGATAAGATGGTTGCCAATCCGTTCCAACCACGACGGGTATTCAATCAAGATAAATTACAGGAATTAGCCGAATCAATTAAGCAAAATGGTGTCTTACAGCCAGTTATTGTGCGTCATAATCCTAAGGATAGTAGCCAGTATGAGATTCTTGCTGGTGAACGTCGTTGGCGTGCTTCTCAGATTGCTAATGTAGAAACCATTCCAGCAATTGTGCGTAAATTGGATGATGACCAAATGTTGCAGGCAGCCATTTTGGAAAACTTGCAACGTGAAGATTTGACACCGTTAGAAGAAGCACAAGCATATCGTGATATGATGGACGGCCTTCATTTGACACAAGAACAAGTGGCAAAGCGTTTGGGTAAAGCACGATCAGCGGTTGCTAATTTTTTGCGTTTGTTGAACTTGCCTGATGAAGTGAAAGATTTGCTAAACGCAGGGCAATTATCTATGGGGCAGGCACGAACATTATTGGGCTTACGTAATAAGCGACGTATTGTACCAGTTGCCAAACGTGCGATTGCCGAGGGCATGACAGTTCGTCAATTAGAGCAATTAGTCAACAAATTGAATGAGCAGTCAACGGCAACCAAAGATCAACCAAGTTTGTCCCCTTATATCAAGGCATCAACGACAGCTTTAGAAAATAAGTTTGGGACTAAGGTGCATATGACCCGTAACCGTAAGGGCGCTGGGAAAATTGAAATCACTTATTTGTCGGATGAAGACCTTAACCGGATTTTCGAGACGTTAGGCATAGATTTGGATGCGGAATAGTGGAGGCAGTGATGTACAACTTACATGATATTGTTGAAATGAAAAAACCGCATGCATGTGGTGTGAATGAATGGCAAATTATGCGTGTCGGTGCTGATATGAAGATTGTGTGTCAGGGATGTCAACGACAGGTTGTCATGACACGACATGATTTTGACAAAAGATTTAAACGTGTATTAAAGAGTGCACAAGATTAATGAAAAGAGAGATGGGTAAATAAAATGGCTCTTACAGCAGGAATTGTTGGCTTGCCAAACGTTGGTAAGTCAACTTTATTTAATGCAATTACTAAAGCGGGTGCAGAGATGGCGAACTATCCATTTGCGACCATTGAACCGAACGTCGGCATGGTTGAAGTACCTGATGATCGTTTGGATCGTATTCAAGAATTGATTCCGGCAGACAAGGTTGTGCCAACAACATTCGAGTTTACCGATATTGCCGGTATTGTAAAAGGTGCTTCACAAGGTGAGGGTCTTGGTAATAAATTCTTAGAAAATATTCGCCAGGTCAATGCTATCGTCCATGTTGTGCGTGCGTTTGATGATGATGACATCACCCATGTTTCTGGTAAGGTCGACCCATTAGAAGACATTGAAACAATCAATACAGAGTTAGTATTGGCTGATTTAGAGTCTATTGATAAGCGTTACAGCCGGGTTGAAAAATCAGCTAAGTCAGCTAAAGATAAAGATGCCATTGCTGAACTAGCAGTCTTAGAACAATTGAAACCAGCATTAGAAGCTGGTAAGCCTGCCCGGTCAATTGATTGGGATGAAGATGAACAAAAAATTATTCATAACTTGTTCTTGTTGACTTCAAAGCCTGTTCTGTATGTTGCTAATGTTTCAGAAGATGATATGGCTAATCCTTCAGAATCTGAATATTATCAGCAAATTAAGCAATATGCAGAATCAGAGGGTGCAGATGTAATTGGTATTTCTGCACGTGCTGAAGAAGAAATTGCTGAAATGGATGATGAAGATAAAGCAGAATTTATGGAGCTGCAAGGTATTACAGAGCCCGGTTTGAATCGTTTGATTCGTGCTGCTTATCATATGCTTGACCTACGTACATTCTTCACTGCTGGTGGTAAGGAAACACGTGCTTGGACATTTCGAGCAGGTATGAAAGCGCCTCAAGTTGCGGGCGTTATTCACTCGGATTTTGAACGTGGATTCATTCGTGCTGAAACAGTGTCATTTGAAGATTTGGACAAATATGCGTCAATGAAGGCGATTAAAGAAGCTGGTCGTCGACGTTCAGAAGGAAAGGAATACGTTGTACAAGATGGTGACATCATTGAATTCTTGTTTAACGTTTAATTGGGGAAAATTATGACAGAGTCAAAGGAACAAACACAATCACAAGCGCCTAAGCCAACGCTACCAACAGTGCAAGAACTGGCAACATCAGGATTGACTAATCGTAATCAGGAATTTATTCGTCAAATGGTAATTCTTGCTAATGGGGATGAGTCAAAGGCACAATTGATTACAGAAGTTGGTGCAAAATTATTGACTGCCCAAAAAACAGGGGTCACAGCAAAGCAATTATATAATTCACCAGCTGAAGCAATGGGACTAAAGACTGAGGCAGAAAAGAGTGATGATACTCGTGGCTATGCAAGTTATGGTTTTTGGCCACTTGCCATTGATAACGCGATTGCCTTCTTTATGATGTTTAGTTTCATGTTTGGGCTAACATTATTGTTTAGTGGCGTGAAATCATCATCAGCTGGCTCTGCTGGAGCAGCTGGTATTACTTCATTGGTGTTGACATCGATCTTAGGTGGTGTCTTCTTCTCAGCTGTTACATTAACACTTGCACCACGTCGAGATGGCAAGCGTGTATCATTTTGGAAAAAAGCAATTGTTACAGTTGGGGCCTTTGCCATTTGGTTCTTAGCATATCTAGGCTTTGCCTTCTTGCCAGCAGTAATCAATCCATTGCTACCAGGTTGGGTATATCTTGTCATTGCAGTGATTGCATTCCTAGGATTCCGCTATTGGCGTGCAAAGACAGGAATTAAGGGTGGTTTCCTTGGCGCAAATGCTCAACCACAATCTCAAAAGAAATAGCTAAAGAAGCAGTGAGGGTAAATTAATGAAGATTTTGATTGTTGATGATGACCATGAAATTGCGGAATTGCTAGAAATCTATGTGAAAAATGAAGGCTATGAGCCAGTTATTGCTAGTGATGGTAAAGAAGCACTTACCAAAATTCGAACAAATCCTGATATTGGACTAATTATTTTAGATATCATGATGCCTGAGATGAGTGGTACAGAGGTCTTGAAAGAGGTTCGTAAAGATAATCCAGTACCAATTTTGTTACTGTCAGCAAAGTCAGGCGCTATGGATAAGATCCAAGGATTGATTACAGGTGCTGATGATTATGTGACAAAGCCATTTAATCCATTAGAAGTTATGGCTCGTGTACGAGCATTATTACGTCGTGCTCAAAATGGATTGGCACAAGCTACGCCAGAAGTATTAGATGTTGGTCCATTGACAATCAATAAAGATAGTCATGAAGTACGAACTGCTGATGGTGTTGACATTAACTTAACAGCATTAGAGTTTGGTATTTTGTACCTATTAGCATCACATCCCAATAGAGTGTTTAGTGCTGATGACATTTTTGAACGTGTCTGGCAGCAAGAATCTGTTGTTTCAGCAAAAACGGTTATGGTCCACGTGTCACATTTGCGTGATAAGTTGGAAGATGCGACTGGGGGTAACCAAGTTGTTCAAACCGTTTGGGGTGTTGGTTACAAGATTGAAGTACTTTAATACAGAAAGGCAGTGGGGATGAAACTAAGAGTACTGAGTTGGCTTAAGTTAACGGTCAAGGCAGTGGTTTCCGCCCTGCTTTTTGTATGCATGGGAATTGGAATCATTCTCCTGATGCAACCTCATTGGCACACAAATAATTTAGCATCAGAACTAATTGATATATCACAACGGTCACTAGCAACTGTTACGATTGTTGGTGGTATCTTATTAATTATCTGGTTGGGACTGCTGTGGCAATTTTATGAAAGAACGAAATTGGCAGAATTGATATTAGCAGTAAATAAATTAGTGCCACAAGTAGGTGATACAAAGAGTGAAGGGTTGGAAGTTAAACGTTGGGGACATCGTTTGCAACCATTAGCAGAAAATATTAATGGTGTATTTGAAGCGGCGCAACAAGCCATGATGGAAGAACATGAGATTGAACGTTCGAAAGATGAAATGGTAACGAATGTATCGCACGATTTACGAACACCATTAACATCAATTTTAGGATACTTAGGGCTGATCATTAATGATAATGGACAACAAAAGTTGCGCCGTGAGGAAATTATGAAATATGCGCAAACAGCTTTTGATAAATCCGGTCAAATGAAATCATTAGTTGAAGATTTGTTTGATTACACACAAGTTCACCAAGTTGACTTTAAACTTCATTGGGCGCCGTTGGATTTGGCAGCTATGTTACAGCAACTAGCAGTAAATTATGAACTTGAAGCACAACAAAAGGGCGTTGTGATTTCTGCTGTGTCAAATCCGGCCGTTATCGAAATGGTTGGTGATCCTGATCGATTAGCGCGTGTATTTATGAATTTGATTAATAATGCCTTGAAGTATGGTGAAGGAGCAACCTTTGTCCGTTTATCTGCAAAAGCAGTTGCTGAGGAGAATCAGGTGGAAATTCGCGTGACAAACAACGGTGCTAAAATTCCCGATGAATCAATCAAGCGCCTATTTGACCGATTTTACCGTGTTGAGAGTTCTCGGAATACGAAAACCGGTGGTACGGGGCTGGGACTTGCTATCGTTAATGGGGTCATCAATGCCCATGGTGGCCAAGTACGGGTTGAATCGGATGACAAACTCACTAGTTTTATTATTAATTTGCCAATAACACCAGAAGACGATGAAATACCAAATTAATATCTTTTAGCACAAAAATTAGAGGCTGAGACAACATCTGTCCCAGCCTCCTTTTTCATCTATACTCATTTATGTCCCAGACGCGGTTGTTACTTCGTTGTGGGAACTTCTTTTATAGGATGTTGTTGTTGCAAAGTGCTTAGAATTTTTTCAGCTTCCAGCTTGTGGAAAAGCACACTAGCAGCAGATTGCATGAGTTGCGTTTCCAATGATACGCCTTCCAGTGGTTGATTGGTTGGATTTTTGAAAAATCCTAATAGCGTATCAACAAATGAGTCGTAAGCTTTTTTGGGATAATCATCAACGGTAATTTGATCGATTGCTGCTCGAATTTGATCCAATGAAAAGATTGGTTTTAGCAATGAAATGATCAAGATATCAGCAATTTGTAGCGTTTGGTACTTCTTCTTTACAGGTGCTAAAATCATCTTTTTTTTGACGTAGTTGTTAATCATCGTTGAAGTAACAGTAGGCATTTCAAGCGGTGCTAACACCTGATTAATATATTCAACGACTTGATCCATATAGAGGTCAAAATTTGGTAGGTCATCCCAATGTGGGAAAACGATGTCTTCAAAATTATTTTTTTTCAACGTATTTACAGTCATTAGTTGTAACCTCATATCAGTGTAGATTTTACCTCCTTATTATATCACACCTAGACCATGAAACTAAATGATAGTTATATCTGGTCTAAAAAAGTTTACTGTTTGTTAAATTAAAAGTATTGAGGAAAATGGGACAAGGGAGCTGAGGTTGTGATAATATGGGTACAATTTGAGTTTTAAGTATGGGAGGGGTTTTGTTATGCAGGAATTTATGGCTTTAAATCGGAATTTAAAGCTAAGAACGTTAACCGTATTTTTAACAGTCTTACTTGGTAGTTCGATTGGCCCCAATATGACAATTTATTATGTGCAATATTTTGGTGCTTTTGTATCTGGGTTTCTATTAATGATTGTTTCTGTGGCTGGCTTTATTGCTGGACTGTACGGCGGTCATTTATCGGATGTATGGGGACGTAAACGAACAATGTTGACCGGGTCAGCATTAATTATATCTGGCTACGCGTTGGCTATGTTAATGAATGCACCATGGTTTACGAATCCATACATCACTTTTATCGGTTTTTTAATGGCATCAATTGGTTCATCATTAGCAGATCCGGCTGAACAAGCAATGATGATTGATGCATCAACGGTAAAAAATAGAAAGTTTGTCTATGCGTTGATTTATTGGATTATTAATATTGGTGTGATGTTAGGTGCGGCCATTGGTGGTTGGTTCTTCCGTGATTATTTATTTGAACTGTTGTTAGGTTCTGTTTTTGTGGGCGTAATTAATGCGGCAATTATTAAGTTTGGTATGTCAGAGACACTGAACATGGATAATGTGCATGCAAGCTCATCGGTTTGGAGCGCTGTCAAATCTTATGGGCAAGTTTTATCTGATAAGCGCTATGTATTATTTATGTTTGGCTCGATTTTTGCAGTTGTTATTTATTCACAGCCGGATTTTTATTTAGCTGCTCATTTAACGCAGTCATTTCATGATTATACATTCATGGGTATTCATTTTTATGGACAACGTATGCTGTCATTTATGTTAGTGATAAATACCGTCATGATTGTGTTGGTGATGAATTGGATCAATCGTTATACTAATCGTTGGCCGTTAATTCGGAGTTTTGCTATCGGTACATTTATTCAAGGATTTGGTTTCGCTATTTCATTTTTGCTACGTGATTTCTGGCCACTGGTCATGATCTCAGTTGTTTTCACGTTGGGAGAAATTATTAATGTACCATCAAGTCAAACCATGCGTGCAGATATGATGAATCCTGTGCAAATTGGTGCTTATTCTGGCGCTTTCTCAGCAACTCGTCCTGTAGGTAATATTATCTCAGGGTTGATGGTTTCATTATCACAGTTTACAAATGATTGGGGTATGGCAGGTATTTTAATGATTGGGACGTTGGTTGCCATGGGCGCAATTATCAAATCAGCAAAAATGCCAGCGCAATTTGAAACCGAAACAATGCAGTAAAATATTTGACAGGATGATTATCAAACTTACGTGCTTATATATAATATATTTTTAGTTAATAAAGGTTGGAACATTTTCTTTTGTTTCAGCCTTTTTATTTTCATTTCTAGAACAAAATAAAAAGCCAACGAGCGTAATCGCTCATTGACTCTTTGTAGCTGGGATAGCTGGATTCGAACCAGCGAATACACGGTACCAAAAACCGATGCCTTACCACTTGGCCATATCCCAATAATAATGGGGGCTATAGGATTCGAACCTATGAACCCGAAGGAATGGATTTACAGTCCACCGCGTTTGACCGGACTTCGCTAAACCCCCATATGTATGATAAGCAATAATTAAATTATCACCTCAACGAATATATACTATACAGAATACTTATTTACTTGTCAACACTATTTGAATTATTTTGTTTAACCATGATTGATAAAAAGTATCAGCTGTCCATTCCTGTAATTTATGACGATTATAACCAACGCTAGGATTGTAGTAAGTAATCAAGTGTTTTTTACGTGGTGGGACAGTAACGTGGATATGTCCGTAGAAAACATGTTGGACATTATCGTACTGTGCTAACAATTCGCCGGTTTTAGTTGAACCAAGGACACCATTGACCATTGCCCAACGAGAATTATTATTCGGGTAAAAAATCTCGTCGTTGATTGGTGCAAAGTGGGTAAAGAAAATAACCTGTTTATGGTGTCTAACGGCATCATCTAGTAGTTGTTTCATTTGATAATGGCCTAACGCCATTCGTTCTAAATCACTCATCGGCTGATCAATGACACGATCGTAGTAGAAACCAGAACGGAAACGTGCAATGGCTTGTGGATCAATATCAGGCGTAAAGCTATAGTCGTACCAACCGTTGTGGCCGATAATCCGCCAATCAGAATTAGGAATGTCAATATATTGATTATGAAGATAGAGTGGATCGAGGTTGGTTTCTAATTCTGAAAATGAAATATTACGTCCCATATCATGGTTACCAGCAATAAATAATATTTTTGTGTCTGTTGTTAAAGCATTTTGTAAATCATGAACATATTTTAATGATTTTTCGAAATCATTAAATAAATCACCAGCAATTAAGTAATAATCTGGTTGTAAATTATGAAGAGCTGTTGCTTGTTGAACAAGTATTTTTTCAATATCTTGCTTATTAACATCAAGATGGTTATCACTTGATACAATAATTTTAGTCATAGAAACTCCTTTTGCCACACTATCTCATAAATTGATTATAACAAAAGTGATAAAAAAATTAGTAGGAAATGATAGTAGCGCTTGTAGAAAGTTATAAATTCAAGTAAAATTTAACAAGTGACGTTCTTGTCATCATGTTCAGAGTAGAAGAACAGTTTATTTGAATGAGGAGTTTTTATCATGAAAACGGAAAAGAAATTTCTGGGACAACCCTACGGTCTAAAAACGCTATTTATGACCGAAATGTGGGAGCGTTTCAGTTACTATGGTATGAAAGCCATCTTGCTATACTACATGTGGCATTTAATTAGCACTGGTGATTTAAATATTACTAGAGCGACGGCTGCATCAATTATGGCTATTTATGCTTCAATGGTTTATTTATCAGGCGTTGTTGGTGGTTTTATTGCCGATCGAATTCTAGGACAACGACGGACGGTGTTCTGGGGTGGTGTCCTGATTATGTTTGGTCATATTGCATTGGCACTACCATTTGGATCAACAGCAATGTTTATTTCAATGATTCTAATTGTATTAGGAACGGGGTTGCTTAAGCCAAATGTTTCTTCAATGGTTGGGTCGTTATATGAAGACAGTGACAGTTCTCGAGATTCTGGATTCTCAATCTTTGTGTTCGGTATTAATTTGGGTTCATTTATTTCGCCATTGTTAGTTGGTTGGACACAAAACAGCGTTGGGTTCCATGCTGGATTTTCACTAGCAGCCATTGGTATGTTCTTTGGTTTGTTACAATACCATTTTGGTGGTAAGCATTTACATGAAGATTCAAACTATGCGCCTGACCCATTACAAGAGGAGGAAGTTAAGCCTCTAGTAATTAAGATTATTTTGGGGATTGTATTCTTTGTATTGATTGTTGTTTTGATGAACTTAATGGGCTGGAATAGTCTACAGAACTATGTTAACTTATTGACCATTGTTGCAATTATTTTGCCAATTTCATATTTTGTGTTAATGACAACATCAGCCAAAGTAACAAAAGAAGAGCGTTCACGAGTATTCTCATATATTCCATTATTCTTAGCTGCTGTATTATTCTGGGCAATTGAGGAACAAGGGTCAATCGTTTTGGCAACTTTTGCTGCTGAACGTGTTGATACTTCATGGTTCCCGGCTGCCTGGTTCCAGTCATTAAATCCATTGTTCATTATGCTTTATACACCATTCTTTGCTTGGCTATGGGTGAAATGGCAAAAGAATCAACCTTCTTCACCAATGAAATTTGCTGTCGGACTAATGTTTGCTGGATCTTCATTCTTATTGATGGCATTGCCAGGTACGTTGTTTGGTACTTCAGGACGTGTGTCACCATTATGGCTAGTTGGGTCATGGGCCTTAGTTATTATCGGTGAAATGTTGATTTCTCCGGTTGGACTATCAGTCACGACTAAACTAGCACCAAAGGCATTTATGTCACAAATGATGTCAATGTGGTTCTTGGCTTCATCTGCCGGATCAGCACTGAATGCACAATTAGTAACGTTATATTCACCAGATAATGAAGTTGCCTACTTTACATGGTTTGGTTTAGCTTCAGTTGTACTAGGGATTCTATTAATATTCTTGGTACCACGTATCAAACGTTTGATGGCTGGTGTGAAGTAATTTATTTATACGGCGTGCAACAAGAGCTGTTTTGACGCCAATTATTATATTGCTTTAGTCTTCTGGAATACATTTATGGTCATCAATCTACTGACTTCGAGTTGGTAGATTGATGGCTTTTTTAAACGGGTTCTAAAAGACTGACGCCGATTGTTACGTTTCTTTTTTTGATTTAATAAATAACTATTAAAAAGTGCTTGCAATCTATTTTTTTTACTGGTATGATATAAGAGTTGTCGGGGCAGAAATGCTTGATACAAATATGGGGGTTTAGCGAAGTCCGGTCAAACGCGGTGGACTGTAAATCCATTCCTTCGGGTTCATAGGTTCGAATCCTATAGCCCCCATTATTATTGGGATATGGCCAAGTGGTAAGGCATCGGTTTTTGGTACCGTGTATTCGCTGGTTCGAATCCAGCTATCCCAGCTACAAAGAGTCAATGAGCGATTACGCTTGTTGGCTTTTTATTTACAATACTAAATATTGACAGTAAAAATAAAATGCACTAAAATAATTAGGTCGTAAGCATTGGGATATGGCCAAGTGGTAAGGCATCGGTTTTTGGTACCGTGTATTCGCTGGTTCGAATCCAGCTATCCCAGTTATTGTATATTAAAGCATCTGTCCAACTGAACAGGTGTTTTTTTATTGCATATCAAAAATTATTCATAGGCGAAATACAGTATTTAAAGTATTTGGGTTATGCAAAAATTGATTATCTAATAAGATATAATGTTTGGTTAAAACCCATAAAATGCACACTGAGATATGGTAAACTTAATAGAAATTGACTAATGAAAGGTGACCCATGTTTACAAATTATGATTTAAAAAAACAAGCGAAAACGCATGTGCTTGGTAGTAATTTTGGTACAGCTATAAAATTATCGGCTATTTTAATTATTTATCAAATTGTCACATTAGTTCGTGAAAATAATCAAGCATTATCAGATGCTACGAATCAGATGACAAATAATTCAGATAGTGCAACCATTCAATACTCTGCGGATTTAGCGCGGGAATCAATGGCAACAGCGACACAGATTTTTACGACAAGTTTGTTATCTGAAGTAATTTTAGGTGTTTTTACGCTAGGAATTGTTTGGACATTTGTTCAATGGCGTCGGAATGGTAAAGTGCCTGAGAAGCCTTTACAGGCAAGTTTCAAATTTTGGAGCAAACGGACGATTGTAGATATCGTTGTTTTGTTAGGGCTACGATTTATCTTCACTGTTTTATGGACGTTTTTGCTTATAGTTCCTGGCATTATAAAGACATATTCTTATTCACAAGCACCATTACTATATGCTGATGATGTGCGTGTTGGTCGTGAAATTTCATCAATCACGGCTTATTTGAAAAAATCAGAAGAGATGATGCGTGGTTATCGGATGAAATTATTCTGGTTACAAGTGAGCTTCATTCTATGGTGGATTTTCTCGGCGTTAACCTATGGTGTTGCTGCAATATTCGTTGTGCCATATTATCAGGCAACCATGGCTGAGTTTTATCTAGCTGTTCGGAATGGACAAACAGTACATCGGGAAACGATGCGCGCTGATGAAAATGACGAACTATAATTATTAAGTGATCAGATGACCAATCAAGAATTACAAAAACTAGTTGAAAAAATATCTGTCGAGCAGTTTAAACAGCCTTTTGAACATCAAGCAACATTTAATAAACGTTTACGTACGACTGGTGGACGATATTTGTTAGCAACACATGATATTGAAATTAATCCTTTGATGCTTACCGAGTTTGATTTAAATAATCTGATTGGCATTATTAAACACGAATTAGTTCATTATCATTTACATATTCATCATTTACCACATATGCATCGTGATAAAAATTTTAAACAGTTACTTAAACAAGTAGATGGATTGAGATATGCGCCCACAGTAAACAAGCCACAGAAACCTCAAAAATATTGGGTATACATGTGTGAAAATGGGCATAAAATATATCGACAGCGCCGCATCAACACGGCACATTTTGTTTGTGGTGACTGCAAAACAGCGCTAAAATTAGCAAGGTACGGTTATTTAAATAATAATTTAAATTAGTCCATCTAAGTTATTAATTTATTAGAGTAGAATATTTATTTAGGAAGAGATAAAATGAACCAAAATGTAACAAATAAGCCACGTTATATTACTGGATTTGATGGGCTTAGAGCAATTGCGGTTATTGGCGTAATTATTTTTCACTTATGGCCAAAAATTTTGCCTGGTGGTTGGATGGGAGTTCCGTTGTTCTTTGTCCTATCAGGTTACTTGATTACTGATCTATTAATTCAGGAATATGACCGGAATGGTCATATTGATGTGTTAAGTTTTTATCGTCGTCGTATGAAGAGACTATACCCAGCCCTTTTGATGATGTTATTTGCAACGGCAACATATATTGCGCTATTTGCACGGGATTTACTGTATAATTTACGAGCAATTTTAGTTAGTAACATGTTGTATATTTATAATATTTGGGCAACAAAACATGGTGATTCCTACTTTGACTCTTGGGGTGGTTCTTCACCATTTACCCATTTATGGTCATTATCAATTGAGGGTCAGTTTTATTTGATTTGGCCAATTATCGTCATGTTGTTACTTGGTTTGCGTATTCGTAGAATTTCTATTGGGGCAGCATTGATTGGATTAGCAGGGGTTTCTGCCATTCTGTTAGGTGTGCTATATGATCCCATGAATATCAACCGTGCTTATTATGGTTCAGATACCCGAATATTTGCAGTGTTATTTGGAGCAGCCCTAGCCTTTGGTTGGCCATCAAGGCGTATGAAATATATTCTATCGCCGCGTGTGAAACGCAATTTAAATACTTTGGGAGCAATTGCTTTAGCTCTAACAATTATTACATTCTTTGGCTTAAATGGAGAATGGCGCACGACTTATATGGGACTGATGTTTATTGCTACCGCAATTATTACCAGTTTAATTGCCATTACTGCGCATCCAGCATCATTTCTTAGTCATGCATTAGATAATAAATTTTTAAATTACCTAGGGACACGTTCATACAGTATTTATCTGTATCAATTACCAGTTTTTGTATTCTTTGATAAGTTAGTCCCGCAGCATGAGACATTCTGGATGGGAATTTTAAAGATTATTATTGTACTTATTTTTTCAGAACTTAGCTATCGTTATGTTGAAAATGTTTTCCGAAGGGTCAAGAAGCCAGCCTTAGGTTCTGGTACTTCATGGTACAAAACATTTTTCGGTTCACATTCAGTACAAGCAATGTTAGTGGTTGCGATTATGCTGATTGTCGGCACAGGTTATGCTGTCTCGGCAAATGAATCGGCACAGGCTAAACCCAAAAACACACTTGAAAAACGACTGGATAGCAATAAAAGTCGCATTAATGAAGCTAATAAAAGAGCAGTTGCACAGGCAAAAAAGGCGCAAAAAGAGGCAAGTAGTAAGCAGAGTAGCGCAAAATCATCTAGTCAAAAGGTCAATCCAAACTCATTGACACAACAGGAACGTGATTTGATGGGTAAATATGGTCTTAATGCTGACCAATTTACAGCAATCCGTGATAATCGCGTGACTGCGGTTGGTGATTCAGTCATGGTTGATGTTGCACCTGACTTGCAAGAACTTATGCCAAATACGGTTGCTAATGCAACGGTTGGTCGGCAACCATACTCAGTGCCAGAAATCTTACAATCGTATGATAGTCAAAACTTATTGTCACAGAATATTGTGATTTCGATTGGTACAAATGGATTAATCGGTGACAATGACTTTAATAAGGTTATGGATATCGTCGGCAAAGATCGCCAAGTTTATTGGATCAATGGCTATGCTAGTCGTGACTGGGTAACACAAAATAATAATTTCTTGAGTACACAAGCAAAAACGCACAAGAACTTACACATTGTTGACTGGGCATCACTAGCTAAGGATCATCCGGAATGGTTAGGAGATGACCATGTACACCCAAATACAAATGGCTCGGTACAATATGCAAGTTTAATTGCGAAAACAATGGCTGAACAAAGTCAAAAAAAGTAAATGAAGTTTGTTTCAATTTGTTTCAATGAGAGTGCTACAATCAGTTTCAGGCTTTTGGAACACGTTTAGGGTCATCAACCCACCAATTTTAAACTGGTGGGTTGATGACTTTTTAAATGCATTCCAAAAGCCTGAAGCCTTGCTGTAACAACAATTAGGGATTTCTGGATCTTCGCTTTGCTACGAACCAAAACCACCTAATTATTGTTACAATCGGCTTCAAAACAACTTTTGTCTCGCCCTTTCTTTAATTTTTAAAAAGAGTTGCACTAACTTTTTGTGCGTGTTATTATTAACTGGTTAATTAACCAGTTAAGGAGATGCTGAAAATGACAGTAGAATCATATGCAAAACAGATTGATCAATTTTTAAATCATTTAAAATTACTTTCTGAAAATCAACGAGAAGTCTTAATTGGAGAGAATACAACCGATATTACTACCACACAAGGACACTTATTAATGTTACTAGCTCAACGTGGTCCACAGACCAATTCTGAATTAGCACGGGCCTTACACGTATCTGGTGCAGCGGTTACAAAAGCAATGAAGAGTTTGTACATTCGTGATGAGCCGATGGTAAATGTTATTCCAGATCCAGAGGATGGCCGGGTTAGTCGATGGTCATTAACAACTTTGGGTATTTCGTTAGCGACGGCCCATACGCAGCGACATCGTGAAACAGTTGATGAGTATCAAAAATTATTAGAGAATTTTTCGGACAGCGAACAAGCAGTTATTAGTCGTTTTTTAATCGAACTATCTGAACGCCTAGAGGGAGATAATAAATGAGAAATAAAAGATTACGCTTTATCTGGTTGCCAATTATTTTAGTTTTTGTTTTACTAGGCATAATTTTTTATCACACATGGCAAAACAAAGAAACCAAGGTTAATACAAATAAGGATAAGGTCACAGTCGTTACCAGCTTAGATAGTTATGGTGAGATGGCCAAAGCGGTGTTAGGTAATCAAGGTAGTGTGACAAGCATTATCAATAAACCTAATATGGATCCACACGAATATGAACCTACTACCAGTGTAGCCAAACAATATCAAAAAGCTGACGTGATTATTTCCAATGGCGGTGGTTTTGATAATTGGAGTGTAAATTTTGCAAAACAAAATAAAACGGCAAAAACAATTAATATTGCTGATCTTTATCATTATAAGGATGGTGAAAGTGGTGGTAATGAACATTTTTGGTACAAGACAGATGTCACAACACGCTTGACCAATCAATTGGTAAAGCAATATAGTCAATTATTGCCGAAGAAGACATCATACTTTAAAAAGAACGCGCAAGATTATCAAGATAAGGCTAAGAAATTAGTCGATTTACAAAATCAAGTGAAGGTGCAGTTGGCTGGTAAAAAGTTATTGGCAACTGAACCAGTATTTGATAATACGTTATTAGCTTTAGGGGCTAACATGCAAGATCAAAAGTTTGCACGTGCCATTGAAGAAGGCGATGATCCAACGCCAAGTGATGTCAGAGAGTGGCAAGACTTAATTAACCAGGGGAAAATTGCTGTTGTGATTGATAATCCACAGGCATCCGGTAAATTGGCTAAGCAAGGCGTTGACTATGCGAAAGCACATGATGTCCCTGTCGTGAAAGCACGTGAGACTAAGCCAGCTAATACAACTTATATAGAATGGCAGATGCAACAATTAAATGCATTGAATGAGGCGTTACAAAAATGATGATTTTAGATGGAAAGAACATTGGTATCAAATTTGATAACAGATGGCTTTATCAAAAAGTGGATTTCCAATTAAATCAAGCGCATAACTTAGTCTTGATTGGAGATAACGGTGTCGGTAAGACGACTCTGATTCGTGCGATGTTGGGTAAAATTCCGTTAACAACGGGTGAATTCAAGTGGTACGATGCAGAACAACATAAAATTGCCTATGTGCCGCAATATCGTCCTGATATGCAAGCTTTCCCATTACGTATTAAGGACTTTGTTGCGTTAACTTTTGATCAAGGGTTACGACCTTGGTTGTCTAAAGAAGAAAAAAGCCGCTTGCAGCATATTCTTGAAATAACTAATTTAACTAATATTGCTGAACAACGCATTGACCGCGCTTCAGGTGGTGAACGACAGCGAGCTTATTTGGCCCAAGCGTTAGTTCAAAATCCCAATATTTTAATATTAGATGAGGCAACGGCAAATTTAGATAATGTTGCTAAGTATGGTCTGATGGATGTTGTCGCTGCCTATCAAAAACGTTATCAATTAACAACTATCATGGTTAGTCATGATATTGACATTATGCAGCGATATGCAGATGAATATTTACTATTAACAAAGCAAGGTAGCGAGTATGGTAATATTTCCCAATTAGACATTGCAAAGTTACGTGAAGGAGGCGAGAGTTTTGTTTAGTTTTCCTTTTATGCAACACGCTTTTATTGCCGGGACATTGATTGCGATTATGAGTGGCCTTATTGGGCCGTTTATCGTTGCGCGACGAATGTCATTCCTTGCGCATACGTTAAGTGA
Organism: Weissella paramesenteroides; assembly: GCF_051903945.1. Taxonomy (GTDB): domain Bacteria; phylum Bacillota; class Bacilli; order Lactobacillales; family Lactobacillaceae; genus Weissella; species Weissella paramesenteroides_A. The sequence goes on along the minus strand of NZ_CP192268.1, from coordinate 1,829,801 downwards.
AATTGGTTTTGCTGGCGCTTCATTTGCTCTGTTTATGAGCTGGTCACCCTTGGTTGGTATGCTACTCTTTTCTGTGGTTGCCTCGATGAGTGTGGGAGAACTTGGTATGAAAGAACAGCGTTCTGAATCCTTGATTTCTGCCGTCAGTGCGGTGGCAATTGGACTGGGAATTGCCTTTCTATCATTGTCTAATAAGAATGCAACGGCAGCGACCGGTATTTTGTTTGGCTCTATTTTCAGTATTAACCAAACGGATGTCTGGGAGGTCATTGTCTTAGCGACATTAGTTATTTTGATAACTTTAATGATGTTTCGATCTTTGCGACACTTTGCTTTTGACTATACAACGGCAAGTTTTAGCTTAAAAAATGTTCAGCTAATCGAAGTGTTATTTCTTGGATTAATGGCAGTTACGGTTGCAGTTTCTGCACAAATTGTTGGTTCATTATTAATTTTTATTTTGATGATTTTGCCAGCAAGTTCAGCAATGCGTTGGGGACGGACAGTCTGGCAAATTATTGGTTTAGCAATCACTTTTTCGGTCCTTGGTGTTTGGCTTGCGTTAGTTTTGTCATATTGGTTAAATTTGCCAGTATCATTCTTCATTGCCATTATCGAAGCGGGTGTATATTTTAGCAGTCTCATTAGAAAAAGATAGTTTAGCCGACGTTATTAAGTCATTAAGCTTGCTTATAAATAAGCCATTTGATAGAGTTATTAGTGGTATGCTTGTATTTCACAAGTGATAATTTATATGCAAAAATAAAATGATAATTTGTAGGAGAAGAAATAAATATGCTAACCGTTTCGAATGTTTCAGTTTCATTCACTGGGAAAAAATTATATGACGATGTTAACTTAAAGTTTACACCCGGTAACACCTACGGCATTATTGGCGCCAATGGTGCTGGAAAGTCAACTTTTTTGAAGGTGTTGGAGGGAAAACTACAACCAACAACTGGTAATGTCTCAATGGATCCAAATGAGCGCATGTCATCATTGGTGCAAGACCATTTTGCGTTTGATGCATTTACAGTGCTAGATACTGTTATGCAAGGTCATAAAGAATTATATGATGTCAAAACTGAAATGGATGCAATCTATTTGCATGATCCATTCACCGACGAAGATGGTATTCGTGTGGGTGAACTGTCGGCTCGCTTTGAAGAGCTAGATGGTTGGACAGCCGAAACAGAAGCGACACAACTTTTGCAAAGTATTGGTGTTCCTGAAAGCCAACATCAAACATTGATGTCAGATTTGCCCGAAGTTACTAAAGTTAAGGTATTGTTGGCTCAAGCGCTCTTTGGTAATCCTGATATTTTGATTTTGGATGAGCCAACTAATGGTTTGGATACGAAGACAATTGCTTGGTTAGAAGATTTCTTAGCGGATTATCAAAACACAGTGCTCGTTGTTTCCCACGATCGTCACTTCTTAAATGCCGTTGCAACAATGATTCTTGATGTTGATTTCGGTAAAATCAAACTATTTGTAGGTAACTATGATTTCTGGAAGCAGTCATCAGAGCTTGCTCAACGTTTGCAATCACAAGCAAATGCTAAGAAAGAGGAACAGATTAAGGAATTACAAGACTTTATTGCACGCTTCTCAGCCAATGCTTCAAAGTCAAAACAAGCAACTTCACGTAAAAAGCAATTAGATAAGATTACGCTTGATGACATTCAACCATCATCACGTAAATACCCATATATCAATTTTGAAACCTTACGTGAAATTGGTAATGATATGTTGCGTGTTGAAGGTGTCTCTAAAAGTGTGGATGGGGTGAAAGTTTTGGATAACATTTCATTCACAGTTAATCCAAATGAAAAAGCCTTAGTTATGGCTGAAAACGATGTTGCTGCAACCATGATTTTAGATATTATTGCTGGTAAGGTAAAACCTGATTCTGGTCATGTAACTTGGGGTGTGACAACAAGCCAAGACTATTTAGCTAAGGATATGGGAACTAATTTCCCAAACCCTGAACGCCCAATCTTAGACTACCTACGTGATTTTGCATCTAAGGAAGAAAGTGATAATACTTTCTTACGTGGTTTGCTAGGTCGTATGCTCTTTAAGGGTGAGGATGCAGAGAAGACATTGGATGTCCTTTCAGGAGGAGAAAAAGTTCGCGTGATGTTGTCAAAGCTTATGTTGACAAAAGCTAATGTACTTATTCTTGATGATCCTACTAACCATTTGGATTTGGAATCAATTACATCATTGAATGATGGTCTAATTAATTTCAAGGGTGGTTTGATTTTCACCTCACATGACCACACGTTTGCCCAAACTATTGCTGATCATGTGATCGTTGTTTCTGATCAAGGTGTGATTGATCGTGCTGAAACAACTTATGATGAGTTCATGAATCATCCAGAAGTCCAAAAACAATTAGCTGCAAAAAATATTTCATTGTAAAAAAGATTGGAACGCTTTATTTTTTCCAACCTTTCATTATTAAATCCTACGTATAAGTCTGTTGACAGATTTGTACGTAGGATTTTTTTGTGCAAATGGCATGTATTTAGAAAAATTTAATATTTGATTTGTTAATTGACTAAAACCGTGATTTGATAGTCATTTGTGAGCGTTTGCATTAGAAATTTGTACGCAAATTTGTATGTTTTAAACAAAAGTCTTTTAATTTGTCCGCACAACATGTATAATAATGTTGTTGATGAAAACGGTTACAAATTTTCGCAAGGTTTCAATTAGATTTAAATCATTGCAGGTATTTATTTTTGAACTTTGTTTTGGGGAACTCGTAATCGTTTTCAATTTAAAATTTTTAAGTTTAGGATCATGTTGAAAACATGATTTTGGAGGGATTAGTTCATGTCTGAGAAGAAAATTTCAAGTAAATTTATTTACTTCTTCGGAGCCTTTGGAGGTATCTTATTCGGATACGACATTGGTGTTATGACCGGTGCATTACCATTCTTGCAAAGTGACTGGAATCTATCTGGTGGAGGTGTCACTGGTTGGATTACATCATCATTGATGTTAGGAGCTGTATTTGGTGGTGCGATTGCTGGTCAACTATCTGATCGTTTAGGTCGTCGTAAGATGGTTTTGTATTCAGCATTGTTGTTCATGGTTGGTGCTTTGCTAGCCGGTGTTTCACCTCATAATGGTGTTGCATACTTGATCTTCACCCGTGTTCTTTTGGGAATTGCAGTTGGTGCTGCTTCTGCTTTGGTACCAGCATACATGTCTGAAATGGCACCAGCTGAGAAGCGTGGAAGTCTTTCAGGAATTAACCAATTGATGATCGTGTCTGGAATGTTGATTTCATATGTCGTTGACTTTTTGCTAAAGGGGCTTCCTGAGCATATTGCTTGGCGTTTGATGCTTGCTTTGGCTGCTGTTCCTGCTTTGATTTTGTTCTTAGGTGTCTTGCGTTTGCCAGAATCACCTCGTTTCTTGATCAAAACTGGTCGTGTTGAAGAAGCTCATAAAGTGTTAACTTGGATTCGCCGTCCAGAAGAAATTGATGGCGAGATTAATGCCATTAATGAAACTGCTCGTATCGAGCAAAAAGCTGAAAAGTCAACATCATGGGGTTCATTGCTAGAAGGTCGCTATCGTTACCTAGTTATCGCTGGTGTTATGGTTGCATTCTTCCAACAATTCATGGGTGCTAACGCAATCTTCTACTACATTCCATTGATTGTTGAGAAGGCTTCTGGTCAAGCCGCTTCAGACGCTTTGCTATGGCCAATCATCCAAGGTGTTATCTTGGTTCTAGGTGCTTTGCTATACATGGCAATTGCTGAAAAGTTTAACCGTCGTGGTTTGTTGATGATGGGTGGTACAGTCATGGGTCTATCATTCATCTTGCCAGCAGTTATCAACTCATTTATGGATACAAATCCAATGATGATCGTTGTCTTCCTAAGTATCTTCGTTGCTTTCTATGCCTTCACTTGGGCCCCATTGACTTGGGTTCTAGTTGGTGAGGTATTCCCACTAGCTATTCGTGGTCGCGCATCAGGTTTGGCTTCATCTATGAACTGGGTTGGTTCATTCGTGGTTGCCTTGATCTTCCCAATTATGACGGCATCAATGTCACAAGAAGCAGTGTTTGCTATCTTCGGTGTTATCTGCTTGGTTGCCGTTGCGTTCGTTATGTTCCGTGTACCAGAAACACGTGGTCACTCACTTGAGGAAATCGAAAAGTTCGGTGCCGAAAAGGAAGCTAAGTAATCAAATTGATTAGCTAACTAATAATAATCAAAAAAAGAAGTTGGAACATTGTTTGTTCCAACTTCTTTTTTGCTGAAAATATCTGAATGATACGCATGTCAGTTTTATAGCATAAACGTGTTGCACCGGCTTCAAACCAACTTTTGTCTCGCTCGCCTTCTTGTTTATTAAATTAATTACCATAAACAAACTTATCAATAGACAAACGAATAAAAGCTATTCTATACTTAATTTTAATACATATTTGGTAAGTTAAGGAGCGGTAAGCATGCAAGATCTCACAAGTGGTAAGCCGGCAAAGGTCATTCTAATGTTTGCCATTCCCCTAATGCTTGGGAACATGGTTCAACAATTATATAATATCTCGGACACGTTGATTGTTGGGCAGACCTTGGGCGTTAATTCATTGGCAGCAGTAGGGGCAACAGGTAGTATTCAATTTTTAGTTATGGGTTTTGTGCAAGGATTTAGTTCAGGAATGGCAATTATTACAGCACAGCGGTATGGTGCCCAGAATGTTCGTGGTGTTCGTGAATCATATGCAGCCAGTATTGTGGCTGCATTAATTATGTCACTTGTCCTAACTGTAGTTAGTCTAGTGTTCATTGATAATTTGATGCATGCAATGCAAATGCCAGCAGCTATTTATGGGGAAGCCAAGTTATTCATCGGCATTATTCTAGCCGGAACGGTTATGACAATGGGATATAATGTTATTTCCAATGCTTTACGAGCCGTTGGTGATAGTAAAGCACCATTATATTATTTAATTATTGGGATGATCGTAAATGTGTCATTAGAGTTATTGTTGATTCTTAAATTCCATTGGGGTGTTGAGGGAGCAGCAACGGCAACTGTATTTGCACAATTTGTGACCGTGGTTATTTCACATTGGCACATCACCCGGTACACAGATACCTTACGTTTGAGCTGGTCTGACTTTAAGTTAAAAAAAGGTGATTTACGTCAACACATGATGGCTGGATTACCAATGGGCTTTCAGCAATCTATTATTGCCATCGGGTCAGTCACGTTGGCAACGGCTGTTAATACCTTGGGAACCGACGCGGTAGCTGCAAATACCGCAGCTTCGAAGGTCGATCAAATTAGTACCCAATTATTGATGTCAGTTGGTGTGGCAATGGCAACGTATACCGCCCAAAATTTTGGTGCCGGTAAGTATGATCGTATTTTAGAGGGTGTCAAGAGCTCCTTGAAAATGTCGATTAGTATGAGTTTTGTTTTAGGCGCAATTGAAGTTATTTTTGGTCGCATTTTAGTGACGTTGTTCGTAGGCTCTGGACAACATGAAGTGATGGATTTGGCGCAAGAGTTTTTCTGGGCAAATGGGCCATTCTATTTTATTTTGAGTACCTTATTTGTTTTACGGTACACCTTGCAAGGACTTGGCGACGTGCGAACACCAACATTTGCGGGGATGGGTGAAATGGTTATGCGAACAATCACTGCATTTGCTTTAGTTGGTTGGTTAGGATTCTTTGGAGCTAGTTTGGCTAATCCATTGGCTTGGTTAGGTTCATTATTGTTCTTGGTACCAGCATGGTTGCGAATGGTTAAGCGATTACGTCAATTAATTAAACCGGCAGTGGTGGAAGAAAAATTAAATTAAAGTAAAAAGAAGTTGGAACAAAAGCATTTGTTCCAACTTCTTTTTGCTAAAAATATCTTAATTATCAGCATGAAAGCTTGATAGCATAATCACGTTACACTCCGGCTTAAAAACAACTTTTGTCTCGCTCTCTTTTAGTCTTTATCATCTGAACTTAATGGCGTTGCTGACGAGTTACGAACGATCATATCGGGTTCATAAATGACGTCGTGCCCAGGTTGTCCATCGATAAGATCAAGAAGAATTTGTGCGGCATCTCGGCCCATCTTTCGTTTGGGGTGCCGGTTGGTTGTCAAACTAGGCGTCATGTATGTTGACAAACTATAGTCGTCAAAACCTACGATAGCAACATCTTCAGGGATTCTGAATCCCAATGATTTAACCAAGTCAATGGCTTGAATGGCTAACGAATCATTATATAAAGCTAAAGCTGTTGGCCGATGTGGTGATTCTAAGTAGCTCTCAATTTTATTCAAGATGAGGGCATTATTTTCTTCATCATCAGATTGGTACATGATGATATTACTATCTAGTGCATAATCTGGCTGCGTTTGAAAGGCTTTGTAAAACCCCTGCATACGATGAGCCCCTTGAATATCATCAACTTTAAATACACCCAGAATTCTTTTATGACCCTGCGCGATTAGGTGGCGGACTAGTTGTGCTTCAGAATCAACATCATTGACTTCTAGGTAATTAAAGTCTGAACTTTCGTATTTAGAATTAATAAAGACGGTTGGTATATGTAACTGTTTGATTTGGTCATACAAATCTTGATTGGGGTTGGGTAATGCAGACATGGTTGGTTCAATGATTAAGCCACTGATCCCTGTTTCAATAATTCTTAATAGGCTGCGTCGTTCGCGATCGAACGTATTATGGGTATTACTGATAAATAAAGCATAACCAGCATCAGAAATTATTTGGTCAATACCACTAATAATTTCTGGGAAAATGTAGTCAGCTAAATGCGTTGTAATGACACCAATGACTTTATTCTCAGTTTTTGCAGCTGGAATTTTCTTCCAATCATTGACATACATCCCATCCCCTTGGATACGGTATAAGTAATGTTCTTGTTCTAATCCCGCTGTGGCGCGTCTTACAGTATAACGGCTCACATTGTATTGTTCAGTTAAGTTTGCCTCGGTTGGTAATTTATCACCAATCGCAAACTTGCCAGAAATAATATCATTGCGGAGCCCTTTCTTGACAATGTCGTATTTCGTGTCCATGTTTTGATAGCTCCATTTCTAAAACGTAATAATAATTTTATTATACAAAAAAATCACATGGTTAAAAAGTTATTTCTTATGGATATTGCGTCGTTTATGGTGATATTTAGCAATGAAGCATAACCTGTGATCAAACAGACACCTAATTATGGTGAATTGTTGAGCAAAAGAATAAAAAATTATTTGCTATAAATAGCGGTATTATCATGTTTTTAAAAGATGTATGGAATTATGCGTACAAATTTTCATCTTTTTGCTTGATTTGTCCGCACAAATGTTTTATCATAATACTTGTAAACGGTTACAAAAAATAACTTTGATTCTCATTTGAAGGGAACAGATTAATGAATAAAGAACAGATTCAAGAACAAATTACTACAGGGCAAACAGCCTTGGGTGTTGAGTTTGGTTCTACTCGTATTAAGGCAGTGCTAGTTGCATCTGATTCATCAGTTATCGCAGTTGGTAGTCATAATTGGGAGAACAAGCTTGAAAATGGTATTTGGACATATTCTTTGGAAGATGTCTGGTCAGGATTACAAAGCGCATATAAGAATTTAACAGAAGTTGTTGCGGATGAATATGATGTTCAAGTAACGAAGTTGTCATCATTTGGAATTGCAGCGATGATGCACGGGTACTTGGTATTTGATAAGAATGATAAATCATTGGTACCGTTTCGTACATGGCGTAATGCAATTACTGGTGAAGCAGCCTCAGAATTGACGAAATTATTTGACTTCAATATTCCACAGCGTTGGAGTATTGCTCATTTGTATCAAGCGATTTTGAATCAAGAGACACACGTTAAGGAGATTAGTTTCTTAACAACTTTGGCTGGTTATGTTCACTGGCAGTTGACTGGTGAAAAAGTCATCGGTATTGGTGATGCCTCAGGAATCTTCCCAATCGATGAAGAGACTCATGATTATAACCAATCAATGATGGATAAGTTCAATTCATACAAATCAGTGCAACAATATTTGTGGCAGTTACGAGATATCTTGCCAACAATCAAGTTAGCTGGTGAAGAAGCTGGTCAATTGACTGAAGCTGGTGCGAAGTTGCTTGATCCTTCTGGTAATTTGCAGAGTGGTGCCGTTGCTGCAGCTCCTGAAGGGGATGCTGGTACAGGAATGGTATCAACGAACTCAGTCAAGAAGCGTACTGCGAATGTATCCGCAGGTACTTCAGCATTTGCCATGGTTGTCTTGGAAAAAGAACTATCTCAAGTTAACGAAAATATTGACATGGTGACGACACCTGATGGATCACCAGTTGCCATGGTTCACATTAATAACAGTACATCAGAAATCAATTCATGGGCGCGTGTCTTTACTGAATTTGCGGCTGCTATTGGGGCAACTGTTACTGGTGGCGAAATCTTCAGCGCATTGTTCAACAGTGTTTTGAAGTCAGATCCAGATGCTGGTGGCTTGTTAAGCTACGGTTATCACTCAGGTGAGAACATTACTGGCATGGACGAAGGTCGTCCATTGTTTGTCCGCACACCGAATGCTAAGTTCACGCTAGCCAACTTAATGCGTATGCATTTGTATAGTGCCTTCGGTGCTATGAAGATTGGTTTGGATGTCTTGGCAAAGGAAGAGGTCGCCATGGACTCAGTTGTTGCTCAAGGTGGTATCTTTACAACACCAGTTGTTGCCCAGAAGATTTTAGCTGGTGTTATGGATACACCCGTAACCTTAATGAAGAATGCTGGTGAGGGTGGTCCTTGGGGAATGGCAGTTTTGTCACAATTCGTTGTCAGCCACAAGGATGGTCAATCGCTTGCTGATTACCTAGAAGATGAAGTATTCCAGTCTCAAGAAAGCACGACGATTGAGCCAGACCCAGAAGATGTAGCTGGATTTGGTAAGTTTATGGATCAATATAAAGCTGGTCTTTCAATTGAACAAGAGGCAATTGATAAAATGCCAGTTGAGACATCTAAGGAGGATTAATTAATAATGTTAGAAGACGTTAAGCAACGTGTTTATGATGCTAACATGGCCTTGCCAGAGCATGGCTTGATTAAATTTACTTGGGGAAACGTTTCTGAAATTGATCGTGAAAGTGGCTTGTTTGTCATTAAACCTTCAGGGGTACCATATGATGAATTAAAGCCAGAAGATATGGTTGTTGTTGACCTTGATGGTAAGGTTGTCGAGGGTGACCTTAACCCATCAAGTGATACAGAAACGCACCGCGTTTTGTACAAGGCATTCCCAGAAATTGGTGGGATCGTGCATACGCACTCACCATGGGCAGTATCATTTGCCCAAGCTGGGATTGACTTGCCAGCTGCTGGTACAACACATGCAGATACGTTCTACGGTGATGTGCCAGTAGCTCGCCAGATGACCGATGAGGAAATCAATGGTGAATACGAGCTTGAAACAGGTAATGTTATTGTTGAAACGTTTAAGAAGCGTGGTATTGATCCAATGGCTGTGCCGGCAGTTTTGGCACAAGATCATGGACCATTCACGTGGGGACCATCTGCTGATAAGGCAGTATATAACGCAGTTGTGTTGGAAGAGTCAGCTAAGATGGCTTACCACACAATTATGTTAAACCCACACAACATCCATGTTTCACAGACGTTGTTGGACAAGCATTATTTGCGTAAGCATGGTGCAAATGCGTATTATGGTCAAAAGTCTAAGGACTAGTCGTTGTTATTATATATTTCAGGGGGAAATAGAACATGTTTAACACAGAGAATTACAAGTTTTGGTTTATCACAGGATCACAATTCCTTTATGGTCCAGAAGTATTAGACAAAGTTGAAGCTGACGCTAAGGATATCGTTGACAAGTTGAACGAGTCAGGAAACTTGCCTTACCCAGTAGAGTTTAAGTTGGTTGCAACAACTTCAGAGAATATTGCTGGTGTTATGAAGGAAGCTAACTATGATGATTCTGTTGCCGGAGTCATTACTTGGATGCACACATTCTCTCCAGCAAAGAACTGGATCCGTGGTACGCAATTGCTACAAAAGCCTTTGCTACACTTCGCAACACAATACCTAGAAGAATTGCCATATGATGACATCGACTTTGACTACATGAATGCAAACCAATCAGCTCACGGTGATCGTGAATACGCATTTATCAATGCTCGTTTGCAATTAAACAACAAGATTGTTTATGGTCACTGGGCTGATGAAGATGTTCAAACTAAGATTGGTAAGTGGATGGATGTTGCTGTTGCATACAACGAATCATTCAAGATCAAGGTTGCTTCATTTGCGGACAAGATGCGTAATGTTGCCGTTACTGATGGTGACAAGATTGAAGCACAAATCAAGTTTGGTTGGCGTGTTGATTACTGGGCAATGGGTGATTTGGTTGAAGCCGTTAACAATGTTAACGAGGAAGACATCGATGCAAAGTATGAAGAACTACAAAAAGTTTATGACTTTGTTGTTGGTGACAACTCACCAGAAAAGTTTGAGCACAGTGTGAAGTATCAAATTCGTGAGTACTTTGGTTTGAAGCACTTCATGGACGAGCGTGGTTACACAGCCTTCACTGATAACTTCGAAGATTTGTACGGTCTAGAACAATTGCCAGGTTTGGCATCACAATTGTTGATGGCTGAAGGTTATGGATTTGCTGGTGAAGGTGACTGGAAGACAGCCGCTTTGGATCGTTTGATGAAGATCATGTCACACAACAAGCACACTGTCTTCATGGAAGACTACACGCTTGATTTGCGTAAGGGACATGAAGCTATCCTTGGATCACACATGCTTGAAGTTGACCCAACAATCGCTTCAGACAAGCCACGTGTTGAGGTTCACCCATTGGATATCGGTGACAAGGCTGATCCTGCACGTTTGGTATTCACTGGTATGGAAGGTGACGCGATTGACGCAACCCTTGCAGATTATGGTGATGAGTTCAAGTTGATGTCATATGATGTACGTGGTAACAAGCCTGAAGCAGAAATGCCATTGCTACCAGTTGCTAAGCAATTGTGGACACCAAAGCAAGGTTTGCGTGATGGTTCAGTTGGTTGGTTGACACTTGGTGGTGGACACCACACTGTATTATCATTTGATATCGATTCAGAACAATTGTCAGATTTGTCAAAGATGTTTGGTTTGACATACGTTGATATCAAAGATTAATCATTCATTAATTTAAAATTTCTAACCTATATAATAAAATCAAAAAATAAAACCTAAAATCTCATATAAAAGTTAACAATATAAAATAAAATCTCTCATGTAAATTGTCAGTAATGATATGCTCTAAAAACATATTATTGCTGACTTTTTATGTTATCTGTTATGATGCTAATGAGGAAACTGAGATTAACGGTATGCTAAACTTCAGTCAAAAGGGGTAAAAATCATAAGATGGATATTACAACAAAGTTGCAATTAGCAGATGGCTATCAGATGCCACAGCAAGGATTAGGATTATATAAAGTAACTGATCAAGATAACCTAACAGAAGTCATTAAAGCATCATGGGAAGCTGGTTATCGTTTATTTGATACTGCACAAATGTATAAAAATGAAGCTGAAGTTGGTCACAGTTTACGTGAATTAGGTGTACCTCGTGAAGATTATTTTGTGACAACCAAGGTGGCTGAGGCTAATCAAGGATATGATCAAACATTAGCATCTGTTGAACAGTCCTTAAAGGATCTACAGATGGATTATGTAGATTTATTAATGGTGCATTGGCCACTACATGAGCAATTTTTTGACACTTGGCGTGCATTTGAGCGTTTGCAAGCTGAAGGACTTGTCAAATCATTGGGGACATCAAATTTTGGTATGATTCATTTACAATATTTAGCAACCCAGGCTAATGAAATGCCAGTGGTGAATCAAATTGAAAATCATCCACATCTTGTTCAACCTGAGTTACGCAATTTCTTGCAAGAAAATAATATTGTGACACAAGCTTGGGCACCTTTGGGGCGTGGCTCAGTATTGGCTGAACCAACCATTGGTGCGATTGCAGATAAATATGGTAAATCACCAGCGCAAGTAGTTCTTCGCTGGCATTTGGCACACGGCACTAGCATTATTCCAAAATCTGTTCATCCACAACGAATTATTGAAAATGCAGATATTTATGACTTCTCACTAACGGTGGAGGAGGTTGCGGCAATTGATGCGCTAAATAATTTTACACGGATTAGCCAAGAGCCTGAACAAGTCTACGAACGTGGTCGTCAGTATCCACACCATTAATTAGTTTATAGCAAGGTACACATAAGGAGAGAGCGAGACAACAGTTGCTTTGAAGCTAGTGTGACATGCGATTTGCGCTATCAAACTGACACACTCACAATTTATGTATTTTTAGTTAGAAGAAGTTGGGACATTTTATTTTGTCCCAACTTTTTTGTGCTAAAAATGTGACATTTTGTCCGACTTATTTCGTTAGTATAGGTGTCAGCACTTAGCTGATGATCGAATGGCCGTTCGAAAAGCGAAAGAAACGAGGGTGAAATATATGGTAGATAAGAAGCGGTTAGCTGAAAATATGTTGAAGGTAAAGATTGTTGGTAAAACAAATGAAGGTGTTGGTACAAGCCGTCAATTTTACGTGAAGCCAGGGACGACAGTTAATGAATTAACCCAGTTAGCACAGTTGATGTTACAACTTGGTGCAGAGGTTGCCATTGAGACAATAACAACTGTTGATACAAAGGCGCATTTATTTAGTCCAGCTACCACTAGTAATTAAGGAGGCACGCAATATGAATCAAGTACTAGAATTATCATTTTTGGCGCCGGGACAACAAGCAACAGACACAACTAAAAAATTATCAGTAATCAAAATTAAGCATCCAGCTGCGATGCTAGATCGTGATTCAGTTTATCAAGCAATGTTGAAATTGGCTGATTTTGAATTTTTGTTGAATAATAAGGGTGAATCAATGACATTGGGTCGTCCTTATATGGCAACGTTGGTAGCAACAACTAAAAAAATTATTTTCGATGAGTCTCAAAAAATGATTTGAAAATTAAATTTTATACAATATATAGTGAATATGTGCATAACGTTTTGCATATATTCGCTATTTTTGTATAAATTAAAGTTTTTTAAGTAATTTATTGGGTTTTTATTGCATAAATTCTCATTTACTGTTAATATTTATTCATCAACAAGAACGGGAGTAGCAATATGGCAATTCTAGAGATTAAAAATTTACACAAAGAATATGGTAAAAACACAGTGTTGGAGTCAATCGATGCCCAAGTTGAAGAAGGGGATGTGATTGCAATCCTAGGTCCTTCTGGTACTGGTAAGTCGACCTTACTGCGTGAATTAAATATGTTAGAACACCCTACTTCGGGGGCGGTGATTTTTGATGATCAAGATATTACCAAAGCTACTGAGTCAGGATTAGATAAGATTCGTCAAGATTTGGGGATGGTTTTCCAGAGTTTTAATTTATTTCCAAATATGACGGTTTTGGAGAATGTGAAAATTGCTTTGACTAAGGTAAAAGGAATCTCTGACAGTGAAGCAACGGCAACAGCGCAAAAATTTTTAGAAAAAGTTGGTGTGGCTGAAAAGGTTGATGTTTATCCAGCATCTTTGTCTGGTGGCCAACAACAACGTGTGGCCATTGCTCGTGCATTGGCGATGAATCCTAAAATTATGTTATTTGATGAACCAACTTCTGCCTTGGATCCAGAAATGGTTGGCGAAGTGTTGAAGACCATGCGTGAGTTGGCAAACGAAGGGATGACTATGTTAGTGGTTACTCACGAGATGGGCTTTGCCCGTGAAGTTGCTTCAAAAATTTGGTTTATGAGTGATGGCGAAATGACAGCGTATGATGATCCAGCAGGCTTTTTTGAAAATCCTAATTCAGAACGTGCGCAAAATTTCTTAGCAAAGATGTTGTAAGAGAGGGAATGTATTTATGAAGAAGTGGATGAAAAAAGCAATTGTGCTACTAATGGCGATTGGTATGTTTATTAGTAGTGGTATCGGAATATTTGGTGTCTCAAGTGCTAATGCAGATGAGACTGATCCGACCTTACAGCATATTAAAAAATCAGGTCAATTAGTGGTTGGAACCTCTGCTGAATATGCACCGTATGAATTTCACAAAACCATTAATGGTCAGGATAAAATTATTGGTTTTGATATGGATGTTGCTCGGACCATTGCAAAACATCTAGGGGTTAAGCTTGTTGTTCAGGATATGAGTTTTGATGCATTGTTAGGAGCTGTTAAAACTGGCAAAATCGATATGGCCATTGCCGGGATGACTAGCACGCCAGAACGTAAAAAGGAAGTTAACTTTTCAACACCATACTATAACGATAAAAACGTTATTCTAACATTGAAGCAAAATAAAAATAAATTTGCTACCCTACAACAACTACAGAATGCCAAGCTAGGTGCTCAGGTTTCTTCTAGTCAGGCAAGCTTAGCGGGCGATTTAACAAGTAAGCCAATTGTGTCCGTTAAAAGAGTGACGGATATGGTGACACAGTTAAGTCAGAAAAAAGTTGATGCAGTCGTTGTTGCCCAAACAACAGCCAAAAGTTATTTAGATCAAAGTGATCAATTCGCTATCACTAAAGCAGTGTTGCCAATCAAAACAGGAAATGCTGTTTCAGTTGTGATGAATAAAAATGCGCCCGTTTTGAAAGAAAAAGTTGATGGTATCTTAAAAGCCCATGTTATTGGGGCACCATTGCATCGTTGGCAAAATAAAGCAATTAAGCAGATGAATAAGAAGGAATCATTTATAACACAGTATGCCCCTTACTTTATCAAGGGTACTGAGTACTCTGTTGGTTTGGCTGTAATTGGTGTCTTTTTCGGAATTGTGTTAGGTGTATTATTTGCACTAATGAAGATGTCATCAATTAAGCCATTGAAGTGGATAGCAGTTGCTTATATTGAAGCTGTCCGTGGTGTGCCACTACTAATCCAAGTCTTTATTGTTTACTTCGGAACGCAAGTGATTGGTATTCATGTTTCAAGTTTCTTAGCTGGTGCGATTGCGATGTTCTTGAATTCAGCAGCGTATGTGGCAGAAATTATTCGTTCAGGAATTCAAGCGGTACCTGATGGTCAAACCGAAGCTGCTCGTTCACTTGGTTTTACGAAAAATCAAACGATGCGTTATATGATTTTGCCACAGGCCATCAAGAATATTTTGCCAGCCTTAGGTAATGAGTTTGTGACGGTTATTAAGGAAGGATCTGTTGTTTCAGTAATTGGTGTTGGTGAGTTGACTTTCCAAGCATCAGTTGTGCAAGGTGCATCATTTAAGCCGTTCTTGCCATTAGTTATTACAGCCGCGATTTACTTTATTTTGACATTTGGAATTAGTCGTTTACTGAACTTGTTTGAAAAGAAATTACATAAATCAGATAAGTCGTTTGGATAAAACAATCGTTTGTTTAAAAATTTCATATTAATTAGGAAACTGAATGTATACGCTATTTTACGTATATATTCAGTTTTTTTGAATAAAAAATAGAATTTTAAGGGTTTTTTGAGGAATTTATTGCATATACTTTCAATTACTGTTAATATTTATTGGTCAGTAATGAATGGGAGTAGAAATATGGCAATTCTAGAGATTAAAAATTTACATAAAGAATATGGTGAAAATACAGTTTTAAAGTCAATCAATGCTCAAGTTGAAGAAGGGGATGTGATTGCAATCCTAGGTCCTTCTGGTACTGGAAAGTCGACCTTATTACGTGAGCTAAATATGTTAGAACACCCAACTTCAGGAGCAGTGATTTTTGACGATCAAGATATTACTAAAGCGAGTGAAGCTGGTCTTGATAAGATTCGTCAAGATTTGGGGATGGTTTTCCAAAGTTTTAACTTGTTTCCAAATATGACGGTTTTGGAGAATGTAAAAATTGCTTTGACAAAGGTAAAAGGGATTTCTGACAGTGAAGCAACGGCAACGGCCCAAAAATTTTTAGAAAAAGTTGGTGTGGCTGATAAAGTTGATGTCTACCCAGCATCTTTGTCTGGTGGTCAACAACAACGTGTGGCGATTGCTCGTGCATTGGCAATGAATCCCAAGATTATGTTATTTGATGAACCAACTTCTGCCTTGGACCCAGAAATGGTTGGCGAAGTGTTGAAGACCATGCGTGAGTTGGCAAACGAAGGAATGACTATGTTAGTGGTCACTCACGAAATGGGCTTTGCGCGTGAAGTTGCTTCAAAAATCTGGTTTATGAGTGATGGTGAAATGACAGCGTATGATGACCCAACAGGCTTTTTTGAAAATCCAAATTCAGAACGTGCGCAAAATTTCTTAGCAAAGATGTTGTAAGAGAGGAAATTAAATCATGAATAAATGGATGAAAAAGCTCATCATGATGGTAATGGCGTTTGGTCTTGTGATTAGTAGTGGTATGGGAATTTTTGATGTTCATGCCGTAAATGCTGATCAAACGGATCCAACCTTAGCGCGCATTAAAAAATCTGGTAAATTAGTAGTTGGAACTTCAGCGGACTACGCCCCCTATGAATTCCATACAACTGAAAATGGTCAAGACAAGATTGTCGGTTTTGATATGGATGTGGCTCGTGAAATTGGTAAGCAACTGGGTGTGAAAACAGAAATTCAAGAAATGAGTTTTGATGCTTTGCTAGGTGCTGTAAAGACTGGTAAAGTTGATATCGTTGTTGCGGGAATGACTGAGACACCAGAACGTGCACAAGAAGTTAACTTTTCAAAGCCTTACTTTGTCGATAAGAATGTTGTCTTAACATTGAAGCAAAACAAAAATAAATGGAAAACTTTGAAGCAAATTCGTCACGCAAAATTGGCAGCGCAAGTCTCATCTAAACAAGACGATTTGGCACATGAAATTTCGAATAAACAAGTGGTTTCATTAAAGAAAATCACTGATGAAGTCACACAATTAACGCAGAAAAAAGTTGATGGTGTGGTTGTTGCAAGTACAACCGCTAAAAGTTACTTGGAACAAAGTAATCAGTTTGCTGTGTCACCGGCAAAGTTACCAGGTATTACGAACGGTTCATCAGTCGTTATGAACAAAAATGCGACAGTACTACAGGCAAAAGTTAACAAGATATTAGATGATCATATTATTGGTGCGCCATTGCAAAAAATGCAGGACAAGGCCATTAAATTGATGAATAAAAAAGAATCCTTTGCTTCGAAGTATGCCCCATACTTTGTGAAGGGAACCCTTTATACAATTGGGTTGGCCGTGATCGGTGTCTTCTTTGGTATTATCTTGGGTATCTTATTTGCCTTAATGAAACTATCATCAATCAAACCATTTAAATGGTTGGCTTCCGCATACATTGAAGCTGTCCGTGGTGTGCCTTTGTTGATTCAAGTATTTATTGTTTACTTTGGTACCCAAGCAATTGGTGTGCATGTATCAAGTTTCTTAGCTGGTGCAATTGCGATGTTCTTGAACTCAGCAGCATATGTGGCGGAAATTATTCGTTCTGGTATTCAAGCCGTGCCAACAGGACAAACTGAAGCAGCACGTTCGCTTGGTTTTACGAAAAATCAAACGATGCGGTACATGATCTTACCACAGGCAATCAAAAATATTTTGCCAGCCTTAGGTAATGAGTTTGTGACGGTTATTAAGGAAGGTTCAGTTGTTTCGGTAATTGGTGTTGGTGAGTTGACCTTCCAAACATCAGTGGTTCAAGGAGCATCTTTCAAACCATTTATACCATTAATTATCACGGCAGCAATTTACTTTATTTTGACATTCGGTATCAGCCGGTTGTTGAATTTATTTGAAAAGAAATTACGTAAATCTGATAAAACATTGGGTTAGTTAAAGATATAGTGTAGTCAACACAATGTGAATTATTAAAAATCCCTACCACGACATTTCTTGTAAGTGTCGTGATAGGGATTTTTTTGCTTACCTGTTTCTTTAAAGTAGGGTTTACTTTTCTAAGTGAAAAGAATGGCGTATATTAAAAAGGATAGAGAATGAAGGAGAGACAAGATGGCAAAGAAAGTACGTATTAAGAAAATTCTTGTTGAACAAATCTTAGATAAGGCAAAAATCCCTTATGAAACCATTGTTTTTTCAGGTGGAATGAATCGTAATCAAGCAGAGTTAGATGCCTATGGGCTGACAGACCATGATATTTATAAGACATTGGCGTTGGATGGCAATGTGACTGGACCAGTAATTGGCATTGTGCCAGTTGATAACCACTTAAATGAAAAAAAGTTAGCAGCCGTGTCTGGTAATAAAAAGGTCAACATGATTCCAACCAAGGATTTGCAAAAGACAACAGGCTATATACATGGTGCAAATAACCCTGTTGGGATTTGGCAAACTAAGAAATTTCCAATTTATTTTGACAATAGTGCTAAGGAAGCTGGAACGATTACGATTTCAGCAGGTGAAGTTGGCCGTTCGATTCGTATCGATGCGGAGGCTTTAGCCGAATTTGTACATGCAAAATTTGCTGATATTCGTACGGTTGAATAATCTATGTCAGGCGTAATTATTTGGCATACGGTGCTGTATTTGTTTCTCATTTTTTTACTACTGCCGATGGTTGCTAGCTATTGTCTGTCTGCGATTATCATGCGAACTAACCAACATCTCGTCAATCGATTTGGGTACCACGCACCAATGATATTCGGTTGGTTAGGGATAATGGTTCACGAATTATCTCACGCAGGTATGGCACTGCTGTTTGGTCATAAAATCAATCGATTAGTATTATTAACTAACCCGTTTCAGTCAGAGCAAGAAAATCGATTAGGTTATGTTGCCCATTCATGGCAACCAAAAAATAAGTATCAAGAGTTAGGAAATTTTTTTATTGGGTTGGCACCAATTATTGGCATCACCCTATTAACCGGGATAACAACACAACTACTTTGGCCACAAGTGTTTCACGTGCAAACTGTTGGCTGGCAGATTTTTAGTCAGGTACCATGGTGGCACTTGGTGATTTGGGTAATTGTTGTAATTAATCTAAATTTAGCGATGGATCTTAGCCATGCAGACTGGTTGAACGTTGGGCATGGCGTTCTTTATTACAGCTTATTGTTACTTTTGATAGGGTTAGTTGTAGGATTGTTTATTTCAGACCCGTGGTTGATTGTTGAAACGGCTGGTTATTGGCTAGGAGTAGTTTGGTTAATTGACATGGGCATTAGTCTTTTAATGCTGATCATAGCAAAAATTTTAGATTAACGATTTTAACGGAGGACTCTCATGGATGAACAGGTAGACAAACAATTAGCAGCTATTACTGATTTTACGGCACAGCTATTAACTGCAGATCAAACTGGCCATGATATGACACATATTCTGCGGGTACTTAGTATGACGCAACACATTCTAACAACGGAACCAAGGGCTGATGCATTTATTGCACAAGCTGCTGCTGTTTTGCATGATACTTATGATGATAAATTATTTGATGATGTCGATGAAGCAAAGTTGCGGGTTGTTAATATGTTAACAACAATTGGCGTATCTCAAGCACAACAATTAGAAATTTTTACAATCATTGATAATATGTCGTGGAGTAAGCAACGGTTTGGTCACCCGGTACCGTTGACGTTAGCTGGACAAATTGTCCAGGATGCAGATCGTCTAGACGCAATTGGGGCAATTGCGATTGCTCGAGTGATTCAATATGGCGTTGCGCATGGACATGAATTGTATAATCCAGATATTAAGCCACGACAAGTCAAAACAAAGGCTGAGTATCGTCAGGCAGATGGTGAGACAATCATGAATCATTTTTATGAAAAGCTTTTTTTGCTAAAAGATTATTTGAATACGGATGAGGGGAAGCGAATTGGTGAGCAAAGAGACAAACTGATGCACGAATTTGTGACACAATTTGAATTAGAGTGGCAACAAAAGGATTACTAATTTATAACATAGGAGTGTGGCTGTGAATACGATATCAAAAAAGGAACGTGGCGTGCTATTAATATTAATGGTCGGTGTTTTTCTGGGCTTTTTAAACCAAACATTAATGAATACGGCATTACCACAAGTCATGGCGGATTTTAAAATTTCCACTGCACTTGGTCAATGGATGACCAATGGGTACATGTTAGTGAATGGTATTATGGTGCCATTGACTGCTTTTCTAATCCAACGTTTAAAAACGCGAACCCTATATCTTAGTGCATTGTTGGTTTTTGCAATTGGGACACTGATTTCAGGATTTGCCCCAACTTATTTTACTTTAATCCTAGGACGTATGGTGCAAGCAGCTGGTGCTGGTATTTTTGGTCCCTTAATGAATGTTGTGGTAATGAACATTTTTGCAGCTAACCGCCGTGGTGAGGCCATGGGAATCATTGGATTAGCATTGAATTTTGCGCCTACAATCGGGCCAACATTATCTGGATTTATTGTTTCCAATCATTCTTGGCGGTGGCTATTCTGGGGAATTGCACCGTTTATCTTTTTAGATTTGATTTTAGCCTTTTTCTTATTAAAGAACATTGGCACGCAAAAATTCTTACGTTTTAACTTTTTGGGTGTCTTACTATCAAGTGTTGGGCTAGGAAGTTTATTGTATGGCTTCTCAAATGCTGGGGATGGTCAATGGACCAGCCCAAATGTTTGGGGATTTTTAGTTGTTGGTATCTTAGTAACCACTTTATTTGTTTATCAACAAACGCATGCGAAAAATCCATTGCTAAACTTTAATGTGTTTAAATATCATAATTTTACAATTGCCACGATTATCAATGTGGTCTTGATGTGTGCCTTGTATGGTGGTGCATTGATGCTACCTTTATATATGCAAACGGTACGTGGTGAATCAGCTTTGATTTCTGGATTGGTGCTATTGCCTGGTGCATTGATCACAGCTATTTTGTCACCAACATCTGGTAAATGGTACGACCAATTTGGTGCCCGACGTTTAGCACCAATTGGCTTAGGAATCGTTGTTTTGGGAACGGTTATCTTAGCTAACTTACAATTGAATTCACCGTTGTGGTTACCAGCCCTTGGTCAATTGATTCGTCAGTTAGGTCTTGTGATGGTGACGATGCCTATTCAGACAGAAGCTTTTAATTCATTGCCAATAAACATGGTACCAGATGGTTCAGCTGTCTATACAACGATCCGGCAAGTTGCCGCATCATTTGGTACGGCCGCTCTGATTACTGCTTATGGGCTAACTTCTGCTAGTGTAAAGGCAGGGCATACACAAGCGTCAGCAGATTTGAATGGGATACATGTTGCATTTTGGATAGCAACAGGGTTAGTTATCCTCGCTTTGTTATTGACTAGTTTGTTACAAAATCGTCAGAATTTTGTTGACGACCGCCATGTGCACGGTGAAGCCGAATAAATTTATCAAAGTGGTCCAACCTTATTTTGGTTGGACCACTTTTGTGTTATGATTAGAACTTGTAGTGAACAGGAGGTTCAAAATGGCTAAGGAAGTACTCTATATAGAAGTGCTCAATGATTTAAACCGGCGTATCAATGCGCAAGAATTCCCGGATCTAAAGTTACCAGATGAGCGGTCATTGGCTACTTCATATGGTGTCTCACGAAGTTCAATCAAAAGGGCATTAACGGTGTTGGTGCAACAAGGGATCATTTTTAAAAAACGTGGGTCAGGTACCTTTGTTAATCCCCTCTATCTAAAGAATCAAGGCATGTTTCATGCGGTTGGACAAAATTTGGGCGTCTCAGATTCATTTCGTTTTAAAGGGGAAACACCAGCGATTAAATTGCTTGTTTTTGAAAAAGAAATTGCAAATGATGAAGACCGTGAGGCCTTATTTTTAGAGCAAGATGAAGAAGTTTATCGTATTAAACGTTTGCGTACATTGCAAGATAAAGTATTTATGATTGAAAATGCGGTCGTTCCAGTGAAGCTATTACCAATGCTAACAGCTGAAGATATGACCCATTCAATGTTTCAGTACGCTGAGCAAACAACCAATAAAGCAGTCACCAAATCATTTATGACTGTCACAGCAGAACCTTCTAGTGAAGAAGATCAACAATATTTGAATTTAAAGCCGACTGAACCGGTGGGTGTGATGTCTGGTGTGTACTTTTTAGATGATGGGACCCCTTTTGAAGTTGGACAAATGCGCGTTCATTACGAATACATGCGTTACAATAGTTTCGTTAGTTTAGATGGTGAATAACTGAAAATTTAATGTCACAAATTGGGACGGTCCAATTAGGAGTTTTTTATTGTACCTGGTTTGGAAATCTGTTATTATAATAATTGTAATCCAGGAGATAACTTCTGCGATTAAACCTTTCTCAAAAGTAAAAAGGAGATCTAATCAAAATGGCAGTAGATTTTGATTCAAAAGCATATCTAGAAAAGGTTGACGCTTGGTGGCGTGCTACCAACTACCTTTCAGCAGGTATGATCTTTTTGAAGAGCAACCCATTGTTTTCAGTAACTAACACACCACTACAAGCGGATGACGTTAAGGTTAAGCCTATCGGTCACTGGGGAACTATCTCAGGACAAACTTTCCTATACGCTCATGCTAACCGTTTGATCAACAAGTTCGATTTGAACATGTTCTACATCGGTGGTCCTGGTCACGGTGGCCAAGTTATGGTTACGAACTCATACTTGGATGGTACTTATACTGAAAATTATCCTGAGATCACTCAAGATGTTGAAGGTATGGCCCGTTTGTTTAAGCGTTTCTCATTCCCTGGTGGAATTGGATCACACATGACTGCGCAAACACCAGGTTCATTGCACGAAGGTGGTGAGTTAGGTTACTCACTATCACACGCAACTGGTGCTGTTTTGGATAACCCTGACCAAATTGCTTTCGCAGTTGTTGGTGATGGGGAAGCTGAGACTGGTCCTTCAATGACTGCATGGCACTCAATCAAGTTCTTGAACCCTAAGAACGATGGTGCTGTATTGCCAATCTTGGACTTAAATGGATTTAAGATTTCAAACCCAACAATCTTCTCACGTATGAGTGATGAAGAGATTACTAAGTTCTTCGAAGGTTTGGGATATTCACCACGTTTCATCGAAAATGATGATATCCACGATTACATGGCATACCACGAATTGGCTGCTAAGGTATTCGACCAAGCTATTGAAGACATTCAAGCTATTCAAAAGGCTGCCCGTGAAGAGGGTCGCTATATTGATGGTGAAGTTGCTGCATGGCCAGTTATCATTGCTCGCTTGCCAAAGGGTTGGGGTGGACCAACTCATAACGCTGCTGGTGAGCCAATTGAAAACTCATTCCGTGCCCACCAAGTGCCACTTCCTTTGGCACAACAAAAGTTGGACACTTTGCCTGAATTTGAAGAATGGTTGAATTCATACAAGCCAGCCGAATTGTTTAACGCTGATGGTTCATTGAAGGCAGAAGTTGCCGAAATGGCACCAAAGGGTGACAAGCGTATGGCTGCTAACCCAGTTGCTAATGGTGGTCGTCGTCGTGGTGAAGAACCTACTGATTTGGCATTGCCAAACTGGAAAGACTTTACTAACGAAGTGACTGCTGACAACCGTGGAACGGAATTGTCAGACGGTAACCGCAACATGGACATGAACGTGTTGTCAACTTACTTTGCTGCAGTTTCAAAGTTGAACCCAACATCATTCCGTATCTTCGGACCTGATGAGACGATGTCAAATCGTTTGTGGGAGATGTTCAAGATCACTGACCGTCAATGGATGGAAGAGGTTAAGGAACCTAACGACCAACACGAAGCTCATGAAGGTCGTATCTTGGATGCACAATTGTCAGAGCACCAAGCTGAAGGTTGGCTAGAAGCATACACATTGACTGGTCGTGTTGGTGTCTTCGCATCATACGAATCATTCCTACGTGTTGTTGATTCAATGATTACACAACACTTCAAGTGGTTGCGTCATGCTTCAGAACAACCATGGCGTAATGATTATCCATCATTGAACTTGATTTCAACTTCAACTGCTTTCCAACAAGACCACAACGGTTACACTCACCAAGATCCAGGTATCTTGACACACTTGGCTGAGAAGAAGGCTGACTTTATCCGTCAGTACTTGCCAGCCGATGGTAACACTTTGTTGGCTGTCTTTGGTCGTGCATTTACTGAACGTCACAAGATCAACCACATCGTTGCTTCAAAGCAACCACGTCAACAATGGTTCTCAGTTGCTGAAGCTGAAGAGTTGGCTACTGAAGGTGTTAAGGTCATTGATTGGGCTTCAACTGTTGCTGAAGGTGAAGATGCTGATATCGTCTTTGCATCAGCTGGTGTTGAGCCAACAATCGAAGTTCTTGCTGCATTGCACTTGATCAACGAGGCATTCCCAGCAGTTAAGATGCGTTATGTCAACGTTGTTGAATTGCACCGTTTGCTAAACAAGAATGGTAAGATGAACCACGAACGTGCCTTGTCAGATGACAAGTTTACGGCATTGTTCGGTGAATCAGGAACACCAGTTATGTTTGGCTTCCACGGATTCGAAGACTTGATTGAGTCAATCTTCTACGAGCGTCAACACTTAGGGGCACACGTTCACGGTTACCGTGAAGATGGTGACATCACAACGACTTACGATATGCGTGTATACTCAGAGTTGGATCGTTTCCACCAAGCTAAGGAAGCTGCAAACATCTTGGCTGACAAGGGCGTAATCAATGCTGATGAAGCAAAGGCCTTTGATGAGAAGATGGATGCTATCTTGGCAAAGCACTTCGATGTTACTCGTAATGAGGGACGCGATATCGAAGAGTTTACTGACTGGAAGTGGACTGCTTTAAACAAGTAATCGACAAATCAGATTTAGTATTGAATCGATAAAATAAAAGCTCATAATCGCTAATCTTTGGCGGTTATGAGCTTTTTTTGGTATAATTTTTAATGGTTGAATATGTTTTTTAAGGAGAAAGTTAATGATTGTCTTATTTGTGTTAGGAATTGTGCTGTTAGCGTATGCAGCCATCCAAGGGGTCGTTCATCATCAAGTCCGATGGGTACCGATTACGCTTGGTCTTTTATTGACTATTTTTATGGGGCTGGGTGTGCAACGTGCCCAACAACGTCACTTCTTGATGGCGGAAGTACCCTTTTCAAAGACACAAAAAATTCAGCCTGCGGTTGTGATTGATGGGTTTAATTTAGTTACAACAGAAAAAGGTAGTAACGGTCGCTTGCGTTATACATACAAAACAAATGATAAGACGTATCAAACATTGACACAACAAGCCAAAACGAAAGTGGTTGCTGGTAAAGATGCAACGTTAAAAACAACAGTAATGACTTATCAAGCTAACTCAACGTGGCGTCGTTTCTTACTTTTGGGGCAAAAAACCCTTGAACAAGGTGGCACAACATATAAATTGACGTTACCTGAGGGCTGGTATGTTGTACCTAATGATAAAGTTGATGATTTACAGAAATTAATTGAAACAAATGAAGCAAAAATTTCTGGTAAGGTACGAGATGAAATTGATAAACGTGTTGCTGAAAAAGTGAAAACGGATAAAGATTTTGTTAATGATACAGAGAGTCAGAATAAGTTGAAAAATGATGTTGTTAAGCAAGTGACAAGCGATGCCAAAAAGCAATTAAAGGTTGATATGGTAAACCAAATTAGCAAATGGCAACAAGCACAATAATATTTTTAATGCCGGATACGTGTGATTTTAATCTATATCACCATATGCGGTTTTTTATTACACCTTTATTGAAAATAAAAATGGCAGATGTTCTAAGATGGTAAATTGTGTTATCTTAGTCTATAAGAAAAATTAAAATTTGAGGTGAAACAATGGGGACACGTCGACAAGATGATTTTTATGAAGCAATCAATGAAGAATGGATCGCACAAGCTGTGATTCCAAATGATAAGTCACGAACAGGTGGCTTCATTGACTTAGCTGATGAGATTGAAGAACTAATGTTAGCAACAACTGATAAATGGCTAGCTGGGGACGATGTACCAGATGATCGGGTGCTACAAAATTTTATCAAGTACCATCGTCTGGCTGCGGATTGGCAAACACGTAACGAACTAGGCACTGATCCAGTTCAACCAATTATTGAACGCTATCAGCAATTTAAATCATTTGCCGATTTTGCTCAAAATATCGTTGCTTTAGAAAAAGAAGGTTTGTCAAATGCTTTACCATTAGGTATTGCACCTGATTTCAAAGACGCCCAAACATACGTCTTATGGGCTGACGCTTTAGGGACGATTTTGCCAGATACAACTTATTATGAACCCGGCCATCCACAAGGTGCCGATTTACTAAGGCAATGGCGTGAATCTCAAGAACAATTATTGCCTAAATTTGGCTTTAGTTCTGATGAAATTAAGGACTTACTGGATAAAGCGATTGCTTTTGATGCGCGTGTTGCCAAGGTCGTATTAAGTCAAGAAGAATCTTCAGAGTATGTCAAACTATATAAGCCATATAAATGGGAAGATTTTACAGCTTTAGCGCCAGCTTTGCCATTAAACGATATCGTAACGGCGATGATAGGTGAGCAACCTGACATGGTTGTTGTACCAGAAGAACGATTCTGGCACGCGGCCGATCAATTCTTTTCTGAAGAAGCTTGGCCACTTTTGCAAGCAACCCTAATCGTTGGCATCGCCAATGGTTATACAGGTTACTTATCTGATGAAGTCCGTATCCTGGGTGGTGCCTATAGCCGTGCATTATCAGGTACACCGGAAGCAAAAAATCGTCAAAAATCAGCTTATTATCTAGCTGAAGGCCCCTTTAATCAAGCGTTAGGTTTGTGGTATGCGCATAAAAAGTTTTCGGTAGTAGCTAAAGCTGATGTTGAGGATAAAGTAGCGACGATGATTGACGTTTATAAAGAGCGTTTGCAGCAGGCGACTTGGTTGCAACAAGCAACGCGAGATCAAGCCATTATTAAGTTGAATGCAATTAAGCCACACATTGGTTATCCAGAGAAATTACCTGATTACTATCAGGATAAAGTAGTCGATGATGGTGCAACATTGTTTGAAGCAATGCAAAAATTTACACGACAAAGTGTTGCTCGTACATGGGCAAAGTGGCATCAACCAGTAGACCGTGATGAATGGCATATGCCAGCACATATGGTCAATGCGTATTATGATCCACAGCAAAATCAAATCGTGTTCCCGGCAGCCATTTTGCAGGCACCATTTTACAGTTTAGAGCAATCAGCTTCTGCAAATTATGGTGGGATTGGTGCAGTTATCGCTCACGAGATTTCGCATGCATTTGACACTAATGGTGCTTCGTTTGATGAACATGGTAGCTTAAACAATTGGTGGACTGACGAAGATTATGCGGCCTTTAAGGAGCGCACGCAAAAAATTATTGCCCAATTTGATGGTTTAGATTCATACGGTGCAAAAGTTAATGGTAAGCTAACGGTTTCTGAGAATGTTGCTGACTTAGGTGGCTTTGCTGCTGCATTGGCGGCAGCCAAACGAGAAGCAGATTTTTCAGCGAAAGAATTTTTTGAAAGTTGGGCAACGATTTGGCGCATGAAGGCACGACCAGAATTAATGAAGTTTTTTGCCGCCGTTGATGTGCACGCACCTAACAAAGCACGTACTAACGTGATTGTTTCAAATTTTGATGATTTTTATGAGACCTTTGATGTAAAACCTGATGATGGTATGTATCGTGAACCAAGTGAGCGGACGATGATTTGGTAATTAAAAAGGGGAACGAGACAAAAGTCGTTTTGAAGCCAGTGTGACACGTGCTTTGCGTCGTTTTTAGCCGAAGCAAAGCGGAAGGACAGGGATGGCGTAAATTGCGTTACATTGAGGCTTCAGACTTTTGGAACACGTTTATGCTATAAAACTTTCATGCTGATAATTAATATATTTTGGCTCTATGTCAAATAGCGTGAAAAATCGTAAAATCGATCTAAAGAGTTTGTGAAATATAGCTTGTGAATCTGATGATTTTGTCAGACTCGCAAGCTTTTTTTAGTTAGTAGGTTCATAAAACTAGCGTTTATATGTTTGCGATTGAATAGTTGTAGACGTATTCTGAAAAAATAATTCAATGAATTACCATAGCCATATGCCGTACGGCCAATTTGTTTAATGCGACGATTAATGCCTTCAATACGTCCGTTAGAAGGTGTTTGTAAAAAGGCATTTCTGATACTTTTTAGATTTTTCTTGTAGGTTAAAATCACCTGGTCCATTGCTGAGTGATTGGGCTTGTATTGCGATAAAATTACTGAAAATTCATCAAACGAACGAGATCGTTGCGCACGTAAGACGGCTTGGTATATTTTATAATCTTGTTTGAATTTTGGTGATAGACCAAAGATAAGTTGTAGAGCATCTTGTGGATATAGGTACTCATTAATTCCTTTGAACCATCGTGGTTGCGTTGTGTCTATCTTTGACTGGTCTGTAATAAAGAATTGCCAGTTAGATTTTAGTAGTTTATATACACGACTACGCTTATTATTAATTGTTCGTTGTAGTGTGATACGTGTGGATTGTACAGCCTTCATGGCTAATTGAATGATATGAAAACGATCAATGATAATTTGAGCGTTAGGAAACATCACCCGTAAGGGTGCGCTATAATTAGCGTTCATATCAGTAACGACGTATTGTACACGTTGACGATTAGATAGGTCGTAGTTAGATAAATACCTACGAATATCTATACTGGTACGGGTTGGAAAAATCTCAATTAAATCACTCGTCGTGCCATTTATCATTTCAAAACCGTAATGATGCTTTGCATAGAGTACTTCATCAACACAAATGACCGTAGGTAATGATTTTGTATAATTCGTACGATATGCTTTAGCGGCATGATGCAGTAGTCGATTAACTTTGCTGTGTGATATATGCAAAATGTAAGCAATATCTTTTTCGGAAATATCACGTTTTGCTAAGTCAATAATTTGATGTAACAATGGCCGTGAGATAGTTGAATTGGACATAAAATCTTTTGATTGTGCTATAAATGTGTTTTTACAACGTAGACATTGATAACGTTGCTTGGTTAACAATAAAATTTGTTGATAACCGTTTGCTGTGGGTAATTTGTATGATGCAGTATCGGTACCAGCCAGATAAAAATGTCCCGACAATAAGAAACCACATTGCGGACAATGCTCTGGAACTGTCGTTAACGTTGCGCGATAGCGTAAGATTTGGTGTTGATCATGACCTATGGTCATTAATTCATTAAAATCACCGTTATCAGAAATTAAAAATTTAATGTTTTTGTCTGTTAAACCAACTGAATTTAGGATAGAATCATTAATGGACATCAATAAATACCTCGTATCTGTTTTTTTCGTCGATTACATTTTACGCCGGTATATTATTGGTGTCTTTTTATATTTGTGAAAAAGGCGAAATAAAAAGCGTGAAATTTTTAGTTTCACGCTAGAAAGTATAGAGCCTATATTTTTAGCATAAAGGGTAGGGTTGGAACAAAAGAAAATGTTCCAACCCTTTTTTGTTTACAAACGTCAACAAAAAGGGCTATACTGATTACAGTTACAAATGTAGACGAAAAAGAGAGGTGAGACCATGGCGCAGGCAAAAGAGATGTCGACTGCTGAGTGGGAGTTAATGCGTGTCGTTTGGACCTTACATGAGGCTAGTAGTAGTGACATCATTATGGCAATTCGGGGAAAAAAAGATTGGACTGAATCAACCATTAAAACTTTATTACGCCGGCTGGTGCAAAAAGAAGTTCTAACAACGCGTAAAGAAGGACGAAAATTTATCTATCAACCATTGATTGGTGAAGATGATGCGATGGATCAAATGACAACTGAAGTTTTTAGTCGTTTGTGTCGCATGAAAAAGGGCCGCACCATGGCAAAATTGGTGGCAAATACAACATTAAGTCAAACTGATATTAAGGAATTACAAAAAATTTTAGCTGAAAAATTGCAAACAGCACCAGAGACGGTGACTTGTGATTGTATTGCACCAATGAGTTGTGAGCATTGCGAAAGTGGTTCTGTGATGGCTTAGAAAGGAGTGTTAGTTCATATGGCAAGAATAATTGTGTTACTTATTGGAATTGTTATCATTGGTTTTATTGTCTGGTGGTTCTTTGGCAAACATGAAGCAGTGACTGAAACGGCAGCTATTGCATCAGATCAACAAGACGTTGATATCCTTGTTAAGGGAGGATATTCACCAGAACAAGTTGTTTTAAAACAAGGTGTGCCAGCTAAATTACATTTTACGAGAACTGATCCATCGAGTTGCTTAGATCATGTTGTTTTCCCTGATTTTGGAATCAATCAGGCTTTACCACAAAATCAAGAAGAAACGATTACGATTGATACAAGTAAACCTGGTGAATATGGTTGGGCATGTGGTATGGACATGTTCCATGGCAAAGTTATTATTAAATGACAATAAAGGAGAAAAAAGATGAGTGAACTACAAAAAGTAAATGTAACAGTCGCAGGTGGTTATGGTCCAGAAGTGGTCAATTTAAAACAAGGCGTGCCAGCAGAAATTACCTTCACTCGTACTAGTGCGCAGGGATGTTTGGATGTGGTCCATTCAAAAGAACTGGGTTTTGAAGAGAATTTACCAATTGATGAACCTAGAACAGTCAGCGTTAGCACTGAAGAATCCGGTGAATTTGATTTTAGCTGTGGTATGGATATGTTCCATGGTAAAGTCGTGGTAAAGTAGGTGAACCCATGAAAATTACCAAACGGTTTTGGATATCATTGATATTGTCGCTGCCAATGTTAATTGCAATGATTGTCATGCCGTTCACGCATTGGATGTTGCCAGGTGGTGAGGTGACAATGTTAATTTTAACATCGGTCATTATGTTGATTTCAGCGCGTCCGTTTTTATCTAGTGCTTGGTCTTCTTTTCAAAAGCATCACTCAAATATGGATACATTGATTGCAGTTGGAACGGGAACTGCTTATATATATAGTATTTATGCGATGTTTACGGGGAAAGCTGTCTTTTTTGAGAGTGCAGCTTTTGTGATCACTTTTGTCTTGCTTGGACAAGTACTTGAAGAAAGAATGCGCGATAACGCTTCTTCGGCGATTGAAAAATTGATGGACCTACAAGCAAAAGATGCTGAAGTAAAGCGTGATGGTAAATTTATTCAATTACCACTGGAAGAAGTGGTTGCTAATGATTTAATTCGAGTGCGGCCAGGTCAAAAGATAGCCGTTGATGGGAAAATTGTTGATGGTACATCAACCATTGATGAATCGATGGTTACTGGCGAGAGTATGCCAGTTACTAGACAAATTGGGGATGAAGTCATTGGCTCAACAATGAATCTGACAGGAACGTTCGTTTTTCGTGCCGAAAAGGTGGGTGACCAAACCATGCTTGCCCAAATTGTAACCTTAGTTAAAAAGGCACAGTCTAGTCATGCACCAATTCAAAAACTTACCGACCGTGTATCGGATATCTTCGTACCAGTTGTTTTGATTGTTGCAATCTTAACTTTCTTGATTTGGTATGTCTTTATCGGCCATGATGTCTCACATTCATTGATTTTTGCCGTTTCAGTTGTCGTGATTGCTTGTCCATGTGCACTTGGGTTGGCAACGCCAACTGCCTTGATGGTTGGTACGGGTCGTGGTGCCAAAATGGGCATTTTGATTAAAAATGGCGAGGTGCTCGAAAAAGTCAATGCTGTAGATACTGTTGTTTTTGATAAGACAGGTACAATTACTGTTGGTAAGCCCGAAGTAACCGATATTGTTGGCAATGAAAAACAAGTTCTGACTTTAGCAGCACGATTAGAAGCCGATTCAGAACACCCATTGGCACTGGCAATCTTAGCAGAGGCTAAGAAACAACAAATAGATTTGGTACCAGTCAAAGATTTTCAAGCATTATCTGGAAAAGGTGTGCAAGCAACGATCGATAATCAGCGTGCGTTTGTTGGTAATAATCGCTTATTAGATGATGCATCAATCACTGATGAGTTAAAGCTACGGATGAAACAGTTGCAAAAGGAAGCTAAAACAGTCGTGTTGGTTGGACAACAGAAACAAGTGATTGGGCTCATTGCGATCCAGGATACACCAAAAGAAACTTCTGCTAAAGCAATTTCAGCCTTAAAATCGCGAGGCTTAAAGACAATTATGCTGACTGGTGATAATAAACAAGTTGCGCAGGCGATTGCGGATGAAGTTGGTATTGATGAGGTGATTGCGGAAGTATTACCAGCAGAAAAGGCTGATAAAATAAATGCGCTACAAAAAAATAGTACAGTGGCGTTTGTTGGGGATGGTATCAATGACGCACCAGCACTAACTACCGCAGATGTTGGCATTGCGATGGGATCAGGAACTGATATTGCGATCGATGCCGGTGGTATTGTGTTAGTCAAAAATGATTTACGTGACGTCGATACCGCTTTGGCTTTGAGCAAGAAAACCTTTGGTAGGATTAAATTGAATCTTTTCTGGGCATTTGTTTATAATGTGCTGGGAATTCCAGTTGCTGCGGGAGTGTTTTATGGTCTTGGATTTATTTTGAGTCCGGAAATTGCCGGTGTTGCAATGGCACTCAGTTCTCTATCAGTTGTTATTAGTTCAGTATTACTTGGAAAAACAAGACTTGCAATGAGTTAGATTAAATTAAGAGAGCGAGACAAAAATCGTTTTGAAGCCAATGTGTAAAGCATTTATGCTAAAAAAGTTACAAGCTTAGAATTTATACAATTTTAGCAGAATGAGGTTGGAACATTTTCTTTTGTTCCAACCTCATTATTTTTTATAGTTGAAAATGTGTAATTTTAAGAATATTTTGTTTGTTTAAAAAATAAAATCGGGCAAAATATGTAAGCGCTTCATTTGTTAATAAATGAGCAATGTCGCCTGTTTTGATGTATGTTAAGTTTGTGAAAAATAATGAAAACTAGCGTGAAAGCTTGATAAAACACAATTTATATAGTTGACAGGCGTTGTGTATTTGCTATAATTAACATTGTTAAAAGATGAGCAAAGTTAATGAATTTAAACAATTTGAGAGGTAGATACAATGACTACTACGACTAAAAAAAAGAAAATACTGACACCTGAAGAAAAGGCAGCTCACTATGCTGCTGCCGAAGAGATGACTAATAAATTAGTTGATCAGGCAGCAGTTGCTTTACAAAAATTTGAAACTTACACGCAAGAGCAAGTTGATAAGATTGTCGCAGCCATGGCCCTAGCTGGTTCTGAAAATGCTTTACTACTTGCTCACGAAGCTTATGATGAAACGGGACGTGGTGTTATTGAAGATAAAGATACTAAAAACCGTTTTGCATCAGAATCTGTTTATAATGCAATTAAGAACGATAAAACAGTTGGTGTTATTTCAGAAGATAAGGTAAGTGGAAAAGTTGAATTAGTTGCACCACTTGGTATCTTAGCAGGAATTGTGCCAACAACGAATCCAACATCAACGACAATTTTTAAGTCAATGTTAACAGCAAAAACTCGTAATGTGATTGTCTTTGCGTTCCATCCACAAGCACAGCGATCTTCTGCTCATGCTGCTAAAATCGTTTATGATGCTGCGGTTGCAGCTGGTGCACCTAAGAACTTCATCCAATGGATTGAAACGCCATCAATTGATGCGACAAATGCATTGATTAAGAATCCAAAAATTGCATCAATTTTAGCAACTGGAGGTCCATCAATGGTTAATGCAGCATTGCATTCTGGAAACCCATCAATGGGTGTTGGTGCCGGAAATGGTGCCGTATATGTTGATAAAACAGCTAATGTTGATCGTGCAGTTTCTGACTTACTATTATCAAAGCGTTTTGATAATGGTATGATTTGTGCATCAGAGAATTCAGTGGTTATTGATGCATCAATCTATGATGAAATGCTACAAAAACTTCAAGAACAAGGTGCTTATTTGACACCAAAGAAAGATTATCAAAAGATTTCTGACTTTGTGTTCAAGCCAACTGGTGATGGTTATGGGGTAACTGGACCGGTTGCTGGTCGTTCTGGTCGCTGGATTGCTGAGCAAGCTGGACTAAAATTACCACAGGATAAAGATGTTCTACTGTTTGAACTTGAAAAGCGCCATATTGGGGAACCACTTTCATCTGAGAAGTTAAGTCCATTATTGTCAATTTACAAGGCACAGGATCGTAACGAAGCGGTTGAAATTGTGCGCGCATTATTGAACTACCAGGGGGCTGGTCACAATGCGGCAATTCAAATTGGGGCACAAGATGATCCGTTTGTTAAAGAATATGCAGATAGAGTCGAAGCATCACGTATTTTGGTCAACCAACCCGACTCAATTGGTGGTGTTGGGGACATTTATACAGATGCTTTGCGACCATCACTAACGCTTGGAACTGGTACTTGGGGGAAGAATTCATTGTCGCATAATCTATCAACTTATGATCTATTAAATGTTAAGACAGTCGCTCGTCGTCGTAACCGTCCACAGTGGGTTCGTTTACCAAAGGATATTTACTACGAAACGAATGCGATTACGTATTTACAAGAATTACCAGATGTTGATCGTGCGTTTATCGTAGCCGATCCAGGTATGGTCAAGTTTGGTTTCGTGGATAAGATTTTGGATCAATTTGCACTTCGTGATGATCAAGTAAAAACATCATTCTATGGTTCAGTAAGTCCAGATCCAACGATTTCACAAGCAATTGAAATTGCGCGCCAAATGGCTGATTTTAAACCAGATACTGTGGTTTTGCTTGGTGGTGGTTCAGCGCTTGATGCTGGTAAGATTGCGCGGTTCTTGTATGAGTACTCAGCAACAAATCCAGACATTTTGTATGATGATGAAGCACTGAAAAACTTGTTCCAAGAATTAGCACAAAAGTTTATGGATATTCGTAAGCGTATTGTAAAGTTTGAGCACCAACGTCTTACTCAGATGGTTGCGATTCCAACGACCTCAGGTACTGGTTCTGAAGTAACACCATTTGCGGTTATTACTGATGATGAAACACATGTTAAGTATCCCTTGGCAGATTACGAGTTAACACCACAAGTAGCGATTGTTGATCCAGAATTTGTCATGACAGTACCTAGTCGTACAGTTGCTTATTCAGGTATGGATGCATTGTCACACGCTCTAGAGTCATATGTCTCAGTAATGTCTTCAGAGTTTACGCGTCCATGGGCTTTGCAAGCAATCAAGTTGATTTTTGATTATCTAGAAGAATCATATAATTATGATGCAAAGAATCCAACAAAGGAAGGTGAGATTGCTCGTTCAAAGATGCACTACGCCTCAACATTAGCTGGTATGTCATTTGGAAATGCTTTCTTGGGATTAAATCACGCGATTGCTCACAAAACTGGTGGGGCTTTCGGTCTACCTCACGGATTAGCAATTTCAATTGCCATGACACATGTTATCAAGTTTAATGGTGTGACTGGTAACGTTAAGCGGACGCCATTCCCACGTTATGAGACGTACACTGCACAAAAAGACTATGCCGATATTGCTCGTTACCTTGGTTTGACGGGTAATAATGATGCCGAGTTAGTTCAAGCATTGATTAATAAGATTGAGAATTTGGCTGCAAAGTTGAATATGGATCTAACACTTTCTGGTAATGGCGTGAAGAAAGAAGATTTTGATCGTGAACTATCAGGATTGATGGATCTTATTTACAATGATCAAACAACGCCAGGAAATCCTCGTCAACCACGTTTGAATGAGATTGAACAATTGTTGCATGACCAATTTTAGTCATTAATGATAAACCAAAGTGTGATAAAAGACGCTTTGGAGCCGATAGTAACGATAATTAGCCGATGTTGGTTCGTAGCAAAACAAAGAGCCGACATCGGCTAATTGTTGTTACAGTAAGACTTCAGTCTTTTGGAACACGTTTAAAGGGGCAATAATCTACCGAAGTCAAATAGGTGGATTATTGCCCCTTTCAGCCTATAATGGCTGGTTATGTCCCAGTCTTGTTTTTTGTTATAATGAATAAAAATGATTTTTCAAAGAGGAACGGTGGCAAAATGAAGTTTATATCATGGAATATTGATAGTATCAATGCAGCTGTCGAACATAAGTCAGTGCGTGGTGAAATGACCTGGGAAGTCTTACAACAGATTGCCTTAGAAAAGCCAGATGTGTTAGCTATTCAAGAGACAAAATTAAAGGCAACTGGCTTAACTAAGAAACAGGAAACAGCCTTAGATGAATTATTTCCTAATTACTACCGTTATTTAAGAATGAGTACCGGACGTTCAGGTTATTCCGGAACGATGATGTTGACTCGCCATGAGCCAATTAGTGTGACGATGCCTGAAATCGGAGCACCTGGTGAAATGGATATCGAAGGTCGCATCATTACATTGGAGTTTGAAAATAATTATGTTTCAACTGTCTATACGCCGAATTCGGGTAGTGGGTTAGCGCGCTTAGAGGATCGTCAAGCGTGGGATGATGCCTATCGTACCTATGTGCAAACGTTGGATGCCACAAAACCAGTTATCTTTTCTGGTGATTTTAATGTTGCTCATCAAGAAATCGACTTGAAGAATCCAAAATCTAATCACAAAAAAGCGGGTTTCACTAATGAAGAACGTGAACACTTCAGCCAGTTACT
Source organism: Weissella paramesenteroides (assembly GCF_051903945.1). Classification (GTDB taxonomy): domain Bacteria; phylum Bacillota; class Bacilli; order Lactobacillales; family Lactobacillaceae; genus Weissella; species Weissella paramesenteroides_A. The sequence goes on along the minus strand of NZ_CP192268.1, from coordinate 1,793,186 downwards.
AGATGCAGGATTTACGGATACATTCCGCTATCTACATCCGGATCAGGCAGGTGTTTACACTTGGTGGGCGCAAATTTCAAAAACCTCAAAGATCAATAATTCTGGCTGGCGGATTGATTACTATTTGACTTCAAATCGACTAGCTGATCAAGTGGGCGAATTATCGGTCATTGACACTGGTGCTCGTCAGGATCATGCGCCAATCAAATTAGAAATGACTGATGGATTTATGTTGTGATCATTGAATAATAAGATAGCGACGAAAACTTATTAAAGGAAGCGAGATAATTGACTTTAGCCCTTTGAAACATGGGTATGCTATCAAAATTACATGCTTATGGTTAATACGTTTTTAGTATAGAAAAGTTGGAACGGTCTCTTTTGTTCCAACTTTTTTTCAATGTAATAACTATTTTTATTATGTATACCTAAACAAAAACACGGGTACCTCTACAAAGAAGTAACCGTGTTGACGTGTAATCATTATGTATGATCTCTAATATATAGCCCAACAGGGAGTCGAACCCTGGATTCCGCGCTGAGAACGCGACGTCTTAACCACTTGACCATTGGGCCATGATGATAAATTGTAGCAAAGCTATTTTATAATAGCCCAACAGGGAGTCGAACCCTGGATTCCGCGCTGAGAACGCGACGTCTTAACCACTTGACCATTGGGCCAATATTATCATCTTTGTCTTAACAACAATAATTAACTATACAGTGAAACGCTGTTCCTGTCAATATTATTATTGCATAATTGTTGCTTCTGATTTGCTTTTTTAAAATAAAGTGGTAAAGGTAGTTAACTTAATGAGGAATAAAGTACTTAATGTTACAATTGTAAGTAATAACTTACAAATAAAAATGTGAAAAGCGAAGAGGAGCTCAGAATAATGTCATTCAATTTATATCTTGTACGTCATGGACAAACGATTTTTAATCATTACGAACGCATGCAAGGTTGGAGCAATGCACCACTAACTGATAAGGGAATTTCAGATGGTTATGCTGCTGGTGATCGCTTAGAGAATATTCGCTTTGATGCGGCGTATTCTTCTGACTTGCAACGTGCGATTCAGACGGCGGAGTTTGTCCTATCACGTAACAAGCAAAGCGGTGATTTGAAAGAACCAGAGCAACTACAACAATTACGTGAACAGTTTTTTGGCTTCTTTGAAGGTTTACCAAGTGATAAAAGTTCACAGTTAATTGCCGAAAAGAATGGCTTAGCAAATGTTGAGACATATGCTGATATAATGGCAAATCTTAGCCAAGATGATGTGATGGATGCGATGCATGCTGCCGATCCAACTGGGGATGCTGAAGATGCGCAAATGTTTTGGGCTCGTGTTAATAAAGGATTGGAAATGTTACGCCGAAACACGAGAGATGGTCAAAATATTTTAGTCGTGTCACATGGGACATTGATTCGAAACTTGGTTGCTCAGTATGCGTCTCATGAATTAGCTGTAGAAAAGCCACTTAATGGGTCTGTTACAATTTGGGAAGTAACAGACGATGATTTGAAACTAAAGGTATATAATGACACAGCAACAAAATGGTAAGAAAAATATGATAGAAAACGAACAACAACCAACTCGGCAAGTAATCTTAGCTGGGCTAGATCAACAGAATGAAAATTTTGATTACGAGATGACTGAATTAGCTAACTTAGCTGCTGCTAACAATATGACAGTTGTTGGTCGTGTTGTTCAAAAATTAGAAAAGCCTAACGCCGCAACATACTTTGGCAAAGGTAAAGTAGATGAATTAAAGGAAGCGTTGACCTACTATGATGCGGATATGGTGGTGACAAATGATGAACTATCACCATCGCAAATTCGTAATCTAGAGGCAGGAACAGCTGCTGATATTATGGATCGCACAGCATTAATTCTGGACATTTTTGCCTCTCGTGCCAAGACAAAAGTTGCTAAGTTACAAGTGGCAATTGCCCAATTAAAGTACCAATTACCTCGCTTGCGTACATCAATGAATATTCGTCTTGATCAACAAACTGGTGGTGGCGGTGGTAGCTTTACGAGTCGTGGTGCTGGGGAAACAAAACTGGAAACGAATCGTCGGCATATTCAACATCAAATATCATTATTACAAGCCGAATTGGCTAATATTGAGGCAGATGATGAGACGCGACGGGCTTACCGAGCAAAGCAGAGTATTCGTAATGTCGCTTTAGTTGGTTATACCAATGCAGGTAAATCAACGATTATGAATGGCTTGGTCAAACGTTTCGGTGATAATCCAGAGAAAACGGTTTTCCAAGCGGATATGTTGTTTGCTACCTTAGAAACTTCCGTACGTAAAATCCAATTACCGGATAAACAAAACTTTTTACTATCTGATACCGTTGGTTTTGTTTCTAAACTACCACACGGACTAGTGGCAGCTTTCCGTGCAACTCTAGCAGAGGCAGCAGATGCTGATTTACTCATCCAAGTCGTTGATTATTCTGATCCGCACTATCAAGAAATGATGGCTACGACTGCTGATACACTGAAAGAAATTGGTGTTGGGGATGTGCCAATGGTAATGGTATATAACAAGGCTGATAAAATACCAGAGCAAGTATATCCGGATCGGGCTGGAGATACTCTGATATTATCTGCTATTGATGAAGTGTCTCAGGATTCATTGGTTGAGGTAATTAAGGAACATATTTTTGCTGACTATGTTACAACAAAGCTACATGTGCCATTTAGTGATGGCCAAATCGTTAATGAATTAAACGAGCAGGCAACGGTTCATGAATTAGATTACGATGAATCAGGAACTATTTTGAATGTCACACTGACGCCAATTCAAGCTGCTCGTTTTGCGCAGTATGAAATGACTAAATAAATGAATTTGATAGAGAATCCAAGAACATGAAAGTGTTGTTGGTTTTTTTATCTCTAGTTTTTGTAAAGTAGATTGACAATTATACGCGAAGTAGTGATACAATAGCATACTACATGAATAAAAAATATGTGTTATGGGAGGAAGACAAATGAAGTTGCTCAAGCCTTTTATTGGGCGTTATAAACTTGATTTGACCATTGCCATTTTGATGGTTACCATCTCGTCAGTGGCGATGTTACTACAACCAACATTGCTTAGTGATATTGTGCAGGCAATTACGGATGACAATATGGGCAAGGTTAACAAAATTGGGATTCAATTATTGGTGTTAGCTCTTATTGGTCTGACGGCCGGTATTTTGAATACGATCTTTGCAGCACGAGCATCACAAGGGATTTCTGCTGATGTACGTGAAGCGACTTATCGTAAAATTCAAACATTTTCATTTGCAAATATTGAAAAATTTTCAGTTGGAAATTTGGTTGTTCGATTAACGAATGATATCACGCAAATTCAAAACGTGTTGATGCTTGTATTGCAACCATTAATGCGGATGCCAATTTTATTTGTTGGTGGCTTTATTTTAGCCATGCGATCAATTCCCAAATTATGGTGGATCGTCATTTTAATGATTATCCTTGTGGGATTTATTTCTTACATTGTTGTCAAAAACTTGGGAAAGCGCTTTGGGAAGATCCAATGGTTGATGGACAAAGTTAATGCTAAAGCAAAAGAAAATTTGCAAGGTGTGCGTGTGGTTAAGTCATTTAACCAAGAAGCGAATGAGGAAGCACGTTTTACTGATGTCTCAAATGAGTTGCGTGATGTTAATATCCAAATTGGTTATATTTTTGCGTTGATTATGCCAGCATTTATGTTCGTTGGGCAGGGGCTAATGGTCGTTGCCATCTATTCAGTCGGAAACATGGTCGATGCACAACCTGAATTATTAGCTCAAATTACAGGTTTTACTAACTATATTATGATTATCATGAACGCCATTATTATTGGTGGGATGATGATGTCCTTTGCAACACGTGCGTTCGTCTCAATGGGACGTATTCAAGAAGTTATGGACACCGAGCCAGAATTTACTTATGAAAATAATGAACGTCAAGATTTGGATGGTAGTGTTGAATTTGATGATGTGTCATTTACCTATCAAGATGATGACCATCCAACATTAAAGCATGTTTCGTTTAAAACTTCGCCTGGTGAAATGATTGGTATTGTTGGAGCTACAGGGTCTGGTAAATCAACTTTGGCACAATTGATTCCGCGTATTTATGATCCTAGTGCAGGAACGGTTAAAGTTGGTGGCGTTGATTTGAAACATATCAATGAGCATTCATTACGCCAAACAGTTTCCTTTGTCTTGCAAAAGGCAACATTGTTCTCGGGTACGATTGCTGATAACCTACGTCAAGGAATGGCAACTGCACAATTATCAGATATGAAACGTGCTGCAAACATTGCGCAAGCAGCAGAATTTATTGAACAATATGATGATAATTACGAACATGTAGTTGAGGAACGATCAGCCAATTTCTCTGGTGGCCAGAAGCAGCGTTTATCAATTGCTCGTGGTGTGATCGGTCAGCCAAAAATACTGATTTTGGACGATTCGACATCAGCTTTGGATGCACGTTCTGAAAAATTAGTAAAACAAGCATTGGATGAAGAACTGGGTGATACGACAACATTTATCATTGCTGAAAAAATTTCTTCAGTCATCAATGCAGATAATATTTTGGTTTTAGATAATGGTGAAATGGTGGCGTATGGACCGCATTCAGAATTAATGCAAACATCACCAGTTTATCAGGAGATTTATGCAACCCAAAAAGCAAAGGAGGCAATGAATAATGAAGAATAATTTAAATGAATCTGCAAAGTTCTTTGCCCACTACTTGAAACGTTTCAAGGTTGCCTTGTTTTTTATTTTGGTATTTACAATTTTAGCAACTTGGCTGCAAGTGAAAGCGCCAGTTTATATGGGTCGTTCAATCACTGAATTATCAAAATATTTGATGACTTATCTTAATCCGATGACGAAAAGCCAAGCTAGTCTCGCTGATTTTCATCAAGCGTTATTATTATTTGGATTATTTACCTTAATGATTTTAGCTGCTTTGTTTATCAACGGTCTATTGCAAGCAATTGTGGCACCAAAAGCAGTGAATGATATGCGTACTGGTTTGTTTGCCAAATTACAACGAATGACCGTACGTTATTTTGATAATCATCAAGACGGTGAAATTTTGTCACGTTTTACATCTGATTTAGATAATATCTTCAATGCCATGAATAATGCATTATTCCAAATTTTGCAACAAGTGGTCATGTTTATTGGGGTTATCTGGATGATGTTTAACGAGAGTCCTAAAATGGCTGTAGCAACGATGGCAACGACACCACTTGTTGTCATCGTCGGTATTGTGATCATGATTCAAGCAAAAAAGTATGTTGATATTCAACAAGCTGAAGTTGGACATTTGAATGGGTACATTAATGAGCAAATAAATGGTGAAAAGGTAATTATCACTAACGGTTTGCAAAAAGACTCTATTGAAGGTTTCGTCGAACATAATGAAAAGGTTCGACAGGCAATGGTTCGTTCACAAGCTTGGTCAGGGGTCCTTAATCCTATCATGCAAGGTTTAGGATTATTTAACTTGGCGATTATTATCTTCTTTGGTGCGAAGCTTGCCTTATCTGGTGATGTTGCATCACGTGCAACTGGATTGGGATTAATCGTTACTTTCGTTTCATTCTCACAACAATATTTCCAACCAATTTCACAAATTACATCGCTATACAATATGATGCAACAAGCGATGACTGGTGTGCATCGTTTGAATGATATTTTTAACCAAGATGAAGAAGTTAATCCAAAGAATGGTGTGCAGTTTGCTGGTGTGCAACATGATATTAAGTTGCAAGATGTTCACTTTGGTTATAATGAGGAACGTGAAATCATCCACGGTGTCGATATTGATGTTGTAAAGGGAGAAATGGTTGCCTTAGTTGGACCAACTGGATCTGGTAAAACAACGATTATGAACCTGCTGAACCGTTTTTATGATGTCACATCTGGTGCAGTTTTGTTTGATGATGTCGATGTTCGTGATATGGATTTAACGGCATTACGAGATAATGTTGGGATTGTGCTACAAGAGTCTGTGCTGTTTACCGGGACGGTTCGCGATAATATTACTTTTGGAAAGACTGATGCGACAGAAGAAGAGGTTATTTACGCTGCAAAGCAAGCTAATATCCATGATTTCATTATGACGCTGGAACATGGGTACGACACTGAGGTTTCTGATGAAAATTCAGTTTTCTCTACTGGTCAAAAGCAACTGTTATCGATTGCTCGTACGATTTTGACACAACCAGATTTGTTGATATTAGATGAAGCAACATCAAACGTGGATACAGTAACAGAAGAGAAGATTCAGCGTGCTATGGATAATGTCATTGCTGGTCGAACAAGTTTTGTCATTGCCCATCGTTTGAAGACAATTTTGAATGCCGATAAGATTGTTGTCTTGAAGGATGGCCGTATTATCGAACAAGGTAATCATGAAGCTTTGCTTGCACAAAATGGCTTTTACGCTGAATTGTATAAGAATCAAATGGTCTTTGATTAATTGTAGAAAAAGGGTTGAAATTTTAAAAAGAAATTTCAGTCCTTTTTTCGTACAAAAAAAGATGTTGCGCTTCAAATGAAGTACAACATCTTTTTACTATGTAACTGCTCTGGCTGGGTTCGAACCAGCGACCTCCTCATTAACAGTGAGTTATTCTACCACTGAACTACAGAGCAATAATCGTATCAAGCAATGTAATTAATATACAATGCTTATAATTAAAAGTCAACCAGATAAATGAAAGTTCTTTTAATTTATCTTATATATAAAAGAGATGTTTTGAAATGATCAGAATATTTCTTTTATATAACTGCTCTGGCTGGGTTCGAACCAGCGACCTCCTCATTAACAGTGAGTTATTCTACCACTGAACTACAGAGCAATAATTAACCAGCGAATATATTTAATATACATGTTTGAAAATTAAAAGTCAACCAGATAAATGAAAAAAATCTAATGATTGTTTTTTATAAAGAAATGAATCCTAAATAAAAAGTAAAAGGACGTCAATAAAAGAAGAAAAAATTTCATTTAATTGGTATGATAGAACTAATAAATGACGATTAGGAGGCAGCGCAGATGGCTGACTTTCAACTAAGTGGGATGCCCGTATGGGTTTATGCAAAAGATGTTGATACAAAAAGTGCGCTGACACGTGCACGGTTAATTGACGGTTATGTTGGTGAAACATTTTCAATTGATCCTGAGTCAATACCAGGCTATCGTTTTGTGTCTTCGGAAGGCACACTCACTGGTACTTTTGATGAGCAAAAAATGTATACGACAACATTTTACTATCAGCGTGAAGATGTTGCTGAAACAGAAAAATTAACGCACAAATATTTGCATATTTTTGCTAATATACAGCCAGTAGTTGGGGTAGAAGATGCAACTGAAACTGGTCAGAAATTGTGGGCAGGGTCTGTTGTGAAGGTTGCGCAACGAATGGCAACACGGACTGGCGATTTTTGGTATCAATTAGCAGATTCAAGGTGGCTCAAGTATGATATGCAAACCATGAAGCTAACTGATAATGATGGCCAACATCAACAACCGGTGGCCGAGTGGAAGCGACCAACTGTTTGGCAACCAACGCCATTTAGTGCACAAGGGCAGGTTGATTATATTCCGGGTGCTGATGTTGCTGTTTATTCACAACCATACGGTCACGAAATTGGTCGGATCCAGCATGGTGTTGCCGTAGAAGTTACAGAACAAGTAAAAGATCCTTCAGGAGTTACGTGGTATCACGTTGCTCAGCAGGGATGGTTGTCAAACATTTATTTATCGTTAAATATATAATTAGTCGGGGGAACATGATGACAGAACCATTGATATTAAAGCCAGCATTACATGAAAAAATTTGGGGTGGTACAGATTTACGTGACGTTTACGATTTTGAAATTCCATCAGAAAATACCGGTGAAGCATGGGTGATTTCGGGGCATCCCAATGGACCAGTTACGGTTACTAATGGTAAATATGCGGGGAAAACAGTTGCAGAATTATGGCATGATGAACCAACATTGTTTGCGAACAAAGATGTTGAGCGGCCATTTCCATTATTAGTAAAAATCTTAGATGCTCATCGTGATTTATCTGTTCAAGTACATCCTGATGATAAATATGCAGGTGAGCATGCAGGTGAATTAGGTAAAACAGAGTCTTGGTATATTTTATCTGCTGAACCAGGGGCAACCATTTATTATGGGCATACAGCCAAAGATAAGCAAACCTTCGATCAAGAGGTCGATCATGCGGATTGGGATAAATTATTACAAAAAGTTCCGGTCAAAGCAGGTGATTTCTTTTATGTTCCTTCTGGTACATTGCATGCACTGGGTGAAGGTGTATTAACATTGGAAACGCAACAGTCTTCAGATGTGACGTATCGTGTATATGATTTTGATCGTGTCGATGCAAAGACAGGTGAAAAGCGGGATTTGCATTTAGCTGATGCTAAGAATGTGACAACAGTTCCGTTTGTCCCTACTAAGCCAGAACAAAAGGTTTCACATATTGAGGATTTAACGCTCACGGAATTGGTCACTGCACCATATTTCAATGTTGTTAAATGGGAAATTGCAGGTCGAGCAACGGTCGATGCAACGGCACCTTATACATTAGCAACGGTTGTTGATGGTGACATTGAATTAACTGCCTTTGGGGTTACTTATTCCTTAGCTAAAGGGGCTAGTTTTATTTTACCTAACGATGTTGAATCATGGACAATTAATGGACGTGCAACCTTAATCACATCAACACCTGGGCCAAAATCACTATAATATAGAATCGTAACATTTATGTTAAAGGCGCCAACTGTCATATGAACAGTGGTGTCTTTATTTATTTCAAAATGGTAAAATTTGATAGATGATTACTACAAATAAAGTTGAAGATAAAAATGTGTGATCAATAAGCACAAGCAGGAGGATAACATGAGCCTTAAGAGTGGATTAGCAACTTTGGTTGGAAAGGGTACTTATGCTGTATTGCATGATATATTACACCGTGGTGGAACCTCATTGCCCGGGAAATTAGCAACAAAAATTGACCCTGATGTGATGCAAAGCTATGCTGAAAAATATGACGTTATCCTGATTACTGGAACGAACGGGAAGACGTTGACCACAACGTTGACGACACGGGTATTACGAGAAAAATATGCTGATGTCATCACCAATCCGTCTGGATCAAATATGATGCAGGGAATTACTGGTACCATGCTGACAGCTAAAGTTACTGATAAAAAACAACGGCCGGTGGCTTTACTTGAAGTTGATGAAGCCAATGTGGCTGCCGTTGCTAAACAATTGAAACCTAAAGCATTTGTGTTAACAAATATTTTTCGTGATCAAATGGATCGATATGGCGAAATTTACACAACTTATGAGAAAATTTTAAAAGGTATTCGTCTCTTTCCTGAAGCAACTGTGATTGCTAATGCTGATTCGCCAATTTTTATGCGTGGCGATTTGCCCAATCCAAAAGTTTATTATGGGTTTGATCATGTGCCAGCTACTGGAGATATGAAAGCGCCACATAATACTGATGGTGTGTTATCACCGACAGATAATGCCATCTTGCATTATCATTTTATGACATTTGGTAATCAGGGAGATTATTTTTCGGTAACTGATGATTTTAAACGACCAGCCTTGAACTATGCAGTGACAAAGTTGAATAAATTAACACCAATTTCATCGAATTTTGATATTGATGGCAAGACTTTCCAGATTGAAATTGGTGGTATGTACAATATTTATAACGCACTAGCAGCTTATGCAGTTGGTCGTTATATGGGTGTGTCAGTGGCGCAAATTCAACGAGCCTTTTCATCTAATGCGCAAATATTTGGACGCCAAGAAGCGGTCAAAGTCGATGATAAAGAAGTAACCATTGTCTTAATCAAAAATCCAGTAGGTGCTAATCAAGTGATTGATATGATGAAAACTGATGATCAACCATTCTCAATGATTGCCCTGTTAAATGCTAACTATGCGGATGGTATTGATACCAGTTGGATATGGGATGCCAATTTTGAATCATTACATGATACTGGTATTCAAGCTGTGGCAACAGGTGGTGAACGTTACAAAGACCTTTATGTTCGATTAAAGATGGCTGGTTTTGGTGATCATCCAGTTTATCAAGACTTGAAGCAAATTGTAACGGCAATCAAGTCAATGCCAACTAAGCGGGTTTATATCTTAGCAACCTACACCGCAATGCTACAATTACGTGCAGAATTGAAACAACAAAATTATATTCATACAGGAATGGGGGAATAAGCCAATGGCTGATTATAAGTTACATACAGCACACTTGTACGGTGATTTAATGAATACGTACGGTGATTTTGGTAATATTGTTGCCCTCAGATATTATGCGCAACAAATTGGGGTTGCTGTTGATGAGACAATTGTTTCATTAGGGGATGAATTTAATCCAACTGCTTATGATTTCGTGTTATTTGGTGGTGGCCAGGATTATGAACAAATGATTGTCGCTGATGATTTACCAGATAAAGCACCAGCTTTGAAACAATATATTGAAACAAATGGGCCATTATTGGGCGTTTGTGGTGGTTTCCAATTATTGGGCCAGTATTTTTTGTTAGCTGATGGTACGAGGGTTGATGGGATCGGTGCGTTAAGTCATTACACATTAAACCAGCCTGATAATCGTTTTATTGGTAATGTAACAATCCATGATGAAGTTAATGATTTAGAGTATCATGGTTTTGAAAATCACCAAGGACGAACTTTCTTAGGTGATGATGAGCGTCCACTAGGTAAAGTGATTAAAGGTAATGGTAATAACGGTGAAGATGGTGGCGAGGGGTTAGTGTACCGTAATGTTTATGGTACGTACTTCCATGGCCCTATTTTGACCCGTAATGGAAATTTGGCCCTACATATTTTACAGCTTGCTTTGGAACGGAAATACCCAGATATTGATTGGCAAGAAAAAATTGCAACGATTACACCTGAGTTTTTCTAACTATACTGATGAAGAGGATGAGTGTTAACGCCGTTCTCTTTTTTTTATTCACATTTTTGGTATACTAGACTGGAGTGTAAACTGGATTTATACAGGAGAAAGGCAGAAAAGATGGCGCAATTATTCTTTCGTTATGGTGCAATGGCCAGTGGTAAAAGTATTGAGATTTTAAAAGTTGCACATAACTATGAAGTGCAGCAAAGACGTGTGCTGCTCTTAACCAGTGCGCTTGATAATCGATCAGGAGTTGGCGAAATCGCATCACGAATCGGTATGCAACGTGCGGCGCAAGCAATTCAAACGACCGATGACTTATTTGAATTAATATCACAAAATAAGTCGGTTGCAGCTGTACTGATTGATGAAGCACAATTTATGACTAAAGCACAAGTTTTGCAACTAACGAGGGTTGTGGATGAATTAAATATTCCAGTACTGACTTTTGGTCTAAAAAATGATGCGTTTAATCAACTATTTCCGGGTTCGGAGGCATTATTGATTTATGCTGATAAAATTGAAGAGATGAAAACACTCTGCTCATTTTGCGGGCGGAAGGCTATTATGAATTTACGTATCTCTAATGGTCAACCTGTATATGAAGGTGAACAAGTTCAAATTGGTGGGGATGAAGCCTATATGCCAGTTTGTCGGAAACATTATAATCATCCTGATTTACAAGCATTAGCTCGTCGGACAGGATTGCATAATAAATAAAATAAGTTAAGGAATTGAAAAGATATGGATGAAATTTTTGAAAAAGTGCAGTCTGTTGTGGATCGCTATGAAGAAGTCAGTGAAATGATTTCTGATCCAGAAGTCATTGCAGACACAAAACGCTTTTTAGCATTGTCTAAAGAAGAAGGTAGTTTACGTGAGACGGTCGAGACCTTTAAGCACTACAAACAAGTGGTTGCAGGTATCGAAGAAAATGAAGAAATTTTACGTGAAGAAGCCAATGATTCAGAGCTAGAAGAACTAGCTAAAGAAGAATTGAAGGATCTTCGTGTGGAAAAAGAAGCATTAGAAGATCAAATTAAGATTTTATTACTACCTAAGGATCCTAATGATGATAAGAATATTATCATGGAAATTCACGGAGCAGCAGGTGGTGATGAAGGTGCATTGTTTGCAGCTGATCTTTATGATATGTATGTTCGTTACGCTGAAAAACAAGGCTGGCAAGTTGAAATCATTTATGAAAATAAGACAGAAATTGGTGGTTACAAGGAAATTGTCTTAATGATCACTGGTGATAATGTCTATTCAAAGTTAAAGTTTGAAAATGGTGCGCATCGTGTACAACGAGTGCCAGAAACCGAATCGGCAGGTCGTGTCCATACTTCAACAGCGACAGTTGGTGTGATGCCAGAATATGAAGACGTTGATATCGAAATTGCAGATAAAGATTTGCGTGTCGATGTGTATCGTTCATCTGGTGCCGGTGGTCAGCACATCAATAAGACATCTTCAGCCGTACGTATGACTCATTTACCAACAGGTATCGTGGTTGCGATGCAAGATCAGCGTTCACAACAACAGAACCGTGCCAAGGCAATGGAAATCTTAAAGGCCCGTGTGTACGATTATTACGCTTCACAGAATGAAGCTGAATATGCTGAACAACGTAAGACAGCAGTCGGAACTGGTGACCGTTCTGAACGAATTCGCACGTACAATTATCCACAAAATCGTGTGACTGATCATCGTATTGGTCTATCGCTGAATAAATTAGACCGTATTATGAACGGTGAATTAGCAGATGTGATCGATGCTTTGTTGATTGCTGACCAAACAGCAAAGCTTGAAGCCTTAAAGCAAGGGTAATATAAACGTATGTTTGATGAACAATGGACTATTCAAGCTGTTCGTGAATGGGGAGATTGGCAATTAGAGCCATACATTCATGATATAGACGAGCGTATGGCACAAATCGATTATTTATTGACTGGCATGATGGATTGGAACTATGCGCAATTAGCAAATAACTTAAACACTGTTTTAGAAGATGAAAAGCGTCTTCGATTTATGGTCGCTGTGCGGGCGATTAAAGGTGGACAACCAGTGCAATATGCCCTTGGACATGCTGCGTTTTATGGCCGTGAATTTCAGGTGGATCGACGTGTCTTGATTCCGCGACAGGAAACTGAAGAACTTGTGGAATGGGTATTAACAGATCATCCGGCAAATATTAAGCAACGCGTATTAGATATTGGTACTGGTTCAGGTGCGATTGCTGTTTCGTTAAGCGCAGAGCGTACTAGTTGGGACGTGTTTGGCGCTGATATTTCTGCAGACGCATTGGCCGTTGCAAAAGAAAATGCGCAACTATACGCATCATCAGTGCAACTATTACAAAGTGACTTGTTTACAGGTGTCACAGGTACTTTTGATATTATTGTTGCCAATCCACCTTATATTAGTCGTGATGAACAATCACTGATGGACGAATCAGTTGTTATGTTTGAACCTGACATTGCCCTCTATGCAGATGATGATGGCTTGGCACTATATAAGAAAATGGCTATGGACCTACTGGATTTTCTAAAACCAGGTGGGGCCGCATACTTTGAAATTGGCTATCAACAAGGAGAAAAGCTTGTTGATTTATTTAGCACATTACCTCATGTCATCGTAACGTTGCGTCAAGATTTAAGTGGTCATGATCGAATGATTAAAGTTTTGCGGGAGATGTAAAAATGACAGAAACAAAAATATGGACAGTAGATGAAATGGATGCAGCAGCTCGTGCAATTAAACGTGGTTCATTAGTTGCCTTTCCAACTGAAACTGTTTACGGACTTGGTGCAGATGCATATAATGAAAAGGCTGTTGGTAAAGTATATGCAGCAAAGGGTCGTCCTTCAGATAATCCTTTGATTGTGCATGTTGCTGACCCAGAACAAGTGGCAGATTTTGCAATTGTAAATGAACGTGCGCAAAAGCTTATGGCTGCTTATTGGCCAGGACCACTAACAATGATTGTGCCTGTTAAACCAGGTGTACTATCAATGACAGTCACTGGTGGTTTGGACACGGTAGCGGTTCGTTTGCCTGACAATGATGCCACTCGCCAGTTAATTCGTGAGAGTGGTAAACCACTTGTTGGTCCTTCAGCTAATACATCTGGTAAGCCTTCACCAACATTAGCAAAACATGTTTATCATGATTTACATGGTAAAATTGCCGGTATTTTGGATGATGGACCCACTAAAATTGGTGTTGAATCAACGGTGTTAGATCTATCAACAGACATGCCAGCAGTTTTACGTCCAGGAAAAATTACACCAGCACGAATAGAATCAGTGCTTGGCATGCCAGTCGATTCTGAAATTCATCGTGTGGCTGATAATGAAACACCAAAGGCACCAGGTATGAAATATCGCCATTATGCACCTGATAAAGCAGTTTATATGGTTGCACCAGAGGATTGGACACAGGCAATTATTTGGATGCAATCACAAGTTGAACCAGTTGGACTAATGTTAACAAATGATTTAATTAAAAAACATCAGCTAGCGGGTATGGATTTTATTTGGTCATTAGGAGATAATAATGACACAGCTGCTGCAAAATTATTTGCAGGGTTACGTTATTTTGACGATAAGAAGGATGTACAAACTATTCTTGTCGCTGCGATGCCGCAAGTTGATGTGAATGGTGCTTATAATAACCGTTTAGGTAAAGCATCAGGTGGACACTGGATTACTGAGTTGTTACATATTTAAGCTGCTTGACTTAAAGGAGGTCAAACCCAATGACAAATTACCGTGATTTTGATCCTGAATTGTGGGCTGCAATCGATCGTGAAGCTGATCGTCAAGAACATAATATTGAATTGATTGCTTCAGAAAATATTGCATCTGCTGGTGTACGTGCTGCTCAAGGAAGTATTCTAACTAATAAGTATGCTGAAGGTTATCCTAATAAGCGATACTATGGTGGAACAGAATATATTGATCAAGTTGAGCAATTAGCGCTTGATCGTGTAAAAGAACTTTTCGGGGCAGAGTATGCAAATGTACAGCCTCATTCTGGGTCACAATCAAACGCAGCTGTTTATGCAGCGTTATTAGAGCCTGGTGACCATGTATTGGGACTTGACCTTAACGCTGGAGGGCATTTGACTCATGGGTCTGCGGTCAACTTTTCGGGAAAAACATACCAATTCCATGCTTATGGATTGGATGACAATGAACGGATTGATTATGATCAAGTTGCCGCATTAGCCGCCGAATATCAACCGAAATTGATTGTTACTGGTGCATCAGCATATTCACGCTTTATTGATTTCGATCGGTTCCGTGAAATTGCGGATTCTGTTGGGGCATACTTAATGGTTGATATGGCTCATATTGCTGGTCTAGTTGCAGCTGGGGTTCATCCATCACCAGTCGGGATTGCTGATGTTGTGACGTCAACAACTCATAAAACATTACGTGGACCACGTGGCGGTTTGATTTTAGCTAAAGAAGAATTGGGTAAGGCACTGAATTCAGCAATTTTCCCAGGAACGCAAGGTGGACCATTAGAGCATGTGATTGCAGGTAAAGCAGTTGCCTTTTATGAGGCTATGCAACCTAGTTTTAAAACATATGGTCAGCAAGTTGTTGCTAATGCAAAGGCTATGGCTGATGTCTTTGCAAAATCAGATCTTGTGCGTGTCGTTTCAGGTGGTACGGATAACCACCTATTTAATTTAGATCTCACTAAAACGGGCATATCTGGTAAAAAAGCGCAAAATGTCTTGGATAGCGTGCATATTACAACAAATAAAGAAGCGATTCCAAATGAACCACGCAGCCCATTTGTAACATCAGGTATTCGCATTGGGACGCCTGCAATTACGACTCGTGGTTTCAAAGAAGCAGAAGCAGTAGAAGTGGCCGAATTAATTTTGAAGGTACTTGCTAATCCTGAAGATGAAGCAACACTTGCATCAGTGGAACAATCTGTATTGGACTTAACGGGTCGATTCCCTTTATCAGGTATTGAACACGCTAATTAAAAAAGCGTTATAATAGAGAAAAATGAAATGGAGCTTTGCAATGAGTAAGCTAACGGTTTTTGATCACCCATTAATTCAACACAAATTAACGATTATTCGTAATAAAAATGTTGGTACAAAAGAGTTTCGTGAGATTGTTGATGAAATTGCATCATTAATGGCTTATGAAGTAACACGTGATTTACCAGTTGAAGATGTTGTTGTTGAAACACCAGTTGCAACAACAACGCAAAAAACACTTGCTGGTAAGAAACTTGCGATTGTGCCAATTTTGCGTGCTGGTTTGGGAATGGTTGATGGCATTATGAAGTTGATCCCTGCTGCTCGAATTGGTCATATTGGTATGTATCGTGATGAAGAATCACTTGAACCAGTTGAGTACTTTGTTAAGTTGCCGGAAGATATTGATCAACGTGAGGTCTTGGTGGTTGATCCAATGTTAGCAACTGGTGGTTCTGCTGTCATGGCAATTGATGCATTGAAAAAACGTGGCGCAACAAAAATTAAGTTAATCACGTTAGTTTCAGCACCAGTTGGTGTCGAAACAGTTCAGAAGGCACATCCAGATGTAGATATTTATACAGCTGGTCTAGATGAGAAGCTTAACGAACATGGTTATATTATTCCGGGTCTTGGTGATGCGGGTGATCGTTTGTTTGGAACTCATTAATCGAATAAAATTTCATTATTATCGATAGAAATGTTGTGAAGGGGTTGGGACAGAAGAGTATGTCCCAGCCTTTTTATTTTTAGAGAGGGGTATTTATGAGAATTTTGGTAGTTGGTGCAAGTGGTCGCGTTGGTCACCTATTAGTTGAAAAGTTAGCAGCCGGAGGCAATGAAGTGATTGCAGGTACCCGTCACTTGGATGATACGTATACTAGTAAACGAGTTGTTCTGGCTAAACTAGATGTATTGATTGATGAAGAGCAATTAGTCAATGAACTACTTGATTTAAAGTTGGATGCAGTTTACTTTGTTGCGGGTTCAAAGGGGAAAAACTTACTACAAGTTGATGCATTTGGTGCCGTTAAGTTAGAAAATGCGGCTGAAAAAGCTGGTATTGACCGGTTTATTATGTTAAGTAGTTGGCAAGCAACAAACCCTAAGGCTTGGGGTAAGGAGCTAAGAGATTATAATATTGCCAAGTTCTTTGCCGACAACTGGTTGATCGATCATACAACACTAAATTATACGATTCTGCAACCAGGTGCTTTGACAGAAGCACCTGGTTCAGGGAAAATTGCATTTAATCCAGATGCACCAGCACAAAATAGTATTGAAAATGTTGTTGATGTATTAGTTGGCATTTTAAATGCTAAGAATACCTATGGTAAAGTGTTATCAATGAGTGATGGTGAAAACATCATTGAAACTGAAATTTCGAAATTCGTGTGATTTAAAACGTTTAACTGTTAGAAATTTTGTTTACTAATTTTGTTAACTGATATATAATTATAATCGTTAAAAAATAACTTTAACTTGGTCCTGTGAGGCTAATAAGATTATTTTGGTGCTGTCGTGTAAATCTGGCGGTGAGCGAAACTATCATATTAGATAAATCTATCAAGTTGGGGTATTTTTATACCGCAACTTTTTTATTTCAGGTTATAAGTTTATATATGGAAGGATTAACACAATGGAAATGAAACGTGATGTTGTATTAGATGTGAATGAGAAGCCAGGTTTCTGGCAATGGATAGGGTTATCGCTACAGCATATGTTTTCGATGTTTGGATCAACAGTCTTAGTACCACTATTAGTTGGGCTAAATCCAGGAATTGCGTTGTTTAGTTCAGGTGTTGGAACGTTATTGCATATTTTGATTACAAAACGTCAAATTCCTGCCTACATGGGGTCAAGTTTTGCTTTTATTATTCCAATGGTTGCCTTAATGAAAACAACTGGTTATCCAGGTGTGGCTACTGGAGTTATCTCTGTCGGTATCGTTTACTTAATTGTCGCAGCAATTGTTGGCTTTATTGGTACTGAATGGATTGAAAAACTGTTACCACCAATTGTTGTTGGTCCGATTATCATGGTAATTGGATTATCATTGTCTGGTTCAGCAGCTCAGTCAGCAACACTATTGAATGGTAAATATGATATTCGCGTATTTTTAGTTGCTATGGTAACACTAGGTGTCACAATCTTCTTTAATATGTATCTACGCGGTTTTCTAGGGTTGATCCCAATTCTATTAGGTATAATTACTGGCTATCTGCTAGCAATTGTCGTTGGGTTGGTTGATTTAAAGCCGGTTGCTGATGCGGCTTGGTTTGCCTTGCCAAAGTTTGATATACCTTTTGTTGACTATACGCCAATCATGCATTGGGGCGCGGTATTAGTTATGGCGCCGATTGCGTTAGTAACTATCACTGAACATTTAGGTCATTTGATGGTTTTAGATAACCTGACAGGGCGTGATTATATCAAAAATCCTGGCTTGCACCGAACTTTAGCTGGTGATGGTGCTGCCTCACTGTTTGCAGGGTTAGTAGGAGGTCCATCAGTTACTTCGTATGGTGAGAACATTGGTGTAATGGCTATTACTAAGGTTCATTCGGTTTATGTCTTGATCGGTGCAGCTATATTTGCGATTCTATTTTCTTTCGTTGGCAAGTTGTCAGCAGTCATTCAAAGTATTCCTGGTGCAGTAACTGGTGGTGTTTCATTTTTGTTGTTTGGTGTCATTGCTGCTTCAGGATTACGTATTATTGTTGAAAATAAACTTGACTTTAATCTGAAGCGTAACTTGATGATTACCTCATCAGTTTTGGTTATTGGTATTGGAAATGCCTACCTACAAATTGGACATGGAAATAACATCGTACAGTTCTCAGGTGTTGCTATTGCAACAGTTCTGAGCATTGTGTTGAATTTAATATTGCCTGAAAAGGCCGCCTCTGAAAAATAAAAAATAAAGACAGTCTTTGTAAAAAAAGCTGTCTTTATTTTTTTAGTTAATATTTATATATAATAAGCATTTCTATTTTGGATAAAAAAGTTTTGTTATTCTTTTTTGGAATAGTGAAAAAGGTGATATAACAAGCTTTATAAAAAAGCGTTGCAAAAATGGGACAAGTACCTATGATTGTTAATGATTGAATTAAGTCCAAAAAGGGGTAATATTAGGTGGTAAAAGTTAAACGGTTCTGTTTCAAATGCATGCCGCTTGATTAGACTTCAAGAAAGGAAAGAGGTGAATTTCATTGGAGAAAACCGCGACCTTTAGCATTGCGGGGTTGACGTTTGATTGGAACGTGGTAATTTCGACATTGGTTTCAATGACAATAGTTTTTCTGTTAGCGTTTTGGACCTCTCGAAAGTTGGTGATGAAGCCGGCTGGAAAGAGCAAGCAGAATATGCTAGAGTGGGTCATTGATTTTACCAACAATATTGTTGATGGATCACTACCAAATAAGACTGGTAACAGTTTGAAGTTTTTCATATTTTCCATGTTTTTGTTCATCTTCGTTGGAAATCAATTAGGTGTCGCCTTTACGGTTGATGTTGGTGGTAATACGTTCTTGAATTCCCCAACAGCTAACCCATTAGTGACAATGACATTAGCATTAATTGCTATTACTATTGCCCACTTCTTAGGTGTTGAAAAGCAAGGTTTCAAGAATTACTTCAAGTCAGTATATCTGTCACCGTTTAGTGTCTTGTTCCCCTTAAATCTTATTGAGCAGTTTACAAGTTTCTTAACATTGGGACTACGTCTGTTCGGTAATATCTTTGCTGGTGAAATGGTTTTGTCTCTATTGTGGCAATTAGCTCAGTCTGCCGGTGCAATTTCATTTGTACCAGCATTCTTGCTCACAATTCTATGGCAAGGATTTTCATTATTTATTGGGGCAATTCAAGCGTTTGTCTTCGTCACTTTGACAACTGTCTATGTTTCAGAAAAGACAGAGTAACTACAGTAACTGTTTAAATTAATCGGAGGATTGTAAAAATGGATGTTGCAACCATTGGTGTTGGAGTTGCCGCAGCTGGTGCCGCTATTGGTGCTGGTATTGGTAATGGTATTGTTATTTCAAGTATGATCGCTGGTACGGCGCGTCAACCTGAATTAGAAGGTAAGTTACGTACGAACATGTTCATCGGAGTTGGTTTGGTCGAGGCCGTTCCAATCATCGCCATCGCTATTGCCTTCATGTTGTTAGCACGATAATCGAAACGCGGAGGCCAACTAATTATGTTTAATCAAATTGTTCTAGCGGGTGCTAGCGAAGGGTTGGCTTTGGGTAACATGTTGTTTGTGCTAGTGGCATTCCTAGTATTGATGCTTCTCCTTAAGAAGTATGCTTGGGGTCCGGTAGTAAAAATGATGGAAAAGCGTGCGGAGAAGGTTGCCCACGATTTGGATACTGCTGAAGAAGCGCGTCAGCAAGCCGAAGAAATGGCTGCTAAGCGTTCTGAACAGTTGCAATCAGCACGTACTGAAGCCAACAGCATCGTTTCTGATGCTAAAACAGCAGCTGGAAAGCAACGTGACCAAATCGTTGCTGATGCTCAGGCAGATGCCCAAGCTACAAAGGAACAAGCAAGTGCACAAATTGCACAAGAACGTTCTGAAGCAATGGCTGACGTTAAGAGTGAAGTTGCTGAGCTTTCAGTAACCATCGCACAAAAGATTATCCAGAAAGAACTAAAATTAGATGATCAAAAAGCGCTTATTGACGCTTATATTGAAGGGTTAGGTAACAAGTAATGGCATTAGATAAAGCAACGATTGCTAAGCGATATGCCGTTGCTTTGTTCGAATTAACCCATGATCAAGGTACTGATGCTAACACGCTGGCTGAATTGACGGCCATTCGTGATATATTAGTACAAAATCCAGAATTTACGAAAGCATTGCTATCTTTGCGAATTGATGAAGCAGCTAAGCATAATATGTTAGCGACTTTATCTGAGGGAACGAGTCAAGTAGTCGCTAATCTAATTCAGATGACTTATGACTACCGTCGTATCCAAAACTTACCAGCGATTATTACTAAGTATGAAGAACTTGTTAATGAAGCTGCTGGTGTTGTGAACGCAGAGGTGCAAACAGCGGTGCCATTGAGTGATGAGCAAGTGTCACGCTTGAAAGAGCAACTTGTTCGACGTTATCAGGCTAACGAAGTGCGTTTGACGCAAATCGTTGATGAGGACTTGCTTGGTGGGGTTATTGTTAAAGCCAATGACCAAATTTTGGATGGATCATTAGCAACTAAGTTAGCTGCTATTCGTCAGAGTATCATCCGCTAGTAATCGAAATTCTAGTTGAAATTGATGTTGTGTGTGATGAATAGACACACTATAAAGAAAGAGGAACTGCTGAAATGAGCATCAAAGCTGAAGAAATCAGTTCACTCATCAAAAAGCAATTAGCCAATTATCAAGACGACTTAACAGTAAAAGAAACTGGAACTGTTACCTACATTGGTGATGGTATCGCTCGCGTAACTGGGTTGGAAAATGCCCTTGCTGGTGAGCTTGTCGAATTTGAGAATGGCGTTTATGGTATGACGCAAAACTTGGAATCAAATGATGTTGGTATCATTATTCTTGGTGGTTATGACAGCATTCGTGAAGGCGATACTGTTAAGCGTACTGGTCGTATCATGGAAGTGCCTGTTGGTGAGCAACTGATTGGTCGTGTTGTTAACGCTTTGGGACAACCTGTCGATGGTATGGGCCCAATTGAAACAGAAAAGACACGTCCTGTTGAAGTTAAAGCTCCAGGTGTTATGGAGCGTAAATCTGTGTTTGAACCACTACAAACTGGTCTAAAGGCTGTGGATTCTTTGGTACCAATTGGACGTGGTCAACGTGAGTTAATTATCGGTGATCGTAAGACTGGTAAGACATCAGTTGCTATTGACACAATCTTGAACCAAAAAGATCAAGATATGATTGTTGTTTATGTTGCTATTGGACAAAAAGCGTCAACTGTTCGTACACAAGTTGAAACTTTGCGTCGTATGGGCGCCATGGACTACACAATTGTTGTTACCGCTAGTCCTTCAGAACCAGCCCCAATGCTTTACCTAGCTCCTTATGCTGGTGCTGCAATGGGTGAGGAATTTATGTATAACGGCAAGCACGTGCTGATCATTTATGATGATTTGTCAAAGCAAGCAACGGCATATCGTGAGCTGTCATTAATTCTTCGTCGTCCACCTGGACGTGAAGCCTACCCTGGTGATGTCTTCTACTTGCATTCACGTTTGTTAGAGCGTGCTGCCAAGTTGTCAGACGAACTAGGTGGTGGGTCAATGACGGCTTTGCCAATTATTGAGACACAAGCTGGTGATGTTTCTGCATACATCCCAACTAATGTTATTTCAATCACTGACGGTCAAATTTTCTTGGATTCTGATCAGTTCTACGCTGGTGTTCGTCCTGCTATTGATGCCGGAACTTCTGTTTCTCGTGTTGGTGGTGACGCACAAATCAAAGCCATGAAGAAAGTTGCTGGTACGTTACGTTTGGATTTGGCTTCATACAAGGAGCTTGAGTCATTCGCCCAATTCGGTTCAGATTTGGATGAAGCAACGCAAGTTAAGCTAGCACGTGGTCGTCGTACCGTTGAACTATTGAAGCAACCATTACACCAACCACTTCCTGTTGAAGAACAAGTGTTATCACTATATGCTTTGACACATGGATTTATGGATGATGTTGCGGTTGATGACATTCTACGTTTTGAGTCAGAATTAATTTCTGCCGTTCACGCATCACACAATGATTTGTTCGAGACAATCGTCGAGACAAAGAATTTGCCTGATACTGATGCAATGGATGCAGCAATTAAGGAATTCAAAGCAACATTTGCTAGCTCAGCAGAATAGTAAAGGAGGGGCGATAAATGGCAGCTTCTTTACAAGATATTCAACGCCGAATTGCCTCAACAAAAAAGACGCGTCAAATCACGAGTGCCATGCAAATGGTCTCAACTTCTAAATTAAGTCAAATTCAACGTCATGGTGGTTCATATACGGTTTATGCCGATGCCCTTCATGACGTTGTGGCACACCTTGCAACTGCTCATATTAACAATGTGTCAGGAACGTTGCTTGAACAACGGCATGTATCAAAGGTGGGATTCTTAGTCCTATCATCTGATCGTGGGTTAGTTGGTGGCTATAATTCAACGCTATTAAAGGAATTAATGGCTAGAATTACGGAACGTCAATTGACACCTGATCAAGTTGTTATTTTAGCAGTTGGTGGTAATGGTGCTGACTTCTTTAAGAAGCGTGGATTTGATGTTGCATACGAATATCGTGGCGTATCTGATGTGCCAACCTTTACAGAGGTGCGGGAGATCGTTAAGACAGTCACGACAATGTATGATAACGAAGTCTTTGATGAATTAATTGTGGGTTATCAGCATTTTGTCAGTCGTATTTCTAACGAAGTACATCTCGAAAAGATGCTTCCAGTTTCAACAGAGGATTTGGAAGAATCTAAGGATGATAGTAAGTATACGGCTGACTATGAGATGGAACCATCAGCTGAACAAATTTTGGGTGTTGTGTTACCACAATATGCTGAAAGTTTAGTATATGGTGCCATCATTGATGCGAAAACTGCTGAACATGCGGCATCTGCAAATGCGATGTCTTCAGCAACTGATAATGCCAAGGAAATTATTGATTCACTTGGTCTTCAGTTCAACCGTGCGCGTCAGAGTGCAATTACGACTGAAATTACAGAAATTACTGGTGGAATGGCCGCTTTGGATTAAAGCATCTTGCATCAGATTTATACGAATGAAGGAAGGAAACGACAATGAATACCGGACAAGTTGTTCAAGTCATTGGTCCCGTTGTTGACATTGCCTTTCCATCAGACTCAAAGATTCCAGATATTAACAACGCTTTGGTTATCGATAAAGGTGATGATCAAACATTGACAGTTGAAGTTTCTTTGTCATTGGGTGATGGTGTCGTACGTACGATTGCCATGGATTCAACTGATGGATTGCGCCGCGGAATGACGGCAACAGACACTGAAAAGTCAATCAGTGTCCCTGTTGGTGAGGCAACGTTGGGACGTGTGTTTAATGTGCTAGGAGAGCCAGTTGATGGTGGAGAAGCACTAGGAGACGACGTACAACGTGACCCAATTCACCGTGATGCACCTGCATACGATGAGTTGTCAACATCAACAGAAATTCTAGAAACTGGTATCAAAGTTATTGATCTATTAGCACCATATGTTCGTGGTGGAAAAATTGGTCTGTTCGGTGGTGCTGGTGTTGGTAAGACGGTGTTGATTCAAGAATTGATTCACAACATCGCACAAGGTCATAATGGTATTTCTGTCTTTACTGGTGTGGGTGAGCGTACCCGTGAAGGTAACGACATGTACTACGAAATGCAAGGATCTGGTGTTTTGAAGCAAACTGCCATGGTCTATGGTCAAATGAATGAGCCACCCGGTGCACGTATGCGTGTTGCCTTGACTGGTTTGACAATTGCTGAGCATTTCCGTGATGTTAATGGTCAAGATGTGCTATTATTCATCGATAACATTTACCGTTTTACGCAAGCTGGATCAGAAGTTTCTGCCTTGCTTGGACGAATCCCATCAGCCGTTGGTTACCAACCAACATTGGCTACTGAAATGGGTCAATTGCAAGAGCGAATCACTTCAACAAAGAAAGGTTCAGTTACATCAATTCAAGCCGTTTACGTGCCTGCCGACGATTATACTGACCCTGCTCCTGCAACGACGTTCGCCCACTTGGACGCAACAACTAACTTGGAGCGTTCATTGACACAACAAGGAATCTACCCAGCCGTGGATCCGTTGGCTTCAACGTCAACAGCCTTAGCACCAGAAATTGTTGGGCAAGAGCATTATGATGTTGCAACTGAAGTACAACACACACTTCAACGTTACCGTGAGCTACAAGATATCATTTCTATCCTAGGAATGGATGAATTGTCAGACGAAGAGAAGACGATTGTTAACCGTGCTCGTCGTATCCAATTCTTCTTGTCTCAACCATTCTCTGTTGCTGAGACATTTACGGGATTGCCTGGACAATACGTACCATTGACTGAAACTGTGCGCAGTTTCAAGGAAATTTTGGATGGTAAGTATGACCAATATCCTGAAGATGCCTTCCGTAACGTTGGTGCCGTTGAAATGGTAGCCGAAAAAGCTGCTCAAATGGCTAACTAAACAAAGGGGGCGGCGCCATGAGTGAACACACCCTACATGTTAAGGTGGTAACGCCAGCTGGTGTGGTGTTTGGATATGAGACCGCATCATTGGTTGTGCTTGATACAACTAATGGTGATGAGGGAATCATGGCAAACCATGCACCGATTATTGCATCGTTGCACATTGGCGAGGTGAAGATTGTTGCTGAAGAGGAAGGATTTGAAGAAATCATTGCTGTTAGTGGTGGTTTTGCAGAGTTCTCTGACAATCAATTAACAATTGTTTCTGACAGTGCAGAGCGTGCAAAGGACATTGATGTTGAACGTGCTGAACAGGCTAAGGAACGTGCTGAGAAGCATATAGCTGCAAGCGATACGGATGATGTTGCACGTGCACAAGCTGCCTTAATGCGTGCGGTTAATCGTATTCATGTGGTTACTGGTAAAAAGTAATTCATGAAACGAATAAACGTTTATTAACAAAATTAAAGTCATCAAGCTACTGGCTTCAAGTTGGTAGTTTGATGACTTTTTTGTGTCAATATAGAGTTTATAAAACGGCTCTATGTCAAATAGCGTGAAAAATCGTAAAATCGATCTAAAGAGTTTGTGAAATATAGCTTGTGAATCTGATGATTTTGTCAGACTCGCAAGCTTTTTTTAGTTAGTAGGTTCATAAAACTAGCGTTTATATGTTTGCGATTGAATAGTTGTAGACGTATTCTGAAAAAATAATTCAATGAATTACCATAGCCATATGCCGTACGGCCAATTTGTTTAATGCGACGATTAATGCCTTCAATACGTCCGTTAGAAGGTGTTTGTAAAAAGGCATTTCTGATACTTTTTAGATTTTTCTTGTAGGTTAAAATCACCTGGTCCATTGCTGAGTGATTGGGCTTGTATTGCGATAAAATTACTGAAAATTCATCAAACGAACGAGATCGTTGCGCACGTAAGACGGCTTGGTATATTTTATAATCTTGTTTGAATTTTGGTGATAGACCAAAGATAAGTTGTAGAGCATCTTGTGGATATAGGTACTCATTAATTCCTTTGAACCATCGTGGTTGCGTTGTGTCTATCTTTGACTGGTCTGTAATAAAGAATTGCCAGTTAGATTTTAGTAGTTTATATACACGACTACGCTTATTATTAATTGTTCGTTGTAGTGTGATACGTGTGGATTGTACAGCCTTCATGGCTAATTGAATGATATGAAAACGATCAATGATAATTTGAGCGTTAGGAAACATCACCCGTAAGGGTGCGCTATAATTAGCGTTCATATCAGTAACGACGTATTGTACACGTTGACGATTAGATAGGTCGTAGTTAGATAAATACCTACGAATATCTATACTGGTACGGGTTGGAAAAATCTCAATTAAATCACTCGTCGTGCCATTTATCATTTCAAAACCGTAATGATGCTTTGCATAGAGTACTTCATCAACACAAATGACCGTAGGTAATGATTTTGTATAATTCGTACGATATGCTTTAGCGGCATGATGCAGTAGTCGATTAACTTTGCTGTGTGATATATGCAAAATGTAAGCAATATCTTTTTCGGAAATATCACGTTTTGCTAAATCAATAATTTGATGTAACAATGGCCGTGAGATAGTTGAATTGGACATAAAATCTTTTGATTGTGCTATAAATGTGTTTTTACAACGTAGACATTGATAACGTTGCTTGGTTAACAATAAAATTTGTTGATAACCGTTTGCTGTGGGTAATTTGTATGATGCAGTATCGGTACCAGCCAGATAAAAATGTCCCGACAATAAGAAACCACATTGCGGACAATGCTCTGGAACTGTCGTTAACGTTGCGCGATAGCGTAAGATTTGGTGTTGATCATGACCTATGGTCATTAATTCATTAAAATCACCGTTATCAGAAATTAAAAATTTAATGTTTTTGTCTGTTAAACCAACTGAATTTAGGATAGAATCATTAATGGACATCAATAAATACCTCGTATCTGTTTTTTTCGTCGATTACATTTTACGCCGGTATATTATTGGTGTCTTTTTATATTTGTGAAAAAGGCGAAATAAAAAGCGTGAAATTTTTAGTTTCACGCTAGAAAGTATAGAGCCTATAAAACTAGACGTGTTAGTCGGCGTAAAATTTGATAAAATAGACATAATATTGATTAAGGAAAGTAGGACAACAGGATGATCGTACTATCGGGAACTATTGGTGCTGGAAAGACCAGCTTAACAACGATGCTCGCAGAACATTTAGGAAGTGAAGCCTTATATGAATCCGTGGATGATAATCCTATTCTGCCATTGTTTTATGAGGACCCAAAGCGTTACGGATTTTTGTTGCAAAATTATTTTTTAAATAAGCGTTTGGATAACATCAAGGATGCGCAAGGGAGTCAATTAAATGTAATTGATCGATCTATCTTTGAGGATTTATTATTATTTAAATTAAATGCAGACTTGGATAGAGCGACGCAAACTGAAGTGCAGATCTATGGTGATTTATTAAACAACATCATGGAACAAGTAGATTTTTCTGATAATGCTATTGTCAAGACACCGGATCTACTGATTTACATTCATGTTAGTTTTGAAACGATGTTGGAACGCATTAAAAAGCGCGGTCGTGATTTTGAACAGATTGCAAATGATCCATCACTATACAACTACTACAAAAGTTTGAACGAACGCTATGTTGCTTGGTTTGAGTCTTATGACCGTTCACCAAAATTAAGTATTGATGGTGATCAATATGACTTCGTTACTGATGAATCAGCAGCAAAAGAAGTATTAGCATTGATTGATCATAAGATTGCTGAGCTAGGTTTAAAGGGTAATTAGGAGAATAACTATTATGTTAGATATGAAATTAATTCGTCATGAGACGGAACAAGTAAAAGAGCGATTAGCGACACGTGGTGTTGCACCTGAAGAAGTTGATGCCTTGGTAGCAGATGATGCCAAGCGTCGTGAATTATTGGTTCAAACTGAAGATCTTAAGGCACGTCGCAATACAGTGTCAGACCAAATTGGTCTTAAGAAGCGCCAAAAAGAGGATGCTAGTGATGTTATTGCTGAAATGCAAAAGGTTTCAGCGACAATTAAGGAGCTAGACGAGCAAGTAACGGCATTAGATAAGCAAATTCAAGACCGTGCATTGCACTTTCCAAACTTACCTAACAAGACCATCCCAGTTGGACCAGATGAGGATTCAAATCGTGAAGAGCGCCAATGGGGCGAAATTCCTACCTTTGACTTTACGCCTAAAGCCCATTTTGAAATTGGTGAAGAATTAGGTATTTTAGATTTTGAACGTGGTGCCAAAGTATCCGGTGCTCGCTTTGTTTATTACGTTGGTCAAGGTGCTCGTTTAGAACGAGCCGTTTATAATTTCATGCTTGATGAACATCAAAAAGAAGGCTACAAGGAAATGATCACACCTTATCTTGTTAAAGACGAGGCGATGTACGGAACTGGTCAGTATCCAAAATTCATGGATGATGCTTATCGGGTTGGCACAAATGATGAGATGACATTGATTCCAACGGCTGAAGTGCCATTAACAAATTATTTCCGTGAAGAAGTGATTGATGCTGACAAATTGCCATATAGTGTTACGGCACTATCACCCGCATTCCGTCAAGAAGCTGGTTCAGCAGGACGTGATACGCGTGGATTGATTCGTATGCACCAATTTAACAAAGTTGAGATGGTTAAGTTTACTAAGCCAGAAGATTCATACCAAGCATTAGAGGATATGACGGTTAATGCTGAAAGTTTGCTTAAAAAGCTAAACTTACCTTATCATGTCATCACGCTATCAACAGGTGATATGGGATTCTCAGCAGCCAAAACTTATGATGTGGAAGTTTGGATGCCACAACAAAATATTTACCGTGAGATTTCTTCGGTATCAAATACTGAAGCCTTCCAAGCTCGTCGTGCTCGAATTCAATATCGTGATGAAAATGGTAAGTTACAATTCGTGCACACTTTGAATGGTTCAGGTTTGGCAGTTGGTCGTACTGTTGCTGCAATTTTGGAAAATTACCAAAACCAAGATGGTACAGTGACGATTCCAGAAGTTTTGCGTCCATACTTTGGTGCTGATAAGATCGTACCAGAAGATTCTTTATAATCTAATCGCTGATTGTTGTTAAAATAAATTTGCGATTTTTTGAGAAATATTTAAAACTATCAATTTGCCAATCAAAGGTGAGTTGATAGTTTTTTATTTAGTGGACAACCAATATCTAAATAAATTTCTTTATTGGAAAACAAAAAAACAGTTGCAGAAAGCAGTAAAACCTAGTAATATATATCGAGTGGTAAGTTGCTGTTAGCCATAACGCAATTATCATCAGGTATAAAAATCTAAATAAGTATTGACACTTATTGATTGATTAGGTATACTATAAAAGTTGTCTCGAGTGTTAAACTCGTTTGACGTCTGTTGCGGATGTGGCGGAACTGGCAGACGCGCTGGATTTAGGTTCCAGTGCCCCTAGGGCGTGCAGGTTCGATTCCTGTCATCCGTATATCGATTATCGATACAGAAGCCGACTTAGCTCAGCTGGCAGAGCGCTTCACTAGTAATGAAGAGGTCGCTGGTTCGAATCCAGTAGTCGGCATCCCATGCGAATATAGTTCAGCTGGTAGAACGCTACCTTGCCATGGTAGAGGTCGCGGGTTCGAATCCCGTTGTTCGCTTTCTTCCAAATGGGAAGCTTTAAATGAACATGCACCTATAGCGCAACTGGATAGAGTGTCTGACTACGAATCAGAAGGTTGAAGGTTCGAATCCTTCTAGGTGCATCAATTAAAAACCATCAAGAGAAATCTTGGTGGTTTTTGTGTCAATTGATGTTTTTTTAAAAAGATGTGATTGTTTAGTGGCATTGTCTTGCAATGCGCCTTATAATTATGTCAATATTGGTCAAGGGGGTGAAGGACATGGCTGATTCAAATATGTCCGATAATATTGAGGCATACTTGAAACAAATTTTACAGCAGGCGAATGAAATTGAAATTCGTCGGGCTGAAATTGCCCGCCGCTTCAATGTTGTCCCATCACAAATCAACTATGTAATCAAAACACGATTTGGTGCAGAGAATGGTTATTTGGTAGAATCAAAGCGTGGTGGTGGTGGCTATATTCGTATTGTAAAAATGGCACTACGAACAGAGCCTGATCTCATTGAAGAAATGAGGCAGAGTCTCCCTGAAATTGTTAGCTTTAGAACAGCAACAGCAGTAATATCTAGCCTGTACCGAGAACAGATTTTGACACGGCGTGAAGGCGAGCTTCTATTAACAATGTTATCGAAAGAAGCGTTAGCAGTTGGCGATACAACTATTCAAGGTCGTATTCGGGCTAGATTATTACAGCAATTATTGAACCGTTTACGGTTTGAAAGTGAGCGTGATTAATATGGATAATCAATATACACCGAGTGCAAAGAACGTGCTAGTCGTTGCACAGGAGCAAGCAAAATACTTTAAACATCAAGCTGTGGGTACTGAGCACCTACTACTTGCATTAGCGATTGAAAAAGAAGGTATTGCTAGCAAAGTGATGCAACAATTTAATGTGGTCGATGACGATATTAAAAGTCAAATTGAACAATTTACTGGCTATGGTACGCTTTCTCGTGCAGAAAAAGAATCTTATTTGCCTTATTCACCAAAAGCAGCTGAAATTTTGCGTTTGGCAAATGAAAGTGCAACGAAATTACATCAAGAGCGAACGGGTACTGAACATTTCTTGTTAGCCTTACTATCAGATGAAACTATCTTCTCATCACGTATTCTGATTAATTTAGGAGTGAATCCCCAAGAAATGCGCCGCGCAATTTTGCGTAAATTAGGAGTTAGTGAGGCACC
The DNA here is from genome assembly GCF_051903945.1 of Weissella paramesenteroides. GTDB lineage: Bacteria > Bacillota > Bacilli > Lactobacillales > Lactobacillaceae > Weissella > Weissella paramesenteroides_A. The sequence continues at coordinate 1,762,105 of NZ_CP192268.1, read as the reverse complement.
AAAGCGCCGTGATCTGCGACGTAAACGTGGTGCTCAAGGACAAGCATCTGAAGGTACGCCAACTTTAGATGCACTAGCACGTGATTTAACACAATTAGCACGTGATAAAAAAATGGATCCCGTTGTGGGACGTGAAACTGAAGTCAAGCGTGTTATCCAAATTTTGTCACGTCGTACGAAAAACAATCCGGTCTTAATTGGTGAACCAGGAGTTGGAAAGACAGCGATTGCTGAAGGCTTGGCACAAAAGATTATTGCCGGCGATGTACCGTCAGACATGACTCAAAAACGTTTGATGATGTTAGACATGGGATCATTAGTTGCTGGAACGAAGTATCGTGGCGAATTTGAGGATCGTCTAAAAAAAGTGATTGATGAAATTCAACACGATGGTCAAGTTATCTTGTTTATTGATGAGCTACACACTTTAATTGGCGCCGGTGGTGCAGAAGGTGCGATTGATGCCTCAAATATTTTAAAACCAGCTTTAGCACGTGGTGAATTGCAAACTATCGGAGCAACGACCCTAGATGAATACCAAAAGTACATTGAAGCGGATGCTGCGCTTGAGCGTCGTTTTGCACAGGTTACGGTTAATGAACCAACGCAAGCGGATGCCATTGCTATTCTAAAAGGTTTGAAAGATCGCTATGAGCAACATCACCAAGTGGCGATTCCGGATGAGACAATTGTTGAAGCAGTTAAGCTTTCAGTCCGATATGTCACAGATCGTTTCTTGCCAGACAAGGCCATCGATATTATGGATGAAGCAGCAGCTAAAGTCCGGATTGATCGCACGGGCCATGAAACACCACTAGCAAAGCAACAGGAAAAATTGGCCGCATTGCGTCAGGAAAAAGATGCTGCGATTGAGCGTTTAGACTTTGAATTAGCTGCTGAATTACGTAAAAAAGAAATGAGTCAAAAACGCCGTATTGACAAGCAACTAGATGCACAAGCCAAGAATGATGGCGATAGTGAAAGTCAGTACGACCTTGTCTTATCATTGCATGACATTGCCGAGGTGGTTTCTGAGCAAACAGGGGTTCCTGTGACACAGATGGAAAAATCAGAAAAAGATCGCCTAATGAACTTAGAGAAGGTGTTACATAATCGAGTTGTCGGTCAGAATGAAGCTGTTTCGGCAATTGCACGTTCAATTCGTCGGGCACGTTCAGGGTTGAAAGATCCAAAACGCCCAATTGGAACATTCTTGTTCTTAGGACCAACCGGAACTGGTAAAACTGAATTGGCGAAAGCTTTAGCTGAAGCAATGTTTGGTTCAGAAGATAACATGATTCGTGTCGATATGTCAGAATATCGTGAAGCTTATTCAGCCAGCCGATTGGTTGGATCAGCACCTGGATACGTTGGTTATGAAGAAGGCGGTCAGTTAACTGAAAAAGTTCGTCGTCAACCATATTCCGTGGTTTTGCTTGATGAAGCTGAGAAAGCACATCCAGATATTTATAATTTAATGTTACAGGTTTTTGATGATGGCTTTTTGACAGATTCTAAGGGACGTAAAGTTGACTTTAGAAATACGATTATTATCATGACATCAAATCTTGGCGCAACCCGCCTTCGTGATGAAAAATCAGTTGGGTTTGGTGCTGTTGATAAGATGTCTGATTACAATGCGATGCGTGACACAATTATGCAAACGGTAAAAGAAACTTTCCGTCCAGAATTTATTAATCGTCTGGATGAAGTCGTTGTCTTCCACTCGTTAAATAAGGAAGAGCTTCACCAAATCGTTAAGTTGATGTCAAAGTCAGTTTTGCAGCGAATCGGTGAGCAAGGATTTAAGGTAAAAATTACATCAGCAGCAATTGATGTGATTGCTAAAGCTGGTTTCGATCCAGAATATGGTGCACGTCCAATTAGACGGGCATTGCAGTCGAAGATTGAAGATGCATTATCTGAGGAATTGTTAACTGGAAAAGTAACTGTTAATGATCAAGTCACGATTGGTGCTAAGGGTGGTGAAATCAATATCACGGTTAAGCAACCAAAAAGTAATGCCGAAACAGTAACTGAATAAAAAAATTAAAAAGTAAGCGTTGACAAGAATTGTTTTTCTTGATAAAGCTTACTTTTTCTTGTATACTTATCATTAGTTTAATTGTGTATAAGACAACGGCTGACAGGAAATATTGTCCCTGAAAGCCTGCATAATAACGACAAGAGCGTTTTCAGGTATGGGGATGCTGTTGTCTTTTTTGCACTTAAAAACCGGTAAAAAACAGAAAATGTAAACAAACTGTAATATAACTGGGTGCACAGTTGGCCAATTCAAAGCGAGGTGGAAAACTTGGTAGGAACGCTTGTAAAGTATGGTAAACACCGTGTTCGTCGTAGTTATGCACGAATCAAGGAAGTCCTTGATTTGCCTAACTTGATCGAAATTCAAACGGACTCATACAACTGGTTCTTGGATGAAGGATTACGTGAAATGTTTATGGACATTTTGCCAATCGAGGACTTCCAAGGTAAGTTGTCTCTAGAATTTGTGGACTATAAGCTCATGGAGCCAAAGTACACAGTAGAAGAAGCACGTAACCATGATGCTAATTATTCAGCACCATTGCACGTTACGTTGCGCTTAACAAATCAAGAAACTGGCGAAATTAAGTCACAAGATGTTTTCTTTGGTGATTTCCCACTAATGACACCATCAGGAACCTTTATTATTAATGGTGCTGAGCGTGTTATTGTTTCACAATTAGTACGTTCTCCTGGTGTGTACTACAATGAAGAATTAGACAAGAATGGACGCCCAAACTACGGTACAACATTCATCCCAAGTCGTGGTGCTTGGTTGGAATTTGAGACAGATGCTAAGGGACTTAGCTATGTTCGTATTGATCGTACACGTAAGTTGCCAATCACTGAGTTGGTACGTGCATTGGGTTACGGTTCAGACTCAGAAATCCTACAAATGTTAGGTGATCAATATGATTCTATCTCATTAACTTTGGACAAAGATGTGCACAAAGACATCGAAGATTCACGAGTTGAAGAGGCCTTGAAAGACATCTACGAACGTTTACGTCCGGGAGAGCCTAAGACAGCTGATTCAGCACGTGCCTTGTTGACTGCACGTTTCTTTGACCCAAAGCGTTATGATTTAGCACCAGTTGGTCGTTACAAGATCAATAAGAAGTTGTCATTGAAGTCACGCTTGATGGGCTTGACTTTGGGTGAAACTTTGGCTGATCCAGATACTGGTGAAATTATTGCCGAAAAGGGTACATTGATTGATAAGAAGGTTATGTCAGCATTGTCACCTTACTTGGATCGTGAAGATTTCAAGCGGACAACGTTCACACCTTCTGACGATGCAGTTGTTACTGAGCCAATGGTTTTGCAAACAATTTTGGTTGAGAATCCAGAGGATCCAGAAAAGACATTACCAATCATTGGTAACGGTCAATTTGATCCAGCTATTCGTACAGTTAAGCCAGCCGATATCATCGCTGGTATGAACTACTTCTTGAATTTGCCATTAGGTGTTGGTACGACTGATGATATTGACCACTTGGGTAATCGTCGTATTCGTCGTGTTGGTGAATTGCTACAAAACACATTCCGTATTGGTTTGAGCCGTATGGAACGTGTGGTTCGTGAGCGTATGTCAATTCAAGACCCAGACACTGTTACACCACAACAATTGATCAATATTCGTCCAGTTGTTGCTGCTGTTAAAGAGTTCTTCGGTTCATCACAATTGTCACAATTCATGGACCAAACAAATCCATTGGGTGAATTAACGAATAAGCGTCGTTTGTCAGCCTTGGGACCTGGTGGTTTGACTCGTGACCGTGCCGGATATGAAGTTCGAGACGTTCACTATACACACTATGGTCGTATGGACCCAATTGAAACTCCCGAAGGTCCTAACATTGGATTGATCAACTCATTAGCTACGTATGGACGTGTTAATAAGTATGGTTTCATTGAGACACCATATCGTCGTGTCGATTGGACAACGCACAAGGTTACTGACCGAATTGACTACTTAACAGCCGATGAAGAAGATAACTTCGTGGTTGCCCAAGGAAATTCTGTCCTAAATGAAGATGGTTCATTTGCTACTGATACTGTTTTGGCTCGTAAGAGTGATGAAAACGTTGAAGTGCCAATTGATCAAGTCGATTACATGGACGTTTCTCCTAAGCAAATCGTAGCGGTCGCTACGGCTGCCATTCCTTTCTTGGAAAATGACGACTCAAACCGTGCCTTGATGGGTGCCAACATGCAACGTCAAGCGGTTCCTTTGATTGATCCACATGCACCATTGATTGGTACTGGTATTGAATATAAGGCTGCTCACGACGCTGGTGTTGCGATTATTTCACAATATCCTGGTGTTGTTGAGTACGTTGACGGTCGCGAAATCCGCGTTCGTCGTGAAGATGGTTCATTGGACAAGTACGCTTTGATGAAGTTCCGTCGTTCAAATGCTGGTAAGAACTATAACCAACGTCCAATTGTTAAGGTTGGTGACAAGGTTGATGCTGATGAAGTATTGGCCGATGGTCCATCAATGGAACAAGGTGAACTGGCATTGGGTCAAAACCCATTGATTGCCTTCATGACTTGGCAAGGATATAACTTCGAGGACGCTATCATTATTAATGAGCGTTTGATTCGTGATGATGTTTATACATCAATCCACATTGAGGAATACGAATCAGAAGCACGTGATACAAAGCTTGGCCCTGAAGAGTTTACACGTGAAATTCCAAACACTGGTGAAGATCAGTTAAAGAACTTGGATGAGCGTGGAATTATTCGCATCGGTGCTGAAGTTGAAGACGGTGATATTTTGGTTGGTAAGGTAACGCCTAAGGGTGTGACTGAATTATCAGCTGAGGAACGTTTGCTACATGCTATCTTTGGTGAGAAGGCTCGTGAAGTACGTGATACTTCATTGAAGGTTCCTCACGGAGGTGGTGGAGTTGTCCAAGATGTTCGTATCTTCACTCGTGAAAACGGGGATGAATTGTCACCAGGTGTTAACATGATGGTTCGTGTCTACATCGCCCAACGTCGTAAGATTCAAGTTGGTGATAAGATGGCCGGACGTCACGGTAACAAGGGAACGGTTTCAGTTATCGTACCTTCTGAAGATATGCCATTCATGCCAGATGGTACGCCAATTGACATCATGTTGTCACCAATGGGTGTGCCTTCACGTATGAATATTGGTCAAGTACTTGAGTTGCACTTAGGTATGGCTGCCCGTGAATTAGGTATTCACGTTGCATCACCTGTCTTTGATGGGGCTCGTGACACGGATATTTGGGATGCCATTCAAGAAGCTGGTTTGCCAGCCGATGGAAAGTCAATTCTTTATGATGGTCGTACTGGTGAAGCATTTGATAAGCGTGTGTCTGTTGGTATCATGCATTATATGAAACTAGCTCACATGGTTGACGATAAGATTCACGCCCGTTCAATCGGACCTTACTCATTGGTTACGCAACAACCACTTGGTGGTAAAGCGCAATTTGGTGGTCAACGTTTCGGTGAAATGGAAGTTTGGGCCCTTGAAGCTTATGGTGCTGCACATACGTTGCAAGAAATCTTGACATACAAGTCTGATGACGTTGTCGGACGTGTTAAGACTTATGAAGCCATTGTTAAGGGTGAACAAATTCCTAAGCCAGGTGTGCCTGAGTCATTCCGTGTGTTAGTGAAGGAATTGCAAGCACTTGGATTGGACATGAAGGTCTTAGATGCTGATGAACGTGAAATTGAATTGCGTGATATGGATGAAGATGATTCAGTCCTTAATATCGCTTCAGCAGATAAGAAAACTGACAAATTAGCACAAGAATTTAATGCTGAAGGTGCTGGCAACACAGCAAATTCAGATAGTGTTGCAAACACCAATGATAGTGCTAATTAATTCATTAATTAAATAAAGTGTTAGCCGACCTAGCTGTTGCTAGGTTTGTGCTTAGTGTTAAGGTCCTTAATGACGATAATACTAAGCACAAATTTAGCAGAGCCTCGGGTCGGAATTGTATAAAGAACCTATGAAAGGGGTCGAACCATTGATCGATGTCAATAAGTTTGAAAGCATGCAAATCGGTCTGGCAAGTCCAGATAAGATTCGCAGCTGGTCTTATGGTGAAGTAAAAAAGCCTGAGACAATCAACTACCGAACACTTAAACCCGAAAAAGATGGTCTTTTTGATGAGCGTATCTTTGGACCTACAAAAGATTACGAATGTGCCTGTGGTAAATATAAGCGAATCCGTTATAAGGGAATCGTCTGTGACCGCTGTGGTGTTGAAGTAACGTCAGCTAAGGTTCGTCGTGAGCGCATGGGTCATATTGAGTTGGCCGCGCCAGTATCACATATTTGGTACTTCAAGGGTATCCCATCACGTATGGGATTAGTTTTGGATATGTCACCACGTTCACTTGAAGAAGTTATCTACTTTGCTTCATACGTAGTTACTAAGGGTGGTGATACACCATTAACCGAAAAGCAATTACTATCAGAACGTGAGTATCGTGAATTAAAGGCTGAATACGGTAATGCTTTTGAAGCCGGTATGGGTGCAGAAGCTGTTCAAACCTTGTTAGCTAATGTTGACTTGGAAGAAGAAGTTACTGAATTAAAGGCTGAATTACGTGAGGCAACTGGACAAAAGCGTGTTCGTGCTGTTCGTCGTTTGGACATCATTGAGGCGTTTGTAAAGTCTGGTAATAAGCCAGAGTGGATGGTCATGGATGTTATTCCAATTATTCCACCTGACTTGCGTCCAATGGTTCAACTTGAAGGTGGTCGTTTTGCCACTTCAGATTTGAACGATTTGTACCGTCGTGTAATTAACCGTAATAACCGTTTGAAGCGTTTGTTAGAGTTAAATGCCCCTGGTATCATCGTGCAAAACGAAAAGCGTATGTTGCAAGAAGCAGCGGATGCCTTGGTCGATAATGGTCGTCGTGGTCGTCCAGTTACTGGTCCAGGTAACCGTCCATTGAAGTCATTATCACACATGCTTAAGGGTAAGCAAGGACGTTTCCGTCAAAACTTGCTTGGTAAGCGTGTTGATTACTCTGGTCGTTCAGTTATCGATGTTGGTCCTTTCTTGAAAATGAATCAAATGGGACTACCTCGCCAAATGGCTATGGAACTATTCCGCCCATTCATCATGAAGGAATTGGTCAAGCGTGACTTGGCTGGTAATATTCGTGCCGCAAAGCGTAAAATCGATCGTCGTGATGATGACGTTATGGACGTTTTGGAAGACGTTATCAAAGAGCATCCAGTGCTTTTGAATCGTGCACCAACGTTGCACCGTTTGGGTATCCAAGCATTCGAACCAGTGCTAGTTTCTGGTAAGGCGATGCGTTTGCACCCATTGGTAACTGAAGCTTACAACGCCGATTTCGACGGTGACCAAATGGCCATCCACGTGCCTCTATCAGATGAAGCACAAGCCGAAGCGCGTTTGCTTATGTTAGCTGCCGGACACATCTTGGCACCTAAGGATGGAAAGCCTATCGTTGCGCCATCACAAGACATGGTTATCGGTAACTACTACTTAACGACTGAAGAAGCTGGTCGTGAGGGTGAAGGCATGATTTTTAAGGATGTTAATGAAGTTCGTACTGCTTACCAAAACAAGTATGTGCACTTGCATACACGTATTGGTATTCAGACAAGTTCATTACCAGCTGCCAAGCCATTTACTGCTGAACAACGTTCACGTATTATGTTGACTTCTGTTGGAAAGTTATTCTTTAATGATATCTTGCCAGAAGACTTCCCATTCTTGAATGAGCCTACAGAAGCTAACTTGCATGAAATTGATAATCGTTTCTTCTTGGAGCCAGGTGAGGATATCAAAGCACATTATGCTGAGACACCAATCTTGCCACCATTTAAGAAGGGCTACTTGTCAGATATCATTGCTGAAGTCTACAAGATTTATAAAGTTACCGAAACATCATTGTTGTTGGACCGCATGAAGGACTTGGGTTACGATGAGTCAACGAAGTCTGGTTTGACTGTTGGAGTTTCTGACGTTACCGATTTGAAGGAAAAGCCAGAAATTATTGCAGATGCCCACAAGCAGGTTGCAACGGTAACAAAGCAATTCCGTCGTGGATTGATTACTGATTCAGAACGATATGAGCGTGTTATTGCTATTTGGAACAAGGCTAAGGATGATATCACTGAAAAGCTGATTGAGCACTTCGAACCAGATAACAACATCTTCATGATGTCAGATTCTGGAGCCCGTGGAAATATTTCTAACTTTACGCAACTAGCTGGTATGCGTGGATTGATGGCTGCACCTAATGGTCGCATCATGGAGCTACCTATTATCGCTAACTTCCGTGAGGGACTATCTGTTTTGGAGATGTTCTTCTCTACTCACGGTGCTCGTAAAGGAATGACTGATACGGCCTTGAAGACTGCCGATTCAGGATATATGACACGTCGTTTGGTTGATGTTGCGCAAGATGTTATTATTCGTGAATTAGATTGTCATAGTGATCGTGGCTTAGATGTTACAGCAATTATGAATGGTAACGAAGTCATCGAACCACTATATGAGCGTATTCTAGGTCGTTATGCACAAAAGTCTGTCTTTGATCCAGAGACTGGTGAGACATTGGTTAGCCATAACGAGATGATTACTGAAGATATTGCTAAGCGCATTATCGAAGCTGGTATCACGACTGTAACTATTCGTTCAGCATTTACTTGCAACACTGAACACGGAGTTTGTGTGCGTTGCTATGGTCGTAACATGGCTACTGGTGATGTTGTTGAAGTTGGTGAAGCTGTTGGTACTGTTGCCGCACAATCAATCGGTGAGCCAGGTACACAATTGACGATGCGTACTTTCCACACTGGTGGTGTTGCTGGAAACGATATCACACAAGGACTTCCTCGTGTGCAAGAAATCTTTGAAGCACGTAATCCTAAGGGTCGTGCGATGATTACTGAAGTAACTGGTGAAGTGACTTCAATCGAAGAAAACCCTGCTGATCGTACCAAGGAAGTAACTATTCAAGGTGAGACAGATACACGTACTTACACATTGCCAATGACTGCACGTATGCGTGTCGGTGAGGGCGATCGTATTCACCGTGGTGAGACGTTGAATGAAGGTTCAGCTGATCCTAAGGAAATTATTCAAGTTCGTGATACACTTGCAACGGAAAATTATATTGTGCATGAAGTTCAAAAGGTTTACCGTATGCAAGGTGTTGAGATTTCTGATAAGCACATTGAGGTTATGGCACGTCAAATGCTACGTAAGGTTCGTGTCATGGATCCAGGTGAAACAGATCTTTTGCCAGGTACTTTGATGGACATCGCACAATTCCGTGATGCTAACGAAGAGACTTTGCTAAAGGGTGGATTACCTGCAACTGGTCGTCCTGTTTTGCTTGGTATTACCAAAGCATCATTGGAGACCAACTCATTCTTGTCTGCTGCATCATTCCAAGAGACGACACGTGTCTTGACTGACGCTGCTATTCGCGGTAAGAACGATCCACTTGTTGGTTTGAAAGAAAATGTTATTATTGGTAAGTTGATTCCAGCTGGTACTGGAATGAAGCAATATCAAGAAATTGAAGATAAAGTTGTTGCTGAACCAATCGTTAATGAGGATGATACACCAACATCAATTGCTGATATTGAAAATGCCATGCATTTAGCAAAATAAGAAGACAAAGAGCGCACTGAGGTTATCTCAGCAAGTTCTTTAGTTGATTAAGGGTCTCGTAGACGACATTCGGTTGTTGTCTACGAGACTTTTTTGTTAATATAAGAGTGTAGTCGTTAATAAGATAAATAAATAGTAACAACCGTCGGTAATTGACAGGAGGTTCAAATGGAAGATTTTCGTTTTCAAAACAGTACAGATATTCGTTTTGGTAAGCATCATATTGATGAAGAATTACATGATGCCGTTGCGCAATTTGGTCAAAATGTCTTACTAACTTATGGTGGTGGTTCAATTAAAAAGTCAGGTCTTTATGATCGTGTGATGAAGGCTTTAGCGGGATTACATGTTGTTGAATTATCAGGTATTGCACCTAATCCTAAAATTGACTCGATTCGTGAAGGACAAAAGTTAGCGAAGACTCATGATATTGATGTTGTGCTATCAGTTGGTGGAGGTTCAGTTCTTGATGCATCAAAGGTAATTGCATCAGCTAAGTTTTATGATGGTGATGCATGGGACCTAGTTGCGGATCGTGGATCGCAATCTCGTGCGAATATTGATCAACTTCCCGTTGTAGATATCTTAACTTTATCAGCGACGGGATCAGAAATGAATGCTGGATCAGTGATTTCAAATCCAGAATTAAACGTTAAGTTGGGTACTTATGGACCCAAGACACCTGCCGTTTCATTCTTAGACCCACAATTAACTTATTCAGTGTCGAAATGGCAAACTGCAGCTGGTTCGTTTGATATTTTCTCACATTTGACCGAGCAATATTTTGATCGCTCAACAGCAAATGATGTGACTGCAGGAATTATTGAAGGGATGATGCGGTCAGTTATCAAGTGGGCACCGATTGCTCTTAAGGAACCGGATAATTATGATGCACGGGCTAACCTGATGTGGGGGGCCACCATGGCACTGAACGGCATTGCTCGTTCAGGAAATGCTAATGGTTGGACAGTTCATCCAATTGAACACGAGTTGTCAGCTTATTATGATATTACCCATGGGGTTGGTTTAGGAATTCTAACGCCTCGGTGGATGAAGCGGGCACTTTCAGCTGAAACTGAGGCAAAATTTGCGCGATTTGGTCGTGAAGTCTGGCATTTAACAGGTGATAATGACCATGAGGTTGCTGAAAAGGCAATTCAAGCCACTTATGATTGGATAAAGTCACTTGATATTCCAATGACTCTTGGTGGCGTTGACATTAATACGGATGAAAAGTTTGTTGAAATGGCGCAAGAAGCCGTTCGAATTGGTCATTTGGATCAAGGTGGTGGTTACGTAAACTTGACGGTAGATGACATTGTCGCTTTGTATCAAGCATCATCGACAGTTGAAGGCTTTGAATAAAAATTACAAGCTTATAATTCATACATTTTTAGCATAAAAAGGTTGGGACATCTTCTTTTGTCGCAACCTCTTTCTTTTTGTCCATATACTATCAGTTTCGATATGTGATATGCTATCAATTGAAAACAAAAGGAAAGATTGTATTTTAAAATGAAGAAAATAGACAAAGGGATTGCCTTTATTACGCAAAATTTATCGATGTTTCGATGTTTAGTAGATAATGAGCCATACGATCATGTGAGTGGGCATAGCTTAGTATGTCCACAAGGACACCAACTGGATTTAAATAAAAAGGGATCAATCAATTTTCTAAATAAAGCAGTCAATACAGAATACGATGATAGTATGTTAGCATCACGGCGAAAAGTATTAACAGCAGGACTTTTTGATGGTATTGTACAAGCGGTAAATGCAGAGTTACCAACGACAGCACAATATATTTTAGATGTTGGGACGGGTGAAGGGACGCCATTGCAACGCCTGTTAGACTTGCGTAATCAAAGTGATACGGCAATTGGTTTTGATATTTCAAAGGCTGGGGTAAATTTAGCAACGCAATTAGATACTGAGGCTTTTTTTGCGGTTGCAGATCTAGCAAACTTACCTTTTACAAATGAAAGTTTTGACAGTATTGTTGAATTCTTTTCACCAAGCGCTTATGAAGAATTCAAAAGAGTGCTAAAACCTGGTGGGACTTTGGTAAAGGTTGTGCCTGCATCTGGTTATTTGCACCAGTTACGTGAGATGTTGTATCCACTGGATTCTCCCAAACATACCTATCAAAATGATAAAGTTGTGCAACGTTTTATGGAGAATTATCCGACAGCAACGCAACATGAAATTTCATACGATTGGGTAATTCCGGCAGACCTATATGTTGATTTATTGCATATGACGCCATTACATTGGGGCGCACGACCAGAAACACAGGCAATGGCAGAAGCAACTCCCTTAGCTAAAGTCACTGTGAACGTTGTTATTATGACAGTTCAAAACTAATTGTGTATAATGTGGATAAAATAACAGCTTTTCCACAAATAATTGTGGAAAAAACGATGAAAGTTCGGTAAAATGGACATACTAGGGTGAGAGCCCATCAACGATATTTAATGAATGGAGTCTTGCGCGTATGTTTCCAGATCGCTTACGTGAATTACGCAAAGGTCGTAATATCACATTGGAAAATCTTGCTGAAGAAATGAATAAACATCTTGAGCCAGGTCAGAAGCCCAATACAGCTGCTCAAATTGGAAACTGGGAGCGAGGAGACCGTTCACCATCTTACATTGAGGTGCGCAAATTAGCTGACTTTTTTAATGTATCAATGGACTTTTTAGTTGGGCGCGCAATGTCTGAAAAGACTGACTTATCACTATTATTCTTGTCAGGTAAGGAAATTGATTTTAATGGGAAACCGTTAACTGATCAACAACGTTTTGATATCTTCCAATATGTCAATTCATACTTAAATCCAGTATCTTATACTGCTGAGGATGATGAACGTAGTAATCACCAAGAAAGTTTATTTTAAAAGGATCCCATATGAACCAAGAAGAACTTATTCGTTTTGGTACCGGCAGACAGCTCGCTGAGATTGATTATCTTAGTGAGCTGTTGTCGTATCAATCATTATTTAAAGAAATTCAATCAGTTTCGGCACTCATTCATCAAGTTCAGCAAGCAATCCAAGCGATTAATTCAGGATATTTGCCAGACCAATTACCACAATTAGCAATAACAGATGCAATGATTGCAGACGTGCAAAACAATGTTTTAAATAAATTCCCAAATCAGCCAAGTAAAGGTAATACATTATGGGGACAAATGGCCGAAGCATTAGGAAACATTGATTTTTTAGTGCGGCATTTGAGAGATGCACTCATTGAATATTTTAGTATGTATGGCTTTGTCTCGACACCATTTGTTCAGGATTTATCTTACTACACTGCTGGGTATCCAGTATTGGAATTAATGGCTGGTCATGGGTATCTTTCTGCGGGCTTACGTGCCTGTCAACCAAAGCAAACAATCATTGCAACGGATAATAAATCATGGCGTCATCAACCTGGAGTTACTCTGCGTCAGCCGGTAACCAAAGTAAAAAAGATGAGTGCGTTATCGGCGTTAGCAAATTACGGTGATAGTGTTGCTGTTATTTTGATGAGCTGGGCACCAGATACTTCAGAAGATGACTGGGAAGTGCTACAAGCTATTCGAACACAATATCGTAATAAAAAGTTTCTTGTTATTGGTGAAGAAAACGGTGCAACGAATTCTAAAGCCTTTTGGTCAGAAGCTAAATTAAAGCCCTTATTGAATACGCATCATCAATCGTTTGATTTGATTAATGAGCAAGTTTTTGAGGTAGAGTAAATAAAGGATGTAAATCATGGTAAAAGAGACGAAGCAACAGACAATTACCTTAATCGTTTCAACTATTGTACTTGGATTAGTGGTTGGATTTAGTTCATTGTTGCTTGGTGAATTATTAGATGTTGTGGAGCGAGTATTTTTACATTTTGAAGAAAATGCAAAAATACCTGTACCAACACAAGCAACGGCCATAAACCGTTTGGTTTCAGTAACCGTTGGTGGTGTTATTGTGGCACTAATTTGGTATTTTTTAAAACGATATTCACAACCAACAATCAGTATTAATGGGGCGTTAAAGGGCAAAAAAATGCCATTTTGGTCGACTGCTATCCATGTCATGACGCAAATAATTTATGTTGGAACAGGTGGCTCAGTTGGTCGTGAGTTAGCCCCACGAGAAGCTGGTGCATTGTTGGCTCAGCAGTGGCAAATGTTGTTGACTCGTTTTGGTTTGGCAAAGTTATCAACAGATGATCAACGGCTATTAATTGCCGCTGCTGCTGGTGCCGGATTTGCTGGAATTTATATTGCACCAATCACGGGTATGCTTTTTGCAGTTGAGATTTTATTAAAAAAGGTTGATATGAAAACCATCTCGGTTAGTCTTAGTATGTCAGTGATCGCCATGTTAGTTGGTTCAATTTCGAAGGGTTTTGTACCGTATTACTTAATTGCACAAAAGAGTTTTACTCTGGATATGTTGCCATTTGTTTTAGTTATTGGTGTCCTCATGGGTGTGTTAGGGGCTTGGTTCCGACGTGGCTTTCAATGGGCTGGTAAATATAGTGCAATGCACTCACAAATTTTATGGCAATTACCAGTAGCAGCTTTGATAACTGGTCTAGTTGCTATGTTTATGCCACAAATCATGGGAAATGGCCGTGGACTAGCCGAATTTGCTTTTGTGCATACGGACTATCATTTAGCAGTCTTCTTACTTATTGGTGCATTGCTAAAGGCAGCCGTCACAATCATGACGATTAAAGGTGGTGCGGCAGGTGGTACGTTGACACCATCGATTGCCATTGGGGGTGCGTTAGGTGTCTTGATTGGTTTTGGATATGTATTGATTGCACCAGGAGCTTCCCTTGCTCAGGCTGGAGTTATTGGGGCCGTGGGCTTTTTAGCAGCATCTCAACAAGCACCATTGATGGCATTATTCATGTTATTTGAAGTGTGTCACTTAGACTATTCAGCTTTGTTACCACTTGGATTAACTGTTGCTTTAGCTAGTGCATCATCGAAATGGGTATTAAAATAACCTATACAAAAAAAACGACCACATGCTGGCCGCTTTTTTTGTATAGATGTTTTTGGCTAATCATCCTTTTCAGGCAAAATCAGCCATAGAATTAGGTAAATAATCAAACCAGGCAATGGTGTGATGGTTAAGAGAATCCAGATGAAGCGAAGTAAGGTGACATTCCAGCCAAAGCGTTCAGCTATTCCGCCAAGGACACCAGCAATGATGCGATGATTTTTTGAACGATATAGATTCATTTGTAGTTCCCCCTAGTTAGTCTGTCTTTATTATACAGGTAAGTGAAAGAAATAGGTTGCGTGCACTCTTATATCATAATATTGATATGCTAGAATATAAATTCTATGCGCTTAATGTGCATCGTATCAGAAACATGCACTAAAAATCTGATACATATTGGTCTACTTTATTGACGAAACGTGCTATTTTTAAACAAAAGAGTGATCGTTCACCTGACATCGTGAGAATGGTGGTTAATAGCCAGAGGAGGTGGCTCGTATGTCAGTTAAAGAAATTCTGCAACAACAGTATCAACAAATTAAAATTGAGTGGTTAAGATATCAAAATAATCCCTATGAAGTTGAGCGAGTACATGATTTACGTGTATCAATTCGAACGTTGCGTGGTTTGATCAAATTTTTAAAACCAACATTGTCAACTTCGATTTATAACCAATTAAATACAGATTTAGGTGAATTTGCACAATATTTTAGTGATTTACGAGATTTGGATGTTTTAATCGCAAAAGTTGGTGAGTATGCTTATCAATACCCTGAGACTGGAAGAATTTATCCAGAACTTTTTAAACAGTTGCAACACCGTCGAGTTGAAAAAATGGCGCAAATTCTTACCGAAGAATCACGGGCAATTATCGAGAAATATCTTGATAAGGTCAATATAACTTTAAAAGACTTAAATTTTGAAGGAATCTCCCATGATAAAATGATGGCCAAAGAATTTAAGCGCCGAGATCGAAAACTAATGAAGCAATATAATAATCTGGATTTTCAAAATTATGAACGTGTCCATCATGTACGTAAACGTGCCAAAACGCTACGTTATTCAGCGACTTATTTTGCAGATTATATGCCTGAGAAAGAACATAAGCGAGTAAAACGTGCCAAGAAGATTCAAGATATTTGCGGTGCAATCACAGATGCGCATGTTATTAAGCATCAACTGCAAGATTTGGCTGAAAAAACAACCAGTCAGTCGAAGTATGAGATGTTCATGAAGATTGCAGACTACCAAGAAAATAGTGTCACTGTAAAAGATGTGTTTTAGCCAAAAAAGGTTGGAACATCTTTTTTTGTTCCAACCTCTTAAACGTGTTTTGGCACACGCGATGATTTTATAGATTGTTTTAGAACTTTGCCGCAGCGCGCTTGACCAAGCGTGAATTTGCGAATATGGCAGCCAGAAAGATGCAGCCAAAATTTGCGAATGTAAATATAATAAAGACACCTGCTGTTCCTTGATGAGCAATTAGAATTGGGAAAATTAGGCTAATAACAAAGTTTGTTAACCAAATCATTGCGGTACTAATTGCATTAAAGGTTGTTCGTAATTGTTGTGGAAACATTTCGGATAGCAACATCCAAGTTGTTGGACTCACAAGTCCTTGTTGTGTTGCTAAGAAAAATGCCAAAATAATTAGCACGAGAACATTATTTGCTGATGGTGTTAATGGCGTGGTTTTCATGACCCAACTTAATAGTCCTAAACTAAAGACGTTGGTTGTTAGGCCAATCGTGAGTAGCCGATAAGATGAAAGCCGTTCAACGACCCGTTTACCACCTAAAATAGCTAAGGATGAGACAAGACCAATTAAAACGTTACCGTACAAAGAACCACCAGATCCTAAACCAACCTTTTCAAGAATCACAGAGCCATAATACATCACCGTGTTGATTCCAGATGCTTGTTGAATAAAGCCAACTGTAATACCAGCACCTAATAGATAAATTGCTGGTTTAGATGAGAAAAGCATATGCCAGTTGGTTTTCTCTCCTTGACTGATTGACTCTTTGGCGTCAACAACATTTTCGTGGATATCAGTTTTTGAGAAACCAAGTTCCTTAAAAATACGACCAGCATGGTCGCGTTGACGTTGCAGGAGATACCAAAATGGACTGTTGGGAATCTTTGTTGAGGTTATCCAAAGTAAAATTGCTGGAATTGCAGCGGCTAGCATCATGATTCGCCAAATTGGGTGCCAATCTGGCCAAAGTGAACCAAGAATGGCATTGACCGTAAATGCGGTTAATTGTCCAAGGACAATGGCGATCGCATTTTTGTTAACATTTTGCGTTTGCAATATTTCTGGAGAAACTTCGTTGAGATATAACGGTGACAAACTGGATGCACAGCCAACTGATAAACCAAGAATAAAGCGTGAAATGATCAACATCCAAGCATTAAGTGATAGCGCACATGCGATTGTGGCAATTGTAAAGATAGCAGCTACCCATTGTAATAGCCGTTTGCGTCCGAGTTTGTCCGCGAGGGTTGTATTTGCTAATGCACCAAACATGCAACCAAGCACGAGAGCACTAGAAATCAACCCTTGAACCGTGGGTAAAGCACCCAGTTGATCTGGACGACTTATAAAAGTTAGGGCACCATTAATTACCCCAGTATCGTAACCAAATAGAAAACCACCTAACGCGATGACATAGGATGTATAGCTTAGAAACGGATTATTCTTTTTCGGGCCAGACTTTTCTTTATGCAAAAATGAAACACTTCCTTCCAGATTTTTTTATAAAAAATTGCATTAATGGTTGGTATGAAGTATTAACAATACTTGTCCAATTGAAATAGTCTCTATATATAGTGTAATAACACGAAACTTAAGCGAAAATTAAAATACTTATAGCACGGCATGAAAGCGGGTAACAAACGGAGAGCGAGACAAAAATCGTTTTGAAGCCGGTGTGACACGTGATTTGCGTCGTTTTTGGCCGAAACAAAGCGAAGGACAGGAATGGCAAATTGCGTTACATTGAGGCTTCAGACTTTTGGAACGCGTTTATGTTTTGAAAATGTCGTGCTGCTTTTCATGCTGATAATGAATATATTAAAAAAAAGCTGAGCACGAAATTACGGCTCAGCCTAAGCAGTGCTTAGATTTAATCTGCTTTTAAATAAATTGCTCTGATAAGCGCAAGAATTCATCAATATCCTTCTTAACTAAATCAGCACCAGCTTGCCAGAAATCTGGTTTAGTTAAATCAACACCGAGGTGCTTTTTAGCTAATTCTTCGGTGGTCATATTTGCGGTATCACGTAGCAATGAAATATAGGCAGCTTCAAAATCATCTTGTGTTTGTGCCCAAGCATAGATGCCCTGACTAAATAGGTAACCAAAGGTGTATGGGAAGTTATAGAATGGGACATCATCAATATAGAAGTGTAACTTAGAAGCCCAGAAGTGTGGGTGGCGATCATCCAAAATACCACCAAAGGCGTCTTTTTGCGCATTGTCCATTAATTCATTTAAGCGTGAAGCAGGAACAAAACCATTTTCACGTTCTTCATAGAAACTCTTCTCAAATAAGAAACGGGCATGGATGTTTAAGAACATCGCGATTGGATTAGTCATTTTTGCATCTAGCAAGACAACTTTTTCCGCATCTGATTTAGCCGTCTGTACATTGGCATCAGCAATCAACATTTCAGCAAAAGTTGATGCTGTCTCGGCAACATTCATCGCATAAGAATCTCGCCACACAGGTAGATCTGTTAAGACAGAGGTATGGAAACCATGACCAACTTCATGTGCAATGGTTGCAGAGTCATTGACAGAACCCGTAAAGGTTGTAATGATACGCGACTCGTGAATATCTGGCACACTTTCCATCCAAGCACCTGGCGTTTTACCCTGCCGATTTTCAGCTTCAATCCATTGATTCTCAAAGGCATGTTGCGCAAAGGCAGCCATCTTAGGCGAGTACTTGCCAAAGTTTTTAATGATAAAGGCAGCTGCCTCATCATAAGTGTTAGTCGTTGGTTCATAGTCTCCTAATTTTGTGATTGGTGCGGACTGATCCTGCCAACCAATTTTTTCAAGACCAAGGAGTTGTGCTTTACGTTCAAAGTATGGCTTGAACATGTCCTTATTATCATCTACAACTTGCCACATCGTATCCAGTGTTGCGCGAGACATACGATTTAATTCAAGTGGCTCCTCGAGAAAATCATTGTAACCATGGGCTTTTTGTTCAGTTAAACGAGCACCAGCTAAATGATTTAAGGTATCAGCTGCTAAATTCTCGGCACTACCCCACATTTTTTCGTATTGGTGCATAATTTCGGCACGAGTATCATTGTTTGGATAGTCATCAATTCGGTTTAAAGCTTGACCAGCTGATAAGGATTGTTGTTTACCATTTTCATCCGTATAAGTCATCGTCAACCCGGCACTGATTGTATCATAATGTTCTGACCAAGCCTTCAGTCCATCTAGGGCTAAGGTGTTTAGCAGTTCTTCGGTTTGATCATCTAATAAACGATCAGCTTGCGTGCGAAGTTCATTGAGGTAAAAGGCCACTGGGGCAACCGTTTCTTCTGCCAAAGCTTGTTTAAATTCTGCATCTGAGAATGTGGTTAATAATTTTGCGAAGGCATTCAATGATGCTTGGTAGGCCACGCCTAATTCAGACACTTTCGTTTGATAAGGACGATAAGCTGGATTGGTATAATCGGCAGCTGATAGGGCATTAACAAACAATGCAGCTGTTCGTAGACCTGAAAAAATGACTTGGTTATCATTGACCAACTTGGCAAACGTTGTAAAGTCATGATCCGTCTGCTTTTTGTATTCAGCAACATTGTTCTTTAGATCAGTGATTTGTTGTGCAAGTAATAATAGTTTATCTGCGAATTCAGGGGATTCGATCCCACCTGGATAGATAGGATCTAGATCCCAATTTAATGAATATGTCATTTTATATCTCCGTTAATCTCATATTGTTCTAATTATTTTAGCATAAATAGCAAAACCCGTACATCAGTGTCCATTTAAGCCTAATTAATTTATTAATTGGTCGACATTTGTTACTATTTAGATGATTCTCTAAAGGAGAATACCTAATTACGATAGCTTTATGTAGACTTTTGTCGTTATTTATGATAATTTATAGCCTGTAAATAAATAAAAAAAGTGAGGACCGTCCATTGAAGAATTAATACCATATTGAAATTGCAACAATAGCTATTGCCATATTTTTATGGCGTAGTGTCAGCATTTTCAGGTGGTATGATGACTTCATATGGCGGTTTTTTTGTGCGCTTTATGTTGTTTTTACTGCCTGATTTATTTACAGGGGGTCACAATATGAGCACGATTGAATTAAAAAAACTAACGTTTGGTTTTGGTAATCAAACGCAGTTATTATTTAACCAAACGAACCTAATCATCGATACAAGTTGGAAACTAGGATTAATTGGTCGTAATGGGCGTGGTAAAACAACCTTACTGCATTTGATTATGGGTGAATATCCATATCAAGGGACGATTATTCATCAAGTGGCTTTTAATTATTTTCCACAGCCAATCAAAGACCGAACACAACTAACTTACTTTGTACTAACTGAAAGAAATGATATTGAGAGTTGGCGAATAGAAAAAGAATTAAATTTGTTACAAGCAGATTCAAGTATTTTATGGCGACCATTTGATAGTCTTTCAGGTGGTGAACAAACCAAGGCTTTATTAGCTTTACTATTCAGTGATGATCAACATTTTCCATTAATTGATGAGCCGACCAATCATTTAGATCAACAAGCTAGACGGCAAGTAGCTAAGTATTTAAAAGCTAAAAAACAGGGTTTTATATTAGTTAGCCATGATCGTTCATTTGTTGATGAAGTTGTTGACCATGTCGTTGCCATTGAAAAACAGCAACTTGTGTTATATCAAGGAAACTTTTCAGTGTATGAAGAACAAAAAGCGACACGTGATAACTATGAACAAGAACAAAACAAAAAATTACAATCAGAAATTAGTCGGTTAAAGCAAACAGCCGCTGAAAAAGCAGAATGGTCACGCGGACGAGAAAAAGACAAGTATGGTAAGCCAAATGTTACGGGTAGTGGCGCAATTTTTGATACTGGTTTTATTGGTGCGCGAGCTGCACGGACGATGAAACGGTCCAAGACGTTGGTTGATCATATGACACAGCGTATTGAAGAAAAACAGCAATTACTAAAGGAAATCGAAACGGTTGATGCGCTGACGATGAGCTATGAGCCTAGTTACCGTAAACGATTATTAACCGTTGAATCCTTGCAATTAGGTTATGATAATCAAGCATTATTTCAACCACTTTCATTTCAGTTAGAACAGGGCCAACGTATTGCACTGCAAGGCCCGAATGGTTCTGGTAAATCTTCAATTATTCAATATTTATTTGGACAATTTGATGGGCAGGTGACAGGCCAGGTTGATTTAGCGAACAATATGCAAATTAGCTATGTTCGGCAGAATTATGAGGATAATCATGGCACTTTGTCTGAGTTTGCTGAGGAACATCATTTAAGTTATGAAGACTTACTTAATAACTTACACAAATTAGGACTGGAACGACGAGTATTTGAAAACCGGATTGAAGATATGAGTATGGGTCAACGAAAACGTGTTGAATTAGCCAAATCATTAGCGACGCCAGCAGAGTTATTTATTTGGGATGAACCACTGAATTATCTTGACGTGTTTAATCATGAACAGTTGGAACAGGTGATCAAATTAGCACAACCAACCATGTTGCTTGTTGAACATGATGAAACTTTTCTAAAGCACGTTGCGACACAAGTAATCAAACTAAATTCTGCGCAATCGGAAAAATAAAGTAGTCGAATCCTTATGATATAATACTTTGAGTAAGTTTCGTAGGTAAAAGGTAAGGATTTAAAGATGACAAAACAACATAAAAGATGGTCTCGCAAAAGAAAAATATGGTCAGTGGCAGCCACTTTGGTCGTAGTGATGGGGGCAGCTGTTCTTGGCGCTGGTGGGTATTTTTTTCATGTTGCTGAGGTACGGGCCAAAAAAGATTTTGTTGGCAGTGGTTTAGTTAGCAAGAAGAACCCACTATATCCACAACAACAAAAGTGGTTAGCGGCCGATACAGAAACATGGCATTTACGAGCAAAAGATGGTACGAAATTAGTTGGTTCATATTTACCAGCAACGCAGCCAACGAATAAAACAGTTATCGTGATTCATGGGTTTGGCGTTGATCATAAGGCAATGGCGCCATACGGTGAAATGTTCCATCGTATGGGATATAACGTCTTGATGCCTGATAATCGTGCAGCTGGTAAGTCTGGTGGTAAGTATATCGGCTTTGGTTACCTAGATGCGAAAGATTATCAAGGTTGGATAAAAGAATTGCTTGCTAAGAATGGCAAGCAAAGCCGCATCACGGTAATGGGTGCATCAATGGGTGGCGCGACGACAATGATGTTATCGGGGATGAATCCGCCAAAACGGGTTAAAGCATACATTGAAGATTCTGGGTATACATCGGTCACTGATGAATTGCATTATGAAGCAGGTAATATGTATGGACTACCAGACTGGTTAGCAAACCTAATCATTCCAGTTGTCTCAGGTTATTCAAAAGTATTAGCTGGCTATAGTTACCACGAAGCTGATGCAGAAAAGTTATTGGCAAAGAATAAGCGGCCAATGTTGTTCATTCATGGTGATAATGATAAGTTTGTGCCAACTAGGTTTATGAAGCCGGTTTATGAGGCAAGTAATGGACCAAAAGAAAAGTATTTGGTACCAGGTGCCGCTCATGTGGAGTCATATCGAACAAATCCTGCCAAGTATGAAGCAACAGTGCGACAGTTTTTGAATAAATATTTTAAATAGGACAAATGATTGAAGAAAGGAATATTATGGCTGAACACTATTACACCGCAAATCCGACCACAGCTCATGATGAACATACTTGGACGTTTACATTGTTTGATAATCAACTAACGTTTACAACTGATGCAGGTGTTTTTTCAAAAGGTACGGTTGATTATGGCACACGGACAATGTTGATGGCATTTAATCAAGACATCCCCGCGGGCAAAATTTTAGATCTGGGTGCGGGGTACGGACCGGTAGCCATTAGTTTGGCGAAAGTTATGCCAGAACGAGCATTCGTAGCCGCCGAAATTAATGCGCGTGCCGTGGAATTAGTTGCACGTAATGCTGAACAAAATCATGTGGCGCAACAAATCTCAGTAATACAATCTGATCGATATGAGCATGTATCAGGAAAATTCGCGGCTATTCTAACTAATCCACCTGTGCGAGCTGGTAAGCAAATTGTGACGGATATGATTACCGGAGCAGCTGACCACTTAGTCAATGGTGGTACATTGACCGTTGTTTTGCAAAAGAAACAGGGTGCGCCTTCTGCTAAAAAATTAATGGCTGACTTATTTGGCAATGTACAAACGATTGCTAAAGATAAGGGGTATTATATTTTGGAGAGTCGTTATGGCAGCACCATTAACAACTGACCAAGTTAATTACTTTATGGGCCTTGCTTTAGCTGAAGCGCGTAAAGCAGCTGTGATTGGTGAAGTACCCATTGGTGCGGTCGTTGTACAGGATGGCCAAGTTATTAGTCGAGCATTTAATTTACGAGAACATACGCAAGATGGTAGTCAGCATGCTGAATATCAGGCTATCATAGAAGCGAACAGGCAATTGCATTCTTGGCGTTTGCCAGATGCACAATTATTTGTCACGTTAGAACCGTGCATTATGTGTGCTGGATTGATTCAGCAAACCAGATTGACGGATGTTTATTATGGTGCAGAGGATCCCAAGGCTGGTGGCGTGACGTCCATGTATGCATTGTTGACAGATGAACGATTAAACCATCAAGTAAACGTACATGCAGGGGTTCGAGCAGATGAGGCAAGTGTGTTGTTAAAACAATTTTTTAAAGCAGTCAGACAACGGAAAAAAGCAGAAAAACGTCAGCGACGATTGGCTGCGGAAAACACTGGTCAAAAATAAAAATTCTTGCTATAATATAGTTCGTGGGGCAAGTGTGCACTTCGAATCGTGTCAGGGTCGGAAGGCAGCAGCACTAAGGAGATCGTGCATTGTGCTTCACTTCTTTTAGTAATTAAGCAGAGGTTAGAACATTTCGTTCTAGCCTCTTTTTCATGAGAGCGAGACAAAAGTTGTTTTGAAGCCGGCGTGTAACGCAAATTGCGTTACATTGAGGCTTCAGACTTTTGGAACGCGTTTATGCTATAAAAATTTCAAGCTGATAATGAATATATTTTTAGCAAAAAAGTTGGAACAATTTTTTTGTTTCAACCTCTTTTTCATATCACTGTCGCTGTTACTTATTTTATACGATGAAGTAAGCAAACAAAATAATAACCAGATTTAAAACACTGAAGTAAGCTGTTATCAACACGCTTTTTCTGATATTATTGGTAATGATAGTTACACATAAATCAGCGCAAAGTAACTGATAAGAAAGGGGTCACAAGTCATGGCATATCAGGCTTTATATCGGACGTGGCGTCCACAAAAATTTAGCGATATGATTGGTCAAGAAATCGTGACCAAGACTTTAAAGAATGCCATTATAACTGGGCAAATAACGCATGCGTATTTGTTTAATGGACCCAGGGGAACGGGAAAGACTTCCGCTGCCAAAATTTTTGCGAAAGCTATTAACTGTCTTCATCCAGTGGATGGTGAGCCAGATGGTACTTGCGAAATTTGTCAAGCAGCTGATAATGGCACACTTGGTGACATTATTGAGCTGGATGCAGCATCAAATAATGGAGTCGATGAAATTCGTGAAATTCGTGAAGATGTGACTTATGCGCCAACTCGTGCAAAATATAAAGTGTATATTATTGACGAGGTTCATATGTTATCGACAGGTGCCTTTAATGCATTGCTAAAAACCTTAGAAGAACCGCCGGCAAATGTTATCTTCATTTTGGCAACTACTGAGCCACAAAAAATCCCAGCAACGATTATTTCACGTACGCAACGTTTTGATTTTAAGCGTATCAATGCGCAATCAGCATATGAACGGATGATTTATATATTAGATCAACGTGGTAATACGTATGATGAGGCAGCACTAAGGGTTATTGCTAATGCAGCTGATGGGGGAATGCGTGATGCATTAAGCATTCTAGATCAGGCACTATCATTTGGTGATGGACATGTGACGTTGGATAATGCGTTGTTAGTGACAGGTTCTGTGACGCAAACATTGCTGGGCAACTATGTTGAAGCAGTTGTCAATCAGGATACGAAACAGGGATTGGCAAAATTATCTGAAGTTTTGAATGAAGGTAAAGATGCTAATCGCTTTGTTGAAGATTTAATCAGCTATGCACGTGACTTATTATTGTATACCGAGGCGCCTGAGTTAGTGACGCTAGTTCCTGATGAGACCTTTACCCAGTTGGCTAAGGAACAATCGGCAAATGTCTGGTATACCATGATTGATATATTGAATGAAACACAGCAACAGTTACGTTTCACGAATCGTCCAGCTATTTATCTAGAAGTGTTGACTGTTAAGCTTAGCCAACCTACGAGTCAGGTTGCTGCGCCATCTGTGTCGTCAACAACAGTTGATCACGAGACACCAGTGACCCAATCGGTTCAGTCATCTGTGCAACCTGTTGCTGTTAAGTCAACACCAGCACCAGATCAGTCAACACCTGCTGTTGAAGATCAACCAAAGCCATCACCAGAACCAACTGCGATGAATGGTCAAAGATCTCGTGTTGCGCCACATATTAGTGATGATCAAGCAGCTGTATTTGGGGTGCTATCGGAAGCAACCCGTGGTGATTTAGATCGCATTACATCGATATGGGGTGACATGATCAATATGTTGCCGGTACCTGAGCAGGCGATGTTGAATGTCTCACGGCCAATTGCAGCATCAAGTAATGGATTAGTTGTCGCATTCGATTTTGATGTGATTCGTGTTAATGCCATGCACAAGGCGGATTTGTTACAGACGATGGTGACACAAATTCGTGAATTAACACAAGCACAAAATGAACGTCAATTAATCTTTATTACGACAGAGAGTTGGCCACAATTACGTGCAAAATTTGTGGCGCAATTGCCAAAACACAAACAGCAAACCCCACCGGTAAATCCTGATGTTGAAGAAACTGACGAACCGGCGGAAGATAATATAGTAACAGAAGCCAAAACAATTTTTGATGCGGCACTTGTTGAAGAGATTGATGATTAAAAATATGAAATGAGGAAATGATAAATGTTCGGTGGACAAAATATGCAACAAATGATGAAGCAAGCAAAGAAAATGCAACAGCAAATGGCAGATGAACAGGCTGCAATTGCAAAGACAGATTATATTGGTCACGCACCATCTGATGTTGTATTGGCAACCTTCAATGGTGATCGTGAATTGAAAGATTTACAAATTAATGAAGAAATTGTTGATCCCGAAGATGTGGATGGTCTATCAGATATGGTTATTGTCGCTGTCAATGATGCATTAAAGCAAATTGAGCAGGATCAACAAAAGCGCTTAGGACAGTTTGCGCCAAAGGGTATGTTCTAAAAAATGTTGTAGAAAGAAGGCAGATGCATGCAGTATCCAGAGCCAATTGCAAAATTAATTGATAGTTATACAAAATTACCAGGTATTGGCATAAAGACTGCAACGCGGCTAGCGTTCTATACCATCGATATGCCTGAAGAAGAGGTTACCAGTTTTGCACAATCATTAATTTCGGCAAAGCGTGATCTCCAGTTTTGTTCAATATGTGGTAATTTAACGGAAACGGACCCTTGTGTGATTTGTTCAGATAAGAATCGTGATCAGAGCCAAGTGCTGGTTGTTGCTGAAGTGAAGGACTTGATGGCCATTGAGAATACAGGTGAATATCGTGGCTTGTATCATGTCTTACATGGTGTTCTCTCACCACTAGAGGGTAAGGGTCCTGATGATATTAATATTGAGTCATTGGTCAATCGTCTGCAAAAAGATGAAACGATTCAAGAAATTATTGTTGCCACCAATGCAAATGCTGAGGGAGAGGCGACAGCAATGTACCTGTCACGCTTATTAAAACCAGCAGGATTAAAAGTTTCAAGACTAGCAACTGGATTATCAGTTGGTAGTGATATTGATTATGCTGATCAGATTACGTTAATTAAGGCAGTCGAAGGGAGGACGCAACTATGAGATTTAAATTACATAGTAAACATCCAAAATTTGATAAGCAATCATATGATGAACAATTATCAAAAGCAATCGAACATGCAAAATATGATTATGAAAAAGCGCGTAAATCTGAGACAGCCATGTTTGAAAGTGATATTGCACCACGGATGATTAAGGCCGAGACAGCTAGAGCTAAGCAAAAATACTTTTTTTTACTACGAGCTGCACGGCAACGGGGGATGCGGGGCCATTGGTCAACTGCATTTGTTCATCCAGAGTAATATGAATGACAGCAAAAGTTATATAAAACCACTATTTTATTGGTAATTTCTTAAATAAGAGGTCGAAACTATTTTGTATCGGCTTCTTTTTGGTATAATAAAAAATATAGAATGATTAGAAAGCGGTGAATACATGTCAGGGACATTTATCACATTCGAGGGTCCTGATGGCGCGGGAAAGACATCTGTCTTACGAGCAATCGTTGAACGACTAGCCCCGTTACTAGGTGACAAGTTGGTATTAACAAGAGAACCAGGAGGCAAAGATAGCCAAGTTGCTGAAGCAATTCGTGACGTGGTTTTAAATCCTAATTTACCCAGTATGGACGCTTGGACCGAGGTTTTGCTATATGCGGCATCACGACGTCAACATTTAGTCGATACTGTGTTGCCAGCATTAGCAGCTGACAAGGTTGTTGTGAGTGATCGATATGTAGATAGTTCTATTGCTTATCAGGGTGGTGGTCGTCGCTTAGGTATTGAGGCAGTGACAGAGATTAATCAGTTTGCAACCAAGGGCATTATGCCAACAGCAACGATTTACTTAGATATTCGTCCTGAGATTGGGTTACAGCGGATTCAGGAGAGCCGGCAAGATGAAATTAATCGTTTGGATGTTGAAACGCTATCATTTCATCAACGAGTTACTGATGCCTATCACCAACTTGCGACGCAATATCCAGAACGTTTTCTAATTATTAATGCCGAGCAGGACTTGGCTGATGTTATAACAGATACATGGACAGCATTGATGCCAATACTTGGTATACACGACTAGGAGGTTTCCACATTATGAAAATGATTATTGCAATTGTACAAGATAAGGATGCTAATAAATTAGGTGGTAAGTTTGTTAAGGCGAATGTTCGAGCAACTCGGTTAGCAACATCTGGTGGCTTCCTTCGTTCTGGAAACACAACTTTTATGATTGGTATTGAAGATGATCGTGTACAAGAGGTATTGGATTTGATTCATGATACGTCACATACGCGTAAGCAATTTATGACACCAGCGGTTAGTCTTGATGTATCAATGGAATCAACAGCTGCGACACCAATGGAAGTGCAAGTTGGTGGTGCGACTGTATTCGTTCAAGATGTTGAACAATTCCATCGTTTCTAAGAGGTGCTCATGAACGCCAAAGAATTAATTGCGCGCGTCATGGCGCTACAGCCTCAATTGATTGCGCAACTACAAAAGGCGTTAGCAAGTCAACAACTTGCTCACGCTTTTTTGTTTACCGGACCAGCTGGGCGTGGTCAAGAACTAGTTGCAGATTGGTTAGCTATGCGTTTGATGTGTCAACATGTCACAGCTGATGGACAACCTGATGGTACATGTGATCAATGCCAACGAATCGTGCAACATGAACACCCAGATGTCATTGAAGTGCATCCAGATGGTAAAAGTATTAAAGTCGATCAAGTGCGTTTTTTAAAAGAAGAATTTACAAAAACTGCCGTTGAAGGACGACAAAAAATCTTCATTGTTGCTGGCGCCGATACGATGACGACTAGTGCTGCCAATGGATTGTTGAAATTTATTGAAGAACCAGCACCAGGGCAAACAGCGATTTTAATTGCTGAAAATCGCGCCCAAATCTTGCCGACGATTATTTCTCGAACACAAGTCATTGCTTTTGCGGCAGTGGGGAATGAACAATTTGAGGAAGAATTATTATCGCTGGGGTATCATGCTGATGAAGTGTCATTGGTACAGTCATTAACCGACAGCAAAGTTGTTGCTGAAGAATGGCTGACCGATGATTGGTTTAGGCAAGCAACACAGGCAACCAGTTCGTTAGTGTCGGCTATCTTAAAGAATTCTGATCAAGCCTTTACGTTAGTTCAAACATTATATGTTCCCTTAGCACTAGATATTGCGCATGGGAAAACATTGTTAATGATGCTAGCGCAGGCGTGGCGCGATATTTTATTATTAAAGACCGGCGTGCAAAACAACCATTTTGCAAATGACTGGTCGCGTGAAGTGCAACGTTTTGACACAAAAACATTGTTAGCTGTGATTAATATTGTATTAGCAGCACCACAGCGACTAGAAAAAAATATTAATTTTCAAACAACATTGGAAGCAACAATACTAGAAAGTCAATTTAAGTTAGCAGGTTTATCATGAAACAACAGAAAAGTTTTGGCACACATACTGCCGGCACATTATATTTAGTGCCAACACCAATTGGAAATCTTGGTGATATGACAAACCGTTCAATTCAAGTCATGCAAGATGTCGATGTGATTGCTGCCGAAGATACTAGGCATACACAACAATTATTGAACCAGTTTGAGATTACGACAAAGCAGATTTCTTTTCACGAACATAATAAGGAAACACGTATTCCCGAATTAGTTGCGCGACTTCAAGCAGGCGATAGTATTGCCCAGGTTTCTGATGCAGGCATGCCATCAATTTCAGATCCTGGTCATGAACTGGTCAAAGCAGCCATTTTAGCTGATGTGCCAGTTGTACCCATTCCTGGGGCCAGTGCCGGTATTACAGCTTTGATTGCGTCTGGTCTGGCACCACAACCGTTTATGTTCTATGGCTTTTTACCTCGTAAACCTAAGGAACAAATACATGAACTTGACTTGCTAAAAGTGCATCGCGAAACGATGATTTTTTATGAAGCACCACATCGATTGGCAAAGACTTTGCAATCGATTGAAAAGGTATTTGGTGCTGAGCGTCAGGTGGTATTAGCTCGTGAATTGACAAAACGTTATGAAGAGTTTTTACGAGGTACCATTGCAGAACTTGTTACCTGGGCAACTAGTAATGAGGTGCGAGGTGAATTTGTGGTGATTGTTTCAGGAAATGATCAAATAATTGAAACATCAGATACAGATCCGTTAGCAGAGTTATCTGCCGTTGATGCAGTAAAAGAATTAGTAGAGAATGGTTTAAAACCAACAGCGGCCATTAAGCGAATCGCTAAACAACGCGCAATTGATCGCCAAACACTTTATTTAAAATATCAAGGAGAAAATAAATAATGGCTGTAGAATTTCGTATGCCACATGATGTGGTTTACTATGAAGCAGATGTCACCGGTAAATTGAGTCTACCAATGATTTATAATCTGGCGATTTTA
Organism: Weissella paramesenteroides; assembly: GCF_051903945.1. GTDB lineage: Bacteria > Bacillota > Bacilli > Lactobacillales > Lactobacillaceae > Weissella > Weissella paramesenteroides_A. Next base: position 1,731,800 of record NZ_CP192268.1, on the reverse strand, counting down.
AGTTCAACACAACAAGCAATTGATTTGAAGATTGGCCCAGAATATACTCACGCGAAAGGGCTGGGGTGGGTTGTATTACAACAACTTGTTACGATTAATCGCCGACCAAAAGACGGTGAAACCATTACTTTAGCCACAAAAGCCAAGCAATTTAATCCATTTTTCGCCAAGCGTGAGTATCGATTAATCGATGCAGCAGGTAATGATCTTGTTATTATGGATGGGCTATTCTCAATGATTGATATGAATAAGCGCAAGTTAGCTCGCATTCCTAAAGATATGGCGGAAGCTTATCAACCAGAGCATGTTCGTAAAATACCACGTGCTCCTGAAGTGACCCCATTTGATGACACCCGTGAAGTTGATTTTGTACAGGATTATTTTGTCCGTTATTTGGATATTGATTCTAACCATCACGTGAATAATTCTAAGTATGCCGAATGGATGAGTGATGTGCTACCTGTTGAATTTTTGACAAGTCATGAACCAACAGCAATGAACATTAAATATGAGCACGAAGTTTTGTATGGCAACAAAATTAAATCAGAAGTTCAACTTGTTGATAATGTCACAAGACACCGTATTTGGTTTGGGGATGTGTTGTCTGCTGAAGCCACAATTGAGTGGACGACAGCAAGTAATTAAGCTAAACTAAAAGTAACTAAGACAATAAGGAGAGTTGATATGTCTGTATTAGTATTAGGGGGAGCTGGCTACATTGGTTCTCATATGGTTGCTACATTATTAGCTGACCATCGTGATGTTGTGGTTGTTGATAATTTGTTAACGGGACACCGTGCTTCAGTACCTGAGGGGGTACCATTTTACGAAGTTGATATTCGTGATAAGGCAGCATTGTCTGAAGTGTTTGAAAAGGAAAATATTGAGCAAGTTGTCCACTTTGCGGCATCTTCAATCGTACCTGAATCTGTTGAAAAGCCATTGAAGTACTTTGATAACAACGTCTACGGTATGATTAATTTGCTAGAAGTGATGTTAGACTTTGACGTGAAGCAAATCGTCTTTTCATCAACGGCGGCAACGTATGGTGTGGCTAAAGAAAATCCTATTAAGGAAACGACACCACAAAACCCAATTAACCCATATGGTGAATCAAAGCTACAAATGGAACACATTATGAAGTGGGCTGACCAAGCATATGGACTAAAGTGGGTCGCATTGCGTTACTTTAATGTGGCGGGTGCAAAGGCGGATGGGTCAATCGGTGAAGATCATCCAACTGAAACTCACTTGGTACCAATTATCTTACAAACCGCTTTAGGTCAACGTGAGAAGATCATGATGTTTGGGGATGATTATAACACACCGGATGGATTTAATGTCCGCGATTATGTCCATGTAATGGATTTGGCAGATGCTCATGTATTAGCTTTGGATTACCTAGCTAAGGGTAATGAATCAAACCAGTTTAATTTGGGATCTGCTAATGGATTTTCAGTTAAGCAAATGGTTGAAGCTGCTCGTGAAGCAACAGGCCAACCTATTCCTGCTGAAATAGGTCCTCGTCGTGCAGGCGATCCTGATTCATTGGTTGCCTCATCAGACAAGGCACGTGAAATTCTTGGCTGGGCACCAAAGTATGATGATGTGAAGGAAATTATTAGTACAGCTTGGAACTGGCACCAAAAGCATCCTAATGGCTACGGTGATCGGTAAGTAGTAGAAAATTAGATCAATGTGTTAAGTACCTTGCGTTATTAATCAAGGTCGGAGACAGCATTGGTCTTTTTTGTTTAAGAAAGGGAGGGATATGTTAGAGTATTTAACAACGCAACGTACAAGACTGATATATGTCTATACACTTTGTGTCAGTTTTGTTTATTTGCTTGCACTTAGTCAGGCAGAGAAAAGTCTTAATATCGGATTTTTCTTGATCTTTATTTGTTTTTTGCCATTGATGATTATAATTGATTTGTTATTTATTGGACGATCAATATATCGAAGATATAAAGTATATAAGCAAGAACATTCATCTGACCCTTTATATCATGATAGATTACTAGCATACATGTTTGATTCATCGGCATGGCAAATTCCTAACTATGCCATTTATTTGCTACCAGTTATTATCGTGATTCAATGTATCAGTTTAATCTGGGTTAGACAGATGCTTGATTTTGGTTTAATTTGTCTAATGATTATATTGGGAATTTGGCTATATGTTTCGCAGCGCCGAGGTAAAGCACATAATTAGTTTAATAATTGTATTTAAAACATTTTTGTTCTGTTAAAATTGCGGTAAAATAAATATTAGTATTTCACAAATAAAGGAGCTAGTGATATGAAAACCATTGCTTTTGATACAAGCAATCAACCTTTGAGCGTTGCGCTATTTGAAAATAATCACTTGATTGATCAACGTGAAACCAATGTTCGTCGGAATCACTCGACGCAACTATTACCGTTCATTGATGAGTTGGTCAAGCAAGCAAATTGGACACCACAAGATTTGGATAGCGTCATTGTTAGTCAGGGTCCGGGTTCATATACTGGTTTGCGAATTGCTGTAACGACAGCAAAGACGCTTGCCTTTACATTAGGTATTTCATTGACAGGTATTTCAAGTTTGGCACTGTTAGCTACGAACGTGACAGATACTGATGCGATTATTGTGCCAATCATGGATGCCCGTAATCAAAACATTTATGCTGCACAGTATCAGTGGGATTCAGGACACCTGGTTGTCCGACAATCTGATCAGCATATGAATATTGAGAAATTACATCTTGCTTTAGATACAATTAGTCAACCAATTATTTTTGTTGGTGAGTGGCAACGTTTTGAAGGACAGCTACGTGAGCTGTTTCCTACAGCAACCTTTGCGCAAGATAATTTACCACATGCAGATAATATGATGAACCTTGCAGCAGATAGTACGACATTGACTGATATGAATGATATTCATCAATTTGTTCCCAATTATCATCGTTTATCACAAGCAGAGGCTGATTGGGCCAAGGCGCATCCAGAAGAACAAGGTGGTCACGCCTATGTGGAAAAAGTTTAATCAATTGACTCATTGGTGGGAAAAACCAGTATCAGATGAAATGCGTGAATTTCACCAAACGATTGTCATCAAGGATTTTGAATTTGATTTGATGCCTGCCAAACGTTCAGATTTAGAAGATATTATTGCGCTTGAAAAGGCGGCATATGATGGAGAAGTTTTGTGGCCAATGGAAGCTTTTGCTGAGGAGTTGCGACGCACGCGTGATCGATTGTATGTGATTGTTCGTCAGCCTGAAACGGGATCGATGGTAGCGTTAATTGGGGCAGCTTTTCGACCAGGCATTCATGAAGTTCATATTACCAATATTATGGTCGCACCTCATTGGCAAAGTCGCGGTGTCGGCACCTTCTTGGTCATGTATATGATGACGATTGCACAACAAGTTAATTTTCATCGCATCTCATTAGAAGTACGTGTGTCTAATAAACGCGCGCAGCAACTATATGCACGATTGGGCTTTCAAATTATACGCCGAAAAGTCCATTACTATGGTGAAAATGGTGAGGATGCATTTGATATGGCACAAATATTAGGAAATCAAATTGATAATGAACTTCTTATATAAACATGATATGACTGCAGCGCAATTGTATCGCATTGCTAATGATGCCTACGTAAATGGTTCACCATGGCAATTAAAAACTTTTCAGCAAGACCTGGAAAATGAATACTCGCATTATGTAGGAATCATGGACCATGATCAGTTAATAGGTTTTGCTGGGGGAATCTATTTAGATGATACTTTAGATGTTAGTAATGTGGCTATTTTAAAAGCGAAACAAGGTAAACACCTTGGAGAAATTTTATTGCGTGCTTGGTTTGATGAATTTAGTGATGGAACAAAAGTGTTGTTAGAGGTTCGGGCAAGTAACCAGGCAGCTCAGCATCTGTATCAACGCTTAGGATTTAAAACCTATCGTAAGCGTAAAGCGTATTATAGTCGTCCTGTTGAGGATGCTGATTTAATGATGTTAGAGTTACCAATACAGGTAAAGGAGTAAGGCATGACAGAAACACGTTATATCATGGCATTTGAATCAAGTGCTGATGAAACTAGTGTGGCAATAGTAAAAAATGGTGATGAAATTGTGAGTTTGGAGACTGCGACTCAAATCAAGAGTCACCAAAGATTTGGTGGTATCGTGCCAGAAGTCGCTAGTCGCCACCATATCGAACAAGTCACAATCCTAGCTGATGCTGCACTTGAAGATGCAAACTTGACTTACAGTGATTTGACAGCGATTGGTGTTACCCAAGGTCCTGGATTGGTTGGTGCTTTATTAATTGGCGTTACTGCTGCAAAGACGATTGCTTGGGCACACCAATTACCGCTAGTCCCAGTATTACATCTGGCCGGTCATATCAGTGCTGCTAATTTTGTTTCACCTATTCAGTATCCGGCACTAGCGTTAATGGTATCCGGTGGTCATACAGAATTGGTTTTGATGCGCGAAGAGTATGATTATGTGGTGATTGGTGATACGCGTGATGATGCGGCTGGCGAAAGTTATGACAAAGTTGGCCGGACAATGGGGCTTAAGTATCCTGCTGGTAAAACCTTAGACGATATGGCTCATCTTGGCCAGCCAAATTATAAGTTACCGCGGGCTCTGATTGATGATGGTGCTTATGATTTTTCTTTCTCAGGATTAAAGAGTGCTGTTATTAACCTGATGCATAATGCTGATCAACGTGGTGAAACGGTTGATCATAATGATTTAGCTGCTTCCTTCCAACAAGCCGTTATTGAGGTTTTGGTAAGTAAAACAGCACAGGCATTAGATAATTATCCAGTAAAGTCGTTTATTGTTGCTGGTGGGGTAGCTGCCAACAAGGGATTACGTGATGCATTGACAAAGATGATAGCAGCACGACCAGATATAGCTTTTATTCCGGTACCTATTAAATTAGCTGGTGATAATGCAGCAATGATTGGGGCAGCCGTTGATATCGCATATCGTCATGGCATGCGTGGTGACTGGGCATTGAATGCCGATCCGGCGCTTGAATTTGAATATGAAGATGAATAAATATAAAAACCGACGCTCAGCTAATTGACTGAACGTCGGTTTTTAAAAGGAATGAATTTCTACTATATATAATAGTAACTTTAATTTGCACGTTCTAATAACGCTTCACTGATGGTTATTAGAGTATCTTTTGCTTCACCATCTGGTAACTGTGCCAGGTAATCTAATGCTTTTTCAGTATACTCACTAGCTAAGTTGGTGGCTTCATCAACAGCGCCTGAGGCAATAACTAAGTCACGTAGCTGTATTGATTCGTCATTGCTAATGCGATCTTTCTTTGCCAAAAGGTTTTGGATTTCTGCTTTGTCCTGCATGGCAATAATCAATGGGGCTGAATAAACACCTTCACGAACATCTTGCAATGTTGGCTTACCTAAATCTGTTTTTGTTGATTGGTAATCTAAGATATCATCTAGTATCTGAAAAGCCATTCCCACGTTGAAAGCAAATTCAGTAACTAAATCGACGAATTCGTCTGGAGCGTCACCATTTGCGGCACCTAACTGAGCAGAAAGGACAAACAAAGCAGCTGTCTTGCCTGCAATTTGCTCCTTATAATCGGCTAGCGTCATGTGACGATCATAATGATTGGTACGTTGGGTAAGTTCGCCAGTTAAAATATCTTCTAATAGTTTTGTTGCTTGACGAACTAGTGTCATATCATCAGTGTGGTAGGCCAGTGTTTTGAAAGTGGCAGCAAAAAGATAGTCACCAGCATATGCTGCAATGTCTTTACCAAATTTTGATTGAATACTTGGTGCATGACGTCGCTCTGGTGAATCATCGATAATGTCATCGTGAATAAGTGTGGCAGTATGTAACATTTCAACTGCAGCAGCAATGTGTTTTAGATTTGAAGTATTGCCCGGATAAAATTGCCCGATAATAATTGCGAATGCTGGACGTAACATTTTGCCACCAGCACGGAACATATCTAATAATGCTTTCTCAACTTCTTTATCATTTGCCTGTAATGAATTTTGGATAATGAATAGCACATCTTGAAGTTCCTGCTGCACTGTTGGAAATTTTTCCCACATCGCGTGGATTTGCGTAAGTGATTGTTTCATTAATTTGGAATTCCTTAAATCTACTATATTGTATAACATCAATTGACATAACGTCTTTTAAACTAATCTCTATTATATATGAAAAAAAGAGAAGCGACAGACGAATTTTAATCTGTAAAAAATAATTAACAAACTCAAGAGTTTATATTGGTATTTTGTTTTTAAATTGTGTATGATAAATGACGTTGTGATGCGAAAAAATGCGCTTGAAAATTTATTTGATAAAAACAAATAAAATGCTTGATTATCAAGCAAGGCTGCTGTATCATAATTAAGTACGCTAAATGAAGGACAACATAAATGTGTCCTCATATTAGTGTGCCATTGACGAGCAATGATGTGGGAGGTTGCGACACACCCGGCAGCATTGCCACGAGGCCCATTGCCATGGAGCCTTGTGGGGCGTGTCGGTAGTTTCCACGGAGTTAGTTTCATATTCCAATATGGACGAAGGGAGAATTTATATCATGGCAAATAAGAAGATTCGTATCCGCTTAAAGGCTTACGAGCACAAGATCTTGGATTCATCAGCTGAAAAGATCGTTGAAACGGCAAAGCGTACAGGTGCTGAAATTTCAGGTCCTATTCCATTACCAACAGAACGTACGATTTACACAGTTTTGAGCTCACCTCACAAGCACAAGGATGCACGTGAGCAATTCGAATTGCGTACTCACAAGCGTTTGATTGACATCATGAAGCCAACTGCTAAGACAGTCGATGCATTGTCAAAGTTGGAATTGCCAAGTGGTGTTGATATCGAAATTAAGTTGTAATTCTTATAGCTTAAAATATAGATGATTAACTTGCCTGGTTATGCATTTAACTAACTAAAAATTAGATTTACTATTTGAAAAGGAGATAGTCATGACTACTAAGGGTATCTTAGGCCGCAAAGTCGGCATGACTCAGGTATTCACTGAGACTGGTGAACTTATCCCTGTAACAGTTATTGAAGCTACGCCAAACGTTGTTCTTCAAGTTAAGACTTTGGAAAATGATGGTTATAGCGCACTTCAATTGGGTTACCAAGATAAGCGCCAAGTTTTGAGCAACAAACCTGAGCAAGGTCACGTTGCCAAAGCAAACACGACCCCTAAGCGCTACATTCGTGAAATCCGCGATGCTGAGGGAGAATTCAATGTTGGGGATGAAGTTAAGGTTGATATCTTCGCCGCTGGTGAAGCTGTTGACGTAACTGGAATTACGAAGGGTCATGGTTACCAAGGTAACATCAAGAAGGATGGCCAAGCTCGTGGACCTATGGCTCACGGTTCTCGTTACCACCGTCGTCCTGGTTCATTGGGTGCCATTATTAACCGCGTCTTCAAGGGTAAGAAGTTGCCTGGACGCATGGGTAACCATAAGCGTACTGTACAAAACTTGCAAGTTGTTCGCGTTGATGTAGAAAATAACGTGATCTTGGTTAAGGGTAATGTTCCTGGTGCCAACAAGTCACTTGTTACTGTTAAGTACTCAAAAAAAGCTAAGTAATAAGGACGAAGGGAGGAAATTAACATGACTAAGGTTGCTTTGTTTAAGCAAGACGGTTCAAATGCCGGTGATATTGAATTGAATGATTCAGTATTCGGTGTTGAGCCAAACAACAATGTCATTACGGATGCCGTATTGATGCAACGCGCTTCAATGCGTCAAGGAACTCATGCTGTAAAGAACCGTTCAGCGGTTTCTGGTGGTGGAAAGAAGCCTTGGCGTCAAAAGGGTACGGGTCGTGCCCGTCAAGGTTCAATCCGTTCACCACAATGGCGTGGCGGTGGAATTGTCTTCGGACCTACACCACGTTCATATGCCTACAAGATGCCTAAGAAGGCTTACCGTTTGGCATTGAAGTCAGTGTTGTCACAAAAGGTTTTGGATTCTTCATTGGTTGTTGTTGATGCATTGTCATTCGACGCACCAAAGACTAAGGAATTCAAGGCAGTTTTGAACAACTTAAACGTAAATGAAAAGACGTTGGTTGTCTTGGACGATGATAATGCTAATGCAGCACTAGCAGCACGTAACTTAGAAAACGTGACTGTTATGACTGCTAAGGGTGTTAACGTGCTTGACGTAATCAACAACGATAAGTTGATTGTAGTTCAATCAGCTTTGGCACAAGTTGAGGAGGTTTTGGCATAATGGACGCACGCGATATCATTTTGCGCCCGGTCATCACTGAACAAACGATGAGCGTTTTGGATGAAAAGCGTTACACGTTTGAAGTTGATGTTCGCGCCACTAAGCCACAAATTAAGCGTGCTGTTGAAGAAATTTTTGACGTTAAGGTTGAAAAGATCAACACAGCTAACGTACGTGGTAAGTTAAAGCGTCAAGGACGCTTTGCTGGTTACACTAAGAAGCGTAAGAAGGCAACGGTTACGTTGTCAGAAGCTTCAAAGGACATTCAATTGTTCAACGAAAACTAATTAGGAGGAAATTAGCGTGGCTATCAAGAAGTACAAGCCAACCTCTAACGGTCGTCGTAACATGACGTCTTCAGATTTTTCTGAAATCACTAAGACGACGCCTGAAAAGAGCTTGTTGGAATCAAAGTCAAACACTGGTGCTCGTAATTCATACGGTCACATGACTGTACGCCATCGTGGTGGTGGACACAAGCGCCAATACCGTATTATCGACTTCAAGCGTACCAAGGATGATGTACCAGCTAAGGTTGTTGCGATCGAATACGATCCTAACCGTACTGCAAACATCGCTTTGCTACAATACACTGATGGTACTAAGGCATATATCTTGGCACCTAAGGGCTTGGAAGTTGGTATGACAGTTCAATCTGGAGTAGATGCTGATATTAAGGTAGGTAACGCCCTACCATTAGCAAAGATTCCTGATGGAACTCAAATTCACAACATTGAGCTAAAGCCTGGTCATGGTGGACAACTTGTCCGTTCAGCCGGAGCCTCAGCTCAAGTGCTAGGTAAAGAAGGAAAGTACGTTCTAGTTCGCCTACAATCTGGTGAAGTTCGTATGATCTTGGCAGTTAACCGTGCCACAGTTGGAGTTGTTGGAAATGAACAACACTCATTGATCAACTGGGGTAAGGCTGGTCGCCGTCGTTGGAAGGGTCAACGTCCACACGTTCGTGGATCTGTAATGAACCCTAACGATCACCCTCACGGAGGTGGTGAAGGAAAGGCTCCTATCGGACGTCCATCACCATTGTCACCATGGGGTAAGAAGACAGCTGGTAAGAAGACACGTAACGCTAAGGCTCGTTCAACGAAGTTTATCGTTCGTGGTCGTAAGAACAAGTAAAACATAGCATCCAGCTATTATAAGTTTTTAAAAAACGAGAGGAGGACCTCAAAATGGGTCGTAGCCTAAAGAAGGGGCCATTTGCTGATGCTTCTTTGTTGAAGAAGGTCGAAGAAGCTAATGCTTCAGACAAGCATACCGTCATCAAGACATGGTCACGTCGCTCAACGATTTTCCCAAGCTTCATTGGATTGACTTTTGCAGTTTACGATGGTCGTAAGCACATGCCAGTTTTGGTACAAGAAGACATGGTTGGTCACAAGCTTGGAGAGTTCGTTCCTACGCGTACGTTCCGCGGACACGCAGCAGACGACAAAGCAACTAAGCGTAAGTAATTAGGAGGACAATACAATGGCTGAACAAATCACGTCAGCACGCGCCACGGCCAAGATCGTTCGTGTCGCTCCACGTAAGGTCCGCCTAGTGCTTGACCAAGTTCGTGGTAAGTCTGTGGCAGAGGCATTTGCAATTTTGCAATTCTTGCCAAACCACAGCTCAGAAGATGTATATAAAGTGTTGAACTCAGCAGTAGCAAATGCTGAGAACAACTTCTCATTAGATCGCGAAGATTTGGTAGTTGCTGAAGCCTTTGCAAACGAAGGACCAACGCTAAAGCGTTTCCGTCCACGTGCTAAAGGATCAGCTTCACCAATCAACAAGCGTACAAGCCACATTACTATTGTGGTAAAAGAAAAGTAAGGAGGATTGAGTCATGGGTCACAAAATTAACCCAACTGGTATGCGTGTCGGCATCATCCGCGACTGGGATGCAAAATGGTACGCAAACAAGAAGGACTTCGCAACAACTTTGCACGAAGATTTAAAGTTGCGTGAGTACATCGAAGCTAAGTTGGCTGAAGCATCAGTTTCACGTGTTGAAATTGAACGTACTGCTAACCGTGTAAATATCTCAATCCACACTGCTAAGCCAGGTATGGTTATTGGTAAAGGTGGATCTGAAGTTGATGCATTGCGTAACGAGCTTGCAAAGCTTGTTGCCAAGGGTGAACGTGTTCACATCAACATCATTGAGATCAAGAAGCCTGATTTGGACGCCCACTTGGTAGGCTCACAAATTGCAGCAGATTTGGTTCGCCGTGTGGCTTTCCGTCGTGCAATGCGTAGTGCTATCCAACGTGCAATGCGTGCTGGTGCTAAAGGTATCAAGACGCAAGTTTCTGGACGTTTGAACGGTGCAGATATGGCTCGTGTTGAGCAATATACTGAGGGTACAGTGCCTTTGCACACATTGCGTGCAGACATTGACTACTCATGGGATGAGGCAACTACTACTTACGGTCAAATCGGAGTTAAGACTTGGATTTACCGTGGTGATATCTTGCCAGAGAAAAAGTCAGTAAAGAAGCAAGGAGGCGAGTAACATGCTAGTTCCAAAGCGTGTAAAGTACCGTCGACCACACCGCGGTAAGATGCGTGGTGAGGCTAAAGGTGGTAAAACAGTAGCTTTCGGAGATTTCGGTTTACAAGCTACTGAGTCACACTGGATTACAAACCGTCAAATCGAGGCTGCTCGTATTGCTATGACGCGTTACATGAAGCGTGGTGGTAAAGTATGGATTAAGATTTTTCCACACTTGTCATACACTTCAAAGGGTGTTGGTGTTCGTATGGGTAACGGAAAAGGTACCCCAGAAGGCTGGGTAGCACCTGTAAAGCGCGGCAAGGTATTATTTGAAGTTGCCGGTGTTCCTGAAGAGGTTGCCCGCGAAGCCTTGCGTCTTGCATCTAACAAGTTGCCAGTCAAGACTAAGATCTTGGCTCGTCAAGTGGAGGGTGAATAATGAAGATCAAGGATCAACAAAACGAAATCAAGGGTCTCAGCCAAGCTGAGCTGGTTGCCAAGGAAAAGAGCTACAAGGAAGAGTTATTCAACTTGCGTTTCCAATTAGCTACAGGTCAACTTGAGAACACGGCTCGATTGTCAGAAGTACGCAAGCAAATTGCCCGTATCAAGACGGTCATTCGTCAACAAGAATTGAACAAGTAGACTAAGAGAGGAGACCGTTCGTTATGACTGAAGCTCGTAACACACGTAAGGTTTACCAAGGCCGCGTGGTTTCAGATAAGATGGATAAGACAATTACCGTTGCCATTAACACTTACAAGAATCACCCAGTTTATGGTAAGCGTGTTAAGTACACGAAGAAGTTTAAGGCTCACGATGAGAACAACGAAGCTAAGACAGGTGATTTGGTACGTATCATGGAGACACGTCCAACATCAGCTACAAAGCGCTTCCGTTTGGTAGAAATCGTCGAGAAGGCCGTTATTATCTAATCGTTTAATCTCGAATCTTACCAATAACGGAAGGAGGACAAAATCGTGATTCAACAAGAAAGTCGTTTAAAGGTTGCTGATAACTCAGGTGCACGCGAAATCTTGACTATCAAGGTATTGGGTGGATCTGGTCGTAAGTTCGCTGGAATCGGTGACATGATCGTTGCAACTGTTAAGCAAGCTATTCCTGGTGGAAATGTTAAGAAGGGTGACGTTGTTAAAGCCGTTATCGTTCGTACTGCTGCTAGTACTCACCGTACTGATGGTTCATACATCAGTTTCGATGAAAACGCTGCTGTCATCGTTAAAGATGACAAGAGTCCTGTAGGTACTCGTATCTTCGGACCTGTTGCGCGTGAGTTGCGTGACAATGATTACATGCGTATTGTGTCATTGGCACCTGAAGTATTGTAATTACCATCATTAAATCAAGGAGGAAGCCTCGCATGTTTGTGAAGACTGGTGACAAGGTTAAGGTTATCGCCGGCAAGGACAAGGGTAAGGAAGGCGTAGTTGTAAAGACTATTTCATCACAAGACCGTGTCGTTGTTGAAGGTGTCAATATGGTTAAGAAGCACCAAAAGCCTAATAACCAATACCCACAAGGTGGAATTGTTGAGCTTGAAGCTCCAATCCACGTTTCAAACGTACAATTGCTTGACCCTTCTACTAACGAACCAACAAAAGTTGGTTACAAAGTTGAAGATGGTAAGAAGGTACGTTTCGCTAAGAAGTCTGGAAAGACTTTGGCATAATTTTCTAGGTGAAAGGAGGAAATCATTATCATGGCAAATCGCTTAAAAGAAAAGTACGTCAATGAAGTTACACCTTCATTGGTTGAGAAGTTTGAGTACTCATCAATCATGCAAGCACCTAAGATCGAAAAGATCGTGCTTAACATGGGTGTTGGTGACGCTGTTTCAAACTCAAAGAACTTGGATGAAGCTGTTGCTGAATTGGAATTGATTGCTGGTCAAAAGCCAGTTATCACTCGTGCAAAGAAGTCAATCGCTGGCTTCCGTTTGCGTGAGGGTATGGCAATCGGTACAAAGGTTACTTTGCGTGGTGAGCGTATGTACGACTTCTTAGATAAGTTGATCAACGTGTCATTGCCACGTGTTCGTGACTTCCGTGGAGTTTCACCAAAGGCTTTTGATGGCCGTGGAAACTACACATTGGGAGTACGTGAACAACTTATTTTCCCAGAAATCGATTATGATAAGGTTAATCGTGTTCGTGGTTTGGATATCGTTCTTGTAACGACTGCAAACACTGACGAAGAAGCTCGTGAATTGCTTACTCAAATGGGTATGCCTTTCTCAAAGTAATCAATACTGATTTACAGTAATTAATAATAGGAGGCAAATATCAATGTCAATGACTGACCCAATTGCAGATTTCTTGACTCGCATTCGTAATGCGAACATGGTTCGCCACGACTCAGTTGAAGTACCTGCATCAAAGATCAAGAAGGACATCGCCGAGATCTTAAAGAGTGAAGGCTTTGTTCGTGACGTTGAATACATTGAAGATGACAAGCAAGGTGTCATCCGTGTTTTCCTTAAGTACTCTGCTGACAAGACTCGCGTAATCACAGGTTTGAAGCGTATTTCAAAGCCTGGTTTGCGTACATACGTTAAGTCAGATGATGTACCTAAGGTATTGAACGGTTTGGGAATTGCAATCATCTCAACTTCTGAAGGTGTTATCACCGATAAAGAAGCTCGCGCCAAGAAAATTGGTGGCGAGGTATTGGCTTACGTCTGGTAAAAATAAAATTTAAACAAGGAGGTGTCAACCAATGAGTCGTATTGGTAATAAGGCCATAACATTGCCTGCTGGTGTTGAAGTAGCACGCGAAGGTGATGTTGTTACTGTTAAGGGACCTAAAGGTGAGTTATCACGTTCGGTTGCTCACGAAATCAATTTGACTGTTGATGGAACTGAGGTTTCATTCACTCGCCCATCAGATGATGGACGCATGAAGGCACTTCACGGAACTACTCGTGCCATTGTTAACAACATGGTCGAGGGTGTTTCAAATGGTTTCAAGAAGACCTTGAAGCTAGTCGGTGTTGGATACCGTGCTTCAAAGCAAGGCGACAAGCTTGTTTTGAATGTTGGTTACTCACACCCAGTAGAATTTGAAGCTCGTGAAGGATTAACTGTTGAAGTTCCTGACTCAACAACGATTACAGTTGAAGGAATCAGCAAGCAATTTGTTGGTGATTTCGCTGCTGAAATCCGCGCCGTACGCGCACCTGAACCATACAAGGGTAAGGGTATTCGTTACGAAGGTGAATACGTTGCACGTAAGGAAGGTAAGACTGGTAAGTAAACTTAAGCTTTGTGCTTAAAATCGTAAGCAACGTTACGATTTACTTATGAGTATATCTTTCGAATAATAAAAAAGAGGTTACGAACATGATTACGAAGTCAGACAAGAACAAAGTGCGTCAACACCGACACACTCGCGTTCGTGGCAAGATTTCTGGTACTGCTGAGCGCCCACGCTTGAACGTTTACCGTTCTAACAAGAACATCTACGCGCAATTAATTGATGACGTAGCGGGTGTGACGCTTGCTAGTGCCTCAACATTGGATAAGTCAATTGAGACTGCTCCAAAGACAGAACAGGCAGCTAAAGTTGGTGCTTTGATCGCAGAGCGCGCGAAAGCAGCTAATGTTGAAGTTGTAGTATTTGACCGTGGTGGTTACTTGTACCATGGTCGTGTACAAGCTTTGGCTGAAGCAGCTCGCGAAGCTGGCTTGAAGTTCTAAGGGAAGGAGGAAAGAAAACATGGCATTTATCGATGCAAATAAGCTCGGTGAGCTTGAAGAAAACGTTGTAGCCATCAACCGTGTTACCAAGGTTGTTAAAGGTGGACGCCGTTTGCGTTTCGCTGCTTTGGTAGTAGTTGGTGACCGTGACGGACATGTTGGTTTTGGTACTGGTAAGGCGCAAGAAGTTCCTGAGGCAATCCGTAAGGCTGCTGAAGATGCAAAGCGTAACATTATTAGTGTACCTACTGTTGGTACAACCCTTCCTCACTCTACATTGGGTGTCTACGCAGGTGGTCGCATCTTATTGAAGCCCGCCGTTGAAGGATCTGGAGTAGCAGCTGGTGGTGCTGCTCGTGCCGTTTTGGAATTGGCAGGAGTTGCCGACGTGACTGCAAAGTCATTGGGATCAGCTACGCCAATTAACGTTGTACGCGCAACTTTCGATGCAATCAACTCATTGAAGAACGCTGAAGAAGTTGCTGAATTGCGTCAGGTCTCATTAGAGCACTTGGCAGATTAAGGAGGCAGAACATGGCTGAACAAGTTAAAATTACTCTTGTAAAGAGTGCTGCCCACCGTTTGCCAAAGCAACGTGCAATTGTGAAGGCCCTTGGATTGAACAAGGTGCAATCATCAGTTGTATTGCCTGACAACGCAGCAACGCGTGGTGCAGTGTTCAAGATTGCTCACTTGGTTACTGTTGAAGTAGTTAAGTAAGAGCTTAATAATTAGATTGCATTGAAGGAGGTAAAACCCTAATGAAGCTAAATGAACTCCAAGTAGCTGAAGGTTCACGTAACGTCCGCAACCGTGTTGGACGTGGTGAGTCATCAGGTAATGGTAAGACTGCAGGTCGTGGTCAAAAAGGTCAAAAGGCTCGTGGTAAGACACGTCTAGGATTCGAAGGTGGACAAATGCCATTGTTCCGTCGTATGCCAAAGCGTGGTTTCACGAACATTAACCGTAAGGAGTATGCTGTCGTCAACCTTGATGTGTTGAACCGCTTCGATAACGGTACTGAAGTTTCACCAGCCTTGTTGGTTGAAGCTGGTATTGTTAAGAACGAGTTGAACGGCGTTAAGATCTTGGCTAATGGTCAACTAGAAAAGTCATTGACTGTTAAGGCTAACAAGTTCTCAGCAGCAGCAACCGCAGCGATCGAAGCTGCTGGTGGTAAAGCTGAGGTGATCTAATGCTGAAAACCGTGCTCAATTCATTAAAAGAAAAAGATATTCGTAAGAAATTATTTTTCACTTTATGGATTCTAATTGTTTACCGATTAGGTGCCTACATTACTGTGCCGGGTATTAACACGGCAGCACTGACAGAGGTAGCAAATTCTGGGCTCGGCAGCATTTTGAATATGTTTAGCGGTGGTGGACTTACAAATTACTCATTATTTGCAATGGGAGTTTCACCATACGTTACTGCACAAATCGTGGTACAGCTCCTACAAATGGATATTGTGCCACGATTTGTTGAATGGTCGAAACAAGGGGAAGTTGGACGACGTAAGTTGAACCAAGTGACCCGGTGGTTGACCATTGTCCTAGCGTTTGTCCAATCAATTGGTATAACAGCTGGATTTAATCAACTGAGCCAAGTTAACTTGGTGAAAACACCAAACACCGAGACTTACTTATTAATCGGATTTATCTTGACAGCTGGTACAATGTTATCAGTCTGGTTAGGTGAAATGATTACTGAACGTGGTCTTGGACAAGGTGTTTCAATGTTGATTTTTGCTGGTATAATTGCGCGTTTGCCAGCAGGTATTTACCAATTATTCAAGGAACACATTCTACAAGGTGACGACCCAGCGCGTGGGTGGGCATTCTTCGTAGGTATCATGATTATCTTTGTGGTAGTCATTGCTTTCGTTACCTGGTTTAACCAAGCAATTCGAAAGGTTCCGATGCAATATACACGTCGTTCAGTGGGATCAGGAAGTTCTTCTTACCTACCATTACGTATTAATATTGCAGGTGTGATTCCCGTTATCTTTGCGTCATCATTATTGGTGACGCCACAAACAATTTTGCAGGCTTTTGCCAGCAAGTTTGCGGACGCAGGTTGGTATAATACAGTTATGCAATACCTTTCAATTCAAACGATGCAAGGTGGTATTGTATACACACTATTGATTGTCTTGTTTACGTTCTTCTACGCCTTTGTTCAGGTTAACCCTGAAAAGGTCCAGGAAAACTTACAGAAGCAAGGTAGTTATATTGTGGGCGTCTGGCCTGGTCCATCAACTGAAAAGTGGATGTCAGGTCTGCTGATGCGTTTGTCAGTAGTCGGCGCTCTGTTCCTAGGATTTGTCGCTTTAGCACCAATCCTAGCGACACATGTCTTTGGGTTGGATAGTAACCTTGCTATGTCAGGAACGTCAATCTTGATTGTCATTGGTGTGGCAATTGACCTGATTCGCCAACTTGAAGGATTGATGATGAAGCGGCAGTATGTTGGATTTATTCGAGAAGGAGTCGTAGCAAAATGAGTTTGAACATCATGTTGTTGGGTTTGCCAGGTGTTGGTAAAGGTACCCAGGCTGCAAAAATCGTAGAGAAGTACAACTTGCCACACATCAGTACGGGTGATATGTTCCGTGCGGCAATGGCCAACGAAACTGAACTTGGTTTGAAGGCAAAGTCTTTCATGGATGCTGGTGACTTGGTCCCTGATGAAGTTACTAATGGTATCGTTGCAGAACGCTTAGCTGAAGAAGATACGAAGCCAGGATTTATCTTAGATGGATTCCCTCGTAATTTGGAGCAAGCACATGCATTGGAAGATATGTTAAGTAAGGAAAATCGTTCATTGGACGCTGTTATTTACTTTACTGCTGATACTGAAGTGCTAGTTGATCGTATGATGGCCCGTGGACGTGCAGATGACACGCCTGAAGTGATTAAGAATCGCTTAGACGTTAATGGAAAGCTTACTGAGCCAATTGCTGAGTATTATGCTGAAAAAGGTATTTTACACAAGATTGATGGTGCACGTGAGCTGGATGTCGTGTTCGCAGATGTAAAGAAGTTACTTGATAGTTTGAAGAACGGCTAATTATAGCGCAGATTTTACTGTTCAAGGTGAATCTATTGTGTTATAATAACTTGTTACGTTCTCCAATGTCACAACTAAGGAGGCAGCAACGTGGCCAGTGATGTTATTGAAATTTCTGGTGTGGTAAAGGAAACTTTACCTAATGCCATGTTTACCGTTGAACTGGAAAACGGCGCAGACATCTTAGCACACGTTTCTGGTAAGATTCGGAAGAATTTCATTCGTATTTTACCTGGTGATCGTGTAACAGTTGAGATGTCGCCATATGATTTGACGAAGGGCCGTATTACATACCGGTTCAAGTAAGCAAATCGTACAAAAAATTCAAGGAGGTAAATATCATGAAGGTTCGTCCATCAGTTAAGCGTATGTGCGACAGCTGCAAGGTTGTCAAGCGTAATGGTCGTGTAATGGTGATTTGCTCTGCAAACCCAAAGCACAAGCAACGTCAAGGTAAGTAATCCTTACTGACGTTTAAAAAATTTATTTATTATATAGAAAAAGGAGGTAATCGTAATGGCTCGTATTGCTGGTGTTGATTTGCCTCGCGATAAGCGTATCGTGATCGCATTAACATATGTATATGGAATCGGTAATTCTACTGCACAAAAAGTTTTGGCAGAAGCAAAGGTTTCTGAAGATGTCCGTGTTCGTGACTTAACTCCAGACCAAGAAGACGCTATCCGTGCCGTCGTTGATGGTATTAAGGTAGAAGGTGACTTGCGTCGTGAAGTTTCAATGAGCATTAAGGCTTTGCAAGAAATTAACTCATACCGTGGTATCCGTCACCGTAAGGGATTGCCAGTTCGTGGACAACACACGAAAAACAATGCTCGTACGCGTAAGGGCCCAGCTGTTTCAATTGCTGGTAAGAAGAAGTAATTTTAAACTAATTGGAAAGGAGATAACTTGATTATGGCAGGTCGTAATAATCGTAAGCGTCGTGTTCGTAAGAATATTGAGTCTGGTGTAGCACACATCCACGCAACATTTAACAACACGATCGTAATGATCACCGACGTTCAAGGTAACGCTGTTGCTTGGTCATCAGCTGGAGCACTTGGTTTCAAGGGTAGCCGTAAGTCAACACCATTTGCTGCTCAAATGGCTGCTGAAGCTGCTGCTAAGAGTGCAATGGAAAATGGCATGAAGACTGTTGAGGTAACTGTTAAGGGACCTGGTTCAGGTCGTGAGGCTGCTATCCGTTCGTTAGCCGCTGCAGGTTTGGATGTTTCATCAATTAAGGATGTTACTCCAGTACCTCACAACGGTTCACGTCCACCAAAGCGTCGTCGTGTCTAATTGCCAGTTGCAAATAGTGCACAACATGCTTTGAAAGGGGTAACAAACAGTATGCTTGAATTCGAAAATCCTAAGATTATGCTGGTTGAAGAGGATAGCAATTACGGTAAGTTTGTGGTTGAGCCGCTTGAACGTGGTTACGGAACTACTTTGGGTAACTCACTACGCCGTGTATTGTTGTCTTCATTGCCTGGTGCGGCAATCAATTCAGTACAGATTGATGGCGTTTTGCATGAGTTTTCAACGGTCGAAGGTGTCGTTGAAGACGTTACGCAAATCATTTTAAACCTTAAAAAGGTTTCAATGCGCATCGACAGTGATGATGAAAAAACACTCGAAGTTAACGTAACCGGTCCCGCTGATGTGACGGCCGGTGACATAGCTGGTGATAGTGATGTCGAGATCTTAAATGGAGATCTTCACATTGCTACTGTTGCGGCTGGGGCTACCTTGCACATGACTTTGACTGCAGTTCGTGGTCGTGGTTATGTTTCAGGGGACCAGAATAAGGAATTGCATGATGAAATGCCTATTGGCGTTCTAGCAATTGATTCAATCTTTACCCCAATCGAACGCGTAAACTATCAAGTTGAAAACACTCGTGTTGGTCAACGTGATGACTTTGATAAGTTGACTTTGGATGTTTGGACTGACGGCTCATTAACAGCTACTGAAGCTGTTTCATTGGCTGCTCGTATTATGTCTGATCATTTGAACGCTTTTATTGATATGTCTGAACGTGCAATTACTGCACAAGTGATGGCAGACAAGGAAGAAGAACCAACAACGAAACATGCAGATACACCAATTGAAGAATTGGATTTGTCTGTTCGTTCTTATAATTGTCTCAAAAGGGCCGGGATTAACTCTGTACAAGAGTTAACTGAGCGTACGGAGACGCAAATGATGTCTGTTCGTAACCTCGGTCGGAAATCACTTGACGAAATCCAGGACAAGCTTAAACTGCTCGGTTTAGGGTTCCGCAAGGAAGATTAGATTAAACGATAGAATACCAAGAAAAGGAGGACACACTCATGGGATACCGTAAGTTGGGACGTACCAGTGCACAACGTAAGGCTTTGTTACGTGATTTGACTACTGATCTATTGATCAATGGTCGTATCACAACGACTGAAGCTCGTGCTAAGGAAGTTCGTCGTACTGCTGACAAGATGATTACGTTGGGTAAGCATGGTGATTTATCATCACGCCGTAAGGCAGCTGCTTTCTTGCGTAACGTCATTGCAGACGTAAAGACAACTGATGATAACAAAGTTCAAGTTGAAACAGCTTTGCAACACTTATTTAACGATGTTGCACCTCGCTTTGAGGGTCGTGCCGGTGGTTACACTCGCATTTTGAAGACTACTCAACGTCGTGGAGACGCTGCTCCAATGGTTATCTTGGAATTGGTTGACTAATTTCATTGGTTAATTAATAAACACAATGAGATCTCTCATGTTATAAGGTATAAACTGCTAAGATGATGGCAATGGCCAAGTCTAGGTTGAATGGCATTTATGTCGCACCTGTAACGTGTGAGGTTTTTTTGTGCACTTTTTTATATACAGTTATTTGGATAGGGCATATAATGTAATGCATGATACATGGATGATTAAAGTGAAAAGAGGACGTGTCATGGGTTATGAAGTTGACTTTAAAAATGTCGAGACAGTTGGTTTAGAGGGGGTGCCTTTCGCCAAAGAATTGGCTGGTTTACGTGCAAACGAGGCTCGTTATTTTTGGAATAAATACAAGTTTATCTATACAACTTATCCGGCTTCTGAAATGCAAAAAGAAATTGCTTGGCTCAATAAAATTTTGATGGATGAACGAGAAATCGCCTTTCAAGCTAAAATTATTGAAGTGGCTATCTATGAAGATGACAAACTTTATTGGCCAGATTTTATTTTTGATAATGGTATGATTATTAACGTCTTATACGAGAAGAATATCGAGAATCCAAAACGAGCTGTTGGTATTAAATTGTGCGAGGGCATGGCAGTTCCTGATGAACTGCAAGACAAGTTTAAATTTGCTCATCAACGTTCAAAGCTTGCCGGTACCATTCGGGGCAGTTATTTTAAATTGCATCAAGACTGGTTATAGCATAATACTGGAAATAAATATCCATGATACACGAAAAAGGGAGTGTTACCATCGGTTTCTTTTTTGGAACACGTTTAAAATTGGCATAAATTTACCAAATTTAAATAGGTAAATTTATGCCCCTTCTAGTCTATAATGGCTTGCTATGCCTCGCGCTTTTAAATGTAAAGGCGTCGTTTGTTTTAAGCCACCTGCTTTTTACGTAGGAAATACTTTCGTAACTCATTCAATAAGATTAATGGCACGGGTAATAGAATCAAATAGAGCCAATCACGTAGGATTAGTGGTGTGGTCCCGAAAACAGATTGTAACAGTGGTACATAGCATACAGCAATAAATAGTAATGCTTCAAAGATTATACCCGCATAGACTAGTCCATTTGACCAGAAATTATGGTGCGGATAAAATAGCGAGTTTAAATCATAACGACAATTTAGTACGACCGCCATCTGACAGAAGATAATGGTGCCTAATGTTAACGTCGTTGCTTGATGATAGTCAAAGCCAGTAGCGGCTAAAGCATTTAAACTATGCCCGTTTAAGTAATTACTAAAAAAGAATGCACTTGCAGACAAAATTGAACTTAAAGCACCATACCAAGCAAAAGCTTTTAGAATCGTATTTTTGGTAATTAGATGTTCAGTCTTTTTTCTTGGTGGTTGTGACATAACTGTTGGTTCTGTTGGTTCGCGACCCAAACCTAGTGCGGGAATCATATCAGTTCCTAAATCAATTAACAAAATTTGCATCACGGTTAATGCCAGTGGGATTTTACCACCACTTAATAGAAATAGAATCGATGGAAATGCTTCGGGTACATTTGAACTTAAAATATATAGCAAAAATTTACGAATATTACTGTATACACCACGACCAGCTTTAATTGCGGCCACAATTGAAGCAAAATTATCATCTGTTAAAATGACATCAGCCGCTTCTTTAGCAACATCTGTTCCAGATCTTCCCATCGCAATACCAATATCAGCACGTTTTAGTGCCGGTGCATCATTAACACCGTCACCGGTTACAGCAACAACGTGACCCATATCTTGTAAACAAGCAATGATACGATATTTTTGCTCCGAAGCCATGCGAGCAAATAGGACATCTCCTTTTAAGGCATCTTTCAATTCTTTATCGGACAGGGTAGTTAACTCGCTACCTGTTACAACGCGCATCTGGCCATTATGTGATACAATCCCAATTTTACGTGCAATTGATTCAGCAGTGATACCATTATCACCAGTAATCATAATAACCTTAATGTGGGCACGATGACAGTCGGCAATTGCTTCAATGACTTGATTTCTTGGCGGATCAAACATAGCAGATAAACCAATAAAAGTCATGTTTTGTTCGGCAGTTTTAAAATCATCGGCATCGTCAAATTGTCGACCAGCAACAGCTAATACACGAAGAGCTTGGGAAGCATAGCCATCATTAGCTGCCATTATTTTTTGACGAATATTGTCAGTTAAGGGCTTGATCTGCTTATCTGTAGTGAGATAAGTTGTACAGTGATCCAAAACTTTATTTGGGGCACCTTTACTGTAGACATTAAATGTTTCTGATTGATTAGACTGTACTTTGACGGTCATCATCTTACGGTTAGAACTAAAAGGTAATTCATCAACTTTTTGGTAGCTTTGACGGAGGTCTTTAATATTTAAACCACCTTTTTGGGCAACGACCTCTAAACAAGCCTCGGTCGGATCACCAATGATTTGAAAAGTGTGATCAGCATTTTCTTTAATCATTGCATTATCAGTTAACAAGCCACCCAGCAAAAGTTCTCTTAAAACGGGTTCGTCACTACCTTTTATGGCGGTTCCGCCTTTGAATATTTTACCATTCGGTTGATAACCTTCACCAGTAACATGGTATGAGTCTACGCTAGTCCAGAGGTGAGCGATAGTCATCGCGTTTTGCGTGAGTGTTCCGGTTTTGTCGGAACAAATGACCGTTGCAGAACCAAGGGTTTCGACGCTGGCCAGCTTTTTAATTAATGCATGTTCACGAGCCATATTTGAAACAGCGCCTGCTAAGGATAAGGTTACCGTAGGAAGTAGGCCTTCTGGAATGAAGGCGACGATCATACCTAAAGCAAAAATAAATGAAGCAACAACTGGATAGTGAACAAAAAAGACAGCACAGAAGAAAAATATGATACCAATACCAACTGCTAGTAGTGAGAGTTGCTTTGTTAAAATATTTAATTCTTTTTGTAATGGGCTAAGTTTCTCATGCACAGTTTGTGTTAATCGAGCAATCTTGCCAAACTCTGTATTCATACCAGTTGTCACGACAACACCGCGACCATGACCTTGCATGAGTGAGGTCCCCATATAAATCATGTTGTGCACAGCAGCATGATTCGAAATATCTGTTGCAATGTCGGTATTTTTTGAAACGGGATTAACTTCCCCAGTTAGGGTAGACTGATCAACACGCATACCTGATGCAGCTAGGAGTCGAATATCAGCTGGTACGCGATCACCTTCATTTAAAATAACGATATCACCGGGGACCAGCTGATCAGTGGGTATCATTTTTTGTTGGCCGTTTCTTAGGACTAAAGTTTCTGTGGTCATTAATTTATTTAATGCTGCAGTTGCTTTACCAGCTTGAAACTCTTGCCAAAAACTGAAAACACCGTTGATCAGATTAACGAGCCAAATGGCAATTCCTAATTCTGTTAACCCAGCAATAAAGGCAATGCCCCCAGCAATCCAAAGTAAGATTGCCATCATACTTGTGAAATTTTGTAAAAATGACATAATTAGTGGCGTTTGATGTGCTTTTTCAAGAACGTTTGGACCATACTGCTCTTGACGTTGTTTGACATCATCATTATTTAAGCCATTAGTACTGGCAAGTAGGAGGCCTAATACTTGATCAGCATTACTTTTCAGTATTTCATCTAAATTAAAATCTGTCTGCATATCGTTCACCTTCTTAGTAAAAATGACTGAACAAAATTAATAGATGGTATACGCTTTCACATCTATTATAATTCCAAAATGAGGTTAAGGTTAATGATAAGTTTGCAGAATGATGTGATTTGTGCAAAAATGAACAAGATGAATGATAAATGATTTACGGGCTGACGATGCTAGTATATACTAAAAGAAAGATCAGTTCGGGGGGACGAAAAATGCAACAAAAACGTAACGTGAATACAACTGGCATGACGATACATCTAACACCAAGTAACTTCACGTTGGATCGACTTCTTATTAACGGTCGTCATTTCCAGTATCGGGGTATTGATTTAAATTTAGGTGATACAGTGCGTATCCGACAACAAGTTGGTAACTTTGTCATCGTCGAGAAAACGCGTAAACCTGGAAAAAATTATTATGCGATTTGATTTCTAAAATATAAAAAAGAGAGCGAGACAAAAGTCGTTTTGAAGCCGGTGTGTAACGTATTTTGCGTCATTTTTGGCCGAAGCAAAGCGAAGGACAGGAATGGCGTAAATTGCGTTACATTGAGGCTTCAGACTTTTGGAACGCGTTTATGCTATCAAACTTTCATGATGATAATTAATATATAAAAAAGTTGGGACAAAAGAAATTGTCCCAACTTTTTTATATATTAATTATGACGAGCATGTTTGGCTAACAAATCACCCACAAATTGGATAAGAACAATAAATAGCAAGATAATAATTGTTGCTAACCACATC
Organism: Weissella paramesenteroides; assembly: GCF_051903945.1. Classification (GTDB taxonomy): domain Bacteria; phylum Bacillota; class Bacilli; order Lactobacillales; family Lactobacillaceae; genus Weissella; species Weissella paramesenteroides_A. Next base: position 1,707,143 of record NZ_CP192268.1, on the reverse strand, counting down.
ACATCATTTTGGAAACGTTGATAACCAGTAACAATAGCTGTTGTACCAAGTCCACCAGCACCGATAGCACCGGCCATGGCAGTTAAGCCTACCAAACTAATGAGGGTCACTGTTGAAACACGAATCAATTCAGCACGACCTTCGCGTAGATAGACGTCTGAAATAATATCCCAGTTTGTCGCACCAAAAGAACGAGCGGCTTCAACTTTTCCACTATCGACACCAAGTAAGGCAACTTGTACCTGACGAGCAAAGAAGGGGAAAACACCGAGTGATAAGGGAACAAGGGCAGCCGTTGTCCCGATAGTTGTTCCGACAATCAACTGGGTTAATGGTGAAAATACCACCACCATGATGATAAAAGGAATGGCACGACCAACCGAAACGACTTTGTCTAGAATTTGGAAGGTCGTCCGTTTAGGAGCAATGCCATCATCAGCTGTTAATACAAGGCCGATACCAAATAAGAGACCAATGATACCGCCGATTATAGCAGCACCAGCTGTCATGTATATGGTTTGCCAAATTGCAATGCCCCAGCCATAGTCACCTGACCAACCTAGTCCATAGGCATTTGGCATGTATTCTTTGATCCATTCAATCATTAGTGGGCACCTCCTTGTAATTCAGTAATTGCAACACCATGATCTGTGAAGCTTGCTTTGGCAGTTGCACGTTGTGACTCAGTTCCCTTGAAAATCGCGATGGCAATTCCAACTGGTGTTTGTGTTAGTATCTCCATGTTTGAATAAAGAATGTTTGTTGTGACACCAAAATCAGCAAATATTGTTGATAGTAGTGGTTGGGCAGTATCAGCACCAACATAGCTAATCTGAATAAGTTCCTCATCAGCGGTCAGTGGTTGTGTCTCTAGTAACTCATTAACTTTAACAATTGCTTCATCCAGGTTAGTCGCAGTATTGATAAAGTCCTTGGTTAGTTGTTGTTGTGGATTGGTAAAAATCTCTAGCAACGATCCGCGTTCAATAATTTTTCCATCTTCCATAACCGCAACCTTATGGGCAATCTCTTTGATGGCTTGCATCTCATGTGTAATTAAGACAATGGTTAGACCCAATTCTTGATTTAATTTTTTTAACAACGCCAAAATTTGATTAGTTGTTCTTGGATCTAGGGCAGACGTTGCTTCGTCAGAAATTAAAATTTCAGGATCATTCGCTAAGGCACGGGCAATGGCAACACGTTGCTTTTGTCCACCAGATAATTGACTGGGAAAATTTTCTGCGCGGTCTGCAAGACCAACTAAACTAAGTAGCTTGTTGACCTTTGCCTTTTTCTCAGACTTTGATAAATTGGAATGTTTTAAAGGTTGTGCAACGTTACCAAAAATGGTCAATTCGCTCATTAGATTGAAATGTTGAAAAATCATACCAATTTTTTTACGTTGGTCGCGTAATTCCTTAGGTGATAATTGCAACATGTCGGTATCATTAACGGTTACTGAACCACTAGTGGGGCGTTGTAATAAATTGATTGTCCGTACTAATGTTGATTTACCAGCACCTGAATACCCAACAATACCGTAAATATCACCTTTCTCAATTTCAATCGTTTCGTTTTGAACCGCAACGATTTCACGTTTTTTTTGTTTAAAAGTGACATTGATATTTTTTAATGAAATGACAGCCATATTCTTCTCCTACTCTTGATATGTATCAGGCTGAGACATTTTGTATCTCAGCCTGGATGGCTATATTTAAATTACTTTAATTTGATATCCCATGCTGGAATCTCAGCCTTACCCCAAGTGTCCTTCAAGTATTGCTTTGTTTGCTTGCTTTGGTAAGCTTTAACAACTTCCTTGTAGGCCTTCTTGTTGGCATCACTCTTACGAGCAGCAATGACGTTGATCCATTGCTTTGAATCCTTGTTAACAGGCTCAACATAAATTGCTGAACTTAACTTAAGTTTAGCTTCTTGTGCATAGTTTGTATTAATAACAGCACCATCAGTAGACTTCAATGCTGATGGACCTTGGTCAGCAGCAACTTCTTTAAAGTTCAAGTTTAGCTTGTTACCTTAATATCTTTAAGCGTTGGTGCAGACACGCCACTCTTCAATTTAATCAAACCAGCTGATTGTAGCAAAGTCAATGCACGACCTTCATTAGTGGCATCGTTAGGAACAGCAATTGTGTCACCCTTCTTGAAGTCTTTAACATCTTTGTGCTTCTCTGAGTAAAGACGAATAGGGGTGATAAATGTCTTACCAATAGCCTTAACCTTGTGACCATTTGACTTGTTCCAGTTGCTTAAGAAGTCAACGTGCTGGAAAGCATTCAAATCAAGTGAACCATCAGCTACCGCCTTGTTTGGTTGGTTGTAGTCGGTGAAAACCTTTGTCTTCACTGTTAAATTGTATTTCTTCTGTGTTGTTTTGTTGATTTGATCCCAAAGTTTCTTATCACTTGTACCAACAATACCAACAGTCACAGTCTTCTTTGAAGCAGCGTTTGCAGTAACTGGGGCAATCGTTCCAGCTGCAAATGCACTAACTGCTAGTACGGCACCAATCTTTAACCCTTTATTCATAATCCTAATTCTCCTTATTAATTACTAATACCTAATTTGATTGTATTTCAGAAAAATAGGAATAAAAAAAGACTCGTCCCTATCTCGATTATTGACATAATCTAATAGAAACGAGTCTCGTGTTACCATTCTACTTCACCTTAATCATTACTGATTAAGACCTTAGCAACGAGCGGGCAGTGAGCGAAATGATGCTTTGCCGATTCGTGTGTCTGTTAACGTAGACCATTCCGTCATTAATTTATAGACTTGCTACTCATTAATGCCAATCACAGGCCATTTTCAATTAATGTGTCTTCGAACAACTTCCACCAAATGTTGTCTCTCTAGGCGAATCACAGTTAATTTACTTTCCTGATCAACTTGTTTATCTTTCTGAAATACTAAACCGTATTTTAGTGGATGTTATTTGATGTGTCAATACTTTTTTGAAATTTTTCTTCATGATTGACCAAAATAATTACACCAAGTAAAAATAGTGGGGCAACAAAAAGTGCTGCTTGGTGTAAGAAATGAATGGCAAAGTAAGCCAAAATTGCTGAAAAGAAAAATGCTAGGATGACTGGACCAACACGAATCGCACGACGAAAGGCCATTTCATCATGATAAATTAGCCAATTCGTTAAACCACTACTAAATGTACGTAAGTTACCAGTACTCAGAATGGTCATATAAGCCATACCGTGAATTTTATTAAATGTATCCGCTTGAATGGCCATAAAAAATGCTAATACTGGCAGAATAATATTTGCTGAAACGGATTGCAGTTCTAAACTAGCGACTAATAAGAGGCCAAAAAATTCAACGATTAATGCAGATAATGTATGAGACCGCAGGGTTTTGTTGGTATAAGCTTTTAAAACTTGATTAAATGCTGAGCCCAGTAGGAATGCAAAGATTGGCCAGAAATAAATTGTTGCATGTAGCCATTTACCACCAGCAATATTTAAACCAACCTGTAGTAAATTACCACTCTGAAAACTAGCAAAACGCATGTCGTGGGCTGAAAAGGTATAGGAATCAATAAATCCAGCTGTTGCTGCTAGTAACATACCTGTGCGTCGTGATTCTTTTACGGGGTACTGCTGATTGATCATGATCTGAGTTCCTTCCATATTTTTGATGAAAACATCTCACTAGTATACCACTAGCGAGATAAACAGGACTGACTTTACACCCTTGTTTTTGTGGTAAAATACTAGTTAATAAATAAAACAAGGAGTTATTTGTTATGTCTTTAGCATATCCAGATGATAGCTTGGCACTACACACTGATGCATACCAATTATCAATGATGCAAACATATTTTATGAAGGGTATTCATGAGCGTAAAGCAGTTTACGAGATGTATTTCCGTAAAATGCCTTTCAAAAATGGTTACGCTGTTTTTGCAGGTTTAGAAAGATTGGTCAACTTCTTAAGCAATCTACATTTTTCTGAAAGTGACCTGGCATATTTACGTTCAACAGGTGAATTTAACGAAGAGTTTTTAGACTATTTGAAAGATTGGCGTTTTAAGGGCACGGTACGTATGCCGCATGAAGGGGATATTGTTTTTAATAATGAACCGATTGTTCAAGTTGAAGCAACTGTATTTGATGCCCAATTAATTGAAACACCATTATTAAATATTGTTAATTATCAAACTTTGATTGCAACGAAAGCATCACGAATTCGTTCAGTGGTTGGTGATCAAACGTTAATGGAGTTTGGTTCACGTCGTGCGCAGGAAATGGATGCAGCTATCTGGGGAACTCGTGCTGCCTACATTGGTGGTTTCAACGCAACTTCAAATGTGCGTGCAGGTAAGTTATTTGGCATTCCAATCTCGGGGACTCATGCACACAGTTTAGTGCAAGTTTATCGCAATGATTATGATGCATTTAAAGCATATGCCGAAACGCATCATGATGTTGTGTTCTTAGTTGATACGTATGATACATTGCGTTCAGGTGTTCCTGCAGCGATTCGGGTTGCTAAGGAGATGGGTGATAAAATCAACTTTATTGGTGTCCGCATTGATTCAGGTGATTTGGCTTATGTCTCAAAGGGTGTGCGTAAGATGCTTGACGAGGCAGGATTCAAGGATGCTTCAATTGTCGCATCAAATGATTTAGACGAATCAACCATCAAAAGTTTGAAATTCCAAGATGCAAAGATTGATACTTGGGGTATTGGTACGAAATTAATTACGGCATATGATCAAGCTGCTTTAGGTGGTGTTTACAAGGTTGTTTCCATTGAAGATGAAAATGGAAACATGACTGATACAATCAAAATTTCCGGTACGGCTGAGAAAATTTCAACACCAGGTCAAAAGCAAGTGTGGCGCATTACACGTAATTCTGATGGTAAGTCACAAGGTGATTACGTGGCTTTGTGGGATGAGGATCCTCAGAATTTGCCAAACGGATTATATATGTTCCACCCTAGCTACACATACCTGAATAAGACGGTGGTTGATTATACTGCACGACCTGTTTTACAGGATGTGTTTGTTAATGGTGAATTAGTTTATGATTTGCCAGCGCTAGATGATGTGCGTGAATATGCAAAACGGCATATCGATTCATTATATTCAGAATACCGTCGTGATTTGAATCCACAGGAATATCCAGTTGACTTATCACAAGCGGCTTGGGATCATAAGGTTAATTTGATCAAAGCAACACGAGAGTATGTTGATCACATTGATCAAACGGAAGAATAGAAATAAGTTAGCAAGTTATAGGAGGAATCTGTCATGCGACCATTACAAGCAGAAATTATTGAAACATTAGGTGTTCAACCAACAATTGATCCGGCGACTGAAATTAAACGGTCAATCACACTGTTAAAAGACTATCTTAAGCAGACAGGGTTAAAGACACTTGTTTTAGGTATTTCGGGTGGACAAGATTCGACATTAGCAGGTAAACTGGCGCAATTTGCGGTTGAACAGTTACGTGAAGAGACCGGTGATGGCGAGTATCAATTTATTGCCATGCGTTTACCATACAATGAACAAGCTGATGAATCAGATGCGTTGGCAGCAATCAAATGGCAAGAAGCTGATAAGACAGTGACTGTGAACATTGAAGAGTCTGTTCTTGGCGTTGTGCATGAATTAGAAACTGCAGGGGTTCCTGTCACTGATTTCAATAAGGGAAATATTAAAGCGCGCGAACGGATGATTGCGCAATATGGTGTGGCTGCTGCTTATAAGGGTGTTGTCATCGGGACTGATCATGCAGCTGAGGCCTTAGCTGGTTTTTACACAAAGTTCGGGGACGGCGCAGCTGATATCACACCATTGTATCGTTTGAATAAACGACAGGGTCGCCAATTATTGGCATATCTTGGTGCACCAGCTACTTTCTATGAGAAAGTACCTACGGCTGATTTGGAAGAAGATCGCCCAGGACAACCAGATGAAGTTGCTTTAGGTGTGACTTATGATGCAATTGATGATTACTTGGAAGGTAAAGAAGTTTCTGAAGCAGATGCATTGCAAATTGAACGACTATACACATCAACAGAACATAAGCGTCGTCAACCAGTGACCGTATTTGATCAGTGGTGGCGATAAAACAATTAAAGGAAATACAAAAAAGCGGCTGAGGTGTTCTACCTCAGCCGCTTTTTGCTAAAAATGTATTAATCGTAATCCTGTAATCTTGATAGCGTAAACGCGCTTCAAAACAACTTTTGTCTCGCTCTTTTTTAATGTGCTTTCCAGTCAACTAATGGTTGCTGGCTTAAAATATCATCGATTTTTGCTAATTCTTCATCACTAAAAGTGAGGTTATCAAGGGCTTTAACATTATCAACCAATTGTTCTGGTCGACTGGCACCAATAATAACACTAGCAATTTCTGGCTCACGTAGATTCCAAGCAAGCGCCATTTCAGCAAGTGTTTGTTGACGTGCTTGCGCAACTTCATTTAATTGTTGCACTGTCTTGATTGTTGCTTCAACCTGTTGTGGATGCAAGAAAGGACTTGTTGACTTTGCAGCTCGAGAATTTTCTGGCACGCCGTGTAAGTATTTATCTGTCAATAATCCTTGTGAAAGGGGGCTAAATACTGCCGCCGCTTTACCAGCTTCACGTAATACAGGTAATAAATCGGCCTCGATTTGACGATTGAACATATTATAGCGAGGCTGATGGATAATAAATGGTGTCTTTAATTCGTTAAAGACATCAATAATTGCCTGGGTTTGTTCGCCAGAATAATTAGAGATACCGATATATAATGCTTTGCCTGAACGAACGAGTTGATCAAGCGCTAATGCAGTCTCTTCAACTGGCGTCTCAGGGTCTGGACGATGCGAGTAGAAAATATCAACATAGTCCAATTGTAGCCGCTGCAAACTTTGATCAGCGCTGGCAATGATACTCTTTTTTGATCCCCAATTGCCGTAAGGACCATCCCACATTTCGTAACCAGCCTTACTAGCAATTACCAATTCATCACGATAGGCATGCATATCATGGGCCATGATTTCCCCAAAATTCTTTTCAGCACTTCCAGGAACTGGGCCATAGTTATTTGCCAAGTCAAAGTAAGTAATGCCTAAATCGAATGCTTGATGAATAATTGCTTGTTGATTTTCAAGTGGATCGACACTACCAAAATTGTGCCATAGTCCTAAACCAAATGCTGAAAGTTTGAGACCGCTTTTGCCAACACGATTGTAAACCATGTTGTTGTATCGATTTTCGTTTGCTTGATACATGTTGAATAATCCCCCTAGACTAGAAGTGCATGACATTGTTTCAAGGTCAATTGTAACTTTTATATTAGTTCTATCCAAGTAAGAGAAATGAAGATAACTAGAGGATGTTCTTGTTAATGCCTGTTTAATAGTCATTCTAGAAGTTATGAAATTTATGGTAAAATACTTGTGTAAGCCTAGAGAATAGACGAAAGATTGATTTAGGCGCTATAAAAATGACATTTTTTAAGAGAGAGGGACGCGAATATGATTAAAATGTTCAATACAATGACGTTGGCAAAGGAACCATTCCACCCAATACATGATGACACAATCAATATGTACGTCTGTGGACCAACTGTCTATAACTATATTCATATTGGGAATGCGTGTTCTGCCATTGCGTTTGATACAATTCGCCGTTATTTTGAATATCGTGGTTACACAGTAAACTATGTTTCAAACTTCACGGATGTTGATGACAAAATGATTAAGGCAGCAGCTGAACAAGGAATTACTGTGCCGGAGTTAGCTGATAAATATATTGCTGCCTTCAATGAAGATACGGCGGCTTTAAATATTAAACCGGCAACAGTTCGCCCACGAGCAACCGAACATATTGCCGAGATTATCGATTTCGTAGCCGATTTGATTGATAAGGGATATGCTTATGAATCAGCTGGGGATGTTTATTATCGTGCAAAGAAGTTCCACAATTATGGTGCGCTGGCACACCAAGATTTGGCAGAAATGACATCTAATGCGGCCGGTCGCTTGAATGATGAAGAACTAGAGCGTAAAGAGGATCCAATGGATTTTGCGGTCTGGAAGGGTGAGAATGGTGATGGCGCGATTGCTTGGGATTCACCATGGGGCAAAGGCCGTCCAGGTTGGCACATTGAATGCTCAGTGATGTCGACAAAATATTTAGGTAATCACTTTGATATTCATGGCGGTGGCATCGATTTAGCGTTTCCGCATCACACAAATGAAATTGCGCAAAGTGAAGTGCACACAGGTGAAAAGTTTGTCAATGAGTGGCTTCACAATGGCTTTGTTACTGTGGGCGACGAAAATGAAAAGATGTCTAAGTCTTTGGGTAATTTCGTAACCGTTCATGATTTATTACAGCAAATTGATGATCCAATGGTCTTACGTTTCTTTATGGCAACGACACAATATCGCCGCTCAATTGCCTATTCAGAAAGTAATATGACACAAGCTGCCCACAATTTAGATCGTATTCGTACGGGATATCGTAATTTAGCATTCCGTTTGACGGATGCGGTTGCTGGTGATGAGTCCTTAATCGACGATAAAGCAATTGAGTTAGTTGCACAGTTTAATACAGCGATGGATGATGACTTTAATGCACCCAATGCCTTAACAGCAATCTATGAACTTGTTGATTTAGCTAATCAATATGCTGCAACCGAGGTGGTCTACCAGGATACAGTAAACTTTATATTGGATAAAATTACTGTGTTGATGAGTATTTTTGGGGTTGATGGTTTATCAGATGATGAATTGCTAGATGATGATATTGAGGCACTTATTCAAGAACGTAACGATGCACGTGCTAACAAGAATTTCGCGCGTTCTGATGAAATCAGAGATTCATTGGCTGAACAAGGAATTATTCTGGAAGATACACCACAAGGTACACGTTGGCATCGTAAGTAATTGACAGACATAAAAATTATAAAATGAAAAAATTTTAATTTTTCTGTTGACACCGTGTGATGGAAGATTTAGCATAGGCGTATCGACATAGAAGAGATGAGTATAGTGTTTGATCGTTTGTAGAGAGCTAGTGGGTGGTGGAAACTAGTAACGATTTCACTAGAAGATGGTCTTGGAGTCATAATGACATGAACATAATCGCTAGTGCCATTCGGGGTCGCTCGTTATAACGTTTAGAGGGTAAGCTTGTCTTATCAAACTCGGGTGGTAACACGTGGTAACGTCCCGTAATCAGAGATGATTGCGGGATGTTTTTGTTTGTTGTTATAATGACGAATGTGGGGAAAAGAAAGATTCGTTTAGGAGGGATTTAAACATGGCAGAAGTCGAAAGTTTTACATTGGATCATACAAAGGTAAAGGCACCTTACGTGCGCAAAATTGAAACGCAACAAGGACCAAATGGGGGACAAATTGTCAATTATGATTTACGTTTGACACAGCCAAATGAGACCGCAATTGAAACGGCTGGGGTGCACACATTAGAGCACTTATTTGCAAGCTTAGTTCGTGATGAATTAGATGGTATTATTGATATCTCACCATTTGGTTGTCGTACAGGTTTTCACATTATCAGTTGGGTAGATTACACACCAACTCAAGTTGCTGAAACGTTCACTCGTGTCTTACGTAAAATTCGTGATGATATCACCTGGGACGATGTGCCAGCAACGGTTGCTAAGGAGTGTGGTAATTACAAAGATCACAGTCTTCACTCAGCAAAAGAATGGTCAAAAATTATCCTTGAGCAAGGTTTCTCAGATGACCCATATGTCCGTCATGTGGTCCAAGCTTAATAAAAAATGGTAGTTTTTGTCATTAAATTTATAATCGGTCAATCCCTTGATAAATAAGGAATTAGCCGATTTTTTTCTGCAATAAAAACCTGACTATAAGAGTTAAAAGCTGAAAAGTAACTGTAAAAAGCATATAATGTTAAAAAATTAATAATCTTTAATATTACTTTTTAGATGTACTAGTTTAGAACGGGGGAAAAATTTATGCCAAAGATTAGTGATGTATTTCATGAGTACGGCTTTAAGGACGATCGTTTAACTTTACTAGCAGGACCATGTGCCATAGAATCTTATGAGACTTGTGCCGAGGTTGTCGAGGAGCTAAAAAAGATAACTGATGAGTTAGGAATTAATTATGTCTTTAAGTCATCATTTGATAAGGCAAATCGAAGTTCCATTTCATCAGATCGAGGTGCTGGTATGGAGGCGGGCCTCGAAGTCTTACGTAAAATTAAGGAAAATTATAATGTGCCAATCGTGACTGATGTACATGAATCGTATCAGTGTGCACCAGTTGCTGAGGTAGCAGATGTTTTGCAGATTCCAGCATTTCTAAGTCGTCAAACGGACTTGTTACTAGCCGCTGCTAAGACTGGTCGTGTTGTTAATATTAAAAAGGCACAATTCATGGCACCAGAAGATATTCAAAGTGCTGTGGATAAGGTTGCTTCTCAAAATAAGCATATTCTGGTGACTGAACGAGGTACGATGTTTGGTTATCATCAATTAGTTGTTGATATGACTAGCCTCATTCAGATGCGTCAAACAGAATATCCAATTATCTTTGATGCAACACATTCAGTCCAGATTCCAAGTGGCTACGGTAATCACTCTGGTGGTAATCGTGACTATGTTTTCCCATTGATGCGTGCGGCGTTATCAATTGGAATTGACGGTATCTTTGCCGAAGTTCATCCAAATCCACCGAAGGCTATTTCAGATCAGGACAGTCAGCTATATCTATCAAAGGCACGCCCTATTTTAGAAGAAGCTAATCGATTGTTCCATCAAAATCTTGAAAACAAGGCGGTGTATGCAGATGAAGACTTACTATAATGATGCGAAAGAAACTTTCAATACAGAGATTACAGCTTTAGAAAAAGTACGTGATGAACTAGATGATAGTTTTGACCAGGTCGTGGAAGAAGTTCTAGATACAACTGGACGTTTAATTTTTATTGCAATTGGTAAATCAGGAATTATTGCTGAGAAGATTGCAGCTTCATTTTCATCTATTGGGGTTTCTAGTTTCTTTATTGATGCTGGTAATGCTTTTCATGGAGATTTAGGCCGAGTATCAGCAGATGATCTGGTTTTTTTTGTCTCTAATAGTGGTGAAACACAAGAGGTCATTCAAACTTTTTTTGCCCTCAAGCAAATTTTTGGGGATGATCTCAAGACCGTCGCCTTAACAGGGGCATCTGATTCAACATTAGCGCAAAATTCAACCTATCCATTAATTGTTGACGTTGCGGTTGAAGCAGACACGACCAAACTAGCGCCAACAAGTTCAACAACAGCGACATTAGTTGTTGGGGATGCTTTGTTGATTGCCGTGCAAAAAGAAAAAGAATTTACGCGTGATGATTTTGCACTATATCATCCAGGTGGTTCAATTGGAAAATTGTTGTTGCAAACGGTTAAGAATGTGATGCATACCAAGATTCCATATGTCAATATCAATACACCAATCAACGATGTCATCTATCGAATCAGTGATTTTGGTGTTGGCATGACCTTGGTAAAGGATGAAGATGGCAAAGTCGTTGGTATCGTGACTGATGGTGATATTCGTAAGAAGATGTTGCAGGTATCCATGGTTAAGAAATCAACGGCAGCTGATTACATGACCAAGGGATTCATTAGTATCGATGTTGATAAACGTAATAGTGTTGCTTGGAAGAAGATGGCCTCACACAATATTTCTAACTTAGTTGTTGAAGATGACGGCGAGGTTGTTGGTATCATTACGATTCATGATGTACTTGATGAATAAATCAAACAAATTTTTTTAAAAATATTTTATGCGTTGATATCAGTTCATTAAACGTTTTAACAAGTTTTTAAAAACTGTTAAACTGTTTACTAAATGATACAAGCGTGCTATATTAAACCCAATCATAAATACCTTTTAAATGTAGTCCAGTGAGGCTAATAAAGGTGACGTTAATTGATGAGTGGGTAACCTAGCATGGGATAACTGCATCAACGATTGAATGAGCAAGCCTTAGGAATCACTGGATTCGTAAGGCTTTTTTTGTGTCATCAATAAGGAGATAACATGCAGAATTTTGTGAATTTGAATGATTTATCAACGTCAGAAATAACATCGCTAATTGCAACAAGTTTAGCTTACAAGACGAAGGAAAAGACTGTTCCGCAGACAAAGCAACATGTTGCCAATTTGTTTTTTGAAAATTCGACACGAACTGCCAGTAGTTTTCAAATGGCTGAAAGCCAGTTAGGTTGGTCTCGGATTATCGTTAATCCACAGACAAGTTCTACACAAAAAGGGGAGACTTTAAGCGATACGTTGAAGACACTTGGCGCCATCGGCGTAAATGTGGTTGTGCTGCGTCACAATATCAATGACTGGTACGTTCCGTTGATAGCGGAACAGTCCCCCTTAATGCCAAAGCTAGTTAATGCTGGGGATGGCAATGGGCAACATCCATCACAAAGTCTCTTGGATTTGATAACCATTTATGAACAGTTTGGCTATTTTGAGGGGTTGAAAGTACGTATCGTGGGAGATTTGTCCCATTCACGAGTGGCTCGTTCAAATGCAGAAATTCTGAATCGTTTAGGTGCTACGGTTAGTTTTGCCGGACCAACAGCTTGGTATCCAGCTGATTTTGATCAATATGGTACCTATCAATCATTGGATGATGATTTGACCGAAATTGATGTCCTGATGTTGCTACGCGTACAGCATGAGCGCTTAGCAATGACTGAGAATCAAACATTTTCAGTGGCTGATTATCACCAACAGTATGGATTAACACATGAACGGTATAACCAGTTAAAAGATGACGCAATTATTATGCATCCAGCACCAGTTAATCGGGATGTCGAAATTGCTGATGATTTGGTTGAAGCTGATAAATCAAGAATTTTCACCCAAATGGCAAATGGTGTTTATGCAAGGATGGCCATCTTGAGCGCATTAATGGAGAAATAATAAGATGGGACAATTATTAATTAAAAATGCTCGCCACTTGATTCATGATAATGAGTTAAAGATGCAGGATGTATTGATCAAAGACGGAAAAATTGTTGAAATTGCGGATAAAGTGACCACAACAGCTACACGTACAATCGATGCGCATGGCGCCTTGCTAACACCAGGATTGGTCGACGTTCACGTGCACTTTCGTGAACCGGGCTTTGCCTATAAAGAAACGGTCGCGACAGGTTCACTGGCAGCAGCTCGTGGCGGTTTTACGACCGTACTCGCAATGCCAAATCTTAATCCGGTACCAGCAACACAGGCGGCTTTTCAGCAAATCAAAGCTAATAATGCAGCAAATGGGCGGGTCCATATTTATCAATATGCCGCCATTTCAGAAGGGTTAATAGCTGAAGATGTGAGTGATATGGCTGCTTTAGCAGCAGATGGTGCCATTGCCTTTACAAATGATGGTAAAGGGGTTCAAACGGCTGCAACGATGTTGACAGCAATGCAAGCAGCTACCAAGGTTCATCGACCATTAGTGGCGCATGTGGAAGACGAATCACTTGTGAATGGTGGTGTGATGAATTTGGGTAAACGTTCACGAGAATTAGGGTTACCCGGAATTGACCCATTGGCAGAATCGTCGCAACTGGCACGAGATTTAGTTATCGCAAAGGCAACAGGTGTGCATTACCATGTTGCTCATATTTCCACGAAAGAATCAGTTAACTTAGTTCGCCTTGCAAAATCACAGGGTGTGCGCGTTACTGCTGAAGTTTCACCTCATCATTTACTACTCGATGAGACCCATATTACGGGTGATAATGCCTACTTTAAGATGAATCCACCACTGCGGACACCAGCTGATCGTGCGGCAGTCATTGCTGGCCTATTGGATGGCACGATCGACATGATAGCCACTGATCATGCACCACATAGTCGCAAAGAAAAGCAAGGTTCATTTATTGGCGCAGCTTTCGGAATTACTGGTATTGAAACGAGTTTTCAATTGATGTACACACATTTTGTGAAATCAGGAATTGCTACTTTGGAACAGTTATTGAATTGGATGGTTGTTCAACCAAGTCAGGCATTTAAGCTACCAGGCAATCATGAATTAACAATTGGTGCACCAGCAGATATGGCATTATTCGATATTGATCACGAACATACAGTTACAGCAGATGAATTTGCATCAAAAGGTGTTAACACACCATTTATCGGTGAAAAGATTTACGGACAAACCTTATTAACGGTCGTTGACGGTCAAATTGCTTATGAGGCATAGGAGGAAAACATGGAGCGTTATCTTGTTTTAGAAAATGGGTCAGTTTATATCGGAGAAGGTTTTGGTTCAGCAAAAGTTGTTGCAGGCGAAATTGTTTTTAATACCGGTATGACCGGGTATCAAGAATCATTGACTGATATTTCTTATTTTGGTCAAATATTGACATTTACTTATCCGCTAATTGGTAACTATGGCATTAATCGTGATGATTATGAGTCACTAAAGCCCACTGCAACAGCAATTGTGGCTCATGAAATTGCACGGCGACCATCAAATTGGCGACAACAAATGTCCATCGCGGAATGGGCTGAAAAGATGGATTTACCAGGTATTACTGGTGTTGATACACGAGCCTTGACCAAGGAAATTCGTGAGCATGGCGTCATGAAGGCAGCAATTGTTGATGAAATAACTGATGAGACCGTGGCAAACTTGCAAGATATTCAACCAATCACGAATGAAGTTGCCAAAATGACAACAAAGACGACCTATGTGAATCCAACCGAAGGATTATCAATTGCTTTGATTGACTTTGGATTGAAAAATTCAATTCTCCGCTCATTAGCAAAACGTGGCGTTAACGTGATGGTATTTCCTGCTGATGTTGCAGCACAGACGATTTTGGATATGGATCCTGATGGGGTGTTGCTTTCAAATGGACCGGGAAATCCTGAATCAGTCGCACACATTTTACCAGTTATTCGCGAATTAGAAGCGAAGTTACCCTTAATGGGTATTTGTTTAGGTCACCAATTGTTTGCGTTAGCGAATGGTGCCGAAACCTATAAACTAAAATTTGGTCATCGTGGCTTCAATCACGCAGTGAGAAATTTGGTGAAAGATCAAATTGATTTCACATCGCAAAACCATGGTTACGCGGTTGATGCGGAATCAATCATTGGTACAAATCTAGAAATTACCCATGAAGAAATTAATGACCACACAGTTGAAGGACTACGCTTGAAGAATCGGCCAGCATTTTCCGTACAATTTCATCCAGATGCAGCCCCTGGTCCGCACGATGCGGAATATTTATTTGATGACTTCCTCGCAATGATTGTCGCAACGAAGAAAGGACAAAAACAACATGCCTAAACGTACAGATATTCACAAAATTTTGGTGATTGGCTCAGGTCCGATTATTATTGGTCAAGCTGCCGAATTTGATTATTCAGGTACTCAAGCGGCGATGTCGCTTAAAGAAGAGGGTTATGAAGTTGTTTTGGTAAATTCAAATCCAGCCACAATCATGACTGACAGTGAAATTGCCGATGAAGTTTATATTGAACCATTATCGGTAGAATTTTTATCACGAATTTTACGTAAAGAACGACCTGATGCGATTTTGCCAACGCTTGGTGGTCAAACTGGTTTGAATATGGCTAAGCAGCTAGCTGAAACAGGAATTTTGGATGAATTAGGCATTATCTTACTAGGTACAAAATTATCAGCAATTGAAGAAGCAGAAGATCGCGAAGCATTTAAAAACTTAATGACCCGCTTAAATGAACCTGTCCCTGAATCAATGATTGCTGTCACAGTTACACAAGCCTTATCCTTTGCGGAAACAAATGGTTATCCAGTTATTGTGCGACCAGCGTACACATTAGGTGGTACTGGTGGCGGGATTGCAAATAATGAAGCTGAATTACAGACAATTGCGGCAAATGGTTTGGAATTATCCCCCGTAACACAAGTGCTTATTGAGCAATCAATTGCGGGCTATAAAGAAATTGAATTTGAAGTGATGCGCGATGCAGCCGATAATGCCTTGATTGTTGCTTCAATGGAAAATTTTGATCCGGTTGGTATCCATACGGGTGATTCAATTGTAGTGGCGCCGGTACAAACATTGTCCGACCGTGAATTACAAATGATGCGCGATGCAGCATTAAAGATTATTCGAGCACTGAAAATCGAAGGTGGGGTCAATATTCAAATGGCCTTGGATCCAAATTCATTTAACTACGACATTATTGAAGTTAATCCACGTGTTTCACGCTCTTCAGCATTGGCATCAAAAGCAACGGGTTATCCAATTGCGAAGATGGCAGCCAAAATTGCGGTTGGTCTAACATTAGATGAAATTATTAATCCGGTCACTGGGACGACCAAGGCAGCTTTTGAACCAGCTTTAGACTACGTTGTTGTTAAAATTCCACGTTGGCCATTTGATAAATTTGCAACAGCTGATCGTCACTTAGGTACGCAAATGAAGGCCACTGGTGAAGTGATGGCGATTGGACGCAATATTGAAGAGGCGATGAATAAGGCGGTGCGCTCGTTAGAGATTGGGGCAATCGGTTTACGGGATATCAATTTTCCAGAAATTTCAACCGAAAAATTACTTGCCAATTTAATGCCGGCACGCGACGACCGTTTGTTTATGATTGGTGAATTATTGCGTCGTGGCGTTTCGGTAGATGAAATCCATCAGCGCACAGCGATTGACTATTTCTTCTTAGATAAGGTCCTACATCTTATCGAGATAGAAGAAAACTTGGTAGCGCATGTTGGTGATGAGCAAGTCCTACAACAAGCAAAACAAAATGGTTTTGCTGATCAGACAATTGCTGATATCTGGCAGTGGTCAGCTGCAGAAGTGGCATCATTTCGGGTAGATGCTGCTATTCAGCCTGTCTATAAAATGGTTGATACGGTAGCGGCAGAATTTGCTTCACAAACACCTTATTATTATGCAACGTATGAGACAGAGAATGAATCAGTTGTGACTGATAAGCAAAGTGTGCTGGTTCTTGGTTCAGGTCCGATTCGGATTGGCCAAGGTGTTGAATTCGATTATGCAACAGTGCATGCGGTGAAAGCCATTCAGGCAGCAGGTTATGAAGCGATTATTATGAATTCAAATCCAGAAACGGTCTCAACAGACTTTTCGGTCTCTGACAAATTGTATTTTGAACCATTAACGCTGGAGGATGTCTTGAATGTAGTGAATCTAGAACAGCCATTGGGTGTTGTTGTACAATTCGGTGGTCAAACAGCCATTAACTTAGCTGAGCCACTTGTTCATGCAGGTGTAAATATCTTGGGTACTAGTGTGGCAAATCTAAATCGCGCGGAAGATCGTGAAGAATTTGATCAAGTGATTAAACAGTTAGCTTTGGCACAACCAATGGGTAAAACAGCGACGACGATTGCCGAGGCGCTACATGCTGCAGAAACAGTTGGCTATCCAGTCTTGGTACGCCCTTCATATGTGCTCGGTGGCCGTGCAATGGAAATTGTTAATAATGAAGCGGAGTTACAAGATTATATGGGTCGTGCTGTGCAAGTTTCGCATGATCATCCCGTCTTGATCGACTCATACTTGGTCGGCTCTGAAGCGGAAGTTGATGTGTTATCTGATGGTGAGACGGTTGTGATACCAGGAATTATGGAACACATTGAACGAGCTGGTGTCCATTCTGGTGACTCAATGTCGGTTTATCCAACGCAAACGTTGTCGGATAAGGTCAAACAGGAAATTGTTACTGCTTCAATTGCTTTGGCTAAGAGTTTGGATACGATTGGTTTGATGAATGTTCAGTTTGTCATTCATGAAGATACTGCCTATGTGATTGAGGTTAATCCACGAGCTTCGAGAACCGTACCATTTATTTCAAAAGTTACTCATTTGAAGTTAGCACAGCTAGCGACACGGGTCATGTTAGGTGAAAAGTTAGCTGATATGGGATTCACAACTGGCCTTGTTCCTGAGTCGACGATGGTTCATGTGAAGTCACCTATTTTTTCATTCACGAAGTTACCAGCGGTTGATTCCTTACTAGGTCCTGAAATGAAGTCAACTGGTGAAGTCATGGGATCAGATAAGACTTTTGAAAAGGCGCTTTACAAAGCCTTTGTGGCTTCAAACATTAAAATACCACATGAAGGAAATGTCTTGTTTACCATTGCTGATGAAGATAAGGCTGAAGCGTTGACCTTGGCCCAACGGTTTAATGAACTGGGATTCCAATTATTTGCAACAGCCGGAACAGGTGAGTATCTGATGCAACACGGATTGCATGTGCAGGTTCTCGATAAAATCAGTGAAACGAATCATAATGCTGTGACGGCACTAAGCCAAGGTGATTTACAGTTAGTGATTAATTCAACGCATCAGGATGTGGCAACTGTTAACGATAGTCGTTTAATTCGTAATGCAGCCATTGAAAATGCTGTGCCGCTATTTACGGCCTTTGATACAGTGAAGGCACTCTTAAGTGTGCTCGAATCACAAGCATTTACGATCACCCCTGCATAACACGATAATAAAGGAGAATTAGCACATGAATGATGAACGCTACGCAGTTTCTTTACCAGGATTAAAGCTTAAGAATCCATTTATGCCATCGTCGGGGGCCTTCTATTATGGTCTTGACCATATGGATGACTTTGACCTCAATAAGTTAGGTGCTTTAGTGTTAAAAACCACCACTTTAGCACCACGCACAGGGAATCCACAACCTTGGATCGTGAACACAAAAGCAGGTATTTTAAACTCAGTTGGATTAGCTAATCCAGGTATTGCAGCCGTAAAAGCAGATTTTTTACCAGAATTAGCAGCAAAATTACCCGACCTACCGAAGATGTTATCAATTTCAGGTGCAACAGTTGATGAGTTTGTGCAATTGGCTAAAATTATCGACGAATTACCAGCAGTTAATGCGATTGAATTGAATTTATCATGTCCAAATGTTGATGAAGGTGGGCGTGCATTTGGGGTTACGGAGTCAGGTATTCATTCAGTTGTGAGTGCCGTACGTGCAGTGACTGCAAAGGCCATTTATGCCAAATTGTCACCAAATGTTACGGATATTAAACCATTGGCAGTTACTGCTGAAAATGCGGGCGCTGATGGCTTAACGATGGTCAATACGCTCGTCGGTATGAGCTTGGATTTGCAAAGTCGTTCCGCACGTTTATATCGCGGTAAGGGTGGATTATCTGGTGAAGCGCTACATCCATTGGCAGTAGAATTGATTTGGGAGGCCGCATCAGCTGTCCATATTCCGATTATCGGTGTTGGTGGGGTGTCATCGATTGATGATGCACTTGAATTAATGATGGCAGGTGCATCAGCCGTGCAGGTCGGGGTCATGAATAGCATTGATAAGTTATGCCTACCTAAGTTGATTGATGCTTTACCTACAGCATTGGATAAATATCATTTTGATAAGGCGAGTGATGTCACTGGTGCATTACATGCATTACCCGAGAATGAAAATGACTGGCAGACCATTAAAAAGGAGCAATCATGAGTACTATAAATCCAGTTTTTATTGCCTTGGATTTTCCTGAAGCATCAGTAGCATGGCGTTTTCTGGATCGATTTCCAAAAAATCAACCACTAGCAGTGAAAGTTGGCATGGAATTGTTTTATCGTGAAGGACCAGCATTTGTCACTGATTTGAAGGCACGTGGCTACACGGTATTTCTTGATTTAAAATTATATGATATTCCACATACAGTTGGCCAGGCAACTAAGAATATTGCACGACTAGGGGTGGATTATTTAACGTTGCATGCTGCGGGTGGTATTCGCATGATGACCGCAGCTAAAGAAGCAATATTGACGCAGACTGATGGACCAAAATTATTAGCAATTACGCAATTGACTTCATTCACTGAAGACGAATTACAAGCAACCCAACAACTGGCGGTGTCGTTGAATGATTCGGTTATTCATCTGGCACAACTGGCTCAAAAATCGGGACTGGCTGGTGTGATTTCATCAGCATATGAGTCGCAAGCAATTCATGGCGCAACCAGTGAATCGTTTTTATCGATTACACCAGGTATTCGCCTATTAGGCGATGAACAAGGCGATCAAAGTCGTGTCATGACACCCGCTCAAGCGCAACAACGAGGTGCAAACGGGATTGTCGTTGGACGATCAATTACTCAGGCACTGGATCCAGTTGTGACATACGAACAAGTAGTGACAGAATTTCATAAGAGGTGAAAAATGGTAGATTATCAAACAGCGGTTGCCAAGTCTTTATTAGATATTGCCGCAGTCAAATTACAGCCGAATGATCCATTTACATGGGCATCAGGTATTAAAAGTCCAATTTATACAGATAATCGCAAGACAATTTCTTTCCCAGACGCTCGCCGCATTATTATTGATGGTCTTGTTACGCTAATTAAGGAACAATATCCAGATGTCGCAGTGATTGGCGGTGTTGCGACTGCTGGGATTCCCCACGCAGCATGGGTTGCTGAAAAATTAGATTTACCAATGATTTATGTCCGATCAAAGCCCAAGGACCATGGGACTGGTAAACAAATTGAGGGGGTACTGGCTGCTGGACAAAAAGTTGTCCTAATTGATGACTTAATCTCGACAGGTGGTTCTGTTTTGGGTGCTGTGAAGGCGACACAAGCCGCTGGTGGTGAAGTACTGGGAGTTGCGGCTATCTTCTCTTATGAATTACCCGCCGCAACGATGAACTTTGCTCAAGCAGCTACGCCTTTTTCATCACTCACTAATTTTTCTAGCTTAATTCAGGTTGCCCAACAAACTGGTGAAATCACTGCTGAAGAGTTAACGATGATTGCTGACTGGCACAGGACCCTTGAATAGTTATCAACGAGTTTATGTCCAATTTTTATGCATAAAATGGTATGATAGGAAACATGAACGAGAAGATAAATTATGAACAATTAAATGGGCTGGATTTAGCTTATTATGGGGATGCTGTCTATGAGGTGTACATTCGACAACACCTATTAGCAAAAGGCATTACCAAGCCAGCTAAATTACAACGTGAATCAAAGAAGTATGTTTCAGCTAAGGCACATGCGGCATTATATGCGTTAATCGAAGCAGAAGGAATTTATACCGAAACGGAACAAAAATATTTTAAACGCGGACGTAATGCTAATTCACATACCAAGGCTAAGAACACAGATGTTGTTACCTACCGAATTTCAACTGGTTTCGAAGCGGTAATTGGTTATTTAGGTGCTAGTAATCAGACAGAACGCTTAGAAGAGCTAATTTCATGGATTTATAAACAAGTGGAAAGTGGGCGAACAGTTAATCATGGGACAACGAAATAATAAAAAACAAGCCGGCGGCAAGCGACAACAACATGAACCACAAGGTGAAAATCAAGCGGAATTTGTCTACGGACATCATGCGGCTGTTGAGGCGTTAAAAGGTCAAACAGAAATCAATAAAGTCTGGTTGCAGACTGGTTTGGCTGATAAAGCACGCAATGAATTGGCGGGCTTAGCTAAAAAACGTGGTTTGGTTATGCAAGATGCACCAAAGGCAAAACTTGATGAATTAACGAATGGTGAAAATCATCAGGGAGTTGTGTTATCAATTGCGGCCTATGCATATGCAACCATTGATGATTTGTTTGCTAAAGCAGCTGAAAAAAATGAATCACCATTTTTCTTAGTGTTAGATTCAATTGAAGATCCACATAATCTTGGTTCAATCATGCGAACGGCTGATGCTGCAGGTGTCCACGGTATTATTATTCCAAAGCGTCGAGCAGTACAGTTAACGTCAGTTGTTGCCAAAACTTCAACGGGTGCCATTGAACATGTACCTGTTGCGCGGGTGACAAATCTTGTGCAAACAGTTGAACAACTAAAAGAACGTGGTGTTTGGGTATTTGGCACTGATATGAATGGTAACGATTATCGACGTTGGGATGCCAAAGGCGCAACGACATTAATTATTGGCAATGAAGGTAAGGGTATTTCACCATTATTGAAAAAGTCTGTTGATGAAACATTGACCATTCCAATGATTGGCCATGTCCAAAGTTTGAATGCTTCAGTGGCAGCCAGCCTACTTATTTATCAAGGCTATAATAGTCGTCATCCATTAGCATAAGAAATTATGTTCTGACAACATAGTTACATGGATGCCAGTTAATTTGTGCAGCATAAGTGTGACGTTTTGCCAGGATTTACAGTATGCTTTTCTTACATTAGTAAGGAAAGGGTGAATCCTGTGCGTGACAAACGAGTGAATTTAATTTTGCCTGCCCAGTCAGGGGATGAGACAGCATTTCAAGCCATTTTTAGTGAGTTTGAGGGACTAATTTGGAAGACCTATCAGCAACAGCGTGTCCGATCGCAGCCAATTGATTGGCAGCATGAATGTCGGGTCGTCCTGCATAAGACCCTACGATTATTGCGTAATCGGACTTGGGCGGCACTGACACTTTACTATAAGCAAGCTTTACAAACCCATATTGTGCAACTTTGGCGTAATGAGTACCGGGTACTGGATTTTCAAGTCCCTGTTTTACAAGAAACGATTGTGCCTTATGAAGCAGAGTCCGCTTGTGAACGCTTTGAGAATCATCAACAATATTTGATGTCATTTATTTTGGAATGGTATGCGACACTTCCTGGTAAAGAACGTGAACTAGTCTTTTGGCTGGTGCAAGGTTACGGGATGGCAGAAGCAGCACAACGCATTCAGCGCTCACGGTCATGGTGTTATGGGATTCGTCGTAAATGGCACCATCTCTATCAGCTAGAAATGAAAAACAACTAGCTGTTTACTAATAAAAGTGTTACACTTTATGGTACGAAAATAGAAATTAGGAAGAGCGGTGGCGCCAAATGGCAGTGAAAAAAGTCGCTTTAGCATGTAGTGTTTGTGGTTCACGAAATTACATGGTTGTTAAAAAGACTACTCGTGTTGAACGTTTAGAGGTTAAAAAATTTTGCAAGTATTGTGGTAATCACACATTGCATCGAGAAACAATGTAAGAGTATCGAACAGAGGTTTACAGATGAAGTTTATATCAAGTGTTATTAAAGAAATGCATACAGTTACTTGGCCAACCTTTAGTGAGAATGTCCATAATACAACGATTGTTGTGTTTACCGGATTAGCCTTTGCGCTTATCTTTGGGGGCGCTGACTGGGTATTTGAACAAGGAATTACTTGGTTGTCTAAGTAAACAAAATGCGCTATACTATAGCTATCAATTAGCAGATAAAACCCTCAAATTTAGAGGGTTTTTAATTTACAAAAATTTATGTCAATTAGTCTGAGGAGGCAATCATGGCAACTGAGTCGTTCGATAAGCAATGGTATGTTTTGCACACATATGCAGGATACGAAAATCGTGTGAAGTCAAATTTGGAATCACGTATTGAAACAATGGGTATGACGGATTATATTTTCCGTGTGTTGGTGCCAGAACAAGAAGTTGAAGTTGAAAAAGACGGCGAGACAAAGATTGTTAAAGAAAATGATTTCCCAGGATATGCTTTGGTTGAAATGATCATGACTGACGAAGCTTGGTACGTTGTTCGTAATACACCAGGCGTGACTGGTTTCTTAGGTTCTCACGGTGGTGGGTCAAAGCCAGTACCTTTGCTACCAGAAGAAGTTGATGATATGTTGGCACGGATGAACTTAGTTGAACGTAAAGTTGAACATTT
Source organism: Weissella paramesenteroides (assembly GCF_051903945.1). GTDB lineage: Bacteria > Bacillota > Bacilli > Lactobacillales > Lactobacillaceae > Weissella > Weissella paramesenteroides_A. Next base: position 1,683,462 of record NZ_CP192268.1, on the reverse strand, counting down.
GGATGTTGTCGTTGGTGATTCAGTTGATGTCGTTTCAGGTAGTTTTGCGGGTCAAGAAGGTGAAATTACAGCCATTGATGATGAACATCAAGAAGTAACGATCTTGATCAACATGTTTGGTCGTGATACACCAACCCAAATTTCATTTAACGACATCAAGCCAGTTAAATAAATATAAAAAACTTGAACACTTAGCTTGCTATAAGCTGAGTGTTTTGTTATTATAATTTAGTATGTGTTGTTATTAGGCACATATGTGGGAGGCGTAAATCGAAACGCGCCATTTACACCACAAACACGAAGGAGGAAACAATCGTGGCTAAGAAAGTTTCAAGTATTGTTAAGTTGCAGATTCCAGCCGGTAAGGCAACACCTGCACCTCCAGTTGGACCTGCTTTGGGTCAAGCTGGTGTTAACATCATGGGATTCGCAAAGGAGTTTAATGCTCGTACTGCCGACCAAGGCGGTTTGCTAATCCCTGTAGTTATTACTGTATATGAAGATCGTTCATTCGAGTTCGTTACCAAGACTCCTCCAGCAGCTGTTCTTTTGAAGAAGGCCGCTGGTGTTGAAAAGGGTTCTGGTGAGCCTAACACGAAGAAGGTCGCTACAGTTACTGCAGCACAAGTTCGTGAAATTGCAGAAACTAAGATGCAAGATCTAAACGCAGCTGACGTAGATGCAGCTGTTCGCATGATTGAAGGTACTGCTCGTTCAATGGGCTTCACTGTTGAAGGCTAATTAAACAAGTAACGTACGGATCGCATAGGAAACTAAGCAAGATCAAGCGGGAGGTCAATGACCGTTTGACCGCGTTTGCAAGGAGGAATAGCTACCATGGCTAAGTATGGTAAGAATTATTTAGCAGCTGCTGAAAAAGTTGACAGTGCCAAGTTGTACACTGTTGAGGAAGCTGCTGCATTGGTAAAGGATATTGACTTTGCCAAGTTTGATGCAACTGTTGAAATTGCATTTAACTTAAACGTTGATACGCGTCAAGCTGATCAACAATTGCGTGGTGCCGTTGTTTTGCCTAACGGTACTGGTAAGGACCAAACTGTTGTGGTCTTTGCACAAGGTGATAAGGCTAAAGAAGCTGAAGAAGCTGGTGCTGATGTTGTCGGAGCCGCTGACTTGGTACAACGTATCCAAGGTGGATGGTTAGACTTTGATGTTGCAATCGCAACACCAGATATGATGGCACAAGTTGGACGTGTTGGACGTGTCTTGGGACCTAAGGGATTGATGCCTAACCCTAAGACTGGTACTGTTACGTTTGACGTTGCTAAGGCTGTTTCAGAAGCTAAGTCAGGAAAGGTTACTTACCGTACTGATCGTGACGGAAACGTTGCTGTACCAGTTGGTAAGGTATCATTCGATGCTGATAAGCTTGCAGGAAACATCAAGTCATTGGCTGCTGTTATCTTGCGTTCACGTCCAGCCGCTGTTAAGGGAACATACGTACAACACGTATCAATCGCTTCAACATTTGGTCCTGCTGTGAACATCGACATTTCTTCACTATAATTTAGATTATTCTAAAAAATAGTCGAAGCATCTGTTGACACTTCCTCGACTACCTGTTAAAGTAGTTGAAGTAATAAATCGATTCTACCTAAGACGCAGGTGTCGTAAGACTCAATATCCCGCCGAGGAAGTGAAAAAACGCGAAAGCGACTTTTGACCCCCGGTGCAGTCTGTACTGGGGGTCTTTTGGTAAGAATCAAAATCTAAACAGGAGGAACAATATACCATGAGTGAAGCAACCATTGCTGTTAAAGCACAACAAGTTGCCGAAGTTGCTGACAAGTTCAAGAACGCAACGTCTGCCGTTGTTGCTGACGTTCGTGGCTTGACTGTTGAGGAATCAAACAAGTTGCGTGCTGAATTACGTGGAGAAGGTGTTGAGCTACGTGTTATCAAGAACAAAGTCTTGACTCGCGCCGCTGAAGCTGCTGATTTGTCAGAGTTGAACGACCTATTTGCTGGTCCTTCAGCTGTTGCCTTTTCAGCCGACGATGCAATCGCACCTGCCCGTGTTTTGAAGAAGTATGCTGATGATATCGATGCCTTGGAAATCAAGGGTGGATACATCGATGGTAATATCGTATCTATTGACGAAATCAATAAGTACGCTTCATTGCCAGACCGCGACGGTTTGCTATCAATGTTGTTGTCAACATTGCAAGCACCTGTTCGCAACTTTGCCTATGCAGTTAAAGCTGTATCAGACGCAAAGGGAGAAGCTGAAGCCTAAGCAATCGCTTAGATTCACAGCTTAAACTATCGGGCATTGCCCAAAATTAAAATTGCAAAAAGCAAATATTAAGAGGAGATTATTTATCATGGCATTTGATAAGGATTCAATCATCGCTTCATTGAAGGAAGCTACGATCATGGACTTGGCTGACTTGGTTTCAGCTATCGAAGAAGAATTTGGTGTTTCAGCTGCTGCCCCTGTTGCAGCTGCTGGTGCAGCTGGTGGTGACGCCGCTGCTAAGACTGAATTCGACGTTGAGTTGACTTCAGCAGGTACTGCTAAGGTTAAGGTTATCAAGGCAGTTCGTGAAGCAACTGGTTTGGGCTTGAAGGACGCTAAGGGTCTTGTTGACGATGCACCTTCAATCATCAAGGAAGGTCTTTCAGAAGACGACGCTAACGAATTGAAGGCAAAGCTTGAAGAAGCTGGTGCCGCAGTTACTGTAAAGTAATTTTATTCGGTTTAGCAGTCAGAAATGACTTAAAAAAGCTACTTGTGTATACAAGTAGCTTTTTTTGTATTGTAAGCAAATTTGGTTTGAAAATGATGTGACGTTACTAATAGTAAACGGTTTTGACACATACATGACATAATTGCCAAGAATATAAGACAATTGGTTAACACTGTTTACTGAATGTTGTCGTATACTATTAGATATGAATAATAAAAATATGAGAGGGTTACGCTCGCGTGAAGAAAACCCTAAGAAAAAAAAGATGAAGTGGTTATCACTGGCCATTGCAGCAATTTTTACTGTTGGTATTATTGCTATCGTGTGGCCACATCATAAAGAAATTATGAGAACCATTACACCTAAGATGAAAAAAATTGATTATAAAAAAAATCTCACACAATCATGGCAAAAATCATTAAAGGGAGAAAAAGTTAACGTCGATATTGCTGTTTATGATCAAAAACATAAGCAGTTGATAACATTGCGTGATAGCAATCAAGATACCTTTCCGACAGCAAGTGTTGTGAAGGTGTCTGTTTTGGCGAACCTATTAAGTCAGCACGAGGCTGCTAATGAGACATTGACAGACGATCAGCAAACATTAGCCACAGCTATGATTGAAGATAGTGACAATGACGCGACGACAAATTTGTTATATCAAATGGGTGGGTATGCTGCGCCTGATGATTTATTTAATGCCTTATCAATGAATGATTCTAAAATGGATGTTGCGGCCTGGGGTAGCTCAACAACAACCGCCCCTGACCAAGTAATTTTGTTACGTAATATTTTCTATCGAAGTAATATTTTGTCATCAGATTCGCAACAGTTCGCGCAGAAGTTGATGAGTCAGGTAGAACCTAGTCAACGTTGGGGAATTACTGCTGGTGTACCATCTGATGCGAAGATGGCCTTAAAAAATGGTTGGTTACCGGATGATGATGGGTGGATCGTTAATAGTATCGGCCACATTAAAAACAAGCAAACGAACTATGTTATTGCTGTCTTGACGAATGGTAGTGATACAGAAGAAGATGGCATTAATTTAATCGAAAAGTTATCAAAACAAACCTATCGTGAATTAGCAAAATAATAACACTATTGTTGTTAAAATAAGGCTTCGTTTCTTCAATATTTGATTTCATAAGATGTCGATTTACCAAGTTAAAGTGGTTAAATCGGCTCTTTTTTGTGCAACAAAATTTACAAAGTTGAGATGTCTTTACAGTTATTTTTCATTTAAGAAAATATATTGATTAGTTTTATGAAATTTATTATGATAAATAAGTTGTTTTAAGAAAAATATATTTTTAAAACAATAAAAATATTTTATGAATCAGGAGATATATTTATGCTGCAGATCAACGACTTAACCGTCGCTTACAGCAATGTACCAGTATTCACAGATTTATCCGTTAATTTTGCATCAGGGAAAATTACAGGGATAATTGGACCGAATGGCGCTGGTAAGTCAACCTTAATCAAGGGTGCGCTGGGATTAGTCCGCCGCTCTGGTAATGCTACTTTAAGTGGGACACTCATTAACCGGGTGCGTCAAAAAATTGCTTATGTTGAGCAACGTGCGGCACTTGATTTAACATTTCCTATCAGTGTTTTTGAGGTGGTTTTAACTGGCACGTATGGCAAGTTAGGATTATTCAAAAGCCCTGGTCGAAAAGAAAGGGAATTGGCGATTGATGCTTTAAAACAAGTCAATCTAGTCGAATTTAAAAATCATCAAATTGGTGAATTATCAGGTGGTCAATTACAGCGCGTCTTTGTTGCACGGGCAATCGTTCAACAAGCTGACGTTGTGATTCTCGATGAACCATTTGTCGGCATTGATATGAAATCTGAAGAAGAAATTATGAATGTCTTACGTGGTTGGCGTAATGCAGGTAAAACAATTATCGTTGTGCATCACGATTTAAACAAAGTGGCTGCCTACTTTGATGAGTTACTGATTATGAATCATGGTGTGATTGCGCATGGGCCCGTCTCAACGGTATACACTCAGGAGAACATGACTCGTGCGTTTTCTGCTGATTTAAGTGCCGTGCTCTTCAATAAGATTGCAGGTGCTTAATATGAAAAGTATTATTGAATTTTTGCATGCATTAGGACATTATAACTTCCTACAAAGCGCGCTGATGGCGGCCATTATGGTTGGTATTATGTCAGGAATCATTGGTAGTTTTATTATTTTACGCGGTATGTCATTAATGGGTGATGCAATTTCACATTCTGTCTTACCGGGGGTGGCCGTTGCTTACATGTTAGGTGTCAACCTGATGATTGGTGCAACAACGTTTGGTGTTATTGCAGCATTATTGATTGGTTTTGTTGCTTCAAATAGCAAGCTAAAAAATGACACGGCTATTGGTATTGTTTTTTCAGCATTTTTTGCATTAGGATTTATTCTAATTTCAATGGCAGAATCATCAACAAACTTGCATCATATCCTATTCGGAAATGTTTTAGCGGTTTCTGATTCTGATTTATTGTCAACATTTATTGTTTTGGCGATTGTTATCATTTTTATTTTCGTATTATTTAAAGAGTTACAAATCACCTCATTTGATGAAGTGTTTGCAAAGTCATATGGTTTGAATACGAGCATTATTCATTATGGTTTAATGATTATTCTGACATTAGTAACTGTTTCAGCTTTACAAACGGTTGGTATTATTCTAATTGTTGCAATGTTAATTACACCCGCAGCTACGGCGTTCCTATGGACAAACCGCTTGGTACACATGTTATTTGTCTCTTCTGGTGTCGGTGCTTTAGCTTCAATCGTTGGGTTATACCTGTCATACACGATGAATTGGGCTTCTGGTCCAGCAATCGTATTAGTTGCAGCCATTATCTTTTTGGTTTCATTTGTTGTTGCCCCAAAGCAAGGTATTCTTGCCAAGTTAGGAGTTAAAAATGTTAAAAAAGCTTAGTATTGTTGTCATTACTTTACTAGTTGTCGGTGGTGGTATTTTCTTCTTCGTCAATGGCCGTGGTGAACAAAAGTCAACGGCAAGCGAGAAGTTGCGGGTCGTGACAACAAATTCTATTTTAGAAGATATGGTTGAACAAGTTGGTGGTAAACATGTCCAAGTTTACAGTATTGTCAAACGTGGCACGGACCCTCACGAGTATGATCCAACGACTGATGACATTGCGGCAGCAACCGAAGCAGACGTATTATTCCACAACGGTTTGAATCTGGAGACCGGGGGCAGCGGCTGGTTCAGTAAGTTAACAAAGACAGCTAATAAGCGTGATGATAAAGAAGTATTTGCCGCTTCAAAGCATGTGAAACCAATGTATTTGACTGAATCTGGTAAAGAAAATGAAACTGATCCGCATGCCTGGTTAGATCTTAACAATGGAATAAAATATGTCAATATGATTAGCGGTGTGCTACAAGATAAGGATCCAAAGCACGCAAAAGCATATCAAAAGCGGACAGATGTATATGTTGAAAAGTTAGCAAAATTGCATAAAGAAGCACAAAGTAAGTTTGCAGATATCCCAGAAAAACAACGCTTATTAGTGACATCAGAAGGTGCCTTTAAATACTTCTCAAAAGCATATGGGATTACACCAGCATTTATTTGGGAAATCAACACTGAAGCACAAGGTACACCTGAACAGATGAAACAAGTACTAGCTAAGATTGATCGGTCAGACGTTAAGTCATTGTTTGTTGAAAGTTCAGTTTCACCTAAGTCGATGAAGCAAGTATCAAAGGAAACAAAGTTGCCAATTTATTCAAAAATTTATACGGATTCATTGGCAAAGAAGGGTACGCAAGGTGACACGTACTACGATATGGTTAAGTGGAATATCGACAAAATCCATGACGGTATGTTAGCAAAATAAATTAATAAGTAATAGACGCATTAATTAGGCTTTTGAACTAGTTAATGTGTTTTTTGTTTACTTGAATAACTGTACGATATTTGTGACATATTTGTGATTCTTTTCCAGAAAAATTGTTATAATGGAATTGTGAGAAAATTAGCTATTCGGTTAACATTCTGGGTAACTAGGTTTACAAAGCGAGTATTCAACGATACAATGTATCATTGGACTTATTAATTTATTGGTTTTGTAGGAATTTTTATTGAGGAGATTTAATATGGCTAGCAAAAACATCGTTGTAGTAGGGGCCGGCTTTTCCGGTGTATTCACTGCACGTAAATTGGCTAAAAGACTAAAGAACACCGACTATCAAATCGTATTGATTGATCGTCACTCATTTATGACTTACATGACAGAGTTACATGAAGTTGCAACGAAGCGTGTCGAGCCAAAACACGTGCAATTTGATTTGGGAACATTATTTAAGCACCAATCAAATGTAAAAATCGTGACGGCTAATGTTGAGAACATCGACAAGTCAGCAAAGGTAATCAAGACATCAGAAGGTGAATTCACTTATGAGAAATTGGTTATCGCAACTGGTGGTACGACAAACACATTTGGTACGCCTGGTGTTGAAGAGTATGGTTACACGCTTTGGTCATTCGAAGAAGCTGTTAAATTACGTGCACACATCGAAGAAGTTATCCGTGAAGGAGCGATGGAAACCGATCCAGCATTACGTGAGGCAAAGTTGACGATTGCTGTTGTCGGATCAGGATTTACTGGTGTTGAATTAGCTGGTGAACTGATTGAACAACGTCGTGAATTAGCTCGTGCAAACAACTTGGATGAATCAGAAATCAAGTTGGAAGTTATCGAAGCTGTGCCAACAATTTTGAATATGTTGTCAGATCGTAAGCTAGCCGACAAGGGTGAGCAATACATGATCAACCACGGCATCAAGTTGCGTAAGTCAGCTGGTGTTGTTGAGGTTAAGGAGCACGCCGCACTATTAAAGGATGGTACAGAGGTACCAACTGAGACTTTGGTTTGGACAGCCGGTGTTAAGGCTAAGCCACAAGGTGCTAAGTGGGGCTTGCAACAAGGCCCTGGTGGTCGTTTCCTAGCCGACGAGTACTCACGTGCTTTGGGCGAGGAAGACATCTATGTTGCGGGTGACGTGGCAGCTTATCAAGAGCCTGCACTTGCAGATCCTAATAATCCACGTGCTGGTTGGACACCACAAACCGTTGAAGGTGGTGAATCAGCCGCTAACACTGTTGTACCAAACGTTGTTTACGATGTAACTGGTCAAACTGGTGCGCGTCATGAATTTAAGGGTCACTACCAAGGATATGCCGTTTCAATCGGTTCACATTACACGGTTGGTGTTGTACAACAAATTGGTAATATGAAGATTGGTAAGGATGGTTGGTCAGTAACTGGCTTTATCGCTAACATGTTCAAGCACATTATCAACTTCTACTTCTTCATGCAAATCTCAAGTGGTTACCACATGTTCCAATACACATTGGATGAATTCTTCCGTACACCAAATGGACGTAACCCATTCTTCGGTTGGACGTCACGTGTCGGCAACGTTTTGTGGTCAGTGCCTTTGCGTATTGTCATGGGAATTACTTGGATCTCATTAGGTGCGACCCTTGGTGGTGGTGCTGGTATGATTGCAACGATCGTTGGTTGGTTGCTTGTCTTTGGTTTCCTAACATCAATCGCCGCATTCGTTGGCTTTATCTTTGGTTTGGTAATGGTCTTTGCTGGTACCGGTGTGACTGTGGCTGCCTTGTTGATTCCATTTGCCTCACTTGCTTTGATGAACGGTGCTGGACGTACAATCGGATTGGATTACTGGGTAACACCACTCCTAGAGCGTTCACTAGGTGCATCATGGTATGGTAAAGCAAAGTCACACTATAACGACATGCACAAGTAATATCTAAAAAAGCAAAAAAATAAGGTTGGAACAAAAGAAATTGTTCCAACCTTTTTGTGTTAAAAATGTATTAGTTATCAACCTACAAATTTGATAGCATAAACGGGTTACATTGAGGCTTCAAAACGACTTTTGTCTCGCTCTCAATTTTTTTGTTTATGATAATTTTGGTTGGTGTTGTGATGCATAGAATGCAGCAATAACACCATGAGCGACGCCGACATTGATCGAGCGCACGCTGCCATATTGTGGAATATACACCATTGCATCAGCTGCATTGATCAGATCGTCAGCCAAACCAAGCTTTTCTTCACCAAATAAAAAGGCTGATTTAGCTGGGAAGTGCATATCATACAATGACTGTGGGTCATAACCAGGGGTATTATCCACGGCATATATTGTGTAACCTTCTTGGTGAAGTTGCTCAAAAATGGTTGGATAATCAATGATGCGGTGATGTTCAATATGTTCATAGTTTTGAGTGCCTAATGAGCCACGTCGATCCCATTTTTTGATACCTTCAGTTGCCTCAGGAATTGCTGGGTTTTCGGGATTCAAAAAAATTAACTTCCGCATACCAAAGGCATTGCTGTTACGAACGGCAGATGCCTTGTTAAAATCATGGCTAAGATTTTGCATAATGGAAACCATCTCTCCACGATTCATATCTAATGATGCTCGAATCTCATCATCAGTTTTGCCTTTATAAAAATCAGTCACGTTACGATAATCAGCTGAATGTGTTAAATCAATATCTGACATAGTTGCTCCTTATTAACTAGCCAATAGACCAGAATGAATAATTTAATTCTATCGGGGGGTGTGCAACGTGTCAAACTTTGTTATGGCTGATAAAATAAGATGAAATTGAACATTTCAAAGCATATTGACTAGTAATTTGTTATGATTAGAGGTATGAGAAAATAAAAAGGAGGCGCGGACATGACGCCAATTATATCGTTGTCGCATGTGACTTACGCATATCCAAATAGTGACGTACCTGCCTTACGTGATTTATCATTAACAATCGATAAAGGTGAGTGGGTTGCGATTATCGGCCATAATGGATCCGGTAAATCAACTTTTGCAAAATTATTAAATTACTTACTAGCACCGACTGAAGGTGAAATTAAAGTGAACGATGTTGTTGCCACTGAAGAAAATATGTGGACGATTCGTGACATGGTTGGGATGGTTTTTCAAAATCCTGATAATCAGTTTGTGGGCGCTACGGTAGCGGATGATGTCGCATTCGGTATGGAAAATCGTGGTGTGCCACGTGATGAAATGATTAAACGGGTGGATGCCGCCTTAGCCGAAGTGCAGATGGCACCATTTGCCGATCGTGAGCCAGCTCGCTTGTCAGGTGGGCAAAAGCAACGCGTAGCGATTGCATCAGTGTTGGCCTTACAACCTAAAATTTTAATTTTAGACGAAGCAACGGCTATGTTAGATCCAACAGGGCGTCGTGAGATGATTGCGCTAGTTCATGAATTGAAAGCACGTATGGGGGATAACCTAACGGTTATTTCAATTACCCATGATATTGATGAAGCAGCAAGTGCTGACCGTGTCATGGTTATCAATGATGGTGAACTTATGGAAACAGGTGTACCAGAAGAAATCTTTGCGAATGCGGATCAATTACGGCGTTTTGGACTGGCAGTACCATTCGCTGAGCAGTTAAAGGAACAATTACGGGTACGGGGAATTAGCGTCCCTAATGAATATTTGACAACGGAAGGGCTGGTAACGTGGTTATGGCAATCAATTTCGACCAAGTAGGTTTTACCTACCAACCGAATACACCGTTCGCGACACCAGGTCTGCATGATGTTTCATTTGAAATTCCAGATGGTAAATTTACAGCTGTGATTGGTCACACGGGTTCTGGTAAATCAACGATGGTGCAACACCTTGATGGACTGGTTTTGCCAACAACTGGTAAAGTCACGATGGGTAATCAAGTTGTGACCGCTGAGACAAAATTAAAAGAACTCAATGAATTGCGTGCACATATTGGTTTAGTCTTTCAGTTTCCAGAAGCACAATTGTTTGAACAAACAGTTATTAAAGACGTGATGTTTGGACCTAAAAATTTTGGTGCATCAGATAAAGTGGCCCAGGCAGCTGCCGAAGTTGCTTTAAAAAAAGTCGGTATTTCAGCCGATTTGTATGAACGTTCACCATTTGAATTATCAGGTGGTCAGATGCGTCGCGTGGCAATTGCGGGTGTTATTGCCATGGAGCCAGATTTATTGATTTTAGATGAACCAACGGCAGGACTGGATCCACAAGGACAACGTGAATTAATGACTTTGTTTACTGATTTACAAAAAGAACGACAAATTACGGTGGTGCTGATTACGCATCAAATGGAATATGTTGCGCAGTATGCTGATCATGTGGTGGTCTTTGAACATGGGACGGTTGTTAAATCAGGATCACCTGCTACTATTTTTGCGGATGAAAATTGGTTACATGAAAAGCAATTGGATGTACCCGCAGCTAAACAGTTTGCGGATGCCTTGGCAGAAAAAGGTGTTCAATTACATGATGTGTTAGACATCAATCAATTGGCTGATCAATTAGCTGCCCGATTAAATGGGGAGGTGGATCATGTTTAGTAATATGATTATTGGTCGCTATATGCCAGGTAACTCATGGATCCATCGGCTAGATGCTCGTACTAAGTTGGTACTAAGTATTGCGTTCATCTTTGTTGTTTTCTTTGCGAACAATGTCATCGGTTATGCATTAGCAGCAGCCTTTACCTTGCTAGCAATTATGATGACGGGATTAGGTATCGGTGTCTTCTTACGTGGTTTGCGCCCACTTGTCTTATTGATGTTCATTACGACATTACTCCAACTGTTCTTTGTTCAGACTGGGGATGTCTTGGTGCACTGGGCATTTATCACCATCACAACTGATGGTGTGATCAATAGTATTGTCGTGTTTGTGCGTTTCATGTTGATTATCATGTTTTCAACGATTTTGACATTAACGACCCAGCCATTAGCCGTTGCTGACGGAATGGAGAGTTTATTGAAGCCGTTTAAGAAATTGGGCTTACCAGTTTCTGAATTAGCTTTGATGCTATCGATTGCGCTACGTTTCGTTCCAACGTTAATGGATGAGGCTCAGAGTATTATGAATGCACAACGGGCACGTGGTGTGCGATTTAATGAGGGAAGTCTTATGGCACGTATCAAATCATTCGTGCCCTTGTTGATTCCATTATTTGTGAACGCCATTAAGCGTGCTATTGAGTTGGGGGATGCGATGGAAGCACGTGGTTATCGTGGTGGTGACCATCGAACAAAGTATCGTGTCTTAACTTGGCATACCCAAGATACTGTTGCCATGATTGGATTTGTTATCTTCACGATTGCATTGATTGCAACGCGTTGGATGATGTAGAAAGGATTTAAAACATGCCACGTTATAAAGCAACCATTGCTTATGATGGGACTGATTTTTTTGGTTGGCAAGTACAACCTAATAAGCGGACTGTGCAGGCAGAGATGGAGTTAGTGGTCAATAAAATGGCTAAGAATCCAGCCGAGCATATTCGCGTGCAAGGTTCTGGTCGGACAGATGCTCGCGTACACGCCAAGGGACAGGTGGCACATTTTGATTTGCCATTTGATATTCCAGCTGACGCCGTTCGAAAGGGGCTATCAACAATGCTGCCTTACGATATTGGTATTAAAAAAGTTGAGAAGGTCAGTGATGACTTCCATGCCCAGTTTAATGCTCATGATAAAACCTATTTTTATCGCTTTTCAACGAGTGAGTATATTGATCCATTTAAGCGTAATTATACGGGTCATTGGCATCGCCGTTTAAATCCGGAACTGATGCAGCAAGCCATCGGTGATTATGTTGGTGAACATGATTGGTTAAGCTTTGTGGCTTCTGGTTATCAACAAAAAACAACGGTGCGCACGGTTTATTCTGCAAAAATGTGGGTTAAACCTGAGGAAGAAGAAATTTGGTTTGAATTCTCAGGAAATGGCTTTTTATATAACCAAATTCGTATCATGGTCGGCGTCTTATTAGAGATTGGCAATGGGGTGCGTCCGGTAGATGATATCAAGCGTTTATTCGAAGTAAAAGACCGGCAACAAGCGCAATTTACGGCCCCAGCCCAAGGATTATATTTGATGGATGTTAAATATTAAAAAAACATCAAGTTGTCAAGGACATTTCATTGACTATTCCTGTAAAACAGGATAAGATAGAACTCGGTATTGTTTACCAACCACAAATGGGAATGTCCTGGTACGACTTTTTAATTATTGGTAAAGTAAACAAACAGAAAACTGGAGGAAATTTTCCATGCGTACAACTTATATGGCAAAGCCAGGTGAGATCGATCGCAAGTGGTACGTCGTTGATGCAACTGATATTGCATTGGGACGTTTGTCAACTGTCGTAGCATCAATCTTACGTGGTAAGAACAAGCCAACTTACACACCAAACATCGACACTGGTGATAACGTTATCGTTATCAACGCTGGTAAGGTTGCTTTGACTGGTAAGAAGGCCACTGACAAGATCTATTACCACCACTCAAATCACCCAGGTGGTTTGAAGATGCGTCAAGCAGGTGACTTGCGCGAGAAGAACCCACAACGTTTGATCGAACTTTCAGTTCAAGGTATGTTGCCAAAGGGTACTCTTGGTCACCAACAAGCTTTGAAGCTACACGTGTTTGCTGGTTCAGAGCACACACACGCAGCTCAAAACCCTGAAGTGTTGGATATCACCAACCTTATTTAATTAACGAAAGGAGAATAGTTTAATCATGGCTCAAGTACAATACTCTGGAACTGGCCGTCGTAAGAACTCTGTTGCCCGTGTACGTTTGGTACCTGGTAACGGTGCTATCACGATCAATGGTCGTTCAGCAGAACAATACATTCCTTTCGCTAACTTGCGTGAGGTTATGGTGCAACCATTTAACGTTACTGAAACTCTAGGAAACTACGATGTTTTGGTTAACGTTGATGGTGGTGGTTTCTCAGGTCAAGCTGGTGCAATCCGTCACGGTATCGCCCGTGCCCTATTGACTGTTGATCCTGACTTCCGCGCTTCATTGAAGAAGGCTGGTCTACTTACTCGTGACCCTCGTAAGAAGGAACGTAAGAAGCCAGGTCTTAAGAAAGCTCGTAAGGCTTCACAATTCTCAAAGCGTTAATATTTACTATTACACTTTGTTGGATTGTCAAAGATCCGAATACAAAAATGACTCCCAAGTTGGTTTTGCCGACTTGGGAGTTTTTTGCAATCAAGTGAATATATAAAGCAACAATTTGTTGCTTTGTATATTTTTTTGTTTTGGGATAATTAAGTTATGGAACTACATAAATTAATAAAAGAAAAAAGAGAAAAAACCGGTCTTACACAAGAAGATGTTGCACATAGATTAAATGTTACACGACAAGCTGTGCAGAATTGGGAAAATAACAAAAGAAGTATTCCAAATAGTTTATTAACACAATATTTTAAACTATTGAAATTTGATGCAAAAGAAATTTTAACAGTGTTTGGTTTTTTGGATAACAATAATTTAAGAATAGAGTCAATTGATTATTCTAAGAAAGGAATAGATGAGTTTAAATATACTGAAGGGGAAACAGTATTGACAAAATTTCCAACACTTTATTTAGGTGTGGGAAAAAAGCAAGACAAATACACTAGTAGAGTCAACCAACTGGCATATGTTGGTGAAGCTAGCTCAATTATTAGAAGAACCAATGAACACTTGAATGCTAAAAATGACAAATTGAACGCAATTAAGAATGATGCTGATGATAAAGAAGAAGAATTATATATTATCGGTCATCCAAAGTTTAATAAATCTGCCACTCTGGAATTGGAACAAATGTTTATGGATTCATTATTGGGTGATAAGAAATTTATAAAAATTTATAATGGTCGAAATAATGGTTTATCCATAGATTTCTATGAGCGTAATGCCTATAGGGAAGGGATTTTTCCCGAAATTTGGAATCAACTAGAGAAGAAAGATGTTGTATCTAGTTTAGAGGAAGTTCGTAACTCGGCATTGTTCGCTAATAGCCCTTTTAAGACGTTGAGTACGAAACAACAAGAGGCGAAGAATATAATTTCAGATAAAATTGCGCAGACATTATCGGAAGATAATCAACATGAAGTTATTAAAATTCAAGGGTTAGCAGGATCAGGTAAAACAGTATTAATGTCGCAACTATTTTATGATATATGGAAAGATCCATATGAAGTTTTGGAAGCAGATGGAAACACCACCCATCGGTCATCAGTAGTTTTGTTGGTGAGACATGAACAACAACGTCGTACATATGAACAAATTGCAAAGAAATTAAACATGGGCAAAAATGCAGTAATGGATGTATCGACATTCATTACAAAGAGAATAAAAACGGATGTAGTATTAGTAGACGAGGCACACTTACTGTGGAGTGGAAACTATGGCCGTATCAATAAAGCTAAGTGGGAACCAGATTTAATGGCATTGCATAAATTAGCGAACACCTTAGTTTTAATTTATGATCCAAATCAACTGGTTTCAGCACGTGCAAAAATTGATGATAATCCAGAATTACTTGCAATTGTGAATGGTAAAAATACACTTACAGTAAACTTGAATGAACAATGGCGAATTGAAGCCAATCCAGCTACTTTAAAATGGATTGAGAATTTTGCACATTTCAGTGAAAATTCAATGGTCACACCACCGAAAGACAACGCATATGATATTCGTTTTTTTGAAAATGCTAGTGATTTTAGACATGAGATTGAATCGAAAAATGACCAGTTTGGATTAAGTCGGTTAGTGGCAACTTATGATTGGCAGTATTCACAAGGTTCAAGACCCAAAAATAATGATAAATACTGGTATGTTGAATTTGGTAATGAAACTTTACCATGGAACTTAGAACTTCCAGAAGTACAAGTAGCACAGGATAAACAAATACCTTGGCAGGAAATTGATATGAGCATTGGTGAAATTGGTAGTGACTTTACTGTACAAGGCATTGACCTGAACTATGTTGGTGTTATTTTAGGTCCGTCAATAATATGGAATGAAGAAACTAATTCACTAGACATTGATGCTGACAAATCATGTGATCATCAAAAAATCCGAAAAATTAATGGTAGTTATGATAATGAAGAAAATAAAAAATATTTGAAGAACGTTGTGAATGTTTTGCTGACACGCGGTGTACATGGACTGTATGTCTATGCGGTAGATGATAGATTGAGGAATAGGCTCAATCTATTAGCCAGATAAATTAATTTTTATGATCAGAGTAAGGCAGAGTGAAATAATAATTAAATATTTTATAAGTGATATAATATATTTATAGTAATAATTAAAACAAAACTATTGGAAAATGTAATCGTGAACTTTACGTGTTTTAAGAAGGTATCATATGGAATATGACAAGGTTGGTTTAGTTCTAAAAAAATTAGAACAAAGTTTTTCAATGCATAGTAATATTAGACAGTCTGATATTAATCAGTTTATTAGGGATATTAATTTTAGTATAGGTAGTGCATTTAAAATATATGCTGAAATGGATAGACTGAATATAAAAATAAAAAAGGATGAGGTTTCTATACTAGGTATTTACTTTCACAATTATACACATAGCTGGCTTGAAACAATACAGCTGATTGTGAATAATATGCCAGAATTTTTTTCATTGCAAGATATTTATTTTTTTACTCAGGATTTATCAGAAGCTTACCCGGAAAATAAACATATAAAGGACAAAATTCGGCAAATTTTACAGAAATTGCGTGATGATGGAGAAATAGTATTTTCAAGTGATGGTAACTATCACGTTGTAAGGAAAACCAATAACATGATATCCATACGTGAATACTACAAAGAATTGGATGACGATCAAAAAGACGTATTAGATTGGTTTTATGATAAGTCCTATACTGTGGATATGTTGCCAAAAGATATGAAAACAGATAGAGGCAATTTTTTGGTTAGTCCAGCTATGGGAATCTGGAAGTCAAAAAATATAGAATTTGCTACTTCAATTAAGCAAACAATAAAGGGGCCATATCAAGATTCGAAACCTGTTATGGATTTAGACGGAAATGGAACTCAGTTACTTCTTTATCATCAACAAGATTCTAAAACTGGTAATATCATTTTAGATAAAAATAATCTGGCAAACAATATTGCTCTAACAACTAATTTTCAATTAAAAATTCCAATTGGAGTTATTATTGAACAAAAAGAAAAGTATAAGAATCGAAAGACTTATAAATTTTATATAGGTATGGTATTAGGTTGGGAAGCAGGATTTTTTTTAATTCAAATAGCAAACAAAGAAGGATTAGTTAATATAACAAAATCTTTGGAAGAATTAGAAAAATCATTTGAAAAAGTTAGTACAGACAATAGTGATGATCAAAAATTTGATGTTTATAATGTGATTGATGCTAGAAAGAAACAGGAACGTGCAATAATAATACGCCAGGGTCAAACTGATTTTAGGAAAAAAGTGTTAGATGCGTATAATCATAAATGTGCTATTAGTGAAAATAATGTTGAAGAAGTATTAGAGGCTGCTCACATATTCCCATACAAAGGGAAAGATACTAATACTATAAATAATGGTATTTTATTAAGGAGTGATTTGCATTTATTATTTGATAAAAAATTAATTAGAATTAATCAGGAGTATATTGTTGAGATTTCTCCACAATTAGTTAACACTGTTTACAAAAAGTATAACGGCATTAAATTAAGACTACCAAGTGAACTGAAGAACTATCCAAATACAAATGCTCTAATGAGTCATTATTATTCTTGTGAATTTTAAAGAAGAATTTACAGTTAAATATATAGGGTGAGAAATTGATGTGCTTCCTGAAAGTTAAATTCTTAGTTTAACTTCCAGGCATTTTTTGGCAAAGCTTTTAAATAAAGAAAAAGATAGTGCTGATTAATTGAAGTATTAAACAAGCATTAGTTCGTCTAAACAAAAGAACCATATATATAATGCTATAATTTTCATATATCATTGTAATCAAAAGGGGGTTCAAATGAGTAAGGGCGCTTGGATAGGAACAATTATTGTCATAATAGCTATTGGTCTCGGGGCAAGTGGCATGTTGTACGTTAACCAACAGTCACAGGATAGAGACCTAAAGGAAGAACGAGCTAAAAACAGTTCACTATCTAAAAAAATGGATAGTGCGGATAAAAAGAAAGCGACTAGTGAAAAAAAGTCTAGTTCACACCAGACATCGTCAAGTGTGAGTGAATCATCATCAACTTCTTCGACCTCTTCCAGTTCTGAAGAACCAACGACTAGTGAACCGGTTCAATTAACGACAGCACAGAAGCAGGCTGTTAATGCGGCCTTTTTGAATTGGGCAGCTGGACGTGCAAAGGTTGGTAATATGGCAGTGACCGATTGGTATTTTGATCATGGTGCAGCCGGAACCGGAGATTGGTACGCTAATACAACGGATGGTGAGATTCAAGTACAAGACCAAAATAATCCAGGTCCGTCAGCCTTTCCAATCCACGCAATCGGTGGTTGTGTTTTCTTAACAATGAAAGATGGATCTACTGGTCGGCAAGATGATGCCGTAGTATCGATTGCTGGTGGTTATGGTGATAAAGCTGAAATGAGTAAGCCGATTACGAAGTATATGCTTGGTGATAATGGCAAGGTATATGAACTAAAATTGGCTGAGGGTGATGCAAGTTTATCAGCTGGCTTTGCTGAATATACCGATGAAGGACAAAAAAATCCGTATGGGCCATCGTACACTTTTAAAGTGTCAGAAGATCAAGTTGCACAGGCAGAATTGCAGAATCTACTGAATGCGTATCGATAAGTGCTTATTTTTCTATTGGTTTAAGACAATTTTTACGGTTACTTAATTTAATCTATTTATAAAAGTGGTGAAGATGAAGTCTTCATCACTTTTTTTGTATTTAAAAAAACATAAAAAGATATTATCTTTCTGTATTGTCTCCCAATCATTCATAAAAAAATATCGCCTTAATGCTTGACAGTAAAATATGAAAGCGATTACAATGTAGTTGTTGATAAAGATACTATCTATTTATAAAAGAGAGTATCTATTTAAAAAATTCAAACTTACGGGAGTTATGAAATGAAAATTACAAGTTATGAAACTTTTTCAGTACCACCACGTTGGCTGTTTTTGAAAGTAGAAACTGATGAAGGTGTTAGCGGTTGGGGAGAACCAGTTATTGAGGGACGTTCAGCAACTGTAGAAGCTGCTGTACATGAATTGATGGATTCATTGATTGGATTTGATCCTTTTAGAATTGAGGATGCTTGGGAGAAGATGTACCGTAGCGGATTTTACCGTGGTGGTCCAATCTTAATGAGTGCCATTGCAGGTATTGATCAAGCACTTTGGGACATCAAAGGTAAAGCACTTGGTCAACCTGTTTATGAGTTAATGGGTGGAGCCGTACGTGATGCTATTAAAGTTTATTCTTGGGTAGGTGGTGATCGACCAAGTAACGTTGGTGCCGCTGCGCTAGAACGAAAGAAGATTGGGTTTACAGCTATCAAAATGAATGCAACTGAAGAATTACAGATGATTGATAGTTACGAAAAAGTTCAAGAAGTCGTGGATCGTGTGAAGGCAATTCGTGATGCGTGTGGACCAAACTTTGGTATCGCCGTAGATTTCCATGGACGAGTTCACAAGCCAATGGCCAAAGTGTTAGCAAAAGCACTTGAGCCATATAACTTAATGTTTATTGAAGAACCGGTTTTGCCAGAAAATAATGAAGCATTAAGTGATATTACTCACTTAACGCAAACTCCAATCGCAACAGGTGAAAGAATGTTTACAAGATGGGACTTTAAAAAGTTATTTGAGGCAGGTAATGCAGATGTTATTCAACCAGATTTGTCACATGCTGGTGGAATCACTGAATGCAAGAAGATTGCATCAATGGCTGAAGCTTATGATGTTGCCGTGGCATTTCATTGTCCACTAGGTCCTATCGCATTGGCAGCATGTCTTCAAGTAGATGCAACGGTATACAATGCATTTATTCAAGAACAAAGCTTAGGTATTCACTATAATGCAACAAATGATTTGTTAGACTACATTAAAAATCCAGAAATATTTGAGTACAAGGATGGTATGGTTAGCATTCCAAGCTTACCTGGATTAGGTGTAGAAGTTAATGAAGAACTAGTTCGTGAGAAAGCAAAGGAAAATACTAACTGGCACAATCCTGTTTGGCGTCATGAAGATGGAACAATTGCTGAATGGTAATAAGAGAGGAATATAGGCATGGGGAACCTAGTAACTATTGATACTGGAACTACTAATACAAGGGTAGTGCTCTGGAGAGATGGAGAAAAAATTGCCAAAGTTTCACGGCCTGTAGGGGTCAAAATCACCTCTATTACGGGTAGTAAAGAGAAGCTGCAACAGGCAATTAAGTCAGCTATTGATGAATTATTATCAAATGAAAACATTGATGATTATTCAGCGGTAAAGTTTATTGCATCAGGTATGATTACTTCAAATTTAGGATTAGTAGAAATTCCACATCAAGAAGCACCTGTTAGTATGGCAGACTTGTCAGACAATATGCAAAGTGTGGTAGTTCCGGAAGTTTGTGAACAACCAATTTGGTTTGTCCCAGGTATTAAAAATAAGCTATCCGAAATTCTGGTTCAAAATATAACCAATATGGATGTAATGCGTGGTGAAGAGGTTGAAGCGATTGGGGCACTGAGTCATTTAGATACAAACCGTTCTATCGTTTTAGTCCTCCCAGGATCACATACTAAGTTCATTAAAATTGATGAATCTGGTCGTATAGCAGGATCAATTACGTCTATGGCTGGAGAATTAATTTCGCTATTAACTAAGGATTCGATTTTATCTGATTCGTTAAATAGTGAATTTTCTGATGATCTAGATGAAGACGCTTTGATTTTGGGTGCAAAATTGTGTGAGTTTAATGGACTAGGACGCGCAGCATTTGCTGTTCGATTGCTTGACTTATATACGGAATATACACGAAATCAACTAGCAAATTATCTTTTGGGAGTTGTTTTGCAGAATGATATTCAGGCAATTAAGAGTACGCATGCTTTTGAAGTAAATAAAAACGATACGTTTGTTGTTATTGGTAAGCCAGCATTGCGTGATTCATTGAAAGTCTTACTTGAAAATAACGATTACTTTAATGGTGAAATTAAAACAATTGATGTTCCTGAATTAGCAAGTGTTGGAATTATGGAAATTGCTAAATTACGAGGCATTATCTAAGACGAGGGGATAACAAATGGAAATTGAAAACTATCCAAAATTAACAGTTATTATGCGTGGTTATAGCTATGAACAAGCCATGTTGATTATTAAATTACTTAGTAACTATGATAAGAAGGTTGGTGTGGAAGTTACAACTAATAATCCAGATTATCTGAAGATAATTAAGGATGGAAATGACCAATATGGAGAGCAAGTATATATTGGGGTTGGAACCGTTCAGACTAAAGAACAAGCTCAAGATGCGATAAATGCAGGGGCAAAATTTATGCTTGGACCACAATCTTTTACACAGGATATCTATGACTTAGCACAACAAACAGGTGTGGTTACTGTTCCAGGAGCAATGACTCCTACTGAAATTCAATATGAATTTAGTAAAGGTGCAGATATTGTTAAGGTATTCCCAGCGATTACAGTAGGATCAACGTTCTTTAAACAATTGGCCGGACCAATGGCTGGACTTCGGTTGATGGCTGTAGGTGGTGTAAATCTTGATAATGCGAAAGAATTTATGACAGCCGGTGCGGGTTACTTAGGAATCGGATCTAGCTTCTTTAACAAGCAAGATTTGAAGAATTTAGACGAAGACTCTTTAAATGAATCAATTCAAAATTTTTTAGCAGAAATTAATATGTAAATTTAAAATCAGACTTTATTGCAACATGAAGAGAGGGAAATCATGCCATTACTAATAGTAGTATTAGGGGTTTTGCTATTAATCTTTTTAATTACAAAACTGAAGTTGAACACATTTGTTTCGTTAATTATTACATCATTTATTGTGGCCTTTGCATTAGGAATACCTTTAACAAAAATTCCAACAACAATAACTGATGGATTAGGAAATCAACTAGGTAGCTTGGCTATTGTCTTTGGAATGGGATCAATGATTGGGAAATTGGTTTCAGACGCCGGTGGTGGGCATCGAATAGCTCATACACTAATAAATAAATTTGGACGTAAGCGAATTCAAATTGCGGTTATCCTTGCATCATTTATTATTGGATTGGCATTGTTCTTTGAAGTTGGTTTAGTTGTTTTGCTACCAATTATTTTTATAATTGCTCGTGAGCTTGAAATGCCACTAATGTCATTGGCCATTCCAATGGCAGCAACATTGAATGTTATGCACGGATTCATTCCGCCACATCCAGCACCAACAGCCATTTCAGCCGTTTTCGGTGCTAATGTCGGACAAGTTATACTACTTGGAATTATTGTTGCTATTCCAACAGTTATTATTTCAGGACCTGTTTATAATCATTTCTTGCATAAATTATATCCTCGAGTTTATAAGATTCAAACCGAAAATCCAAGATTGGGTAAAATTGAAGAATTTGATTTAGATAAGACACCAAAGTTTGGTATTAGTGTTTTGACGGCTATGATGCCAGTTATTTTGATTGGTGTTTCAACACTATTAGAATTTGGTCTACCAAAGCATAGCTTGATTCATGATATTTTCTCAATAATTGGAAATCCTGATTTTGCTATGATGGTTTCATTAGTTTTCGCCATTTATACGATGGGTGTTAAGCAACGAATTCCAATGAAAAAAATTGGTAGCACGTTAGAAAATGCTATTATTCAAATTGCCGGTATGCTATTCATTATCGGTGGTGGTGGGGCTTTTAAACAAGTTTTAGTTTCCGGTGGAATCTCAGACTATATTTCACAGATGTTCTCTGATTTGAATATGTCACCATTGCTAGCAGCTTGGTTAATTACAGCTCTACTTCGAGTTAGTTTAGGATCATCAACAGTTGCTGCTTTAACTGGTGCTGGACTAGTTGCACCATTGATGGCTTCAGCAGGTGTCAACCCAGCATTAATGGTACTAGCAGTCGGTGCGGGTAGTGTCTTTGGGGGACACGTTAATGATGCCGGCTTCTGGATGGTTAAGGAATACTTTAATCTTTCATTAAAGGAAACTTTGACAGCTTGGTCACCACTTACTTGTGTTATTGGAGTAGTTGGTTTAGGAGCAGTCATGACATTGTCATTGTTTATTTAGATCAACAAACCACTAACTGGAACAAATTTCAGTTAGTGGTTTTTGATGTCTAAATAAAGTAATATTAAGTTAACCTTATTACAGGAGCTTTTACTTTAATGGAAACTAACAAATTAACAGTTTACGAAAAAACGTTACAAAAATTGAATGAAAAAATAATAGGTGAAGTTTGGGAACCAGGTAAAAGGTTACCTTCAATGAAGCAACTGGCAATGGATTTTGGTGTTAGCGTTACAACTATTAGAGAAGTCCTACACACATTGGAAAACAAGAATATAGTAAGTATCGAGCATGGCAGGGGAATATATCTACGTAATGATCCTAATTCAGTTACAAGTAAAACAGTGAATGTTGATCAAAATATACCTCTACTGTCAATATTAAAAGCTAGGTTACTGATAGAACCAGACCAAGCCTATTATTGTGCACAAAATGCAGATTCAATACTCTGTCAAGAGTTACAAGTTGTTGCTGACCGTTTGGATCAAGAAATGCATGTTAGTGATGATTTTTTAAAAACCGATTTAAAATTTCATCAATTGATTGCTGCTGGGGCAAAGGAACCTTCCTTAAAGATTATGACGAATTCGTTAGAAGAATATCAAATATCAGCTCGTAGAATGACAAACACCCTTCCATTAATGCGAACAAAAGCTGCTTTATATCATCAATTAATTGCGGCAGCCATTGCTACTCATAGTGCTGAAGAAGCGAAAAAGTTAATGAAGATGCATATTGAATCAATGATTTTACCACTAACCAAGGGATGAAAATATTAATTTGGATATTGTAGAAAATAAATATACAAACAAATAAAAAGCAGGAACATGGACTAATGAGTATACTGAACCGTTTTGAACAAAATAAAGAATTGCTGTCTAATCAAGAATTAAGTATATTTCAGCAAATATGGCAAAATTTGTCGAGTGTACAGGATAAGACATTAGGTCAAGTCGTGGATTTCCTGCATATTTCTCGTCAGTCATTTTTACGAGTAGCTAAAAAATTAGACTATAAAGACTCTAGTGAATTTTTATTGGCATTAAATCAACAAACTGTTTTTGAGAATATTGAAGATACAGCTAAAGCATCCCCAACACTACTCAATAAAAATATTCATCAAATTATTAATCATCTGGATCAAACACAGATTAAAAAGTTTATTCAACACATTAACAAGAGTCAACGGATATTCATTTTGTCTACAGGGAAAGCCCAAGATAACCAAGGTGAAGTTTTAGCAGCTATTCTTGCAAAGCAAGGTTACTTTGTCATCCATATTTATGACTTTTTTGAAATCGAAGAAATTAAGGCTAATGTTCGTGACACGGATATGTTTGTAATTCTGACAAGAACAGGAACATCACATGATCTACTCAATGCAGTCAGATCACTCAATCAAACCGCAGCCGATATCGTCACAATTACTAGTATGCGTTCAAATCCACTAAGTAGTTGGTCAAACTTGATGATTTTTGTGAACACACAAAAGATTGATGGTAATATTTATGAATTAAATGCCATGTTTTATGTGATTTTTGGTTTAATTGACTTTTACTTAAACTTAGATGATCCAGTTAAGCCACTTAAAGATCAGCAACAATTGATTCGTAATATTTTAGGGGATATCATTGCGAAAAATAATGCATCATTAACAGCAAGTAATCGTGAATTGATGACAAATTTAATGCAAAAACCTGAGTTACTATTTAAGAGTATTTCTGAAATTAGCGAACAATTAAATATTTCAACAACAAGTTTATTTAGGCTAGCGCAGTCAATGGGCTTCAATGGATTCAAGGAATTTCGGGCATCTATTAGATTAGCGATGTCTGATTTTAAGCCACAAAACAGTCAGTATGATAATTATTTAGTCTTACTAAAATATTTTAATAAAACAGTTAATGATATTATGAGTACTGACTTTACGCTGATCCACTCTTTGATATTTAAGCACGATAAAATATGCTTAGTCTATCAAGATAAATATACAGAAATTTTAGCTGATGAGTTAATTAGAACCTTCTTTCATACGAATAAATTAATGCGCAAAATAAATGGTGGTTCAAGTGCAGATTATGTTGATAGTTATGAAGATACATTATTTATCTTTTTAATTAAAAATAGACAGTATGAAGAGCAACTTATTCAGACATTGAGCCATATCAGTAATAAAAACAATGATGCGTTTGTTTTTTCAGAAAAAGAAATTGCCATTGAAGGATTTAATGTATCTGGAGCGATATTTTTTCCAAATGTGCCCAATATGATTAGATCATTTGCAGACATGTGGTTAATAGAATTCCTGTTTATTAGCTATTTATATTAATAACAAAAGAGAACCAATTTACATTTTGCGTAAATTGGTTCTCTTTTTGTACATTGTAACAGAATGTCGTCATTTACTTGTAAGCGCTTACGTTACTGTCATAGAATGATGAAGTAATAAAAAATAAAGAGGTAAAGAATAAGTCAGTAGTTTTAGCACGAGTAGATCAACGCTTAATCCATGGAATTGTCGTGACGCAATGGGCAGCTTACACAAAGGCTAAGCGCTTGATGGTTGTTGATGATGAAGTAAGCCAAGACGAAACGATGAAGGCGGGTATGAAGTTAAGCAAGCCAGCCGGCACAAGCATGTCAATTATCAGTACTGATACAGCTATCCAGAATTTTAAGAATGGTAAATATGACAGTCATTCAGTATTTATTTTAGTTAAGGAACCAGCTACGTTAGTTAAGTTGATTGAAGGTGGTGTACAAATTCCTAAGGTTAATTTGGGAATTATTTTTAACCAAAGTGGTAAGCAACAATTTACAAAAATGGTTGCAATGGATGAACAAGAAAAGGCAGATGTTAAAAAAATTCAATCATTAGGAGTTCCCGTAACATTCCATTACGTTCCTAATGAGGACGAAAAGAATGTTGATTTGTAGGAGATAGATATGGCAATTATTCAAGATATTTTAATTATTGCACTGGCCTTTTGGATGGTTATTGACCAGCAAGGTCCAGTTATTACAACTTGGTTTCCAGTTATCGTTGCGATGATCGCCGGCTTTATTTTAGGTGATATTCAAACTGCGATGGTTATCGGAGGTACTTTCCAATTGATGGCCTTAGGTGTTGCTAACATTGGTGGTTCATCTGTACCAAATTATGGATTAGCAGCATTGGTCGGTGTTTACGTTGCAATTCGAACAACAGGAAATATTGTTGATGCAAAAGCAGCTGCGATGGCAGTTGGTGTTCCCGTCGGTATGCTGGGAATTCAACTAGATGTATTGGGAAAGATTTTAACTAACCCATTGGTACATAAGGCACAAACGTATGCCCGTGAAGGACAATACAAGAAGATGAATCGCACGATTATGTTTGCACCAGTTGTTTTTGGTTTAACAACCGCATTGCCAACGGCTTTGTTTGTCATTTTTGGTAAGCCAGTTGTTAGTTTTATTCTAAAGAGTCTACCACAATGGTTTACAAATGGACTTTCAATCGCTGGAGGTATCCTACCGGTAGTAGGTATTGGTATTCTGATTTCAATGATGCCAGTAAAGAAACATTTTATGTATTTGATTATTGGGTTCGTCGCAGCAGCATATCTAAGTATGCCTATGATGGGAATCGCATTGGTTGGAGCAGCAGCAGCATATAACTTCTTTATTCATGCAACATCTGAAAATAACAGCGCAGTAGCAAGTGCAGGCGCAAGTGAAGGAAATATTGAGGACGGTGATTTCGATGAGTGATCAATTACAAGATAAGCATTTAACAAAAAAAGACATTCGTCGAACAGCATTACGCTGGCAATTCATGACTTCGAATGCATATAACTATGAATCACAACAAGCTGGTGGAGTTGTTTTTGCCCTAAGTAAGGCACTACGCAAAATATATAAGGATGATGAAGAGGGCTACAAGTCATCACTAGAAAACCACTTCAAATTCTTTAATACAACTGGTCCAGCTGCTTCATTGATTCTAGGAGCAACATTGGCCATGGAAGATCGTGAAGGAAAGAAGTCTCAACCAGCTGTTCAAAGTTTGAAAACTGGTTTGATGGGCCCACTTGCTGGTGTTGGAGATACAATTTTCTGGGTGCTATTACCAACAGTTCTTGGTTCGATTGCTGCATATATGGGACTGCAAGGAAATCCAACTGGTGCCATTATTTGGCTAATCGTAAATATCTTGGTATTCATGTTACGAATCAAGATTTTCGAATGGGGTTATGCTACTGGTACAAGATTAGTAACTGATTTGGGAAGCAAGCTGAATGCATTTACTGAAGCAGCATCTATCATGGGGCTAACTGTGATTGGCGCACTGATTCCAAGCGTTATTAAGATGAACTTGGCAACAAAATTCGTTACTGGAAAAGTAACAATGTCTGTACAAAAAGACATTTTAGATGCCATTATGCCATCACTATTGCCAGCAATCCTAACATATATTGTTTATCGAATTGTTAGAAGCAATAAATTATCAATTTCAAAAATCATTTGGATAGTGATTGCATTTGCGCTCGTACTATCATACTTTGGAATTTTACAACCATAATCACTACATTAAGAGGTATTAAAAATCATGAGAAAAATTATCATTGCTTCACATCACAAAATGGCTTCTGGGTTAAAAGATACGCTTGAGTTTATTGCAGGAGAACAAACTTCGGTTCTAGCAATCGATGCTTATCTAGATAATGAACCGCTGGATGATACATTAAAAGAGATATTTGTTGATAAGAGCAGTGATGATGAATACATTATTTTTACTGACTTGAAGGCAGGAAGTGTCAATCAAGCATTTATTAAATATCTTGCGTTACCCCATGTTCTATTAGTTACGGGTATGAATTTGCCAATTATTCTATCAGTGTTGTTGGCGCCATCAGATGGATATCTAGAAGAAGAACAGATGCAACATTACATTGATGAGGCTAAACAGGAAGTTGTTTTCATGAATGCAGAATTAGCAAACTTGGAGGATGATGATGACGACGAATGAGGATAGTAGTAAATGGTGGCAGCAGGCTGTCGTTTATCAAGTTTATCCACAGAGCTTTCAAGATAGTAATCATGACGGAATTGGTGATTTAAATGGAATTATCAATAAATTACCCTACTTAAAAAAATTGGGAGTTGATGTATTGTGGCTTAATCCAATTTATAAAAGTCCACAGGTTGACAATGGTTATGACATTTCCAATTATTATGAGTTAAATTCAGATTACGGTACTTTGGATGACTTTAAACATTTACTGGATGAAGCACACCATAATGATATGAAAATTATTTTAGATCTTGTCGTTAACCATACAAGTGATCAACATGATTGGTTTAAACAATCTAAAAAAAGTCGTGATAACGAATTTTCGAACTACTATATTTGGAGAGATCCAGGAGAAAACGGTGAGCTACCAAATAACTGGGGAGCAACATTTGGGGGTCCAGCGTGGACTTATGTACCAGAAAGAAAGCAGTATTACCTACATTCTTTTGCACCAGAACAACCTGAATTAAATTGGGAAGAACCCAAGTTACGGGCGGCTATTTATAAGATGATGCGTTATTGGTTAGAATTTGGTGTTGATGGATTTAGAATGGACGTGATTTCATTAATTTCTAAACGTCAGAACTTTCCAAATGCCGATGACAGCTATGCCTACAGTAAACGTTATTATGCTGGTGCTTCAAATGGTCCACGAGTACATGAATTTTTACAGGAAATGAATCGTGAGGTATTGCGTAATTTTGATACGCTGACTGTTGGTGAAACGCCAAATACAGACTCTGACCAGGCTATTTTATACACGGATGTTGATCGACATGAGTTAAATATGGTATTTAACTTTGATCATATGCATATTGATTATGGCAAACGTGGCAAATTTGATAATAAGCGATTTAACTTGGTAGACTTAAAACGTGTCTTTATGGAGTGGCAGGATAAATTAAGTGATCGAGGATGGAATTCATTATATTGGTCAAATCATGATCAACCCCGAGCCGTTACGAGATTTGGTTCTGAAAAATATCGGATTGAAAGTGCTAAAACTCTGGGAACTGTTTTGCATATGCTTAAAGGAACGCCGTACATTTTTCAAGGTGAAGAGTTAGGCATGACTGATGCAAAATTTGATTCATTAGCTGACTATCAGGATATTGAAACGAAAAATATTATTGATTTATATCAGCAGGAAGGTTTGCCAGAAGATTATATTAAAGAGGTAGCCTATCTAAGATCACGTGATAATGCTCGTACACCAATGCCTTGGTCTAGTGAATCACCATATGCAGGTTTTAGTGATGTTCGACCATGGATTAAAATGAATCCAAATTATCCAGCGATTAATGTTGCAGATGCGCTAAAAAGTGAAACTTCAGTATTCTATCACTATCAAAAATTGATTGCATTAAGACATAAATTGCCTGTGATTGTTGAGGGAAAGTATACTCTGTATGATGCTGATAATGAAGATATTTTTACTTTTACCAGGACTGCCAATGATGGAACTATGTTATTGATTATTGCATCTTTCTCTGAAAGCGTGCTCACTTATTCAGTACCAGAGAAACTTGTTGGAAATCAGCAATGGCAAGTACTGTTAGATTCATCAGCATCTGAAATTGATTTTAATAGACAATTAACATTGCAACCTTATCAATCAATTGTTTTTATGACAACAAATTAATTATAAAAACCACTTGCAAACAACCGCTAAAGCGAGTAACTTCTTTATTAGATAATTATTAGAAAATTGCGATGAAGAGAAGAGTACTTTCCAAGTAATTTGTCCAGAGAAGGTCGTTAGCTGAGAAGACCGCAAATGAAAAGAAACGAAGATGAGCTCTGAGCATTAATCATTGTGCAAGCAATGGCTACGGGTAGATTCGTTATAGTCTCACTTGCTAACTGAGTAAGTGATTGAGGTACTGTTTGTAAGAAGAGTACAAATTAAGGTGGTAACGCGAAGCTTTCGTCCTTGAACAAGGGGGAAAGCTTTTTTGTTTGGAGAATATCTAGTAATAGAAACAGATGTAATTAGTGGGGGATGTCATTATGGAACAAGCAGATAAAATTAAGATCTTACAGGATTTGGTTAATATCAATACCGTCAATGGTAATGAGTTAGCAGTTGCGACATATCTACAACAGGTATTTGCTGAACATGGAATTAAGGCAACAATTGATGAATTTGGTGATAAACGAGCCAATCTACAAGCTGAAATTGGCAATAAAAACGCTGATCAGAAGATTCTAGTATTTTCGGGTCACCAAGACACGGTGTCAATTGATGATGAATCAGCCTGGGAACAACCACCATTTGGTGCACAGATAATTGGTGATAAACTTTATGGACGTGGGGCAGCGGATATGAAGAGTGGCTTAGCTGCCGAAGTGATCGCCTTAATTGAATTAGCTGAAAATCCTGAGGTCACATTAAATGGAACACTGCGTTTTATTGCGACGGCAGGCGAAGAATTTGGTACGCCTGGTGCATATCGCTTAAATGAGCAACATGCCATCGATGATGCTGATGCACTTGTGATTGGTGAACCTACAGATGGTCAAATTATTTTTGCTCATTCAGGAAGTTTTAATTACCGCATTACAAGTCGTGGTCAAGCGGCGCATAGCTCACGACCAGCTCAGGGGATTAATGCCATTCAAGGTTTGGTCAATTATATTAATTTAGAAAAAGACCTTTTTGCAGATACTCCAGAAGATCCTTACTTGGGACGGGTACAGCACAGTATTACGGTCATCCACGGTGGTGAGCAGGTTAACACTATCCCAGCTACTGCTGAATTATTAGGTAATATTCGTCCCACCCAAGCGTTTGATAATCAACAGGTGATTGCGCGAATTGAAGCAGCTGTGGAAGAACTAAATCAGCAATATGATGCCCAACTATCTTTGGAAATTATTCATAATTTTGAGCCAGTCGAAACAGCAAGTGATAATGATTTTATTCAAATCGTTAAACAAGCGGCACAAGAAACGTTTACAGATCGTCAAGTTGATTTATTGACGATGAATGGTGCAACAGATGCCAGTGTCTTTGTAAAGAATAATCCAAGTCTGCCCACGGTAATTTTGGGTGCTGATGGGGACAAGTCTTCACATCAACTCAATGAATACACGACCATTAGTAGTTACTTAGCGTTGATTGAAATTTATCAAAAAATTGCCCGTGAATTTTTGCAGTAGAAATTGATTGTCAATCATAATTTAAACCACCATATAACCAATAGCGCAAAAGTGCTCATGATTATACGGTGGTTTTTTGAATTTATTATTAATGAAATATGATATTAATAAGTTTTATAACTTAGTTGACACCACGTTTATATGTGACTATTATTAGAAGCAAATTAATTATATGAGAAAGAGGGAGGCCAGACATGCAAAACTTTAGCCAACGGCAAATCACTGCTAATATCATCAAAGGTTCCTTAGGTAATATGATTGAATGGTTCGATTGGTACATTTACGCATCATTTACAGTTTATTTCGCGCCATCTTTTTTTCCAAGTACTAATCAGACCGCGGAACTATTGAGTGCGGCAGGTGTCTTTGCCGTTGGTTTCTTAATGCGTCCATTAGGAAGTCTGTTCATGGGAAAGTATGCTGATGTTCGTGGTCGACGTGCAGCGCTAACGTTGTCAGTAACAATTATGGCAACATGTTCCATGGTTATTGCACTGATTCCTAGTTATAAAACGATTGGTATTTTTGCGCCCGCAATTTTGATTTTGGTACGTATGGTTCAAGGCCTTTCACTAGGTGGTGAGTATGGCATTTCAGCAACCTATCTATCAGAAATGGCCTCGTCTAATCGGCGCGGTTATTACGCATCTTTCCAATATGTCACATTAATTAGTGGCCAACTTGCGGCACTTGCGATTCAGGGCATTTTGCAATTTTTCTTGAATGAATCAGCACTACAAGCTTGGGGCTGGCGAATTCCGTTTGTGATTGGGGCCTTGGGAGCAATCTTAGTGCTTTATCTTCGTTTATCAATGGATGAAACGCAACAATTTAAAAATACGGCGAAGCAAAAGGATAAGGCATCACGTGGTTCATTACGAATACTCATGCAATATCCAAGGCAAGTGTTAACGGTTGTTGGCCTGACCTTTGGTGGTACGATTGCCTTTTATACGTACACTACCTATATGCAAAAGTACATGATTAATACCCTTGGGTTACCAAATCGAACAGTGACAGCAATCAATTTTTTGGCCTTGCTAATCTTTATGGCAATCCAACCATTGTTTGGCGCTATTTCGGATAAAATCGGCCGTAAGCCGTTGTTATATTGGTTTGGTATTTTGGGAACCTTACTTACAGTACCAATCTTTATTGGTTTGAAATATTTTTCAAGTCCGGTGATGGCGTTTCTATTGATGTTGGGTGGATTATTGATTGTTAGTGGTTATACATCGATCAATGCCATAGTAAAGGCAGAGATGTTTCCAACTGAAATTCGAGCGTTAGGTGTTGGCTTACCTTATGGTTTGACTGTTGCCATCTTTGGAGGAACTGTTGAGTATGTTGCGTTATGGACGAAGAGTATCGGTCACGAAAATATTTTCTTTTTCTATGTTTCCTTCGCAATTTTAGTCAGTTTATTGGTTTACATTCGCATGCTCGAAACTTCAAAACATTCACATTTAGAGAAATAAAAAAATGCTCTATAATTGTTTGGCTTTTTTGTCTAACAATTATGGAGCATTTTAAATAACCATCAACCAACAACTTTAATGATGATGATACCGATAGTGAAGACTGCGACACTGATTATTTTCAGTCGGGTTGTTTTATTTTTGGAAACTTGGAACAAACCGTTATGTTCAATGATGATTGAACCAATCATTAGTCCAATAATACTCAAACTGACTGTTAAACCGGGTCCAATTGTTGGATTTAAAATGGTCATGCATAGGACAAAAAATGCGCCCATTGAAGATGCGGCCCATGCTGTACCAGACCCAATCCCGGATACAAATTTACCAGGTGTGAGTTCTCGATTTAAGCTAACAACGATTAAGAGTAATAATGTACCAAGTAAAAATGCGATAAACGATGATGCAATCGAGGCAGTTAATTCAGCTGTATTTTGGAATTCAGATGTTTCATGCAGTAGCGTCCCCAGATTACCGTTAAATATTCCTTGAATTGTCGATAGGATACCAGCAACGAAGCCCCAAATGCAGAGTAACCAATCGTTAGAAGTAACATTTTTTAACTTATTTACCTTTGGCGTATAGGCACTCAAAATCACACCAATAATGAGTAGCACAAGACCAATGATTTTAATCATATTTAGTGGGCTTTGTTGGACATTAAACCAACCCATCGCATCAATTAAAATACCAGAAGTGACTTGACCAAGGGTTGGATAAATCACTGCTTTAATTGGCCCTAATTTTGGGAAAAGGATAATGATACTTGTAATATAAATTGCCCCTAGGACACCACCAATAAACCATGGAAATCCCTTCTGAAAAGTTTCTGACAAAACGGAGATAACATTAATTCTTAGTACAAACAGGGCAATAAGAAATTCAATGTTACCAATGATGTATGTCATGAATCCCGCTAGAATAGGGGAGCTTAATTGTTTACCAAGATTGACGTTATAAGGATTCTGGACAGCTAAAACAAGTCCAGCAAACAGACTTAAAATATACAGCATAATTTACCTGTCAATCTTCTCAATATGCTCGCCGCCAATAATCACTGTATGACAAAGATTAAGGAATAGGCCGTGTTCTACGATACCTGTCAATGACTTGAGAGTATCAGCCAATTTGTGAATATCGGTGACATGACTGATGTCGACATCGATAATATAATTTTTGGAATCAGTTAACACTTTCTGATTTTGATCATCCATTCTGAATTGTGGTTGCAAGTTCATTTGACCTAGCTTTGTAAACAGTTGCACAGAACCAAATGGTATAATTTCTATAGGAAGTAAAAAGCTACCTAATTTATCACTTTTTTTGGAGGTATCAACTATCCAGATGTTCTTTTTAGAGTTTAATGCAACAATTTTTTCAAATAAAAGTGCTGCACCGCCGCCTTTGATGCCATTTAATTGTGGATCAAATTCATCAACACCATCGACGGTTACATCAATGTGATCAATATCATCAATACTAACAACGTGTATGCCCAAGGATTCAGCAAGTTGTTGTGACTTTGTAGAAGTTGTCACACAAGTTAAGTGCCAGTTGGCGACTTTTATTTTTTTACTTAAAGCTTCAATAAAGTAGTTTGCCGTGCTTCCCGTACCTAGTCCAACGATCATGCCATCGTCAATATAGTCGACAGCTGCTTGTGCAGCGCTCTTTTTCTGTAAATTAATATTCATGTTGATATACTTCCTTAGTTATTTGATGATAATTTCGTAACAATTTCATCTTGATAAGGAATGGCAGGAATGGCACCAGGTCGTGAAACGACAATGCTACTGGCAATACTAGCTTTTGTTAAAGTCTCCTCGATATTATTAGATAGGTCAGCAGCTAGTGTTGCAGCAATTGTACCAATGAAAGTGTCTCCAGCGGCTGTCGTATCAATTGCATCAGCTTTAAAACTTTTGATTAGCCCCGGCTTACCATGGATTGCATAGAAGGCACCGTGTTCGCCAAGGGTAATAATGACATTTTCTATTGCCAATTTATCTTTGAATAGTGATGTCCGGGCAACTAGCTCTTCATAGTCTGTCGTCGGCTCTAACCCAAGTAGAGCAGCCGCTTCAGTCTCGTTGGGCACCAATAAATCAGTATTTTTTAAAATGTCAGGATCAACATAATCTGTGACAGGTGCAGGATTTAGGATTGTTTTGGCTCCATATTGATGCGCTAATTCAAACCCCCTTTTGATAGCGTCTTGTGGAACTTCTAATTGTGCGACCACGACATCAGCACGTTTAATTAAATCTTGTGCCTGATCAATATCTGTCAGGGATAGTGCCATGTTTGCGCCACCGTAGACTAAAATCGTATTATGACCATTTTTTTCGAGCATGATATAAGCGGTACCAGTGGGTACTGATTTTGTATAAATTGCATCGGTATGAATACCTTCTTCATTGAGTAAATCAATATATGAGCGACCTTCTGGGTCCTCACCAACGCCACCAATGAAGGACACGGTTGCACCCTGGCGAGCGGCAGCAACTGCCTGATTAGCTCCCTTGCCACCAAAGTTAGTTGATTTACTGTTGATGCTGATTGTCTCACCAACAGTGGGTAAGCGATCTAGTTTTTGTAATACGTCAATGTTTAAACTGCCAATAATAACAACATTTTGCATTTTTCTATCCCTCTATATTTAAAGAATTTAAAAATTATCTTTTACTAAAAAATAGTTGGGCAATTATGGTATCAAAACCCAAGTATTGTTGAATAGCTTGCGTTTACGTATATTTTGAAAGTATTTTTGGGTAGTATGATTGACCACCCAAAAACAAATAACGATAGAAAGCGCTTTCAAAAATAGTGAGACGCTGTTATACTAATACTTGGTAAAACGTTTTACTCATTCGCAGGTATCATATTATCATAGTTAAATGTTTTAATAAAGAAAAATTAATTTTGTGAGGTAAACAAAATGTTAATTGCTATTAACGTGTTAGGTATCCTTGTTTTTGTCGGGGTTGCCTATCTATTTTCTAATGATAAAAAGAACATTCAATGGAAGTCCGTTAGTATTGTTCTTGTACTAGAGGTATTTTTAGCCTGGTTCTTTACCCAATTCAAAGCAGGACAAATTGCCGTCCAAGGAGCAGCCGATGGGTTTAATTGGTTAGTTTCTGTTGCTTCAAAGGGGATTGCCTTTGCTTTGCCAGACTGGCTAACCGCAAATAATGGTGGCCCTAATTTCGTGACATCGGCATTGCTACCTATTTTGTTAGTTGTGCCATTGTTTGATATTTTAACTTATTTTGGTATTCTACCTTGGATCATTAAGTGGATTGGAAAGGCTTTGACCTTTATTACTGGTCAACCAAAGTTCGAGGCATTCTTCTCAATTGAAATGATGTTTCTTGGTAATACAGAGGTATTGGCCGTTTCTAAGAATCAGTTAGAGAGCATGTCAGCACGTCGTAATTTTACGTTAGCGATGATGTCAATGAGCTGTGTGACGTCTGCCATTATTGGTTCATATACACAAATGGTGCCAGGTCAATATGTTTTGACAGCTGTTCCGCTTAATATTTTAGGTGCAATTGTTATTTCAGCTATTTTAAATCCAACAAAAGTTGCACCTGAAGATGATGTCATTGTTAAGGTCGATTCAGAAAATGGTAAGAAAGAGCCATTTTTCTCATTCTTAGGTGATTCAATTCTTGGTGCTGGTAAGTTGATCTTGATCATTACTGCAACAGTTATTGCTTTCGTTGCCCTTGCTGCATTGATTGACCAACTATTCAGTCTAACTGGATTCCACTGGTTGACACTTGAGAATATTTTTGGCGTTATCATGTTCCCATTTGCTTGGTTGTTGGGCTTCAATGTTCAAGATGCATTCCACATCGCACAATTTATGGGAACTAAGTTGGTTACTAACGAATTCGTTGTTATGGGTGAGATTTCAAAGTCAATTATGGCCAACAAAGGATTGTTCTCTAGCGAACACGCAAGAATTGTTATGACAGTGTTCTTAACGAGTTTTGCTAACTTCGGTACAATCGGTATGATTCTTGGTGCCTTTAAGGGATTGGTCAACAAAGAAAAGAACGAATACATCAGCTCACGTGTTGGATACATGCTTTTGTCTGGTGTGCTAGTTTCATTACTTTCAGCTGCTACAGCTGGTATGTTTGTTTGGTAATCATCAGTTAGTATAATAAATTATTCAAGGGGGAAACTTGTCATGCTATCTGTCATATTAGATATGGATCCAGGAATTGATGATGCAGCAGCGATTGCAGTTGCCATTAATCATCCAAATTTAGATGTTAAATTGATCACAACGGTTGCTGGTAATGTCTCAGTAGATAAGACAACGAACAACACACTGAAATTATTGACCTTTTTCAATAAGAATATTCCGGTTGCCATGGGTGCAAAAGCGCCATTAAAAAAAGCATTTGCTGATGCATCAGCAATCCATGGTAGTTCAGGAATGCCTGGTTATGATTTTCCAGAACCACAAATGGCGCCAATTGATTTATCGGCTGTTGAAGCGATTCATCAAACGATTAATCAGTCAGCTGAAAAAATAACCTTGATTGCCACCGGATCGTATACAAATATTGCTCAGTTTATTCAAAAATATCCCAATGATTTAGATAAAATTGAACATTTGATTTTGATGGGTGGTAGTATTTCAGGTGGAAATTGTAGTTCGGTCGCTGAATTTAATGTGTTCACTGATCCGGATGCCGCTAAAATTGTTTTTGCAGCACCAATTGAAAAAACGATGATTGGTCTGGATGTGACTTTAAAAGCATTAATTACTGCTGAAACAGTAGGAAAAATCAAGAATATGGGTAAGTCGGGTGACATGCTTTACAAGATTATTTCTGCTTATGGGGATGTGCATGAAGGTGGTAAGCCGATGCATGATGTGAACACAATACTTTATGCGCTTGATCCAGAATTAATCACGACAGAACCAATGAATATTGAAGTGGCAACCGACGGACCAGCTATTGGCGCCACAGTTGCTGATATTCAAAACAGATGGCATGAGCCGGGTACCCACAATGCAAATGTGGGTGTTGATATCGATGCAAAGATGTTTAATGAGTGGTTTATTAAGCAAGTTGCAAGAATGCCAAAGTAAAGGGGAAAAACATGGCAAAGAAAAAGATGATCCTAGATTTGGATACTGGCGTTGATGACGCATTAGCAATTGCTTATGCGTTGGCAACACCAGATGCTGATTTGATCGGTATTGTTTCTTCATATGGTAATACATTAGTTGAAAATGCAGCACAAAATAGTTTGAATCTGCTAACCTTATTAGATGCACCAGAAGTACCAGTTTTCTTGGGTGAAGCACATTCATCAACTACGGATTCTTTTGAAACAATGGCAATTTCAAAAGCTATCCATGGTGAAAATGGTGTTGGTAATGTTGATGTGCCAAAAGCATCTCGTTCCGTTGAAAAGCAACATGCCGTAGATTTCATTATTGAAGCTGCTCATCAGTATCAAGATGATTTAGTCATGGTACCGACTGGTCCGCTAACCAATCTTGCTGCTGCTTTTAAAAAAGACCCAGAAATTGAAAAATTGATTGGTAATATCACATTAATGGGTGGTGCACTAACTGTCCCTGGTAATGTGACACCATACACTGAGGCGAATATTAATCAAGATGTGGCAGCCGCAGATTATGTATTCAAACATGCAAAGCACCTTGTGATGGTAGGATTAGACGTTACACTGAGAACGCTATTGACTAAAAAAGAAACACAGCAGTGGCGTGATTTGGGAACGGAAAAGGGGCACATCTTAGCTGACATTTTTGATTATTATATTGATGCCTATTACGACCTTGATATCAATAAAAATGGGGCTGCCTTACACGATCCGTTAGCAGTCGGTGTTGCGGTTGATCCAAAATTTGTCACTTTGTTACCACTTAATATGACAGTGACCCCTGACGATGGTCGCACAATTGGTGACCTAGATAAGTTGAAGGATGAGCATATTAACAACTATGCAGCAATTGACGTTGATGTACCTTTCTACTTAGAACGTTTTATGAACTATATGACTACGTTATTAAAATAAAAATTGAAATAGAAAACAGCGTTGCTTTTTGTGGCAACGCTGTTTTTATATGGTCAATATTTATCTAATAAGTCGACAGCTGTTTGTTTATCTGTAATGAGGACGTTGGCATAGCGACCAGTTAAGGCACCATGAATAGAAATCAATTTCTTTTTAGCACCAGCAACTAAAATTGAATAATCTTTTTGACGCAAGTTTTCTAAGTCAATGCCAACTGTCCGATCATCTAACTCAGGATTAACAATGTGTCCTTCTTCATCAATAAAACGCGATACGATATCACCAACTGCCCGTTGATGTAGTGAATCAATTTCAGGATGATTTAGATAGCCGAGGCCAAATAATTCTTCGTGATCTTGAACGGTCCCAGTCGTATAAATAGCAATATTGCTTTGCATCCCCGTTTCATAAATTTGATGAATAAATTTATCTTTAATGACAATATCCTTGGTGATTGCATTGTCGAGAAATGTTGGTAGGGGCAAATTAATCGTGTTTGTATGAAATGCCTGAGCGAATTTACGATTAATTTCATTAGCATAATCACTAAGATCTGATTCTGACATACCACCTTTAAGCTGCACGACTTTTACATTATGGTGTTCATTTGGAATGAGATTAGCGGCCACTGCATTTAAAGTATGCCCCCAACTGATTCCGATAATATCATTGTCCTGAACGATATGATTAAGATATTCAGCAGTTAGTTTCCCGAGTTTTTCGTTGATAATTTGGGTATCGTCAATGAAATTTTCGGCGACCAAGACGTCTTTTAACTGATATTTTTTCTTAAGTTGCATTTGTAACAAACTTAAATCTTGTTTGGGATCCATAATTTTTATTTGGACCAGTCCATTTTCCTTGGCATAAGTTAAAAACCGAGAAATCGTTGGCCGAGAAATTTTTAATTTTTTAGCAATTTCATTTTGACTTAGGCCATCTTCATAGTATAAATGGCAAATTTCTAATGCCGTTTGTGTTTTATTGGTAGTTGCTGTATTGGCCATATTGATTCGATGCTCCCCGTTGGATTTATGTAAATTATATCACAATTTCGGGCATTTTCTTAATTGCTTGAACAAAAGTTCAAATAAAGTGTTTACATTTGTTCAAACCTTCGTTACAATAAATTTGTTCATGAGTGGTAAGCGGATTCATAAGTGATTAGCTCAAATGAATAGATACAATGTTAAAAGTAATAAACTTCATCAAGTACGAAGTAGGTCGTTAAAACGACCTTTTAATTTAAATTGCTAAGTAAGCGGTTGCATATTTGGCTATTAAGGAGATATTTTCATGGAAAATAGAGAAACTGCTAATATTTTATGGTTTGATCAATTACATCGTACTGATGTAGATTTAGTTGGCGGAAAGTCTTCTTCTTTAGGTGAACTGACTTCTGCGACAGATGTGCCGGTACCTTATGGTTTTGCAACAACCACTCATGTGTATCGTGACTTCATGAATCGAACAGGGGCAACTGATAAGATTAAAGCACTCCTAGACAGTATTCATGATTATGAAAATTCTAAAGAATTACACGAGGTCTGTGCCAAGATTCGCCAAATCATTATTGATAGCGACATGCCGTCAGACTTGATTGATGAAATTCAACAAGCTTACGCTGAACTAGCAGAAAAAGTCGGTGAGGCACAACCGTTCGTTGCTATTCGTTCAAGTGCAACTGCTGAAGATCTACCGGATGCATCCTTTGCTGGTCAACAAGAGTCATACCTAAACATTCAGGGTGCAGATGATGTTGTACAAAAAATTAAAGAGTGTTTTGCCTCACTATATACAGAACGTGCAACGTACTATCGTCATAAGCAGAATTTTCCACATGACCAAGTTGCTTTATCTGCAACGATTCAAATGATGGTATTTTCTAAAGCATCGGGCGTTATGTTCTCAGTTAATGTTGGTACTGGGGATGATACTAAAATTATTGTCGACAGTGTTTGGGGATTAGGTGAATATCTTGTTCAAGGAACAGTAACGCCGGATGATTTCATTGTTGATAAGGAAACGTTGAAGATTGTTTCTAAAGATGTGACAACGAAAAATATTGCTTTAAAACGATTGCCTGATGGTGGTGTTGCAGAGCAAACAATTCCGACAGAACAAGCTAACCAACCGTCACTAACCGATGAACAAGTGGTGGAGTTGGCGGGTTATGCGAAAGCCATTGAAAAGCATTATGGTTGTTACATGGATATGGAGTTTGCGTTAGATGAAAAAACAAATAAATTGTGGCTAGTACAAGCACGTCCAGAGACGGTATGGTCACAGAAAAACAAAAACCAATCAATAGAGAAAGAGGAACAACATATGGCTGCCAATGAAAATCAAACAGTGCTTGTTAAAGGGCTACCAGCTAGTCCAGGTGTAGCAACTGGTAAAGTCCACGTGATCGAAAATCCAGAAGATATTGATCAATTCCAACCTGGTGAAATTTTGGTAACAGCGATGACGTCACCTGATTGGGTTCCTGTAATGAAGAAAGCCAAAGCGATTATTACAAATAATGGTGGTCGGACTTGTCATGCAGCCATTGTTTCACGCGAAATGCAAATTCCTTGTCTTGTTGGTACCACCAGTCGTGGTGTTGCGGCAATGGACGTATTAAAGACTGGTGATGTTATTACGGTCGATGCTAAGAACGGAATTGTTTATGAAGGTGAAGTGCAATCAATTTTGGCACCAGCTCAACAAACTGCTGTTGCTAGCGAAGGCGCAGCACCTGCTGAATACTTTGCCCCAACGGCAACTCAAGTCATGATGAACTTGGGTGACCCTGACTTAGCAGAAAAATATGCTGACTTACCTGCTGATGGGGTTGGCTTGATGCGTGAAGAGTTTATTTGGACAAGCTACATTCACGAGCATCCACTATATTTGATCAAGCAAGGCAAGTCTGAACAAGTTGTTGATATGTTAGCTGAAGGTATCAGTAAAGTGGCACGTGCCATGAACCCACGGCCAGTTGTGTTACGTTTATCAGATTTCAAGTCTAGTGAATATCGTAATCTAAAGGGTGGTGAAGAGTTCGAACCACATGAACCAGCCGATCTATTAGGTTGGCGTGGTGCATCACGTTACTACGACCCTAACTTTATCGAAGCTTTCAAGCTTGAACTAGCTGCTGTGAAAAAGGTACGTGAAGAATTTGGTCTAACCAACTTGAATGTCATGTTACCATTTGTACGAACGGTTTCTGAAGCCCAAAAGGTGACGGACATTATGGCCGCCGCCGGTCTAGTACGTTCAGCTGACTTTAAAGTTTATATGATGGCTGAAATTCCAGCTAACATTATTTTAGCTGATCAGTTTAATCAATTTATTGATGGGTACTCAATTGGTTCAAATGATTTAACTATGCTATTACTTGGGTTAGATCGTAACAACGATACTGTCGCATCATTATTTGATGAACGTAATTTGACAGTTAAACGTGCAATTGCCCACTTGATTACAGCCGCCCATAAGGATGGCAAGACGGTTTCAATTTGTGGTCAAGCACCTTCACAATACCCAGAGTTTACGGAATTCCTAATTCAACAAGGTATTGATTATGTATCCGTTAACCCTGACATGGTTAAGACGACGAAGCATAATGTCGCTCACTTTGAACAACGTGTGCTATTAGATAAAGCAACTGGTAAGGGTCGTCAAGATCAAACAAATTATCAATGGTAATAAAACTGATAAACATTAGGTAGGTGATTGATAGCATATCAGTGTAAAACAGACATAAAACATACTCTCCAAAAAACATCCCCACGTCTTTTACCAACGTGGGGATGTTTTTAAATGGATATAGCTAATTAAATAATTTTACCTTCGTAAACACGAGTCGCAATGCTCATAAAGTTAAAGGTTGCCAATTCATCAGTTGAACGAACGTATGAAGATGGACCAATAGCAGGCATCAAATTGATTGGCTTGGCTTCCCAATCACCATCAAAGAATGCAACTGATGGACGACCCAAAGCAGCAGCATAGCCCAATTCAAATGCAGTACCACTATCTTCGTTACCAGCGGTAATGACCCCTAAAGTGACATCTGTATTTTGAATAGCAGTAATATCAGCATTATAAGTTGCCACTGCCCACGTAAAATCAGGGTTAAAATCACCATTTTCGTCAAATGCTTGACCACCAAATTGGTTCAATAAAGGTACATGAACATAACTGATCGTTGGATTATTGTTCAAAGCTTTGTAAGATGCTAACAAAGTTTCAATTTGGCGATCGGAAAACCAACCAGCACCCAAATAGATGGTCCGTGCACCAGGTACTTTCTTGACATCTGAAGCGGCATCACGGATGTCTTCTAATTGTTGAATCAATTCGTCCATACTTAACATATCTATACTCCCAAAAATTTATTTATTAACTATTCTATTATGCCATGTGATTACTTGAAATGGGGGGGTGAAAAATTAAATTTAGAGATTTTTAATCTGCCCATATTTACATAAAAAAATGTTTGTAACGTTATTATTTACGTAATACACATGAAAGGCACATGAAGTCCAAGCAAAATCGATACATTCTTTTTATAAAATAATAAGTGTCGTAAGGAGTAACACGCCGATGCTATGACCAAAAGCCAATTGTGAGTGAACCCTACTCTTTGCGACTACTATAAACATAAACCACAATAGAAGGAGTTTGTGATGAAAAAAGGATTATTTTTGATGAGTACAGCGGGACTTGTTTTTGCTGGAGGATTATTGGGCGGTAACGTGTATGCTGACTCATCAAAGCAGGTAACTGCTGTTGGTTCAACTGCGTTACAACCTTTAGCAGCACAGGCAGCTGATGAATTTGGGAATAAAAACCCAGGTGTGACAGTGAATGTGCAGGGTGGTGGTTCTGGTGCCGGCCTTAGCCAGGTTGGTAAAGGAAATGTGACTATCGGTGATTCAGATATTTTTGCTGAACAAAAAGATGGTATCAAGGCAAATAAATTAAAGGATAATAAGGTTGCGGTTGTTGGTATTGCACCAGTGGTTAATGCTGATGTGAAAGTGTCATCATTAACGATGTCACAACTACGTGATATCTTTACTGGTAAAATTACTAACTGGAAAGATGTTGGTGGTCAAGATCAAGACATCTCACTGGTAAACCGTGCCCAAGGTTCTGGAACCCGCTTCACTTTTGAAAAAGAAGTGATGGACGGTCAAGTAACAAAAACTTCACAGGAACAGGATGATAATGGTGCGGTGCAAAAGATTGTTTCTAAGACACCAGGTGCTATTTCATACTTAGCCTTTTCATATACAACTGGTGATCAAGCTAAAAATTTGAAGCCTCTTGCCATTGATAAAGTTAAGCCAACTGTGAAGAATGTTAAGGATAATAAGTGGTCGATCTGGGCATATGAGCATATGTATACGACCAAGAAACCTGACAAGAATACAACAAAGTTTATCAAGTTTGTTAAGTCTAATTCAATGAAGAGTACAGTAAAGAAGTTGGGATACATTCCAGTAAACGAGATGAAGGTTACTAAGAATGCCAATGGAGATGTCACAAAGAAGTAGACAATAAAACGTATTTAATGAGGTGCAACTCCGGTGAGGGTTGCACCTTTTTCATTTTGGTTAATTGATAGGTGTTTTATCTTTCGAAAACGCTTACAATGGTAATATGCTTTACAAAAGGGGAGAAGTCAGATGAAAAATGATGTGCGTTGGGATAAGGCATTATATACGACAGATACGTACAATATAGAAGGTTTAGATGGCCATGCTTATGCTAAAGATGGCATTGAGGTGCAGACTAGTAGCCCATTAAATGATAATCCGGGGACAAATCCAGAACAATTATTGGGGATGTCATTGT
Source organism: Weissella paramesenteroides (assembly GCF_051903945.1). Lineage (GTDB taxonomy): Bacteria > Bacillota > Bacilli > Lactobacillales > Lactobacillaceae > Weissella > Weissella paramesenteroides_A. The sequence goes on along the minus strand of NZ_CP192268.1, from coordinate 1,638,968 downwards.
GTACTTGTTTAGTAGGAACGATGGAAGTTATTCTGAAAGAACATAAAATTGATGTGCAACCAAGAGCACATGCAAAGATTTCATATGTTAGAGGAAAGGGGCATAATGAATTCTTAGTGCATGCACAGGTTGCCGTTCCAGGGCAGACATTATCACAAACAAGGGCATTAGTGTCAGAAGTTGAAAATCGTTGCTGTGTATCACAATTACTTCGTGGTAACGATAATTACAGTTTAGAAGCAGTTTTAGATTTAGATTAACTCATAATAAAAAATGATATGACGGATAGACTTTCATGTGTATCCGTCATATTTTTTACGAAATGAGGTCGTTTTTTATTTGTCTACCCCTTTTTACTAGAAAAAGGGACTAAAAGTCTGGTGATTAGAGATTGCTAAACGTTGTCATTATAAGCAATTGATTAAGCACTATGGTCATTTAAGGATTTTCTCTGGTGATAGGCGAACAACTTGGGTGGTATGGTATCAAAAAATATAACCAAGGGAGTTTCAAATGACGACAGAAGTTATTAATCGATGGGAACAATATGAACCTATCATTGGTGGTGTTTTAAAAACGGGGCACATTGATTGGCGAAATATAAATTTTGATGATTATCGGCAAGAATTGCGATTATTGATTTTACAGCGTTTATTAGCAGGGGATCAATTAGCACCAACTAATAATTCAAATTTATTTCGCTGGTTATTGTGGCGACTAAGGGATATACAACGAAGTAATCAAAAGTATGCAGAACGTCACGATTTTATAATTCTACCACCTGAAGTTGTACAAATTGAACAAGCATTTGAAAAAACTGAATTAAAGGTAACTATTGAAAAAATATTGGATCAATCAGCATGTCATCAAAAAATTAAACAATTATTGTTAGATTTTATGAAATATCCAGATGATTTAGTTACAAAACGGTGTATTCGCCTGGAAATTCATCGTATGACATATTATCGACACTTAAAATTATTACGGCAAATGATCGATAAATCATATTGCATATATTTTCAATAAAGGAACATATAATTATGCCGAATTCAATCATAATTTCAGAAAAAGGTTACTCTCAGGACGTTTTGTTACAGCTTTCAGAAACGAGTGATATTTGTCCACATGAGACAATGTTAATTGTTGCAGCCCGTGATCGCTATCAACGCTCAGTTTCACGAATCTATTATGCAGATGGTATGATTGTTGACACATTAGTCTCTACTAATCGATTAATGGATCAATTGGAAAAAACAACAGGCTATAAGCGACATGATCAGGTGGAAGCTTATTATTGTTTATTGCCTCCAGAATTACGTGGTCAGATGCGTAGCTGGGTAATGCAGAATCATGCATTTGTACCGGTTACAAGTTATAAAAGTGGTCCAACGACATGGATCAATGCTCACCAAATTGTTAATGTCCAAACACGGGGTATGCGAACATGTGTCGTGCTTCGTGACGGGACAGTGGTGCAAATTACAAAGCATAAAGATAAATTTATTAAACAGTTGGTAGCAACCAAGATTGTCAGTTTGTGGATGACACAATATACTTTTGGACACGGTGATCGGTTTGATAAAATGCTATTACCATTTATTAACTGGCCAAAACAAGTCAGTCAACATGTTGATCACGTGCGTTTGATTAATTGGTGGGTTATTCTTAAACTAGAAAACCTATTAATGCATTCATTGGATGCGGGAACCAAAAAAATGGTGAGAAAGGTCATTGCGTACTTAATAAAGCGAATTGAAGAGAAACAATAAAAGATAGTGAGGTAATCGGTGATGGAATATTTCCAAGTCATGCAAACGCCTTTGGGAAAGATGACATTATTAAGTTATAGTCAATCTTTTTTAGGCTGCTGGTTTGAAAACCAAAAGCACTTTGGTGGTAAGTATGATCTAACCAAGGCGGAGGAATCAGATACTGTGGTGCTACAAAAAGCCAAAAAGTGGTTAACGGATTATTTTGCAGGTAAGGAACCAGATATTGCGACACTGCCAATTAAGCTTAAAGTGACACCATTTCAGCAACAGGTGTTACAAGCGTTACAGCAATTACCTTATGGTCAAACAGTAACCTACCAACAGATTTGTCATCTGATAACGGATGATAAACAACGAGCAAAAAATTTATCACGGGCAGTCGGTCATGCAATTGGTGCCAATCCATTTATGATTTTTATTCCTTGTCATCGTGTGGTAGGCAGTGACGGGTCACTCACTGGTTATGCCGGAGGATTGGCGCGAAAAAAAGCTTTATTAACTTTGGAAGAGGCAGACTTTCAAGAGTAGGGACGGACTGGTAGGCGCTTGTTGTCACGCTCTCCTATAAACGCGATAAGCTACCAGTCCGTCAAAAATAAGCAATCAATATGTCACACGCCTACGCTGACACTCCGGCAGTGTGCCAAATTGATTGCTTATTTTGGACTCCAGAACGGTAGCTTATCAGCTCTCTTTTTACTAACTTAAGAAAAGTATGTTAACATGTAAGTGAAATGAAGCACTTGTTTCATGACACAATCATAAGAATAGAGGGAGTACAAATATGACATTAGAATTTGCACATAAGTTAGGTTTGGGGACTAATAAGGTTGGTGGACACAATCTATTTAAAAATCTAGATGAACAAGATGGTTATGATTTAGTTCGTGCAGCATTGGATGCAGGGATTAATGTACTGGATACGGCTTTTGTCTATGGTTTAGGACGTTCTGAGGAAATTATTGGGGATGTTATCCAAGATTATGATCGAAGCAAGATTATTATTGCAACGAAGGGGGCTCAAAACCCAGATAATGACTATAAGCCAGATAATAGTCCTGCGTTCTTAGTTAAAACAGTTGAGGAATCTTTGAAGCGTTTGAAGACTGACTATATTGATATCTTCTATATTCACTTCCCAGATGAAACATCTGATAAGTTGGCGGCAGTAGAAGCACTTGATAAGTTGAAGCAAGCGGGCAAGATTCGTGCTATTGGTGTTTCAAACTTTAGTTTTGATCAACTAAAGGAAGCAAATGCTACTGGTAAAGTTGACTTTGATGAGGACTACTACAGCTTGGCACATCGTGATGAGGAACAAGAGCGCTTTGAATATCTTCGTGAGAATGGTATCGGTTTCGTGCCTTACTTCCCACTAGAGTCAGGATTGTTGACAGGACGTTACGGTGCAGCAGATCGTGATAAGTTTGATCGCTTAGATGATGCAAAGTTTGATCAAATGATTAAAGGTCTTGATGTTCTAAAGCAAGTTGCTGAGGCACATGATGCGACACTAACACATGTCGTTTTGGCATGGTATATGACAAATCCAAATATTGGTTTAGTTATTCCTGGTGCCCGTAATGCTGAGCAAGCAACCGATTTAGCAAAGTCAATTGATGTTCATCTGACAGAAGATGAATATAAGGCTATTGATGAAGCTTTTAAGGCTTAAATAAAGAAAATCCATTCAGTGATTTTTCGCTGAATGGATTTTTTTATTGATTAATTTCAATCTTAAAAGAACTAATATCACCACGATATTTTGAAAGGGCATATTCTACAGGAATATCTTGATTTGTATAAGTAATTGTATGGAAGTAGAACAGCGGATCATCTAATGGAATTTCTAATAGTGCAGCGGTTGTTTCATCGGCACGAAGTAGCTCCAATTCTCGTGAAGCATGGGTCATATAAAGATTATGATTTTCAAACGTATGTAGCACGGACTCTTTTTCAAAATCGTGTTGATCAAAATCAGGAATATATTTTGTTGGAATATATGAAGTTGTCAACAAAATTGGTTTGTCATCTGCATAGCGCAAACGGGTTAGCGCAAAAACAGTATCTTTATCGGCTAGCTGTAACTCGGATTGAATTTCTGGTGTGACTGGCATTTTGGTTAAGCTAATGACCTTGGTTTTTGGAATAACGCCCTTTTCACCCATTTCATCAGAATAACTTTTAATGACATGCGTGAAACCTTGTTCAATTTTAGTTGCTTTGACCCAAGTGCCTAATTTTTTTCGCCGTGCTAGATAGCCTTCATTCACTAGTACTTGGATAGCTTGGCGAATGGTTGACCTGCTCACTTGAAATTGCTCGACTAAGTCCATCTCTTTGGGGATGAAACTATTCAAAGGATAGGTACCATCTTGAATGCTAGTAAGAATTTTGTTTGCGATATTACGATATTTTGCTTGTGTTTGTGTCATAGTTAGCCTCGAAATAGTTTTGAGTGGCATTTGTTTTTTATCGAAATTAAATTTATGTATGTAGAGACTATTATAATATAATAACCCTCTTGTTGCATGGTAGCTGTAAGAGGGCTATGGATCATAGTTTTATAAATTTATGTGAGAAGTTTAATCATAAAGTTGTGAAATTATGCCATCAGGTGATAATAGAATATTCTTGTAGAACTGTTTATATAAGACTATGCTTGTACAAACGTGAACGATAAAAGTAGTTAAGTCTTTTGGGGGAGAAAATAAACATGAAATATCGGAATCTAGGTAGCAGTGGTTTGAAAGTTAGCGAAATTGCTCTAGGTAGTTGGATGACAGATGTCAGTGATGAAAATCATCAGCAACTAGCTGCTGAAAGTATTCAATTAGCGTATGAAAATGGTGTAAATTTTTTTGATTGTGCGGATGCTTATAGTGGTGGTGCGGCGGAAAGATTCTTGGGAAATACTTTAAAACCTTTGCCTAGAAAAGAATTGATTATTTCAAGTAAGGTTTATTTTCCAACTGGATACGGTGTTAATGATCGTGGCTTATCAAGAAAACATATTTTTGAATCAGTTGATGAATCACTAAAGAATCTACAAACTGATTACTTAGATCTATATTTCTGTCATCGTTTTGATCCTGAAACACCTTTGAAAGAAACACTCCAGGCATTGAGTGATTTAGTAGACCAAGGGAAAATTTTATATTACGGTGTCAGCGAGTGGACACCAGTACAAATTTTAGAAGCACAGTTAGTGATTCAAGCACATGGTTTACATCCAATGTCAGTTGTTCAACCACAATATAATATGTTTGATCGTTATATTGAACACGAATTGATGGATGTTTGTGAAAAACTAGGTTTGGGTATTGTGCCATTTTCACCATTATCGCAAGGACTGTTGACTGGAAAGTATCGATTGCATCAAGAGGTTCCGGCTGGATCACGTGCAACTTATCAGAATCAAATTCAAGCCTTGCTGACAACACAGAATCTAGAAAAGGTTGAAAAATTAATCAACATCGCTGATGAATTAGGAATCGATTTAGCCAGCCTCGCGTTGGCATGGGACTTACGTGATCAACGTATTACCAGTGTTATTACTGGTGCAAGCAAGCCAGAACAATTGCAGAATAATTTAAAGGCTTTAAATGTGACAATACCAACGGAATACTTGAAGCAAATAGATGAGTTATTTGAATTCAAGAAATTTAATCGTAAAATTGGATAAGTGAAAGAGACTGACAGTTAAGATGGAATTCTTAGCTGTCATTTTTTATCAAATTGGTAATTAATAATTTTGATAGTACTTATCTAGTGATAAGAAAGTAAAAGCATTGTCGTAACGCGTGATAATCACTTTCGTTAAATGATAATAAATGTAGTTAGGGATTAATAGGTTATTTAGGATTTAGCAAAATGGCATTGAATATATATACGTGATACAATTGATATTGTGAAAGTAATCACTTTTAGTTGGCGGTTACTTTTTAATTATTAGCCATATTTTCACGGTTAGTTAAATTAACTTCTTTAAGTCTCATAAAATTATAAGGGGGATTTTTATAATGACTGAGCGCAGTTATGATTTTTTAATGCCAAGTGTTAATTTTTTTGGACCCAACGTGATTGGAAAAATTGGGGAACGTGCCAAGATGTTGGGGATGAAAAAGCCAGTATTGGTCACAGATAAATTTTTGGAAGGATTAGAAGGTGGTGCAGTGCAACAAACAATTGCATCACTGAAAGCTGCTGGTGTGGACTATGTTATTTATAATGAAGTTGAACCCAATCCAAAAATTCGTAACATTAAAGCTGTAAAAGATTTGTATCAAAAGGAACAGGCTGATTCAATTATTACGATTGGTGGTGGTTCTGCTCATGACACTGGTAAAGGAGCAGGAATCATTTTAACTAATGGGTCCGACATTACTAAGTTAGCTGGTATAGAAACACTTGATAATGCATTGCCACCATTAATTGCAGTTAATACGACTGCAGGAACCGGATCTGAATTAACGCGTCATGCGGTTATTACAAACGAAGAAACACATTTGAAGTTTGTGGTTGTTTCATGGCGTAACATTCCACTTGTTTCGTTTAATGATCCAACATTGATGTTAGATGTTCCTAAGGGGCTTACGGCAGCAACAGGAATGGATGCATTTGTCCAGGCAATTGAACCATATGTGTCAGTCGATCATAATCCAATTACTGATTCTCAATGTATTGAGGCAATTAAACTTGTTGAATCATCATTACGGGAAGCAGTTGCGAATGGCCATAATTTAGAGGCTAGGAACAAGATGGTTGAAGCAGAGATGTTAGCTGGAATGGCCTTTAATAATGCAAACTTAGGATACGTTCATGCCATGGCGCATCAATTAGGTGGTCAATATGATGCACCTCATGGTGTTTGCTGTGCGCTATTGTTACCTTATGTTGAGAAGTATAATCTCATCGCTGATCCGCAGCGATTTGCAGAGTTAGCTGAGTTTATGGGTGAAAATACAGAGGGATTGTCAACACGTGATGCAGCAGGGCTTGCTATTAAAGCTATGAAGCAGCTTTCAGATGATGTTGGTATTCCACAAACCATTAAGGAAATCGGTGCCGATCCAAAGGACTTTGAATTAATGGCAGAAAATGCCTTGAAAGATGGGAATGCTGCTTCAAATCCACGTGTTGGTACGAAAGAAGATATTGTTAACATATTCCAGGCTGCCTATGATGGCGATTTAGCATTTTCAATTTAAAAATATAGTGTTATCACGTACGATTTTTTAGATAAATACAATAACTTGACTGCTTGTATTGATATTAGATCTATTTAAATGAATAGCTTAAACATTAAGCAACTAAATTTTTTATGAATTTGGTTGCTTTTTTTGGCCATAAATTATATATAACAACGAAGAAAAAGGTACCGACGACTAACCTGTAAGATTAGCTAGCCATCAGTACCAAATACTGTAAAATTTAAAATTCTTAACTGTCAGTTTTCTTTTTTGTAAATTTAAATATCACTATTCTTGTCTTTTTTTGTTAGCCCTAATTTACCACTAACATCTGTTGCAACTTGTTTTGTTTTATCAGTTAAGTCACGAACGGCTTGTTGACGTTTTTCCTGCTTATCAACTTTTTGATCCATCATATCTTTAAATAGAACGTTACTTTGTTTGATTGTTTCTTCATCTGCATAGTAAAGTTTAACAAAGGTTGTTGGATCAACGCTTGCACCACCCTTGGGCAGGATACGTAGCACAGTATCACTATCATTGTAGGCATATTTCACGTCAGCCTTTACTTTAACCGCTGCATAATTGAATTCATACTGTTCAAGTACTTTTGCTGCTTCGTCTAAAGATAATGATTTCACATCTGGTATTTTGACATAATCTTTTCTTTTATCGAGATGGCGATTAATAATTTTGGTAGCTTCATCTAGGGCGACAGGAGTAAGCGCAGCTGCCGCAACGCGTGCTAATCGACCAATGACTTTTAGTTTTCCCATGATGGATATCACACCTTTCAGTAAATTCTAATCAATGTTGTTAGACCTATTCTACACTACTTTGTTTTGATAAAAAATAAGAGTAAATCTTTTGAGTATTTGGAAGCGATTACATTATTATTCTTGCAATCGTTAATTACACTGTTATAATAGTTGGTGTACAAAACCAACTTACTTAAATTAAAAATTACTAGCTATCGAAAAAAGAGAGGGATGGAAATATGAGACGTATTTCTACAGGGTTTATCTATTTCTTTGGTGCCTTAGGTGGCCTATTGTTTGGATATGACACTGGTGTTATTTCTGGAGCTATTTTATTTATTCAAAAGCAGATGGCATTGAACTCCTGGCAACAGGGGTGGGTTGTTAGTGCTGTATTAATTGGAGCTATTCTTGGTGCCGCAATCATTGGGCCATCTTCAGATAAGTTTGGTCGAAAAAAGTTGTTGATTCTATCATCGATTATTTTCTTTATCGGTGCACTAGGTTCGGCATTTTCACCAGAATTTTGGACGTTAGTTATTTCTAGAATTATTCTAGGGATGGCTGTTGGTGCTGCATCAGCACTAATTCCAACATATCTTGCAGAACTTTCACCTGCTGAAAAGCGTGGTACAGTTTCAAGTCTGTTCCAGTTAATGGTTATGACTGGTATTTTTGTGGCATACGTAACGAATTATGGTTTCTCAGGTTTGGATACAGGTTGGCGTTGGATGTTAGGATTCGCAGCCCTTCCAGCTGTGATTCTTTTCCTTGGTGGGTTATTACTACCTGAAAGTCCTCGCTTCTTAGTAAAGATAAATCAAGCTGACAAGGCTGAAGAAGTCTTGTTGAATATGAATAAGGGGAATCAACAAGCTGTTGATAAAGAACTGGTAAACATTCATGAAGCAGCAAATATTAAAAGTGGTGGATGGTCAGAGCTATTTGGTAAGATGACCAGACCAGCTTTAGTTATTGGAATTGGATTAGCTATTTTCCAACAAGTTATGGGATGTAATACAGTATTGTATTATGCACCAACCATTTTTACTGATGTTGGATTTGGCGTATCTGCTGCCCTAATCGCTCACATTGGTATTGGAATTTTTAATGTGATTGTAACAGCAGTTGCGGTTGCAATTATGGACAAAATTGATCGTAAGAAGATGTTGAATATTGGTTCAATAGGAATGGGAATTTCTTTGGTTGTCATGAGTATTGCAATGAAATTCTCGGGTGGTTCACAGACTGCGGCAGTCATCTGCGTTATTGCACTAACAATTTATATTGCGTTCTTCTCGGGTACTTGGGGACCTGTTATGTGGGTTATGATTGGTGAAGTATTTCCGTTGAATATTCGTGGATTAGGAAATTCATTTGCCAGTGTTATTAACTGGTCGGCTAATACGTTGGTTTCATTAACTTTCCCAGCGCTACTAGATTTCTTTGGTACAGGAAGTCTATTCTTAATTTATGGTGCTCTTTGCTTCATAGCTATTTGGTTTGTGCAAAGATATGTCTTTGAAACACGAAATCGTAGTCTAGAAGAGATTGAGGAATCAATGCGTGAGCGTGCCGATGTCGTTGGTATATCAAAGGAACATCAATCACAAATTTAAAAAATTTGAAGCCAGTTTATTCTGGCTTTTTTAATACATTTTCTTTTTAGGAAGTATGATAAAGTTATATAATGAGGCGAATTAGAATAGTTAGAAACGAGAAAATAAAATGAATGAAGGTACAAAAAAAGAATCATTTCATCAAGGTAATTTAAGGTTAGTGCTCCAACAGGTTATTAATAATGCGCCAATTTCTAGAATTGAAATTGCTAGAAATTTGGGGATGAACAAATCTTCTATTACAACTTTATATAATGAAGTTGATGAGATGGGTTATTTAAAAGAAATTGGTAGTGGTGAAGCATCAAAAATGGGCGGACGTAAGCCGACACTAGTAACTATCAATGATAAGTATGGTTATACAGTCAGCGTTGATTTAGGCTATCGTCATTTACATATTATGTCCAACTTGTTGAATGGTGAGAGTATAGGGTATGAACGGATTGAAATTAACAGTCGTGATATTCTGGATATCGTCGATATTATCAATAAACAAATTCAAACAATTAATGCTGACATGGATACTGAAAATGGCTTATTAGGTATTGCATTTTCCATCCATGGGGTAGTTTACGAGAATCAAATTAGCAAGTCACCATTCTGGGATGTCAAAGATGTTGATTTGAAACAAATATTTGAAGATAAATATCATGTGCCAGTTATTCTTGAAAATGAGGCGAATTTATCTGCGGTATATGAACGCGATTTTAATGCTGCTCAAAACGAAAATAATATCCTAAGTGTTAGTATCCATAAAGGTATTGGAGCGGGAATCATTTTGAATCGTCATTTATATCATGGATTTAAAGGAGCAGCTGGAGAAATTGGTAGTTCATTAATGTTTACGGATATTGATGAGCAAAATCAATATAATTTTGATAAAGTTGAAAATTATTGTTCTGAAGATGCCATTATTGAAAATATTCAGCGTCAAAAAAACATTACTGGACTGGATCGTGATGGTCTCGAAAAATTACTTCGTGATGGTGATAAGGATGCACAGCGGGTGATTGATTTGTTTATTGCTGCTATTTCACGTGTAATTTATAATGCTTCAGTGTCATTTTCACCTGAGAAAATATTTATTAATTCAAGGTTAATGGAAGATATTCCTGAGATTTTTACAGCAATTCAAACAACGACAAAGAGCTTGGATATGGTACCAGAATTGTATCTGACAAAACATTCAAATTATGCAACTTTGCTTGGTGCATGTTCAATGATTACCCATCATGTATTGGGGTTGGATGACTATAATTTAGTATTTTCAGGTCATGATAATAAATAAACAAACTAACGATTGCTAGAACCTCGTAGAACGAGATGCAATTGTTAGCTTTTTTATTTATAGAAACAAGTTGATTATTTTTTATAGAAAATAGTTGCCAAAATATAACTTCGCGTTTAAAATAGTCTTTGTAAGTTGGTTGGTACAAAAAACAGACTAACTCAAAAAGAGTTAGATATTCATTACAGGGGTGAAAAAATGACTGAATTATTTGATTTTCCAAAAGTAAATTACGTTGGGGGAAACAAGGGATTGGATTTCTTATCAACAAAGGGCTATAACTTTTACAATCCAGATGAAGAATTTACAATTAACGGTGAAACAAAGCCAATGAAGGACTGGTTGAAGTTCTCAGTTGCTTATTGGCACACAATGGATCAGCGCTTAGTTGATCCATTCGGTGAAGGAACTGCAGTTCGTCCATGGGATGTTGATGGTGTTGATGACATGGAAGACATGGATCACGCTTTAGCAAAGGTTGATTACTTGTTTGAATTTATGGACAAGTTGGGATTAGAATATTTTGCATTTCATGATCGTGATTTGGCACCACAAGGAAATACATTAGCTGAAACAAATGCTAACTTGGATAAAGTGGTTGATAAGATTGAGCAAAAGATGAAGGAAACTGGTAAGAAGTTGCTTTGGAATACCTCATCATTGTTTACAGATAAGCGTTTCTTAGCTGGTGGTGCAACGACACCATTTGCGGATGTCTTTGCTTACTCAGCAGCGCAAATCAAGCACTCACTAGAAATTGCTAAGCGTTTGGGATCACAATCATATGTCTTCTGGGGTGGTCGTGAAGGTTACGAATCACTACTAAATACTGACACGAAGCGTGAGCTAGATCATATCGCTGCATTCTTTAAGATGGCTCGTGATTATGCTAAGGAAATCGGTTATACCGGACAATTGTTGTTGGAACCAAAGCCAAAGGAACCAACTGATCACCAATATGATACTGATGTGCAAACAACCATTTCATTCCTACAAACATATGGTTTAGAAAAAGATTTCAAGTTAAACATTGAAGGTAATCATGCTTACTTGGCCGGTCATAAGTATGAGCACGAAGCACGCTTTGCTCGTGAAGCAGGACTGTTAGGTTCACTTGATGCTAACATGGGTGATAAGCAAACTGGTTGGGATATTGATGAATTTCCTAATGATATCTATGAATCAACTTTGGTTATGTATGAATTTATTTTGAATGGTGGTCTACCAAAGGGTGGTTTGAACTTTGATGCAAAGGTACGTCGTGCATCATTTAAGCCTGAAGATTTATTCTATGCACATATGGCAGGAATGGACACATATGCAGCAGGATTCCGTGTTGCCATGAAAATGTATGAAGATGGATTCCTAGAGAACATCAAGCGTGATCGCTATGCCTCATTCGATGAGGGCATTTTTGCCGACTTTGAAAATGGTAAAGGTTCTTTGAAGACATTTGAAGATTACATTTTGAATAAGACGAATGATGAAATCTTTGATAAAGTTGAATCACAACACCTTGAGGCAATTAAGGCAACGTTAAATAACTATATTTATTCTGTTTTGGGTTCAACTTTTAAGTAATTTGAGCAGAATATCAGGACAAAACGCCTCAATCTAATTATTGATTGGAGCGTTTTATTTATATAAAAAAGATAGGAAAAAATTATGACAAAAGAAGTTGTATTAGGTGTCGATTTAGGAACATCGGCAGTTAAGGTATCCGCTGTTGACCGCCAAGGAACAATCATTGCACAAGAGGCATATGATTATCCATTATCACAACCTGCGCCAGGATATAGTGAGCAAAATCCAGAAGAATGGGTGAGTGGTACAACGGTCGCTATTGTCCGCTTGATACTAAATGACCATTTAAGACCTGATCAAATTAAAGGTATTTCATTTTCTGGGCAAATGCACGGATTAGTGACATTGGATAAATCCGGGAAAATTATTCGACCAGCAATTCTGTGGAATGATACGCGATCATCTAAACAAACACGTGAGATCAATGAAAAAATAGGTGATGAATTTATTAATATTACCCGTAATCGTGCGCAAGAAGGATTTACGCTCCCCGCTATTTTGTGGTTGAAAGAGAATGAACCAGAGTCATTTGCGCAAATTGATAAAATCGTGACGCCAAAAGATTATTTACGTTATCGTATGACTGGTAAATTACAAATGGAGATATCTGATGCTGCGGGAACAGTTGCATTAGATGTAGCTGCAGGAACTTGGTCAAAGCGAGTTCAAGAAGTGTTTGATTTGCCGGCAACAATGTTCCCAGAAATTATTCAATCAATAGATAACGTTGGCGCAATTTCAGCAGCTTATGCAGAATTTTCTGGTTTATCAACTGATACACAGGTAGTTGGCGGTGCCGCTGATAATGCAGCAGGTGCCATTGGAGCTGCCATTTTAAGGCCCAATATGGTGATGTCATCAATCGGTACATCAGGCGTGGTTTTAAAGTATGAAGATACTGCGGATGTTAACTATCACGGTAAGGTAACTTTCTTTAATCATGCAATTCCAAATCAATTCTATTCAATGGGTGTGACTTTAGCAGCAGGTTATTCACTATCTTGGTTTAAGAAAAATTTTGCGAGTGAAATAACATTTAATGAAATGGTTGATTCAGCACAGTCATCAACGATTGGGGCTAATGGCTTATTGTTTACACCATATATTGTTGGTGAACGTGGTGACGGAGATATTCGTGGTGCCTTTATTGGCGTTGATGGTACACAGAATCGGGCGGATTTTGTGCGTTCAGTGCTGGAAGGAATTATCTACTCATTCAAAGATTTGTTTGAAATTTATGAAGCGGCCGGGGCTAATTTTGATAAAGTTGTCGCCATTGGTGGTGGTGCAAAATCGCCACTTTGGTTACAAATACAGGCAGATATTTTTGATACGAAAGTTGTGGCGCTCCAGAATGAGCAAGGCCCTGGTATGGGAGCAGCTATATTAGCAGCTGTTGGTCTTGGCTGGTTTGATAGCGTGCAAGAGGCTGCCAATACATTTACGAGTTTTGGCCAAACTTATGAACCAATCCCAGAAAACGTTGCAAAGTATCATGAATATTATGAATTATACAAGCAGATATATGGACGAACAGCTAAGTTGTCACATGATTTGTTAGCTTTAAGAAGAAAGTAAAACGTATAGCATGGCAGATTAAATGTCATGCTATTTTTTTTGCTCAAATTCTTGTTAAAATGTAGCCAATACTAAATGGCCATTGCAATGGCCATTTAATTAAGAAAACGCTTTCAGATACACGATAGAATATAAATTGTAGAAGGGAAGTGAAAAAATGAGCACCAATAATTTAGAAAGTAAAATATTGATGTTTTTGGGTCAACAAACGGATTTTGTTGATGCCCAAACGATTTCACAGACTTTTGATGTGTCAAAAAAGACCGTATATCGCATGATTAACAAGTTAAATCAAGAAGAGGCAGTGGTTGAATCACAACGTGGGCGTGGATACCGTTTACGAGAGAATCGCCCTTCAACGCCGACAACCGAGCAAGATGAACAACGGCAATTTGATTTAGCAATTAATTTGTTGCATTCGTTTCCGCACGGGTTAAATCGATGGCATTTGTTAGAAAAAATGTATATTTCAGAATCAACATTGCAACGTGATTTAAGCATTTTAAATGAAATGTTGCATTCGTTTCACATTAGTATTGATCGATCTGCTGGTGAAGCAAAAGTTGTGGGGACTGAGGTACAAGTTCGCAAAGCGTTAAATTATTTTTTGTTAGAGAATACCGTTACGCAACAAGTTGTTGAAGGGTTGGCTGGCATTTTTCCAGATATTTCAAAAACTGATCAAACGTTTATTAGTTCGCAAATGACATTGATTGAAAAAGAGCTTGATGTTGAGATTTTGGATCCATATACGGTTAATATTTTTTCACATCTCTACATTTTATTAGATAGAGTTAGGTCGCATAATGTTGAATTGGCGACACCAACTGAGATGAATCATCATTATGATGAGCTACTATTACGGGTTGCTCGACAGGTTATTAATAACATCAGTGAATATGCTCATGTTGAAATTAACAGTCAGGAAATTGAGAACCTGATGCTATATCTAGTCGGATTACGATATGATCGCACATTGGATAGCAGCCAAGAAGATGAGGCTCGTCAGTTAGTGGATTATTTGATTCATGGATTACCTTTACCTGCCCACGTTAATATCGAAAACTTACGCAATGCTTTGATTGGACATGTTCGACCGATGATTCATCGTATGAAGGAAGATATGCTTATTGTTAATCCAATTTTGAATGATATTCGTTTTAGTTATGAAGAAACATTTGCTCAGGTTCAACAGGTTTTGCAACAGACACAGTATGATGTTTCGAAGGATGAAATTGGATTTTTAACCCTATATGTTGTGAGAGCATTAGAAGAAGCGAGTGTGAAAAAACGGGTGTTATTGATGTGTTCCACAGGAATTGGCACTGCACAGTTATTGCAGACCAAGGTGCGACGAGCATTCCCTGATTTTGATATTGTTGGTACAATTTCAGCTCGAGATTATGAGTTAAATCTCAAAAAATTTGAGCAGATTGATTTAGTTATTTCAACTGTTGCCATTCATTTTCAACCAGCATCGCCAGTTATTCAGGTCAGTGCGTTATTTAACGAGAGCGATCGTCGCAAAGTTGAGGAGATGTTATATGGTTAAAATTAAATTTTTATCAATGCCGACATTACCAACGATATCTGCAATGGCAGAAATTATTGCAGACCAATTCAATCTAAATAATAAAGATGTGTTAGCTGCGATGCAGGCACGTGAAGCATTAGGTAGTACAGCTATTGCAGAAGATATGATTATGCCACATGTTGAACTACCAAATCTTGATGTTCAAGGATTAGCATTTATTAATGCCCAATCAAAATATGCATTAATTTTAATTATTGATAGTCAAAACCCTGATAATCAATTGATTGGTATATTGGGTGAGCTTTTGCAGTCACAAATGCTAATCAAATTAAAACAAATTACATCGCAACAAGCATTGGAAAAATTTATTAAGGAGGTGAATTTGAATGTTATCAGATAAAGTCGTTTTACTTGATGAAAGTGCTTCGAACGATCAAGAAGCACTCGCAAAATTAGCGGATCGATTAATTGAAAGTGGGGCGGTTAAACCCTCTTACAAGCCAGCCATTTTGCAACGAGAGGTTGACTTTCCGACTGGTTTGGCAACAGATAAAATTGGTATCGCAATACCTCATACAGATGCAGAGCATGTTAATTATGACCAGATTGGTGTTTTACGATTACGAGACCCAGTTACATTTTTACAAATGGGGGACGGTGAAGAAATTCCAGTTAAATTTGTGTTTATGCTAGCGCTAAAGGAAGCACATGCACAACTAGGTATGCTACAAACCCTAGTTGCTTTGATTCAAAATGAAACAAAAATACAGCAATTGTTATTAGCAAAAAATGCAGAAGAAATTATTGAAACATTAAAGAGCGCAGGAATCAAGTAGAGAGGGAAAATTATGGGAGTGATTAAATGGTTATTAGATGCTGGTCCAACAGTATTCTTACCACTATTACTATTTATTTTTGGACTAGCATTACGTATTAAACCCGGCAAGGCTTTTAAATCTGCTTTGATGGTCGGTATTGGGTTTACTGGGTTGAACTTAATTATTGGATTATTGACTGATAACTTAGGTCCAGCAGCCCAAGCGATGGTTAAAAACTTTGGTTTGTCATTAAATTCGATCGACGTTGGTTGGCCAGCAGCTTCAGCTATTTCGTATGGGACAACATTAGGAAGTTTAGCTATCCCAATTGGTGTCGCCTTGAATGTTGTCTTGTTAGTGATTGGTTTGACTAAAACATTGGACGTCGATTTGTGGAATTATTGGCACATTGCATTTTCAGGATCATTGGTCTATGCAGCAACAAATAATTTTGGTTTGGGTCTATTCACGATGATTGTGCACGCTATGTGGATTTACTTCTTAGCAGATTTGGCCGCACCAACAATTCAGAAACATTATGGATTAGAGGGCATTTCATTTCCACAAGGAGCATCTGCCCCAGGATTCGTATTGGCTCTGCCAATTAACTGGGTCCTAGATCGTATTCCTGGTGTAAAGAATATTCATTGGACGCCAGAAACGATTCAAAAGAAACTTGGTGTCTTTGGTGATTCAGCTGTCATGGGACTGATTATTGGAATTGTTATTGGTGCTTTGGCACAATATGATTTAACTAAGATATTAAACTTAGGAATTACAACATCTGCGGTTTTGATTTTGATGCCACGTATGGTAGCTATCTTGATGGAAGGTTTGTCACCAATATCAGAAGCGGCGAACACAATGGTACAAAAGCACTTCCCAGGACGTAATTTGTATATTGGAATGGATTCAGCCTTGGCTGTTGGTCAGGAAGCCGTGTTGTCAGCTTCATTGATTTTAGTACCCGTTTCATTGCTAATTGCAGTTATCTTACCAGGAAATCGTGTCTTACCATTCGGAGATTTAGCAACGATTCCATTTATGTTAGCCGTAATGGCTGCTGTGTTCGGTGGTAATGTGTTCCGAATTGTTGTCGGTGGAATTATCGACATTGCCGTATCATTGTATATTGCATCTTGGATTGCCCCATTACTAACGACTGCAGCAAAATCAGCGCATTTTGCAATGAACGGCGCATCATCAATTTCAGTTTTGTCAGATGGTGGTGCCTGGACGACATTGCTAATTGTTGGATTAGGAAAACTAATGTCTTGGAGCGGTATGGCTATCGTCTTTATCATTGTTCTTGGCTTGATGATTTGGCTAAACAAGTTCAAGAAAACTGAAAAAGTAGAACAATAAAAAGTTACTCATAAATAAGGAGATAAAATTATGGCAAAATCATTAATGGTCGTTTGTGGAACAGGTATCGCAACTTCAACAGTTGCAACAGGTAAAATTAAGGATTATCTTGATTCAGTCGGCAAGACTGGTCAGGTGAAATTCTTGCAGTCAAAAATTGCTGACGAAGTTAGTGCTATCGAAAATGATGATTATGATATTGTGGTTTCAACAACGATGGTGCCAAGCGCAATTAAAGATAAAGTTATCAATGGCGTTGCTTTACTTACTGGTGTTGGTACGCAAAAAGTATTCGATGAAATTGAAGCCAAACTATAAGCTAGTGAGACGGAAGACATTTTGAAGTCAGCTAGGTTTTAACAAAAAACAATCAGTGGTAATAAGAAACCACTGATTGTTTTTTTATTGTTTTGGAATCTCTTCATACGCTAATTGTTTAATAATTGACGTATGTTCTGGATATTTATTAATTAGTGATGACTGGGTAAAAAGTTCAAAATCGTTGTAATCAAATCCAGGGGTTACTACACAGCTGACAACACTGAAACCGTCGCTAACACTTGAACCAAAGATTGTCTCTTTGGGTACGGTATATGAAAGACGTTCACCGTTTGTAAGCTTTGGTCCAATCTTAATTGCTTCGTAATGACCATCTGGAAAAATGCAGTGTACCGTTAGTGGTGAGCCAGCATGGTAAAACCAAGTTTCATCTGATGATAAACGATGAAAGTGTGAGGGGTTATCAGCGGTCAATAAGAAAATAATTGAGGTAAATAGTGCGCGATTTCCTTGGGTCATGTCGATAGATTCATTACTGCGGGTAGTTTCAACAAAATAGCCACCCTCCGGATGCGGTTCAAGATGGAGATTTTTAATCCAATAATTCATAGATTCAGTCATAATAGGTTACTCCTATTTTCGTTATTTTGTTTCCTATTATAGCAAATCTGATTTGGTTAAACTGGATGCTAACTAAGGATAATTTGACATGAGGTAAACGGACAATTTTTATAACTTGTAGGTAAAGTGCATTGCAATGATCAACGTGTTAGAATGAGTCCATATAGTGCAGTTGTTTTGAAAGATACGCCAGAAGAGGATTAGATGAATGAGTGATTTTTCGGATATCAAACAAGCCATTATGGCTGATGAACAAAATCAGGCATACACTGAGCGAGGCATTAAACCAGTTTATCAAGTGGGATCTGAAGTTCGCATATTGATTATTGGTCAGGCACCTGGTGCAAAAGTGGAACAAACGGGTATTCCATTCAATGATCAAAGTGGTGATCGGTTACGGGAATGGATGGGTATTACCTCAGATGAATTTTACAATAGTGGTAAAGTTGGTAATTTACCACTGGATTTCTATTTTCCTGGTAAAGGTAAAAGCGGTGATTTGCCACCACGTAAGGGATTTGCAGAGAAATGGCATCCTAAAATGCTAGCGGATATGCCAAAAGTTTCATTGATTATTTTGGTTGGTGCTTATGCACAACGTTTCTACTTACCAATTAAAAAATCTGAAACTATAACAGCTGTTATTAAACGCTCACAAGAATTTGAACCTAAATTTATGCCAATCGTTCATCCATCACCAAGAAATAATATATGGTTACGCAAAAATCCTTGGTTTGAAGCTGCAATTGTACCAAGACTACAAGCTCGAGTACGTGAGTTGATGAATGAAAAATAAAAGTGAGTGTGATAAAAGACGCTTTGAAGCCGATTGTGACGGTAATTAGGTGATTTTGGTTCGTAGCAAAGCGAAGAGCCAAAATCGCCTAATTGTTGTTACAGCAAGGCGTCAGTCTTTTGGAACACGTTTAAAGGGGCAGAAATCTACCAAATTCAAATAGGTAGATTTCTGCCCCTCTTAGTCTATGATAGCTAGTTACGTCTCAGTCTCTTTATTAGCTTCAATGAAAAGTTATTGGACTCCAAAACGGTAGCATATCAGCTCTTTTTATTACTCAAACTCTTCGTACTCATTTGGGTCTTGACCATCGATTCGACCGTCTTCGCGATTTAGGTCGTTGATAGCAGCGATTTCATTATTTTCTAGTTCAAAATCAAAGACATCAAGATCCTCACGTTGGTGGGCAGGGTTAGATGAACGCAAAACCGGGATAATACCACGGTCAATATGCCAACGAGTAATGATTTGACTTGTTGATTTATCGTACTTTTCAGCAATTTCTTGGATAACTGGCTCTTTCAAAGCCGCGCTACCACGGCCAAGTGGGCTCCAAGCCTCAACTTTAATGCCACGGCGTAGATTTTCTAAGACATTGTCCTCTTGTACCCAATAAGGATGGATTTCAATTTGGTTGACTGCGGGTTTAACGCCAGTTTCTTCAATAATTCGATCTAGATGTTCAGGTTCAAAATTCGATACACCGATTGAACGAATGAGACCTTGCTTTTGTGCATCGACCAGAGCTTGCCAAGCTTCAACATATAAACCACGTTTTGGCAATGGCCAGTGAATGATAAACAGATCGAAATAATCAATACCCATGCGGGCTAGTGATTCTTGAATAGCATTTCGTGCACTTTCATAGTCATGGTATTTACCAGGTAGCTTTGATGTAATGAAAAATTCTGAACGGGGTACGCCAGAATGACGAATTGCTTTACCAACAATTCCTTCATTATCATAGTTAGTAGCTGAGTCAATTAGACGATAACCGCTTTTAATTGCTGCCAGAATTTGTTGGAATCCTGCGCCTCCTTTTAGTTGATAAGTTCCAAGTCCTAAGTTAGGTAACTGGTGACCATCATTTAATGTAATATTTGGAATCGACATAAAAAACCTCCTTAGTAATCTAAACCTACTTTCGCATTTAAAATAGTAATTTGCAAGTAGTTGCTATCGCATTATTGTGTAACTAACGGTAACATAAGGATAGTGATTTTATTGGAGGAATGTAAAGCGTGAAAAAAGGATTTAACTTTGGTAAGTGGGTACTGGTCATATTTGCGTTGATGATGATATTTTTGGGGATTTATTCATTATTTGATGTGTTTACAGATCAAGTTATTTGGTACCACTTGGTAGTCGTTGTTTTGTTTGGCATTATTGGCTTTAGTGTCCGCACAAAAGAAAAATGGCTATATTTCGCGACAGCGGCTATCTGGTTGATAAACGTTATTTGGGATTTAATTCGTTTGATTTAATATGACAAAGAAGGGTGAAAATATGATATCAATACCATTATCAGCAGAACTAACAGTATCAGCAGATAAACTATTACAACAACATCTATTGATCGTAGGGGCAACTGGCAGTGGTAAATCAACAAGTGCCATGACGATTTTGCATGGTCTCATGGATCAAAATCAAACCGCCATGATTATTGATCCAACTGGAGAGTATACGCACCTTCCGAATGCTGTTGTGGCTAAATTGGGATATAATGCATATATTGATTACGAAAAATTAACCGGCCAGGATTTGAGTTTATTATTTGGTGTAACAGACCATGATATACAAGAAAAATTAGCCGATGCATTGGACAGCTTGAAAATACAAAAAAATATTGTACATGCAAAGGGGATATACAAAAAGTTAGACCGTCCTTGGAACACTTTTGAGAAGGACATGCGTAGCCTTTATCACTATCCACAGCCAGTTGAATTAGAAACGCTTCCTGAGCAACTAAGACAAGAATATGCCATGCCAGTGGATAATTTTGATTTAATTGGTCAAAAAATTGATGAGACAGGTTTTGCAAAATGTTTACCATTAGTTCGGCGTATTAAACGGTTAACCAGTCAAAAGCGTTTCCGACAGCTCTTTCATATGCCTTTACTAGAAGATGAGGTTGAACCATCGCATATGCAGACAGATGTGATGTATTTATTACGATTGTTTGCTAGTCATCGTAGTGACCACAAAATTTTAGTCATTGACTGTTCTTCATTTGCTGATGACTTAGAAATTGGGAAGGTGATTGTGTCACTGTTAACGACGGCATTATTACGTGAAAAGCAACAATTGCGGCAAAGTGTGCCAGTTACCTTATTAATTGATGAGGCCCACCGTTACTTAATGACGGAACACTTGGCAACAAATGGTATTTTTCGAATTGCTCGAGAAGGACGTAAAGTGGGTTTGTTCTTAATGTTGACCACGCAAAGTCCACTTGATTTACCTGTTGAATTATTAGGTCAGTTTGGCCATTACTTGGTTCATCAATTAAATACAAATCGTGAATTAGAACAATTACCTGCATTACAAAGTTATAACCAACAAATAGCCCATCAGAATGTGGGGCAGGCACTATTGGCAGGAAATAATTTTGTGCCACCAAAAGAACTGGATATTTTATTTATTTCAGAAATGAATCATCATACAACAACACCACAATTTTTCTAATATTAAAAAAATTAGTTAAAGCAGTTATTGTAGAAAAAAGCCATCAAATTACTAATGTCAAATTAGTAGTTTGATGGCTTTAAACATAACTCAAAGGATTAAAACTGATTGTAATTACAAATAGTTTATTGATCGGTAGACTTGATATGATGAATTTTTTTCTTTCCATAATAAATCACATAACAGATGATTAAAAATGGCAACATATAAAATAATGCCATGCGTTGTGTTGGGTCAAAGATAATCAATACACAAGACAGAAAACTAAGAATGAACGCCGCCCAAGGTAAAAAAGGATACCAAGGTGTTTTGAATTTAAGTTCAGACGTTGAATGTCCATCTTTTAACCATTGTTTTCTGAAATTAATTTGTGAGTAGGCAATTGCCATCCATACAATAACAACTGCTAATCCAGAAATTGAAACTAACACTAGATAAACCGTTGATGCAGCGATGACACTTGATAGCAATGCTAAGACACCTCCTAACATACTGAGAACTAAGGCAATCATTGGCACACCATGTGAATTTGTTTTGGCATATTTTTGGGGAATCATTCCTTCGTTTGCTAGTGACCAAAGCATCCTAGTCGAAGCATAAAGTCCAGAATTTGCAGCAGATAATATTGCTGTTAAGACAACAAAATTCATTAAATCACCAGCAAAAGGTAAGCCAATACTTTTAAACACAAGGACAAATGGGCTTTGATCAACACCAGCTTTTTGCCAGGGAATAAGTGAAGCCATGACAACGATACTACCAATGAAAAATATTGCTAAGCGTAAGAGGGTTGTATGAATGGCCTTTGGAATATTTTTTTCGGGATCCTTTGTTTCACCAGCAGTAACTCCAATTAATTCGGTTCCTGAAAAAGCAAAATTAACCGTCAACATAGTTGTGAAAACACTTTGGAAACCGGTTGGAAAGGCGCCATCTTTTATCAAGTTATGGAATAGTGGTGCATGTGAGTATCCTTTAATTGGTAAAATACCAAAGATGGCAAGCCCGCCTAGAATAATAAATAAGATGATGGCAATAACTTTAATACTTGAAAACCAAAATTCAGTTTCGCCAAAGATTTTTACGGATAGGGCATTTGATGTGAAAATAATAATCATAAACAGAAGACTCCAAATCCAGGTTGGTACACCTGGAAACCAAGTTTTCATTATTAAACCAGCAGCTGTAAATTCTGAGCCAAGAGCGACTGTCCAAGTTAACCAGTACAAAATGGCAACAGTAAATCCAGTTCCTGGCCCAATATATTTGTCTGCATAGACATGAAAGGAGCCTGTCTGTGGCATTGCGACAGATAATTCGCCAAGACATAACATAACAAGGTAAACAATAATTGCACCTAATACATAGGCAAGAATTGTGCCGATTGGTCCTGCTTGGTGGATTGTGTATCCTGAACTAAGAAAGAGACCTGTTCCAATGACACCGCCCAACGAAATCATGAGAAGGTGTCGGGATTCCATTCGACGTTCTAGTTCTTTATGTGGTTTTTCCATTAAAATACCACCTCCGAAAAATTGCAATTTTCTCATAATGAGATAAAATTATGAGAATTCAACAACTAAAAGGATGCACTTATTGATAAAAAAATTCAACCTAAATTTCATAGGAGGAAAATAATGAATCTTATTAATGAAAATTTGAAGAAGAAAACAAGCCTAGTACTAGATGGAGCTATGGCAACAGAATTAGAAAAATATGGTGTTGATACAAGTAGTAATTTATGGTCTGCAACGGCTTTAATGAATAACCCAGACGCTGTAAAGAAAGTTCATCAAAGTTATTTTCAAGCTGGAGCGGATGTTGCAATTACAAATACCTATCAAGCAAATGTGGAAAAATTTCAGGAATTGGGTCTTAGTATAGCTGAAAGCGAAGAATTAATTATATTAGCAGTGAAATTAGCAGTGGAGGCAAAAAATGATTTTTACGGTAAGCTCACTCAACCCGAACGTGATCAACGAGCTCAACATCCACTTGTTGCGGGTAGTGTTGGACCGTATGGGGCTTATCTAGCTGATGGCAGTGAGTATACTGGAGATTATGAGTTAAAGCATGATGAATACAAAAAGTTTCATCAACAAAGAATGACATTAATGGCTAAGGCAGGCGTTGATTTATTTGCATTTGAAACACAGCCAAATTTTGAAGAAACCAAAGCACTTGTTGATTTATTAAAGACTGAGTTTCCTGAGTATTCTGCTTGGATAACGTTTAGTATTAAAGATCCTGAACACTTATGTGACGGTACATCTTTAGCACAGGCTGTTTCATATTTTGAAAATGAGCCTCAAATAAGTGCAATTGGTATTAATTGTGCATCAATGGATATTGTCTTGGACACATTAGAGGTAATTTCATTAAATACCACAAAGCCAATTATCATTTATCCTAATAATGGTGACACCTATAATCCAGAAACAAAGACATGGGTTACCAATCCACATGCCCAGACCTTTGCCGAATTAGCACCAAAGTGGCTAGAAGCTGGTGCACGCATTATTGGTGGATGCTGCCGTACTACGCCAAATGATATCAAACAAGTTGCCGATACAATTTGATATGTAAATGAAAAACACGTGATTACTTAGATTTCTAGGTAATCACGTGTTTTTGAGTTGTTGATGCTATTCTTCTGTTGGTTCTGGAATGAATGTATCGACTGCTGACCAGAAAGTGACTAGCGAAAATACGATAACAAAATGCCAGGCGATGGTTGTCCAGGCATTGCCATACACATTGGTGTAAGTGTTAATTAAACGTTGTGCAAAGACAAGTGCGATAACCTCTTCAACCGCAATAACTAGCACTGTTAGTGCAGCTGCAGCAGCAAGTACAGCACCAATCAATAATATAAATGATGCAAAATGCTGTGCAATCCAGCGCAAAGACCATGCTTTGGCAGTCTTGTGATTCATGAGTTGACAACCTCCAATAGTTAATACTAAGCTCCATTATACGTGAAATTAAGGTCGGTGGCCAAAAAACGTGGAAAATATCATAAATTATAAAACAAAATTTTGTTAAAATTAATCGATTGATATATTATTAAGTTTTAATTAACAATATAGTTGTCAAAAGGGGTATAATACAATTAGCATAATTGAGATTAAAGGAGACGTTTTATGGTCAATGATTGGATTAAAATTCATGGCGCACGCGCTCATAATTTAAAAAACGTAGACGTGGATATCCCAAGAGATAAGTTTGTTGTCATGACAGGATTATCAGGTTCTGGGAAAAGTTCGTTAGCATTTGATACGTTGTATGCCGAAGGACAAAGACGATACGTTGAAAGTTTGTCAGCGTATGCACGTCAATTTTTGGGACAAATGGACAAACCAGATGTTGATGCAATTGATGGGTTGAGTCCAGCTATATCAATTGATCAAAAAACCACATCAAAAAATCCGCGATCAACGGTAGGAACCGTTACGGAAATCAATGATTACTATCGTTTATTATTTGCACGTGTTGGTAAACCAGATCCTGCAGCAGACGGCACGATTGTAAAAAAATCGATCGATCAGATGTTAAATGATCTTTCAGAACGGCTGCCTGAAGGAAGTCGATTGCAAATATTGGCACCGATTATTCGCCATAAACGAGGTTCACATGCCACTGCTTTTGAAAGAATTCAAAAGGAGGGGTTTGTTCGTTTCATTGTGGACGGTGAAATGCATGAAGTGACTGATGATATTGATTTAAATAAGAATAAGTATCATGATATTGCGATTGTCGTTGATCGAATTATCCTACGCGAGAGTTCGCGGGCACGACTTTTCGAATCCTTTGAATCTGCAATGCGGCTAGCAGAAGGTTTGGTAACAGTAGATGTTGTTAGAGGAGAAGAACAACGGTTGACTTATTCAGACCACTACACTGGACCTTTAAAAAACTTTGCGGTCGGTAAACTTGAACCACAGCTATTTTCTTTCAATGCGCCTTTGGGTGCTTGTCCAGTATGTGGTGGTTTAGGTATCACATTGGAAGTTGATATTGATCGTGTTGTGCCAGATCAGAGCAAAACTTTAGCTGAAGGGGCAATTGATGCTTGGAATCCGATTTCTTCATCATATTATCCTGAAATGCTTCGTCAATTTGCCGATTCAAGGAACATTCCAATGGATGTACCTTTTGAAGAGTTAACTGATGAACAGCGTGAACTTATTTTATATGGATCGGGGGAAAAAACATTCCATTTCCATTATGAAAATGATTTTGGTGGTGTTCGTGATGTTGACGTTGTCTTTGAAGGTGTAATGAATAACATTAACCGGCGCTATCGCGAATCAAATTCTGATTTTACACGCGAGCAAATGCGTAGCTATATGGATGAATTATCATGTCAAGCATGTCATGGTTATCGTTTAAATAAAGGTGCATTGTCTGTGAAAGTTGGTGGACAAAATATTGGTCAGATTTCTGAACAATCAGTAGACCATGAGCTATCATTTTTTGAACAGTTATCATTTGGTCAACAGGATCAAGAGGTTGCAGCACCAATTGTTAAGGAGATTAAAGATCGGTTACGTTTCTTGAAAAACGTTGGGCTAGAATATTTGACATTGTCACGTTCAGCTCGAACTTTGTCTGGTGGTGAAGCACAACGCATTCGTTTAGCAACCCAAATCGGATCAAATTTGTCTGGTGTTATGTATGTTCTTGATGAACCATCAATTGGATTACATCAGCGCGATAATGATCGCCTGATTCATTCGTTGCACCAAATGCGTGACTTAGGCAACACATTGATTGTGGTTGAACATGATGAAGATACCATGCGTGCAGCTGATTACATTATTGACGTGGGACCAGGTGCTGGTGAACATGGTGGTGAAATTATGGCTACTGGTACGCCGACTGAAATTGAAGCAAATCCAAAATCGTTAACGGGACAGTATCTTGCTGGTAAAAAATTTATTCCTGTTCCAGAGACACGGCGCCAGGGTAATGGACAGAAAATTACGATTTCAGGAGCTGCCGAAAACAATCTAAAAAACATTAAAGTTGATTTCCCATTAGGTAAGTTTACAGTAGTGACTGGTGTATCAGGATCAGGTAAGTCAACCTTAGTTAATACAATCCTTAAACGGGCGTTGAAAATGGAACTTAATCATAATTCCGAGAAACCTGGTAAGTATCGTAAAATAACGGGTTACGAAAATATTGATAAAATTGTTGATATTGACCAGAGTCCAATTGGTCGTACACCGCGATCAAATCCAGCGACATATACAGGGGTCTTTGACGACATTCGAGAATTATTCGCTCAGACTAATGAAGCCAAAATGCGTGGCTACAAAAAAGGGCGCTTTTCATTTAACACGAAGGGTGGCCGGTGTGAAGCATGTAAAGGCGATGGCGTTATTAAAATTGAAATGAACTTTTTGCCAGATGTATACGTAACTTGTGAAGTTTGTGGTGGTACCCGCTATAATTCTGAAACCCTTGAAGTGATTTATCGTGGCCTAACAATTGCGGATGTATTGAATTTAACTGCCGAGCAAGCAGTCGATTTTTTCGCTGCTATTCCGAAGATTCACCGTAAGTTGCAAACAATGGTTGATGTAGGACTAGGATATGTGAAGTTAGGTCAATCCGCAACGACCTTGTCAGGTGGTGAAGCACAACGAATGAAGTTAGCATCTGAATTGCAACGTCGCTCAACTGGAAAAACATTCTATATACTAGATGAACCAACAACTGGGTTGCACGTGGCTGATATTTCTAGATTGTTAGAGGTTCTACAGCGACTTGTTGATGGTGGTAATTCAGTCTTGATTATTGAGCATAATTTAGATGTCATCAAAACAGCTGATTGGTTGATTGATATGGGACCCGAAGGTGGTGAAGGTGGTGGTAATGTCTTGGTAACAGGAACGCCAGAAAAAATTGCTGCAACAACCACTTCGTACACTGGACAATATTTAGGGCCAATCATGGTTCGAGATCGGCAACGAGCAAAAAAATAAATTAGGTCTGACTTGCAATTTTATAGTGAAGTATTATACTTATATTTTGTAAGTTAAATTCAATGTATTGAGAGGTAACAATCATGGCAGAGAAGTTAGATGTTGCGTCAGCTAGACGTAAAATGAAGAGTCCTAATATCAAAACTCGTAAGCGTGCATTGAAAGCATTGCACGAAGCAAGTCGACAAACAACTAAAAAGTAGCAGTATTTGACTGGTTCTCAAAATTTGGGAACCAGTCTTTTCATTAATGAGAATACCCGGGTGTATCTCAAAAATGATACAATAGACAAGATAAATTAAGAGGAGGATAACCAGATGGACAAAAAAGAATTAGTTATTGTCACTGGTATGAGTGGAGCTGGCAAAACGGTTGCCATTCAGGCATTTGAAGATCTTGGTTATTTTACAGTTCAGAATTTACCACCTGCAATGTTACCAAAATTTTGGCAAATGATTTCAGATGAAGAAAATATTCAACGAGCAGCAGTTATGATTGATTTACGATCACAGAGCTTTTTTGCTGATTTAGATCACGAAGTCCGGAAATTAAGAAAAAATAGTTATGACAAGTATGATATGAAAATTGTTTATATCGATGCTTCTGATGGCGAACTAGTTGCCCGTTATAAAGAAACACGACGCTCGCATCCCTTATCTGGTGAAGGTGGAACCTTATATGGTATCCAAATAGAGCGAGAGAAACTGGCGAAAATTCGTGACTTAGCAAGTGAAATCATTCATACTGATGATTACGCACCACGACAATTACGGAATTATATTCAAGCGCACTTTGGTTCAGAAACTGACCAAGCGGGAACATTTTCAATTCAGGTCATGAGCTTTGGCTTTAAATATGGTATTGCGGTTGATGCTGACTTAGTTTTTGATGTAAGATTCTTGCCTAATCCTTATTATCAAGAAGATTTACGTCAACTAACAGGTTTAGATAGAGCGGTGGCTGACTATGTTTGGCGCACAGATGATGCAAACGAATTTTATGAACGCGTTAGTGAACAAATCAAGTGGCTATTACCAAAATATAAAGCTGAAGGAAAGAGTACACTGACCGTAGCATTTGGTTGTACAGGGGGCCAACATCGCTCGGTTGCTTTTGCACATCGTTTGCATGAAGACCTAGCGAAGAATTGGGTTGTCAATGAGCGACACCGTGATATCGAACGCCGAAAGGAGAGTAGTAACCGATCATGACAGAAAAATATACAGTTAAACGTGTCCCTAAAGTCGTTGTGATTGGTGGTGGGTCCGGTCAGCCAGTTGTTTTAAATGGTTTAAAAAAATATGATAGTGATTTAACGGCAATTATCACAGTTGCTGATGATGGCGGTTCGTCTGGGACCTTACGCGATTATTTAAAAATGGTGCCGCCTGGAGATATTAGAAATGTGATTGCCACATTATCAAATCTACCAGCAAGTTTAATTGATATCTTTCAATATCGCTTTAAGCCAGAAGATGATATGTTGGCACATCACTCCTTAGGAAATTTGATTATTGCGGCGATGGCTGAAAAAGAACATGATATTTTTGATGGGATACAGTTACTAACAAAAATTATGCAAGTTCAAGGTCATGTATATCCAGTTGCTAATGAACCATTAGTATTACATGCAGCTTTTTCAGATGGTACCAAACTAGCAGGTGAGGCTGAGATAACAGCGGCACATAAGGCAATTGATCATATCTGGGTTACGTCTCAAGAGACAGCTGCTACACATACTGTACAATCACCCAGCCAAGTTGTTAATGCTATTTTAGAGGCTGATATTGTGGTACTTGGACCAGGTAGTTTGTTTACCAGTGTGCTGCCTAATTTAATGGTACCGAATGTTGCTGAAGCTTTACGAGCAACGCGCGCTAAGGTTGTGTACATTGCGAATATCATGACTCAAAAAGGTGAGACAGATAATTTTACAGATGCGGATCATGTTGAGGCAATTAATAAGCATGTTGGGGAACGCATTGTTGATGCAGTGATTATGAACACTGGTAAAGTGCCTGAGGATTATATTGATTGGCAACGTTGGAATGAGATTTCATACCAGGTGCATTCAGATCCAGAAGCTGTTCAAGCACTAGGTGCTGAGCCAGTTTTGGGTGATTTACTAGCTTTGCGTGATGATGGTGCATTCCATGATGGGGATGCGGTCGCACAATTAATTATGCAATTAGTGAAAAAACAATAGAAAAACGAATGAGGAGGTGGCGATAATGTCATTTGCAAGTGACGTTAAAAAAGAATTAACCACCTTAGAAATTAGCAATCCAGATAATGCTAAAGCTGAGTTGTCGGCTTTATTGCGTATGAATGGTTCGCTGGGACTAACAAATCAACATTTTACGCTCAATGTGCAAACTGAAAATGCGGCAACTGCGCGACGAATATTAGGATTATTGCAGCAGTTCTATCGTTTACCATCAGAAATATCTGTACGTCGTCAAATGAAATTAAAGAAAAACAACTTGTATGTTGTCCGTATTACGCAAGGTGTTAGTGAATTACTTGATGACTTACACATCTTCGAAGATTTTGAACTATTGCCAACTGTACCTGATGAATGGTTAGAGCCAGAAGGTAAAGCCCGTTCCTATTTACGAGGAGCCTTTTTGGCAGCGGGATCTGTTAATAATCCGGAAACTAGTCGCTATCATCTGGAAATATACTCTTTATATGAAGAACAAGCGACACAATTAGCAAATTTGATGAATCGTTTTGATTTGAATGCAAAGGTGGTCGAACGTCGTTCAGGGTTTATCGTGTATTTAAAAGAAGCAGAAAAAATTGGCGATATGATGAAAGTGATTGGTGCTACGAATGCGATGTTCCGTATGGAAGATGTGCGGATCATTCGTGATATGCGCAATTCCGTTAATCGATTAGTCAATGCTGAAAATGCAAATTTGGATAAGACAGTCAATGCAAGTCAAAAACAAATTGATGACATTTTATTTTTGGATGAAGAAATTGGTCTTGGACGCCTTCCTGAAAAGTTACGCGAAATTGCTGAAGTCCGTTTGGCTCATCGTGAAGAACCATTGTCTGCACTCGGACAATATGTGCCTTCCGGCGAGATTTCAAAATCAGGTGTTAATCATCGCTTGCGAAAGTTAACAAAAATGGCTGATGAAATTAGGGATACTGGACAAATTCCGAAAGAGATTCAAAGAGGATAGTGTAATTAGTTAAATAAAGTTTGACCATTCTTGACGAAATGATAAAATGATATTATGTTCTTGAGTTTGAACACTAGGAGGAAATAAAAAATGACACCAATTCCATATGTTATTGAGCAATCATCACATGGTGAGCGTTCTTATGATATTTTTTCACGTTTGTTAATTGACCGTATTATCATGGTTAATGGTGAAATTGAATCACAAATGGCAACTGCAATTATTGCCCAGTTGTTATTCTTAGATGCCCAAGATCCAGATAAGGACATTTATATGTATATTAACTCTCCAGGTGGGGAAGTTAATGCCGGTATGGCAATTTACGATACAATGAATTTCATTAGTGCCGATGTGCAAACAATTACGATTGGATTAGCAGCATCAATGGCTTCTGTATTGGCTTCATCAGGGGCTAAAGGCAAGCGCTTTATCTTGCCTAACTCACAATTTATGATTCACCAACCATCGGGTGGTGCACAAGGTCAACAAACCGAGATTGCGATTGCTGCTGAAGAAATTTTGAAGACTCGTAAGAAGTTGAACCAAATTTTGGCAGATAATACTGGTAAGCCATTTGAAGAAGTTGAAAAAGATACTGAACGTGATCACTGGTTGGATGCTGAAGAGTCACTTGAATATGGCTTGATTGATAAAATTATGACTAGCGCTAAGGATAAAGCATAGAAAATTTTGCTCTTAGTTTAAAATTTAATGTTGACAAAGAGGACTTTTACCTTGTTTTTTTACGAGGTTAAGTCCTCTTTTTTCACAAAGTTTAAGTAAGCGCTTTCTTTGTTGACAGTGTAGGTATTTGCAACGTATCATTGTATTTAGGAAGTGCTTTGATATCAAAAGTTAATACTTCCTTATTGTGAACCTATGCACATTGTGTAAGCGCTTTAAATTAAAAATATGTATTGTGGTTTAACCATAAATAAAGTGATTTGTCCCATATTGAAACGTTAAATTTGAAGATTTTGTGTTTATTATGTTGAATATTTCACAAATGTATTTATAATTAAGAGTGTTAAGACATGCTTTGGAGGAAAAGAACAATGAAAATTTTTGCATATGGTATTCGAGAAGATGAGCAAGCCGCACTACGTGAGTGGATGTCAAACCACCCAGAAGTAGAAGTAGACTTTACTGATAAGTTATTGGATCCAAAGACTGCTAAGTTAGCTGAAGGCGCAGATGCAGTTGATGTATACCAACAACTATCATATACACCTGAAACGTTGACCGCTTTGCATGAATTGGGCATTAATAAAATGTCACTACGTAACGTAGGTACAGATAACATTGATTTTGAGACTGCTCGTCGTTTCGACTTCTCAATCTCAAACGTTGCTGTTTATTCACCTAATGCGATTGCTGAACACGCAGCTATTCAAGGGGCACGCGTGCTACGTCAAACAAAAGCATTAGATAACAAGATTGCTAACCATGACTTGCGTTGGGCACCAACAATTGGTCGTGAAGTTCGCATGCAAACATTCGGAATTATTGGTACTGGACACATTGGACGTGTGTTGATCGATATTTTGAAGGGCTTCGGTGCTAAAATCGTTGCTTATGATGTATATCGTAACCCTGAGCTTGAAGCAGAAGGTATCTATGTTGATACGTTAGATGAATTGTATGCACAAGCTGATGCGATTTCACTTCACGTACCAAGTTTGCCAGAAAACTACCACATGATTAATGCAGAATCAATTGCAAAGATGAAGGACGATGTTGTATTGATCAATGTTTCTCGTGGTGATTTGATGGATATTGATGCTGTTATTGATGGTTTGAACTCAGGTAAGATTTTTGGTCTTGCAATGGATGTTTATGAGAACGAAGTTGGCTTGTTTAACAGTGACTGGTCAGGTAAGGAATTCCCAGATGCTAAGATTGCTGATTTAATTGCTCGCGAAAATGTTTTGGTAACACCTCACACGGCCTTCTACACAACTAAGGCTGTCTATGAGATGGTTACACAATCAATGGATGCCTCACTTGCCTTTATTAAGGGTGAAGAGACACCAAACCAAGTTAAGTATTAATCATTAATTTTGCAGTAATGATTGTGGGATTTCGTTACTGTGAGTGGGTATGTGACATAGTCACATTAGAAAGGTAATTGAATATTATGGCTAGTGCAGTTTTTGACGGTTCGTACGAACTAAAGTTTAAAGATTTTTTCTTTAAGGTGTTGTCTGGTTCTGCTCAAGGTATTTTGATTGGTGTTTTGCCATCAGCTGTTTTGAAGTATGTTATTCGTCCGTTTGTACAAAGTGGAATGGGTTGGGCAGTTGACCTGAGTGCGATTTTGACGCTATTCTCATCACTTATTCCAATGTTGATTGGTTTGGCAATTGCCATGCAATTTAACATGAAGTCACTAGACGTTGGTGTTATGGCAATCGCTGTTGGTGTTGCCTGTGGATCGATTAAGTGGGCTTCAGTGCCAGCAGGATTTAAAAATCCGGTGACTGGTGTAACTACTACGTCTCCTAGTACAGTATATATGGCAGCTGGAGCTGGGGATGTTATCAATGCCATGATTGTTGCGGCAATCGGGGTTCTTGTTATTTGGCTAATTGCTAAATATCTAGGAGGATTTGGTTCATTAGCTATTATCTTAAGCCCCATTATTGTCGGTGGTGGTGTTGGTTTAATTGGTAAGGAAATCGCACCTTATGTTGGTGAGGTAACCACTTGGATTGGTAAGATGGTGCAATTAGCAACTGATTTGCAACCATTACCAATGACAATCATTATTGCGATGGCTTTTGCGGTTATTATTGTCACACCTGTTTCAACGGTTGGTATTGCTTTAGCAATTACATTGTCAGGATTAGGTTCTGCTGCCGCTGGTGTTGGTATTGTTGCAACGACTGTTGTGCTATTAGTTAACTCAATTCGCGTTAACAAAGTTGGAACAACCGTTGCCATCTTCTTAGGTGCCATGAAGGGTATGATGCCTTCAGTATTTAAGAAGCCGGTTATGCTATTCTCATTTATGGTGGCTGCTGCAATTTCAGCATTGCCAATCAGTTTCTTGAATGTTCAAGGAACACCAACTTCAGCCGGATTTGGTTGGATTGGATTTGTTTCACCAATTCAGTCAGTTGTCCGTGATGTTGCCGATAAGGCGTTCCAAACGAATACAATTGGTGTTATCCCAGCTATCTTAGTTTGGGCAATCGTACCAATCATCGCTGGAATTGTCGTTGACTTGTTATTCACTAAGGTATTTAAGTTATACAAGCCAGAAGACTTTAAGCAAGAAATTTAATATGATAAACAGATAAACACATGCTAATAATTATTAGCGTGTGTTTTTTATATAACAGAAACACTAGCGGTCTTATAGTTGTGAATATAAAACCCAATGAAAGACGTTAAAGGCACGATCTAAGCGTTAATTTGAGGACGGTGGTATTATTTACAGTAAGTCGAGTAAACGCCTTAAGAGTGGGTAAAATAAAAAAACAGAGAATGGTTAGAACCATTCTCTGTCTTAATAATCGTTTATTTTTATCTATATTAAAATAGATTAATAAATGAGCTTACTTAGGTGAAACAACTTGCTTACCATTGTAAGTGCCATCAGCAGCAACGTGGTGGTTACGTACGTAAACACCATTTTCGTTCATGTGAATAGCTGGCGTCTTCAATCCGCCTTGACCGCCGCGACGAGTGCGCTTTGCGTGCTTTGAAACTTTACGTGCAGGAACTGCCATAGTTATATCCTCCCTTACACCGCCGTGTTAGAAAGAAGGCAGTGTGTAATAATCTAATTTTTTCAACTGTTCTAAATTACATTATTTTTAGCTATTTGTCAAGCCATACCCTTTTTGCGTAAGGATTATCTATGAAATAAAAGCCTGATAATAACTTTACTTTTTATGAGACTAGATAGATAATTAGGTGTACCAAAAAACAAGGAGGCATATTTACTGATGGTGTTGTTTTCAGTAGAGGATCCGTTACAGCAGAGTGATGGTCCAAGTTTGGCGGTTTTACTAGCTAAGAATTTGGGTGGATTAAACAGGCTGATGATCGGGGAATTTATCGGTAAACGTCAAAACAGTCAATATGCTTGATTGTTTTGACGATCATATATGAATAGGAGTGTATAGATGGCATTAGGAAAACAATTCAAACATATTCTTGTGGCTGTTGATGATTCAAATCTTGGCCAAATGGCATTAGTTAATGGTATTCATCAAGCAAGAGAGGATAATGCAAAGTTAACGATTATTTCTATTTTTGAAAAAGGTCAGTTAAATGTTTTTGACTTTTTCTCAAAAGAGAGTACAACGGCGGCTGAAGATGATGTACAGCGTGCTTTAAAACGTTATCGTGAAATGGCACTTGAAAATGGTGTGACCGATGTGGACACGCGTATTGCCGAAGGTAAGCCAGGCGAAGTCATCGTAAAGGATGTCATTCCAGCGGTTAAACCAGATATGGTTGTGATTGGATCTCATTCACAGCAAGGTACTGAAAAGTACTTTGGTTCGCAATCAAGTTATGTTGCAAATAATGCACCAGTGACGGTTATGATTGTTCGTTAATAATAAAATGAATTTATTAGAGGTTAGCAATTAGCGTGCTAATCTCTTTTTTTTAAAAAATTAGTCTGAAAGAGTCTTGCTTATTTTATAAAATATAACTTATAGTACAAAAATACTCTTTTGGAGAAGAAAAATGCCTTTAGTAGCAAAATATATTAACGCTTATTTATCAACAATAAAGTACTTAAATGAAATGGTAGCAGTGCCGGCTGCACAATACGATTTGTCATTTGAGCAATATTTAATTATGCAAGGTATTGCACAGCATGATGGATTAACGTTGACAGATATTGTGGCAAAACGTCAAGTTACACGGGCAGCAGTGTCGCGACAAATTAGAATGTTGTTGCGAAAACAATATATTTGGCAGGAAGCGGATGTGACTGACCGTCGACGAATGTTATTACATTTAACAAAACGTGGTCAGAAAGTGGAGCGGGAACTAACAGACCGTATTGAATGTCGTTTTGATAGCTGGTTAATTTCACTAGGTGAAGAGCGGGCGACAGAAATTCTCAAATATATGATCAAATTTGACGAGAAAACACTGACGAAAAATGTCATTCAGCATTATTGACCGTATTTTTTAAAAAATACTTTTTTATATTATTGGGCTTGTATTTGTTTAGGGCATGTTGTATGATGGAATAGTTGTTTTTGGGCATTAGCCAAGCGGTAAGGCAATGGTTTCTGGTGCCATCATGCACTGGTTCGAATCCAGTATGCCCAGTTTACAGATGCGGAAAGCGTTAGTTTTTTGAAAAAAAGACTAACGCTTTTTTGCATGTTGAAAAAATTTAAATAAAATATTGTTAAACGTGTAAGCGTTATATTGTCGTATACTGTAAGGATTGTGAAAACATGAACTAGTATTTCTGTTGAATTAGTGCTGGTTTTTTACTACTAAATACGTTAAGAACGCGCTACAATGTAAGCATTGATGCTTATTGCAATATATTTAAAGAGGTAGAGTACATGTCTGAAGAGAAGAAAACCGGTGCCGATTTAGTTGTCGACAGTTTAAACAACCATGGCGTTGACTTGGTGTTTGGAATTCCTGGGGCTAAGATTGATCGTTTGTTTGAAAAACTTGATCATCCAGCTGAAGGGAGCAAAGCACCTAAGTTGATTGTTACTCGTCATGAGCAAAATGCTGTGTTCATGGCGCAAGCATTTTCACGTATCACTGGTAAGACTGGTGTCGTTGCTGTTACTTCAGGTCCAGGTGTGGGTAACTTGGCTTCTGGATTGATGACAGCAACTGCTGAAAATGATCCCGTATTGGCGATTGGTGGTCAGGTCCAGCGTAAGGATTTGTATCGATTAACGCATCAAAGTACGCCTTCAGCAACTTTATTTGCGCCAATTACAAATTACTCAGTTGAAATTCAAGATCCAAATAATATTTCAGAAATTATTTCTAATGCCTTTGCTGCTGCAAATGGTCCTAAGCCAGGAGCAGCTTTC
Organism: Weissella paramesenteroides; assembly: GCF_051903945.1. Classification (GTDB taxonomy): domain Bacteria; phylum Bacillota; class Bacilli; order Lactobacillales; family Lactobacillaceae; genus Weissella; species Weissella paramesenteroides_A. The sequence goes on along the minus strand of NZ_CP192268.1, from coordinate 1,601,854 downwards.
GTTTCATTACCACAAGATGTTGATGAAGCTGAAGTTACTATTGATGCATTGCCAGCCGTTAAGCCAGCGACATTTGGTGCGGCAGCTACTGATGACATTGCTTGGTTAGCTGAACAAGTTAAGGCTGCTGAGTTACCAGTTTTGTTAGTTGGTGCTCGTGGATCAGATGATGCAACAACTCATGCATTGCATGCATTGCTGGAACAAACAACTTTGCCAGTTGTGGAAACATACCAAGGTGCTGGTGTCATCTCTCGTGAATTAGAAGAGCAGACATTCTTTGGTCGTATTGGGTTCTTCCGCAATCAGGTTGGTGACCGTTTATTGGCACAATCTGATTTGGTTATTACAGTTGGATATGATGCCATTGAATATGAGCCACGTAACTGGAACAAGAATGCTAATCTACGGATTGCGGCGATTGACACACAGGCGGTTCAAATTGATAATCACTTTACGCCTGAACGTCAATTGGTTGGTACATTGGCAGATACGTTAAGTGCTTTGAAAGAGCAAATTAAGGGTTATGAATTGCCTGCAAAGTCTCAAGAGACGTTGGCAGCATTTAAGGATGATTTACGTGCAGCAGCAGAACCAACTTATACACCTGCTCAACCAGATTTGAATCACCCATTGAGTATTATCAAGTCATTGCAAGCACACATGACAGATGAAATGACCTTATCATCAGATATTGGTTCACACTATTTGTGGTTAGGACGTCACTTTAAGTCATACGTTCCTCGTCATTTCTTGATTTCAAATGGTATGCAAACGTTAGGTGTTGGATTACCATGGGCTATGGCTGCTGCAATGGTTCGTCCAAATGCTAAGTCAGTTTCTGTATCTGGTGATGGTGGTTTCTTCTTCTCAGGAATGGAATTGGCCACAGCTGTTCAATTGAAGTTGAATACAGTTCATATCGTTTGGCAAGATAATTATCACTACGATATGGTTAAATTCCAAGAAGAAGTGAAATACGGTGGTGAATCAGCTGGTGTTAAGTTCTCTGATATCGATATTGTTAAATTTGCTGAATCAGCTGGGGCTAAGGGATTACGTGTGGATACACCTGATCAATTGGATGCCGTGTTGGATGAAGCATTTGCAACTGAAGGACCAGTTGTTGTTGAGATTCCAGTAGATTACTCACATAATTATGAATTGATGTCACAATTAATTGATGACGCAGAATAAAAAATAAAAGCGTCCAGATTTCTGGACGTTTTTTCTTGAGAGAAGGAAAGGAAGCAAAGAAATGTCGACGGTATATCAACATAGTACATTAGCAGCTTTAATGGGCAAGGTTCTTGGAGGTTCAGCAACCTTGGCTGAGCTAAAAGAACATGGGGATACAGGAATTGGTACGTTTGATGGCCTTGATGGTGAAATGATTATGGCCAATGGTGAGGTTTATTATATGGATGGTGAAGGAACTATTCATCATGTGACCGATATGGAAAAAACTGTACCATTTGCAACAGTACACCATGCTAGTGATTCTTCGGAAAAAGTGAAGTTTAGTGCTGGTAATATGAAAGAAATGGTCTCATTGATTGATGATCGTGAACTGGAAAATACATTCTCTGGGGTTATTTTGCAAGGTAACTTTGCTTATATGAAGGTTCGTTCTGCGCCAAAATCTGAACGCCCATATCCGTCATTATCTGAAATCACGAAGACCCAACGTGAATTTGAAGAAACTAATGTTAGTGGTACGTTGATTGGTTATTATTCTCCAGAACTATACCAAGGAACTGTTGCAGCTGGATGGCATGTGCATTTCTTAAGTGATGATCGTACCTTTGGTGGTCACGTTCTTGGTTTTGATGCTGATAACCTTGCGGGAGATTTAACGATCTTTGATAATTATGAATTGCATCTACCAATTGATAATAAAGAATTCCGTGAACACCATGTTGACATGGCTGGCCTAAAAGAAGGGGTTGCCGCAGCAGAGGGATCACAAGATTAATATAATTTTAGCAAAAAAGTTGGAGCGTTTCTTTCGCCCCAACTTTTTTGTGTTAAAAGCATATTATTTATAAGTTTGTCAATTTGATATCATAAACGCGTTACAAACCGCCTTTTGCCTCATTCTCGCTATTTTTTTGTGACCATAGTATGATGTACGTAAAGAAATTTCAATATCTATCATTGAGGGAGTTTGAATATGACAGAATTAATGAAGGCAGTCGTTACAACAATTAATAAAAATCAGCCATTGTCGGGAAAAAATATACCGTTACCTAGTGTTGGCAGCAATGATGTGCTTGTGAAGGTGGCTGCTGCTAGTGTTAATCCAGTTGATGTTAAACAGCTTGAGCTAGCTATGGCAGCAAAAGAAGAATGTGTTCTTGGCTTTGATGCTGTAGGCGCAGTGGTTTCAATTGGTAGTGAGGTAAAAAAATACAAAGTTGGTGACAGGGTCTTTTTTGCAGGTGAATTAGGTCGCACAGGGGCTAATGCTGAGTATGAAGCAGTTAATGAGAACTTAATTGCTAAAGCGCCAGATAATTTATCAGATGTTGAGGCGGCCGCATTACCTTTAACTTTTTTAACGGCATATGAAATGCTTGCTGACAAATTTGGCATTAAGATGACAGCTGGGTCTGCGGCAGGCAAGACACTGCTTATTATTAATGGTGCTGGTGGTGTAGGTTCAATTATGATTCAATTAGCCAAGTGGCTAGGAATGACTGTGATTGCTAGTGCTTCACGTGATGAAACGACTGAATGGGTGCAACGATTGGGCGCTGATTTTGTCGTTAATCATCGTAAAGATTATGTGGCTGAAGTGAAACACTTAGGATTCGATGAAGTGCCCTATATTGCTGTGCTGCATTCGCTTGATCACCATTTTGAGGCATCAGCAGAGTTGGTTGGTACTTATGGTCATATTGGTGCCATTGTACAATCGACGCAACCTTTGCCAGTAGGCCTAATTAAAAACAAGGCAGCATCGTTAGATTGGGAATTTATGTTTGCAAAAACGAATGCCCAACAAGATATTGCCAGTCAAGGGGATGCTCTGGCATTATTGTCAAATCTAGTCACGTCAGGAGTTGTTAAATCAACCATTTCACAAACACTTGATGGGTTATCAGTTGCCACCATAGAGGATGCGCAACAAAAAGTTTCTGCTGGTAATATGCTGGGTAAATTAGTTATTAAATATTAATCAATGAACAAAATAATGATAGAGAATGGGTTTTAATGTAAGTTAAAATTCATTCTTTTTTTGTCTAAAAAAGAATAAAAAGAATTTGCACTCTCGGTATTAGAGTGCTAATATAGATAGTGTAAGTAAGGTCAATAAAGGTCAAAAGAGAGTCAATGTTGACCTACTGGGAGTAATGAATATAAAAAAGATTGTAAGGAGGCCGTAATTATGGCACAAGATCCATTTGGTTTTTCAAGTTTTGATGATATTTTTCGTATGATGAACAATGAAGCAGCAAGGACACAACAAGCACAGCGTTCACAGCAAGGACCACGTACACAGATGGGACGTGGGAACGGTGGCAACGATAGCGGACAAGGCAATGGTTTACTTGACCAATATGGTATTAACCTAACGGAGATGGCACGCAAGGGCAAGTTTGATCCGGTGATTGGTCGAGATGATGAAATTGCACGTGTTATTGAAGTATTGAATCGTCGTACTAAGAATAATCCAGTTTTGATTGGAGAAGCTGGTGTTGGAAAGACGGCGGTTGTTGAAGGCTTAGCACAGGCAATCGTCAATGCCAAAGTACCAGGTAAGTTACAAGGTAAGGAAGTTATTCGATTGGATGTGGTATCACTTGTTCAAGGCACAGGTGTGCGTGGGCAATTCGAAGAGCGTATGCAACAATTGATGGACGAAGTTTCGAAGCGTGAAGATGTTATCCTCTTTATTGATGAAATTCATGAAATTATGGGTGCGGGAACTGCTGGTGAAGGTTCAATGGATGCAGGTAACATCTTAAAGCCAGCATTAGCTCGTGGTGAGTTCCAATTAATTGGAGCAACTACATTAAATGAATACCGGAAGATTGAGAAGGATGCAGCGATTGCTCGTCGATTCCAAACGGTTCAAGTTGATGAACCTTCAACAGACGAAGCACTGCAAATTTTGAAGGGCATTCGTTCACGATACGAAGATTATCACAAGGTTAAGTATGCGGATGAAACGTTGGAAGCCGCTGTGAATCTTTCGAATCGATACATTTCAGATCGTTTCTTGCCTGATAAGGCGATTGATTTGATTGATGAGGCAGGTTCAAAAAAGAATTTGTCCGTAAAGATTGCAGATCCGAAGGAGTTGGAAAATAAAATTCACTCAACAGAAGCGCAAAAGCAATCTGCAATCGAGCGTGAAGATTATGAAAAAGCAAGTCAATTACGTGATCAGGTAAACAATTTGGAGCTACAGCTACAAGCTGTTAAGCAACAAGCACCACAAAATGAAGCAGCTCAAACGGTAACTGTGGGTGATATTCAAAAAATCGTTGAAGAAAAAACAGGTATTCCGGTTGGTGAACTGGCTGAGTCAGAGCAAACACAGTTGCGTCATTTAGGTGATAATTTGGCAGAGCATGTGATTGGTCAAGATGAGGCAACAGAAAAGATTGCACGTGCTATTCGTCGTAATCGTGTTGGTTTTAATAAAACTGGACGTCCAATTGGTAGTTTCTTGTTTGTTGGTCCAACAGGTGTTGGAAAAACTGAAACAGCAAAGCAATTGGCAAAAGAATTATTTGGCACAACTGATAGTATGATTCGTTTCGATATGTCAGAGTATATGGAGAAGCATTCTGTCTCAAAGTTGATTGGTGCTCCGGCAGGGTACGTTGGTTACGAAGAGGCTGGTCAATTGACAGAAGCAGTTCGCCGTCGTCCATACTCATTGATTTTGTTAGATGAGGTTGAAAAAGCACATCCAGATGTTATGAATATGTTCCTACAAATTCTTGACGATGGTCGTCTAACAGACGCGCAAGGTCATATTGTTTCATTCAAAGATACAATTATTATTATGACATCGAATGCAGGTACAGGGGTTAAGGATACTAAGGTTGGCTTTGATCCAGAAAATAAGCATGGTTCATCACAACTATTAGAACGTTTAGCACCATACTTTAATCCTGAGTTCTTGAACCGTTTTGATGGTATTATTGAATTCAATGCGTTATCAAAAGAAAACCTGTTGAAGATTGTTGATTTAATGATCACTGATATGAATGCGGCAATTGCAGAAAAAGGACTGCATATTGATGTTACTAGTGATGTTAAGCAAAAGATCGTTGATTTGGGATATAACCCAGAAATGGGAGCAAGACCACTACGTCGTGTTATTCAAGAACAACTAGAAGATCAAATTGCAGACTTTTATCTCGATAATCCAGATATTAAACAATTAACCACTAAGCTAGTGGATGACAATATCCAGATTGAAGATGGCGCAAAAAGTACTGTACAAAATTCATAATATGTTTAAAAAAAGATAAATATCATATAGACAGCGACTACAAACGCTGTCTTTTTTTGTACAATGACAAAGTCGTTGAAATTTTTTAAGTGGGTAAAGTGCATAAAGTAAAGCAGAAATTAAGTTTTTTGTGCTGTGTAACATAAATGAAACATTAAATGCAACTTTTTGAAAAGTCTCTAACGTACAATAGTGCTTGTAGTAAAAATAAAGAAAATCTTAAGAAATGTTCTCGTGGGCAATTTTTATTTAATATATAGACAACAAATAATTAGTTTGAAGGGGTACTTAATATGCACGCATCTGTAAAAAATACGCTATTAGCAACCGCCGGAGCTGCAGCTGCATTGGCTGGAAGTTCAGTTGTTGCTTCAGCTGACTCTATTACTGTTAAATCTGGAGATACGCTATATGCTTTAGCAGCCGCACATCACGTGACTGTTGATGAATTAGTTTCAGCAAACAAGATTGCTAATGCAAATCTAATCCTTACTGGTCAAAAGATTGAATTACCAGGTTCATCAGCAACGTCAGCTCAATCAACAGCATCTTCAGCTGCAACAAAGCCAGCTGCAAAGGGAACATCATACACTGTAAAGTCTGGTGACACTTTGTGGGCAATTGCTAATGCTAATGGTTTGACTTTGTCAGAATTGTTGTCAGCTAACCAAGGTTTGCAAGCTTCATCAATTATCTATGTTGGTGATTCAATTAACCTTACAGCTTCAGCAACTCAGGCAAGTAGTGCCCCAGTAGCAAGTTCAGCAGCTGCAACGTCAACAGCAAACGCATCATTAGCTGCAGCAAGCTCAGCAGCTGCAACATCAGCAGCAAACGCATCATTGGCCGCAGCTAACTCAGCTGCTGCACAATCAGCTGCAACGTCAACAGCGAATGCATCATTGGCCGCAGCAAGTTCAGCAGCCGCACAATCAGCTGCAACATCAACAGCAAACGCATCATTGGCCGCAGCTAACTCAGCTGCTGCACAGTCAGCTGCAACGTCAACAGCAAACGCATCGTTAGCTGCAGCAAGCTCAGCAGCCGCACAATCAGCTGCAACGTCAACAGCAAATGCATCATTAGCTGCTGCAAGCTCAACAGCCGCACAATCAGCTGCAACATCAGCAGCAAACGCATCATTGGCCGCAGCTAACTCAGCTGCTGCACAATCAGCTGCAACGTCAACAGCAAACGCATCGTTGGCCGCAGCAAGTTCAGCTGCTGCACAATCAGCTGCAACATCAGCAGCAAATGCATCATTGGCCGCAGCAAGCTCAGCCGCAGCTCAACCACAAAAGGTTGCAACGTCAACAGCAAATAACAATGTTGTTTCAGCAGACACAACTGGTAACACTTATCCATACGGACAATGCACGTGGTACGTTAAGGGTGATTTAAGCTGGGTCGGTAATCACTGGGGTAATGCTTCAGCATGGCCATCATCAGCAACTGCAGCTGGTCATACTGTAAATAGTACAGCGTCAGTTGGAGCTGTAGCATATTTTGCACCTGGTGTTGGTGGCGCTAGCGCTTACGGTCACGTTGCTGTTGTTGATTCTGTAAATTCAGATGGTACAATTACTATCTCAGAAGCAAACTATGCAGGTAAGTTGTACAATTCACGTACAATTTCTACTTCATCAGTTTCAGGATTCATTCACCAATAAAAGCCATTATTTAAGGAGACTCGTTAGCGGGTCTTTTTTTATATAATTAAAGGAGTGAAAGACAGATGCCATTTAAGATTGAACCTGGACGGGTTGTTCATTTTAATGATTTTGATCAAGCTGATGCAGAAATTTTATTTGAGCCACCAATCGCAGATAAACCAGTACAAATTACTGCTTCTAATTTTGCTCGTAAAACAACGGGAGCTCGGATTCAAAGAACAATGCTCCAGATGATTATGGAAAGTATTTGTGAACGTTTGACAGTTGTTTTAGAAGAAGTACTTGATGTGCCATATTTAAAGGACGGGCAAAGTATCGATAAAGGATTTGATACGGGTGGTTTAATTCAGTACATGTTTAACAAAGTTGCTGGTGTAGGTTTTCCACATGAAGTAAGTGAACAAATGAAATCCGTTACACAATTTCAGATTTCTGAGGCCTTACCAGGTGATTTATTAGTCTGGGGGAGTGCGCTGTTGCCCACAACGGCTGGTATTTATATTGGCGGTGGTAAGTATGTGACAGTGGACGTATTTACGGAGAAGGTAACAATGAAATCTATTTCACGAAAATGGTTACCGGATTTTGTTGGTGCGATAAGGTAGTTAAAACAGTAATGCAGTCATTTTTCAGTTATAATAGGGGTAGGAGGTTTCAATATGGAATTTACTTATGAACCTGGTCGCCTATTTCATGAAACTGATGGTATTGTTGATGCCGAAATATTGTTCCCCGCGATTTTAGGTGGTGCGGTTTGGTCAATTGATCATACGTATGTTGATCCAGAACTTCGGGGACAGGGTATTGCAGGTCGAATGTTGGCAGAGGTCGTTGATCGTGCGACAAAGGCTAATGTACAATTAAAGCCAGTATGTACCTATGCGCGACAAGCCTTTTTTAGAAACCCAGAATATCAAAAAATAGCTTATAAAGATTAAGTTTGTTTTGAAAGCACGCGTTATTTCAACGGGTGCTTTTTAATTTTCTTGAAATTAAGTTATACTTAGTCTTAAGAATTTATTTGAGAGGGATTGTGATGAAACGAGGATTTGCTGTCGTTAATAAGTATGCAAACGCTAATTTAAGTTTGCCAAGTCGAAGTACAGAACATGCTGCAGGATATGATTTCCAAGCAGCAGAAGACTTTATATTGCCATCTATTTGGCGGATGCCATTTTTGAAAGTTTTATGGCAAATAAGACATAATGATGTCATCACGTCTGAAAATGACGAACAAGCATCAAAAATTATTAAACCATTATTAGTACCAACTGGTATTAAAGCCTATATGTGTGATGATGAGTATTTGATGATTGCTAATCGTTCATCAAACCCGTTGAAGCGAGGGCTAATTTTACCAAATGGAGTGGGAATCATTGATGCTGATTATGTTGATAATCCCAAAAATGAAGGCGAAATTTTTATCCAGATGATTAATTTTGGACTTCATGATGTAACGATTAAAAAGGGTGAACGGATTGGCCAGGGTATTTTTATGCCTTTTCTAGTTACAGACGATGACCAGAAACAAATTAAAAAAACACGCCAAGGTGGTTTTGGTAGCTCTGGTATTAAATAAGGGGGGAATTATGGCAAAAACAAAAACCCAATTCGTTTGTTCAAATTGTGGTTTTGTCTCGCAACGATACATGGGACGGTGTGCTAATTGTGGTGCATGGGGAACATTCGTCGAAGAGGTTATGCAGCCAGAAAAGGTAGATCGTAAGTCGCGAATCAATTTAGCTGGTCAAGTAGCCAAGGTTGAACGCCTAAATGAAATCAATATCGAAGAAACACCACGTATTAAAACGGATAATGAGGAATTTAACCGAGTACTTGGTGGTGGTATTGTCCCCGGTTCCATGGTATTGATTGGTGGTGATCCTGGAATTGGAAAATCAACGTTGTTGCTACAGATTTCTGGTCAGTTAGCTAATATGGGAAATAAAGTCCTATATATTGCAGGTGAAGAAAGTGCGTCACAAATTAAATTACGTGCAGAACGATTAGGTGTTCGTGGCGATTCAGACTTTTTACTGTTCCCAGAGACAGACATGAAGCAAATCAGACAGGCAATTGACGAAGCCAAGCCAGAATTTGTTGTCATTGATTCGATACAAACAATGCAAGAGCCAGATATCAGTTCATCAGTTGGCTCAGTTGCCCAAATCCGTGAGACAACTGCAGAGTTATTGCAAATTGCAAAGACCAATAATATTACAATTTTTATAGTTGGTCATGTTACCAAAGAAGGTGCGATTGCTGGACCAAAAATTTTAGAGCATATGGTTGATACCGTTCTATATTTTGAGGGTGATAATCAGCGCAGTTTTAGATTATTGCGTGCCGTAAAGAATCGATTTGGATCAACCAATGAGTTAGGCGTTTTTGATATGCAGCATGGTGGCTTGGTAGAAGTTTCTAATCCATCTGATCTGTTTTTAGAAGAACGTCTGGCAGACGCAAGTGGTTCAGCAGTAGTTGTGGCCATGGAAGGAACGCGTCCAATTTTAGTTGAGGTACAAGCATTAGTGACCCCAACTGTGTTTGGTAATGCACAACGGACAGCTTCAGGAATTGATCGAAATCGTGTATCATTGTTAATGGCGGTCTTAGAAAAGAGATCGAATTTGTTACTACAGAATCAAGATGCCTATGTACGAGCTGCTGGTGGTGTTAAACTTGATGAACCAGCAATCGACTTAGCAGTCGCAATTGCCATTGCTTCAAGTTACAATGACGTTGAGACACGATCAACGGATGCTTTTATCGGAGAGATTGGGTTAACTGGTGAAGTTAGGCGCGTACCTAATGTTGTTGAACGCGTTAATGAGGCCAAAAAACTTGGATTTAAACGAGTATTTGTTCCGCAACATGTGTTAGAACAATTAGCAGGAATCGATGGTATTCAAATTGTGCCGACTAAGACTTTGTCAGAGGCATTACAAAACGCATTAGGATAATGCAGAAAGGAGAATGATATGTTACGGAAACGAATTATCCAGGGAATTTTTTTACTTGCTGGTGGGGCAATTGCTATCACCTTACTTCCAGTAATATGGCGCATTTTTAATTTAGCGGGACATGTATGGATTAATAACGTTATTGTTAATTTTATTCTAGGTGCTATTATTTTTTATTTATTAAGTTTGCCACTATGGCGACCCGTTGATCAGATGATTCATCGCATTGAAAATTATTTGAATAAGCAATCACCACTATTATTACTAATTGGCTCATTAACAACTTTAATTGGATTGGTTATTGCGGTTGTGATCACCGTACCTTTACAACATATGAATAACTTTTTCTTAAGTGGTGTGGTACCAGTTATCGTTATGGCATTACTAGGATATTTAGGGTTCCGATTGGGTACGACAAGAATTGATGAATGGCGTAAATTGCTGCCAACACTAACGGGACGGACAAAAAAGGTGCGTCCACAAGATGAAATCAGTCGCGGCGATGTTTTGACGGAGGTTGAGACAAATTATCATCACTACAAAATTTTGGATACCAATATTTTGATAGATGGTCGCATTCTTGATCTTGTTAAAAGTGGCTTTATTGAGGGAACGCTATTAGTACCAAACTTTGTGCTTTATGAGCTACAGTATATTGCTGATGCAGGTGAATCATTAAAGCGTGTGCGTGGTCGTAGAGGACTTGACGTTTTAAATGAGTTACGTGAGAACAATAATGTGCCACTTGAAATGTGGGAAGGCGACTATGAAGACATTTCTGAAGTTGACGAAAAATTAATTCGTCTAGCAGAAGATGTCAACGGTGTTTTAGTTACTAACGATTATAATTTGAACAAGGTTACTAAGTTTCAAAATGTGCAAGTTTTGAATATTAATGAATTGGCTGGTGCACTACGTCCACGGGTGGCAGTTGGTGATCATTTATCCGTTTTGTTGGTAAAAAATGGAACCGAACGCCAGCAAGCGGTTGGATATCTTGATGATGGGACAATGGTTGTTGCTGAAGAAGGACGTAAGTATCTTCAAAAAACGGTAACAGTTGAAGTGACTTCCGCTTTGCAAACAGATGCAGGTCGTATGATTTTTGGTACGGTTATTGAAAAATAGTGACGATTTGTAAAAATTAAACATTTAATCAGTAGAACACATTGAATCGTGCGAGAAAGCGCGGTATATTAGTAGTCGGTATATATTTAGAAATATAAGATAAAGAGGAGTGTCGATTAGCATGGCTGAGACTACCGAGAAGAAAATTCGAGTGCGTTACGCACCATCACCAACTGGACATTTACATATTGGAAATGCCCGTACTGCATTATTTAACTGGTTGTTTGCCCGTCACCATAAGGGTGAATTTATTATCCGTATTGAGGATACTGACCAGACACGTAATATTGCTGACGGTGAAAAGTCACAGTTAGATAATTTAGCTTGGCTTGGATTAGACTGGGATGAATCTCCAGCTAATCCAGGAAAGTATGGTCCTTATCGTCAATCTGAACGTTTGTCAATTTACAAGCCGCTTATTCAAGATTTATTGGATCGTGGGCTAGCATATCGTTCATTTAAAACCTCAGAAGAATTAGCTGCTGAACGTGAGGCCCAAGTTGCTGCGAAGGAAGCACCGCACTATGTTTATGAATATGCAGATATGTCTGATGAAGAAATAGCTGCATTCCAGGCTGAAGCTGAAGAAAAAGGCTTGCCATATGTTGTTCGCTTCCGTGTGCCTGAGGATAAAGACTACGCTTGGGATGATATTGTTAAGGGACAAATTTCAATTAATTCATCAACAGTAGGTGGTGATTGGGTTATTCAAAAAGCTGATGGTATGCCAACGTACAATTTTGCGGTTGTTGTTGATGACCACATGATGGAGATTTCTCACGTATTGCGTGGGGATGATCATGTATCGAATACGCCTAAGCAATTAATGATATATGAAGCTTTTGGTTGGGAAGCACCAATTTTTGGTCATATGACGTTGATCATTAATGGTGATACTGGTAAAAAGTTGTCAAAGCGTGATGAAACAGTTTTGCAATTCATTGAGCAATACCGTTCTTTGGGCTACCTACCTGAGGCATTGTTGAACTTCATTGTATTGCTTGGATGGTCACCAGTTGGTGAAAAGGAAATCTTCAACAAAAAGCAATTGGTTAAGATTTTTGATGAAAATCGTTTATCAAAGTCACCTGCGAAATTTGATAATAAGAAACTGGAATGGGTTAATAACCAATGGATTAAGACTGCTGACCAAAATATGGTTTTTGATAAATTAATTGAACAATTGGTTTATTCAAAGGTTGTTGATCCTGCAGAATTAACGGCTGAAAAGATGCAATGGTTGCGTTCAGTGATGAATGTCTATATGGATGGTGTTTCATACACTGCGCAAATTGTACCGCTAATCAAGCCAGTATTCTTTGAAATGCCAGCAGCTGCTGATATTTCTGATTCTGCTAAAGAGTGGATGAATGGGGATAATGTTAAAGATATGTTGACACTATTCATCGATAAGATTGAAAAAATGCCGATCTTTACTGCGACTGCGGTATTACATGCAATTCGTGAAATTCAAAATGAGATGGATGTTAAGGGTCGCGCACTTTGGAACCCATTACGTATTGCAACAACTCGTGAGGAGCAAGGTCCTAACTTAGGAGAGTTGCTTGAACTACTAGGCCGTGAGCAGACCTTAGCAAATATTCGCGAGTTCTTATAAATTTTTTTATTTAGATGAGAATGGCATAAAGCCTTGTTTAAGATCATCAGTCTACCACATTTAGCGCGGTAGATTGATGGTCTTTTTCAGTTTATATATGGCTAATAATGTTTCAGGCACTTTTATACTAAAAGTCATGTCACTATGGTCATCAGTATGTTAGAATGTTATTTAGTATAATTAGCGGAAAATAGCTAATAATGACCGATGAGAGGGAAGATAAAGATGGCTAATCCATTACGTACAATTATTGAAAGTGATAAAGGAAAATTACGCCGCTTGGGTCACTTGGCTGATAAAGTGGAAGCCCATGCCGACGAAATGGCAGCCTTATCTGATGAAGAACTACAAGCAAAAACACCATATTTTCGAGACCTATTGAAAAATGGTCAAACGTTAGACGATATTTTACCAGAAGCCTTTGCGGTTGTTCGTGAAGGTGCAAAACGTGTGTTAGGATTGTATCCATTCCGAGTACAAATCATGGGATCAGCAGTTTTGCATGGTGGTAATATTGCTGAAATGAAGACTGGTGAAGGAAAGACACTTACTGCAACCATGGCGGTTTATTTGAATGCCTTACCTCAAAAAGGTGTCCATGTTGTCACAGTTAATGAATACTTGACTCAACGAGATGGTGAAGAAATGGGTCAACTTTACAAGTGGTTAGGACTAACTGTTGGCATTAACTTGACTGAGTTATCACCAGATGAAAAACGGGCAGCATATCTTTGCGATATTACTTATACAACAAATTCAGAAATTGGGTTCGATTATCTACGTGATAACATGGTCGCACGTAAGGAAGATCGTGTTCAACGTGGCTTAAATTTTGCGCTAGTTGATGAAACTGATTCTATTTTGATTGATGAGGCTCGTACACCTTTGATTATTTCTGGTGCACCAGCACAAACAAGTACGCAGCTATATATTCGTGCTGATCGTTTTGCAAAGTCATTAACTGAAGATGAGGATTTCAAGGTTGATCATGAATCAAAATCAGTTTTGTTGAATGATGAGGGAATTGCCAAGGGTGAGAAATACTTTAATCTAGAAAACCTTTATGGTACCGGAAATGTCGCATTGACTCACCACATTGACCAAGCATTGCGTGCAAATTACACCATGTTTAATAACAAAGATTACGTTGTTCGTGATGGTGAAGTTGTATTAGTTGATGCCTTTTCAGGTCGTATTCAAGAAGGTCGACGCTTCTCTGATGGCTTACATCAAGCTTTGGAAGCAAAGGAGCAAGTCCAAATTCAAGAAGATAATCGTGCCATGGCGTCAATTACCTATCAGAATTTGTTCCGTCAATACAACAAATTATCAGGTATGACTGGTACGGCTAAGACTGAAGCGGATGAATTCCGTGAAATTTATAATATGGAAATTACGACGATTCCAACGAATAAGCCAATTCAACGAGTGGATGAACCTGATTTGTTGTATCCTAATTTAAAGTCAAAGTTTAATGCAGTATTACAACTTGTTATTGACTTGCATGAAAAAGGACAGCCAATTCTTATTGGTACAGTTGCCGTGGAAACTTCAGAGTTGCTCTCACAATTATTGGATCAAGCGGGTATTTCACACAACGTATTGAATGCGAAGAACCACGCCCGTGAAGCTGAAATCATTGCAAATGCTGGTCAACGTGGTGCGGTTACGATTGCTACCAACATGGCTGGTCGTGGGACTGATATTAAATTAGGTCCTGGTGTGGCTGAGATGGGTGGTTTAGCTGTTATTGGTACTGAGCGACATGAATCTCGTCGAATTGATAACCAACTACGTGGTCGTTCTGGACGTCAGGGAGATAAAGGATACTCACAGTTCTTCTTGTCACTAGAAGATGATTTGATGATTCGCTTCGGTGGTGAACGTATTAAGAATTTGATGGAAAGTATGAATATGGGCGATGAAGATGCTGTTATCCGTAATGGTTTAATTACGCGTTCAGTTGAGTCTGCTCAAAAGCGTGTTGAGGGAAATAATTATGATTCTCGTAAGCATGTGTTGCAGTACGACGACGTCATGTCACAACAGCGTAACGCCTTTTATGCAAATCGAAATCAAGTCATTGATGAGGAAAAGTCTTTAAGAGACGTATTGCTACCAATGGTTGAACGTACGATACATCGAGTGGTCAAGAATCAAACAATTGGTAAACCAAAAGAATGGCATCTTGATGCAATTGTTGAATTTGCGCAGGCAACAATCGTGCCAGTTAATTCAATTAAGGTTGCAGATTTACAAGGTAAGTCAGCCCAAGAAATTGAGGATGAAATTTATCGTCGCGCTAAGGACATGTATGATGAAAAGCGCCATGCGCTTGGTGATGATGAAGAACGTCTCTTACAATTTACTCGAGTGGTTATTCTACGTGTGGTCGATGCCCAATGGACTGACCATATGGAAGCGATGAACCAACTTCGTGATGCGATTCAACTACGTGGTTATGGTCAATTGAATCCATTAATTGAGTATCAGAATGAAGGTTTCCGTATGTTTGATGAAATGATTGCGGGTGTTGAATATGATGTCACGCGACTATTTATGAAGTCAGAAATCCGTCAAAATGTTCGGTAAATAAACATCTATTGAAACAAAGTGATGCGATTAAGAATAATGAATAATTTCTTAGTCGGGTAAGCCCGGAATCTGGCGGTAGTCATTGTTAGATTGCGGGCTTTTATGTGTCACAAAAGAGAACTTTTGTTAGATACATCATTTGCCTGTTGTTTATTTGTAATTCTTACAGGGAGGAAATAATGGAAATATCTGAAGCACGTCGCAAATTGGCTGACATGTCCGCAGAAATCGAAAAATTCGGTGATTCGTTGGATTTAGACGCATTGAATGATGAAATCGCAGCAAATGAAGCAAAAATGGTTGAACCTGATTTTTGGCAAGATAATGTTGCGGCACAAAAAATTATTGACGAAAATAATGTCTTAAAGGGGCGCCGTGATGACTATTTAAAGTTGGCAAACGGCGTTGAAAATGTAGAGGCAGCCATCGATTTGTTAAGTGAACTTTATGATGAAGATATGGCAACCGAGATGGCTGATGATTTGGATAAACTAAGTGAAGATTTATCTGCTTATCGCTTAGCGCAATTATTAAATGAGCCATATGATAAAAATAATGCTATTTTAGAGATTCATCCTGGTTCAGGTGGGACTGAATCTGCTGACTGGGGTGCTAACCTGCAGCGTATGTACACACGTTGGGCAGAACAACATGGGTTTAAAGTAGATATTATGGATTATCATCCAGGAGATGTTGCCGGTGTTGATTCAGTGACACTAATGATTACTGGACATAATGCTTATGGATATCTACGCTCGGAACGTGGCGTACATCGTTTTGTACGTATTTCGCCATTTGATTCTGCTGGTCGTCGGCATACATCGTTTGTGTCAATCGATGTGATGCCTGAACTAGATGATTCAGTAGAGGTAGACATTAATCCAGCTGACGTTAAAATGGATGTTTATCGTGCGTCAGGAGCAGGTGGTCAGCATATCAATAAAACATCGTCTGCTGTTCGCTTAACGCATATACCAACTGGCATTGTGGTTGCTTCACAGCAACAACGATCACAATTTCAAAATAAAGATACAGCCTATGCTATGTTACGTGCAAAACTGTACCAGTTGGAGATGGATAAAAAAGAAAAGGAACGTGCAGCGATTGCTGGTGACCATTTAGAAAATGGGTGGGGATCGCAGATTAGGTCTTATGTTTTCCAGCCTTATCGTATGGTAAAAGACCATCGTGATGGATTTGAATCAGGAAATCCGCAAGCAGTGATGGATGGTGATTTGGATCCGTTCATTAATGCATATCTACGTTGGCGTTTATCAGAACAAAACCCTGAATAAAAAGTGAGCCGAAAGTTATTAAAAAAAACTGAATCCAACAACCTAACCATATTGATTTGGTAGGTTGTTGGATTCAGTTTTTTGTTGCATTCTTTTTAGCATCTATTTACGCACTAATTACGCACTAATTCAGTATAGGCAGCATCGTCTAATACTAAATCAATTTCACCGATGTATTCTAGCGGATCAGCCTTAATAAAAGTGTGCTTAAAGACATAGAGTCCATCGTCAGTTGATTGTGATTCAATCCCACCCATATCATACAGGTCGACACCTTCATCGAGAGCCCATTGAATCATTGCAGTTTGAACGGCATATGGTGCATAGTAAGTAGGACCATCATTTGAACCTGCATACATGTACCAAATCTTACGACCATATTTAAAGCCGATACCAGTTGAGAGTAACTCGCCCTCACGTTCTGCTATGTAAACACGCATGATACCATTGTCGCCAAAAGCATCACGCATACGTTCGAAGTAATCCTTTGGACGATAAGTGATACCATGACGATTAGCCATATTGACATATGTTTCATAAAAGGCATCCATTGCGGCAGTATCGCTACCGTAACGGACAGTCACGCCATCACGCATTGGTCGCTTTAATTTTGACTTTGTTTTTGATGGGTATAAATCAAAGGTCTCTTTTGCATCTGGTTTTGCTTTTAGATCCAGCACCATGTTTAGACGAGGTTGAATCGTTGCATGCATCCCCTCATCTGCAACATTACGGTTGCGTGTTTCGAAACCATGTTCTTGAAGTTGTGTATTCAATTCATCAGAATAAAGAACTTCTGGATCCATGCGGATGACATAGGCATCATCATCAGCTAGTGCTTTTTTTGCTTCGGTCATTAATTGTTCTAATAAATCAAGGTTAGTAATATCCATGACTGGACCTTTTGAAGCATAGGCAAATTTTTTACCTAATTTTGTTTGGGTCAATAGCATTGAAATCGCAGCAATGATATTACCGGCTTCGTCAGTGACGTAAGCATAACGTGGCTCCCAATTATTTTTAATTTTTGCCCAACCTAGATCTTGTCCGACTTGGCCATAAGGTGAGTGTTGCACAAATTCTTCATATTTTTTGACAGCTGCCGTGTCACTTAAATCTAAAACTGGCATGTTATCCTTCTTTCTTTAGCATATGGCTAATTTAGATCTCCTTATGAATTATAACATAGGCAATAAAATTGTTTTTAGCGTATAATGAACTTTATGGAAACTATTAAATCAGCAAAAAATAGCCGTGTCAAAGCATGGCAAAAATTACAGACTAAAAAAGGCCGTCAAGCCAGTGAAACTTATCTACTTGATGGTTGGCATTTAGTGCAAGAAGCTATTCAACATGATGGTAAATTACACGCAGTGATGGGAACGGCAGAACAATTAGCAGAACACCAGGAGGAATTACCGCTAGGCGTACCCGTTTTTGAAATTACAGATGACATTGCGAAAAAGTTATCGGATTTGGTGACACCACAAGGCATTTTTGCAGAAGTGTCACTACCTAGTGCTACACGTGAACCACAATTTATTCACGATGGTGCTTGGTTGTTTTTGGATGCGATTCAAGATCCAGGTAATGTTGGTACGATGGTAAGGACGGCAGATGCTGCTGGATTTACGGGCGTTGTATTTGGGCATGGATCGGTTGATCCATATTCGCCAAAAGCATTACGTGCAATGCAAGGTTCACAATTCCATCTAACAACGACAACTGGTAATTTAGCAGACTGGACAGCTTCATTTACACAGAATGGTATGAATGTCTATGGCACGCAATTAGATCCAGAAGCTGCAGATGTCTTTACTGTGCCAGCACAAACACAATTTGCTTTAATTATGGGGAATGAAGGGCAAGGTATGCAATCAGAATTGGCAAAGATGACAACTAAGAATCTATATATTCCAATTTCTGGTCAAGCTGAGTCATTGAATGTTGCAGTTGCAGCAGGTATCGCAATGTTTGCATTAAAGGCTCGTTAAAGATTTGTAAAGTAATCTAGGTTTGTGCGAGGGGGAAGAGCAATGCTAGATTGGCAAAAAGATAAAGTATATAGTGATATTGTGAAAGATTTGTTGTCACATCCACAAGTACAGGAAATGGCTAATTATACACAACATCATCATTCTGATCGATTAACACACTGTATTACAGTCTCTTACGTTAGTTATCGCTTAGCTTTACGCTTTGGTTTAAACGCTACAGCAGTCGCACGTGCAGGCGTGTTACACGATTTGTTTTTCTACGATTGGCGTGAAACAAAGTTTGAACTTGGCTCACATGCCTTTATCCATCCGCGAGTTGCTTTGCGTAATGCTGAAAAAATAACTAATCTTTCTCCAATGGAAAAAGATATTATTTTGAAACATATGTGGGGTGCCACGAGTGAATTACCGCATTATCGTGAGAGTTTATTAGTTGATTTGGTCGATGATTATTTGGCAGTTGCTGAATTTTTTTCACCAGCATCAGCTCGTATGAAGCGTTTATTCCATACGAATTAACGATAAAAGAGACAGACAATAGAAAAGGCTAGCCTCATTTTGATGTAATTATCATCAGAATAAGGCTAGCCTTTTAATTTTTTATTCTTTTAATTAGTGAGCGCTGACTTTACGACCGTGGATAAAGTAGTAAAGGATAATACCAATTAGTGCAATTACTGCCATCACGATAAATAAGTTTTGATAACCAAGCATTGGCTGGATAAAACCAATGATAGAAGGACCAAAACCCAATGAAAATTCATAACAAATAAAATAAGTGGCAGTTGTCTGTGTTAAACGATCAGCAGGTACCATCTGTGTCGTTGTTGATTGTACGGCAGATTGAAAATTACCAAACCCAAAACCAATCAAAATAGCAGCAAGTAACATCATCCAGCCGTTTGACATTTTACCGAGAATAAACAAACCAATCGCCAAAATAATTAATGCTGGGTAAACAACATAATTTTCATTTTTATTATCCATTAATCGACCAACTAGTGGCCGAGAAACTAGAATGGCCAGGGCATATACCAAGAAGAAATAAGATGCAAAAGTTACTAAGTTTAAATCACTGGCATAAAAATCTAGTTCGGATTGTAGAGCAGCATAACCAAATGTAACAAAGCCAAGGGTCAAAGAGATACCAAGAACTTTTGGCTCGATTAATGTTCTTAAATTAAATTTTTTATTCGTTGACGTGGCCTTGATAGTAACTTTTTTTGCGTCAATTAGAAATGAAGCAATCAAAGCAACAACACCTGTAATAAATTCTAACCAAAATAAGATGGTGTATGAATAATGTTGTTCAATCAATAGTGCTAAGAAAGGACCAAATGCTGTTCCTAGGATAGTGGCTAATGAGAAGTACGCAATGCCTTCGGCTCGTCGTGCGAGAGGAATCACATTAATGACTGCTGTGTTAGTAACTGTACCAGTTAAGCCTACTGCTAATCCTTGAATAAAGCGAATGATCAACAAGTAGATGATCCCGCCTTCGTATTGATAAGCAAGTAGGATTGGTACGAGAATAATCATGCTTAGAATCGTTAATTTTTTAGCACTAAATTTTGCAGTCATGATACCGGCACTAAAGCGGGCCACCATTGTACCAATAATGGTCATACCAGTTATTAAACCAGCAACGGTCGTACTAACATGGTAGGTATGAACCGAATATGGACCAATGATAACAAACAGACTGTAGAAAGTCATCATACTAAGAATTTGAATAATAAACAATTGAATAAAAGTTGCATTAAAAATGCTAGAGGAGTCGCTATTTGACGTAATACTGTACCTATCTTTCAAAAAAATTTCCTAAATAATTATACACCTTCTGTCAAATCGCCTCTTTTCGTGCGAAACAAATGACGATATAATGAGTCATGTGGGAATTAGAAGTTATTCCGTGCATTTTTTGTAAGTAAAGCATAGAATGAATATACGAGAAGAGAAATTTAGCTAGTTAAGGAGAAAAAATATGGTAGTTGTAACCGATAAGGCGACCGATGCTGCAGAATTATGTGAAAATAAATTATGTGATAAATTTGTCGCAACCTTTGAGATTCTTGGTCGCAAATGGAATGGCATGATTATTGAGACATTGCTAGTCAATGGTCCACGCCGTTTTAAAGACTTGGCACAATCAGTATCAAAATGTTCAGACCGTGTGTTGGTTGAACGTTTGAAGGAGTTAGAAGCTGCAGATATTGTTGAGAGACGTACTTATGATGACTCAGCTTTGATTGAATATGCGTTAACAGCACGTGGCGAATCAATGCGTGATATGATGACGGCAATTCATGAGTGGTCAGATAAGTGGCAGTGTCCTGCAAAATAGAAACTTGAAAAGTTAAAATAAAATTTGTACAATAGAGCAAGAAACAATGAATGACCTAGTAGGTGTCTTTTGAAAGATTAGCGAGCAGGAAGTGGTGAGAGCCTGTCTTTGAAAGCATTGAATTTCAGTCAGGAGTTCATCAGTGAAAAGTTGATGCGGTCTATCACCGTTAACAGATACCTGAGGGTAATCTTTGCAAGATTACTGAATTTTTTGGGTGGTACCACGTTAATTAGCGTCCCTTCGATAGTTATTTATCGAAGGGATTTTTATTTGCAAAATTCTATGAAGATTAAGGGAGAACAGAAATGAGTTTACAAGATGAGCTCACGACATTGCGCGATGAAGCATTAACACAAATTAATGATGCAGCCGATGTTAAAGCATTGAATCAAGTACGAGTACATTGGTTAGGGAAAAAAGGACCGTTAACTGAAGTGCTACGCGGTATGAAAAATTTGACACCGGAGGAACGTCCAGTAGTTGGTGCACTGGCAAATGAGGTACGTGATACATTAACTGCGGCGATTGCTGAGCGGCAAACGCGCTTAGAAGCAATTGCTTTGGATGCGCAGTTAGCAGCTGAAGCAATTGACGTAACCTTACCAGGACGTACTGTCCAACAAGGTCAACCACATGTGTTACAACAAATTATTGAAAATCTGGAAGATCAATTTATCGGCATGGGTTATCAAGTAATTGAAGGACCAGAGGTTGAAGAAGATCAATATAACTTTGAACGTATGAATTTACCTAAAGATCACCCTGCCCGGGATATGCAAGATACGTTCTACATCACACCTGAAATTTTAATGCGCACGCAAACTTCTCCAGTTCAAGCACGTACGATGGAAGCACATGACTTCAGCAAAGGACCTTTGAAAATGGTCTCTCCTGGTCGTGTGTACCGCCGTGATACTGATGATGCAACACATTCACATCAGTTCCATCAAATGGAAGGTCTTGTGATTGACAAGCATATTACCATGGGCGATTTAAAGGGCACATTATTAGCAGTTGCCCATAATTTATTTGGTGAAGCCCATGATATTCGTTTGCGTCCATCATACTTTCCATTCACTGAACCATCCGTTGAGGTTGATATTTCATGGCATGCAGTAACACCAGATATGAATCCAGAGGATATTGAGTGGATCGAAGTACTTGGTGCAGGAATGGTGCACCCAAATGTTTTGCGTAAATCTGGTATTGATCCAGACGTTTATGGCGGTTTTGCCTTTGGTCTTGGCCCTGATCGTTTCGCAATGCTTAAGTATGGGGTAGAAGATATTCGTAACTTCTACTTGAATGATGTGCGTTTCTTAACGCAATTTGATCAGAAAGGATAAGACAAAATGAAAGTTTCAGTAAATTGGTTACGTGATTATTTACCAATTGCATTACCTGCATCACAATTAGCAGAAAAAATTTCTCGTACAGCGGTTGAAATCGAGGGACAGTATCAACCTAAGGGAAATATGAAAAAAGTTGTTATTGCTAAGGTCTTATCAGTTGTTCCACACCCAGATTCAGATCATATGGTAATTACACAATTAGATGCTGGTGAAGATGAACCAATTCAAGTTGTCACTGGTGCACCAAATGTTGCTGAGGGCCAAACTGTTATCTTGGCCAAGCATGGATCAGTTATTGGCGATAATAAAAAAATTCGTAAAGGTAAACTACGTGGTGAAGTATCAAATGGTATGTTAGCTGCATTACAGGAGCTTGGCTTTGAAGATAAAGTTTCACCAAAAGATTTTGAAGAGGGTATTTGGGTATTCAATGATGTTGATGCTGCTGATTTGAAACCAGGTGAAGATGCTTTGACTGTGCTTGGATTAGATGATGATGTCCTTGAGACAGGTATCACGCCTAATCGAGCAGACTTATTTTCAATGAATGGTACAGCATGGGAAGTTGCTGCAATCCTTTCAGAAGAACCAACTTTACCTAATTTTGAATTAACTGAGACAACCGAGCAAGCAAGTAATTTAATTTCGGCAACGGCACCTGCTGAATTGGCAACTAAGTATGCTGTTCGTGTGGTTAAGAATGTCACTGTTAAGGATTCACCACTATGGTTACAACGCCGTTTGTGGACAATGGGCATTCGACCAATTTCAAATATTGTTGATATCACCAACTATATGTTATTAATGTACGGTCAACCAATGCATGCCTTTGACTTGAATACCTTACCTGAACCAGAAGTCCATGTTCGTCGGGCACATGATAAGGAAACGATTAAGACATTAGATGGCGTAACCCGTGAAGCATCTGCTGAAGACATTGTGATTGCCTCGGGTGATGAAGCCTTGATGTTTGCTGGTGTCATGGGTGGTGAAACAACAGAAGTAACCCATGAAACAACAGATATTGTCCTTGAAGGGGCTATTTTTGAGCCAAAATCAATTCGTCATACTGCGCGTGATCAAAACCTACATTCAGAGGCTTCAATGCGTTTTGAACGTGGTGTCAATGTTGAAGATACCTTTACAGCATTAGATCATGCCGCAGCCTTGGTTGCTGAATTGGCTGGTGGACAAGTCACTGCCGGCCGTGTGGTCGCACAAGATTACGCCTATGAAGCACCAGTTGTTGATGTGAGTGTTGATCGTGTGAACCATGTGCTTGGCACGAACATTACGACTGCTGAAATTGCTGCTATTTTTGATCGTCTATTCTTTGATTATGAAGAAAATAATGGTGTCTTTTCAGTTACAATTCCAGCTCGTCGATGGGATATTTCCATTGAAGCAGATTTGATTGAAGAAATTGCTCGCTTGTATGGTTTTGATAATTTGCCAGCAACTTTGCCTACTGGTGAAACAACACCGGGTAAGTTGACACCAAAACAACAATTAATTCGTGCTAGCCGTCATGCACTAGAAGGATTGGGCTTAAATCAAGCAATCTCTTATGTTTTGACAACGCCAGAAAAGGCCAACCGCTTTAAGTTACATGATGGTGAACCAATTCAGTTGGATTACCCAATGTCACAGGACCGTCAACAAACTCGAAGTAGCTTACTAACAGGTCTTTTAGATGATGTTGCCTATAATGTGGCTCGTAAGCAAACGGATGTTGCTTTATATGAACAAGGACGTGTCTTTGTTTCTGATGGTGATTTGACAAAGCAACCAGCCGAAATTGAGCATATTGCTGGTGTTCTTTCTGGTAATGTTACTGAGCGTACCTGGGCACAAAAAGCTCAAGCTGCTGATTTTTATATGCTTAAGGGAATTGTTGAACGATTACTGAAGAACTATGATTTTGTTGAGCCTATTCACTTTGTGGCAAATACTGTGCGTGAAGATATGCACCCAGGTCGTACGGCCGATATCTATATTGGCAATACTTTGATCGGCTTTGTTGGCCAAATTCACCCAACAACGGCGAAGGTATACCGTATCAACGAAACATTTGCTTTTGAATTAGACTTGGATGCTGTTATTGCCTTGCCAAAGAATCAAGGACGCTATGAAGTCATTTCACGTTATCCAGCTGTGTCACGTGATTTAGCGATATTGGTCAATCGTGATGTACCTGCATCACGCATTGAAGAGGCTATCCAGCAAGCTGGTGGTAAGCATTTGCACGATATCGTTACTTTTGATGTTTATACTGGTGAAAACGTCCCAAGTGATATGAAATCAATTGCCTTTGGCCTAACCTTCATTAATGCAGAACAAACGATGCTTGATGATGAAACAAATCAAACAGTTGATCACATTGCTGGTGCTTTAGCTGAACAATTTGGTGCTGAAATTCGTTAAAGATTAATTAAAAAAAATATAAATAGCCGCTATTACTGATATACTTGGGTAATAGCGACTGTTTTCGTTATGGACTAAAGATGATTTTAGGAGAACAATTATGAACAACGGTAAACGTACGCGCAATAAAAAGCGGCGTAGTCGGAAAGGAAAAGGACGGTTAGTCATTCTTTTCCTGATATTGATAGCCCTTATTGCTGGTGGTGTTAGCTTCGTAATGAGTTATCAAGATAAGCGTGATTATTCAGCTTTAAATAGCCAAGATAAGAAAAATAAGCAGGTCAAAATTAAAGATGGGGAAAACTCAGAAGAGATTGCTAATAAGTTGGACAAAGCTGGTTTGATCCGTTCAAAAAAGGCATTTATGCACTATCTCTCATCACATAATATTTCTAATTTGAAGTCAGGTTATTATTTATTTGCACCTTCAGATTCAGTTAGTGCTATTGTTAAAACTTTGCGTCAAGGTGGTGCCTCTGCACCATTAAATAATCAGGATACGGTTACGGTTCGCGAGGGTGAAACAATTGATGATATTGCAACTGAGGTAGGCGAAAAGACAAAGTTTACTAAGGCGGAGTTTTTAAAGGCAGTTAACGATAAAGCGTTCTTTAATCGTTTGAAGGCTGCATACCCAGGATTGCTTGATTCTGAGGCATCTAGTAAACAAGTAAAGGATATTCGCTATCGATTAGAAGGATACTTATATCCAGCAACTTATAATTGGAAAGATTCTAATAATGCTCGTGAATTAGTCAATCAAATGGTTGCCCAATCATACACACAATTAAAAGGTAAATTTGAAACAATCAAGAATGCTGGCTTGACCGTACATGAAACATTGACGCTTGCTTCGCTGGTCGAACGTGAAGGAATTGATCAAGATAGTCGACGCACTATTGCAGGTGTATTCTTGAACCGAATTGACAAAAATATGCCACTTCAGTCGGATATTGCAACAAAATATGCACTTAAGACGAATAAGACTAATTTGTCTAATAAAGATGTACAAAGTACAAATCCATATAATCTTTATAAGTATTCTGGTTATGGCCCAGGACCCTTTAATAATCCATCAGCCGAATCTATCGAAGCGGTGTTGAATCCAAAGGACCGGGATAAGAATTATCTATACTTTGTTGCTAATTTGAAGACTGGTAAAGTTTATTACTCTGCAACTTATGACGAACACTTAGGTAAATCTAGCGACCTAGAAGCTGGTAATACTGCCGTGGGAAATAGTGCAGATAACTAAAAAACGAAGGACGACAAGAGCGAGATAATAGTCGTTTCGGAACACGGATAAAGTCACATGTTATGTCGTTAAACTTTAACATGTGGCTTTTCTATTTGTCATTTAATTAATCAACAAAGGAGCGAGGACATGCAGTCAGCACTAGAGATATTACAACAATCATTTGGTTATGATGATTTTCGTGAAGGACAGGCTGAAATTATTGATGCAGTTCTGGCTGGTGAACGCACGCTAGGCATCATGCCAACGGGTGGTGGTAAATCAATTACCTACCAAGTACCTGCATTGATGCTACCAGGTATTACTGTCGTTATCTCGCCATTGATTTCATTAATGAAAAACCAAGTTGATGAGTTAATTGCCAATGGTATTGATGCGGTTACTCTGAATTCGACACAAGATGAAGAGGCTTATCATCATGCCATGAATCATCTATTAAACGGGCAAGCAAAGTTGCTTTATTTAGCGCCCGAACGGTTAAAAAGTGAAGGCACCTATGCTTTATTAAATCGGTTGCAAATTTCATTAGTGGTTATTGATGAAGTTCATGTGTTGTCACAATGGGGGCATGATTTTCGACCAAGTTATTTAGAAGCTGTTCATTTAATCAACAATCTTAACTCGGCACCACGAATTATGGCACTAACCGCTACGGCAACGAAGCGTGTCCAAGGTGATTTGGAAGAACGTTTGGCCATAGACCATACTGTTCGTACAAGTGTGGTCCGTGATAATCTAACGATTCGAATTGAAACTGGGTTAAAAAAGAAGGACAAAGATGATTATGTGAAACGTTATTTGCAAAAGCATGCTGACGACGCTGGCATTATTTATGTGCCAACGCGAAAGTTGGTGACTAGTTTAACAACATTTTTGGCTAGTCAGCATTTATCAGTTGTGGGATATCATGCGGGTATGACAGATAAAGAACGTAATCAAGCACAAGACGATTTCTTGTTTGATCGAGCAAATGTGGTTGTTGCTACCAATGCTTTTGGGATGGGAATCAACAAATCCAATGTACGTTTTGTAATACATTACAGTATGCCCGGATCGGTTGAGGCCTATTATCAAGAAATTGGGCGTGCCGGTCGGGATCATTTACCAGCAGAAGCAATTTTACTTTATGCCGCAGCCGATTTGCAAACACAACGCTTTTTTATTGAAAATAGTGATAATCAAACGCCAGAATACCAGCGTTTGCAAAAAAATAAATTGCAAGAAATGGCGAATTATGGCGCAACAGCAATTTGTTTGCAACAGTATATTACACGCTACTTTGGTGAAGAAACTTTACCATGTGGACATTGTACCAATTGTTTGGATACACGACAGGCAGTTGATGTGACAACTGCTGCACAAAAGGTGTTAAGTCATGTTGTCCGGATGCGAAAAGCTCATCAAAATAAAGATGCCTTTGGTAAGACGGTGACAGCCGATACCTTACGGGGGCATGTACCGGAAAAATTTAAATGGGCTCATTTTGATCAATTACCAACATTTGGTCTAATGCATGGAATACCGCGAGTTAGGATTACATCATTAATTGATTTTTTGTTGGCATCGGGTTATTTACAAGTAACTGGCGAATATAGTGGTTTAATGGTCTCAAAAACTGGTTTACAGGTTTTGCGTGGAGAACATCAGGTTATGCGACGACAGTCAAAACAAACGGTTGATGAACGGGTTACAACAGGATCGCCGTTGACGCAAGATGATTTAAATGAAGCTGAACGAGCTGTATTTACTGAACTACGAAAGTGGCGCTTAGAATTATCAAAGAAAACAGCGATACCGTCGTTTATCATTTTTAATGATCGGACATTAGTTGAATTAGCACGCCAGCAGCCAAAGACACTATCTGAGTTACTTAATATTTCAGGTATTGGTCAAGCAAAAGCAGATAAATATGGGCGAGATGTTCTACAAGTAATTGCTCAGATAACAAACTAATAAACATTAGATACGCCAGGACGAGAAGCATTGTCCTGGCTTTTATTATCTAACAATCAACCATGCTTTTTAATGTTGCATTAACTTTTATTTAACATTATTCTATAGATTATTTTCTAGAATAGTGCTAATCAAATGAGGAGGTGAATGGTTTATCTCAAAAATGTTTATGTTGATTAAACATTCTTTTATAAATGATTGTTAAGTTATTCTTAAGTCATTATATTTAATTCATACATCGTAAGAAAGAGGTGACCCTTTTGAAAGGAAAAATAAATCCAAAATTTGATTGGTATTTAATTGCTATTTTAGTACTAAGTGCTTTTCTATATGGTTGGGGTATCTGGGATGCTGGTAGTGCTAATAGTTATTACACTGCTGCTATTACATCAATGACTAAAAGTTGGTCAAATTTCTGGTATGGTGCATTTGATCCTGCTGGATTTATAACTGTTGATAAACCGCCAGTGGCACTATGGTTCATGGCTATATCAGCTAAAATCTTTGGCATACATGGTTGGTCAGTTGTATTACCCAGTGTTTTAGCCGGAATTGGTTCTGTTTATTTTATGTATAAGCTGATTGCATCGAAGTTTGGTGTTTGGCCAGGTAGAATTGCGGCGCTAGTTATGACGTTAACGCCAACAGTGGTGGCGAATAGTCGTACTAATAATATGGATGCTATTTTAGTATTCTTTTTATTGTTAGCAATATTTACTCTACAAAAGGCAGTTAGTAAGAAAAATATTTGGTTAGTGATTCTAAGTTTTGGGTTAGTTGGCATTAGTTTTAATATTAAAATGCTACAAGCATTTATGATTTTACCAGCTATGTTGGTTTATTACTGGATTGCGATCAAGGTTCCGTGGAAGAAAAAAGTTGCTTGGTTATTTGCTGCGATAGCTTCTTTAGCAATTTTTACGCTAGCATATCCGGTTGCAGTAGATTCAGCTAATAAATCAAGTCGTCCATATATTGGTAGTTCACAAAAGAATTCTTTGCTAGAACTTGCATTTGGTTATAACGGTACAGAAAGATTGTTAGGTCAATCTACAGGTACTGGTGGTGCTTTTCCAGGAATGGGTAGTACAAAAAAAGCTAACGGTAAAGGAATAACAGTTACAAAGCCAAGTGGCAAAATCGGTAAAGGTCATAAACCAAGTGGTAAGCCAACCGCAGGTCAACAGCCTGGGGCAACTAATGGTAACCCTATGAATGGTCAACAGCCGGGTGGAAACACCGGGAAGGGAATGACCGGACAAAAGCCAGGAAGGCAATCGGCTAATGGCAAAGTAAAGATGCCAAATAGCAAGGCAAGGACTGGCAAAATGGGAAAGATGGCCCAAGGTGGCGGCAATAATGCCTTTGCAATTGGAACAGCTGGACCGTTTAGATTACTTCAATCAGACCTAGGTTCACAGATTGGGTGGTATCTACCATTAGCGATACTAGGATTGCTAGCAGGTTTGTTTGGATTTAAACGTCGAGGAGACAAATGGTATCAAATTTCGGATGAACAAAAGGAGGTTGTGTTGTGGGCTGGTTGGTTTGTACCAGTTTATGGTTTCTTCTCGGTTGCAAGTTTTTTCCATCCATACTATACCATTATGTTAGCACCAGCAATTGCTGCCCTAACTGCTATCGGTGTTGCCGCAGTTGCTAAACTAGCCAAGGAAGATGGACATCGACCATTGATTGCTCGGATTTTCATTAGTTTGGGAATTGTCTCAACCCTATTGTTACAAGCTTATTATGTTTGGTCATATTATCAAATTATTAGTATTATCTTGGTTATTGTCGCAGTATTATTGGCAATTTGGTGGTTGTTACCAAAGCAAGCAAACCATAAGATTAAAATTTTTGTATCATTAATTAGCATTATTACTATGGCGGGGTGGTGGTCATTAACTCCAACCCTGTCACATAGTTCAGATGCAATTCCTGCAGCCAGTCCAACTCTATTGGGACAGACAAGTGGTACTGCAATGGGGATGGGTAGTGAAGTGAATACGCGTCTTATGCACTATACTGAAAAACATCAAGGTAGTGCGAAGTACTTATTTGCAACTACAGATTCCAATTCAGCTTCTGGCTATATCATCAAGACTGGTAAATCTGTTATGGCTATTGGTGGTTACAATGGTACAGACCCAACAATGACATTGTCAGAGTTTAAGCAACTTGTTAAGTCGGGACAACTAAAGTATTTTGTGATGGGAAATAGTAGCAAAGCAACTAGTGGACAAATTGGAAAGATTTTGTCTTGGGTTAAAAAGAATGGGACAACTGTAAAATACTCATCAACTACTACAACTTCAAAGACAAAGCAAAGCCCAATGCAAGGCATGGGGATGCAATCACAAAATGCGACACTTTATGATCTATCAACGATATATGGTTAAAGAAAGGAGTGACATTATATGCCATCAAGAAAAGAAAAACCACGATTAGGGCTAATTTTACCTGCATATAATGAACAAGAGATATTACCAACAACCTTAACAAGGTTACATGATATCAAATTGGATTTGATAAAAAATAATTTGATTAGTATGAATAGTTTCATTTTGGTAGTTGATGATGGCTCATCCGATGAAACTTGGCAAATTATTCAACAGAAGGAATTAACACATGCTGATTTGATTGGTGTTAAATTGTCACGTAATTTTGGACATCAGTCAGCTTTATTAGCAGGGATGACAGAAGGTGCTAAACTGGCAGATATTCTCATTACATTGGATGCAGATTTACAAGATAGTCCTGAAGTTATTCAGAACATGATTTTGAAATATAATGAGGGTAATGAAATCGTATATGGTGTCAGATCTAGCCGCAAGGAAGATACGTGGTTTAAACGAAATTCTGCTTTGAGTTTTTATAAAATAGCATCTTTATTGGGTGTAAAATTGATACCAAATCATGCTGATTTTCGATTAATGAGTTGGGTAGCTGTGCAAGAGTTGTTAAAAATGCCAGAAAGAAATGTGTTTTTAAGAGCGATGGTACCATTGGTAGGCTATCAATCAACACAAGTATTCTATGAACGTCAAGAGCGGCAGGCAGGACAGTCAAAATATCCATTGAAAAAAATGTTAAGTTTTGCAATTGATGGCATTACTAGTTTCAGTGTGCAACCCATTCGATTATTATTTAGCATTGGCACATTGATTCTTAGTGTGGCTGGGTTAGAGATAATTTATACTTTGTTTGCTAAAGCTTTTGGTAATACTGAGGCTGGCTGGTCTTCATTAATGATTTCGATTTGGTTACTTGGTGGTATTAACTTAATTGCCATTTCAATTGTTGGTGTTTATATTGGTAAAATATTCAATGAAGTGAAACAGCGTCCTTTATTTCTTATTGAAGATGAAACCGGTAGTTTTGTAAAAAATAGCAAACAGGCCAGTTAAAAAAATATGATTTAATAATAAAAAAGACGTACACAAATTTCTTTTAAAATTTGTGTACGTCTTTTATTTTTAGAATTAAGCAATTTCAACAGAAAGAATTTCAATTTCCATATCAAAACCATTAGGTAACGTTACGGAAACAGTATCTCCAACTTTGTGGCCAATTATGGCAGCCGCAATTGGTGACTCATTTGAAATTTTACCTTCTGATGGATTAGCTTCAACAGCCCCGACAATGCTATATGATTCTGGCTCTTCATCTGGTAATTCTTTAAAAGTGACTTTCTTACCTACTGCGACTTCATCGTCAGCAATTTCTGAAGAATCAATAATTTCAGCATTATCAAGCATGTTTTGTAAGGTCTTGATACGACCTTCAACGAAGGCTTGTTCATCCTTAGCTGATGCATATTCAGAATTTTCTGATAAGTCACCAAAACTACGTGCTAGTTGAATACGTCCAGTAATTTCAGAACGTGTTTCTGTGATTAGTGTGTTTAATTCCTCTTCGATTTTGGCTTTTCCCTCGAGAGTCATTGGAAATGTTTTTTCTTCAGCCATGACTAAGTTCTCCTGTGCATTAAAAATTTATTTAGACTAATGGTATCCCCAAAGTTTCAAGGTTTACATTACCACGCAGACATGCGTGTGTAAAGAGGTTTTCAGCGTTTTAAAACAATGTGTGTTGCCTTTTCTTACTTTCAGACCATTTGAAGCCCATGATAATCAGGAGAAAACCTAATGTTATAATCGTGCCGAGTTTAAACAAAGGTGTTTTAAATTTGAAGGTTACCTGATGATGACCAGGCTCAAGTGGTACGCCGATAAAGAATTTACCAACAGTAACGGTGTCCGTTGCTTTGCCATCAACATAAACTTGCCAACCGGCTGCCTTAGGAATAGTTGTCATCATCATACTATCATTTTTAGGAATCGTAATATCACCACTAATTTTAATCGGTGATTGATGCTTAATTTTGTAAGGATGCTGTTGCAATGATTTTGATTGTCGATTTAATTGTGCTTTATTACCTTGGTACAATGAAACGTTTTGTAACCAAATATCTTTCTTTTTCAGTGAAAGTGTAATTTCCTGAGATTGTCCTTTTGTATCAGCAGGCAGTGGCACAATAATCGTATGGCGATGACTTGGAATAGCAGGCAAGGTTTGCCCATTTAATTGAATTTCCAAATTATCATTCGTCACAGCATTACCTAGTGTCAGATAGTACGGATTATCTGATGTTGGTACATAGGTTAATGTTAATGAGGCACCTTCACCAGCATTTGTCTTTGTTAAATAGGCACCGGTAATAGTTGATGGTGCATTCAAGTTACTTGCGCTTGATTTCGAAAAATTAGCACTCGTAAAAATGGGTTGTTGATTGTATCCATTTAAACTTTCCCACAAAATGTTTTGGTTACGCAAAGGATCATTATCCTTAAATTTGACGTTTCGAACATTATCACTTGCGGCAAATCCCAATGGTAATGCATTCGGGTTCTGGGACAGAATGGCCTGTTTGGTTTGCTTAACTAAACGATACGTGCCATTCGTGTCTGATCGTGAGTATGTTTGCATATTTGTTGGTGTGCCGTTAACAGCTGGTTGACTACCAGTGGGTTGTAGTAGATAACGCATACCTAATAGGGAATCGGTCAGTAATGTACCGCTTGAGTAGGCGATATAGTTATCACCTTCAGGTTGTCCCAGTGCAGCCATAATATCGCTTTGCTGGTGTTCTAATGCCGAACTGAAAGTTGATGCACCATTAAAATTACCTTGGAGTGGATCACCCTTTGTTCGTTGGAAAGATTGTGCGACCCGGTAAAAGTCAGTTTGACTTTTTGGTAAATTCTTTGTTATAGCATTAAGGCTACGAATATATGTTTGATATTCGGTATTGGTAAGGTAACTAAAATTATTTAAGGTCCAAACAGTGCTGGTTGTCATTTCGCCGATTACTAATAAGGTAACGATTGGTAACCAGAATTTAATTTTTGCAGGCATCACGTGTAGTAGTAGTAGAACAATAAAGAAACCACCGCCAATATATAGCTGAGCAGTTGTCAAGAAATTGAGACTCGACATTCGTGAGAATAAGTAAATGAAACCACCGCTAGTAAGGATCAATAATGTTAAAAACTGGAACCAAGATAATCGTAAATACGGTGACCAGACAGATGCAACCAACCATAAAATCCAAAAACTAAACAAATATGAAAAGCGATAGGGATACCAAACGGGAAATTGGAATCCGTGCCAAAGAAGATTTAATGGTGCATACATCATTGAGATAACTAGAATAGCGGTAATAATAAGTGCGGTTAGTCGCGTTTGCCAGCGAATATTTTTTAAGGTGAAGAAAAACCATAGAATGATAATGGGAAGACTACCAATGAAAATATTAGGTAAACCGGTAGGCATTTGTTCAAAGTTGAATGTGCCTAGAAAAAGTTTTCCTATAATATCTGCTGGCTGATAGTCAAACTTCCAACTTAAGTTAGCCAACATATGCTGACCTTTACTGTTCATCAGTGTATAGGCTGTTGGCAACCAGACGAATGTCGCTAATCCAATGCTAATGACACCACCTAGAATGAAACGATGTAACATTATCAAACGTTCTTTTAAGCGATAAGGTTGCCAAGTTAGACGCCAGATAAAATACAGGATCAAGAAGATACCAATCATGTATGCCATATAGTAGTTGATGATAATAACGGCTGTCAGTGCCAGCACGAATGGCCAGCCTTTTTCATGAGTGAGATAGTATTCCAAGCCAGTGACAATTAATGGCAGAAGAATGGCAGCATCTAACCACAATAAGTTTAAATCATTTGCAACAAACCAACCCATGAAAGCATAGGAAATGGCAAATAGTGGTAAGCGCCAGCCAATTTGCCAATGCATTTTGCGTAATGCGAAAGCGAAACTCCAACCAGCTAATCCGTATTTTAAAACAGTTAGCAGGAGGATAGCAGCTGGTAAATGTACATTTGAGAAAGGAAGTAATAAAAAGTTTGTTGGACTTAGTAAATAGTAGGCCCAATCACCGTAAGTCTCACCACCCAATCCCTTAGAAAAATCATAGAAGATTCGCAAAGGATCATGTAAAATCGTCTGACGGAAGCCCGCATAAAAGTCGATGTATTGCTGACCAAGATCGACGGTTAATATGGAACTTGACCCAAATGGTGCCATATGACGACTAGCAAAATAGGTAAGCATAATCACTATCGGTAATAGGAAACTAATCCAAAGTGCCTTGGTCGATGTTCGCCATTTGAGAGGATTAATATTTGTAAACATAAAATAGTTCTCCAAGTTAATTTCAGTTAATACTATTAAAACATAAAAATGACAGGCACTCGACTATGATTTATAATCAGTTGTTAGAGAGTTTTGAAAATCCAGTTGCTCGATTAAGGCTTGGTCGTCCTGATTTATGCTACAATGAGTAGACTAGAGAATGAAGGAAAGGGTTTAGATTATGCGATCTCCTAAACGCCATGGTAGCCGTCGTAAAACCAAAAAGGGTTCAATGTCACGGATACCAGTTCGGCTAAATGTTTTAATGGGTATTGTGATTTTAATGTTAGTAGCATTAGGATGGCGATTGGTTAATTTGCAAATCACGAATAGTGCCAAATATAAAACAGAGGTAACTAGCGCTGAATCCAGCATTGAGAAAACCAACGTGCAACGTGGATTAATCTACGATAGTACTGGTAAAGTATTGGTTACGAATAAAGGTTCACAGGCCATTACTTACACAAAGCCACGGACGATTACAAATAAGCAAATGTATAAAGTTGCTAATCAGGTTGGTAAATATGTCACGATTGATACCAGTTCGGAGCAGTTGTCTGGTGCTAATTTTGCCATGTATTATATCCAATCAACAAAACGTGCTCAAAAAGTTGCAAAAGCTTCTGGTACAGCAGCTGCGCCTGGTACTGATGCCTATGTTAATGCATTGACAAAATATGTTGAAAAACATCAAGATCAATTCACGTTGACTGATGCCCAGTTAAATAGGGCACTAATTTTCCAAAAGATGGCCAATGCTTATTCACTATCGACGGTTTATCTTAAGGAAAGTGATGTCAAGCAATCAGAAATTGCTAACATTGGTGAACGACAATCTAAGATGCCAGGTGTGCGTGTTGGTATTTACTACACACGTGATTATCCTGGTGGTAATGATATCAAGTCATTGATTGGGGCAACATCAACTTCTAAAAGTGGATTACCATCAGATTCAGTTAATGAATTATTGACCAAAGGTTATTCACGTGATGATATTGTTGGTACATCATATTTAGAAAAACAGTATGAAGATACATTAAAAGGTTCTAAGGGTCGGGTTAAGGTCACCACTGGTAAGGATGATAAGACCACAGAAGAAACACTCTATTCTGGTCAAGCCGGTGGTAATCTAAATTTGACAATTAACAATAAATTTCAAAACGATGTGGAACAAATATTAAAGGATAATATTCCTAGCGGGTATACAACAGGTGCATATGCGGTTGTACTAAATCCTAAGACTGGTGGTGTTTACGCATCTTCAGGAATTAATCGTGATTCGTCAACAGGTTCCTTAACATCAGACGCTTTATCAACCGTTAATCAGGCTAATGTTGTTGGTTCTGTTGTTAAGCCAGCAACTATTACAACTGGATTTATGAACAATGTGATTACACCACAAAATAGTACATTGACCGACCAACCAATTAAGGTTGCCGGAACTGCTGCTAAAACATCTTGGTGGAATCAAAATGGTAGTGGTAACATGGCACTAACTGCGGACAAGGCGTTGATGATGTCATCTAATACGTATGTTATGCAAGTTATGCTGAAACTTGGTGGTTTGAACTACTATGAAGGGATGTCATTGGCATCATTACCAACTAGTGTGTTCCAAACGATGCGTGATGGCTTCTCTCGTTTTGGCCTAGGGGTTAAGACAGGTATTGATTTGCCTGGTGAAATTACGGGTATTCGTGGATCAACATCGCGCTCAGATATTGGTAAAGCGTTGGATGAATCGTTCGGTCAGTATGATACCTATACAACAATGCAACTTGCCCAATATGCGGCAACTATTGCAAATGGTGGTTATCGTATTCGTCCACATATCGTACAAGCAATTACGACACGTGATCGAAATAACAATAAAATTACAACGACCATACCGACAGAAGTTATGGGAACGGTGAATTGGACAGCGGCACAGCGTCAGATGATCTGGGATGGTATGAATGAAGTTGTTC
Organism: Weissella paramesenteroides; assembly: GCF_051903945.1. GTDB lineage: Bacteria > Bacillota > Bacilli > Lactobacillales > Lactobacillaceae > Weissella > Weissella paramesenteroides_A. Next base: position 1,565,091 of record NZ_CP192268.1, on the reverse strand, counting down.
ACAGTAGTTCGAGCTATGCAACTGGAACTGGACTAAAGAATATTAAACCAGCAGTTTCTGCAAAGACTGGAACGGCTGAGACGTTTACTGATGGACATTCAACGTTGACTAGTTCATTAATTTCATTTGTTCCTAATTCCGATGTTGCTATGGCAATTGTTGTACCTGGTGTTAATCAGGCCAATGAAAATGTTAACCAAAAAATTGCAAAAGCTATTTATGCTGCCTATTGGAAAGATGTACAAGATTCAGGTTCAGCAACAAAATAGTATATAATGAAAGCACTGAGTGAGTACCAATCATCAAGAAAGGGACAACATTCGGTGCTTTTACTATATGGAGGAAATATGACAACAAAATTGGCAATTCGAGAACAAGCTTCAGCTAACTTATCAGGAATGTCTGATATGATGAAAACTTACCTAATGCAGAATATGGTCAAAAAGGTGACGGCCTTACCAGCCTGGCAACAAGCAAAGACGGTTGCATTAACAATGTCGCAAGATGAAGAACTATCTACTGAATTATTAATTCAAATTGCACTATTACAAAATAAAATTGTTGTTTTACCTCGTGTTCTACCCAAGCGACAGATGGAATTTACAACGATAAATCGTGAAACTGTGTATGCTAGACATAAATTTGGTATGTTAGAGCCAGTTGGCGGCCGGATCGTTTCGCCAAGTGAAATTGATTTTGTTCTAGTACCTGGTTTGGCATTTACACGTAATGGTGACCGGATTGGTTTTGGCGGTGGCTATTATGATCGTTGGCTGCCGAAAGTAAAAGCTATCAAAGTGGCTACGACAGTGACAAAAAATTTGTATGAACAACCAATCTGGTCAATTGAAGAAACCGATCAGGTGGTTGATCAGGTAATCGTATTGGATAGAGAATCATGATGAGAAACTTTAAAATAATATGGCAACAAGCGCCAGTAACTATTTCATTAATTGGATTCATGGTTGTCGTTTTTATTGGTGAAGTCGTGGTGAGTGGACAAATGGGCGTTTCAACGCCGACACTCTATCATTTAGGAGCGATGTATACACCAGCAGTTGTAATTATGCAACAATGGTGGCGATTGATTACGGCAGGATTTTTACATGTCACATTCATGCATTTGATTCTCAATATGATAACGCTGTATTATGTGGGACGATTATTGGAACAGTACCTCGGAAGTTTGAGATATTTTATTGGATATATGACTGCTGTTATGATTGGTAGTTTGAATTCATTAGCCTTCGGGTCGATAAATGCGATTTCAGCCGGTGCCTCAGGTGGAATTTTTGGTTTGTTTGGCATGATTTTTCTTTTAGGATTACTGGATAAACAAGGATTTTGGTTAACACAAGCAAAGACGTTAGGCATATTTGTTATATTGTCCTTAATACCAATATTTGGGGGTACAAATATCGCAATAAGTGCGCATATTGGTGGCTTGGCTAGTGGCTTTTTGATTGCACCGCTTCTGTTGCGAAAGGGGCAAGCCACAAGTAAACAAAAGATTGTTGCCATGATTGGATTGATCCTTTATATCGGCGTATTATTAACGGTCAGTTTTGATTACCGTTAAATTGAGGAGTAAAGATAATGAGAACTTTTTTAGATGTTTTACAGCTACTGAAAAAATATGATATTTATATTCATCTAGGTAATCGCTTGTGGGATATTGAATTAGCAGCAATTGAAATTGATAACTTATACAAAGCAGGATTATTAGAAAATAAGAAATATGCACAAATTAAATTAGTATTAACTCATGAACACGAGATGGAAGAGCGTCGTCAAGCGAAAACAGCGCAAGAATGATTTGTAAACGTTTTCACAAATCTATTGTGTAATCGTTTAGATACCGTTATAATGGTACAGAAAGTGTTGGAGATTTTATAATATTTTTTTGAAAAAGAGGTTTTAAATCATGGCAAAAGATAAATTAATTGGTATTGATTTGGGTGGTACCACAATTAAATTTGCAATTATGACGGCAACTGGTGAAATACAACAAAAGTGGTCTATTCAAACCAATATTCTTGACGAAGGGAGCCATATCGTTCCTGACATTATTGAGTCAATTAACTATCATCTTGACTTATATCAATTAGATAAAGATCGTATCATTGGTGTTGGTATGGGAACACCAGGTACTGTTGATGAAAAGAGTGGTACGGTACAGGGCGCATTCAATCTAAATTGGAAAGAACCACAAAATGTAAAAGCAGATTTGGAAGCTGGCTTAGGTTTCCCTGTTGCAATTGATAATGATGCAAATGCGGCAGCACTGGGCGAACAATGGCGTGGCGCTGGAAATAATCAACCAGAAGTGGTCTTTGTGACACTTGGAACAGGTGTCGGTGGTGGGTTAGTTAATGAAGGTAAATTAATTCATGGCGTTAAAGGATCAGCAGGTGAAATTGGGCACATGATTGTCGAGCCTGGTGGTTATCTATGTACTTGTGGTAACTATGGCTGTCTAGAACAATACACTTCAGCAACAGGAATTGTGCACCTAGCACATGATTATGCAGATGCTTATGCTGGTGACTCAAAATTGAAAGCAATGGTCTCAAATGGTGATGAAATTACCTCAAAGATCGTGTTTGATTTAGCCAAGGAAGGCGATTACCTAGCTAATGAGGTTGTTGATAAGGTTGCCTTTTACCTTGGTCTAGCAACAGCAAACATTGCGAATATGTTGAATCCATCAGCAATTGTTATCGGTGGTGGTGTTTCAGCAGCAGGTGAATTCTTACTTACTCGAGTACAAAAAAACTTCAATGATTTTGCCTTTAAGATGACACGTGATGTGACAGAAGTGAAATTAGCTGAATTAGGTAATGATGCGGGTGCTTATGGTGCAGCTTCTTTGGCCTTACAAGCCCAAGCTTAAAAATAAATACTCCTTTGAATAATTTGTAACAAAATGTTACAAATTATTTTTTTGTAAAGATTGCATATTTTCTTAACAAAGTCTTTAAAAGTCCTGATAAACGTTGATATAACAACATTTTGTAGCATAACCTGATTTTCCAGTAGCAAGTAAACCCTAAATTTTTATTAAAATACTGTTATATCAATGTAACTCGGATGTCAAATCAACTTGCTATCATAAAAACATCGCTGAGAGAGCAATCACAAATCAAGGGGAATAAACACATGACTTCAAACGTACAACGTTCAAATAAGGGTTGGCTACTTGCCGCTGCAACTGCTGCTGCCGCCGCAATTTTACCAATGACACAAACAACAACTGCATCTGCTGATGAAACAAAGGATAGCAATGACTCACATGCTTCATGGCGTGCAAAAACTGTTGAAGATGTTAAATCTGTCTTACTAACGGCTGGTAAGGAATACACTGTTCAGTCAGGTGACACACTTTCAACAATTGCCGCTGCGACTGATTTATCAGTTGATGAAATTGCATCAGCAAATGGTGTGTCAGACGTAAATACAATCCACGTTGGCGAAGTTTTGAAGTTGGATGCTTCAGCAACTACAACTAACGATAAGGCAGCAACTAACAATACAAACTCACAAACTCAAGATGTAGAAAAAACTGCAACGACTACGACAGCACAAGCTACAACTACTGAAGTAGCAACACCAGCTGCACCAACTTACAGTACAGCAGGTAACTCATATCCAGCTGGACAATGCACATGGTTTGTGAAGAACGCATTATCATGGGTTGGTAACAACTGGGGAAATGCTTCTAGCTGGGGTGCTTCTGCCGCCGCAGCAGGTCGTGTTGTTAATGGTCAACCATCAGTAGGCTCAGTAGTTGTATTTGGTGCAGGCGTTCAAGGTGCAGGTGCTTTGGGACACGTTGCTGTTGTTGATTCAGTTAACGGCAACTCAATTACAATTTCTGAAGGTAACTACGCTGGTATGGCTTACCATACACGTACAATTTCTGCCTCAGGTTTGACATTCATCCATTAATTATTACCCTTAAATAATAAATGATATTCAAAAGAGATTGGACCAAAAAATTGTTCCAATCTCTTTTTTACTAAAATGAATAAGTTAAAAGCCTGTAATTCTGATAGCATAGACGCGTTCCAAAAGTCTGAAACCTTAATGTAACGCAATTTACACCATGGGTGTCCTTCGCTTCATTACGGTCAAAAATAGCGAAAATCACATGACACAACGGCTTCAAAACTATTTTTGTCGCGATCTTTTTTTAAAGTATTCTAGAATTTTTAAAAGATTTCTGTTCAAATTTTTGATATGATATTATAAGTATGAGTTAAGAAATGAGGAATTATAGCATGTGGATAACGCTATTTACGATTATTTTACTTTGGTTTTTGTGGTACGTTGGTAACAAGTTGTGGACAAACAACTTGTTGAAAAAATCTGCGACAGTTCTTTCATCCGAGGACTTCGAATCACAGAGTCATGGACACGATATTGTTGATATACGTGAACCTGCCAAGTTTAAGTCAAAGCATGTCTTTGGCGCCCGTAATATTCAGTACGTGATGTTGAAGGAAAATCATGCTGCATTGCGTAAGGACAGACCAGTATTCTTGTATGATGAGAATATGCAAACTGCTGCTCGGTTAGCAAATGTATTAAAAAAAGAAGGCTACAACCAGTTGTATGTTTTAAAAAATGGATTTGTTGACTACAAAGGTAAAGTAAAGACCAATCAGTAAAAGTAAAACCAGCTAGATATTGTATTAACTTTATGAAAAAGGTTAATACGCCATCTGGCTGGTTTTTTGTTATCATGTAATTATTAGAAACGGTTACCGTGTGATTGAGCGGCTTTACGAGCAGCCTTACGCTCGGTATCTTCAAACTTTGCCTCTTCATCGGCAATTGGTTTTACTGCAATCTTATGGAAAGTCACAGCAGCAGTTGCTGCAGCCGCGATTGTACTTGCTACTCCGGTAAGAACGCCAACCCCAAATTTTTTCATACGATGATCCTCCAAATTTTTATTAAGATTATTCTAACATATTTAACAGCATTTAATAAATAGAGGTGTTAAAATGCATTTATCAAAACAAACAATCATTGCCCATCGTGGTGTGCATGATCATGGAACATCAGAAAATTCATTAGCTGCCTTCCAGCGCGCAATTGACATGGATGCAGAAGGATTAGAACTTGATGTTCAATTAGCAAATCATCGATTAGTATTAAAGCACGATATAAATGAAGAAGAAACTGCGGATTTAGCGACCTTTCAGGATTTTTTAAAATTAATAAAAGCATCAAAGTATCGTGGCTTTTTGTTAATCGAATTAAAAGGGAGTGAAGGGGCGAAAGAACTTTATCAGCAATTAAAGGAGGCTGCGCTGGACAATAAGCTGATGTTGCAATCATTTTGGGAGCGACCATTACGTGAATGGCGTGCATTAGATAAAGAAATTCCAATTGGTTATTTACGACATTATCCAAATCGACTAAGTTGGCAATTGGCAAGAGATAAAATTATTCAGCAAGTTAACCTAGATTATCGTTATGCACCACTGCGTATATTTTCACCTTGGCGGTTACCAACCTATTGGTGGACAATTAATCGACCAAGTGTGACTTGGCTGTTGATGCATATCGCAGTTTCGGCAATTATCACTGATGATATTAACCAAGCACTGAAATATCGAAGAAGGAAATAAAAATTAATTATGAAAAAAATTGTTGTCATTGTCGGTCCGACTGCAGTTGGTAAAACAGCATTATCAATTAAATTAGCCAAAAAGTTTAACGGTGAAATTGTATCAGGAGATTCCATGCAAATTTATCGTACCTTAGATATTGGCACAGCAAAGGCAACGGTTGCTGAACAATTAGAAGTTCCCCATCACTTAATTAATATTGCAGATCCTGATGAAAATTATTCTGCAGCAAAATTTGTGACTGCTGCACAAAAGGCAATCGCTGATATTAGCAAACGGGGAAAATTACCGATATTAGTTGGTGGCACAGGATTTTATGTACAGGCGTTATTAGGTGATCGGCCATTAGCCAAAACACCTGATATTGATGATCCAGAATTCATACAACATTGGACAGAAATTGCACACAGGGATGGTGAGCAGGTTGTCAGAGATGCTTTAAAAGAAGTTGATGCTGTCAGTGAAGAGCGAATTTTACCAGGACAAATTCGTCGATTGGTCCGTGCACTATTGGTTAGTACTCAGACTGGGCAGCCATTTTCATCATTACAGCCAGAACCCAAACGCCAATATGATGCGTTCATTATTGGTCTGACAACCGAGCGACCGTTATTATATGAACGTATCAATCAACGAGTTGATGACATGATGATGTCAGGAGTTCTAGCAGAGGCGGAATTAGTTTATCATTTACCAGCTGAAAGTACGGCTAAACGAGCAATTGGCTACAAAGAGTTATTCGGTTATCTGACAGGCGATGAGTCTTATACAGATGCAGTGATGAGGTTAAAGCAGGCATCACGTCGTTATGCGAAACGTCAAATGACGTGGTTTAATAACCAGTTTCAGGATATTCACTGGTTTGACTTAGTACAACGACCTGAAGAACTAGACCAAATTATGGACCAATTAGACAATTTCATGTTAGAATAGCTAACATTAATGACCAACAACGTGCACGAGAGTGGTAATATGCTAGTCATAGGGAGGTCAGTGATATGAGTGGACGAGAATTACGACGTGATTTAGCTGTCTTACCAATGAGCGTTGTGCGAGAATTGACGGGTTTAACAGATCGTCAAGTACGTTATTATGACCAGCAGGGGTTAATTGAACCACACAGAGGTGCGGGTAAACAACGTCGTTTCTCATTGGAAGATGTTGATCGTCTGCTACAGATTGCTGAGTATTTGGATGCGGGTTATACTGTTGCTGAAATTCATGAAGTTGATCAAAAACAACAGCGTAAACAAAAGAATACAGATCCTTCCGAGGAAAGTTTACGTCATATATTAGCTGACGAGTTATTAAATATTGGTCGATTTAACGGTCAACAAAGATTTTAAGATGTTGTTATATAGGATAAAGGAGAATTGAACTAATGGTACGTAGAGCATACACAAAAGATGATATTCGACAGAAAATTGTTGATGAAAATGTTGAATTTTTACGTCTGCAATTTTCAGACGTTTTTGGCAACATTAAAAATGTTGAGGTGCCGGTTTCTCAATTAGAGAAAGTTTTAGCTAATAATTTAATGTTTGATGGGTCATCTATTGAAGGTTTTGTGCGTATTGAAGAATCAGACATGTATCTTTATCCTGACTTATCAACATTTATGATTTTCCCATGGGCAACTGATGAACATGGTGGAAAAGTGGCACGCCTTATTGCGGATATCTATACATCTGATCGTGAGCCATTTGCTGGTGATCCACGAAATAATTTAAAGCGTGTCTTACAGCAAATGACTGCGGATGGGTTTACGAAATTCAATATTGGTACTGAGCCTGAATTCTTCTTGCTAAAGATGGACGAGAATGGTAAGCCAACAATGAATTTGAATGATAAAGGTGGTTATTTTGATTTAGCACCTTTGGATATGGGTGAAAATACTCGTCGCGAAATCGTACTTGAAATGGAAAAAATGGGATTTGAAGTTGAAGCGGCCCATCATGAGGTTGCCCCAGGACAACATGAGGTGGATTTCAAGTATGCTGATGCCTTAGATGCAGCAGACAATATTCAAACCTTCAAGTTGATTGTTAAAACTATCGCTCGTAAGCATGGTCTATACGCAACCTTCTTGCCAAAGCCAATTTCTGGTATCAATGGTAATGGGATGCATACGAACATGTCATTGTTTACTGATGAAGGCAATGCTTTCTACGATGAAGATGGTGAATTGCAGTTATCAGAAACAGCTTACCATTTCTTAGGTGGGGTATTAGAGCACGCGGCTAACTTTACGGCAATTACAAACCCAACTGTTAACTCATATAAGCGTTTAACACCTGGTTATGAAGCACCAGTGTATGTTGCATGGTCAGGATCAAATCGTTCACCAATGGTGCGTGTTCCAGCATCACGTGGTAATTCAACCCGACTTGAATTACGTTCTGTGGATCCTACTGCTAATCCATACTTAGCTTTCGCAGCGATTTTGGCTGCTGGATTAGATGGTATTGAGAATAAATTGGAACCAAATCATGCGGTTGATCGTAATATCTACTTAATGGATGATGCTGAGCGTCGTCGTGCAGGTATTACTGATTTACCAGACACATTATTCGAAGCAATTAACTTCTTGGATAGTGATGATGTCGTTATGGCAGCAATTGGTGAACACATGGGTCGGACGTTCGTTGATGCTAAGCGTCTTGAGTATCAAGCTTATCGTCGTGAAGTTTCACAGTGGGAAATTGACACATACCTAGAACAATACTAAAATTTGTTAAAAACTTATAAAAAACAGCGCTAACTTGTCCTCAAGTCGCGCTGTTTTTTAAGTTTAGGTTGTATGATAGTAATAGGCATTATTTTAATCGCCAAATCTAATCAATTTATTAATGATTATAAAAATAGGAGGGGTTGAGATGGAAAGTACGCCATACATTCAGACAGATTTACCGTCAAATCAATCCGTATTACAACAAAAATTGCAGATGAAACTAGACTACTTGACTAGTATTCAATCGGCGGTTGTTGCGGGGGACGACCGACAGGTATATGAACTATTAGATAGTCAAAAATACGATCTAAAAGTACGTCAAAAGTCTGAAGCAGAGACTAATCGACCATTATCAATTTTAGTTGATGATATGAAAGATGAACTGAGTCATCATTTGGGACAAAAGTTAATTAATTATTTATCTGAAAAATTCCCTTTCTTTTACTATGAAGAAACACAGTTAGGTGTTTTTCAGTTGTACTTTGGGAACTGGTGGGATCGGCGCCACTTTGGTATCCTAGATCCATTATCTGTTAAGTTTATTTTTAATGATGATGAATATGAAAAGCTTGTCAAGGCAGTAGAATTATCAGCACGTGGACAACGATATAACGCACAAGTTATTGAGGATACTACGCGAGCAAATGAAACATTGCAAAAAATCGTTGATGAACAAAATCAACGTGATGCAGAACGTACGCAACTGTTAGCACAATTATCAGCATCTGAGGAGCGTGGGGGCTTATTTGGTAACCGTGGTCAATCAGAACAACGTGAAGTCTTGAAAGAACGTTTAAAGCATTTGGATTCAGCAGATGCTAAAGCGCAAACGGTACCAGCGCTGATTGCTGAAAATAATACCCAAATCTTGAACTATTCAAAAGAAGATACGATTTTAATTTATGAGCAACGAGCAATTACGGATACTTTTGGTACGTTTGAGGCGTTTCAACAAGCAGTTGGTAATTTGTATGAAGAATATGTTGGTAGCTTAGCTATTGCTTCTGAGCAAGGAGGTGTTTAAAATGACTGAACACCTACAAAAACGAGTTGATTCATATGTTAATATTCTGGCCGATGATATTGGTCGAATTCAGCAATTGTTGGCGCAAGTTAATGAATTAGCCAATGCAAATGATCCTAAGAAAGTACATTTGCTGGCACAACAGCTAACAACAGCAACGCTTGATACTGAATGGGTCGTTGTACCACGTCAATACTCGCAAGCAGATTGGTATATGTTAGCACTTGATCGTCTGCTTAGTTTTGCAAAAGTCTCAGGGTACGATGTTTTAACACCGGCAGATCGTGAAGAATTAACGCTTGTATTTCCAGAACTGGATGTACCAGCAACTTTCCAATTTGAAGTTAATCAAGACCAAAATGGGGGCGCTTATTTTAAAGAGTTAGGAACTGACAAGCGTTTATTCTATTGGTCATTAACTCGGAAACAAATTTTCTTTAACGCAGAAGCCATTACGGATTTGTTGGTGGAAAATTTCCGTAAAAAAACAACGGTTACTCGTATTCGGCCACTTGTCACGCTATTAACTGATTTCGGTCGGTATATGGCAACAACATTTGGTTATCAAGTGGATTACAATATTTTGGAAACAACAGATGATTTCTTATATCCATTACGCCAAAAAGAAATGCCTGCAGGAATCTTAGACCGGCTATTTGTATTATCGGCCGATTCAGATTATTTCTTACAAGCAATTCCAAATGGTGCAGGATTAGTTTTGGAAAATAATGTTGAAGTTCGTGTCTTTTATGTTAACGATGCCACAGCAACTGATGCACAAAGGTGGCATTTCCAAGTTATCGACGGCAAGGATAGTGTGTCATGGTTGGATGTCCTATTGGATTATGACTTTATTGGCGCTTGGTACTTGGTTGAAAGACGGTATATTGAGATTGAAAGTGCACCGCTTGTATTTGATCAGGACTTAAAAGAAGTAGCCGCACACGAAGAAGCAGTGACCCAAAAGGACACAGTGCAACCAGAAGTATTGTCTCCGCAACCGCTCACTACATCAGAGGAGTCGTAGTCATATGACGGAGTTAGATATTGCGAAGTATTTGCGACAAACTAGAGTCATGATGCACGATGTCAGTGTACAATGGGAAACACCAATTGGTCCGAAACAAGTTTTGCTGAATGACTATTTGAATTTAGATGTTAGTTTAAGTGAACTAGCAATCAAAACGCAGTCAGTGCTAATAAATGTACCTGGGCAACAGCCTTTATGTAATGAACAAGAAATCTTAGCTTTATATAGTCAGGCTTTTGTACAGTTTTTAACAATCAGTTTGAAACAACAGTGGACGCATTTAATGGTCATGACTGATGAAGACATTGCACAATTTGAACGTTTTCCACAAAGGCATTTGGCACATCAATTTATGGGCATTAAGACGATGTTGCTAAATAGCTATCATCAAAAGCGACAATCAGATTTTTCGCATGCTTGGCGTTCCTTTTTGAAATTGGGATTAGTGGAGTTGAAAATTTCGCAACATGATCTCCATCTCGCAGTTCAGGAAAATTTTAATGACAACTATGCTTGATTCATTATGCAAATAAACGTACAATAGATGAGGCGGATGCATATTTGCTCCATCTATTTGATATGCAACTGTAGCACAACTGGATAGTGCACTCGGTTTCTACCCGAGCGGTTGTGGGTTCGAGTCCCACCAGTTGCATTTTGATACATTTTAATAAATTATTGAGAACCCTTGATATACCGGCTTAAATGTTGATACATCAAGGGTTTTCTTTAGTTTTAAACAGTATTTTAAGTGTCATCAAATATCATCAAATATCAACGAAAATCACGAAATTTACTGCCGATTTACTGCAAGTTTTCTAGCAGAGAAACCGAGTGTTCATCCTCGATTGAGCGTGTTCTATCAAGCATGTGTGTGTAAACTTTTAGCGTCATTGAAACAGATTGATGTCCTAGACGAGCAGAAACGTATTGAATGTCAACTCCGTGAGATAATAACCAACTAGCGTGTGTATGTCGTAAACCATGAAATGAAATTATTTTAGGCGAGTGGGTAAGTTCTAACAGTCGTTTTAAACGTTTGTTTGCACTGGCGCTTGTAATTGGTCGTTTGTCGCCAAAAACAAAGTCAGCGGAGCTATGAGACGGTTTCCAACTGAATAAATCGTTTAGTACATTCTGTGGTACGCTCACGGTGCGCCGTGAAGCTCTGGTCTTAGGCTCTTTGATATTTCTTTCAAACTGATCCCATGCTTTGTTAATGTCGATTGCACCAGTTTTAATATCAGACCAAGTAAGCCCTGCTAACTCTTCATAGCGTGCACCAGTGTTCAACGCTAGTAAAATCATTTCATCAGAGTCAACACGTTCAGGCAAGGGTATTTCTTGAATATAATTAACCAACGCTTTCATTTGTGGCTCTTCTAGATATTTCAATTCTGCTGATTTATCGTCTTTTCCAATTGCATTTAGTCCATTCATGGGGTCTTTAAAAATCAACTCATCATAGATAGCCGATTTAATTGCTTCATGGAGTAGTGAGCGTGTTTTTCTGACAGTAGCCGTGGCATACTTTTCGCCTAATGTGTTAAGAAACTTTTGTGCAATAGGGCGTGTGAGACCTTGCAATGTGACTGCTGGCAGATATTGACGTAAATACGTCTCAATATGTGCATACCATTTGTAGGTAGCGGGGGCTTTATCTTTCTTATATACCGTGTACCAACTATGAAAATAATCAGCTAACGGCTGGTCTTTTGCCATGCTAACGCCATGAGTTTGCTTTTCAGCTTCCATTTTGGTTGCCCACGCTTTGGCGTTTGATTTCGTCTTAAAACCCGATTTGGTTTTCGTCTTGAACCCTGTATCGGTTTTTACAGATATACTGGCAGCCCAACCTTTGTTACGCCTATATATACTCGCCATATTAATTTAAACCTAACCTCTCTTGAAAAAATATAGATAGTTTAAAGACGTACCTAGGTCTGTTATAATAGATACGTTAAATAAAAGCGCAGAAATCTTCGCTTTGTTAATATGGGAATGCACGTACACACTTGTTTGGCGATAGGGGTGTGCGTGTTTTTTATTTGTTATTGAACGCCATCATCAGATGATGTACTTTGTGCTGGTTGTGCTTTGGCATCTTTCATTGCTTGCTCAATAGCAATTTTTTGTTTAGCAATTAACTTACCACCATCACCTTTGTGAGCCTTCAAATTAACCTTTACAGTCTCACTATCAAGTTCATAGGCAATGGCATTTGATGCCGTACCATTTTTCTTGATAGTTTCAGTTTGTGTATCTAAGAATTGTTCATCAGGTAAACTACCAACCTCAAGTTCATTTACTTGTGACTTACTAGTATCTTGATAAACACTGAACACGGCTAACCAAGCGCTAATTGGATCAATCTCTTTATTTGTTTTATTGGTGGTGTCATACCAGAAAGCAATTACTGGCTTTTTGCCGTATTCATTACCTTTTTGCCCGACTGGAATAACTTTCCAACTAGTAATTTTAATGTCAATGTCACGCAACTTAACGGTTCTACCATCAGTTAGTTTCTTAGCTTTTTTATGTTTTTTTGCTGCAGAAACAACATTATTGTTAGATACAGCAGCAATTGTTCCCAACGAGCCGCTTCCCAAAGTAACTGCAACTAACGTTACTGCGCCCATTTTAAATAATTTGTTCATAACCTTAACCCCAAAAGTTTTTAACGTGGATCATTATTGCACGTATTTTATATTTCTTTAATTATATCTTTAACAACAGACTCAAACCATGACGGCAATTTAAAGCATTCCATAAAGTAGGCGTAATTGCGATACTCCAGTGGCGTTTCGTTGTACATTAACTTAGCTAGTAAGGTTATCATGCCTTTATTAGCTATGATTTCGGCTTCATTTTTAAACCCCATTGAAAAATGGTAAAGCATTGGTTCATCACTACCATAAATTACGTGAGAAAGTTCGTGAGCTTTTCTAGCTACAATAGGGTAAGGCGTTTTAAAGTTTGTGTTTATGACAATAACCGGTGGTTTCTTATCTCTAATGACTACTACATCAGGATCATCTTCATTGAAATTAGCATACTCCAATAAAATACCAGATGAGTAGATGAGTTTATCAATTTGCTTTTCGATTTCGTACATATATTATTCCTTATCGCCATCAATTAAATTTAAAATATCCAAAAGACCACGCTTTGCTTTATCAGATAATTCACGTCCCTGAAATTTCATAACAACTCCTTTATCTGATAATGCCTTATCCAAGTCAATAACATTATCTGAATTTTTACTTACATTTTCAGTGTTGCCTAAAAGGTAATCAACTGAAACGCCTAATACGTTAGCCACTTTTGAAAGACTGTCAGCAGAAGGGGTTTTCTTTTTCCAAGAATAAATGATATTTTGCTTTAAGTTCGCTTTGTCATTTAGTTGATTGAGTGATAAACCACGTTGCTTAGCGGTAATTTTAATTCGTTCAAACGTTGTCATGTAGCATTTCTCCTATATGAACAACAAAATACAACAACAATAGTTTAAAAAAGTTGACATGTTTAAACTATTGTTATAGAATTTAGTTATTCAAGTAATAAGCAACAAAAAACAAGCAATTATCAAACGTACTTTTGGCGAGGTAAACATGATAAATGTAGTTATTTATTGCGGTTTTTAACTATGCCTAAATTTTAAACTTTAGTTGTATTTTAGTCAAGTAAAATTACTTGAAAATTAAACAGGAGGTTAGACTAATGAGCATTAAGGAAGCAAACAAAACTTTGTTTGATGCACGAAAAGCCTTTAAAGACTATATCGAGTACAAACAAATTAGTGTTGATGAATTAGCCACTTACATCGGTAAGACACAATCGTATGTTTATCAATTGTTGGGTGGACAAGCCAATAACCGCCAAGCATATGTATATGTAAACAAGTTATTCACTTATACAAACTATGACGGCGAAAATTGGTTGGAACTATAAGGAGAAAGCATGGAACAAGATGAAATCAAAATTATTAAACACGTAACGGTATACGGACTAGATGAACTAAAAAACCTGTCCGAAACACCGACAAAACAGTGCGAACAGGTTAGTGAGACTATTAATAAAATCAATTCACTGGAAGTTACTTTTTCAGTAGATGACTAATTAAAAGTCAAATAAGTATTGTCAATATTTTGAACAATATGGCCACTATCTTTAACTTCAGAAACTATTTCGCCGGCAGTTAAAGATGGATAGTCAGCTAGGCGAATGCTTGCCTGACCATTTACATGTTTAACAGTATTGCGTAGTGAAGTATCTAGTTGGTGCCGAAGATCATGAAGTTCTAATTCTTTTTTGGGTGTAATTGCCATGGTAGTAGCTCCTTTCAAAGTGACGAGACATTACGGTCCTCGATATTAAGTATAACAAAATAATGAAAATACGAAAAATATGACAATATATTAATTCTAATTTTGATAGTGAACATCATTCACGTTATCCAATTAATGTGGATTGACCATAGATAGGAGGAAATCATGGAACAAGAAAATCAAGATTTAGATGATTTGGCAGCATATGAAAGTGGCTTCTCGATTGACGAGCGATTAGCAGGAAGAGAAATTGCCAAAATTTTGAGAGAGAAAAACTTCTCTTATAAACAAAAAAGTAAAGTACTTCATTTTGTGGATAAAGCACTTTATACGGTATTGGTTAACGACAATACGAGTCGAAATAATTTTCTAGATGAACCTTCGAAGGAACAAAAAGAACTTATGCGAATAGCAAGAGATAAAACTCTTTCATTTAATTCGAGAGTTGAAGCAATCAAAAAACTAGATGTTTAATTTTTCAAGAACACTATCAACGATTTCTTCAGTTAAACCAGTCAGCAGTTGACCGGTTTTAGAACTTTCAGTTAATTGATGATCCTTCAAAAAAGATAAACACGTTGTCAAGGCAGCATATCTAATCAAAGTTTCTTCCTTTGACATTATATCCTCAGACATTTTACTTTCTCCTTTCATTAGGACTAAGCAAATGAGCCAGTAAAACAATTATATCAATAAAGAAAGCAGGAAATAGCATGACAAATAATGTAAAAGTATTTGATTTTAAACAATCAAATATCCGCACTATTGAAATTGAAGATGAAGTTTGGTTTGTAGCTACTGATGTGGCAAATACATTAAACCTAAGCAATACAACAATGGCGCTTAATAGATTAGATGATGATGAACGGTCTAAGTTTAACTTAGGGCGTCAGGGTGAGGTAAATATCATTAGTGAAGCTGGTTTATATAGCTTTATCGGATCAAGCCGTAAGAAAGAAGCTAAGAAATTCATGCGCTGGGTAAATCATGAGGTGTTGCCTAGCATTCGCAAGACTGGAAGTTATCAATCAAAACCAGTATCAGCGACTCAACAAGCAAGACTTGCTTTAGAAGCAAGTGTGGAGCTTGATGATCGAGTGACAAAGTTAGAGGAAAACGTGGTAATTAACCCTACCGATTACGGAACTATCGGAGTTGAAGTGAACCGTAGAGTAAATGGCTATGTGCAGTTACACCATATTCCAAAAGAGAACAGACATCTATTGTTTGAAGATTTAAACGGTCAGATTAAGAAAATTACCGGTGCAAGAAATCGTTCACGAATTAAATCAAAAGATTATGGCATGGTTATGGACTTCATAGAGCGTTGGCAACCAACAACTGCAACGGTAATGCAGGCTGAACAAACAGAATTGGATGTGTAGTCTATGAGCGAAATGATTAATCAAAAACAAGCTAGTGAAATGTTGGGTATGTGTGTGAATACGTTCAAAAAAACTATCCAACACACGCCACTGTTTGAACGCAATGTGCCAAATAAAATGCCTAATTCTCGTATATACAAATACAAGAAATCAGACATGGAACGGTATATGAAACTAAATGGTTGGAATTAGAAAGGAATAAGACATGGCAGAAGCAGCATTCTTTTGGAAGTTGGTAATAGAAGCATTGCCACCAGCAATTGCATTGACAACGGTAATCATGACGATTGCTTTGGTTATTCGCAACTACGGTGGGGCAATTGTTCGCTACATTGGGCGCTTCGTTAAGTGGTTCGTGATGATGATGTTCAACGAACCAGAGGCGGCTAAGCACACGACAAAGACGTGGCGACACCGCAACGAACAAACTAACTAATTAAACAAACGGTTGACCGTCGACACAGGTTGAGATGTGAAATAAAGATTTTACACGGGTCCATATACGCATCTTAGCCGGTGTGGGCGGTCAACCAGAAAGGAATAACAATGGCGAATAAACATCAAAATTTAACTGATGAATATGAAGAGCGTTATCAGAGGTTTGCTAAGATACGCAATAAATGGCCAAACATCAAAAATAGTAACCGCAGTCGCTTTCTTGCTGTGATTGCCAAAGAGTTAAAAGTAACGCCCAATACGTTGCGTTCTAAGTTATATGAAGGTCGTTGGCAGAGTGAACAAAAAAACGCCTAATCATTTGGAGTGATCAGACGTTGGGTAATTTAGGCTTTGGAGACAAAATTACCCTCTAAGAATAACACGGAGAACGATATATGACAAAAAATATGAAACGTGGGCTGTACTAGATACAGGCAAGGAGGTTCATTATTTTGAAAACTCATATCATGACGATTGGTGTAAAGCACCAAATACAACGTATATCAAGTTTCAACAATTAGTGGAGGAATCAAATCATGAATGAAGTACAAGCAGTACAAAAGCAATTAAATAATCCAAAAGTACAGGAAAAATTCAATCAAATTTTAGATAAACAAGGACCATCATTTGTAGCGGGGTTATCAACATTGCTTAACAACAATGAATTGTTGGCTAAAGCGGGAACAAATAAGATTGTCACGGCTGCCTTAAAAGCAGCAGCATTGGATTTGAGTTTACTACCAGACCTAGGGGAAGCTTATGTCATTCCTTATGAGAAAAAACGTAAGGTCGGTGGCAAGTGGGAAACGGTAGATGTTGATGTCAATTTACAACTTGGCTATCGTGGCTTAATCAAGCTCGTTCAAAATACTGGTCGTGTCGGTAAAGTGGCTGGTATTGAAATTTATGAAGCCAACAAGCCTAAATATAACCGTATCTATGGTGAACTGACCATTGGTAATTCTGAATATGATCCAGATATTGATGAACCTAGTGATGTTGTTGGATATTTAGCCTATTACTATCTAGACGATAAACGAATTGAAAACTATTGGAGCAAGGCAAAAGTATTGAAGCATGTCGAAAAGTTTTCACAATCTTGGGACACCTATAATAAACAAATTCGTCCTAAAAGTGCTTGGGGAACAAACTTTGATGCGATGGCAATTAAGACGGTTATTAAAGACTTACTAAAGTATGCGCCTAAATCACAACAGGCATCTGAAGCCATTTCTAATGATGATCGTTCGGACAGACGTGATGTAACGCCAGTAGAACAACCAACGGTTGAGGATACACCAGTGATTAATGTTCCTGAAGAAACTGTTGAAACGCCTCAAGATGATGAACCAGTAAAAGAAACTTCACAACAAGCAAACTCAACAACAGCTGATACACCGGCTAAAGGATTTGATGATAATGCTGCTGACGATTTTCTTAAAGGTTTAGATATTTAGGGGGGATAAAAACATGAAAACTGTTGATACTGATTTAGTTGAAATTAAAGGTGATCAATTATTTGGTGCCAAAGAATTTTTGGAACAATTACAAGGCATTCAGGCATTTGATGTGTCGACCAATACAGAGTTAGCGCAAGCTAAAAAACAACGTGCAGTTGTAGCAAAGGTTAAACCATTTATTAAGAAATTGCATAAGCAATATCAGGAAGAAAAAGAGGCCGAATTTAGAGAGCATAACCCTGAATTTGCACTTATTGAGGAATTAACCAATGACCTGTTAGCAGATTTTGATGACGAGATTAAACCCTATGTAGCATCAATTAAAGGGCAACGATTAGAACGTATCCAACCAATGATAGATGAAATATCAGGTAACTACCATTTGGAATCTTATACTGCTCCTGCAGAATATGCCAACGAAGAATATTGGACCCAAACAAATAACCCAGCTAAAAAGCTAGAAAAGAAAATTGTTGATGATGTTCGTATTCGTGAATTTGAGCAACGCAAGCAAGCTGCAGCTGAAGCAAGTGATCAGCGAAAAGATAAGCATTTAAAGGATGTGATTCGTGACATTGTGTCAGGAATTGACCGTGAAGCACTTTATGACGGTAATGATGTGATTAAGATGCTGATACCACTTAGTGAGTTTATCAAGGAAGATCAGCAATAACTCAGAATTGGAGAAATATCATGCCAATTAAGAGAGCTAATCGCAAAGGTAATTTTGCTCAAATTCCAAATGAAACCCTTCAGGATAAGAATTTAACAAACAGTGCTTATAGATTACTGATGTATATGCTTTCGATGGCGGATGGTTGGATATTTCGAAATAGCAAAATTGCCAAAGATTTAGGTCATAACGAACGATGGGTAATGAATAACTTGGCTGAACTTGAAAAAGCAGGCTATGTTAAACGAACACCTATCAGAAATGACCGTGGTCAAATTACTGAATGGGAACGAGTAATTTATGATTTACCACCTGTCGCAAAAGAGACACCTGGTAAACATTGATGTACAGGCATTACCCAGGTGTCGCATTTGCTACATGTAGTAAAAGGACACCCTAACAATACTAATTATTTAACAATACTAATTATTAATAATACTAAGGTGGTGTTAGCTAGAGTGAGTCTCATCTCAATAGGGAATTTTATACGTTCACTCACTAACAAAAAGGATAAATAAAATGATTAATCAAAAAAGAATCATGATCGAGTGGGAGAAAGCAGAATTACCAATTAACGATAAGACCTATGGAGATGTTTCAGGCATTTATAGTGACTTATCTAGTAATGCTGATAATGAATTAGAAGCCAATAAGATGTTTATTCTCGCAATTCGTAAAGCTGCCATGAACGGAGCAAGTACTGGTTTATCCGTCCAAAACAATGTTAGTAGATGGTTAAATGCTGGAGCTACTAATGCAGAGGCAGTAGGAAAATATGAAGATGATTTACAACGAAGGAGACAAAAAGGACGTTTTGGTCAGCCAATTAAACAGGAAAGTAAAGTTCTAGCACCAACAAGTGATGAGATTACACAACAAAATGAACGTTGGGCCAAAGAGCTTGGCTATGAAAATGTTAAGGCAATGGCAAAAGGCACCCATGACATATTTATAAATTTAAGAAAAACTCGTGCAGAGCGATTGGCAAATAAACCCAAAACTGGATTAACGGCCAACGGTAACCGAGTATTAAAGAGGTTTTAATGGCAAAGATAGTAATTCCATTGAGTGCATTTATTTTGCCAATGAAAAAGCAGGGCAAAATGCGGTTAGTAAAAATGACATTGAACAATTGGATCATGATTCATGGTATGAAAGCAGGTAGAATAATTGCTAATAAACGCAAACATCAGATTCAAGCAAAAATCATACCACTGGTTGACCAGAGAATTGTTGACGGACTTGACCCAATTGGCAAGTACACGAAATTTCATTTTGAGTGGTACTTCCCTGACAGACGAACGGACTTAGACAACTGGACCTTTACGCACAAATTCATTTTTGACGCCTTTCAGGCCAGTTCAATCCGAGGTCAGGTATTTATGCCAAATGACAATTTAAACTTCGTGGTGGCCACGTATGACGATTTTATGGGGGTTGATAAGGACGACCCAAGAGTTGAAATAGATTGGAACAG
Organism: Weissella paramesenteroides; assembly: GCF_051903945.1. Lineage (GTDB taxonomy): Bacteria > Bacillota > Bacilli > Lactobacillales > Lactobacillaceae > Weissella > Weissella paramesenteroides_A. Next base: position 1,544,906 of record NZ_CP192268.1, on the reverse strand, counting down.
CGAAAATGGGTGAAAAATACGAAAGACAATACGCAAAGTTTGCTGATTATTACACGCAAGGCTGGTCGATTGAAAAAATCGCCAAGCATAAGGGGAAGAGCCAAGAACGGTTAAAAAGTGGTGATTATCGGGTCCGCTATCGTAAAGAACACGACATAGCGCAGTCGAGGCCAAAGGATGAATTCAAAATTGATACTAAGAAAATGTTTGAGTTAATTCACATACTCGAATCACGGTACAACATTGATAGCTGGGAGAATGGCTACAAAATTCATTTTGATGATGCCCATGTGCCAGATTATGATCCACAAATGATTGAACTCAGAAGAGTGGTTAATGGTAAATAAAGCAACAGCCAAGGGTGAAAAGACTGCAAGTCCGTATAGAAATGAAAAATATTGCACCAGGTAAATTAGCAATGCTCCTCATAGCTTTGTTAACAATTGTTGGGATAATTTGCGAAACCATAATTGAGGTGGTGGGCTAATGAAGCAGAACAAAGTAGATACTGATGAAACAGTAATTCAAAAAGATAAAAGTACCATTCGTGGTGAACATGAGCTAGATGCTCTAGTTCGTCAAGCAATTATGAATATCAAGACGAAACACGATAAAGATTTGGACCGTATTAGTGAAGATTTGACGTTCACGATGGTTGGGCTATGCATTGTAGCTGTGTTGCTACTCATAACAGCTATCTTCCTGATATTTGTAATTAATCGGGTGGGGTTATGACGACAACTGTAATTGGGTTATTAATAATTTTGTGCATGGTGCTAGGCATAATTCTAGTATTAATGATTAGCAAATCGGGAGGTATGTGGTGATGGAAAACAAAATGAAGATTAGCAAGGAAGCATATGATGCGTTGGTAGAGTGGAAATCTAGTAACGGGCTAGTTCGTAGTTTTATCAGTTCATTTGATATTCATGATTTGCCACTAGTAGTTAAAGAGTGGTGGAATAATTCGTGTAATGGGACTCCTGGAAGCAATAATCGCCTCATCGCAATCATTCGTTGGGTGAATGGCGAAGATGTGTTTGAAGTCGAGAAACAAAAGAAATGGATTGTGAGGAGTAAAAAGGTGGGCGACAATAATAGGCATTCCTATGTTCGATTGGTTATCAGTTCATCTGAATTAACTAATGCAACTGTAGAATTTGACTATGATTGGGCTACCTATTTTGATACCCGTGAAGAAGCTGAGAGTTGGGCTAATGCTCATCAGGAAGTGGTTCAAGTAGAGGTGGACTAATGATTAGATTTTATAGTGCAGCTTTCGTGGAACATGGTCAGTTACATTCAATTCATCAAGATGTACACATGACAGCTGAAGAAGCAACAGATTTGTTAGACAAACGTACGATAATTTATGGCGATAATTACGGATTTCTACCAGTAGCGTTTGATTTAGCTGAAAACGGTCAGGAGGAAGGCTAATGGTGGATAAAGCATAGTAACTCTTAAAAATATTTCTTGAAAAATTAGTAACAATTAAGGTATTGTGGTAGTTGCGGTTTAAAAATTAGTTATAGTTAAATTAATTGAAAAAGAGGATAGATCAATGAGTTATTTAAGGTGGTTAGGGAAAGAGTTAAGAAGTATTAATACAGCTGGTGGAATCATGCTGGCATTCATTATTGGAGTACAGTTGGCGTTCTATTTATCAGCACCTATTACAGGACTATCAACAATTACACTGGTCGCAACACTGGTAGGTTCAGCATGTACAGTTTACATGATGATTGGTAAGCCAATTAATGGACTGCTAGGACTAATCAGTGCAATTGGATTCATCTATATCAATTGGACGGCAGGACATTATGCTAGTGTGTTAGATCAGTTGGTATTTATTGCATTAATTGATTTGCCACTTATATTCACTTGGAAAACATGGGGACATAAGATTGAGAACGGTGTGAAGTTCTTAAGCAAGACAGGTTGGATATTGACATTAGGTTTTATCTTAATCGCTTGGTATCCAATGATGATGGCTTATACAGCGCTAGGAGACAGCAATCCACTATGGGACAGTATTGTGTTGATTATTGGAGCAACTGCTAGTTTGTATGTTTTCAAAGGATACGGGGATAGTTACACGCTTTGGTTGTTGTCTGACTTTGTCAATATTGCCTTATGGGTGTCAGCATTATTTGCAGGCTATTCAGCAAGTTCTTTACCTATGTTACTAACTATGAGTTTCTACCTAGCAACTGCCGTATACGGACGCTTTTGGAGTATTTGGCGAGGTAATAAGCGATGAATAGTTGATATGCAAATTATCAATGTATGTTAGAACTTTCGTATAAATGAGAAAGAGGATTTTTATGATTAATGTTAAAAGTTTAGTAGCCAAGCAACTAGAGTCACTTCTAGAAGAAGAAAAGAATGTCGTTACCAACCTTGCCAATGCATCTGCCTTGATTTTTCAGAGTTATGAAAATGTTAATTGGGCAGGATTTTATATCTATAATTCTGAAACTAACGAGTTAGATTTATGACCATTTCAAGGTAATGTTGCATGCATACATATTAAACCAGGATCAGGAGTAGTAGGAACAGCTTTTGAGAAAAAAACAAGTATCATTGTTCCGGATGTTCATGAGTTCGCTGGTCATATTGCGTGTGATGCAAATAGCAAGTCAGAGTTAGTAGTTCCCCTTTTTAAAAATGACAAAATTTACGGTGTTATTGATATTGATTCACCGTCATTAGATCGTTTTAGCAGTATTGAACAAGAAGAAGTTGAAGAATTAGCTGTAGTATTATCAGAACATGTCTAACAATTCCATTTTGATACCATTAGTTTCAAAGTAAACATTAAAGTTGTTAGTCGTCACATTGTGTATGTGGCGGCTTTTTTGTGTATAAAACGCCGTTACATGCTGATGTGTAACGGTTTTTTAATTACATTTAAGAATGTGTTTGTTAAGATACATAATAATTGATGAAGCGTTGGCTTTAAATAAGGAGAAACTTTCGTATGAAATATATAATCTTTTTATTGGAAATATTAATCATTGTTTTGTGGCTCATCTATGGAAGCGATGTCTGGTATTTTAAAATACTTGGAATAATTCTTATCATTGTGATTTCCCAGCTATTACACGAAGTATTTGGTAGATAACTTCTCTTTGTATTCCATTTAAGAATGTGTTAGTTACATGATATAATAATGGAATAGTAAAATGCTTGGGAGGTGTGCCAATGGCGGATAGGTTAGATAAGTTATTGAGTGATTATTTTACAGGGCGCTTAGAAATGAATATGAAAATGCGCAAGCTGGAACTAAAATATAATTTTGATCGCACGCCAGACGAAAATATCGGCGGTGGACGTAAGCAGAACGATTACAAAAATGCGGTTGAAGCGTCTATGATACGTGAACAAAACGACAGGTATTTAAAAGATTTGCAGTATCAAAAAGATATGATTGAGATGATGTTAAGTACGACTGTTGATTGTCGTAAGCGTGTGTTGGTTGCCAAGTATGGGCACAATGAAACGTGGGCAAAGATTGCGCTTAATGAACATGTAGACGAGCGCACAGTTAGGGCATGGCGAGATGATTTCAAAGAAGTCGTTGGTATTTGGTTAGGAGAGAGCTTAACCACCACCCACTTTCGCTCCACATTAATTCCAGCTTAGAGCCGTTTTAGACTGATATATGGGGCATAATATGTATGGTGGAACAGATTAAAAATAGTTGTATGAATTCATCTTATTTCTTAATTTTGTGATTGCTCATTCCTGTTCCACATACATATTAACGTCCGTAGTACTAAACATTTTGTCTGCTGCTACTATTTGACGATTAATATTCATAGCAAGTGTGGCGGAATAGGTAAAGCTCGAGTGTTACTAATAATACTCGATTAGAAACTCTGAAAAATATCAGATTGTTAGGTGCAAATCCTAACCACTTGCATAGAGAGAATGAAGATGTCTCTTGAAAGTCCACGGTAACTCGTGGCTAGATAATTAAATGAAAGAAATGCTTTGAATAATGGAGATAATAATGGTATAGTTAATTCTATTGAACTTATTCATTTAGAGAGACCGTTAATGATGTTCAATCATTATAAGTTGGTTCATCCATATATTAATTAGATTGAATGAATAGGCGTGTATTTGTAGCATATTAGGTAATGCAATAAATTATTTATCTCCATTCTGTGAGGTGAAAGATTCTGATTTAGTAAGAAATGAGTTCGATACTCATCAGATACATTAATTGTTAAAGGTTATCCAATCGGGTAGCCTTTTTTGTTTGATTATTAGAAAATTAGTATATAAAATATACATGTAATGACAATTTGACACTAGTAAGATTTCATGAGGAGGAACATGTATGGCTTTAGAAGATAAGTTTGATAGTACCAAGGACAAAGTTGCTGGTAAAGCTAAAGAGGTTGAAGGTAAAGTTACCGGAGATGAATCGCGCGAAGCTGAGGGAAAAGCCCAAGGAATTTTAGGTAAGGCGAAGGACAAACTTTCGGATGCTAAGGAATCAGTAGAAGATGTAGCCGAAGATATCAAGAAAAAATTTAAAAAGTAATTCCTAAATTAAGGTAGCAATCAAAAGATTGTTGCCTTTTTATTTTGCACTGAAAAGGGGTATTGAGATGAAAATATAAAAACACCATCTTTAATGATGGTGTAAGTGTAAGTTACCAATTATTTATCGTTAATACCCTCTGTAAAACCTTTAATAAAATCAGGAATATTCGTTATTAAGAATAGGATAACCGTTGATATAACGAAAATAATTGTCCATATTTTTTGGGATCTTGTAAATGTTTTGAATAACGGCTTTAAAACAATAAAAGTACCAATAGCAGAAATGAACACAATAAATTCTAATACATCAATAATAATTTCAAACATAGCGTGCCTCCGAATTAATTATCAAAAGTATAGCATAAATAAATTATAAAAAGGGGTAAGGTACGTAGATGAGTAGAGAATGGTATCGCAGATTGGAAAATCAGATCATTGGCACGATTGATAAGAAGAAACGCAAGGAACGAAAGGGTGAATCGAAATGTTTGAACGTAAAGCAACAAAACGAGAATTAATGCAATTATCACTGGAAAAATCAGCAGCACTTGATGAACATAATGCCAGGGTACACAAAGAGTTTAATGAATTAAAACGCGAATTGACTAACGAAATTGATAGTAGAATTGCCGAGCTACGAGTAGCTAATGATGTATTACATTCTGAACTAACTGCGTTGAAAGCGGACAAGCGTCCAAAAAATGTAGACAATACTCCAGAAATTGTTGCACACGAAAACTACTATCGTATGACTTTCAGAGATGAAAATGGAAGTGTTAAAACTCAAGTAGAGTAACACCAGATAGTATAAGTTTAGTCTCACAAAAGATTGTTTTAAATGATCTGCCGAATTTGAATTTGAATGGTGTAAATATTTCTAGCAATCAAATATAAAAATTTAGTAATTCAATAAAAAAAAAGCGAGGTGGGTGATAGTCAATGGGAAGTAAGGTACACACATGCGCACATCAAGGTTGCCATAAGCTGATACCGTTTGATGATAGGTATTGTGCGCGACATATCATGCTGCATCCCCGAGATACAAAGCGATTTGATAAGGCATACAATACTAGGAGGCAACGTGATGCCGAGACTAAAGAGCGTATTGCATTCTACCAGACTAGGCAATGGAAACAGTTACGCAAACAAGTTATTGAACGTGATAATGGGTTAGATCAGTATGCTTTGCGTGATGGCTTGGTGGTACCTGGCAAGTTAGTTGACCACATTGTTCCAATAGAATTTGCACCAGAGTTGAAAGATGATATCAACAACCTTGTGCTAACATCTATGGCTTCGCATAAAGCCAAGACAGAGTGGGAACAAACCTATTATGGCACAGGCAATAAGAACACTATCAATAAGCATGCTGTGCCTGTTAAAGAGATAAAATATATTCCAATTAAATTCAATGAATTAAAGACGATTTAGGACGTTTAATTGTGTTAAGTTGATATACTCAAATAGGTTTAAAATATTTCTGTGAGCGTCTGATAGGGGGCTATGGGGTTTGGTAAAAGGAAAACGTAGTATAGCTCTTGTTTTCTGTACCATTCCCAAAATTAATTATTTGAAAAGGAGGTGATTTAGTGGCTAATGCACCAGGTCAAGGACGAAAACCAAAATTAAATAATGTCAATGCAAAAAATAAAGATCGTGCTGAACGTGCAAAGCGAGCTATCGAAAATAATAGTGACTTTCAAGCTATTAAATCACCACCGGCTCGTTTAACCTCGGAAGAAAAGACATTATATAAGCACATTGTTCAAGAATTTAACAGTAAAGGTATTTTGAAAGACCTTGATAGTTCTATTCTTGAAGAATTTGTTGTGCAAGTATCCGTGAGTCGTCAAGCTAGAGAAATCATTAACAAACATGGTGTGGTTATTTTTGAAGATGGCAAAATGAAAAAGAATCCAGCGGTTGATGTTTTGAACAACGCCGTTAAAAATATCAAATCGTTAGGCTCGTCACTGGGATTAGACCCAATTAGTCGTAGTTCTATTTTGGCTGATATTACTTCTGAAAATGATAACGATGAAACGGATGATATTGTCGCTAAAATGGGAGGTTATTAATGGACAAAGTGACACAATATGCTCACGATGTTGTGAGTGGGAAAAGAGTAGCTGGTGAGCTATTAATATTGAGTGCTAAACGGCATCTTGAAGACTTGAAACGTAAAGATTGGGATTATGAGTTTGATTCTAAATACGTTGAAGGTCTTTTATTGTTTGCCAAATACGTACCTGATCCAGATACAGGGGTTCCAATGCCACTGATGGATTGGGAGGTATTTATTTTAGGGTCATTAGTCGGTTGGCGAAATAAAAAAACGGGTGGTAAGCGATATCGAAAAGCTATTGCTAGTATCGCACGTGGTCAAGGTAAGACTTATTTAGCTAGTGTTTTAGCAACTTATGACTTTTTTGTACAGTCTTATAAGAAGAATAATCAAGATATCATTGTAGCTTCCAATACGGTTGCACAATCTAAAAAGCTATATGGATATATCCGCGGTACAATCAACAAAATGCGTCAGGGTATTTTCAAAAAGCGTGATAAAGATATCGCTGATACATACGAAACAATCACAATGAAGTCAAAAAACAACGTGATCGTTAGATTATCAGCCGATGGTGGTAAGTTTGATAGTTATCACGCGACAACTGCCATATTTGATGAGGCTGGTGACCAAAAAAGTCGAGAGGCATTTGGGAAAATCACATCAGGTCAGGTCAAGATTGAAGAAGCGTTATTCTTGATGATTAGTACAGCGTACCAAAACCCTAACGCACCATTGCGTGAGGATATTAGAAACGTTGCCAATGACATTAAAAGTGGCGCTCATGAGTTAGACGACTTCTTTTTGGCGATTTGGTCACAAGATAGTCCTGATGAAGTGTTTAAACCAGAAACTTGGGAGAAGTCAAACCCATTATTAGGTCTCGAAAGTCAGCATATGAAACTGTTAAATGGTTTGGTTTCAGAGCGAAATACACTCATGTCACAGGGAAAAATCAACGATTTTCTTGTAAAAAACATGAATATTTGGCTAAATGCAGAAGAAAATGCTGCTTTTTCACTGGAAGACGTGCAAAATGCTGTTATTCCTGATTTTGACATGCACAATCGTCAAGTTTACATTGGTTTCGATAATTCTATGACGAGTGATGATGCAGCACTAGCATTTGTATTCCCATATCTTGATAAAACCGGTGAACAACGCTTCCATTTGTATCAACATTCGTTTATACCTTGGCATAAAGCTGGCAACATTGAAGCTAAGGAAAAACAGGACGGTATTAACTACCGTGATATGGAAGCTAAGGGATTCGCTGATATTACACAGCACAGACATGGCTTAATTGATAATGGTTTTGTCTATCAGTGGTTAATGGATTTTGTGGAAGAGTATGAACTGGAAGTCTTAGTGTTCGCTTATGATGCGGCACATGCTTATGCCTTTATTCAAACAATTGAGGAAGCGACAACTTGGACGATGTTGCCAGTCAGGCAAGGTTCACTAAGTTTAAACGAACCAACAAAGTGGCTACAAGATAGTTTTATTGAGGGACGTGTCACAAGGCTAGATGATCCAATGATGGAGAAGTCATTGATGAACGCAGTTGTCACAAGTGACAATAACGGTATCAAAATTGATAAAAATAAGGCCACGTTAAAAATTGACTTGGTCGATGCCTTAGTTGACGCCTTGAAACAAGGTATTTATCATTTTGAAGACTTCGCTGCAACAGAACAGAGCGAATTTGCCAGAATGAATGATGACCAGATTAACGAATATTTTACAAGTGGAGGTTTTGGCTTTTGAAAATGATTAAAAATACAGTCAACTGGCTGTTTAAAAACATATCAGACATCACTTCACTTTTGGGAGCAGCTGCAATTACGTATGCTGCTTTTTTATTGCACTTAATTATTGGTTTTACGGTATTGGGAGCATTTTTACTGCTAATTAGTTACTTTACGCGTGCCAATAAAGGAGGCGAATGATGTTTTTTGAAAAAAGGAACCAACCCATTAGAGGTTCAGGAAATTCACGTACGTTATCTAGCAATCAAACGGTTTTAGATGGTGGCTATATAAGCGCTGATAGAGCTTTAAAAAACAGTGACGTATGGACTGCCGTTAATATCATTAGTTCTGATATTGCCCGTGTTAAATTTCATTCGCCTGATAAACAAAAAATTGATAAGTTATTGGGCAAACCAAGTCGTGTTACTAACCGATTTAACTTTTTCCAGTCAATGGTTGCGCAAATGTTGTTGACGGGTAATGCCTACGCTGTGAGACGGGCTGATAGCTCTGGCGAATACCTTGAATTTGTCTCGCCATCTCATATTCAACAGTATTTAACGGATGATGGTCAAATAACTACTTACGACATTACATTTAATGGTACGCAAGAAGATGATTTGAAGAATGTGCCAGCAGATGACGTGATTCATTTGCGATTGCTTTCAACTGATGGTGGTTTAACCGGTAAAAGTCCGTTAACTGCCTTAGCTGCTGAATTGACATTACAAGAAGGTAATAATAAGCTGGCTAATTCAGTTTTTAATAAGTCTGCTAATCCAAGCGCCATGTTGAAATTAACCACTGGACAGAGGTTGAACAAGGAAGGTCGTGAAGCTGTTCGTACAGCATTTGAAGATGCTAATACAGGTGCAAATGCTGGTCGAGTAATGGTTATGGACGGTACGTTTGACTACTCACAATTAGAAGTCAAAAGTGATGTTGCAAAATTATTGACCGCTACTGATTGGACTCGTGCTCAGATTGCTAAGGCATTTATGTTGCCATCAGATATGTTAGGAAGCGAATCGGAACATTCCAATGCTGATCAGATACGAGCGACATATAACAATACGATCGGGCGTTATCTTTCACCGGTGTTGGAAGAATTATCTATGAAGTATGGCGAGCATATTATTGCAGATATCCGTGAAGCTACTGACTTAGATGGGGCCATGCTTGAACAGCGGACAACTAATTTGATTAAAGGCGGTGCAATTAGTTCGGCTTTGGGTCTTGAAATCCTTAAAGACAGTCATAGTGACTTAGTTACACCCGATTTGATTAACGTGGTTGGTCAAGAAAATGCAGCAGGAAAGGAGACAACAGATGCGGGAAACCAGAACGTATAGTATCTCTAACATTGAGATACGAGATGGCACCGATGGCAGAACTATCACAGGTTATCCAGTGGTATTTGATAAGCCGTCACAAAACCTAGGGGGATTTATTGAATACATTGATAAGAATGCATTTCAGGACGTTTCTTTTGATAACGTGTATTTACTCTATGGTCATGAATTTAATAATGTGTTGGCTCGTGTAGACGCAGGAACGTTAACAACTAATGTTGATCAAACTGGCGTCTTTTTTAATGCAACATTACCAAATACAACGCTCGCTAATGACGTGTTGGAGAATATACGGGTTGGCAACATTCAAGGTATGTCGTTTGGATTCACGGTTGCTGACGAAACTTGGAAAACGGGAGATGAAGCAGATATTCGTACGATTCTAAAAATTGATGAATTGTTTGAGATTACACTCACACCTATTCCTGCTTATCAAGATACGAAGGTTGCCATTGCACAACGTGATAAGGTACATCATTCATCAGAACTGGAACTTATTGAACTAAGCGCTATTGAGCGTGAATTATAGGAGAATTTAATATGACGATTCAAGAAGAATTGACTCAAAAACAAACAGAGTTGCGAGCAAAAATTACAGAGGCACGTAAAGCGGTTGCTGATAAGGCTGATAATGCAGACACATTGATGACAGAAGTCCGTGATTATGAATCAGACATCAAAAAGTTGAAGGAATTGGTTGATGCTCTGCCTGATACTCTTGATGAGGAAGATAAAGACAAGCAAGATGGTAAGACTGATGACAGTCAACCAACACCACCAGCTGACCCTGTAGACGACCAACAACGATCACATGAAAAGAAAAAGGAGGTGCGAGACGTGCCACAACCAGTAGGAAAAACACACAAGAAAGAATACCGTGATTCGCTTAATGAGTTCTTACATTCAAAAGGTGAAAAACGTGATGGTATCACATCAACTGACGTTGGTGCCGTTATTCCAGAAGAAATCATCTACAATCCAGAAGCTGCGATTGATACAGTGACTGATTTGTCTACTTTGGTTACTAAGACGTCGGTTAAGACTGCAAAGGGAACTTATCCAATTTTGAAACGTGCTTCAACAAAATTACCAACGGTTGCTGAATTAGCTAAGAACCCAGATTTGGGCAAGCCTGAATTTACTGACGTAGAATGGGCTGTTGATACTTATCGTGGTTATATTCCCGTATCACAAGAATCTATCGCTGATGCACAAGTTGACTTGGTTGCATTGGTATCAAATTGGGTTAACCAAGTTAAGGTTAATACTTCAAATGAAAAGATTGCCGCTGTGCTTTCAAAATTCACACCTAAGTCAGCAACATCAGCTACTTTGATTGATGATTTGAAGACCATTAAAAATACCGCATTTGATCCAGCTTATAACTTATCATGGGTTGTGACAGCTTCTGCATATAATGTACTTGACTTGTTGAAAGACACAACAGGTCGTCCATTGTTGCAGGAAGAAATCGGTAATGCTACTGGTACGACTTTGTTTGGTAAGCCATTGACAGTTGTTGAAGATACTGCGTTCGGTGGAGTTGATGGTGCTAAGCAACTGTTTATTGGTGATTTGAAACGTGCATCATTGTATGCAAATCGTGCTGATGCGGCAGTTCGCTGGGTTGACAACGATGTTTATGGTCAACTTTTGCAAGGTGTATTGCGCTTCGGTGTTTCCGCTGCTGATTCAGATGCTGGTGTGTTTGTCACAATCACTGATACACCCAGTTCAGGCGAATAACTCTGCTGATGAAACGCCAGCTAAACCAACCGACGCTAATACAGTAGCTGAAATTAAGGCGTGGTTAGATGCACATAGTGTGTCTTATCCATCTAACGCTGTAAAAGCTGATTTATTAGCATTGGTCAACGACACAGACGCTTAAATCTGTCGAACGGGGTGTGAAGCCCATTAAGGAGGTCTTTATGGCAGAAGAAAAAGACTCACTGTTTGATAAGGCAAAGGTAGCTGTTCGTTCTACTGTTGTTGATGATGAACTTGATACAGAATTGAATGATTTGATTTTAGCAGCTCGTGCAGACCTGAAAATATTTGGATTAGTTGATAAAGCTAATTCAAACGACAATGCTTTGATTACGCAAGCTATACTTCTTTACGTGAAAGCTAATTGGGGGTATGACAATCCAGACGCTGAACGTTTTGGAGCGTTGTATCAACAGTTAAAGGACAAGTTAAGTGTCTCAACACAATACTTGCAAGGTGCTGATTATGAAGTATGACGCAGTCCTTTATTTAATCACAGAAATTGATGGTCAGGACGACATTGGTAACTATCAGCCGATTAAGACTAGACGCAAAGTGTACGCTAACCCGTTTACAGTTGGGCGTGCTGAATATTCAGCTGCTGCTCAAAAAGGTTTAAAACCAGAGTGCTCATTTCAAATTAACACGATTGATTACGCGGGTGAAGAAAAGGTCGCATATCTTGACAATGAGTTTGACGTGTACCGGACGCAAACAAGTGGTGATAAAACAACGCTTTATCTCATGAGGAGGGTGGCTAATGGTGGAAATTAACCTCGCACAAGAGATAGCGCGACATTTGAAGCAATATAGTTCAGATGTTGAACGCAATTTGCAAGCCGCAAAAAAAGAAGTTGGGCAAAAAGCCGTTAAACAGTTACGAAATGCAGGTAATTTTAATGACCGGACCGGGCGTTATCGCAAAGGGTGGGCTTTAAAGAAAGTTGGAAATAACTATGTAATTTGGAATTCTACAGATTACCAACTGACACATTTATTGGAGTTTGGACATGCTTTGCGGAACGGTGGACGTTCTAAAGGGTTCACTCACATTAAGCCAGTTGAACAAATGGTTATCAATGAATTTGAAGCAGTCGTCAGAAAGGAGTTGTCATGAAATTAAGTGATTTTTATCAGCAACTAAAAAATACTACCGGTCTACCGTCTGCGTATCATCATTGGACGGTTGGTAAGGCACCTGCCTTGCCTTATACCGTGTATTACGTTGTTGAACGTGATGACATGATAGCCGATGACCAAAGCTACTTCAAAGTGCGTTCAATGAATATTGAGCTGTACACAGATTCCAAAGATGAAGACTTGGAAGCGCGTGTTGAAACATTTTTGAACGGTTTGGGTATCGTTCCTAATATCAGTGAGCAATACATTGACGATGAGAAGATGTACGAAGTAATTTATGAATTTGATTTAGAAATGGAGAAATAATATGGCTACAAGTGAAAACAAAGTCACCTATGGTTTGAAAAATACGCACTACGCCATCATTACAGATGATGGTACAAAAATTTCTTATGGGACACCAGCTGCTTTACCTGGTGCAACAGAATTAACGCTTGACGCAAATGGTGATGGTATTGAATTTTACGCTGATGACACAAAGTATTTCAGTGCTGACAACAACCAAGGTTATACAGGTAAGCTAACTATTTCCAAGTTAACCGAAGCATTTGAAAAAGATGTGCTTGGTCTTGATGACAGCAAAGGTGTGTCAACAGAAAATGCTAATTCAAAGATTAAGCGTATTGCATTGATGTTTGAGTTTGATGGCGACCAAAAAGCGACTCGTCATTTATTATTCAACGTATCATTGTCTCGTCCGGGTGACGGTTCGAAGTCTAAGGAAGACAAGGTCGATGTTAATACGCAAGAACTTGAATTTACGGCTGCACCTGATCCATATTCTGGCGATGTTAAAACTAAGACTAATTCAGCAACACCTGAAGAAGTCTATAACGCATGGTATGACAAAGTGTTCACAGGCACAACGGTGCCAGCTGGTGGTGAATAAAAAAGTGGGTTATCCCACGTACATATAAAAAAGAAAGAGGTTAAACGATGGAAAAGACAATTACTATTGATGGTAGAGATGTGAAGTTAATTTCAAGTGGCGCAACACCAATTATTTATAAAAATGCTTTTAGCCGAGATTTTTTTGCAGACTTAGGACGGTTTTTGAAGATTGCAGAAACTGCTAATAAATCTAAAAAAGGTCAGGAAATGGATGCATTATTGCCGTTATTTGAAAATGGTGACATTGCAATTATGTATAACTTTGTTTGGGTGTATGCCAAGAATGCAGATATGGGTTTGAAGCCATTAGATGAATGGCTTGCTGGTTTCGCTGAGTTCCCAATGTTTGATTTTCTTGGTGATGTCATGGAATTAGTTATGCGTTTAGTGACAACGAAAAAAGCTTAAAGACCAGCCAAGAAAGCGGCGAGACATTTGATGATGAAAGTTATCTGTACGTTGCTAAAAAAGCTGGTCTGTCTTTTGAAGAAATGCAAATGATGGATATAGGACAAGTGATGGACTATATCACGGAGTATGTCAATTCTGAAACACCTGATAGTAATTCAGATAAGAAAATTAAAGCTGATCAGGCAATGTTTGATTCATTTTAAAAATTTAGCGCTTAGCAGCGCTTTTTTTATACAAAACTAGGAGGTGACTATGGCAGGTTCAAGAATAAAAGGTATCACGATTGAAATAAACGGGGATACAAAAGGCTTGGATAAAGCACTGGCCAGTGTCAACTCTAACGCTAATAAGACGCAAAGTGAGTTACGTGATGTTAACAAGTTGTTGAAATTAGATCCCGGGAATACAGAATTAATTGCACAAAAGCAGAAACTGTTAGCACAAGCAATTACCCAAACCGGCGATAAATTAAAGACGTTGAAAGATGCACAGGCACAAGTTGATGCACAATTTGCTAAAGGTGATATCGGTGAAGAACAATATCGTGCATTTCAACGCGAAATAGCTTCAACCGAAGCGACGTTAAAGGGCTATAAGTCTCAACTTTCAACAGCTGAAAATAGTCAGCAAGAATTAAGTCAATCAACGCAAAGATTGCAAAATTATTTTAAAGCCACGAGTACATCTGTTGATGATTTTAAAAGTGTGCTTGGTACACGGTTAGTTAATGCAATTAAGAGCGGTACAGCTAGTTCTGAATCGCTTGATCGAGCCTTACAGATGATTGCTAAAGAGAGCGGTATTGCAAGTTCTGACATGTCAAAGCTGACACAGACACTTGATAAAGTAGATGATACTAATGTCACTAACGCATCGAAAGCAATTTCAGACTTGGGTAACAAGACAAATCAAGCATCTGGAAAAATGGAGGTGTTCAAGGGCGCAGCTATGGCTGAAGGTTTGTCGCAAGTTGCTGATGCGGCGTCTGAAGCAGGCGGGGCTGTAATTGACACTGCCATGCAGTTTGGAAATGCACAATCATCAATGCAAAACACAATGGGGTTGACAGCGTCACAAGCTAAAAACGCTACTGATGTCGTTAAAAATGTATTCAATTCCGGCGTTGTTGATAGTGTTGATGAGGCGAATGAATCTGTTCAAACAATTATTAACAGTTTTGGTGATCTAGCAAACGGAGGCGAACTTCAAAAACTTTCAACTGATCTGACTGGAATTGCTAGGCACGGTGGTGTTGATATAAAAGATGCTGCTAATGCTTCGAGTCAAGCGATGAAGTCAATGGGGTTGACTGGTAGACAAGCAACCGACTTAATTGCAAAAGGTCTTCAAGATGGCCTCAATAAGAATGATGATTTTCTTGATACGGTTAATGAATACGCGCCCACATTTAAAGACGCAGGTATAAGCGCAGATGGCATGCTGTCAGTTTTGAACGCAGGTATGCAAGATGGAGCCTTTAATACCGATAAAGTTGCTGACGCTGTCAAAGAATTTCAATTACGGTTAACCTCAGGACAACTAGATGAACCGATGAAACAATTTAGTCAATCAACTCAAGATGCATTTGCACAATTCAAAGCTGGTAAGGCAACCAGTGCAGACGTCATGGCATCAGTTGGTAAAGACTTGTCTAAAATGCCTGCAGATAAAGCTAAGCAAGCTGTACAGGGTCTTGGAACCCAGTTTGAAGACTTAGGGCAAAAGGCGTCATCATCTTTGTTAGAAGCAACAAAAAAGACTGAAGACGCAACCGGTGCTACAAAAAAAATGAATGAACAAACGCCAGGCGAAAAATGGCAGAGTGCACTTAATACGTTAAAAACAGCTTTTTCAGATGTTGTTATTCAGATGACACCATTAATGAATAAATTGAGTGATTTGATAAAGTGGTTTAATAATCTAAATCCAACGATCAAGACTGTCATTGGTGTTTTTGGTGCTATTTCGGTAGCAATAGCTGCATTAGCGCCAATCATAACTATGATAGTTGGTGTTATTGGTGCGTTCGGTGTGGGAGCATTACTTCCAATTATAGGTATTATAACAGCAGTTATAGCAGTTATTACTGGTATAGTAGTAGCAATAAAAAATTGGGGTTCAATTGTAAAATGGCTGCAGGGTGTGTGGTCTGGTATAACCACATTCTTCAGCGGTTTATGGAATGGCATTAAACAGGTTTTCACAACGGTACTAACGGCTATTGGCAGTTTTATTCAGATGGAAATTCAAGGCTGGACTATTATCATAACAACCGTTATGAATGTGATTAAGACGGTTATAACGACTGTTTGGAATGTGATTAAAACTGTCGTATCAACCGTTTTGGCTGGCATAAAATCTGTTATCGAAACTATTTGGAATGGTATCAAAATGTTTTTCACGGTTACTTTTGCTGTTTTACAAGCGCTATTCATTTCGGCGTTTAATATTTTGACAGTGCCCGTTAGACTCGCTTTTGAAATTATTAAGGCGGTTATTACGGTTGTCATGCAAGCAATCGTGGCTTTTTTGACGCCAATCATACAAAAAATACAACAAATTTTCACCACTGTTTTTAATGCGATAAAGGATTTCTTAACGACCGTTTGGAATGGTATTAAGGCGATGTTCACGGTGGTGATTGGATTTATTAGTGCGTTTATTACAAGCGAAATAAATGGTTGGAAGAATATTATTACCATTGTCATGAACGTGATTAAAGGTATTATTTCATCTGTCTGGAATGGTATTAAAGCTGTCATTACATCTGTCCTAAATGTTATTAAGCCAATTATTTCAGCAACTTGGAACAGTATTAGTAATATCACGCGCAGTGTGTTTAATGCAGTTAGATCATTTATAACCAGTGTCTGGAATGCCATTAAGTCTGTTGTGAACAGCGTGGTTAATTCAATAAAATCATTTGTATCAAATGCTTGGAATGGCATTAAATCTGTCACATCATCAGTGTTTAACGCAGTAAAGTCAACTGCTAGTTCTGTTTGGAATGGTATAAAGTCAGTAATTTCATCTGTTGTAAACGGTATAAGGAGTACAGTAAGCAACGTCTGGAATGGTATTAGGTCTGTGACAACGAGTGTATGGAATGGTATCAAGTCTGCTATCACGGGACCAATTCAAGCAGCTAAAGGCGTCGTTTCTGGCATTGTGGACTCAATTAAGCGACTGTTTAATTTCAGGTTGAAATTTCCATCAATTGACATTCCGCATATTCCATTACCACACTTTAATTTGTCGGGCTCATTCAACCCGTTAAAGGGTAAAATTCCACATGTCGGAGTTAATTGGTACGCAAAAGGTGGTGTGTTTACTAAACCTACTTTATTTGCAAATAACGGTGGGTTTAATGGTATCGGTGAAGCAGGTTCCGAAGCAGCATTACCACTTAACGCTAAAACGTTAGGTGGTATTGGTAAGGGTATTGCCGAAGCGACAGGCGGATTAGGTGGTGACACCATCAACGTGACAGTCCAAGTGTTGGCTGATACATCAGCGCAAACGATAAAGAAGCTAACAGACGCTGTGACAGATGGCATTACACGTGCTCAAAATTCTAAAGCTAGAGCGATAGGAGGTTAATCAGTGAAACGAGGAGATTTTAATATCAATGGTTTTGTTGGTTCAGCCAACGGAGCTGTGATTACAAATTGGTTTGATACAGGCATACCAGAAAGAAAAATAACGTTAAACGATAGTGCAGTTGGTTTAGACCGTGCTATTTTGTTTGACGATGGAAATTATGCTAATCGAGAATTTGAGTTTGAGTTTTCAATTCAAGCCGATACAGAAGCGCAACGGAAGTCACGATATACAGCTTTCATGGTTGCTTTAGATACTGGTAGATACGTACCTGCTATATTTTATTTTGATGACCAGTATCAGTATCAAATCGTTAGAACAGATGTTATTGACATTACTAGACCGCTTATATTTTCTTCGATGAGAATATACAAAGTTAAGGTAAGTGCGGCGCCATATAAGTATTTGTTAGATGTAGCTAATGTTTCTGGTACGTCACTCACTTTGACCAACCCAGAAGCCTATTATGCTAAACCACATTTCGTTATCAAAGGCACAGGGACGATCAATCTCACAGTCAACGGTGTTGTTACTAAATTAACCAATGTCACAACCAGTATTGAACTTGATTCAGCATTGCAGACAGTTTGGCGAATGGACGGTGTGACAGTAGTTAATGAAAACGCAAAAATGGCTATTGGTAATTTTCCGTTACTAAAGCCAGGAAAAAACACCGTATCGGTGGACAGTGGGACTGTTGAAGTAGAACCAAGATGGAGGACACTATGACACCAATTTTATATGAAAAAGATGAGATTGATTTCACCTCACAAGGACTTGGTTCGCTAGTTGAAATTTATGACGTAGATGTGGAAGAGCAACGTAATGGGTTGTTACAACTGACAGCAAGTTATCCCGTTTCTGGTGTGAGATATGCAGATATATCGGTTGGACGTATTATTTTAGCTAAGCCTAATCAACGAGATGATGTTCATGCTTTCAGAATAGTTAGCACAGAGCTTGATATTAGTGGTTACGCGGTAAACATTGAAGCGGACTCAATTACGTATGATTTAACGCACAATGTGGTTAAACATCTAAATGTGTCTGGAAATGGGCAAGAATTTATGTCTGCACTCAAAAGGGTGATTGTTAATCCGTCAATATTTGAGTTCTATTCTGATATTTCGACTGCGTCAACGACATCACTAAATTATGTTAATCCTATGGAAGCTATCATGGGTTCAACTGGTTCATTTTTACAGATATGGGGTGGTGAGTTAAAACGTGAAAACAGACGAGTAGCTATGTTTAACAGACGTGGTCGAGATAATGTCGCAACGTTTAGGTTAGGAAAGAATATAGCGGGTTTGAAGTATAGCGTTGATATCAGTTCGCTGGTAACACGTATTGTTCCGACCAAGTCAGTTCAAAATGATAACCAAACAACTACGACATTAGAAGGCACACCGGTTGATTCGCGATACATTAACAATTATGAACAAATTTACACACTTCCGCTTGAGTTTACTGATGACACCATCAAGACAGTAGCTGATTTGAATGCAGCGGCAAGGGGATGGTTTACTCAAAGTGCCAACACTGGTAGAGATAAGCCGACAGTTACGATTGATATTGATGTTTTGAGTCTGCAGGATAGCGCAGACTATCAGGATAAGTTCAAGAACTTAGAGAGTGTATCATTGAGTGATACCGTAACGGTGTACGTTCCAGAATATGGGGTAAATGTCATGGCTGTTGTCAATGAACTACATTACGATCCCATTTTAGATAGAGTTACTAAACTGACGGTTGGCACAGCTAAACAATCATTTGCTGATAGTTCTCGGACACAATTGTCTGACTTACAAGACAAGATTATTTCTGTTCAAAATCAAGCGGACGCAGCGGTGATCAGCGCAAACGGTAAGAGTAGAAACTATTATGGAAGTGTCGAGCCATCGCACCCACAAGAGGGAGACATTTGGTTTTGGATAGATGGGGATAAATCAGGGACAAAGGTTTTTGTTGACGGTGAATGGGTAGATTCAGTAGATTCTGATACACAAGCAAAAATCGCTGCGGGTGTTGATGATGCTATTAAGCAAGCTAAGTCACAAGCAGCTGCTATGGACGAAGTGCGTGCCAGTGAAGCAGCTGTTTTCCAAGCAGAAGCTAACGCAGCATTAAGTAGCGGAGCTGCTGAACGAGCCGCTTTTTCTAGCAATGCAACGTCGATGACAAATAGTGCGGCAAGTCGTGCAAGCCTTCTAGCTAACAGTGCTGCTGCGTATGGTAAAGCACAAGCCGCTAATGCATTAAGCAGTGCAAATGATGCGTTGACAACGGCAAAACAAGAGTTGGGTTCAGAAGTATCTAAAGCACAATCTGATATTGTTGCTACTAATAAAGAATTATCTGGCAAAGTCTCACAAGCTGACTTTGACACAAAAATAGGGGACTTGACAACAAAGTATGGTCAGGTTAAAACAACGGCTGATGCTGTGACTGCCGAAGTTACTAAGTATGAAACAGCAAATGATAAGAAAGTTTCTGCGAATACCGCAAGTATCAACGTTCTGAACAATCAGATTACTTCTAAGGTTAGTCAGACTGACTTCGATAAAACGACTGGTGATTTAAGCGGCAAATATTCTGTACAGCAACAAACGATTAATGGTATATCGCAGACTGTTACCGAGTTACAAGCGAAAGCAAATGCGCAAGGGCAAGTTAATCAGTTGATGAATACGGAATTCACTCCTGATTTGCAAGGGTGGACTTTATATGCCGACAAAGGAAGTAATGCTCCGTATGCATCGTTTGCTAGTTATGGTTCACGAGGTATTGGATTTAACACTGTAAACGCAGATGCTAGTACATTTGCTAGGTTATCACAAACCATTTTATTGCCAAGCATACGTCTTAGTACAGATGTTATGTCTTTAACATGGCGTGTCAACACTCGAAGAATGGATAATTATTGTCATATTTGGTTAGTGTGGCAAGATGTAAACGGTGTGTCTCTTGGTAAAAATACAATGGGTAATTGGAACGACAGCACTTTGAACAAGTACAACGTTTTAAAATGGGAAAACATTTCAATACCAATTGATGCCAAACAAGTTGATATTCGTTTTGAAACAAGAGAAGGAACTAACGCTTATATCTTCCAGCCAATGGTAAGCTTTACTAATACCATCGGTGACTACGTCTCAGGTAACTACAACAACAATGCCCGCGTTGCTGAATTAGAAGTTGGTTTAACTGGCATTACCGGATTAGTAATGGATCCAAAGAATGGTCTATCTGCTACAGCGACGCTTGCAGCAAATGGACTATCTGTTGCTACAAAAGCACAATCTGATGCTACAACAGCTATCCAAACAGCTAAGGGCGTACAAACTACTGTGGAGAGCATGGGTCAGGTCAACCATCTTAATAACTCGGAATTCGATCCAGACTTAGAAGGTTGGGATACAAGCAGTGTTGGTAAAGCACCTTACCGTTCCTATTTTGACCAAACCGTCAATAAAGTTACGGTTGGCTTCAATACAATGAATGATGATATTGCGATGGCAATGCTTGCACAGACCGTTACATTGGCTTCAACCCCAGGAGCTAGAGGATACGTCTCATTAAGTTGGCAAGCATATACCAATCCAAACACGACTGGTAAACAAACGGTTTCGTTGGGATTTTATGATTCATCAAATAAAATTATTGGCACAGCAAAGCAAGCTGATTGGTCAGACACAAGTGGTAAGTGGCCAGTTCACAAAATAGAAGGGTTGGCGATACCAGATGGTGCCAGAACGTTGCAGGTAATGTTTTATGCGTCAGAAAAAGTTACAGCTTATTTAGCTAAACCGATGCTGGCATTCGAAAAAACAATTGGTACTTATACGCCAAGTAACTACAATAACAATGCAACCGTTGAATCAATTCATACGCAACTAGCCGGTCAAATTACTGATGAAATTCAGGATCGTACAACAGGTGATAAAAACACTTTACAGCAATCTAAGGATTACACTATCAGCCAAATTCAATCGGCAACGACTGGTTATCAATCAGCTATTGAACAATCAGCCGAGGGTATTATGGCCAGTGTATCGCAAGTAAATCGCTTATTTAACACACAATTTACACCAGATTTGCAAGGGTGGAACGTTGCTAATAACGGAGCAAACGGTAAGAATTATAACTTCTATCGTAGCTATATCGTTGATGGAGAAACAACTGTAGGTGTCAATGTACCAGCAGACGCAGGAAATGATACGACAAAATGGTATTCATATTTTGAACAAGATGTTGCTGTTCCAGGAAACAATGGTAATACAGTGATTTCATTAACATGGGACGTTAGAACTATTACTAATGTCAACTACAATTCACTGTGGTTTATTTTCAAGGATGCTAATGGTAAGAACATTGATAATAGTTTAAATGTTCTTAAATATTGGAGTGGCAATGCAGATGGAAAATGGTACACAAAGACAGCTGAAAACATTGCTGTTCCAACGAATGCCAAATATATCAGAGTTTCATTCCAGTGTAGAGAAGGAACTAACGCTTATCTGAAACGTCCAATGTTGACATTTACTCCAAAAGCACAACCGTACATGCCAGGTTCTTATATGGCTACTGATACCATTTTGCAACTGTTCAAAGACCACTGGGCAATTGGAATTCAAGATAACACATTTGAAATGGTTAGTGGAATTATCGGTGATAACACCAGTATGAATTTGATTAGTAACAACATAACGTTACAAGGTACTACAACAGTCACGGAAGATTTCTATGCTAAAGGTGGTAATTTCAAAAATTTGAATGCCTCAAATATCACTACTGGAACAATCAATGCAGAAAAGATTAACGTTATTAATCTAGATGTCAGCAGCCTAAGTGGTAACATTACGAATTTCGTGAAGTCATATTGGGATGGGGCATACGGTGAAGAAGTTTCTATTCAAAGCGATAGAATTACCTTTTATACAAATTTGTATAGAAGTAATACAACCATATCTGAAGGAAAGATTGACATGACAGTGTATAACGATTACACCAAAACTTCAGAACATATTGGTGGATTGAAACATGGAGTTAAACCAGGAACACAAAATCAGGACTATTTAATCATGTATCTTGACGGTTGGCGAACACAAGGTGGTCATGGTGATGATGCTACCGCACATGGTGGAGATGGTTTCATGTTCTCCGTTAGCGACGGGTAGACACAACTAGAGACAGGAATGCCATTGTTGACTTGGGAAAACGAATTATTGGCTAGTGGTAATAGTCGTTTACCAGGATGGCATTTTTGGGATCACACAGAGTTTCATAGTGATGTCATGATGTTTCCAGGTAATGCCTATCAAGGCTTGTATTTCGGTACAGTGACTTATAAAAACACTATTTATCCAGCAATCATGGGGAATCAAAAGAAAACAGATGGCCCCGCAATTTTCTGGGGTAGTACAGATCTGTATTTCTTATTCCAAGGAACGGCATACCAGTTATCAAGTATTCTTGTCAACACTGAACTACATCAATTTTAGGAGAAAAATAAAATGAACTTACAAAACAAAGCACTCGTACCAGTAGGAAATTTCCTACAATCATTAACCTTGCCAGCACAG
The DNA here is from genome assembly GCF_051903945.1 of Weissella paramesenteroides. Lineage (GTDB taxonomy): Bacteria > Bacillota > Bacilli > Lactobacillales > Lactobacillaceae > Weissella > Weissella paramesenteroides_A. The sequence goes on along the minus strand of NZ_CP192268.1, from coordinate 1,521,781 downwards.
GTTAGTCGAGCAAGAACAAAGTTAGTTGCTAGTTTAAACGCTGAGTTACAAAATTTAGCCGAGTCAGAAAAGCAACTGGTAGCTGATTTTAACGGTGAGGTTAATGAGCAGGGACAAATTAATTGGTCAGATGGCGTTGCACCAGTCGAGTATCATACCGAACATGCAGTGCTATTAGAAGAAGAAGTAACGATTGAATTAAATCAGCCAACACTTATGAAAGCGTTGAAAGAATATTTTGCAGAGTGGAATGAAGATATTGATCCACAATATGCAGAAGCTTTCGATGCTTTTTTTGATGCCCTAGAAACAGAACAGGAGAATTAATCATGGATATTAAACAATCAATTTCATTTTCAGCACAACTACAAGCAACTGACAATACACCGTTCGTAAATTTTAACGGTTCCGTTGATGAGAGCGCAGTACCTAGCGTGAATTACTATATTTCTAATCAAGACGTTTATCGTGCTAACACCAAGTTATTCCGTGATAGTCTAACGACTTTCCAAAATACTGTGTTTGATGCAGCAGACAAAAAATCAGCTGAATTAGAATCAGAGACAACATCTACTACAGAAGCAGCACCTGCAAATTAACGAGGTGCTTTAATGGACATTTTTAAAGTACTGGAAATATCATTCGGAGTAATTGGAGCGGGAGCGACACTGTTGGGCGGGCTTTGGTGGGTGTTAAAGAACACAATTGTGACATCAATTAATAATTTGCGTGAAGATTTGCGTGAAATTAAAGAGCAATTGAAGGCTGCAAATAAAGTTGCTCAAGACCATGGTGAACGTTTACTTAAACTTGAAGTATGGAAACATAACAAGTTTGGTGATTAATAAGAAAGGATGACACATGTTACAAAAAATAAATAATGCACTTAAGAATGCAGACGGTAGTTACTCAGGAAAAGTAATTGCTGGTCTGCTTTCTTTATTGATTGTCCTAATTCAGCAATTATTTGCGGCTTTTGGGATTAAATTTACGGGTGACTGGAACGCCATTGTTGCTGTTGTTAATACGGTGCTGACCATTCTAGGTATTCTTGGTGTTGTATCAGGCGGTGGTGTTGTTGAGACACCTACTAAATCGCAAACAGAATCACCAGCTAAGGTCACTCAAGTACCTGATACGACTGAACAATTAAAATAAGGGAGATGTTATGAATAAATTAAAGCAAGCACTTGTTGTGACAGGTACTTTTTTAGCATTCGCAGGTGTTGGCTATGTATCATCTGATACTGTCCATGCTGATACACCACGTGTCGACATGGTGGACGTATCTAATCACAACAGGCAAATGACAGCGCCAGAGTTCGTGTATATGCGAAATACCTATGGTATGAAAGCTGTCACAACGAAAATTTCAGAAGGGACAAGCTTTCATGATTATACAGCACCGGGTAACATTGCGGCGGCTAAGGCTGCTGGTGTTTACATCAACGGGTATCATTTCCTGTCATCAACAACCGTATCAGGAGCAATTGCTGAAGCTGATTATGCTGCTCATATGGCAAAGGCCGATGGCTTACCTGTTGGTGCTGTCTTGGCAGTTGATATTGAGAACTCATATCAATTGTCAATGGGTTCACGTATGCAACCAGTTGCGACAGCTTTTGAGAACCGTGTGCGGGCATATGGTTACCGCTCAACCACTTACACTGGTGGTTACTCATCAAGTGTCAGTCCTGCTGGTGAGAAAGCATGGTTAGCACAATATCCATACGTACCCACATTGGCTATGAAGCTTTATAATACCGAACATGCTTGGCAATGGACGTCAAACCAAAGATTTGCAAGTTCACTAGGTCGTTTTGACGCCTCAATTTTGTACGACAACTTCTTTACAGCTGGTACTGATAAAGATGCAGTTGTGCCTAATGTGACACCAAATGATAAGGTAGTAAACAAGCCAGATACGTCAGCAATTCAACAATTTAAGAATGCTGGTAACAAGTTCACGGCTTATAAGAGCTTCCGTGTTGACAAGATTGCTTATGTAAATGGTATGTGGCAGGCTATCAACTATGATATGGCAGGAGGTAAAGACGCTAGCTGGACGGCTAATGGTATTCCGCTTGCTATGTTGGATAATGTGACTCGTGGTAACTATGCAGCAACTCGCGTAGGTGATCAGGTTAAGTTCAAGACTGGTTACAATTACGGTACGATTGACCAATACGATAACAACTCAAATGGTGCTGGTATTGTTGAAGGTGTTTATGGAAACATTTGGTACAATGCCAATTCATTGTTAGCTAAATAAAATTAGTAATAAAGAAAATTTTAGTAAGTTAAAAACGTATTGATTTATTTACGTTGTAGTAAAAAAGTGGTAGTATATCCTAAGTTAATATATAGGTGGTGTACAAATGGTTGTTGTCGAAAGAGTTATTAAACAAATGAATGCTGGAACAACATCTCCTATGCTAATTGAGGATAGTAATCATGATAAATTTGTTATGAAATACATTCATAATGATTGGGATGGAAAATTTTTGTTTAACGAACTTGTTTCGGCAAGAATCGCCCAGTTTCTAGAGCTCCCTATTCCTAAGTTTGAGATAGGAATTTTACCAAAGGATATAATTTCAGAAAATGACGGGCTAATGGCACTCAACGCTAAAAGTGGTGCTGTTTTTTTATCCCAATATCGAAAGGGTATTACATTACAAAATCCCAAGATATTGAAATCTGCCACAAATATTGACGATTGTGGTGGTATTATTTTTTTTGATCAATTATTAAATAATATAGATAGAGGTCAGAATGAAGGAAATTGGTTTTTCGACAAGGCTACAAAACGTTTGATGATTTTCGACCATACACACGTGTTTAGAGTTGGTCAACTATGGGATAAAATTTCTTTACTACAAGATCAAGAGCTGCCTTTAAAAATTCTTGAAAATTTTTCAGAGTCCCTTTATAGGACCCTTCTTAATCAGATAAATGGGAAAACTCCATTCTACGGAATAACAAGGAAATGGTCCAGAATGACTGATGATAATATTGCAACTATGCTCGGAGACATTCCAACAGAATGGAATATTTCAAATGAAGATGTGGAAGCAATAGCAAGTTTTCTGCATTTTCAAGTTGAACACGCTACTGATATAGAAGGATTATTAAACACACATTTAATATGGAACGGAAAGTGAGGTGTATTATGAATAAAATATTTTATAGTGTTCTTAGATACATTCCCGATCTAATTCGTAATGAAAATATGATTGTGGGTCTGGTTATCCATATACCAAACGAAAAATATTCTCACTTTTTTGGTTTAAAAAACATTGTACGATTAAGATCATTTGATGATGAATATGATTCTAAATATTTGAAAATAGTAATGGAATCGTTAACATATGAATTTTCATATGGCATGACTAATATAGATGGCATTTTTGGACCTAATGATGAGGAAAACGATCAGCTTTCTGAAATTATTGATAGAGAAGATTTCTTAAAAATAAAAACATCTTCTTATTCAAATGAGTTTGTTTTTGACAGAGTTAATTCATTATCTTATGCAGAAGGTGAAGATATTGAAGAGATAAAAGAAGATATTTATAAGACTTTTTTGTATTATGATCAACCAAAGAATGAAAGAATAACTAAGCAAAAGGCTACAACGTTGCTAAAAAGAAGTGTCAAGGCTGCAGGTATGAAAAAGACATCTTCAAATGAAGTAGGAGCTTTTGATGATGTTGTGTTTGATTTAAAGGCAAATGGAACACCTATAAAAGTTATTACTTTTGACTATACAAAGCAAACTGCTTTACGAAATGTTTTGAAATCTGTAATGTTTGACATCCAAACTTCAATTCAAAAATATAATTTTAAAAAGGTAGTAGTGGTAACCGTATTAAGTGATGAGCATACTCGGGAATATAACGAATTGAATAGATTATTATCAAGCATGAGCACATCCACGAATACTAACATCGTGGTGACTGATATGTCTAGACTTGCAGAGAATATCTAAATCAAAGCCCACTAGGTTATTCGATTGAATAGCTTGGTGGGCTTTTTGTTATGTGCTATAATTTCTGTGTAGAGATATGATATCTATCGAAGCTATTCTCCAGCTGCTCTACATTAGTTATGTGTTGATCGAGTCACATGACTATAAAAACCATGATCAACTTACCATTTTGTATTTGTCCTTTGTCATGGTTTAGCCCACTGGTCATTGCGACTGGTGGGCTTTTTTCTATGTGTTATAATTGTAGTGTAGAGTTTGACATCTATCATAGTTATTCTCTAGACACTCTACGAATAGTTATGTGTTAATGTGAGTCACATAACTATTAAAACCGTGATATCTTACCATTTTGTATTTGCTCTTGGTCATGGTTTAAACCACCAGATTATGCGACTGGTGGTTTTTTTACGGGTTCTATAAAAGATTGTGTTAAAATATCTGTATAGATATTTGGTATATTTAACCATCTATCTAATTGTCTTGATTAGATTCTTCTAGATTTTGTTTACTTACTACAATTTTCGTTGTGTTTTATCTCATCTTATTAGTTCTTTGTAACTAGGATAGAACATTTATTAAAGGGCCACTGGTCATTGAGACTAGTGGCTTTTTTGTTGTGTTTTCTACTATATGTTATGTGGTCACTATTTGGTCACCAGCCATTATTCTTCAATACATCATTTTTATTGTATAATTGTTTGGTCATACCATAAATCGCAGTATCGCCATAGTACTTACCGTCAACATACCTGTCTCCTTGTAAAACCCCCTCTAATTTTAATCCTAACTTATCTAATACTCTTCTAGAGTTCACATTCAAACTATCTGTCATGGAATAGATACGAACTAAATTTAATTTTTCAAAGGCTACGGCCATTATTTCTAAATAGGCCTCGGGAAGGTACCCATTTCCCCAATAATGTTTATCTATTATATACCCAATCTCAGCTGATTTATTTTTTTCATTCAAATGTACTTCAATGGTACCAATCATAGCCTTATTGTCATTCAGAACAATGGCATATTTTCCTATAGGGTCTCCAATCCAAAAATTCGCCATGACTTCTAAAAATACTTCTTCTGACGAAAATGTATCTAAATACCTCGTATTGTCTGGATCACTACTATAACTATACATACTATTAAAATCTTCTAACAGCACAGGACGTAAAATCAAACGTTTGGTTCGCAAGTTAGAATGTTGCATTAATAATTTTTTTATACTAGACAAAATATTTACCCCTCTATTATTATTCGTGTGTAGATATTAAATGTGACTTTAAAATTCGCATTTAACTTGTTCTTTTAATTTAAAACATAGCTTTTCATATCTTAATAATTCCAAATATATCATTTTTTTAATGTCATCATTTAGTATGAATTAATATGTTTAATCATTATATATCGAAGCGCCATGATTAACAATCACTCTACTCATCAATAAATTTAATTGTTTTTATTGTAGTACTAATACTAGGTTTGTTGGCTTTCAGGTCTACAATTTTCATTTTGTTTTATCTCATCTTATTAGTTTGTTAAAACTAGGATAAAGCATGTAAAAAAGCCCCACTGGGTAGAGCTGTCACTCTATCTAGTGGGGATTTTTTGTATTTACATAGTAAGAAAGTTACTGCTCGTTTACTGCATTAGGGGTAAAAACATTGATATAATAACACTCGCTAGTCCCACCAGTTGCATCGATATAGTCTTAGAAATGTTGATACAATAGCATTTCTAAGACTTGTTTTTTATTTTGTAGTAAATTTATGGCACTTATTTTAGGCAATCAACTTGTTATTATTGAATTTGATCATTGACTAGGTTATAATAGTATACGTTGTGTTTGTGGAATCTCACAAACTGCAACCACTCATGGCCTGTATTAAGCAATTCTTTGAATTCGCGGGCATTGGTGAGTCTAAGTTTTTACAAAAATTTTTATGGAGGTCTACAGACTCATGGCAGCATATGCAATCATTGAGAACGGTGGAAAGCAATACAAAGTTTCTGCCGGCGACGTTATTTACGTCGAGAAGTTGGATGCCGCAGAAGGTGACAAGGTTGTCTTTGACAAAGTTGTCTTCGCTGATGGCAAAGTAGGTGCACCTTACGTTGAAGGTGTTACTGTATCAGGAACTGTTGAGAAGCAAGGTAAGGAAAAGAAAGTTGTTACTTTCAAGTACAAGCCAAAGAAGCACTCACATGCTAAGCAAGGTCACCGCCAACCTTATACTAAGGTTGTCATTGACTCAATTGCCTAAGCCATCGGATAGGAGGATTTAAATCATGCAATTAAATTTGAATAACTTGACGATGCTTGCTCACCACAAAGGTGGTGGTTCATCAGCCAACGGTCGTGACTCAGCTGGTCGTCGTCTAGGTACAAAGCGTGCTGACGGTCAAGACATCAAAGCTGGATCAATCATTTACCGCCAACGTGGTACTCACATCTACCCAGGTGTTAACGTTGGTCGTGGTAACGATGATACATTGTTTGCATTGACTGATGGTGTTGTAAAGTTCGGTCGTTTGGGCCGTGACAAGCGCCAAGTATCAGTTGTATCTCGCGAAGAATACAAAGAAATCATCGCTAAGTAATTAGCAATCATAAAAGAACTCTACTAATTTTGGTTAGTAGAGTTCTTTTTTATTGTTTTTTCACCGACTAATTTGTATAACTTAAGTTTCAATTGAGCCTGGTTTAATATTTATGAAAGTTCGGGCACATAGAATAATGATATTGAAATTACAGAAATTATTCGGAATGGGAGAAACAAAGATGAATTTTATAAAACGAGCAGGGATTACTCTGTGGGCCCGTAAAGGTCGTACGATTTTGTTAATGATTACTGCCAGCGTTATTTTAATGTTTGTAATGGCAGGTTTGATTATTCAAAATGCTGCATTAACGTCGGCTAAAACAGCAACCAATTCTGTTGGGTCAACAGTTACCTTGTCACAAAATCGAGAAAAAATGATGCAGAAGATGCAAAAGCAAATGTCATCAGATACTTCATCAAGTAATCAAAAACCAACGTTTACTCAGGCAACGACAACCGTTACAAAGGTAAAAAAGATTGCGGCATTATCAAATGTTGCATCATACAATATATCGACGAGTACTTCCGTTAATGCGAGTGGCTTTAATGCCGTTTCAACAACATCTTCATCAAACCAAAATGGTATGGGTGGGCAAATTTTTGGTAACTCTTCAAGTTCTGGAAACATTCAAATTAATGGTGTTAGCACAACTGCTGGTTCATCAAGCTTTTCGGATAACACAGCGAAAATTGTCAGTGGTCGTGGAATCAAGACAAGTGATGAGAATAAGAATAATGTCGTAATCGAATCTGAATTAGCCACGGCTAATAACTTAAAAGTTGGCGATACTATCAAAGTTGCTGATTCTTCAGATTCATCGAAGAAAACGTCAGTTAAGATTGTTGGTATCTATAAAGCTAAGACAACAACCAATGGTTTCTCAAGTCAAGATCCTTCAAATACAATCTATGCATCATATACATTATCAAATAAATTAGCGGGTACTGAGGGAAAGGTTTCAAATGTTACCTATACTATGTCAGATCCATCAAAGACACAGGCCTTTACAAAAGCAGCGAAGAAGGTTTTGAACGATTCAAATATGACATTGACGAGTGATGCTGCAGCTTATAAGGCGGCTGCCAAGCAAATGAAAGGCGTTGCTAGCTTTGCATCAAAGATTGTTTGGGTTGTTGCAATTGCCGGTGTTTTGATTCTTGGCTTGATTATTCTCTTAATAACACGTGAACGTCGCCGTGAAATTGGTATCTTAGTTTCACTGGGTGAAACTAAGATTAAAGTTGTTGCACAATTATTTACTGAACTATTAATTGTCTTAGCAGTTGCATTAGGTATTGCAACTGCTGCAGGAACTGCTGTTTCAGGTCCAATTTCCAATAGTCTTGTGCAACAACAACAAAGTTCACAACAATCTGCCATGAGTCAAGGCGCACCTGGTGGTGGAATGAATAAATCAGGTGGTCAAGGACAAGGCAATCGTGCACCAATGAATGGTGGTGGCATGAGAACGGGTAGAACAGCTAACAAAATGACGAATATAAATACAGTTCTGACGCCAGGAGCAATTGCTGAGTTAGGTGGGATGGCAATATTAATCGCTCTGTTATCTGTTAGTGGTGCCGGTATTACGATTCTACGTATGAAACCAAAGAAAATTTTGCAGGCTGATTAGTCTGAGAGTGAGGAAATAACATGACATTAACCATAAAAAAATTAACGCATTGGTACACAGATGAATCGAATAAATTGTATAGCGATGTTAACCTTGAATTCGAACCAAGTAAGTTTTATGCGATTGTTGGCGAGTCGGGCTCAGGGAAAACAACGATTTTATCTTTTCTGGCTGGTTTAGATGCACCACGTGAGGGTGAAATCGCTATTGATGGCCAACCAATTAATGAAATTGGATTAACCAAATATCGGCAGCATTATGTTGCCACAATTTTTCAGTCTTATAATTTACTGACATCGATGACTGCTTATCAAAATATTGAAACGGCGCTAGCGGTGACTGATTCTTCACATAAAGGTGATCGCCAGTATATTGTCGACCAATTAGCCCGAGTTGGTATTGATAAAGAAAAAGCATTTAAAAATGTTCAGAAGCTTTCTGGTGGTGAACAGCAACGTGTTGCAATTGTTCGTGCATTACTTGTTGATGCCCCAATTGTCGCTGCTGATGAAGCGACCGGAAATTTAGATCATGAAAATTCAGAGTTGATTGTTGATTTGTTTAAAGAATTAGCCCATGAATACAGTAAGACCGTTATATTAATTACTCATGATCGTGATATCGCGGAGGAAGCTGATATTCAAATTGAATTAAAGGACCGCCAATTTACAGTTAAAGGGTAATTAGGTGTTTATCAATGTTATGGTGTACGATAGAGGTAATCTTTCTACAGGAGGGTAGGATATGATCAATTTGTGGGTGCATCTCATGACGTGGTTAGTACTTATTATCGTTGCATCACTAGCAGTTTTTACCTCGAATCAGAAGGTGAGTGTCGTTAGTATGATGATTGCACGTCTGGATTATGTTGTTGCGATTGCAACAGGTATTGGATTATTTCATTATGCTTATCAGTCGAATCCTATATTAACAATTGTGAAGGTTATTTTGGCGATTTTGTTGATTGGAATTGTCGAAATGAGTTTTGCAAAGAAAAAACGACAGCAATTAAACAAAAATTTTGCGATTATCGTGATTGTGTTAATTTTGTTACTGGGATTATTTGGTATGTATTTAGCAAGTGGCTTCCCGTTTTAAAGATTTATCTTGAATTAAATATCATTTATTCCGGCAAGAATTTGTTTCAAATTTTTGCCGGATTTTTGTTTACTAGAATTCTGTGATCTTAAAAAAAGTGAAATGGTCCGTGAAACTTGGTGTGCATATTGTATACTAGAATTATGACAAATTCTGCACTAGAAAAATTTAATGTCACCACCTTGACGGAAAATCAAGTGGAACAATTAACAAAAATAGAAAATTATATTCAAAAACAATTGCAACAAGCTACTAACAGCGTTGTTGTTATTGAAGGTGCTGCTGGTACTGGAAAAAGTGTTATTTTAACAAAATTATTTGAAAAATTGCAGCAGGGCACCAAAGAATCTGATAGTGCTTACTATGGATTGAAGAATAAGTTTACTGTGAATCATCCAGAATTATTGAAAGTTTATCGGGAATTATCTGAGACGGTTACTAGTTTAAAAAAAAGCGATTATATGCGACCAACGTCGCTAATTAATCAGGCACATAAAAATAAGCAACGTTATGACGTGATTGTTGTTGATGAAGGGCATTTATTATTATCTAAACCAGAACCTTATATTCGTTTTAAACAGGATAATCAGCTAAGTGAGTTAATTAAACTGGCACGGGTTGTGATCGTTGTGTTTGATTTTAACCAGGTAATGCAGTCAAAAATGTTTTGGAATCGCACATTACTAGAAAAATGTCTGGCACCCTACCCACATCAAACTTTTGAACTGACTATGCAATATCGAATGCAAGCACCAGCCAGTGTCCAAACATGGATATCAGCCTTGGCCACAGGAAAAATATTATCTTTACCAAAAGATGTGGGTCATTATGATTTAAGAATTTTTGAACGAGCTGCCGATATGTATGCAACAATTAAACAGCGTAATGAAGCAGTCGGTTTATCTCGAATGTTGGCGACGACTGGTTTTGTAAAACGTTCAGCAACTGAACACAATGTCTATCTTGATGATTTTAACTTGCCTTGGGATGAATATGATGTTCAAACGACACCGTGGGCAGAACGGCCTGCATCCATCAATGAAGTGGGATCAATATATACGATTCAAGGATTTGATTTAAACTACGCGGGCGTCATTTTAGGGCCACCATTTATGTATGATGAGGAAAACGACCGGATATTTATTGATACGGATAAAGTGACTCATCGTGAAATATATAAGAAAACGCCCCATATTACTGATGAAAAAGCAATGGAAGAAATGAAGCAATCAGTGATGTTTCATGTATTAAACATACTATTAACCCGTGGCACAAGAGGTTTATATTTAACAGCAGCGGATGATAAATTAAGAAATCGTCTCGGGCAACTGTGAATGAAGCACAAAAAAGAGACTAAGAATAATTAGTTCTTAATCTCCATGCTTTGGACACAGGAAAACAGTTAGGGGTATTACGCTACCGTTATCCTGTATGAATTTAGTATACGCTAAACTTTGCTCAAAAGGTAACAAATTAGAAAATTACGTTGGAAAAAACGTTGCAATAGTGGAACAATTATTAAAAATAAGTGAGGTATCATGGTGAAATTTTTGACAGAAGAAGAGCTACAAAAGACTTTTGCGTTAGCCAATGATGCAGTATATTTTGCAACATCTGATGGTCAGACGAAGTATTATGGATTTGGCAAGCAGGCTGAATTAATTGGGGCTTCTTTTACTCAGGTAAAAACTTGGCTTGCAACGCTTAAAAACGATGAAAACAAACCGGTCTTCGGTGGGTTTGCCTTTGATGAACAGCAAATTGCTGATTCGGAATTGATGAATGGCTATTTTATTCAACCAGCAGTTGTTTATGACGTGATCAACCATGAAATGTTGGGCCAACCAATTGATTTAGTTCGCCAGACAACAACTTTTGATACAAGCATTGTGCAGATAACTGATGAAACGGATTGGCCATCACGAATTCAAACAGCGATTGATGACATGAAACAGAATAAACAACATGAAAAAGTTGTGTTGGGACGACAACGTCAAATTACTTTGTCAGATCCATTAGATGAACAACAATTACTTTCAAAGTTACAACATTCACAACCAACGAGCTATCACTTTGTTTTAAAGCATTGTGGCGAGTTGTTTGTATCTGCAACACCAGAGCGGCTAGTTAAGGTTACTGGGGGCCAATTATCAACGGCGGCTGTGGCTGGCACAATTAAACGAGGTGTTGATTCGGTTAGTGATCAAGCCCTGGCTGATGAATTGTGGCATGATTCAAAAAATCGTGTGGAGCATGAAACAGTCGTTGCCGAAATTAAGGAACGATTGCAAGCAGCCAATGTAAAATCATTACAGGTACCAGCTGAACCACAAATTTTAAAAACCCCACAAGTACAACACCTATATACGCCGATTACTGGGCAGTTAGCATCAGATTCAAATTTGCTACAAATTACGGCTGAGTTGCATCCGACACCTGCATTGGGAGGAAAGCCACGTGATTGGGCACTTTCGGAAATAGCCCAGATAGAAAAAGTGCCCCGAGGTTTATTTAGTGGACCCATTGGTATGATGACTATGGATGGTGATGGTGAGTTTATTGTTGGTATTAGATCGATGTGGTACCGTAAAAATTTAGCAACTTTATTTGCTGGAGCAGGTATTTTAGCAGCGTCTGATGCACAGATGGAGTACCAAGAAACGGGATTAAAATTACTACCCATGATGAATTTATTGAAGGAGCAGGTAAATAATGATTGACAGTTTAACACGCAATATTAAGCACTTACTAACATCACTTGTTTTACAGGGAGTTCATGATTTTGTTGTCTCACCAGGATCAAGGACAACGCCCATTGCTTTATTGTTAGCCGAGATGCGACAGCTTCGTGATGATGTTCGAGTAACGGTCGATGTCGACGAACGTTCAGCAGCATTTTTCGCATTAGGTATTGCAAAAACTAGTCATCAGCCAGTTGTTTTATTAGCAACGTCAGGGACGGCTACTGGTAACTATTTACCTGCTTTTATGGAGGCCAGTATCTCACATGTGCCTTTAATTGCACTAACAACTGATCGACCAACTGAATTACAACAAGTTGGGGCGCCACAAACTGTCCAACAAGAAAATTTGTATGGGCGCCATACGAAAGCCTATGCAGCCATTGAAATGCAAGACGATCATGAGGATGTAACGGCGTATATTGATTATCATGTTCAGGAGTTAGTGGGGATGGCACTAACTCATCCAATGGGACCAATACAAGTGAATCTACCACTGCGTAAACCACTAATGCCAAATTTGGCTGAAGCATGGCCAACCGTGACGCCACAACGAATCTTAGTTGGTCAACGACAAGCTGGTTGGCAGAATACCCAAGCAATTGCAGCATTGTTACGTAAGCCTAAGGCAATGATGTTATTGGGACCCGATGAAATTGGATGGGATATTGAAAAGTTAGAACAGTTAGCTGCGCATTATCAGTTACCTGTTTTAGCTGATGTTTTGAGCAATTTCCGACCAAGTGAATATGCAGTTAACGGCATTGATAGTTTATTAGCCGCTGATGTCATTGATGACTCTTTGATACCAGATATTGTTCTACGTTTCGGTGGGACACCAGTCTCAGCAAAAGTGGTTGCATGGTTACGCGATAAAGAAATTCCAGTTATTCAAATTGGTCAAGAACATGCGGGACACGACCATGGTCGGCATACACATACGACCGTTATTGCAGATCCTGATGCAGTTGTTTCAGATTTATTAGCTGAACCCGGAGTTAAGAATGCGACTTTCTTAACTCAGTGGCAAAAATTAACACGTAAACTCATGGCAGTCGTCGCAGCAGAACAGACGGATTCATTAGAGTATCAAGTACCCGCGGCTTTGGCAACTTTGCCTGAAAATGCAAAACTATTTATCGCTAATTCAATGCCAATTAGAGATATGGATAATTTTTTTGTGCCAGAGCAACAAGTTCAAATTGCCGCTAATCGAGGTGCAAATGGTATTGATGGAACAGTTTCATCGGCATTTGGCATGGCTATGTCTGGTAAACCAACCACATTATTAACGGGTGATTTGACGTTATTCCATGATATGAATGGGTTAATGTTAAGTCATCAGGCGCATGTACCAATGACAATTGTTGTCATCAATAATCAAGGTGGTGGTATTTTTTCATTTTTACCACAAGCGGAGGCGGCTGCTTACTTTGAACCAATGTTTGGCACACCATTGCCTATTGTGATTGAACGGATTGCGCATTTATATGATGCGGAGTATAAATTGGTTGATAAACTCGAAACGTTATCGGAATTAATTCGCAAACCAGCCACACGATTACGAATAATTGAAATACAAAGTAATCGTCAAAAGAACGTTACAGCACATCATGATTTAACAAGTGCAATCAATGAGGCGCTGTCATGAGAAAACAGGTTAGCATAAATGGCTATGAATATGAGTTGGAAATTCAGGGTACGGGAAAACCAACCTGGCTTTTTTTCCATGGATTTATGGGTAGTTTAGCGGATTATCAAGGCATTACACCTACCGGTACTCGTATTTATATGAATTTATTAGGATTTGGTTCTAAGTTTAAAACAGTCCAGCAGCCACAACGTTTTATGGGACGGCAACAAGTGATGGATATTTGTCGACTATTAGATAAACTATCAATTAATAAAGTAAACTTAGTTGGCTATTCAATGGGAGCCAGATTAGCACTTGTTTTTGGTAGCACCGTACCCAAGCGCATCAACCACTTAGTTTTAGAAAGTGGTACGGCTGGCTTAGTGACCCAGAATTTGCGGCAGCAACGAATTATTGCGGATATTCAAAAAGCAGATCGTGTTGAGCAAGTTGGGATGTCAACGTTTATCCATGAATGGGAGCAACTCCCCCTATTTAAAAGTCAAAAAAGTATGTCGACTGCACAACAATTATTTATGCATGAACAACGGTTAAACCAAAATGCACAAAACGTTGCTAATTCATTGCGCTTTTTTGGAACCGGGGCAATGTCAAACTTATGGTCAGAATTAGCGTATATGAATATACCAGTGACTCTAATCACTGGTATGAATGATCATAAATTTACTAAGATCAATCAAAAAATGCAGCAACAACTGCCAAACGTACAATGGTGTCAAGTACCACAAGCCGGGCATAATGTTCATTTCGAACGACCTAATCAAGTGATTGATATTTTGAATACAATTAATCACTAGTAGAATAGTTGGGAGGTATTCGTTTTGCAGGTGCAACAAATAAAAATTTATCCGCTATCCTTGACCTTGAAGTCACCATTTAAAACTGCTCATGGGACAACCTTACAGCGGCCCATTACATTGGTAGCTGTAACATTAACTAATGGTATTACAGGGTATGGTGAGATACAGTCCTTTACAGATGATCAATATGTACCTGAAATACATATGCAGTCTCTGGAAATGGTCCAGCGCATGGCTAGGCAGTTAATTTCGCTTGATTTTGACACACCACAGACAGTTTCTGAATGGTTAACTAATATCAGTCATTTATCATTTGCGAAGTCAGCCGTTGAAATGGCTTTTTGGGATGCCTATGGTAAACAAATCAAACAGCCATTATGGTCAATGATTGGTGGTCAAGAAAAACAAATTGCTGTCAGCTCGGTAATTGGCATACAGGATAATTGGCAGCAAACGCAAGCCGTTGCGAATAATTTGATTGGGCAGGGTTACCGGCGGATTAAAATTAAAATTGACCGACAGACGGATATCACGAGTATAAAAAAATTACTCGCACAATTTCCAGAACAAATGTTTTCATTGGATGCGAACGCTTCATGGTCAATAGACGACATTGCACGTTTAAAAACATTGGATCGTGCCGGGTTAGCATTGGTTGAGCAACCCTTTCCGGCTAGTGCATGGTTTGAACATAAAAGCGTCCAACAGCAGCTTAGTCATTTACAATTGAGTTTGGATGAATCGTTAAATGGATTAGCAGATGTTAGGCGAGCCATTACTGAACGAACCACGCGTGCATTGACCATTAAACAAGGCAAACTAGGTGGCATCGAGCAGGCTCACCAAGCAATTAATTTAGCAACGAAAGCCAAATTAAATCCATGGATTGGTGGCATGCTAGGTAGTGGGTTGGGTCGTGCGGTGGATTTGGCATTGGCCAGTCTGCCAGGAGCAAACCACGTGCCTGCGGATAGTGCACAATTTGATCATTATTTTGAAGCCGATATTGGCCATGATTTACCTGACGTACATCAAGGATATTTACCACTACCTGAGCATGATGGAATTGGTGTGGCAATTGATTGGCAGACTGTAGCGGAGTATTTAATACATGAACCCATCGTTTACCAATAAGCTAGTGTTACAATTTGATATAATGAAAGTAATATAGAAATGAGGGCTAATATGACTACGAGAATTGAAAATGTACGGCAAGTATTTACACCCTTAAAGATTGATGGGTTACTAGTTGCTAATGGGACTAATATGCAGTATTTAACAGGATTTACTGGTGGTACTGGGGATGGACTCGTTTTAATTGGTAAGGATAAGGCTGCATTAATCACGGATTCACGATATGAGGACGCATACCGTAATCAATTACCAGCAGGTGTTGAATTATTAGTTACCCGTAATTATTGGGGCGTGGCAATGGCTGCAGCACGCCGTTTTAAGATTGAAAAGTTGGGATTTGAAGATACACTAGCCTTTCGTGACTTTGATTATATCGATGAAAATTTTGTTGGCACTGACATTGCACCAGTTCCTGATTTAGTAGAAGCATTACGAGAAATCAAAGATACTGATGAGTTGAACAAGTTACGTCATGCTGCGGATGTTGCTGTTGCCGGCTTTAATGATTTGTTGTCAGAATTACATGTTGGGATGACTGAACGTGAAGTAGCTAATCTATTAGATTATAAAATGAAACAACATGGTGCCGACAAGCCCTCATTCGATACAATCGTTGCTTCGGGATATCGTGGAGCACTGCCACATGGTACTTATTCAGATAAACCAATTACTCAAGGTGAACTAGTAACAATTGATTTTGGTTATTATGTTGATGGCTACACCTCTGATATTACGCGTACAATTGCTTTTGGTGAACTAGATATCGAATCGCAAAAAATTTACGATGTCGTACTACGCGCACAAAAAGCAACAATTGCGGCTATTAAAGATGGCGTTTCGGTCAGTCATTTAGATGATGTGGCTCGTCAGATAATTACTGATGCTGGTTATGGTGAGCAATATACTCATTCAACAGGACATGGTGTTGGTCTGGATATTCACGAAGGACCAATTCTTTCAGGACATGTACCAGCAGAAGAGCAGATTAAGGCGGGTATGATTCTAACAATTGAACCAGGAATTTATGTGACTAATAAAGGTGGCGTTAGAATTGAAGATGATGTTATTGTAACGCCGGATGGCTTTGAAAACTTAACTGAGGGCATCACAACAGATTTGATTGTGATTGATAGATAAAATATGGCATTAGAATATTTAACTTTTTATCAAGGTAATTTAGCAACTGGTTTTGATTATATTTATGCAAAGAAGGTTGAAAATCATGCATTTTATATTAATGCACCGGCCAGCCTTGATGCAGCAATTATGGATATTACAGCAGAAAGTTTCGATTTTTCACAAGAAAATCAACGCAATATTTTGACCGATAAAGATTTACGACAATTCTCATCGGTTTGGCAAAATATTACTTTTCAATGGCCGAATATTGAACGCCAGCTAGAATTAATAACCGCAGATTGGCAGTCAGAATATCAGCAACAATCCCCTGGTCCTGTAAAAGAATGGGGATTGACAGTAAAACGGGATAATGAAGAAAAACCGTACCAAATCATTGGTTATAATGATTATCCAGAAAATTTCTCGCAATTTGTACAGTGGCTAAATAGTTATGCGGGTGGTAAATTGCGTTAAGAAAAGGGGCTGACGATGGATTTTTTTATTGCAGATACACATTTTTATCACGAAAAATTATTATTAAGTGAACATTTTTCACCACGCCCATATGATAATTTACCAGATGAACATGCTGGTTTGATTGATGCTTGGAATCAACGTGTTGATGAACAGGATACGGTCTATCATCTTGGTGATATTGCGATGATGAATCACGTTCGTCCCGAGAAACATGCACATGAACTTGTGGCAGATATTTTGAATCAGCTACAAGGGCATATTGTTTTTATTAAGGGAAATCATGACTCACGATCCCTATTTAAGTATCTGACAGCACACAACCCGGTTTTGGTTGATGGCAATCCAAAATTTGATTTTGAAGATGTGGGACGTATTGTCAAAGCCAATCATCATCAATTTTTCTTAACGCATTACCCATTAATTCTTGGACAAACGCAAAATAGTATTAACTTGCATGGTCATATTCATCATACGATGGTTGCGATACCCGAGAATATTAATGTTGGTGTTGATAGTGCTGATTTGGATTATCTGCCAGCTGATAAAAAACCAGTTTGGGGAAGCCCGCTATCTCTAGAAGAAGTTGAAGTGATTATGCAACGTAAACATGACGATTTCGCAAAACGGAGGTGAAAGAATGTCGGATCAAATATCAATTTTGCATACGAATGACCTGCATTCTCATTTGGAACGCTGGCCAAAAATTCGCCGTCATTTATTAACTCGTAAACGTCAATTAGTGCGCGATGGATATAGTGTCTTAACTTTTGATATTGGTGATTTTATGGATCGTCAGCATCCGTTGACAGAGGCAACGTTTGGTCAAGCGAACATCAGTTTAATGAACGAAATTGGCTATGATGGTGTAACCATCGGTAACAATGAAGGACTTGGCTTAAACCATGATCAACTTAATCATTTATACGATGATGCGAATTTTCCGGTTATTTTGGGAAATCTACGTGATCGTCAGTCCAATAAATTACCTACTTGGGCAATGCCATATCGTATTATTACCACCAGTAAAGGTACCCGTATTGGCATTTTAGGATTCACTGCACCATTTGAGCTGACCTATCCACTGCTAGGTTGGACGCCTGAGCGTATTGATGTTGCCTTAGCAAAGATATTGCCTGAATTAGCGGGTAAAACTGACTTTAATATATTACTTTCTCACCTTGGATTGCCTATGGATCGCTATATTGCCGAGCGATATAGCGAGATTCAAGTAATTATTGGTGCTCATACTCACCATTTACTCGAACATGGTGAAAAGCATGCTAATTCATTATTAGCTGCTGCTGGTCGTTATGGCGATCATATTGGAAGAATTGATATTGAGATTGAAGATGGTAAATTAGTTAGTATGCAAGCACGCACGATTGTAACTGATGATTTGCCAGCTGTTTACGGTGATGACATTGAAATTAATGGTTATCAAGCTAGTGGCGAGGAGCAACTAACGAAACAAGTGGTCGCAATATTACCAGAAGATTACCATATGGAATTAGATTTCGATCATCGTTTGATTGATTTGGGCTTAGCAGCATTGATGGCACGCACTAAAACCGATATTGCCATGTTATCAACAGGTATGTTTTTAAATGATTTACCAGCTGGTGTGGTTACAGCAAATGATTTGCATGCCCTATTACCACATGCTGTTCATCCGATGCGAACAATTTTACAGGGACGTGAGTTATGGCGATTAGTTCATGAAATAATGAAAAATAATCGTTTTTTGGAAAATCATCGTTTAAAGGGGATGGGTTTCCGCGGTAACCTGTGGGGCCAAGTCGTTTGGTCAGGGTTAACGATTGACGAAAATGGTGATGTCTTTATTCATGATCAACCAATTGAAATGACAGCGTACTATACGATTGGTGGGTTAGATCACTATTTGTTCATTCCATATTTCCCAACTTTGGAAATTATGGGCCAAAATACATTATCATACGATACTGTATTAAGAGAAGACTTTGCAAATTATTTACATAAAGAATTTGCACCATAATTATAGAAAGAAAAACTATGAATCGAGAACGCATGAAAGAATTAGCTGATGCACAGTTTATTGAGCGTCAAGCTAGCACAGCAATCACTACGGGTGATACACCAGAGGATATTTTTATTAATGAACGCCCATATCGATTAGTAAAAAATTATCGGGAAGCCTATGATCAACAAAAAATGGCAGCACGTTTTAGTGACTTCCTGGAAAAATATGATTTTATTGTGGGAGATATTGCGGCAGATCAATTACGGCTACAGGGGTTCTACAAGGATGGTACAAAAGGCATCGCACGTAGTCAACAAATATCAGCTTTGCAAGACTTTTTGTATGAAGAAGCTAATTTTGGGGCACCCTTTTTTGTTTTAGAGAATTTGGCACCACATGAAGTTGCTGACGTTGAAGAAAAAGAAGGCACTAAGTCTAAGAGACGCCGTCGCCAACATCGGCATAGTAGTAATGGCGCGGCAAATAAAAAACATACGAATAAGCAGCAGAGTCATGGTGGTACGCATCGTGAAAATAAAAAACATAAAAGTACACCGGTGACAAAAGAACGGGTCAATTCTGGAAACAATCCTGAAAAGCATGTCGCTAAACGTTCAAATTCTGTTGCTACTTCTGGTTCAAAAAAACGGCGCCATTTTCAAGTAAGGGAACGTTCAAAAAATAAAACAAAGGATAAGGCATAATATGGCATTACACTACGATGGATATTTAATTGATCTGGATGGTACGATCTATCAAGGAACAAAACAATTTCCTAGTGGTCGTCGTTTCATTAATCGTTTAGCGGCTAGTCAGACAAAATATTTGTTTGTGACCAATAATTCAACGAAAACACCTGAGGCAGTCGCTGAAAATTTAACCAATAATCACCAAATTCCAACGACGCCAGAACAGGTTTACACATCTGCCATGGCCTTGGCTGATTACTTAGAAAAGTTTGATCAAATTCATCGTGTATTGATGATTGGAGAAGAAGGATTAGAGCAAGCCTTATTGGCTAAGGGCTTTGAACTAGTAACTGAAGCACCCGCTGATGCAGTTGCAATTGGTTTAGATCGAGCGGTTACTTACGAAAAAATTCTGCAAGGTACATTAGCCATTCAACAAGGAGCCATGTTTGTTGCCACTAATCCAGACACCAATTTGCCAACTGAACGGGGGATGGTGCCTGGTGCTGGTTCAGTGGTTGCCTTTTTGGCAACGGCAGTTAGACCCGCACCAACTGTTATTGGTAAGCCAGAACATATTATTATGGATGGTGCGCTAGATAAATTACAAATTAAACGTCATGAAGCAATTATGGTTGGTGATAACTATAATACAGATATTAAGGCGGGGTTGAGTGCGGATATTGATACATTATTAGTTTATTCGGGTGTTTCGAAAAAATCGGATGTATTAAAACAAGCCAAACAACCAACACATTGGGTTAATTCATTAGATGATTGGACCATTGAAAAATAACATTGATGACTCGTCAGTCTGGTTAGTAAAAAAATAGCTAGTGCTGGCGTTTTATTTTGTGCTGTTGTGAGAGCGAGACAAAAGTCGTAAATTGCGTTACGTTGAGACTTCAGCTTTTTGGAACGCATTTATGCTATCAAACTGACAGGCTTATAATATTATATATTTTTAGCTAAAGAGATTGCGTATTGTCTTTTGTCCTAGCCTCATGTTAAAACATGTCGGGGATACCTTGATGAAAAAAATTATCTTTCGTTTAACGACAATGGGTGTTTATGAGCAGACAACCTATTTAGGTAAGTGGACTGATGCAACTAATCAGTCGATGTACCAAAAATTTCGTGGTATGTGTGAGTCACTTAGCCCAAATGGGCACATGCAAATTTTTGATGACGGATTTGCAAAGAATAATCCAATGAAGTGGACAATTTTAACACAGGTTTGGGCATACGCTTGGGCGGATTTATGTCATATAGCAGTACACCAGTCTGATCGATGGCTTGAATTGAATGACAGTGCAACTTGGTGTGAACGCAAGTGTTATGGTATCACAGAGCAATCGTTCGCATTACAACCAACATATTTGCGGGCAATTTATTTAAATCAAAAATGCCTATCGATTGATAACGAGACAATTTGGACAGTGAGTGAAGAGTATTTATACGGCTGTCAAGTCATAACCTATATGTTGAGCCAGTATTGTCAACTAACTATCTTGAAAATTCGATCAGTTGAAACTAATCAATGGGTGGGACAACGGATGGTGGTGACATCTTGTAAACCAGTGTTTATATCAATTGGCTTATCAACTAAAGATGAGTGGGTAAGTAATAGTCCATTACGGAAAATTGGAAAACATGTTTTTTATAGGGCACATGATAAACTAGTACTAGAAACGCAGTTATTTAAAAAAACATTTGGTCATCAACGTCAATTATGGGGAAATTACTGGCAATTATTTGATATTGTATGGGAAAAAGACTATTGTTGGTCAAAATTATATCGTCGTTTAATGTATGAATTACATCTCGTAAAATCAATTGAAGAAATTCAACGATTATTGTGGGCACCTCCGTTAGATGTTACCGGAGATTTCAACTGTTTGACTTGGCAATGTGATTGGTTACCAATTCTTACTGGTTTTTGGCATCAACTAATTGGTGGTTGCTTTGTTGGTGAGCAATTAGTTATTGAACATTGGCCACGATTACCTCTGATAGGCAGGCGTGAATTATTGTTTGACCGTGATGGACAAAAAATAAAAATTAGGCAAACAAACCAGCAGATGGTCGTGCAGCCAAGCAAACCATTAACTGTGATAAGTCAGCATCGAAAAATACAATGTTCACGACAATGTTGGACGATTATTTGGGAAAATTATTAAATGTAAAGGAAAAATTTACAAAAAATAGGTATCACATTTACAAAGATTAGAGATAATAAATATATGGTCATAGCAAAATAAATTTAGGAGGCGTTCACGAATGAAACGCAATTGGTTGATAAGTGCTGCAATCGTGGTTGTTGCTGGCTGCCTATTAACATTTGGTTACGCAACGCGACAAAAAAATAGTGGTGTGAATATTACTGCAGTTGGATCGACAGCATTACAGCCACTAGTAGAGGCAGCAGGAGAAGATTTTGCTGGCAAAAATCTTGGTGTCTATATCAATGTACAAGGTGGTGGTACGGGTACCGGATTAGCACAAATTCAATCCGGTGCAGTTGATCTGGGAAACTCAGATATGTTTGCTGGTGAAAAGGATGGTATCAATCCGAAAAAGCTAGTTGATCATAAGGTCAGCGTCGTAGGTATATCACCGATGATTAACAAAGAAGCACACGTTGATCATTTAACTAAAAAACAATTAATTGCAATTTTTACAAAAAAAGTGACAAATTGGCGCCAGGTTGGTGGTGCTGACTTGCCAATCATACTGATTAATCGTGTGACAGGTTCTGGTACACGAGCTACTTTTGAAAAGTGGGGCCTTGATGGTGCTAAATCAGCGGATTCTCAAGAACAAGATTCTTCAGGAACCGTGCAATCAATGGTTAGCTCAACGCCAGGAGCCATCTCGTATGTCTCATTTGGGTACTTAAATAAGTCAGTTATTTCACCAAAAATTGATGGCGTTGCCGCTACAAATGAGAATGTTATCTCAGGAAAGTGGCCAATTTGGTCCTATGAGCATATCTACACGAAAGGTCAACCAACCGGAGAAGTCAAGAAATTCCTTGCTTATATTGATTCAGAACATATTCAAAAAACACTTGTTCCAAAGTTAGGATATATATCAATTCATGATATGAAAGTTTCTCGTGATGAAAATGGTAAGTTAAATAAAGTAGATTAAGGAGTTTAGGCCATGGATTTAATCCGTGAATCATTATTAAAGAAGTCAAAGGCTACTAAGAAAGATCAATTCGGTCGAGTAATTACTTTTTCAGCATTGTTGTTGATTGTAGTTGTTGTTGTTTCTATTTTTTGGTTTGTCGCCTCAAAAGGTTTGGCAACATTTTTTACTAATAAAGTTAATCTTTGGGATTTCTTGACTGGTACAAAATGGGCCCCAGGGCAAAAAAATGCTCAAGGACAACCTTTAACAGGTGCTTTACCAATGATTACTGGATCATTTTTGGTAACCCTAATTTCAGCGCTGGTCGCAACACCATTTGCAATTGGAACAGCTGTCTTTATGACAGAAATATCACCTAAACGTGGTGCTAGAATTTTAGGTCCCGTTACTGAATTGTTAGTTGGTATTCCTTCAGTTGTTTATGGATTTATTGGTTTATCAGTCATTGTACCCGTTATGCGTCATATTTTTGGTGGCTCTGGTTTTGGTATTTTAGCTGGTGCCATGGTGTTATTTGTTATGATTTTACCTACAGTAACATCAATGACTGTAGACACACTAAAATCCGTGCCCCGTCATTATCGTGAATCGGCATTGGCATTGGGAGCAACCAGATGGCAAATGATTTATAAGGTTATTTTGCGTTCAGCAACACCAGGAATTTTAACGGCTGTTGTTTTTGGAATGGCGCGTGCATTTGGTGAAGCATTGGCTGTACAAATGGTTATCGGAAACGCACCTTTGATGCCCAAAGGATTAACATCACCTTCATCAACCTTGACTTCAATATTGACGCAGGGTATTGGAAATACAGTGATGGGATCATTAGAAAATAATGCATTGTGGAGTTTGGCGCTTATTTTACTATTGATGTCGTTGATCTTTAATATCATTATTAGAGCAATTGCCAAGAAGGGAGCGATATAAGATGTTAAACCCAAAACAAAATGATAAATTAGCAAGTGCCATCTTGTACGCAATTGCTGGATTAGTCATATTGATATTGGCAGCATTAGTGGGGTATATTCTTGTACAAGGTGTACCACACTTGTCATGGCACTTTTTAACGGCACCATCATCATCATTTACAGCTGGTGGTGGTATCGGTGTGCAATTGTTTAATTCGTTTTATTTGCTGCTCATTACAATGATTATTTCTTTTCCAATTGCTTTGGGAGCTGGCATTTACCTACATGAATATGCAAACCAAAAGAGTCGATTGATTCAGCTAATTAGAACGGCAATTGAGATTCTTTCTTCACTACCTTCTGTAGTAGTTGGGTTGTTTGGTTTCTTGCTATTTGTTGTTCAGTTTAAGCTGGGATTCTCGATTTTATCGGGGGCCATTGCACTAACTTTCTTTAACTTACCGCTATTAACGCGTTCCGTAGAAGAATCTTTGCGTAGTATTCCTGATTTACAAAGAGAGGCTGGTTCTGCGTTAGGATTATCACGTTGGGAAACAGTTGGTCACATTATTTTACCGGCTGCAGTGCCTTCTATTGTTACAGGGGTTGTTCTTTCGGCGGGACGCGTGTTTGGAGAAGCCGCTGCTTTGATATATACTGCTGGACAATCAGCACCAGCTTTGGACTTTGGCAACTGGAATCCATTTAATACGGCTAGTCCACTAAATATCATGCGACCAGCTGAAACTTTAGCCGTGCATATTTGGAAAGTTAATTCAGAAGGAATTATGCCTGATGCAACAGCAGTTTCAGCTGGAGCTTCTGCCGTTTTAATTATTGCTGTGTTGCTATTTAACTTTTTAGCACGGTTCTTAAGTAGCGTTTTGTACAAACGCTTAACTGCGACAAGATAGAAAAGAGGATTGGTATTTATGGCAGCAGGATTAAACTTAACGGGTGAACAGCCGGATCGTCATATTTATCATATGAACGAAAATGAGCATGAAATTGCTCTGTCTACAAAAGATTTACAAGTTTATTATGGTGATCATTTAGCATTACAAGATGCCGATTTATCATTTGAAAGATTTAAGATTACATCATTGATTGGGGCATCCGGTTCAGGAAAATCAACTTTTTTGCGTTCATTAAATCGAATGAATGATGACGTTGCTACGGTAAAGGGAAATATTATGTACCGTGGTTTAGATATTAACTCGCAAGATATTGATGTGTATGAAATGCGGAAACATATTGGCATGGTCTTTCAACGGCCAAATCCATTTGCAAAGTCAATTACTGATAATATTACATTTGCTCTAAAGCAACATGGTATGCGTGATAAAGAAAAATTAGCAGAAATTGTTGAAACATCTTTAAAACAAGCTGCTTTGTGGGATGAAGTGAAGGATGATTTGAAAAATTCAGCCTTATCATTATCAGGTGGTCAACAGCAAAGATTAGTTATTGCTCGAGCGATTGCAATGAAGCCAGATATTTTATTATTGGATGAGCCTGCTTCAGCATTGGATCCAATTTCAAGTGCTAAGATTGAAGATACATTGATGGAATTAAAGAAACAGTATACGATTATTATTGTGACACATAATATGCAACAAGCTAGTCGTATTTCGGATTACACAGCATTCTTTCATACTGGTAAAGTTCTTGAATATGATTTGACGAGAAAGATATTTACACGTCCTAAGGTACAAATGACCATTGATTATGTAAATGGTAACTTTGGTTAAAAAGGGAGCTAGAAGATGACACAGAAAATTTTAACAACTGAGAATGTTCATCTTTATTATGGGAAAAAAGAAGCCTTACACGGTATCAACCTTGACTTTAATAAAAATGACATAACAGCTTTGATTGGTCCATCTGGTTCAGGAAAATCAACTTATTTACGTGCGTTAAATCGTATGCATGATTTAACAGATTATGTGACTGTCAATGGTACTTTCATGTTTAATGGCAATGACATTTATGCACCGAATACAGATACGGTTGCTCTGCGACAAAAAATTGGTATGGTCTTTCAACAACCTAACCCCTTTCCATTTTCAATTTATGATAATGTTGCTTTTGGTGTTCGAACGGCTGGGAAAAAAAGCAAAGCTGAATTAGACGAAATTGTTGAAAAATCTTTGAAGCAAGCCGCTATTTGGGATGAAGTTAAAGATAATCTGCACAAATCTGCACTATCAATATCAGGTGGTCAACAACAACGTGTGTCGATTGCACGTGCATTGGCAACTAATCCAGAGATCTTACTACTTGATGAACCAACTGCTGCCTTGGATCCAGGGTCAGCTAGTAAAGTTGAAAATACAATGATGCAATTACGCGATCAATTAACAATGATTATTGTGACCCATTCAATGGCGCAGGCATCGCGTATATCTGATAAGACTGCCTTCTTTATGGATGGCGAGTTAGTTGAATTCAATCATACAAAGAAGATTTTCTTAGATCCTGATAAACAAGAAACACAAGATTATATATCAGGACGCTTTGGATAAGTTGCTTCTTAGGGTATGATAAGAGAAACAGTAGAAAGGAAATATTGGTATGCGACAGTATTTTGATGATGAATTAGCAGACTTAGATACATCCTTTAAAGAAATGGGGTTACTTGTTTCTGAAACTTTAGATGAAGCTGTGCAGGCGTTTTTAGATCATGATCGCGTTGTCGCACAAGACATTATTGAACGTGATAAAGCCATCAACCAGCGCGAAATAGCAATTGAAAAGAAAAGTTTTGAAATGATTGCCTTGTATCAACCGGTGACAACTGATTTGCGTGAAATCATGACGGTTTTAAAAGCAGTGTCTGTTTTGGAACGTATTGGGGATAACGCACGAAACATTGCCATGTCAACCATTCACGTTAAAGGTAATAAGCGGGTCGCTGAAATTGAAGAGACGATTGGTAGTACTGGTTCAGTCGTTGCCAAAATGGTTTCGCAAGTATTAGATTATTATGTTAATGATGATGCTGTAGCAGCTGAGGGAATATCAGAAGTCGCTTCAGGTGTTTCGGATGCGACGAGACATATTCGTGAGCTATCGATTGACGCCAGCAAAGCTGATCCTGAACAGGTAACGGCGGCGACTGACTATTTAGTGGTTGCTGGCTATTTGAAGCGAACGTCTGACTATGTGACTGATATTGCTGAATGGATTATTTATAAGCGAACAGGAAAGATTGTCGAGTTAAATCCTGGAACGTCTTCATTTATCTGATCCTATTTAATATTAAAACAGTGAGCTTAAATCTTGGTTCGCTGTTTTTTGCTATTTAAGTTAAAATGAATGTGAACGAATGGAGGACATGATGCAAACAGTGACAAAAGTGACTCGTCAGCGACGTATGGGACGTTACAATATCTATTTAGATGATGAGTATGCCTTTGCAGTTGATGAGAAAATATTAATTACATATAACTTGTTTAAGGGAGCGTCTTTAGATGATGCTGCTATTGAACAAATAAAGTCAGCAGAATTTGGCCAGAAAGCTTATACAAAAGCATTAACTTATGCAACTGGTCAAATGCGTACCAATCAGCAAGTTTATCTTAAACTGAAAGAACAAGGATATGACCAGCAAATTATTAAGAATGTGATCAGTCGTTTAAAGGATGATCATGTTCTTGATGATGTCACATATGCTGAAACTTACGTTGATCAAGCAAAATCAGCAGGCAAGTTAGGTCCCCGGGGTGTGAAATTTAAATTACAACAAGTAGGTATTGACCAGTTTGTGATTGAGGATGCATTAGCAGCATATACGATTACAGATCAAATTGATGCGTTGACAGAACGGGTTGGTCATTTACTAGAAAAAAATGCACGTCATTCAACATTTTTGGCAGAACAAAAAACGCAGCAAAAATTGCTACAACAGGGGTTTGACCAGCACCTTATACAACAAGCAATCAGTGAATATCGGGCAATTGAAGCACCTGATGCTGATCAAGAATGGGAAAATTTAGATCGAGATGCGACGATAGCAGCGAATCGTTATGCTTCATTTGAAGGGTGGGAATTTAAAAACAAATTAAAAGCGGCAATGTATCGAAAAGGCTATGATTTAAATTTAGTTGATCAGTGGTTAAAGCAAAGAGACTAAGTTGCCAGTGTTTTTTAATGGCTCGCGTGATACAATGAAATAGAAAAAAATTTGGTGAAATTCACAGAAAGCTCAAAATAATGAAAGATAGTCGATTACCACGTGAAGGCGACTTCGTAACTATTAAGAGCTACAAGCATGACGGGAGTTTACATCGGACTTGGCGTGACACGATGGTGTTGAAAACCAGTGAAAATGCAATTATTGGCTTAAATGATCATACATTAGTGACCGAAGATGATGGTCGCCGATGGGTGACAAGAGAGCCAGCGATTGTTTATTTTCATCGTAAATATTGGTTCAACATCGTTGCGATGATACGTGAGAATGGCGTGTCGTATTATTGCAACCTTGCATCCCCATTTGTGTTGGATAAAGAAGCGTTGAAGTATGTCGATTATGATTTGGATGTGAAAGTCTTTCCAAATGGTGAGAAGCGTTTGTTAGATACAGACGAATATGAATTACATAAAGCACGTTGGCATTATCCAGCAGATATTGATTATATTGTGCGTGAGCATGTCAAAATCTTAGTCGATTGGATCAATAATCAGCAAGGGCCATTTTCCGATGCCTATATTGACTTGTGGTATCGACGTTATTTAGAAATTAAACGTCGGAATAGTCAACAATAGTTGTCATAATATAACTAATTAAGACTACCAATTAAAGGCAGTCTTTTTTTGTGGCAGAATGATCGGAAGAACCACTAACAGGCTGTATCCATGCATTGCCCCGCAATCGGACCTATTGAAACAAATGATAATATTAGTTATACTAAATTGTTAAGTTTTTTAAAAATAATATAAAAAAATAAAAAGGCGATTAATTATGGCATCATTACAAGAAGCAACGCAAACGCGGCGTACATTTGCTATTATTTCTCATCCGGATGCCGGTAAAACGACAATTACAGAGCAGTTATTAAAGCTTGGAGGAGTTGTCCGTGAGGCTGGTACGGTTAAGGGACGTAAAGGAAACTTTGCCAAATCTGACTGGATGGAAATTGAACAAAAACGTGGTATTTCTGTGACATCATCAGTTTTACAATTTGACTTTGATGGTAAACGCATCAATATTCTGGACACACCAGGACACGAGGATTTTTCTGAAGATACTTACCGAACACTCATGGCAGTTGATTCAGTTATTATGGTGGTTGATTCAGCAAAGGGAATTGAGCCACAAACTAAAAAATTGTTTGAGATTGTTAGTGAACGGCATATTCCTATTTTCACTTTCTTTAATAAGTTGGATCGTGATGGTCGTGAACCACTGGACTTGGTAGACGAATTAGAGTCAACCTTGGGCATAAATGCTTATCCGATGAATTGGCCAATTGGGTCTGGACAGATCTTAGCCGGGTTATTTGACCGTTACCATAATAATGTGGAGGTTTACCGACCAACTAGTGAGACAGAGCGCTTTTTGCCACTTAATGATGAAGGTGTTGATTTAGCAACACCAAATGCTATTCAGAATAACTCACTTTGGGACGAGACTCGTGACGAAATTGAGATGCTCCAAGATGCGGGTAATCAATTTGATGAATCAGCTGTTATGAGTGGAAAATTGACACCAGTATTCTTTGGTTCAGCGTTACAGGGATTTGGGATTGAAACCTTCTTGCAAACGTATATGCAATTTGCACCAGCCCCTGCACCGAAGCATACAGTGAATGGTGAAGCAATTGCACCGGATAACGAGCAATTTACTGGTTTCGTCTTTAAAATTCAAGCAAATATGAATCCAAATCATCGTGATCGCATTGCTTTTCTACGTATTGTATCTGGTCAGTTTGAACGTGGTATGGATGTGACCTTACAGCGTACACAAAAGAAAATTAGATTAGCAAATGTGACTCAGTTTATGGCTGATACTCGTGAAAATGTTGAAACAGCCTATCCAGGTGATATTATTGGTATTTATGATACTGGGAATTTCCAAATCGGCGATACGATATACGCTGGTAAACATGAAGTGACTTTTGAGGAATTGCCAACGTTTACACCTGAGTTATTCATGCGCGTACATGCAAAAAATGTTTTGAAGCAGAAGTCATTCCATAAAGGGGTTACGCAACTGGTTCAAGAAGGAACAATTCAAATGTATACGGCTTGGGATTCAGGGGACTATATTATCGGTGCAGTTGGTGCATTGCAATTTGAAGTGTTCCAATTCCGAATGGAGAATGAATATAATACCGAAGTCTCATTAGAAACTATGGGTTCTAAAATTGCTCGCTGGATAGATCCAGATCAGTTGGATCCAAGAATGGCTTCCTCACGAAACTTACTTGTTCGTGACCGACATGAAAAGCCAGTATTCCTATTTGAAAATCAATTTGCTGAGCGTTGGTTTTCAAATAAGTATCCAGATGTTAAGTTGGAGGCAAAATTATGACGTTAATGTTACCTGTTATGCCAACTAATTGGCTAATGGGAGCATTGGTATTTTCCGTGGTATTATTAATGCCAACAGCAGTGTATTTTGCTGGTCATTCGGCATTAAAACGGTTTCCAAAATTATTCAATGCATTACATTGGTTGTTTGGGGCATATTTAATATATGTAATTGTTGCTGGGATGGTAACGTTACTAGTTAGCTAAAAATTAAAACACTTGTGATGAATAACAAAAGCCAATGGCATCGTTGTTCATCACAAGTGTTTTTACTTTTATATTAAAAAATAATGAAATTATTTCATTACTAAATTAAAAAATAAATGTTTTTTATAATATATCATTGACGTTACCTGCCATAAAAGACTACACTAAATATTTAAATTAAAAAGCATTTTTAGAGTTCATGATTGATGTTGTTTGATTTAAAAATAATAAAAAAGAGGTGGTCAATATGAAGTATGGCATTATTGGAGCAGGCGCAATGGGATATAGGTTTGGGGTAATGTTACAAAAGAATGCTAATGTTGACGTGGACTTCATTGACACTTGGGAGCGCAATGTTGAAGCTGTTCGTGAACAAGGTGGCGTTTCTGTTGCTCGTGATCATGAGAATCGGCATATTGAACCTATTAATATTTTCTATCCAGAAGAATATCATGGCCACCCTGATGTATGGATTATTTTTAAAAAGCAGATGCAATTAGCCGAAGAATTAAAACGTGATGAAGCAGCAGGTATTTTTCATGAGGATCAATATGTATTTTCTGCAATGAATGGTATGGGACACTTTGAAAAAATTGTAAATTACTTTGCTGAAGATCATATTATTTGTGGTACAGCAATGATTGCAACTCGCTTGGATGGTCCTGCTAATGTGGATTTTATGGGTGCTGAAGGGACGGAAGTCATGCATCTAGCTAAGTATGATAACAATTCAGTAGATTCAACATTTCAAGCAATTGTAGCGGATTTTAAACGAGCCAAGTTAAATCCGGTCGTTACTGATGATTGGTTGGGAATGTGTATGTCAAAGGTTGTTTTTAATGCGGTGACAAATACATTGTGTACAATGTTTGAAATGCAGATGGGGCAGTTTATCAAGTATGCGGGTGTCCGAGAAATGGCCCAGCAACTCTTTGATGAAGCGTATGATGCCTGTGAACGAGCCGGCATATATCTGATTGCTACACGTCAGGAGCAAGTTGATTCAGTTATCACGGTCAGTCAAGAATATAAATACCATTATCCATCGATGTATCAAGATTTTTCAAAGGGACGACCAACTGAGGTTGACTACATTAATGGCTATATTGCAAAAATAGGTCGTGAACACGATTATGTTTGTCGAACACACGAATTTGTTGTTCATGAAGTACACATGGCAGAGATGATGAGAAAATATCACCAGGTGCCAGAAAATAGTGCGGATTAGTCAGTTTTTTTTGACAGCCAATGGTGATTTAAGTATAAGTGAATAGCGCATTTTAACAGGGTTATCAATCTACCAGCTTGTTGGTGGAGGGGAGCCCTTAAATTGTTTCCGAAGACTTAACTGATGATTGCATTATCCTTTTTAATGATTCATTTTAGCAGTTACACGTTGACATACTTAGTGAAATTGTCGCTGTGAGTTGATTATGTTAAAATAAACCTAATAATTAAAAGGAGAGACATTCATGGACAAACAAGAAATGGATCCACATGTCAAAACAGGACTATATGGAACACCTGAACTTAATCCAGATGAACAACACCATTACTTAGGTAATTTCCGTGAACGCATCTATGTACTACAGACGCGTGAAACTGCTGGCGATAATCGCTATATGAAAGCATGGGAGCAACAATTGCATGCCCACCCTGATGCAGTGCTTTCTTTAAATGGCCATTTAAATAAAAACGTGTTAGATCAGTATATTGAGTTAGCTGCGAAACAACGGGCAAAATTTACACTTAAAAGTGATGCGATTTATGATCAGTCTGATGTTGTAGCAGTTCTTGCAGCACATTCAGCGGTTCATCAAGAACCTGTTTCTATTGAAGATACAGTTAATAATAGTGAGCCTAGTAGCGATCAAAAAGATGAGAAAAAACCGTGGTATAAAAGACTATTCAGTTAATTAAATGGAACGGTTAAAGGAGGTAATTTTGATGCAACAGCCATTGGCTTACCGCATGCGCCCACGAAATATCAGTGAAGTTGTTGGTCAACAACATCTGGTAGGTGAAGGGAAAATTATTAATCGGATGGTGACAGCTAAAATGTTGTCATCGATGATTTTATATGGGCCTCCTGGAACCGGGAAAACAAGTATTGCTAGTGCCATTGCTGGGTCGACAAAATATGCCTTTCGAATTTTAAATGCAGCGACGGATACCAAAAAAGATTTACAGATTGTGGCTGAAGAGGCCAAAATGTCTGGAACAGTCGTTTTATTACTAGATGAAATACATCGATTGGATAAAACCAAGCAGGATTTTTTGTTACCTCATTTGGAAAGTGGACGTATTGTTTTAATTGGTGCAACGACAGAAAATCCTTATTTGACAATTTTGCCAGCAATTCGTTCTAGAACACAAATATTTGAGGTGAAGCCATTATCTGAAGCTGACATGCAAATGGCAATCGCTCGTGCTTTAGCAGATAAAGAGCGCGGCTTGGGCGACTTTGATGTTGATTTGGACCAAGAAGCACGGCAACAATTAATTTATGCAACTAATGGCGATTTGCGTTCAGCATTGAATGGTCTTGAATTAGCGGTTAGATCTACTAATCCAAGTGAAGATGGGCAGATTCATATTACCCTGCCGATTATCGAAGAGACTGTGCAGCGTAAAGCAATCACGGCTGATAAAGATGGGGATGGTCATTATAATGTTATTTCTGCGTTACAAAAGTCCATTCGAGGTAGTGATGTTGATGCGGCACTACATTATTTATCACGGTTGATTGAGGCGGGCGATTTACCAATCATTGCAAGACGCTTACAAGTAATTGCATATGAGGATGTTGGCATGGCTAATCCCGCCGTTGCGGCACGAACTGTGACAGCCATTCAAGCGGCTTTGCAGCTTGGTTTCCCGGAAGCACGTATTCCGTTGGCAAATGCAGTCATTGAATTAGCGCTATCTCCAAAATCGAATGCCGCAATTACGGCAGTTGATGCCGCAATTAGTGATGTCAAAAAAGGGGCTACAGGTGATGTGCCTGACCATTTAAAGGATGCGCATTATTCTGGTGCAAAAAAATTAGGTCATGGTGTAGATTATGTTTATCCGCATGGTTATCCAGGTGACTGGGTACCACAGCAATATTTGCCTGACAAACTGATGGATGCTAGTTACTTTAAGCCAGCGGGGAATTCTAAAGTTGAACGTGCTTATAAAGAACAATATGACAAACTAAAAAAAGCGCAGCGGGATGGGTTAAAAAGTAACTAGACGCTAATGAATATTAGAGGGCTTAATCATCTGTCAAGGCTTTTATTTTGTATAATTATTAGTATAATAAGAAATATAAATGAATTCCTTGGGTGTACGCGTAATTCTACCATCTGTAGTTGCTTTACAACCTTTTTGCTCGGGGATGTCGGGATGCCGCTACAACATGCTGTTTCACTCAGTAGTTGTAAACGCGGACTTATTCACCCACTTTCCTTTAACTGGAGCCAACTCAGTCGAATTTACTAACGGCACCAATCAAGTGTTCATGGTTTCTCAAAGCTTTAAGTTTTTGAGGACGATAGTCGGCCATTTTCGATATGCATCGAAGGTGGGCGGCTTTTTTATCAGTAAAGAAAAGGAATATAAATATGATTATTGGACTTTATGTTTTGTTTGCAGTGGTGGTTGGAATACTTGGCATTTATTTGTTGACGCATCAACACGGTTTTTTAGGTATCTCAGCGCAACATGCGAAACAACCTGCACTGTGGTTTGGCTGGTTATTTACGATTGATGCTATTTCATTACTAATAAGTACTTTTTTAACAAAAGGGGCTGCATTACCAGGCGGACTCTTTGTCATCGTAGCTACTTTGTTAACAACTGTATTGGCAATTGTGGTTGTTCGTCTTTTATTTAAATAATTTATATATATCTCAAATGGTAAAAATAAACATTATTTATGTGAAAAAATGTGACAGATGCGTTATAATAAAAGTGTAGAAAAAGTCGCATATGGTCAATCGGACAGGGGGAACTGTTATGGCTGATGTAAAAGTAAACTACAAGAATATATTGGTACCAGTTGATGGATCTAAGGAGGCTGAGGCTGCATTAGATCGTGCTATTAAAGTCGCTAAGCAGAATGGATCAGATACGAAATTACACATTTTGCATGTTATTGATACCCGCTCATTCCAAAATGTTACTGACTTTAGAACAACAATGGTCGAGCAAGTTGCAGGTACTGCTAAGAAGACGTTAGATGCGTACTTGCAGAAGGCTAAGGATGAAGGTGTTGAGAACGTTGACTATTCAATTGAATATGGTTCGCCTAAGGACGTCATTGCAACACAGGCACCAGCAAAGTATGCCGTTGATTTGATTATGATTGGTGCTACTGGTTTAAATGCCATTGAGCGTTTGTTGATTGGTTCTGTTACTGAGTTCGTAACACGTGTCGCAACAGTTGATACGTTAATTGTTCGTCGGACAAAGGATGATGAGTAGTGTTTTAAGATTAATTTATAGTAAAAGCTGAGATAGAAGTTCTGTCTCAGCTTTTTTTGTGAGTATATGTAGTATTTGTATTATGACCAATTTATGTTGTTGGGGCTATTATTTCTTGTTAGTTTAAATATCTGGTACAATAAATATATTATTGACAGTTTATAAGGGATGGAGATCGCAATATGAGTGAGTCAAAACTAAATTTGGTAGCATCAACATTGACAAATAGTTTGGGGACAACAATTATTGGTCACGTGGCGGCAGAGAATGTTGTGATCACTGTAAAGTATGCAAATAATGAAGTTGATACAACTACTTCGGATGAAAAGGGTAGCTTTGTTGTTAAAGTACCAACAAAAATTACAGATAATGAAGTAACGTTAACAGCAATGTTACCTGACCAATCAGCTAAAGAGGTCGTGTCATTGGTCATTGATCAACCGGCTCCAGTTGTGACGGCAGTGATTTCTACTCAAAATGGACAACGATTGCTTGAAGGTCGTGTCAACCAACGAGATGTTTCGATTTCTGTACATTTCATTGGGGATGAACATGTTATTTCATTACCTATTGATAATGGGTTGGAGTTTGAATTAGTCTTACCAGACGATATTTTGCCAAGTCAGATAGAAGTACATGCAACGAATCAAAAAACTGGCAAGACTGGTCGAACCATTGTGGGCCTTGGAGTGACATCAAAGACAGTTGCCATGCCTGCTTTGACAGACGAAATGATTGCAGAATACGTTCATAATGAAGAAATTAAACATCAGTCAGAGGCTGAAACTAGCAAAAATGTCGCAACACCTAAGGAAATTTCAACGCCATCAGTGAGTGAGATAGACAGAAATGTTGCCAATGTCGTAGAAGAAACAGGTAACTTATCTGAGACATCGGCTGATCCTATGGCTAAGGATTCTGAAAACAATGATAGCTTAGCAACAGAATCACGTGTTGAAAGACGTAAACATGGCGGTATTAGAGGATTCTTTGCTCGCCTTTTTGGTCGAAAAGGTTAATTGTATGACAAAGTAAGACATTCATTTAATAAAAAGTTAGCATTTGTTAATGGAACTGTGACATAGTCATTAAAAATGTAAAATTATCTATGATAAAATATTATGGTTTGAGAAAAAGAAAGGTAAATCATAATGCATAAACGACAAATCACGATGATTATTGGAATTATGGCAGTGGCAGCAATGATTGCTATTTTTGCGATTGTATTTAATAGTACACCACATGAAGAATCGGCAACTGCAGCAACTTCGTCACAAAGTTCTAAGGCCGTTAACAAGAAGCAACAGTCAAACAGTCAGGGCAAAGCAGTTTCAAAAGTTTCTAAAACTGTTGACAAGTCGTCAAGCTCTACTGGCACAGAAAAGAATTTAAATGTTAAAAACCTACTAAAAGGGCAAAATAATGTTCCTGCCATTGTTTCAGTCAATCAGAATAATGGTGAGTTAACGGTCATTTTTGCCGATGATGGGACGCAATCACTTGATGATTTTATGAAGGCATATGCTAAGGCAACAAGCTTAGTTTTAAAGGCAGCTAGCCAACAATCAAAAATTAGCTCAGTGATGGTTGCTCGTCAAGTTAAGCTAGAAGACGGTCTAGAATATGCTGTGGCAGGAAAATGGCAAAAGGATCAATTAGCAACAGTTAATAAGCTAACCGCTGAACCAGGCATTAAAGATGTATTATTAAGTGCCAGCCATTATTCAATTGGCGGTTCAGTCTGGGATGCATTCTCACAACAACAAAAGAATGACTACCAGAATCATCAGCAAGGTGGCCAGATTACAGCGACAGATGATGACTTTAACAAGTGGGTCCAGGCTGGTATTGAGAAAAACAAGTAATTTAAAGATTATTATGTTTCATGTAGCATTTTTTAAATAATAAAGGGTCGAGGTCAATTCCAGGTATGGAAGACTTCGGCCCTTTGCGGTTAAAGTTATGCATTGACAACTAGCTGAATAACATTGAGTAAATTGAAATGTACATAAGCGTCGCACCTAATAATACGAATAAATGCCAGTAAACGTGACCTAGCGGTAGCTTTGGCATGAGATATAATAGGGCACCCAGCGTATAGGTAATGCCACCTGCTAGTAATAAGTAAAATGCGAAGGGTGTTAACGCTGCATGAAGGGCAGGGAAGGCCAGTATAATCAGCCAACCCATGATGACATAGATAATAACTGATACCCAGGGCCAACGACCAACAAAAAATAGATCGTAAATAAAGCCTAAAATAGTGCATAATAGAATGGTTAGCCAAATTGGCCAGCCTATTTTAGTGTCTAAAAATAGCCAAGTATAAGGGGTATAACTACCTAGAATGACGAGGTAGATACCAGAATGATCCAAAAATTGGAAAATTTTACCGGCCTTTGTAAAAATGAGTGCGTGAAACAAAGTCGAAGCAAGCAGAAAACTAATGATCGATATTGCATAAATGGTTAACGCAACAATTGTAAAGGCTGAAAAATGGTGTTGTACACTGTTGATGATTAATAAGGTTGCACCAATAATTGCGGCGATAACACCAATCCCGTGGGTAACGGCATTTAAAGTTTCGTAGGTAATGAGGTAGCGACGATTTTCTTTTGTTAAAGTAGGCATAGGGGTTCTCCTTTATCTGATAAGGACATTACCGATTAAATTAAATTAATTGTTATGATTATCATAACCGTTACATCTAGTTTTGTAAACTAAATAAAATGGTTATAAGGAATATGTGAGGTTTATAGAGATGTTGATGACGATAATAAAGGGTATGATGATTGGGTTTGCTTTTGTGGCACCAATTGGGATGCAAAATTTGTACGTGTTTAACAATGCGTTGACTAATTCCTTTCGACGCTCATTAGTTTATGTTCTTTTTGTATGGATTGCGGATTCATTATTTTCGTTAGCAGCGTTTTTCGGTATGGGGGCCATCATTAGCTCAGTGACATGGCTGAGATTATT
The DNA here is from genome assembly GCF_051903945.1 of Weissella paramesenteroides. GTDB lineage: Bacteria > Bacillota > Bacilli > Lactobacillales > Lactobacillaceae > Weissella > Weissella paramesenteroides_A. Next base: position 1,483,588 of record NZ_CP192268.1, on the reverse strand, counting down.
GGTTATGCTAGTGGGTGGTTTGCTAGTTATTTGGATCGGCTGGGGGATTCTGCGCAGTGCTGACGGGGTCCAGTTGAATGCACATCAAAATAAATTACCAGTAAAACAAGCTTTTGTGACAGCTTTTATTGTGTCGTGGGCTAACCCACAGGCCTTAATTGATGGTAGCTTGCTACTTGGTGCGTTACGAGGTACCTTGGCAAAAGATGCTGTCTGGCCATTTATTATTGGTGTGATTATAGCGACTTTTATTTGGTTTAATACGATTACGATCCTCATGAATTTATTAAAAGAACGTTTACCTAAAAAAGTGCTGGTTTGGGTAAATATTGTATCTGGATTAATTGTTTTGATTTATGGTGCTTACCTATTAGTTGAAGCATTATTGGACATTTTCTAAATAAAACGGCTTTGCCTAAACAGAATTAGTCTTATGACAATGCCCAGGGTTGATTTTGTCAATTTATCATTGTAAAATTGCTTTTATAGCAATGCACTAGAGAGTATAAGTAAAGTATCTAAACAGCGACAAAATCATTTGGTGTGAGATTTTGAGGACTTCAACTTAGAAAGTAACTAGTGGGCTTTATCGGTGAACATTGTAGTAGTCGGTAACGTGAGGACGCGTTAAGTCATAATGAGATAGAGAATGAACTCTAATTCAGGTGGTACCGCGATAATTTCGCCCTGAACATACAGTAATGTGTGTTCGGGGCTTTTTTAATGGATAACAATGAAAAAGAGTGATTAAAAATAAGGAGTGAAGGTTATGCGAGAAATTGATATGCCTGGAAAGTATAATCCAACAGCTGTTGAGGCTGGCCGTTATGATAAGTGGGTACAAGAGAAACGATTTAAACCATCAGGAAATAAGAAAGCACGTCCTTATTCAATCGTCATCCCACCACCAAATGTAACTGGTAAATTGCACCTTGGTCACGCTTGGGATACCACGTTACAGGATATGATTATTCGCCAAAAGCGTATGCAAGGATTTGATACATTGTGGTTACCTGGTATGGATCATGCTGGGATTGCAACGCAAGCGAAGGTTGAACAACGTTTAGCAGAAGATAACATTTCACGTTATGATCTAGGTCGTGAAAAATTTGTTGATCAAGTTTGGGACTGGAAAAACGAGTATGCATCTACGATTAAGTCACAGTGGGGCAAATTGGGCTTGTCACTAGACTATGACCGTGAGCGATTTACTTTGGATGAAGGATTGTCAGAAGCAGTCCGAAAAGTGTTTGTGACACTTTATGAAAAAGGTTTGATTTACCGTGGTGAATACATCATTAACTGGGATCCAAAGGCACGGACAGCCTTGTCAGATATCGAAGTTATTCACCAAGACGATGAAGGTGCTTTTTATCATGTGCAATATCCATTTGTGGATAAAGAGACAACTTATCAAGGCAAGCACTACATTGAAATCGCAACAACACGTCCAGAGACCATGTTTGGGGATGTGGCTGTTGCTGTACATCCATCAGATGAGCGATATAAAGCATTAGTTGGTAAAAAAGTACTTGTACCATTGGTTAATCGGGAAGTGCCTATTGTCGCTGATGAGTATGTTGATCCCGAATTTGGTTCAGGAATGGTTAAAATTACACCTGCACATGATCCAAATGATTTTGGCGTTGGTAATCGTCATAATTTGGAACGTATCAACACGATGAATGAAGATGCAACAATGAACGACCGTGCGGGTAAGTATGTTGGTATGGATCGCTTTGAAGCACGCAAGGCAATGGTTGCCGATTTAGAAGCTGGCGGTTGGATGCTGTCAGTTGAACCAATCATGCATGCGGTTGGTCATTCTGAACGTACTGGTGTCCAGGTTGAATCACGTTTATCAACACAATGGTTTGTTAAAATGAAGCCACTGGCTGAACAAGCTTTGGCTATGCAAAAGTCGGATGATCGCGTTGATTTTTATCCACCACGTTTTGAAGGGACCTTCACACGTTGGATGGATGATATTCATGATTGGGTTATTTCACGTCAACTTTGGTGGGGACATCAAATTCCAGCTTGGTATCATAAAGAAACTGGTGAAATGTATGTTGGTATGGAAGCACCAGCGGATGCTGAAAATTGGGAACAAGACTCGGATGTTCTTGATACATGGTTCTCATCAGCTCTTTGGCCGTTTTCAACGATGGGTTGGCCAGATACAGATGCAGAGGACTTTAAACGTTATTTCCCAACGGATACACTTGTGACTGGCTATGACATTATTTTCTTCTGGGTTGCACGTATGATGTTCCAATCAAAGGAATTTACTGGTCGTCGGCCATTTAAGAACGTTTTGATTCACGGGTTGATTCGAGATGAGCAAGGTCGTAAGATGTCAAAGTCATTGGGAAATGGTATTGACCCAATGGATGTGATTGAAAAGTATGGTGCAGATGCCTTACGCTGGTTCTTAGCAACTGGTTCAACTCCTGGACAGGATGTGCGTTTTTCATATACAAAGATGGATTCAGCCTGGAATTTCATTAATAAGATATGGAATGCCTCTCGTTATGTGCTAATGAATTTATCAGATGATACAAAGGCAGAATTACCAGCTGACCGGACGAAGTTATCATTGGCTGATCAATGGATCCTGTCACGTTTGAATGCAACGATTGCTACTGTAACGAAGAATTTTGATAAGTTTGAATTTGGTGAAGCAGGTCGTGCACTATACAACTTTATCTGGAATGATTTTGCTGATTGGTATATCGAAATGACTAAGGAGACGTTAAACGGGGATGATGCTGATGCACAAACAACTGTACAATCTATTCTTGCTTATGTACTAGATAATACGTTACGTTTGCTACACCCAATCATGCCTTTCGTAACTGAAGCAATTTGGCAAGAAATGCCACATGAAGGTGAGACGATTGTGACGGCGACATACCCAACAGTTGATGAAACCTTAGCAAACCAACAAGCTGAAACAGATTTTAATAGTTTGATTGACTTAATCAAAGCAGTTCGTACAATTCGTACAGAAGCAAACGCACCAATGTCCACAACCATTGATGTCTTGATTAAAACAGCTGATGAGAATTTACAGCGTATCTTCAAGGAAAATGAAGACTATATTAATCGCTTTGTAAAGCCAAAGGATTTGCAAATTTCAGCTGATATTATTGCACCCGATCTAGCGATGACACAAATTATTTCTGGCGCTGAAATTTATGTACCGTTAGCTGAGCTGATTGATTTGGATGAAGAAATTGCCCGTTTGCAAGATGAGGTAAAGAAGTTCCAAGGTGAGGTAAAGCGTGCTACTGGTAAACTAAGCAATGAAAAATTTGTTAACAATGCGCCTGAACAGGTTGTCGCTGCAGAACGTGAAAAGTTAGCGGATTGGGAGAACAAGCTACAAGCAACACAGGATCGTTTAGTACAATTACAAGATGCAAAAGCATAGTTAATAGGTACTTGCGATTAAAATTATTTAAGTGTATAATTTAACATATTGTGAATAACGAATTTAAGCGGTTCGTCGTTACAATGCAGTAAATTACACAAACGGAAGCGCCATCTACCATGTAGACGGCGTTTTTGTTTATCTTTGAATAAATGGGGCTCATAATGGTAAAAATTGAAACGGTTAAGGATGCAATTAACTATATCCATGGTCGGCATAAATGGTCCAAAACACCAACGTTTGAACGTTTAAATAGCATTCTTACCTATTTAGGACATCCTGAAAAACGATTGCAGTATGTTCATGTAACAGGTACAAATGGTAAGGGATCAACAAGTAAAATGATTGCGCAGCTCTTGCGGGCGAGTGGATTAAAAGTGGGCTTATTTACTTCACCTTATATTTTAAAATTTAATGAGCGAATTCAAGATGATCAAGGTAATATAGATGACGATGATTTGCTGCACTTAGTACAAAAATTAGCGCCTATTATCGACGAATTTGATAAACAACTCACTACTGGTCTCACTGAGTTTGAAACATTAACAGTGTTAATGTTTATGTATTTTTCAGAACATCCCGTGGATGTGGTGGTTTTAGAGGTTGGTGTTGGGGGTACATGGGATTCAACGACGGTTATTCCAGATAAAATCGCTGCGGTCATTACAACGGTTGGCTTAGATCATATGCACGTTTTGGGGAATACCCTTGCACAAATTGCTACGCAAAAGGCAGGTATTATTCAAAGACAACGTCCGGTGGTCATCGGTCGTTTACCTGATGAAGCAGACCAAGTGCTTGATACTGTTGCCACAGCTATGGGGGCACCAATATACCGGCTCGGAGAACAATTTGATGTGACAACATTACCCAATAGTGGTGAGTGGGGAGAAAGATTTCAGATAACTGGCACAATCAACTATCAAAACTTGTTTGTTGATTTAATCGGGCGCTATCAAATTGACAATGCAGCAGTCGCCATTCAGACGGCCCAGATTGTTTGTGAGCACTTTGATCGCTTATTAACAGAAACAACCATTATATCGGCGCTGAAAACGGTCACTTGGCCAGTTCGTTTTGAAAAAATTGCAAATGATCCAGAAATTATTTTGGATGGGGCACATAATGAACCGGGAGTCAAAGCATTAGTAGAGACACTTCGGACACGTTTTAGCACGCGAACGATCCATGTTTTGTTTGGTGCATTGTCTGATAAAAATTATCCCAAAATGTTACAACTATTGAATGAGTTGCCCAATGTTGATTTACATATTGTCGGATTTCAAGGACCAAATAATCGTGAACCGATAGACCCCACGAACCTAGCGAAAGATAAGATAATGAATGATATCACTTTGCATAAAAACTGGCAAACAGGTTTTGAAGCTGTGGCATCACAGATGCATACAGACGATTTGATTTTGTTCACAGGATCTTTGTATTTTGTCTCTGAGGTACGACAAGCATTTTCAATATTAGACTGAAATTTTTTTGAAAACTGGCACCTTACTGATTGTTTTGGTACAGTAGACTGAGAAATGAGATGAGGCAGGAATGGAAGATTTATGCCTAAAATGGAGTGATAAATATGATTATTTTGCAAGCAAGTAATGTTGCACGTCGTTTTAACGGCGTCACATTTTTTGATAATATTTCGATGCAAGTTCAAAATAAGGCACGGGTTGGTTTGGTTGGACGTAATGGGGCTGGAAAATCAACTTTATTAAAGATGCTGATTGGTGAAACAACACCCGATGAAGGTGAAGTGTCAATGAAAAAAGGCATTCGGCTGGCTTATCTAGCACAAAATTCTGGATTGGATTCTGATCTGTCAGTTTACAATGAAATGTTAACGGCATTTGCTGATGTTATTGCATTGGAAGAACGGATGCGACAAATGGAAACGCAAATGGCCACATTAACAGATTATGCAAGTGATGCATACAAAGAATTGTTGGCGGCCTATGATCAAGCACAACATGATTTTAATGAAAAGAATGGTTATGGTTATGATGCGACTATTCGATCAGTGCTACATGGCTTTGGTTTTGATGAAACATTCTATGATCAAAAAATTGCTGCCTTATCAGGTGGGCAACGGACACGCTTGGCTATTGCAAAACAATTGTTGGAAACACCTGATTTATTGATTTTAGATGAACCAACGAATCATTTAGATATGCAAACTTTGGCGTGGCTCGAGCAATATCTAAAAAACTATCAAGGTGCATTGTTGATTGTATCCCACGATCGCTATTTCTTAGATCGTGTGGTAACTGAGATTTACGATATGCATTCTGGCCAATTAGATCATTATAAGGGCAATTATAGTGAGTTTATGGCGCAGAAGGCCGCTAAGGTACTGCAAGAACAGAAAGCTTATGATAAGCAACAAGCTGAGATCGCTAAACTAGAGGATTTTGTGAAACGTAATATTGTGCGCGCTTCAACCACGAAACGGGCACAGTCACGACGCAAGCAGTTGGCACGGATGAACCGCATCGAAGCGCCTAAAAATGAATCAGGCGTTGCACATATTCAATTTATGGCTGATGAAGATTCTGGTAATGAAGTATTAAGAGTTAATGATGTGAAATTAGGTTATGACATGACACATGTTTTGGCCGAAAACGTGAACGTTGCCGTTGATAAACAACATGCGGTTGCTTTGGTTGGACCAAATGGTGTTGGTAAATCAACCTTTATCAAGACTATTTTAGGAAAATTACCATTATTAGCGGGGCAAATAAAACTAGGAGCAAATGTTACAGTTGGTTATTATGACCAAGAGCAACAGACGCTTGATAGTAAAAAATCAGTTATCGACACGATTTGGGATGAACACCCCAAAATGGCTGAGAAAGATGTACGATCAATCTTGGGATCGTTTATGTTTTCTGGTGAAGCTGTAGAAAAGTTAGTCGCCGCACTATCTGGTGGTGAACGAGCACGCCTTTTGCTGACTAAACTGGCATTAGAGCATGCTAACTTTTTGATTCTTGATGAGCCGACTAATCATTTGGATATAGATTCACGAGAAGTATTAGAAACAGCCCTGAATGAGTATAATGGGACTATTTTCTTTGTGTCTCATGATCGATATTTCATTAATGAAGTTGCCACTGAAATTATTGAATTGTCACCATCAGGGACACGTTTTTTTGATGGTGATTATGATTACTATCTTGAAAAAACTGCTGGCGAGCATGAAATTAAAGTGGATACCACACAGCAAACAACAATTGATGAATCAGCAGATGGGCAACAAAAAACGCTATCAAGGGCAGCTTTAAAAAATCAGCAACGAGAGCAGCGTCGTTTAGAACGAGCTGTCACAGCATTAGAAGATAAAATGGCAGCTATTACTGATGAGCGTGATACGTTAAATGTTGCCTTGAATGATCCTGAAAATGGGGCTGATTTAGCGAAATTAACTGAACTCTCAGAGAGAATAGCGGACCTCGATGCCCAATTAACAGAAATTGAGGATCAATGGACTGAAGCAAGCATTGCTTTGGAAACATTTATAGCAGAAAAATAAATCTTGAACGTTAAAGGCTCAAAATCTTTCTCAATTTTGGAAGATTTTGGGTCTTTATGCGTCTTTTAACTCAGTTTACTGAGATTCAAGCCAATTTTAACAAATGTTTGCAAATAATAAGTAATGTGTTATTATTAATAGTGTTGATTAGCACTTTAACTTACAGAGTGCTAATAAAAGAAAAAATAACCTGTGGAGGTCAGATAACATGTTGAAACCATTAGGAGATCGTGTTGTATTGCAAGTATCAGAAGCACCTGAGCAATCGGTTGGGGGAATTTTGTTAGCTTCTAATGCACAAGAAAAGTCAGTTACAGGAAAAGTAGTCGCTGTTTCTACGCAAACAGTTGGCGACTTAACAGCACCAGCCGCTGTAAAAGAAGGCGATACTGTTATTTTTGATAAGTTTGCTGGTACCGAAATTAGTGTTGACGGGGTTGATTATTTGGTTGTTCACGAAAAAGATATCGTGGCAGTGTTGTAATTTAAATAATTAATAAATAGAGGGTAGTAAATATGGCAAAAGATATTGAATTTTCAGAAGATGCACGTGCAAAAATGCAAGCAGGTGTTGACAAGCTTGCCGATACAGTAAAAACAACAATTGGTCCTAAGGGACGCAATGTCGTTATCGAGCAAAGCTATGGTGCGCCCACAATTACGAATGATGGTGTGACAATCGCCAAGGCTGTTGAATTAGAAGATCACTTTGAAGACATGGGAGCTAAGTTAGTTGCTGAAGTTGCTTCAAAGACAAACGATATTGCTGGTGATGGTACAACGACAGCTACGGTTTTGGCACAGGCCATTATTAATGAAGGTATGAAGAACGTTACTGCAGGAGCTAATCCAGTTGGCGTTCGTCGTGGTATTGAATTAGCAACTGAAGCAGCTGTCAAGTCATTGCATGAGATGTCAAAGACTGTTTCAACGAAGGAAGAGATTACGCAAATTGCATCTATCTCTGCTGCTAATCCAGAAGTTGGTAAGTTAATTGCTGAAGCAATGGAAAAGGTTGGCAATGACGGTGTTATCACGATTGAAGAATCAAAGGGTATTGAAACAACGCTAGATGTTGTTGAAGGAATGCAATTTGATCGTGGTTATATGTCACAATATATGGTAACTGACAATGATAAGATGGAAGCATCATTGGATAATCCATATATTTTGATTACAGATAAGAAGATTGGTAATATCCAAGAAATCTTACCATTGCTACAAAGTGTTGTTGAGCAAGGTCGTGCTTTGTTGATCATTGCTGATGACATCACTGGCGAAGCTTTGCCAACACTTGTTTTGAACAAGATGCGTGGTACATTTAATGTTGTTGCTGTTAAGGCACCTGGCTTTGGTGATCGTCGTAAGGCACAACTTGAAGACATCGCCATTCTAACAGGCGGAACAGTAATTACTGATGACTTGGGATTGAGTTTGAAAGATACAACTGTTGACCAATTGGGACAAGCAGCAAAAGTTACCGTGACAAAAGATAATACAACAATTGTTGAAGGTAATGGTAACTCTGCAACGATTAGCGAACGTGTTGAAACCATTAAGGGTCAAATTGCTGAGACAACCTCTGATTTCGATCGTGAAAAGTTGCAAGAACGTCTTGCTAAGTTAGCTGGTGGTGTTGCTGTTGTTAATGTTGGTGCTGCAACAGAAACTGAGCTTAAAGAGCGGAAGTACCGTATTGAGGATGCATTGAATGCAACTCGTGCTGCGGTTGAAGAAGGATTCGTTTCAGGTGGTGGAACTGCCTTGGTTAATGCTATCCCTGCTGTTGCTGCACTTTCAGAAGATGGTGACGTACAAACAGGTATTAATATTGTTAAACGTGCCTTAGAAGAGCCAGTTCGTCAAATTGCAGAAAATGCTGGTGTTGAAGGTTCAGTAATTGTTAACCAATTGAAGAACGAAAAGGTTGGCATTGGATACAATGCGGCAACTGGTGAATGGGCTGACATGATCAAAGCTGGTATTGTTGATCCAACTAAGGTGACACGTTCTGCTTTGCAAAATGCTGCCTCTGTATCTGCATTATTGTTAACAACTGAAGCAGTTATTGCTGAGCAACCAAAGAGTGATTCAGATGCGCAAATGCCAGCTCAAGGTGGTATGCCAGGAATGATGTAACCTGGTCTAGGACTAAGAAGGCTACACACAGTTTGGTGTAAATTGCGTTACATTGGGGTTTCAGACTTTTGGAACGCGTTTATGCTATAAAAATTACAGGCTTATAAATCATACAATTTAACAAGGGGAGGTTGGAACATTTTATTTTGTTTCAACCTCATTTTTTTATGTCATAAAAAAGTAAAATAAAAAGGATATAAAAAGATAGACAATCGATTGGTAGAGAACTAAAATAGACCCTTGTAGAAATAGACCATTATGATTAAGATTATTCTTAAATTCTACTGAAAAAATTCATTTATTGAGGAGCAGAAACATGTGGCCACTATTTAAAAGGTTTTTAATTGGTAAACCGTTAAAAACTTTAGACGAAGGTGCTCGTCATCTTAGTCGAACAAAAGCGTTGGCTCTGTTATCGTCAGATGCTTTGTCATCTGTTGCATATGGAACGGAACAAATTATTACGGTACTCGTAGCTGTTGGTGGTGTTGCAACACTATGGTTACAAGTGCCAGTTGTGGCATTAGTGTTAGTCCTTTTAGGGGCAATTACATTGTCATATCGCCAAATTATCCATGCATATCCAACTGGAGGAGGTGCTTATTTAGTTACCTCTAAAAATTGGGGACGTAATGCAGGTCTAGTAGCTGGTGGGTCTTTGTTAGTTGATTATATGTTGACCGTCGCTGTCTCGGTTGCATCTGGAACTGAGGCGATCATATCTGCTATTCCAGCATTGCATCCATATAATGTCGCGATTGGTGTTATTATCATTCTTGCCTTAACTGGGATTAACCTACGTGGTTTACGCGAATCTGCAGGGGCCTTGATGGTACCGGTTTATCTCTTCATTGTTGTGATGGTAGTTATGATTGTTTGGGGATTATTTAATATTTTGACTGGACATGTTAACTATCATCCAACCATTACTGGGCATGTTGCAACAGGTAGTGCTTCAATTTTATTGTTCTTAAAGGCATTTTCGAGCGGGTCATCGTCTTTGACCGGAGTTGAAGCAATTTCGAATGCTGTGCCGAATTTTAAGGAGCCAAAGCCTAGAAATGCATCAATCACATTGGTCATTATGGCAATCATTTTGGCATTCTTCTTGGTCGGAGTTACATTTTTATCATTTACTTATGGTATTAAGCCCGATGCGCATGTGACCGTATTGGCACAAATTGGTCAACAAGTATTTGGTCATGGTGTTCTCTTTTATGTATTACAAATTGCTACGGCATTAATTTTAGCTGTTGCAGCCAATACAGGATTTTCGGCCTTTCCACAGTTAGCCTACAATCTGGCACGAGATAAATTTATGCCACATAGCTACATGGACAAAGGAGATCGTCTTGGATATTCAAATGGTATCGTGTCGTTAGCTCTAGGCGCAATCGTGCTATTAGTTATTTTTAATGGATCGACCGGGGCATTAATTCCATTATATGCTGTGGGTGTATTCGTACCGTTTACATTGTCGCAATCGGGGATGATTATTCACTGGTGGCGCGAGCGTGATGGACATTGGTTAATGAAATCATTGATCAATTTTGTTGGTGCCTTAATATCAGCAGTGTTGGTCGTTACATTATTTGCCTTGCACTTTAATTCAGTTTGGCCATACTTGATTATTATGCCAATTCTATTGCGCATGTTTTGGGTCATTAATCGTCATTATAAGTTGGTGGCTAAGCAATTACGTGTTTTGTCACAAGAACCAATTAAGCGGAATCATTATGATGGGGCGACTGTTATTGTATTGGTATCTAATTTGACACGAGCAACAGCTGATGCAGTTGATTATGCGAAATCGATTGGTGACAAAGTATTGGCGATGCATGTGTCGTTTGATTCAAACCCACAAAAGGAACATCGTTTAGGTATTGAATTTAAGCGCGAATTTCCTGAGGTGCGGTATGTTGATATTCATTCTTCTTATCGTTCAATTACTAAACCTGCCATGCGCTTTGTTGATGAAATTGCTAAGGGATCAAAGGAGCGAAATCACTCCTTAACAATTTTGATTCCACAATTTGTGCCACACCATAGTTGGCAAAATGCGTTGCATAATCAAAATAGTTTAAAATTACGGACAGCATTAGCGTCTCGTGATATTACCGTGTCAACTTATTATTTCCATTTGAAAGAGTAATAAAATATAAGTAATGAAACATGTTAGTTTTTAGCCCGTAAATCTTTGGGTGAAAGAACTAGTATGTTTTTTATTTTATATGGTTGTGTTAATCTAAATTAGACTAAAATAATAAGAGAAAGGATCAAAACATGGAATATACGATTGATGATGTTCGTGAGGAATTAAAAATGATTCGATCACGTGTACATGCAGGAACATTGTTTGATTCGTTAGGAAGTGAAGTTGGTCGGTTACTAGACCAATTCGATTACGATGCGCCAACTGATGTTGCACAATTATCAACTAAAGAAGCGACAGAAATTAAGCAACGGGTCTTAGATTGGCAGCAAATACTTTATGCAGGACAACCAGTTGCTATTAGTAATCAGGACGTCTTGGACCTAATGAATAGTTTACGTCAAACTGACCCCGCCATACGCGATAAAGGAGCTTTTTTCTTTATTAGCGATGGCTTACAAAATAATGTATTTAAACCAAATCAATTATTGTTAATGGTTCGCTATTTATTACAAGATAACGTGCTGTTTAATCACATCACTGAGATGGAAAATGACGGTGTCTTTTTTCGATCATTCAGTATCTTTATTTTATCAATGTTGCATTATGCAAATCGTAAGGGCAGCGTTCGTTTTATCAGCGAAGAGGTCGAAGAGACGCTTTTGTTAAATTTTGCAACTTATATTGCATTGGAACATGATACAAGAGGGTTTGTTGGTGATAAGGGATGGGCGCATGCCTTTATGCATATCGGTAATCTATTGGACGAACTAGCGCATGATGATAAGTTACCACGCGCTGATAAAATACTTTTGTTAACCATTTTGGTTGAGAAATTAAAGCGTCTAGATACGCCTTTGATTATGGGGGAGAATCGTCGTTTGATTGGCTTTATCACTGAATTAGTAAATACGAATGATTTATATTCACAATACTTTTTGAAACAACTAAAGCAATGGCGACAAGAGATGACTCGTCAAATGCAACCAGACTCTGAAAGTGATTGGCACCGTTTGTATAATCAGCAACGTTTTCTACAAGGACTACTCATGCGAGAGAATCTACCACAAGAAATTTTGAATTATTTAAATGAATCTCGGAATTTTTTGGCATAGTGTTCCCAAAAACAGGAATTCTATGTTATACTTAGGTTTCTAGACAAATCAGTTTGACAGACAAGGGAGATCAACCATTATGTCAGAAAAATTAAATATTGCAATGTTGTTTGGTGGTAACTCATCAGAGCACGATGTTTCAAAGCGTTCAGCTCATAATATTTATGATGCTATGGACAAGGAGAAATACAATGTCACAGTCTTTTTGATTTCAAAAGACGGTATTATGATTAATGCTGAAGACTCATGGCGTGTTTTCGAAGGCGAAGATGAGGATAAAATCGTAGCGGCAGCTAAGGAGAAGATGGATCTATCTAATCCGCTTGCACCAATTGCTGTTTTGGGGGAAATGGCCAATATTGATTTCTTCTATCCAGTTGTCCATGGAAACTTGGGTGAAGATGGGACACTACAAGCACTATTCCGCTTATTGAAAAAGCCTTACTTAGGACCTGGTATTGCAGCTTCTGCCATGTCATTTGATAAAGACTTGACGAAACGAATTTTGAACCAAGCTGGTGTGCGTAATACAAACTACGTACTATTGACTGATCAAAATTATCAAGATTACACATACGACGAGCTAGTTAAGGAACTGGATTCAGAAGTTTTGTTTGTTAAGGCAGCTAGTCAAGGTTCATCTGTTGGTGTGTCTCGTGTAACCAATGAAGATGAGTACCAGACAGCCTTGAAGGATTCGTTCCAATATGATTATAAAATCTTAGTTGAAGGTGCCCTTGATAAGCCTCGTGAGGTATTTATTTCAATCTTAGGTAACGAGAATCCACGTGCTTCACGTTTAGGTGGTATTGTATTGCCAGAGGAAGATGTCTGGTATGATTACAACAATAAGTTTGTTGACGCTTCAGGTATGGTATTTGAGTTACCTGTTGAATTAGACCAAGCGCTAACTGATGAAATTACCGATATGGCCTTGAATGCATACAAGGCTCTTGGATTAGTTGGCTTGACACGTATGGACTTCATGATTGATAAGAATGGGGTGCCATATCTTGGCGAGCCTAACACATTGCCTGGATTCACTAATATTTCATTGTATCCACAAATGTGGGAAGTTTCTGGCATTAGTTATACACATCTGATTGATGAACTAATTGCATACGGTATCGCTGAGTTTGACCGTCAGAACAAGTTGTCATACGACTTTGTTTCTCTTGGCGAAGAACAAATGGGTGAAAAGAAATATAATGCTGAAGTAGCTAAATAAGAAAATAAATAAACCACATCTCTATTGAGGTGTGGTTTATTTATTTTAAACACGATTGCAAACTGTAAAAAATTAAGGGATTACTTTTTGTTGAAACGACAGTTGGCATCAGAAGTTATCAAGGGATTCCAGTAGCTGGGTTCTTTATAAAATCGTTCATTTAGCGTATACTTTATAATAAGATTAATAGTGGAAAAGGACAAAAAATGACGAATTCATTTACCCCAACATGGATGATTGATGCAATTTATTGTGTCACGCCAGAACAATTACGTCAGCACAATATTAAAGCTGTTTTAACAGATTTAGATAATACATTAGTGGCTTGGAATAATCCAGATGGCACACAAGAACTTCATGATTGGCTATTGAAAATGCAACAAGCAGAGATACCAGTGATGATTGTTTCAAATAATTCAGCAAGTCGTATCGCTCGAGTTGCTGATCCATTAAAGTTAAACTTTGTTTCTCGAGCCCTAAAACCAATGACACGTGGTTTAAAAGAAGCAACTACGATTTTACAATTACAACCCAGTGAAGTAGTTATGGTAGGAGATCAGTTATTGACGGATGTCTGGTCTGCCCATAATGCGGGGATACGAAGCATTTTAGTAAAGCCTTTGATTGAAACTGATCAATGGAATACAAAAATTAATCGCTTTTTTGAGAAAGGCGTGAAGCGCAATATGTTGAAGAATAACCCACAATTGCAATGGAGGAAAGAGCTTGATTAGTGAAGAGACTGTACGTCAGTATATTGATGAAGGATTACGGTGCATTGGCTGTGGTGCTCTGATTCAAACAGATAATAAAGATGAGATTGGCTACACCCCAATGTCAGCGCTTTTAAAGAGCTTTGAAAATGACGAGGTGTTTTGTCAACGATGCTTCCGCTTACGGCACTATAACGAAATTCAACCAGTTAATTTGACAGATGATGATTTCCGCCGTTTGCTGGAGCAAATTGCAGATACTGATTCGCTCGTTGTGTATGTGATGGATGTTTTTGATTTTTCTGGCTCACTTATTCCAGGATTACATCGTTTTGTTGGTAATAATGACGTTTTGCTCGTTGGTAATAAGGTGGATGTTTTGCCACGCTCTTTGAAACGAACGAAAATTAAAGATTGGATGAGACAGCAGGCTAATATTGCTGGTCTACGTCCGATTGATATTGCGTTGACTTCGGGTAAGAATGGGGATGCCATCGCGAACCTACTTGATTTAATTGCCAAGTATCGTAAAGGTCGTTCGGTCTATGTAGTTGGTGTGACAAATGTTGGTAAATCAACCTTGATTAATCAAATTATCAAAGAAGTGACTGGTGATCGTACAGATGTCATCACCACATCACGATTCCCTGGTACGACACTTGATCGGATTGAGATTCCATTGGATGACGATAGTAACATTATCGATACACCAGGAATTATTCACCAAGATCAGATGGCACATTATCTCGGTGTTAAGGACCTGAAATACGTGTCACCACAAAAAGAAATTAAACCAAAGACATTCCAATTAAATGCCGAGCAGACATTGTTTATGGGAGCTCTTGCACGTTTTGATTATATTCAAGGTGATCGCACAGGTATTACTGCTTATTTTGAGAATAACTTGTTGATTCACCGAACGAAGTTGGCTAATGCGGATGCTTTCTATAACAAGCATGCGGGTGAATTATTAGCACCACCAACAACAGAAAACTTAGATAAATTGCCACCATTACAACGGCATGAATTTAAAACAACAGAAAAGACAGATATTGTGATTGATGGTTTAGGTTGGTTAACAGTACCAGCAAATACCGTAGTCGCAGGTTGGGCACCAAAGGGTGTTTCAGTATTAACACGAAGGGCAATGATTTAAAATGATATCACTACGCGGAAAACAAAAACGATATTTACGAGCAGCAGCACATGATATGCGACCACTATTTAGTGTGGGTAAGCAAGGTTTAACTGAAAATTGGCTAAATCAATTAGAAGATGCGATTAATAAGCGCGAACTTTTTAAGGTCAATATTCTAGCGAATTCTGATGTTGATACAACGGAATTGAAAGACTTTATTGAAAGTAATTCAAATATCCAAGTTGTACAAACAATTGGACATACATTGGTGTTGTTTGGTGAGTCTCAAGAAAAGGAGAACCGTCACTATTCAGTGACTGTTCAAAAAATTTAAGAAATAATCAATGGGAGATGGCGTATGGTAACCACATTGAAAGAATTTGTTACGCAGGTTCAGGTAGAACCCGAATCCGCTGATAAAAAGAAAAAAATAGGGATTATCGGTGGTACTTTCAACCCGCCCCACGTTGGTCATCTCATCATTGCTGAGCAAGTTGCAGATAAGCTTGGCTTGGATAAGGTATATTTTATGCCAAATGCGAAGCCACCCCACATTGACACGAAAGAGGCCATTGATCCGATCGATCGTGCGCGCATGGTACAAGCAGCTATTGCGGGTAACAGTCATTTTGATATTGAGTTATTAGAAGTGCAGCGTGGTGGAAAAAGTTATACGTATAATACAATGTTACAATTAACGATAGAACATCCTAACTATGATTATTATTTTATAATTGGTGGGGATGAGGTAGCGTATCTGAATACGTGGTATCGGATTGATGATTTATTGCATTTAGTAAAGTTTGTGGGTGTCAATCGACCTGGTCAATCACGGGAGTCAGCTTATCCCGTTCTGTGGGTAGATGTGCCTAATTTAGCAATAAGTTCCACTGATATTCGGCAACGAATTACAAATCATAAAAGTGTTCGCTACTTGGTGCCTGATTTGGTTGCTGCGTATATTGTAGAAAATGGGTTGTATTTAAATGACAGATAAATTAGTTTATACAAAAAATATTTATAGTGGTTCACGAGAAAAATTGATAAACGAAGTAAAAGCAGCTTTATCAGCGAAACGTTTTCAACATGTTTTACGTGTTGAAAAAATGGCAATAGAGTTAGCTGATCGTTGGCAAGTTGACGAGGAGTTGGCTTCAATTGCAGCGCTGACGCATGATTATGCAAAAGAGCGTTCAGATGCTGATTTTTTGGCCAAAATTAGTGAGAAAAAGTTGGATTCTGATTTGAATAATTGGGGCAATAATGTTTGGCATGGTGTGGTCGGCGCTGAAATGGTGAAAGATGAATTAGGCATTTACCATGAAGATATTTTAAATGCAATTCGTCAACATACCACTGGTGGATCGGCAATGACTAAATTAAGTCAAATTTTGTACATGGCTGATTATATCGAAGAGGCTCGTAATTTCCCAGGTGTCACTGAGGTACGTGCACTGGCATTTAAGGATTTGGGTGCTAGTGTTGGCTGGCAAACAGCACATACGCTGGCTTATCTTGTGGGTAAGCAAGTAAGAATCTATCCTGGCACCTTACTAACGTATAATACATGGAGTGTTAAATAAAAAATGACAAGTAATGTTAATGACATGTTGGCAGTAGCAGTAAAAGCAGCTGATAGCAAACGTGCAGAAGATTTAGTGGCATTAGATATTCATGAAATGAGCATCATTACTGATGATTATTTAATTTTGAGTGCCCCAACTGAGCGACAGGTTATCGCTATTGCTGATGAAATAATCGACAAGATGGCAGAAACAGGTTTTGACCTAGTACGTCAAGAAGGACGTAGTGAAGGGCAATGGGTGCTACTAGATTTTGGTGATTTAATTGTCCACGTGTTCAAGACGGAAACCCGTGAGTTTTATCGTCTCGAAAAAAATTGGCAAGCTGCTCCAGAAGTTGCAATTGATCAATGGATTATTAAGGAAGAGTTCTAATGAATTACCAAACATTCGCTAAATTATATGATGATTTATTTGATGAAGAAGCATATGCGGATTGGCAATCGTATGCACAAACACATATTCAATCAAAAGACGGCAAGGTACTTGAATTAGCGGGTGGTGCAGGTCGCTTGGCCATTTTGTTAAAGCAAAATGGTTTTAAGGATGTATCCGTATTTGATTTATCTCCTGAAATGCTGACATTGGCTGCTGAACATGCTGAAGCGGCTCAAATTGATTTACCTTTAATTCAAGGTGATATGCGTGAATGGTCAGATTTAAAACAAAAGTATGCAACAATTACTTCATTTGCAGATTCTTTGAATTATTTAGCGAACACGCAAGAAGTGTTAGCAACGTTTAAGCAAGTTGCTAGTCACCTTGAACCTAATGGTCAATTTCTTTTTGATGTTATTTCGCCATGGCAGACGGATGTATATTATCCAGGTTACATGTATAATTGGCACGATGAAGAGACCGCATTTATGTGGTCATCATATGGTGTTGAAGAAAGTCAACATACAGTTGAGCATGAGTTGACTTTCTTTGTTTATAATGAAGATATTGATGGTTATCAACAAATTCAAGAAATTCATACTGAACGAACATATGATATTGAAACGTATCAACGATTACTGAAAAAGGCAGGATTTAAAGATATCCAAATTTCAGCTGATTTTGGTAGAAGCGCAGTAACACCAGAGTCAGATCGCTGGTTTTTCAGTGCAATAAAAGCTTAAGTTAGGAAGATGTGTGATGACAGCAGTTGGTATTATTGCAGAATATAATCCGTTTCACAACGGGCATGCGTACCATTTGACGCAAGCAAAATTGTTAACTGGTGCAAAGACTGCTGTTGTCGTTATGTCGGGGAATTTTGTGCAGCGTGGGATGCCAGCCATTTTTGATAAGTGGCAGCGCGCAGCACTTGCGCTTGAGGGCGGTGCTGATGTTGTTTACGAATTGCCATTTGCCTTTGCCGTACAACCCGCGCATTTATTTGCGCGTGGTGCAATCCAACTACTAGCCGATGCTGGAGTTGATACAATTGTTTTTGGTGCAGAACATGCACAATTAGATTTTCTTTTCTTGGCGAAGCAAGCACACACTTTATTAATGAATAATGCGGCTTTTCAATCGGACTATACACAAACCTATGCAACAGTATTCAATGATGTGTTAGCACAAGCAACGGGTGCACGTATTTCTGAACCCAATGACTTGCTTGGTTTTGCTTATGCAACAGCTGTTTTAGAACTTGATTTAGCAGATAAAATCCAATTATTACCAATCCAACGAATTGGGGCATCATATCATCAAACTAAAATAACTGACAGTCAAATTGCCAGTGCGACCGCTTTGCGAAGTCTCATGCAACAACAAGCTTCTATAAGGGAGTATGAGGCATTTGTTTCTAAAAAGGCGGCAAATTTGCTTAGCCAAGGTCAGCAAACAAAAGATTGGTCGACTGCTTGGTATTCGTTGTTGCAATACAAGGTATTAACTTCACCAGTCGAAGAATTAGAACAAATTTATCAGCTGAATGATGGGTTAGCCTATCGCTTGAAAGAGCAAATAACTCGTCAAACAGATAGTAGCTATGAAACTTTTATGACAACCTTTAAGAGTAAACGATATACCTGGTCAAGATTGCAGCGAACGTTATTATATACGTTATTGAATGTTCAGCAGCAGGAGATGCAAACTGCTTTATCACAGCCTTACTTGCGCTTATTAGGTGCTAGTAAAGCAGGTCGACTGTTTATTAAACAGCATCGAAGGAACGTATCCTTGCCAGTTATTAATCGAGTAACTAGTGAGGACACGACGGGCATTCTGACATTGGATTATCGTGCCGGAAAGCTGTATGAATTAATGGCAAAACAGCCTGTACGACAAGCGATGGATACAGGTCGTATTCCGCTATTTAGTGAATAAGAAAGGAAACAAGTATATGAAGTGGCAATTTTCAGAATTACAAACTTATAAAGATGAACCATTACCATTTAATGAAACCGTGACGCTTAAGGAAGACTTGTTAAGTAAATTTGGTGATGTGATCAAGGATATAACGCCAGTAACTGTATCTGGTTTTGCACAATCCGAAGATGATGACGTCTTTATTCATGCGCATGTAACAGGAGAGCTGGTAACACCTTCAACAAGATCATTGCAGCCAGTTACATTGCCAATTGATTTGGATATTGATGAGATTTATATTCAAGATAAGCAGCATGAAGATCGCTACGGTGATGAAGAATCAGTGATTTTAGTTGATGATGGTAAAATTAATTTTGATGAAGCTATTCTTGAATATATTGTCCTATCAATTCCACTACAAGTTTTGACTGATGAAGAGGCAAGAAATAATACAATGCCTGCTGGTAAAGATTGGTCAGTCATTTCAGAAGAAACGTATGAAAACCAAAAACAAGAAACCAAACAACAAAATACACCTTTGTCAGGTTTAGCTGATCTATTTAAAGATGATGAAAAATAAATCTTGGTAATTGTTTGTTGATAAACATATAATAGGGACAAGACCAGAGCAAATCGTGTTCTGGTCTTGTTTGTTAGAGAAAGGATTGCTTTAGAATGGCTAAATCAAAAACGACTCCGATGATGGCACAATACAACGAGATAAAAGCACAGTACCCGGATGCCTTCTTATTTTATCGTCTGGGAGATTTTTATGAGTTGTTTAATGAGGATGCAATTGTTGGATCACAAATTCTCGAATTAACATTAACACAACGCAATAAAAATTCTGCACAACCGATCCCAATGGCAGGTGTGCCACATCATGCTGCCCAAAACTATATTGATATTTTAGTTGATAAGGGATATAAAGTTGCTGTGGTTGAGCAGATGGAGAATCCAGCAGACGCAGAAGGAATGGTTAAGCGTGAAGTTGTGCAATTAGTTACGCCAGGAACGCGAATGAAGACCACAGCTGATGCGGCAAAGGAAAATAATTATTTAGTTGGGTTAGCAACAACGAAACCGGATGATTATGGGCTAGCTTATACTGATTTATCAACTGGTGAAATTAAGGCAACAGATTTACAAAGTGTTAATGGCATTTTAAATGAAATTAGTCGCTTAGAAACTAAAGAAGTTGTGACAGCCAATGAGTTACCGAGTGATTTACAAGCTAGTTTAACTAACTTGGGAATTTTGGTGTCGAAAATTGATCAACAAGCTAGTGAACATGCGGAGATTGCTTTTTTAACACAGCATTTGACAAAGACAGCACAAAAAACAGCAGCTGAAACCTTGTTGCAATATTTGTTTGATACACAAAAACGATCATTAGATCATTTGCAGCAAGCTACCGCATATGAAGTGGCGCAATATTTAAAAATGAACCGACATTCACGTGCAAATTTAGAGTTAACTGTTAATTTGCGAACACAACAACGTTCGGGGACCTTGTTGTGGCTATTAGATGAAACCAAAACCGCAATGGGGGGACGGGCACTTAAACAATGGTTGGAGCAACCATTGCTGGATGCTGACAACTTAACGCAGCGTTACGACAAAATTGGAGAGTTAATTGAAGATTTCTTTGGACGTTCAGCATTACAAGAAGCTTTACAATCAGTATATGATTTAGAGCGATTAGCCGGTCGCGTTGCTTATGGCACAGCGAATGGTCGTGATTTATTACAATTACGTAACTCATTGCGTCAAGTTCCGGATATCTTAGCTATTTTAGCGGATCTTGATCCAGCAATTTTTGGTGAACTTCATTCACAAATTGATCCGGTAGCAGACATTGAAATGTTAATTAGTGAATCAATTACAGATGAACCACCAATTTCAGTAACTGATGGTGGCGTTATTCGTGCGGGATATGACGAACAACTAGATAGTTATCGTGATATCATGACGAATGGTAAGAGTTGGCTAGCGGAGTTAGAAGCACATGAACGTGAAGAGACAGGCATAAATTCACTAAAAATTGGCTTTAATAAGGTTTTTGGTTATTATATTGAAGTAACAAAGGCTAATATTTCAAAGTTGGATCCAGAGCGATATACACGCAAGCAAACCTTGGTTAATGCTGAACGATTTATTACGCCAGAATTAAAAGAACGTGAACAAATGATTCTGGAAGCGGAATCAAAATCAAGTGAATTGGAATATCAGTTATTTACAAAGGTACGCCAAATTATTAAAGACAATATTCAACGGATTCAAACACTAGCAGCCAATTTAGCACAATTGGATGTGATCCAGTCTTTAGCAACAGTTGCTGAAAAATATCATTTTGTTCGACCAACTTTGACTGATGAACAAACCATTGCCATTAAAGATGGTCGACACCCAGTGGTTGAAAAGGTGTTAGGTCATCAATCTTATGTTGCTAATGATGTGGATATGCAACCCGATGATACAATTTTATTGATTACTGGTCCAAATATGTCTGGAAAGTCAACATATATGCGTCAATTAGCGCTAATTGTTGTGATGGCTCAAATCGGTTCATTTGTGCCAGCTAGTGAAGCAACGTTACCAATTTTTGATCAAATCTTTACGCGTATTGGTGCTGCAGATGATTTGATCTCAGGAAATTCTACGTTTATGGTTGAAATGGCTGAGGCAAATACAGCTTTACAGAACGCCACAAAACACTCTTTAATATTATTTGATGAATTAGGAAGAGGAACTGCAACCTATGACGGCATGGCTCTAGCGCAAGCTATTATTGAGTATGTTCATCAACATACTCAAGCAAAGACCCTATTCTCAACCCATTATCATGAATTGACAGCACTGGCTGATGAATTGACCGCGTTACGTAATGTACATGTTGGTGCAACCGAGGAGCATGGTGAATTAATCTTTTCACATAAGGTATTGCCCGGACCGGCTGATCAAAGTTATGGTATCAACGTCGCAAAGTTAGCTGGATTACCAGAAACATTGATTAAGCGTGCTGCTAAAATTTTAGCCAATTTAGAATCGCAGGACGTGTCGTTAAGAACTGCACCTATGCCGGTAACACAATTAGCTGATACCACCACAGCGATGGTAACAGATGCTGAAAAAACACCACATGAGAAAAAATCAACGGATAATGCACAACTAGCTTTGTTTGATTTGCCTGATCCAATTGACCTTGAAACGAAACAAGTTGTTGATGAGTTGAAAAACATTAACGTTGCAACCATGACGCCATTAGAGGCGTTGATGAAATTAAATGAGTGGCAGCAAACAGTACAATAAATGGGAGAAAGACGTATGGCTGAAATTCATGAATTATCGGAAATCCTTGCAAATCAAATTGCTGCTGGTGAAGTCATTGAACGGCCGGGATCTGTTGTTAAAGAATTAGTCGAAAATGCCTTGGATGCTCATGCAACACAAATTGACGTGTTAGTTGAAGAGGCTGGTGTTAAATCAATTCGTGTAATTGACAATGGGGATGGTATTCCTGGCAATCAAGTTGCACGTGCTTTTTTAAGACACGCTACATCAAAAATCAACTCAAGACAAGATTTGTTCCGTGTGCAGTCACTGGGATTTCGAGGTGAGGCATTACCTTCCATTGCGTCAGTTGCAGATGTTGTTCTACAAACAGCAACGGCCGATGCTGAACAAGGAGCTAAGATTCATTATCATGGTGGTAAAATAATTGAGGAAACCGGCATGAATGCACGACAAGGAACAGATATCACTGTGTCGGATTTGTTTTTTAATACCCCAGCGCGGTTAAAGTATTTAAAGTCACAGGCAACAGAGTTATCCCAGATTGTCGATGTCATCAATCGTTTAGCAATGAGTTATCCGAATGTTGCCTTTCATTTGGTTCATAATGGTAAAGAGTTATTACAGACAGCAGGCAACGACAATTTACAGCAAGTCATCGCTAGTGTATATGGCGTGCAACAAGCACGTAAAATGTTATCAGTTGCTGCCCATGACAATGATTTTGAAATAAATGGATTTATTTCTTTACCAGAGTTAACTCGGGCTAACCGATCATATATTTCTATCTTAATCAATGGGCGATTTGTTAAAAATTATAATTTAAGCAAAGCCATTGTTAAAGGCTATGGATCAAAGTTAATGGTGGGACGATTTCCAATCGCAATTTTACAAATTAAAATGGATCCATTATTAGTTGATGTCAATGTCCATCCACAAAAACATGAAGTTCGTTTATCTAAAGAAACCCAATTGATGTCTTTGATAGAAGAAATGGTTGTTCAGCGATTTGTTAACGAAAATCTCATTCCTAATGCTTATGAAAATTATATGCAAGGAAACCACGATAGTTATGTCGTACCAGAGCATGATAATGACCGATTTATGACCCAGTTACAAGAAGCTTCTGTCACTTTTCATCAGGAAACAGGTCATAGTCTGCAAAATATAAGTAGTGATGAGATTGAGATACCAGAAATACCGATAACTAATGACCCTGATTTAAGTACATCTCAAATACAAAATGATGAGGTTGTACCAATTGTGATTACCAAATCTCAAGATTTAGCCGAAAAATCAGTCCAAAATTTTGTTGCAAAGTATACAGCTGAAACACCTAGTCTGCCATTTACTGAAGCGGCAGATCCTGTGGCTGCAGAAGAGGTTAGTTTATCATTCACAAATACTGATTTAGTCGATGATAGTCGGCACGACAAACCATTCCCTGATTTGCAATATATTGGTCAGATGCATGGTACATTTTTATTTGCACAATCGCCAGAAGGCTTTTATATTGTTGATCAGCATGCAGCTCAAGAACGAATTAAATATGAATATTATCGTGAAGAAATCGGTAAGGTCGGTTTAGAAAGTCAAAAATTATTGGTACCGATTGTACTGACATATCCGAAAATAGACATTTTAAAAATACAGGCACATGCTAGTCAGCTTGAACAAGTGGGTTTAAATCTAGAATCATTTGGGGATGATGCAGTAATTGTGCGTGAACATCCTGCCTGGATCGAAAAGGGGCAAGAGGAAGCGACGATTCGTGAGATGGTTGACTGGTTATTACGTGATGGTAATATCACAACAAAGGATTTTCGTGAAAAAACAGCAATCATGATGTCGTGCAAACGGTCAATCAAAGCAAATTGGGCTTTAAACGACTATGAAGCGCGTGGTTTATTAAAGCAATTGGCACAAGCTCAAAATCCATATAATTGTCCACATGGACGCCCAGTATTAGTTTCATTCACAAATACAGATATGGAAAAAATGTTTAAGCGAATTCAGGATTCTCATGAATCATGGGTTGAATATGATAATCACCCATTTTAATTTAATAGATAAGTAAGAGGAAAAGTATATGCGAGCCAGAGTTTTTTTTGCAACGATTACTGGTAATAATGAAGATGTTGCAGATGTTATTGTGGATACATTTAAAAATGAATCTGTTGCAGTAACTAAGGAAGATATTCAATTGATTGATCCACAGGATATTTCAAGCACAGATACGGATATTGTTGTTGTGGTGCCATACACGTTTGATAAAGGTTCACTACCTGATGAAGCACTTGACTTCTATGAGGACTTAGTTGATACAGATTTAAGTGGCATTGTTTATGGTGTTTCCGGGTCAGGTGATGATTTTTATGGGGATGATTTTGCTGTCGCCATCGATAAATTTGAACAACAATTTGAGAAAACTGGTGCAACCAAGGGGGCCAAGGGAGTGAAAGTCAATTTGAGCCCAGATGCAGCTGCCACCGAAGCATTGCAGACCTTCACAAAGCAACTTATTGTGACCGCAAAACAACAAGAAAAATAAAATCCTTTTATTTTTAAACTTTTCGGGTATAATAATAGTCGAATATAAAAACGTTGAAGAAAACATGTCGCTTGACAAGTTATGTTAAAAGAGAGCCAATGTTGGTGTAAGTTGGCAACATAAGTTAGGCGGTACTATTTCCGAGTGTGCTGTGATATAAATGGCAACGTTTCCCGCGTTAAGGGCTATGAGTGTAGCAGTTATGCTGTTATGAATTCGGGTGGTACCGCGTACAAGCGCCCCGTTATCAGAAAAGTTCTGATGACGGGGCGCTTTTTGTTTATGAATGATGTGATTGAATCGACAACAGATATTAAGGGAGAAATAATTATGGCAGATGTACAAATTACATTTCCAGATGGTGCGGAAAAGTCATTTCCAGTAAATGTCACACCATTGGAAATTGCAAAAAGCATTTCCTCATCATTGGCTAAGAAAGCAGTTTCTGGAAAACTTAATGGCCAATATGTAGGTATGAATGATGCAATGACAACAGGTGGTAATTTTGAATTAATTACTAAAGATGATGAAGAAGGATTACAACTACTTCGTCATTCTGTTTCACACTTGTTGGCGCAGGCCTTGAATCGTCTGTACCCAGACCAAATTCATTATGGTGTTGGACCATTTATCGCGAACGGTTTCTACTATGATACGGACAAGGTTGAAGGTAATCAAATATCAGTTGATCAATTCCCAGAAATTGAAAAAATGATGAAGCGTATTGTCAAAGAAAATTTGCCAATTGTTTCTCGTGAGATTAGTCGCGATGAAGCTTTAGAGATGTTTAAAAATGATCCATACAAGATTGAATTAATTAATGACTTGCCAGCTGATGAACATATTTCAATTGCAGTTCAAGGAGAACATGTTGAATTAGACCGTGGTGGTTTAGTGCCATCAACTGGCTGGATCAAGCACTTTAAGTTGACATCTGTTGCTGGTGCCTATTGGCGTGGGAAGTCATCTAATCCGATGCTACAACGTATTTATGGAACCGCATTTTGGAATGCTGATGACTTAGATGCTGAAATGAAGCGTCGTGCGGAAGCTAAAGAGCGTGATCACCGTAAGATTGGTGCTGATCAGGATCTATTCTTTACATCACAAGAGGTTGGTTCAGGACTAGCAGTATGGATGCCTAATGGGGCAGCAATTCGTCGCACATTAGAACGTTACATTGTCGACCGTGAAGTTCAAGACGGTTATCAACATGTTTATACGCCAGTTTTGTCAAATCTAAATCTATACAAACAATCTGGTCATTGGGACCACTATCGTGATGATATGTTCCCACCAATGGATATGGGAGACGGGGAATTCTTAGAATTGCGTCCAATGAATTGCCCATCACATATCATGGTGTACAAGCACCATCAACGTTCATATCGTGACTTACCATTCCGTGTGGCAGAGCTTGGTATGATGCACCGTTACGAAAAGTCAGGTGCCTTGACTGGATTATCACGAGTTCGTGAAATGACGCTAAATGATGGTCACACTTTTGTGATGCTTGATCAAATTGAGGATGAGTTTAAGAAAATTTTGCAGTTAATGGTTGATGTTTATAAAGACTTTGACATTACTGATTATCGTTTCCGTCTATCATATCGTGATCCTAAAAATACGGAAAAGTATTTCGATGATGACGAAATGTGGGAAAAAGCACAACATATGTTGAAAGGTGCTATGGATGATATGGGCTTAGAATACTTTGAAGCTGAAGGTGAAGCAGCCTTTTACGGTCCAAAGTTAGACGTCCAAATCAAGACAGCCCTAGGTGGTGAAGAAACGTTATCAACGATTCAACTTGATTTCCTATTACCAGAACGTTTTGATGTCACATATGTTGGATCAGATGGTGAATTGCACCGTCCAGTGATGATTCACCGTGGTATTATTTCAACGATGGAGCGCTTTACCGCATACCTAACTGAAATGTACAAGGGGGCATTCCCAACATGGTTAGCACCTCATCAAGTACGTATTATCCCAGTTAACCGTGAAGCACACGGTGAGTTTGCACAAACGTTGACGGATCGTTTGGTTAAGCAAGGTATTCGTGCTGATTATGATGGTCGTAATGAAAAATTAGGCTACTTAATTCGTAACGCACAATCATTAAAGATTCCATACACCCTTGTTATTGGGGATGAAGAAGTATCAAATGATACAGTGACGGTTCGTCGTTTCGGTTCACGTGATACTAGTGTTAAGTCGGTTGATCAATTTGAGACAGACTTGCTTGCTGATATTGCTAATCATTCACGTGCACTAGACACACTTGAAAAAGCAGTTAAAGGCGAATAATTGCGTTGCATTGAGGCTTCAGACTTTTTGAACGCGTTTATGCTATAAAATTACAGATTTATAATTCATACAATTTTAGTAAGAAGAGTTTGGAACATTTTTTCGTTCCAAGCTCTTTTAATTTTTTCTAAGTATTTTGATTGCAATTTTAACGGGATTGGTATATTATTGGTCTATACCAAAACGTTATAAATGGAGTGTAATCATGAAAATTATTGAAGTAAAAGACCAACAAGCAGGTGGAAAGGCTGGATTTAATATCTTTAAAGAAGCATTGGCAGATAATGCGCAAGTGTTTGGATTAGCAACAGGTTCAACACCAATTTCAATTTATCAAGAATTGGTTGCTAGTGATGTTGATTTTTCAGATAAAATTTCAATTAATTTAGATGAATATCAAGGTTTAGCGGGTACTCATGATCAAAGTTACCGTTATTTTATGAACCAAAATTTATTCAATGCAAAACCATTTAAAGAAAGCTATGTACCTAATGGCTTGGCTGAAAACATTGCTGAAGAGACAGTGCGTTATGATAATATTATTGCTAATCACCCAATCGACTTACAATTATTGGGTCTAGGTCAAAATGGTCATATTGGATTTAATGAACCTGGAACACCATTTGATAGTCAAACACATGCAGTTGATTTAACACCATCAACCATTGCGGCTAATGCACGTTTCTTTGCGAATGAAAATGAAGTGCCTCGTCGTGCAATTTCAATGGGAATTGGTAGTATTTTAAAGTCTAAGAAAATTCTACTAGTTGCTTACGGAGAAAATAAAGCCGATGCTATTGCAGCTATGATTGAAGGTCCAGTGACGGAAGATATGCCAGCAAGTGCTTTACAAACGCATGCGGATGTGACCGTAATTGTTGATCACGCAGCTGCTTCAAAAATTAAGAATCGTGAAAATATCGCGGTACTGTAAAAATTATAGGCTTATAATTCATAAAACTTTTATGACTATAATTAAGACGTTTTTAGCAAAAACAATCTAAGATTAGTTCTGGAAAGAATTTGAAACAAATTCTTTTCAGAACTTTTTGTTTACTGGATCAACGGCTCTACTTATATAATTGTTTCTTATTTCTATACTGATGTCTGTATGCTTTCAAAATATTAACTACTGATGTCTGAATTTAAAAGATCATTATTCGCTTGCCCGTATAGATGGTGGCTAGTGTAAAACATGGTCCATGTGCTAAACTTGTATATAAAGTTAGAGAAGAGGGGTTAACCCATGGAAATGACAGGAAATGATTTCATTGAGGTCTTAACTGAAGAAACATATACAAAAAAGACGTTTGAAGCTGCAGACCAAGCAACGATTGCCCTGGATGATTTATTTGCTTTTGTCGAAAAGGCAACAGCTGAAAATCAATTATTTAGCGCAGAAGTATTAATCAATGAAGAAGAACCAATTAGTTTACGTTTGGAAACAAGTCTAATTAATTTGCCAATTCGTTATACGAATGCAATTCGTAAAATTGTCATCAATGATCCAGAAACGGAAGTGTCATTGTATATGATTGTGGAACATCCACTAGTTACTAAGTCGCATTTAATTATTAAAAAAGCAGCTTCGGTACAATCATTTTTAGACGATGCGGCTTCTGTTGAAGAAAAAATAGCATCATTTTTCAATGAACAAATCGAAATTATTAATCAAAATAAAACAGCAGCAGACGCTGAGAAAAATTCAGTCGACCAAGCAGATCATGACGAATCAAACTGACGGATGTGATTATTAGTTTGGTCATAAAAGGGTGAGATAAATTTTTGAGTTTGTGGGGCATATTATGTTGTTCCCTTTTGTCACATTGGAGGAATTAAATGATGAAACATAATGTTATTGCATCACATAAAGTGATTGGTACGATCATTAGTATTATTGTTTTCATAATTCTGTTTAAATACTTAGCAGTACAAATTGGTGATACCAAAGACAATGCGACTTTGGCACCAGCATGGTTATCGTTAGTAACTGCGATATTTGGTCCCGTATCAGGCGCAGTGACCGCTTTTATCGGACATGCAACTAGTGATGTGCTGACTAATAGTGCAACGTCGACCGTGTGGTGGACTTGGACGATTGCAGATAGTTTATTTGGATTATTCATAGGACTGATTACCCGTCGATTAGCGATTTTTATTGGAAAATTAACAACACGAAAGTTAGTGTTATTTAATGTTTGGCAATTAGTTGCCAATGTAGTTGCCTGGCTGATTATTGCACCTTTAGGAGATCATTGGGTTTATAACCTTTCATTGATTGAATCAATGAAAGAAGGTGGATTAATTGTTGTTGTGAATTTCTTAGCGATTGCAATTGTTGGCACTATCTTGTTTAAAATTTACCAGCATTATGCTGTTGATTAGTCTTGATATTTATGCACATCATCAATTAGTTAAATCCACGTTATATAATAAAGATAAAAAGCGAATGAACCGTTAAGAATAGGCGATTCATTCGCTTTTTGTCTTTAATTGTACATGGTGAAAAAAGTAATTGTGTGATAAAATTTATGCACAAGAATGAATAAAAGCGAGGATGATATGGCAAAGATTATTGATGGTAAAGCAATTGCTAAGCAGTTACGGTCTGCAGTTTCAGAACAAACTGCTATTTTAAAAGAACAATCAGTTATTCCTGGCTTGGCGGTGATTTTGGTAGGTGATGATCCGGCTAGTGAAATTTATGTACGAAACAAAGAACGTGCGGCTAATAAAGTTGGCGTTCATGCTGTAACTTTTAAATATCCAAGCACAGCTACAGAAAAAGAAATTTTGGATAAGGTAGCTGAATTGAATGCGGATGATACAATCGATGCGATTTTAGTACAAAGTCCTGTACCATCACAAATCAATGAACAAAAAGTTCAAGAAGCAATCATTCCAAGTAAAGATGTTGATGGCTTCCATCCTGAAAATGTGGGTCGTTTATATGCTAATCAAGCAGGATATTATCCCATTGCTAATACACCGCGGGGCATTATGACAATGTTAAAGCATGAAAAAATTGATCTGCTAAATAAACATGCAGTAGTTATTGGTCGATCAATTTTAGTCGGTCGACCAATGTTTGCCTTATTACAAGCGGCAGATGCAAGTGTCACGTTACTTCATCGGTACACACCAGCCGCATTACGTCGTGAATTATTAGCTACAGCAGATGTTGTTGTGGTCGCAACTGGTGTCCCAGATTTGGTAATGGGAGCTGATTTGAAACCAGGAGCCGTGGTTATTGATGTGGGGATTAACCGGTTACCAAATAATAAATTAGTTGGAGATGTGAATTTTGGTACTGCTGAGAAGGTGGCAGGTGCAATTACACCTGTTCCTGGTGGCGTTGGTCCGATGACTATTGCTACATTATTGCAAACAACCGTCGAACTTGCAGCTGAGCATCACCAAATAGAATTGGAGCAAGGATGGCAGAATATTTAACAGTCTCAGCATTAACAGCCTATTTAAAGCGTAAGTTTACAGCTGATCCATATTTAAAGAAAGTCTATGTGACTGGAGAAATATCAAATTATCGCCAACGACCTGGTCATCAATATTTTAAAATTAAGGATGATCAAGCCGTTGTTTCAGCAACAATGTTTAAGTCGGCTTTTAATCGTTTGAAGTTTCAACTTGAACCAGGGATGAAAGTTAATGTTACTGGACATATGGATCTTTACGCACCCAATGGTTCCTATAGTTTGATCATTGAAACAATTGAACCAGATGGCGTTGGGGCATTATATCAAGCATATGAGCAATTAAAAGAGAAATTAGAAAAAGAAGGTTTATTTCAAGCAAGACAAGCTAAGATACCGTTATTTCCACGAAAAATTGCGGTAATTACATCCCCAAGTGGGGCGGTTATTCGTGATATTATGACCACAGTACAAAGACGCTATCCAATTGCTGAAATTGTGCTATATCCAGCGGTTGTCCAAGGAGATGGTGCAGTGCCATCACTATGTCAGCAAATTGATGCGGTTAATCAATCTAGTGATTATGACGTCCTGATTATTGGACGTGGTGGGGGATCAATTGAGGATTTGTGGGCGTTTAATGATGAAAAACTTGCGCGGCAATTACTGACGGTAAAAATTCCGGTAATTAGCTCTGTCGGTCATGAAACTGATACGACCATCGCTGATTTTATCGCTGATAAACGAGCAGCTACGCCAACTGCTGCTGCCGAATTAGCAACACCGATGCCATTAGCAGATTTATGGTTAGCTATCCAACAAGACCAACAAAAATTAGTGATGATCCTGCAACGCGAAATTGCGCAACGGAAAGATTATCTGTCACGGTTACAACAAAGTTACGTGTTAACCAACCCTGAACGACTATATGAAGGATATCTACAACGTCTGGACATTGCGCAAGATAAATTAATTCGGACGGTATCGTTACAAATCAATCAGCAAAAACAACAGGTAGCCACACTGGAACCCCGATTAAAAATGAGCATGGATCATGAAATGAAGCAGGCGCAGCAACGCTTTGAACAAGCTGCAGCTGGTTTACAGCTGGTAAGTCCATTGGCTATTTTAGCTCGTGGTTATAGTGTGACAAAAAAGGAATCAGAAGTAGTGCGGCAATTAAACCAAGTTACGTTGGATGATAATATTGCAATTCAAGTATCAGACGGCGAAATTCTTGCACGGGTTACGGGAAAGAAAGAGAAGTAAAATGGCAGAGAAAACATTTGAAGAAAACCTAGCAACCTTAGAGAAAATTGTTAGTGAGTTAGAAAAAGGTGATGTACCTCTAGAGGAGGCGTTAAAGCAATTCGAAATTGGCATTAAAATTAGCCAAGATTTACAAAAAACGTTACAAAATGCTGAGACAAATCTCGCAAAAATTGTCAATGAGGATGGTAGCATCAGTAACTTTGGTAACGGAGAATAAGCCATGCAGTTTAAAGAATTCTCGACAATTATTGTACCTCAAATTGAACATACTTTAGAAAATGAGCTTACTAAGAGTGAGAGTGCCTCGGTAGCAGAATTACAAGAAGCTATGCGCTATGCGGTAATGGCTGGTGGTAAACGGCTTCGTCCAATGCTGTCATTGGCTGTTATTCAAACTTACGGGTTACCAGTTAATGAATATCTTAAAGTAGCCAGTGCAATAGAACTTATTCACACCTATAGTTTGATTCATGACGATTTACCAGCGATGGATGATGATGAACTAAGACGTGGCAAGCCGACAACGCATCGGGCATTTGGTGAAGATATTGCTATTTTAGCTGGGGATGCCTTGCAGCCATTGGCCTTCGAATGGTTAACGGATTTAGATCAACCTTTGAATGATGCGCAACGAGTACAGCTAGTTGTCGCAATGGCAAAAGCAGCTGGTGAAGCTGGTATGGTTGCTGGACAGGTATTAGATATTGAGGCGATGAAAACGTCCTCAGTGACACTAACTGAAACACAGGCTATTCATTATCACAAAACAGGTGCATTAATTGCGTATGCACTACAAGCTGGTGCCATTATGGCTGATGCAAATGAGGATATTCAAAATATATTGCATGACTTTGGCATGGCCTATGGATTGGCTTTTCAAATAAAAGACGATATTGATGACTATCAGGCTGGCAAGATTGAATCACAAGCTTATCCAACAATCCTTGGGTTATCAGAAACAGTGGTAGCATTACAAGAGCAAGTTGATCTTGCTCAAAATCTGCTTTTAAAGTTTGAAGAGATCACAGGGTTGGATAAGACATTATTAGCATCATTTTTGGATTATTTTACAGAAACATTGGAGCAAACATGGGAATAGAAAAAGAGCGTGTTGACGTTTTAGCGGTGCAACAGGGATTATTTACTTCACGTGAACAAGCCAAACGGGCGATTATGGCTGGTGAAATTTTGGGTGCGAATGAACAGCGGATGGATAAAGCAGGTGAAAAAATACCAGTAACGACAGAACTTCACTTGAAAGGCGCACCCATGCCATATGTTTCACGAGGTGGTTTCAAACTCGAAAAGGCGTTACGTGTATTTAATATTGACGTGTCAGATAAAATAATCTTAGATATCGGCTCGTCAACTGGAGGATTTACTGACGTATCATTGCAAAATGGCGCCAAATTGGTCTACGCATTGGATGTTGGTACTAATCAACTGGTGTGGTCTTTACGTTCTGATGAACGGGTTGTAGTTATGGAGAATACAAATTTTCGCTATTCACAATTAGCAGACTTCCAAGACGGACAACCAGAAGTAGCAACTATAGATGTTTCTTTTATTTCACTAAATCTTATTTTGCCACCATTATCTAAAATTTTAGTGGCTGGCGGATCAGTAGCAACATTGATTAAACCACAATTTGAGGCTGGTCGTGAAGCGGTTGGCAAGCATGGTATTGTGAAGGATGCGACGACACACAGTCAAGTCATTGATAAAGTGGCTGATTATGCGAAACAAGCCGGATTTAGCATGATTGGGCTAGACTATTCACCAATTAAGGGAGGTTCAGGGAACATTGAATTCCTAGCACATCTGGTATTAGATGGTGGGGAAAGTACAATGACTATGGCCGAACGAGAAACCGTTGTTCAATCCGCTCACTCCCAATTAAATGCTCATCGTGAGGGTAAAGTAGATGAGAAAAACTAAAAAAGAAAGACAATTAGCAATCCGTGAGTTGATTACTCAAAAAAATATTCAACGACAAGAAGACCTGGTTACTGAATTAAATCGTATTGGATGGGAAGTGACACAGGCAACAATTTCACGGGACATTACTGAAATGCAGTTAGTCAAAGTTCCTCTTGAAACAGGTGGCTTTGCATATGCTGTAGTCGCACAAACTGATGCCTTAGTACGTATTAAAAAAATCATTCAAGAACCAACTACGACGATTCGTACACAAGATAATTTTGTAATGATCACAGTGTTACCAGGTACAGGTCCAGCGTTGAAATTGGCGTTAGAAGAAGCTGATTTTGATGAGTTGTTTGGCATGCTGGGGGATGATTCAGATGTTTTAATTATCTTAAAGAAAAATTTACAAGCAACTGAATTTGTTATGCAACAGTTACAATGATATTCGTATAAAATTGAGGAGGACGCATGTTACAAGAACTATCGATTCAAAATTTTGCGATTATTCCAAAATTAAATATTAGTTTTGAACCAGGCATGACGGTTTTAACGGGTGAAACTGGTGCTGGAAAGTCTATTATTATTGATGCGGTTGGTTTGTTAACAGGTGGGCGAGGATCACAAGATTATATCCGGGAAGGAACTGATACTGCTATTTTACAAGGATTGATCGATGTTGAACCAAATACAGCACTATCAGCAATTCTTGATGATTTAGGAATTAAGTTAGAAGATAATCAATTACTTATTCATCGAGAGTTACATCGAAATGGACGAAATGTTATTCGCGTTAATAATACATTAGTCAATGCCACAGCATTAAAATTATTGGGTAGTCACTTGGTTGATATTCATGGTCAAAATGAGCATCAGGCATTAATGCAACCTGAACAGCACTTAAGTTTGTTAGATGAGTTTGCAAAGAATAAGATACAACTAGTTATGACTGCATACAGTCAGGCGTATACTAAGTATCGACAATTGGAAGATGCGTACCATCAACGACAAGCAGATGAACAAGCTTGGGCACAGCGTCTAGACATGCTAAGTTTTCAAAGTAATGAGCTTAATGAGGCAGGTCTAGAAGCTGGTGAGGAAGAACGTCTTGAAACAGAGTATCAAGAGCTTTCAAATTTCCAAGATGTTTTAACAGCTTTGTCAACAGCTTATGAAGCATTGAATGGTGAGTGGGAACATAATGGCTTAGAAACGGTTGCAACTGCCATGGGTGAATTAGAAGATATTGAAGAACTATCTCCCAGGTATGCAAAATTGACCGAATCTGTGCGGGGTGCATATTATGAACTACAAGAGGCAAGTTCTGAAATTCTGACAGTACGTGATGGACTGGAATTTGATGAAGAACGTTTGCGATTCGTCGATGATCGTTTAAATTTAATTCGATCATTAGAAAAAAAGTATGGCGCAACAGTTGAAGATGTACTAGAACATCAGAAAAATGTGGATATGGAATTAGCACAGATGGGTGGTAGTGAGCAAAGCGCGGCTGCTTTAGCAGAAGAGGTACAACTTGCCAAAAAAGAAGCCAGTCAACTTGCTAGCCAACTACATGATATCCGTAGTCACGCTGCAACATCATTAGCAAAGCAAATCCATGAACAGTTAAAGGATTTGTATATGGAAAAGGCGATTTTTTCGGTAAAATTTGCGCAACAACGCTTGAGCGCAACTGGATTCGATAATGTTGAGTTTTATATTCAAACAAACTTAGGTGAAGGTGCTAAGCCGTTAGCTAAAATTGCATCCGGCGGTGAACTTTCCCGTATGATGTTAGCCATGAAAACAATTTTTTCCCGTGAGCAAGGGGTGACATCAATCATTTTTGATGAAGTTGATACGGGTGTGTCTGGAAGAGTTGCCCAAGCCATTGCTGAAAAAATTGCAGTTATTGGTCGTTATTCCCAAGTTCTTACCATTACGCATTTGCCGCAGGTAGCGGCCATTGCTGATCATCACTTTTTTATTGAGAAACAGGTCGTTGGGGAACGTACAGAAACAACAGTTCGACAATTGCCAGAGAATCAAAGGATTGATGAATTAGCACGCATGCTATCAGGAAATGAATTGACATCTGCTGCGAAGGAAAATGCACGTGACCTGCTAAAAAGAGCTCATGACAATAAAAATTCGAAGGAATAAAGTTGTCTCTATAAGAAAAAACGAGTAAAATGACTACTTAAATAGCTAAATAAAAAGTTAGGAGTAAGTGTACCATGAAACGTGGCGTATTAATCGTACTATCTGGACCGTCTGGCGTCGGTAAGGGTACCGTACGGAAGGCCTTATTTGAGGAACCAGATATTGATTTTCAATATTCTATTTCAATGACTACTAGACAGCCTAGAAATGGTGAAGTAAACGGTGAAGATTATTTTTTTGTAACCCGCGATGAATTTGAAACAGAAATTGCAAATGGCGATATGTTGGAATATGCTGAATATGTAGGAAATTATTATGGTACGCCTAAGAAGTTTATTGACCAAACATTAGCGGCAGGACGAGATGTTCTATTGGAAATAGATGTACAAGGTGCACTACAAGTGAAAGAAAAGATGCCAGAAGGAGCATATATTTTCTTAACACCGCCTGATTTAGCTGCACTGAAAGAACGATTAATTGGTCGTGGCACTGAAGCGATGGATGTTATCGATCGCCGTGTATCAGCAGCAACTGCAGAAATTCGTATGATGGCAAACTATGATTATGCAGTTGTTAATGATGAAGTTTCATTGGCTGTTGATCGTATCAAGGATATTATTAAGGTTGAGCGATTACGCGTTAATCGTGTATTGCCAGAGTATATTAAAATGATTGAGGAGTTAGAAGCATGATTTTATACCCATCTGTTGATAAATTGTTAGAGAAAGTTGATTCTCGTTATAAACTGATCGCTCTGGGCGCAAAGCGGGCTCATGAGCTAGAACAAGGTGAATTACCTACTTTGTCAAAGTTTGATTCAGTTAAACCAATTGGACAAGCTTTTGAAGAAATTGAAGCTGGTAATGTTGTTATCGATGATACAGCTAAATAATTTAAAGTAATACATAAAAAGAGGAGAACCTAACTGGTCCTCCTCTTTTTGTATACAATATTTACTTATTAATTTGTTTTTGTTTTTTAGATACGATCATTTGTCGGGCAGCACTGATAATTGCAGGTAAAGCTGAAACAAGCAGAATACCAATTAGTACTAATGAAAAATGTTCACTCACAAACTGATTGCCACCAAAGTAGTAACCAGCTTCGACAGCAATGACCACCCATAAGGTAACAGCAATCATTTCTAATCCGATAAAGCTACGGTAACGAAAACCGGATACGGCAGCTGTAAAAGGAACTAAAGTTCGTATGATTGGCAGGAAACGACCTAGAATAATGGCCATTTTTCCGTGCTTTATAAAGAATTCATTAGCCTCTTGTAAATGTTTTTCTTTGATAAAGCGTCCTAAAATTGGGTGATGGACTAATTTTAGACCAACGGTCCGACCTAACCAGAAATTCAGTGAATCACCAGAGGTTGCAGCAATCCAAAATAATAACATTAAAACCCAGTGGTTAAGTGAGTTACCTGATAACGCAGCAATTGATCCAGCCGCAAATAATAGTGAATCACCTGGTAAAAACGGTAAAACAACAGCGCCTGTTTCGATAAAAATTACAGCAAATAACGCGGCATAAGACCAACCACCCCACATATTTACTAAATTATTTAAATGAACATCAAGATGGAGGAAGATGTCGATGATTTGAACCATTTTGTGTTTAAACTCCTATATTTTGTCAATTGACTAAAAATTACTTAGCTACTAGTTTAGCACTTTTTTAAGCCCCTGTAAGTTATATGTTATAATATTCCCAGTGTATTTAACATAACTTAAGAGGAGAAATATAATGGCCTTTCCACAATTAAATATGAGTGAAGTTTCAGGACCAATTGCAACTTTATCAACAACGTTAGGTGATATTAAAGTACAACTATTCCCTGAGCAAGCCCCAAAGACAGTTGAAAACTTTGTTGGTTTGATTAAAAAAGGGTATTATGATGGCATCATTTTTCACCGTGTAATTAATGAATTTATGATTCAAGGTGGTGATCCAACTGGTACTGGTATGGGTGGTGAATCTATTTGGGGGAAATCATTTGCGGATGAATTCTCTGATGAAATCTTTAATTTACGTGGTGCTCTATCAATGGCCAATGCTGGTCCTAATACAAATGGCTCACAGTTTTTCATTGTCCAAGCTCACAAGGTACCAGAACGTATGTTGCAATCACTTTCAGGAGCTGTGCCTGATGAAATTGTAAAAGCATATAGTGATAATGGTGGTACACCTTGGCTAGATAATCATCATACTGTATTTGGTCAGGTTATCGAAGGTATGGATGTGATTGATAACATGGCAACTCAAAAAGTTGATTTTGCTGATAAGCCAAAAACGGCTATCCAAATTTTGAAAGCCACTGTGACAGATTAATTGTCAGACCGAGAGAAGTTCTCGGATACATATAGTTTAGTAATATTTAATAGGAGGTATAACGATGATATTTCATGTTGGCCAGGTCTTGGAGGGAGTTGTTACGGGCATACAGCCGTATGGAGCTTTTGTACAACTTGATGAAAAGCATCAAGGGTTAATCCATATATCTGAATGTCGATCAGCTTTTATTCATGAGATTGAGGATGAAATAAAAGTTGGACAGCCAGTTCGTGTTATGATTTTAGATATCGACTTATATAGTCATAAGATATCTCTTTCAAGGCGTACTGTTCTTGACGGCTATGATAAAAAAATGATCCATACTGAAAAAATAAATCAAGAACATAAGTATACACAACATCATTATTGGACTAACCAACACATAGATATTGGATTTGATACTATTTCTAAATCTGGACAATCAATGATCAACGAAGCTCTTGAACGATTGCATCAATAGATAAAATAGAATATAAGGAGACAGATATGTCACTCATCGCAGGTACAATAATATTCACTCGAGACGAACAGTCTTATTTTTTAGTGACGGACGAAGTACCAGAGCCAAAGTTTTATACAGTTAAAATGCACAAGCATGATGGTGATACAGCTCTGGGCTCAATCGTTAATGGTATGCAGGATGAATTGGGCATTAATATGGATAACTTACGTTTTGGAGAATTAGCAGCGTGGCATACGCAAGGACTAGAAACAACTGAAGATTTAATTTCTCTTTATACTTTTGAACCTATTGATTCAGAAGCATTGAATTTGGATCGATTAGGTTTGTTAGGATTACAATTCGTTAATGCAAAAGATGTTGTTGATTTTTTGAAAAATGTTGATATGACGGGTGTTATGCAATTAGATTGATTTTCTTTAAAAAAACACTTGCAATTACTTTGTAAATTCGGTATTATTAAAAAGTTGAGTTTTGAGGAAAGATTACATTCCTAATTTAAATTCAATAATAATCAATTGAAATCAAATGTTGACAATCATCATTTGATGAGATATGATTATTAAGTTGTGTTGGAACAGCAAGCATCAAACAAATGTTGTTAATTCATAAAAGTTCTTGACAATGTTGAATGAAATTGCTATTCTAATATAGCTGGCGTTAAGTAAACGCTTTCTAAAAGAGATAGGTCTTTGAAAACTGAATATCGTTTCGATGAAACAAATGTGTAGGGTCATCAAGTAATTTACTTGATACAAAAACATTTGCGAAGTCAATTCGCTAATAAATTCGTTTAACTTCTGTTAAACAAATAACAACAATTGAGTTATACTCAAACTTTTAAAATGAGAGTTTGATCCTGGCTCAGGATGAACGCTGGCGGCGTGCCTAATACATGCAAGTCGAACGCTTTGTCTTTAATTGATCTGACGAGCTTGCTCTGATTTGATTTTATCTGACAAAGAGTGGCGAACGGGTGAGTAACACGTGGGTAACCTACCTCTTAGCAGGGGATAACATTTGGAAACAAGTGCTAATACCGTATAATACCAACAACCGCATGGTTGTTGGTTGAAAGATGGTTCTGCTATCACTAAGAGATGGACCCGCGGTGCATTAGCTAGTTGGTAAGGTAACGGCTTACCAAGGCAATGATGCATAGCCGAGTTGAGAGACTGATCGGCCACAATGGGACTGAGACACGGCCCATACTCCTACGGGAGGCAGCAGTAGGGAATCTTCCACAATGGGCGCAAGCCTGATGGAGCAACGCCGCGTGTGTGATGAAGGGTTTCGGCTCGTAAAACACTGTTATAAGAGAAGAACGGCACTGAGAGTAACTGTTCAGTGTGTGACGGTATCTTACCAGAAAGGAATGGCTAAATACGTGCCAGCAGCCGCGGTAATACGTATGTTCCAAGCGTTATCCGGATTTATTGGGCGTAAAGCGAGCACAGACGGTTATTTAAGTCTGAAGTGAAAGCCCTCAGCTCAACTGAGGAATGGCTTTGGAAACTGGATGACTTGAGTGCAGTAGAGGAAAGTGGAACTCCATGTGTAGCGGTGAAATGCGTAGATATATGGAAGAACACCAGTGGCGAAGGCGGCTTTCTGGACTGTAACTGACGTTGAGGCTCGAAAGTGTGGGTAGCAAACAGGATTAGATACCCTGGTAGTCCACACCGTAAACGATGAGTGCTAGATGTTCGAGGGTTTCCGCCCTTGAGTGTCGCAGCTAACGCATTAAGCACTCCGCCTGGGGAGTACGACCGCAAGGTTGAAACTCAAAGGAATTGACGGGGACCCGCACAAGCGGTGGAGCATGTGGTTTAATTCGAAGCAACGCGAAGAACCTTACCAGGTCTTGACATCCCTTGCCAATCCTAGAAATAGGACGTTCCCTTCGGGGACAAGGTGACA
Organism: Weissella paramesenteroides; assembly: GCF_051903945.1. Taxonomy (GTDB): domain Bacteria; phylum Bacillota; class Bacilli; order Lactobacillales; family Lactobacillaceae; genus Weissella; species Weissella paramesenteroides_A. Next base: position 1,442,578 of record NZ_CP192268.1, on the reverse strand, counting down.
GGTGGTGCATGGTTGTCGTCAGCTCGTGTCGTGAGATGTTGGGTTAAGTCCCGCAACGAGCGCAACCCTTATTATTAGTTGCCAGCATTCAGTTGGGCACTCTAGTGAGACTGCCGGTGACAAACCGGAGGAAGGTGGGGATGACGTCAAATCATCATGCCCCTTATGACCTGGGCTACACACGTGCTACAATGGCATATACAACGAGTCGCCAACCCGCGAGGGTGCGCTAATCTCTTAAAGTATGTCTCAGTTCGGATTGTAGGCTGCAACTCGCCTACATGAAGTCGGAATCGCTAGTAATCGCGGATCAGCACGCCGCGGTGAATACGTTCCCGGGTCTTGTACACACCGCCCGTCACACCATGAGAGTTTGTAACACCCAAAGCCGGTGGGGTAACCTTTTAGGAGCCAGCCGTCTAAGGTGGGACAGATGATTAGGGTGAAGTCGTAACAAGGTAGCCGTAGGAGAACCTGCGGCTGGATCACCTCCTTTCTAAGGAAAATCGGAAGCCTACACAGTCAACGAAACGATATTTAGTTTTGAGAGTTTTATCTCTCAGATTAGTTCTTTGAAAACTGAATCATAATTGTAAATTTTTAAATTCATTATAATTGATCAAATCAATTAAATTGAGCCGAAAAAATACACCGCGTAATTTTTTGAGTTTTTTAAATAAGTTTAAAATCGCTTGTGACCATTGAGTCACAATACTCAAACGAAATCATCAACGAAAGTTGATCGGTTAAGTTATTAAGGGCGCATGGTGAATGCCTTGGCACTAGGAGCCGATGAAGGACGGGACTAACACCGATATGCCTCGGGGAGCTGTAAGTAAGCTGTGATCCGGGGATTTCCGAATGGGGGAACCCAACTTGTGATGCAAGTTATCGTTTAATGAATACATAGTTAGACGAAGGTAGACGTTGTGAACTGAAACATCTCATTAGCAACAGGAGAAGAAAGAAAAATCGATTCCGTCAGTAGCGGCGAGCGAACACGGAGGAGCCCAAACCAGAGTGCTTGCACTCTGGGGTTGTAGGACTACCGTTGTGGAGTTACAAATTTGTTTATTAGCAGAATCAGCTGGGAAGCTGAGCGAAACAGGGTGATAGCCCCGTATGCGAAAGTAAGCAAACTCCCGTGTAGGATCCTGAGTACGGCCGGACACGTGAAATCCGGTCGGAAACTGCGAGGACCATCTCGTAAGGCTAAATACTCCCTAGTGACCGATAGTGAACCAGTACCGTGAGGGAAAGGTGAAAAGCACCCCGGAAGGGGAGTGAAAAAGTTCCTGAAACCATGTGCCTACAACAAGTTAGAGCCCGTTAATGGGTGATAGCGTGCCTTTTGTAGAATGAACCGGCGAGTTACGATACCATGCAAGGTTAAGGTGGAAAGACCGGAGCCGTAGCGAAAGCGAGTCTGAAATGGGCGTTTTAGTATGTTGTTGTAGACCCGAAACCAGGTGACCTACCCATGTCCAGGGTGAAGGTGCGGTAAAACGCACTGGAGGCCCGAACCCGTACATGTTGAAAAATGTTGGGATGAGGTGTGGGTAGCGGTGAAATTCCAATCGAACTTGGAGATAGCTGGTTCTCTCCGAAATAGCTTTAGGGCTAGCCTCGGAAGATAGCGTGTTGGAGGTAGAGCACTGTTTTGGTGCGGGGCCCATCTCGGGTTACTAAATTAAGATAAACTCCGAATGCCAATCACGTATGTCCGGGAGTCAGACAGTGAGTGATAAGATCCATTGTCGAAAGGGGAACAGCCCAGATCGTCAGTTAAGGTCCCTAAGTGTGTGTTAAGTGGAAAAGGATGTGAAGTTGCATAGACAACTAGGATGTTGGCTCAGAAGCAGCCACCATTTAAAGAGTGCGTAATAGCTCACTAGTCGAGTGATTCTGCGCCGAAAATGTACCGGGGCTAAACACACCACCGAAACTACGGGTGCCACATTAGTGGCGCGATAGGAGAGCGTTCTAAGGGCAATGAAGTCAGACCGTGAGGACTGGTGGAGCGCTTAGAAGTGAGAATGCCGGTATGAGTAGCGAAAGACAGGTGAGAATCCTGTCCACCGTATGACTAAGGTTTCCTGGGGAAGGCTCGTCCTCCCAGGGTTAGTCGGGACCTAAGGCGAGGCCGAAAGGCGTAGTCGATGGCTAACAGGTTGAGATTCCTGTACCAGGTGAACATGTTTGAACGATGGAGGGACGCAGAAGGCTAACAGAACCCAGCGGCTGGAAATGCTGGGCCAAGCAACAAGTCTTAGTGTGAGTCAAATGCTTGCACTTATACGGACAAGTTGTGATGGGGACCGAAATAAAGTAGGGAAGTCTGTGATGTCACGCTGCCGAGAAAAGCTTCTAGTTAGTGTTTACCTGCCCGTACCGCAAACCGACACAGGTAGTCGAGGAGAGCATCCTAAGGTGAGCGAGTGAACTCTCGTTAAGGAACTCGGCAAAATGACCCCGTAACTTCGGGAGAAGGGGTGCTCAGCGCAAGCTGAGCCGCAGTGAATAGGCCCAGGCGACTGTTTATCAAAAACACAGGTTTCTGCAAAATCGTAAGATGACGTATAGGGGCTGACGCCTGCCCGGTGCTGGAAGGTTAAAAGGAGTGCTTAGCTTCGGCGAAGGTACGAATTGAAGCCCCAGTAAACGGCGGCCGTAACTATAACGGTCCTAAGGTAGCGAAATTCCTTGTCGGGTAAGTTCCGACCCGCACGAAAGGCGTAACGATCTGGGCGCTGTCTCAACGAGAGACTCGGTGAAATTTAAAGACCCGTGAAGATGCGGGTTACCCGCGACAGGACGGAAAGACCCCATGGAGCTTTACTGTAGCTTGATATTGAGTGTTTGTGCAGCTTGTACAGCATAGGTAGGAGCCGTAGAAATCGGGACGCTAGTTTCGATGGAGGCAAACGTGGGATACTACCCTCGTTGTATGAACACTCTAACTCACACCACTAAGCGTGGTGGAAGACAGTGTCTGGCAGGCAGTTTGACTGGGGCGGTCGCCTCCTAAAAGGTAACGGAGGCGCCCAAAGGTTCCCTCAGAATGGTTGGAAATCATTCGCAGAGTGTAAAGGCACAAGGGAGCTTGACTGTGAGACTTACCAGTCGAGCAGGTACGAAAGTAGGGCTTAGTGATCCGGTGGTTCCGCATGGAAGGGCCATCGCTCAACGGACAAAAGCTACCCTGGGGATAACAGGCTTATCTCCCCCAAGAGTCCACATCGACGGGGAGGTTTGGCACCTCGATGTCGGCTCATCGCATCCTGGGGCTGTAGTCGGTCCCAAGGGTTGGGCTGTTCGCCCATTAAAGCGGTACGCGAGCTGGGTTCAGAACGTCGTGAGACAGTTCGGTCCCTATCCGTCGCGGGCGTAGGAAATTTGAGAGGAGCTGCCCTTAGTACGAGAGGACCGGGGTGGACGTACCACTGGTGTATCAGTTGTTCCGCCAGGAGCATCGCTGAGTAGCTATGTACGGATGAGATAAACGCTGAAAGCATCTAAGTGTGAAACTCGCCTCGAGATGAGATTTCCCATTCAGAAATGAAGTAAGACCCCTCAGAGATGATGAGGTAGATAGGCTAGAAGTGGACGTGCGGTGACGCATGGAGCGGACTAGTACTAATGGTTCGAGGACTTAACCAAGTAGCAAGTGGTGTAAGGCAAATGAAAAAAAGACTTGACATTATGATTCAGTTTTGAGATAATTAATCTCGTGGTTGCTTTTAGTAACAATCGTGTCGTGATGATGGCACTGAGGTCACACCTGTTCCCATACCGAACACAGTAGTTAAGCTCAGTAGCGCCAAAAGTAGTTGGAGGATCGCCTCCTGCGAGGATAGGACATCGCGATGCATCAATGGACGTTTAGCTCAGCTGGGAGAGCACCTGCCTTACAAGCAGGGGGTCACAGGTTCGATCCCTGTAACGTCCATTGGGTCGTTAGCTCAGTTGGCAGAGCAGTGGACTTTTAATCCATGGGTCCTGGGTTCGAGCCCCAGACGACCCACTTTAATAATATGTATCTATTTCGTCAAACTGGTAACTATGTATTTGTTGCCGACTTAGCTCAGTTGGTAGAGCATCGCTCTTGTAAAGCGGAGGTCGAAGGTTCGAACCCTTTAGTCGGCATCATGCGAATATAGTTCAGCTGGTAGAACGCTACCTTGCCATGGTAGAGGTCGCGGGTTCGAATCCCGTTGTTCGCTTTGCCGGCTTGGCGGAATAGGCAGACGCACAGGACTTAAAATCCTGCGATGGAGACATCGTACCGGTTCGATCCCGGTAGCCGGCATATTATTTGCACCTATAGCGCAACTGGATAGAGTGTCTGACTACGAATCAGAAGGTTGAAGGTTCGAATCCTTCTAGGTGCATTACAAACGTTAGTTTGTTTTATTATTGCTAGTTAGCATGTTCGGGACGTAGCTCAGTTTGGTAGAGCACCTGGTTTGGGACCAGGGGGTCGCAGGTTCGAATCCTGTCGTCCCGATTATAGCACTAAGTGTTATGATTCGCGGTGTAGCTCAGCTGGCTAGAGCGTCCGGTTCATACCCGGGAGGTCGAGGGTTCGATTCCCCCCGCCGCGATTGGCTCAAATAAATTGGACCTTTAGCTCAGTTGGTTAGAGCAGACGGCTCATAACCGTCCGGTCGTTGGTTCGAGTCCAACAAGGTCCATTTAGGCCTTAGGTATTTATGGAGAATTACCCAAGTCTGGCTGAAGGGAACGGTCTTGAAAACCGTCAGGTCGGGAAACCGGCGCGTGGGTTCGAATCCCACATTCTCCTTTGTCATCAGTTGATGACTATTATTTATTATCGCGGGTTGGAGCAGTCTGGTAGCTCGTCGGGCCCATAACCCGAAGGTCGTAGGTTCAAATCCTACACCCGCAATTAATTCAGATTATATTTATCTGTTGGTCGCATGGTCTAGTTGGTTATGACGTTCGCCTGTCACGCGAAAGATCACGGGTTCGAATCCCGTTGTGACCGTTTTATATTGGCGCGGTAGCTCAGTTGGTAGAGCATACGATTGAAGCTCGTAGTGTCGACGGTTCGATTCCGCCCCGCGCCATAACATTATAATAATGTTATGCGGATGTAGTACAATGGCTAGTGCTCCAGCCTTCCAAGCTGGGAATGCGGGTTCGATTCCCGTCGTCCGCTTTTGTAGTATGGGACTGTAGCTCAGCTGGTTAGAGCGCACCCCTGATAAGGGTGAGGTCGGAGGTTCGAGTCCTCTCAGTCCCATTTTGTTGAAAGTTTGCTTTTGACATGGGGACATACTCAAGAGGCTGAAGAGGCGCCCCTGCTAAGGGTGTAGGTCGGGAAACCGGCGCGAGGGTTCGAATCCCTCTGTCTCCGTAAATTACATAATAATAGATTTGATAATTAAGGTTGTTCCCTTTAGGGGAACAACTTTTTTGTTTTTAGAGATAACCAAGGACTCCTAGAGAAGAGTAGCCTTTCATTTACTGAAACAAAATTAAGGACTATTAGTATAGTCATTTAGGACATTAATAGTTTGTGATTGTTAGAAACTAAATAGTTACCTGATGATTTTTTGGTAAGGGCTGTATGTGTTAGCTGTTAACACTATATTATTTGTATTCTGCTCAAATTAAAGAACAGCACTTATTTTTGAATAATTCATTATAAATAGATGATTATAATTTTTGATCCATGTAAGGGCTAACAATGGTCATCTTTTTTATCTATTCAGAAATATAGGTATTTTATGAATTAAGTAACTTTTTTATTGATAAAAGTAAGAAAAATAAGTGGATAAAATAAGTATTGGTATACTATGACAGTTTGTTTTAAAAAGCGCTTTAAAACTTTAAATAAAATTTGATGCCTGAAATCAAAAGATATTCGAAAAAATTATATTTTGCAAATTAGCATATGAAAAAATGTGGAAATTAATTATTTTATGAAGTTACGATAATTTCATGAAAACAAAAACGTAATAAATGAGTGATCTAGAGTGATTATAGTTATGAAAAATATCATAAAATATGTATTTAAACTATCATTAACTCTAAAAAATAATATAAAAAGACTTGTTTATTATTGAATTAACATTTATGCTAATATTATATTTTTGATTCGGAGATCAAAGACATGAAATTATTAAAAGGTAGTTTAAAACGTCGTCGCGAACAATTAGGAATTTCACAAGCTGATGTTGCAGAGGGTATTTGTCACCAGTCTTTACTGTCTCGAATAGAACGTACTGATGAAATTTCAAATATCACTGTCTTACAGCAACTCTGTGCACGCTTACAATTACGCGTTTCCAATGTTGCTAAAATTAACGAATTAACTGTCACACCGTTAACGGTAATCCGTTACTTTATTGATATTGGCCAATTTGAGCAGGCTGCAAATCGATTAGAAAGTTCAACATTACTACGTCGATTACCAGTCTTTGCGTTACCAGAATACAACCTATTGCGAGCCAGAATTGCGCTGTCTCAAAATCAAACCACGGTTGCAATGCAACTGTTGCAAATTGCGTTAGGTGATGCGGAAAAGCATCAAATGGAATTAATGATTGAAATATATACGGAAATGGGGGCAACATGGGCAAAGCAAGGTGAGTATGTCTATGCGTCAGAATATTTCGAACGTGCTTGCGGACTCATTAAAGGTTATCGACCGACAATGCGATCTGAGTTAGGAAAGGTCATTGCGCACACATACTATCATCAAAGTGAATTATATTTAACAATCAATGATCCAGAAAAAGCAAGAGATCGAATTACAAAAGCATTGGCAGTTTTACCAACAAATGAGCACTTTCATCAAATTGTTAAGTTACAAAAGCTACGCGTGAAATGTTGTGAACAGTTATCATTGTTAAAAGAAAAAGCTGAGGCAAAGATGCTTATTTATGCAGCCGCAGAATTTTCTAAAGATATTAACTTACAAGATGATGTAAAAAAGTATTTAGAAGAGTTAGAAACAAATTAATAAAACACCTATCAGAATAGTTTGCACATTTGATGCGTTAGCTATCTTGATAGGTGTTTTATGTTAGTAGCCTCGTTCATAATCGACCACATTATATGTCAATGGTTTATCTGTCAGAAAATCTGGTAGGTTTTTCATGAATACATGAAACAGAGATTCTGATTCACCAGCCCAGGTAGAATGCTGGGTTAATATTAGGTTATCTTGGTGCCATAATTCTGAATCTTTAGGAATAGGTTCTTGTTTAGTTACGTCTAGCGCAGCATGTTGAATACTGCCTTCATTAAGCTTATTTAATAGATCTTGTTCATTAACAGTAGAACCGCGACCAATATTTACAAATAGAAATAGATTTTTAAACAAATCTAGATGTTCTTTGTTAAAAAAGTTTTCGGTATCAGTTGTACCGGGTAAAGCATTAATTACAATAGCAATATTTTTAGGAATTTCTTGTAGATTATCAATTGCAAAAACATTTTCAAAACTGCCAACGGGATGACCGGTCGTATTTACACCATAGACAGTAGTACCAAAAGTATGTAGATATGCAGCAATTTGTTGACCAATACGTCCAGTTCCGAAGATGACAACCGGCAACTCCTGTAGGGTAAACTGTTGTTCAAATGGATGCCAATGATTTTGGGTTTGATAAACATGAAGACCACGAGCAAAATGGAAAATATAGCTTATAACACTTTGGGCGATTGGTACCGCTTTTTGACCGCTAGTGTTTGTTAATATAATTTGATGCTTCTTTAAATCATTAAGGGGCATAAAATCCACACCAGCTGAAAAAGATTGAATCCATTTTAACTGATGGTTAGGTGTTTCTAAAATTTTGTTAATGATTTTAGAACGCCAACCATAACTGATAACAATATCACTGTAATCATCAGGCGTAATATTTTCCGGTGTGACAACAGTGACATGATATTTTTCCAAAGTAGTTATATTTTCATCAGTCAGCGGTGAAAGTGCCAATAATTTCGTCGTCATATTAAATTCCTCCAAATAGGCTATTTTATTTCATTTTAAGCGAAATATCGGAAAACGTCCATTTAATAAATAGCGCCAAAATGGGAAAACATTAAAAATGTGTATCAATTGAAATAATAATGAAAATATTCACAAATAAATAATATTTTGATAAAAAATTATACAAAAAATTGCTTAATAAAGTGGTAAAAGGGTCATAAACTCTGTACAATAAATTGTATATGAGCACTTATTGCGCTTAAAACATATCTGTTGAGTAGGAGGTTAGTTGTATGAACTTGGTAGCAGGTCTTTCCATTTTGAACCTTGCAAGATTCCAGTTCGCAATGACAACAATTTTTCATTTTTTCTTTGTACCGTTGTCAATCGGGCTTGGTATTATTGTAGCGGTTATGGAAACTTTGTACGTTATAAAAAAGGATGACCAGTATAAACGAATGACAAAATTCTGGGGTAAGATTTTTATGCTCAGTTTTGCTGTTGGTGTTGTTACTGGAATTATTCAAGAATTCCAATTTGGTATGAATTGGTCTAGATATTCTCGTTATGTGGGTGATATTTTTGGCCCAGCATTGGCTGTTGAAGCCCTTGTAGCTTTCTTTTTAGAATCGACTTTCCTAGGGCTATGGTCATTTGGATGGGATCGTTTTAATAAAAAGTTACACCTATTGTTTATTTGGTTAACAACGTTGGGTTCTGCATTTTCAGCTCTTTGGATTTTAGCTGCAAATTCATTTATGCAAAATCCGGTTGGTTTCCAAGTAGATCACAAATTTAATCGAGCTGTTTTGGTAGATTTTCCGGCATTGCTACAGAATCATCAACTATGGTTGGAATTCCCACACGTAATTTTTGCCACATTTATGGCAGGATCATTTGTGGTAATGGGAGTTTCTGCATGGTCGCTATTGCGTAAACCACATCATGAAGTGAACTTCTTTAAGAAATCAGTTCAAGTGGCAGCAGTAGTGGCACTAATTGGTGTCGCAGGGCTAGCATATACAGGTGATCGTCACTCATTGTATCTACAAGAAGATCAACCAATGAAGTTTGCTGCGACAGAAGGTATTGATAAGAATGTTGGTGGTACCCATGAACAAGCACCATGGTCTGTTATTTCTTATACTGATCCAAAGACGCATGATGTGAAGTGGTCATTAGATATTCCTTATATGCTTTCAATTCTTGCACACCATTCATTAACTGGTGGTAGTCAAGGATGGCATGAACTTAACAAAGAGCTTCATGAGAAGTATGATGTAAAGTTTGGACATGACATGAATTATTACCTACCAAACAATACGATTTACTACAGTTTCCGAATCATGGCTGTTTCAGCTGGTGCATTTGGTTTATTAGCAGTTGTGGCTCTATGGTTCACTCGTAAGAAGTCTAAGGTTGATATTTCAAAGTACAAGTGGGCACTTTGGATATTTGGATTGGCGACCTATCTACCATTTCTTGCCATTACTTCAGGTTGGTTGATTACTGAGTTAGGTCGTGCACCATGGGTTGTTTACGGTGTGCTAACAATGGCTGATGCAGTATCGCCAAACGTATCTGCTGCATCATTACTAACATCAAATATTTTATATTTTGCAACTTTCGCTGTGTTAGGTTTGATTATGATTATGCTGTCACGTCGTGTGATGATTGCTGGTCCAGAATCAGTTGATGAACAAGCAACTGAAGAAAATGTGGATCCATTTTCACCAAGTGCCTTTGAAGCAGGAAAGGAGGCCTAGGTGATGACAGGATATCAAATTTTATGGTTTGTTTTGATTGCAGTACTATTTGCAGGTTTCTTTTTCCTTGAAGGATTTGATTTTGGAATCGGTATGTCATTAAAGACATTGGCCCAAAATGAAGAAGAAGAAGATGCATTGATTCGTTCAATTGGTCCTCATTGGGATGGTAATGAGGTATGGCTAATAACCGCTGGTGGGGCAATGTTTGCCGCCATGCCATTCTGGTATGCGTCACTATTCTCTGGTTTTTACCTTATTTTATTCGCAATATTGATTGGGTTGATCTATCGTGGTGTGTCATTTGAATTCCGCGAACAAATGCGGACTGCTAAATTCCGGAATTTGTGGACGACGATTTCATCAATCACTTCGATGTTAGTGCCTTTCTTGTTTGGTGTCTTATTTACTGACGTTGTTCAGGGGATGCCTTTGAATGCTAATGGTGATATGTCAGCTAATTTCTGGGATTACTTCAACATTTTCTCAATTGTTGGTGGTGTTGCTATGGGGTTGCTTTCATACGTCCATGGTCTAAATTATGCACGATTAAAAATTACGAATGGTTCACTACACGATCGTATTCAAAAACAATTAAAGGTATTATATCCTATCCTTTTGATTGGTGAGGTTGCTTTTGCAATTACTTTATTTGTCTTCACTGATTTCTTCACTAAAAAACCAGTAGTGACAATTATCATGTTAGCAGCTATTGTTGTCTTAACATTAATTGCGTGGACTGTGACACTAAAACGACAAAATACATGGGCATTTATTGCATTGGGATTAGTTATTATCCTAGTTGTTGCTCTGTTATTTACAGGGTTATTCCCACGTGTCATTGTTGGTAATGAGTCAAGCATGTCAATTCTATTAAAGAATGCAACTTCGACACCATATACGCTAAAATGGATGACGATAATTTCACTGACTGCTTTGCCAATCGTGTTGGCATATCAAATCTGGAGCTTTTACGTTTTCCGTGATCGTATCCGAGTTGAGAAGATTTCGTATTAATTATTTGTTGTCTTGAGTGATTAACAGGTCCAAAAAGGTTGGGACAATATTTGTCCCAACCTTTTTATACATATCTGATTTATTCTAGAAATGAAAGGAATTATTTTATGTTAGATAAACGTTTATTTAGCTTTGCTGGTGCAAAGAAGGCGCTAGGACTTCTTTGTCTCCTGACATTTATTCAATCTCTTGCCATTGTTGGCCAAGGGCGGGCGATTAGTATCGCATTAACTAAATTGTGGCAACATCATCCATTAAAGTCAGTTTTTTGGATTGTTTTAATATTTATTGGTGCGTATGTTTTACGTCAACTAATGGGAGTCTTTAAGGAATATGTTTTGGCACCATTCGCTGATAAAACAACTGGCATGTTGCAAAGTAAATTAACGCAACAATATGCTAAATTAGGACCAAGAGCAATTACTAGTTTAGGAACTGGAAAATCAGTAACTTTAGCAGTTGAAGGAATTGATCAAGTGCATGATTACTTTACACTAGTTTTGGTTAAACTTTTTGATATGATGATTATTCCATGGGTTATTTTGGCATATATTTTTACTATTAACTGGAAACAAGCTATTTTTCTATTTATGATTTATCCAGTGATTGTCTTATTCATGATTATCTTAGGCTATGCAGCTCAAGCAAAAGCAGATCGGGAATATGATACGTTTAATAGATTATCAAATCATTTCGTGGATTCGCTACGTGGTTTGACTACTTTGAAGCAACTTGGTCTAGCAAAACAGTATGCTAACAATATTTATGATGTTTCTGAAGAACATCGTAAGGCGACAATGAGTACGTTGAAAATTGCAATATTGTCGACGTTTGCTTTGGATTTTTTTACAACATTATCAATCGCTATCGTCGCTTTGTTTTTGGGGCTAGGGTTAATGAATGGGACAATGCCATTGTTACCGGCCTTGACGATATTAGTTTTGGCACCTGAGTATTTTTTGCCAATTCGAAACTTTGCTAATGATTATCATGCAACTCTCAATGGGAAAAATGCATTTGCTGATATTATGGACTTGCTCGACAAAAAGCTTGCTGATGACAAAAATATTTACCATAGTAAACAGCAACAATGGCAAAATGATGATACATTGCAACTACAAGGAGTTAATTACGAATACCCTGGTGCCACAGAACCAGCATTAAAAGATATTAATCTTTCGTTTAAAGGCCATCAGAGAGTTGCTATCGTTGGAACTTCAGGATCAGGTAAATCAACACTTTTGAATTTATTAGGTGGTTTTTTAATTGGAGACGGCGAGGTGCAATTGAACAAGCAAAAGATGCCACATCTTCAACAAAAAGATTGGCAAAATCAATTGCAAGTTCTACCACAAAGACCGTATATTTTTCACGATACGTTACGTGGTAATCTATCTTTTTATTCTCCTGAAAAAACAGATGCTGAGCTAATCAAAGCATTGCATACTGTCGGGCTGGGTGAATGGTATGACGGATTAGAGCAAGGATTAGACACGTTGATCGGCGAAGGTGCAATGAAAACGTCAGGCGGACAAGCACAACGAATTGGTTTGGCCAGAATTTTATTGGATCAGAATAGACGAGTGTTGTTGTTAGATGAACCAACGGCGCACTTAGATATCGAAACAGAGGTTCACTTGAAAGAAACAATGGTGCCATTATTTGAGCAAAGACTAGTGATTTTTGCCACACACCGTTTACACTGGTTGACCGAGATGGACTGGATCATTGTCATGCGTGACGGTGAAATTGTTGAGCAAGGAACCTTAACTGATTTAAAGGCCAATGACGGTTACTTTGTAAGTTTGCAATCAGCAATGCGAGGTGGCAAAAATGCATAAAATGTTAGAGTTAATTAAAAAAGATACATGGGTATTTCCTTATCTAAAGTCGTATAAAAAGTTACTAGTTTTAATTATTTTTTTGGGCTTTATGACGACCTTTTCTGGAGCAGCCTTAATGTTTACATCTGGATTCTTGATTTCTAGATCAGCACAAATTCCTGAAAATATTTTGATGGTTTATGTGCCTATTGTGCTAACGCGTGCGTTTGGAATTGGCCGACCAACTTTTCGGTATGCTGAACGACTAGTTTCACATAATTGGGTATTAAAGATAGTTTCAGTGTTTCGTCGACGTTTATATGAACTTGTTGAAGTTGGTACAAAGTCTGTTTATGCGAAGTCACAAACTGGAGAGGTCTTAAATGTTCTTGATAATGATTTATTTAAGATTGAAAATTTTTATTTGCGAACATTATTTCCAACGGTAATTGGCCTGGTAATTTATGTATTAATTGCTATTGGTGTGGGTATCTTTAATTGGGGATTTGCACTTGCCATATTATTGATATTGGGAATGACGGTCATTGTTGCACCGATGGTCACCTTAGCGGTTAATGGTGCACGAGACTTTAAACAGCAACAGCTGGAGGGACAGTTGTATACTGACTTAACTGATTCTGTGATGGGCTTACAAGATTGGATTTTGGCTGGCCGGACACAGGAATTATTTGATCGTCAACAAAGTGATTTTGATGCAATAAATAAAATTAAATCAAAGCAGTCACATTTTAATTGGTGGCGAGATATGTTTGGTGCATTGGTTATTGGGGCGACTGCAGTTATTTTGATGATTTTTGCCACACGTCAGTTTGGTAATGATAGCTTTGGTGTTAATTGGATTGCAGCTTTTGTGTTGGCAATTTTTCCAGCTGAAGATGCTTTAACAACCATTAGTACAGGTATTGGAGAATGGCCACGTTATCAAGATTCGATTCAAAGATTAAATCAGATGGATGCTCAGTCAAAACAAGAGTGGCAAAAAAGTAATGAACAATCAACGGGTTTGATAACTGAACCAGAAATTAAGTTTAATCAAGTTAATTTTGGTTATAATGGCAGTAGGTTAGTTTTGGAAAACTTAAATCTAACCATCAAAAATGGTCAAAAGCTAGCTATTTTGGGACAGTCTGGTGCTGGGAAAACAACATTGTTAAAGTTATTATTAGGTGATGAACAACCTGATAGTGGTGCAATTACAATTAATAACCATAATATTAGTTCATTGCAACAGCAGCGCTCAGATATTATTTCAGTATTGGATCAACAACCACATATATTTGCTAGTTCAGTAGCTAATAATCTACGATTAGGTAATTTAAAAGCTACTAATGAAGAACTATGGGCTGTTTTAAAACAAGTATCTTTGACAGATTTAGTTCGTAGTTTACCAGAAGGATTGGATACACCAATGACAGAGATGGGGAGTCGTTTCTCGGGTGGTGAACAACAACGATTTGCTTTAGCACGTGTTTTATTACAAGACACACCAATTGTCGTCCTTGATGAGCCAACAGTTGCGTTAGACCCAATTACAGAATTGACGGTACTAAAGACCATTTTTGAGACACTGTCTGATCGAACGATTATTTGGGTGACTCACCATTTAACTGGTATTGAGTTTGTTGATAATGTGATTTTTATTGAAGACAAAAAGATATCAATGCAAGGTACACCTGAACAATTGATGACAACAGAACCAAGATTTAAAAGATTACTACAAATGGATCATGGCAATTTAATTGATATATAAGAGGGTGATTTTCTGGTTAAGGCAAAGAAAAGGCATACGAAAAAAAAGAAAAATTTCATACAAACTTTCTTTGTTGAGAAAGGCCAATTACATAAAGGTCGCGTATTTTTATGTGTGGTTATTTTACTAAGTATTGGGTTTTGGCAAACAGATATACGTATACAACAAGCGAATAAAGAAAAAACAACAGAAGAGGTGTCTAAAGTGCCAGTTTCTCGAGAAGCATTCATAAAAAAAATTGCCCCTGAGGCCCAGAAACTTGAGAAACAATACGGTGTGTTAGCATCTATTAGTATTGCGCAAGCTGCTTTAGAGTCAAATTGGGGTCAATCTGAACTGTCAGCTAAGTACAATAATTTTTTTGGTGTGAAAGCCTCAGCTGGGCAACCAAGTGTGACACTTGCAACAAAAGAATTCGAAAATAATCAGTGGGTCACGATAAATGACTCCTTTCGAGTTTATAATAGTTGGCAAGAGTCGATGGCAAGTCACGCGAAATTACTAGTTAGTGGCACGTCAGATAACCCACAACGGTATGCAACAGTTATTAGAGCAACTGATTATAAAACAGCAGCGAATGGATTAGTGGCTGGGGGATATGCAACAGATCCGACATATGCTGATAAAATAATTCATATGATTGAAACTTATCACTTAAATAAGTATGATGATAAATAGAAATGGATGAAAAGGGTGAGAACATGAGTTATGAAATTTTACCAGGTGCAACAATTGGTATAATTGGTGAAGGCATTACTAGCCGTTACTTGGCACAAGCTGCTCATAATATGGGGTACCAAGTTGCGGCATATAGTAGTACTGCTGAATCAGTAGTGTTTAAAGATGCAGATTACCGTTTCTTAGGGGAGAAAGATAATGATGATGAAATTGAAAGTTTTGTCGCATTATCTGACATGATAACCTATACTTCAGCGTGGTTGCCAACACAAATTACGAATCAGTTGGCTAATCAAGTTGTGCCACAAGGAACAACAATATTAGATATTACCGATGATCATGCATTAGCCAAAGCTTTTTATGAAAGTGAATCATTAAATATATTGCCGTACGAAACAGGTAGTTCATTAGATGAAATTGCGCAAGCAGGTGCCAAGTTAGGTTACCCAATTATTGTAAAGCCTGTGTTTAAACACAAGCATATTGATGATCAAGTAATTTTGCGTGGGGATTGGGATCTTGGATTGGTAGCACCACTAATTGATGGTGGTACATTGTTGGTAGAACCGTGGCTTGAAAATACCCAATCATTTGTTATGACTGCCGTTCGAGGTTCACATGATGAGACAACATTGTATCCATTGCGACAGGTAGAAACTCCTGAACCAGGTCTAACAAGAGCATGGACAGTTGGGGATGTGTCGGATGAAATTGTTACAGAAATTAAAAAGGTAACTGAAAAATTAGGCCAAGCCCTTAATTATATTGGCGCTTATGATGTCACATTTTTAGTTTCGGAGAATGGTACGCTTTATTTACGTAATACGATTCCTGGGTTATCTAAGACAACTGTCCTGTATGATGTTTCTGTTAATATTGGTGTGACAATGCAACACTTAAGAGCAGTGACTGGTCAGCGGCTATCAGAAGTTATTTTTGAAGCGGCTGCTATCTATATGCCAATTGGTGATAAAGAAGAGGCTAAGCTATATAGACATTGGCAAATTCAGCCACACTGGCAAGTTTCAATTTACCACTTGCCAACTTTGTTACCACAAATTGGTCATGTATTAGCTGCGGGACCAAGTTCTGAACAATTATTAAATCAGTTACATGTTGCTGGAGTTTGGCAATTTAATGATTAATTAAAGAAAAACACTTGTTTTCGCAAGGCTTCAGTCTTTTGGAACAACGTTAAAGGGCTGGAACGTTTTGACGTTCCAGCCCTTTGTGTTTTTGTTAGAAAGAAATTTGCAACAATGTAATAAATACACTGGCAAATGATAGAATAAGCATGAAGATGACAAATCCTTGAATCACCTTTTGCATTGTTGATTTTTTCTTTTTCGTATTTTTTTGCATTATGGTACCTCTAACTTTTCATTTAGTCCATTGTATCAAAAAAATGGTATAACGTACCACAGAGCGAATAAATAAAGGTATAATAAATAGATTAATGAATTTAAGGAGGCAAGGATGCTGACATTATTTAATTGGCCAGTTACAGTTTTCATTGCTATAATTTTGCTAATTGTACTTTGGATTATCAAACAAGTGTTTTTTCAAAATAATTGGCCAAAGAATATAAAAGTTACAGATATTGCTGTTTTTTTTGCGTGGTGGAGCATTGCTGTGACGACGTTTGAGGTTTGGCATATCATAATGCTTGCGCCTATGCTGTTAATGTTTGTTGTTTGGGGTATTGCGTTGGCTTTATATCAAGGATTTATCCGTGAAAATTTTGAAACAAGACGATTTTGGCTTATTTGGTGGCGAATCAGTACACTTGGCAGTTATGTTGTTTTAATTGGTATTTCAGCCTTTGCCTACTTTATAACACGTACATAAAAATAAGGAGTAAATACATGGAAAAAATTAGTGGATATGTAAAAACATGGCAATCAGACAAAGGATTTGGCTTTATTGAGTTAAAGGGTGAAGATGATGTCTTTGTACATTTTTCTGCAATTCAAACGCCAAGAGTCCGTGATTTGACGGTTGGTCAAGAAGTTAAATTAGTTGTTGTTCAAGGAATTCGCGGTCCTCAGGCAGCAGCAGTTGAAGTTTTGAATTAATAATTGATTGGAGATCGATGACATGATAGATTTATCAGCAGATATGAATAAATTTAAGGAAACGGTCTTAAATGAGGAAGAAAAGTATAAAGGCCATATCATTCGGGCAACAGAACAGACAGTTGCATTACCTGATGGTCGCCACACAAAACGTGATATTGTCTATCATGCCGATGCAATTGCGATTCTAGCACTGACAGCAGATAATAAAATGATTCTAGAAAAACAATGGCGTGCTCCAGTACAAAAATTAACTTTGGAAGTGCCTGCTGGTAAAATTGATACGCGAGACCAAAAACCACTTGATGCAGTAAATCGGGAATTAAATGAAGAAACAAGATTACAAGCTCATCATGTGGAAAAAATAACGGGATTTTATACTTCAATTGGTTTTTCAGATGAGTACATGACGCTATATCTAGCAACTGATTTATCGTCTGTGACACATGAATTACCGCAAGATGATGATGAAAAGATCGACTTAATTTATGTTAGTTATGAAGAAGCCACTGTATTATTTGAGAATGGGCAATTAGAGGATGCTAAAACTAATATGGCATATCTTTATTGGCGTACTTTACAATAATAGGTGAATATAATGTTATTTAAAAAAAAGTCACAAGTAACAACTCGGCAGCAACGTTCGAAAGTTGTTGATGATTCCAAGTCGGTGGTAGAGGACGGTAATCACGAGACTAGTTCTGTCTCGCCCGAATTATTAACGCGTGAAGAACATCGGATTACCAGACATGGTCGTTATGAATTGGATTCACAAACACGTAAGCTGACAAAGAATGGTAAAACATCAAGATTGAAACATCGTTTAAATGTAACAATTATTGTTTTAATAGTGTTAATTATTATGACTTACCTAGTACTATTCTTTTTGTAATAGATGATTAAAATAAAGGAGAGTTTTTTTAATGCGATATGGTGTAATAAATGCAATGGCAGAGGAAAAGGCAGCATTGGTTGATGCAATGGTTGATGAAAAAAAGACAACCATTGCGGGAAAACTATTTCATCACGGGAAAATTGGTCATGTGGATGTTGTCGTTGTAGAATCCGGTATTGGAAAGGTTGCTTCTGCTTTGACCACGACGTTATTAATCACTAATTTTGGCGTTGATGCCGTAATAAATTCAGGATCTGCAGGTGCTTTGGGCACTGATTTAAGAATTGGAGATATTGTTATTGCTGATTATCTTGCGTATGCGGATGCAGATGCACGCGCTTTTGGATATGCATATGGGCAAGTACCACAACAGCCTGCTCGTTTTAAGGCGGATGCTGATTTATCAAATGATTTATCAGAGTCATACGGAAAGGTAACTGATGCTCGTTTGGTGCGCGGATTAGTCGTGACGAGTGATTCATTTATTGCAAGCAATGAGCAAAAGCAAACGATTTTAACACACTTTCCTGAAGCACAATCAGCAGAAATGGAAGGTGCTTCAATTGCTCAGGTGGCCAATTACTTTGATGTGCCGTTTGCAGTTGTGCGTGCCATTTCAGATAATGCTAATGGTGATGCAGGGATGACCTTTGACGACTTTATTGTTGAGGCAGGTCAACAATCGGCACAAGTTCTCATTAATTTTTTTGAGGCACAAGCTTAATCATAGTAGAGGGGGATATCAAAATGGCCTTTGAAACAACTGTTAAAGTTGCTGGAGATGATGTTGTCTACCAATTTAATCCACAATTAAAACAATATGCATTAGGCGATACTGGTTTTGTAAAGAATAATGCAGGTTCATATGTGATGAATCGTTCATTAGAACCAGAAAAAGGGTTAGATAATGCGATTAAGTTAAAAGTCGTTGTGAACAAACAACTGACGGGTATTAAAATAAAAACGGTTAATCCCAGTGGTAATGCGACAATAAATATTTTTAAGCACGAGTATCATGATGATTTAGTGTCATTGTATCGGTTTTATTTGGACGAGTTAGTTACGCGGGAAATCATAAAAAAAGTATAAGGTATTTTAAGAGCAGTTTGGCGAATGGACGTCAAACTGCTTTTTATAAATCCATAAGTAAAAAAAAGATATATAAATTAACTTTAATACTGTTACATTGTCGTAATCAATAAAGCTTTATTCCTAAAAATATAAAGTGTTAAAAAGAATTTAGTGATTTTGATAAAATTAATGTTCTTATTTAACCGGTTAATCATTATTTTAAGAAAGCTATTATGACGGTCATTTAGAGAGTTATAAGGTATGATGTTACAATTTAATTTCTAACAAAAAGTTTGTTTGTGATACATGTGTAACGCAATGTCGCAGCATTGTAACGAATAACAGTCTGAGCTTGGTAAACTATTACTTGTCGTTAAGAGTTCAGTTCCCAATGCAGTGATAATTCCTGTGTTGCAGAGGACTGGATAGATTAAATGCTATTATTGGCAAACATCAAGGAGAATTATTTACCATGAATAAGAAAGTACTTACTGCATTAACTGTCGCTGGTATTGCAACTGCTGCAATGGCCACTGATGTATCAGCTGATACATATACTGTTAAGTCAGGAGACACTCTATCATCAATCGCCGCAAACCATAACACCACAGTTGACCGTATTCTAAATGTTAACAAAATTGCAGACGCTAACATGATTTTTGTTGGTGAGCAATTTGAATTGGATGATCAAGCTGCTGCTTCAACACAATCTGTAACACCAGCATCTAGTGCGGTTGCTACACAACAGTCAGCAGCAACTTCAGTCGCTTCAGTCGCTCCAGCTGCAAGTCAAGCAACTTCTCAAGCTACTACATCATCTAGTGCAGCAACAACGACACAAACTTCAACAAGTGCAACTTCAGGATCAACATATGATCAATTTATTGCTGCTGGTGGAACTTCAGCATTGTGGACTTCAGTTGTAATGCCTGAATCAGGTGGAAATGTTAATGCATCAAATGGTCAATATCATGGATTAGGTCAAACTAATCAATCATGGGGCTACGGTTCTGTTGCATCACAAACACAAGGTATGTTGAACTATGCAACTTCACGTTACGGTTCAGTTGAAAATGCCATTGCATTCCGTGCAGCTAACGGTTGGTGGTAAACCGAGTGGGTTTAAACAACTAACTCATGAAATTTAAAAGGTTACATCTTAAACTGGGAATAATTCCAGCTTAGATGTAACCTTTTTATTTTTGGATTAATTTTTTATATGTTGCTGCGTGTTTAATGGAAAGTGATTGGTACTTTCGTCAATGGGCCATAACCAATAATTGTTATTTGCCAGTAGCTGTGTTTGTTTGGTATGGAGCGCCATCATATCAGAAAATTTTATTTGCCTTAACTCTGATGGAAAAGTGTGAACTTGAATAGGATAAACTTGAGAAACTAGTTCACGACTCTCATCAACTAGTAGGGCAAATCTTGGCTTTACAGCTGGTGCAAGATAAATTTTAATCATCATAACTCCTTTTTTCAAATGTCTCGGAAGAGCTCCTGCCAAGCGCTTTTATTAAGCTTTGATTTCTTACGGTGTATACGAGTCTTTTTCACATAATTAGCTTTTTTAAATGCACGGACAATGTCAGCTTGAACTCCTCTTTCTGGGGGTAAGTTTTGGACAATAAATTCAACCGTTTGCGGTGGCAAATTTTTAAATGACGTTTGATGATCAATGAACCAATGGCGCATTTCTTGGTTCAAGCCAGCATGTCGACGGATACGTTGCAACAGTTCATCGAGCCCAAAATTTAATTGATGAATTTCAGTTTGCAGCTGTCGAGCGACTGGCTCAGGAATGCCGATGTGATCAGCAAAATGAGTAATACCTAGTTTTATTTCTTCACCAAAATCATTTGTTAGAACATATTGATATTTTACGCGACGACCACAGTCACAATATAACTGGGGTTTATGAGGGGCTTCATAATTAAAATTTTCATGATAAGCAATTAAGGACCAATGTCGCCCATGACCGACTAATTCATGATTCATAAATAGTGATGTTTGTTGATAACGGATATGCTTTTGTATAACAGCTTGCTGCTCACTAGTTAATTGGTGCCACGTTTCTGCACGTCGTTGTTTTGTGAGTGAGACCTTTTTAGTTTTTGGTTTAGTGACTGGCATGATTTTAAACTTCGACTCTTTAATTATTTTACTTCTTCTAAACGTTGTTGGATTGCTTTATAAATACGTTCGACATCAGTTGGAGTACCACGCAATTCATAATTAGCAATTAACGGTACATTAAACTGCAGCGCATAACGACGAGCTGTTAGGATGTATTGGGCGTTAAAATTTTTATTTCCTGATCCAATAATTCCTAGTAAATGTTGTTGGTTTGCGGGTATCTCTAATTGTTCACGTAGGCAATCCGTCAATATCTCAAATACACCATTATCGATACCGTTGCCACCATCTAGATAGGTCGGTACAAAGACAAAAAAAGGTGCATCTTCAATTATGTCAGGGGTTGCATCTGAAACTTCAATTGGGGTAAAAGAGATCCGTCCTTGCGTTTCAGCATACGCTGTTAGTTTTTCAATAAATGAGTGGGTATTGCCAGAGATTGAAGTATATAACAGATGAATAGGCATTTTTATCCTCCAAAATTTTCTACTAACACTAAGTCTAAAAAATATTATGATAATTGGCAATTAAATATGTAACGGAAAGTTATTATTTAATCTTTTTGTAATAATCACTCAAAAGGCTTATGTGGTGCTATAAAGCCTATGTCAAGCCTTTTTTTAAGCAAATTAATAGCTTGCAAACAGTTAGTTGAGTGGTTTATACTCAATGTCATATTAACAAAGCGTTAGGTTTTATAGAAGAAGAAAGTTTAGGTGAAAATATGCAAAACGTGACTGTATATACAAAAAATAACTGCATACAATGTCTCATGACTAAGAAGACATTAACGCAATATGGTATTAGCTATTCAGAAAAGAATGTTGAAAATGATGCTGAAGCACTTGCCTTCTTAAAAGACAAAGGTTATCAATCAGTACCAGTTGTCTTTTCAGAAGATATGGAGCCCGTTAGAGGGTTCCGACCAGATTTGCTTGCAAAGTTAAGTAAAGCAATCTAATTCAATCAAAATAATTAATTAAGATACTTATGTGTCGGTGCAATCAATGGGATTCCGCTTTACACTAGGTACGCGGGGGAATTATATGTCATTAGCAACGCTGGATTTAGATAAGGTAACTTATTTTGATCTGAATAACCAATTAAATATTCCAAAAAATAATAGTATTCAGTTACAGAAAGATACTGAAGCGCTACAGGCTTTTATTCAAGAAAACGTTAAGCCAAATACGAAGCAATTTAACTCAGTACAGGATCGTTTTGATTATTTGATTGCAAACGATTATGTGGATCAAAAAATGGTCAACAAGTACACGATGACTTTCATCGAAAAGCTATATGCATATTTGGAATCACAGAATTTTCAATTTAAGTCTTTTATGGCTGCATACAAGTTTTATGCACAATATGCTTTAAAAACAAATGATGGTGATTATTACATTGAAAATTACAATGATCGAATTGTGATGAATGTTCTATTTTATGCTAATGGGGATGAAGAGCTGGCCATGAATTTAGCTGATGAAATGATTCATCAACGTTATCAGCCGGCGACACCTTCTTTTCTAAATGCTGGGCGGTCACGTCGAGGAGAGTTGGTTTCATGTTTTATTTTACAGGCAACTGATGATATGAATGCCATTGGACGTGTGATTAATTCAGCACTTCAATTATCTAAAATTGGTGGTGGTGTAGGTATTGTTTTGTCGAATTTGAGAGAAGCTGGTGCCCCAATCAAAGGCATTACTAATGCTGCGTCTGGGGTCGTTCCTGTTATGAAACTATTGGAGGACTCATTTTCATACTCAAACCAAATGGGTCAACGTAATGGTGCGGGAGTAGTTTACTTATCAGTATTTCATCCAGACATTATGAATTTTTTGGCAACTAAAAAGGAAAATGCTGATGAAAAGATTCGTGTCAAAACATTGTCACTTGGACTAACTGTTCCTGATAAATTCTATGAACTAATTAAAAATAATTCAGATATGTTTCTATTCTCACCATATGACGTCGAGCGAGTATATGGCAAGCCATTTAATTATGTAGACATCACGGCAGAATATGATGCCATGGTGGCTAATAAGCAAATTCGCAAAAAGAAAATTCGTGCTCGTGAACTAGAGACTGAAATTTCAAAGTTACAGCAAGAATCTGGTTACCCTTATATTATCAATATAGACACGGTTAATGCTGCTAACCCAATTGCTGGAAAAATTATTTCATCTAACTTATGTTCAGAAATATTACAAGTTCAACGAGCATCACAAATTAATAATGAGCAAACTTATGATGAAATGGGAACAGATGTTTCATGTAATCTTGGTTCAACTAACATTGTTAATATGATGGCAACAAAGAACTTTGGTAAGTCGGTCGATGCAATGGTTCGTGCATTAACATTTGTATCGGACCAAACAGATCTCGATATTGTGCCATCTGTAAGGTTAGGTAATCGTCAGACACATGCAATTGGCCTTGGTGCTATGGGATTACACGCTTTTTTTGCTAAAAATCATATGTATTATGGTGATGAAGAGGCGTTGGACTTTACTAATGCCTACTTCTTAATGCTAAATTATTATAGTTTGGTTGCTTCAAACAATATTGCGAAAGAACGCCAATCTAGTTTTTATGAGTTTGAGAAGTCAACTTACGCTAGTGGGGCTTATTTTGATAAATATATTAATGAAGATTGGTCACCAAAAACAGATAAGGTGAAAGAAATCTTTTCTGTACATCATTTCCCAACAAAGGCGGACTGGATTGCATTAGCGGAGTCAGTTAAGCAATATGGGTTATACAATGCATATCGCATGGCTATCGCGCCAACTGGGTCAATTTCATATGTGAATGACGCAACTGCTTCATTGCATCCTATCATTAATCGTGTTGAAGAGCGACAGGAAAAGAAGATTGGAAAAATTTATTATCCAGCACCTTATTTAGGAACAGATACGTTACCCTACTATGAGTCTGCGTATAATATGGATATGCGTCGTGTTATTGATGTTTATGCAGCAGCACAACAGCACATTGATCAAGGAATGGCATTGACATTGTTTATGCGTTCCACAATACCTGCGGGACTATACGACTGGAAGGATGGTCATACTGAAAAGATGACCACACGTGACTTAAACATTCTAAGATTGTATGCTTATCAAAAGGGAATCAAATCAATCTACTATATTCGTACTTATACGGATGATATGGAGGAGTTTGGTGTTAATGAATGTGAAAGTTGTTCAATTTAGACTGCGGTATAGATAAGGAATAAGGTGAACAGATGACAGCAGGATATGAAGCAATCAACTGGAATGCAATTGAAGACAAGGTTGATAAAGCCACTTGGGAAAAATTGACAGAGCAATTTTGGCTTGATACAAGAATTCCTCTGTCAAATGATTTGGATGATTGGCGTAAAATGACCGAACAAGAGCACTATTTGGTTGGTCACGTTTTTGGTGGGCTAACATTACTAGATACATTGCAGTCTCAAGACGGTATGGCGTCTTTGAAGCAAGCAACTAGGACACAACATGAACTAGCAGTTCTAAATAATATTGAGTTTATGGAATCTGTCCATGCCAAATCATATTCGTCAATTTTCGAAACATTACACACGCCGGCTGAAATCGATGAGATATTTGATTGGACAAATAGCAATGAATTTTTGCAATATAAAGCTAATCGAATTAATCAGGTTTATCAAAATGGTAGCCAATTACAACGTAAAGTTGCCTCAGTATTTTTAGAGACATTTTTGTTTTATTCAGGATTCTATACACCGCTTTGGTATTTAGGACACAATAAATTAAATAATGTTGCCGAAATTATTAAGTTAATTTTGCGTGATGAGTCAGTTCATGGTACGTACATTGGCTATAAATTCCAATTAGGGTTCAATGAGCTTAGTACAGATGAACAAAATGAATTGAAGACCTGGTTATACGATTTATTGCTAGATTTATATGGAAACGAAGAAAAATACACTAAATTATTATATGATGAAATTGGATGGACTGAGTCTGTGCTAACATTTCTTCGCTATAATGCGAATAAAGCATTGATGAATTTAGGTCAGGATCCATTATTCCCAGACGGGGCTGAAGACGTTAATCCAATCGTTATGAATGGTATTTCGACAACAACCTCAAATCATGATTTCTTCTCACAAGTCGGTAATGGTTATCGCCTTGGTCAAGTTGAAGCTATGGAAGATGATGATTATTATATTGAATAGTATTGCGTAAGTAAAAAAGACGTGATATTATTATGACATTAATAAACGAGGAGAAAATTAGTTATGGTTAAAGTTAATTTCCAATTAAATGGTTGGTGGCGCAGATAACGCGTACGAGCTATGATTGCATAGACTTGGTACGTGGTTCCTTTTGGAGCAGATGTATTGAGTCTGTGCTGACTAATTTTCCAAAAATTATTGGAAAGGGTTACACGACTTTGTGTATGGTCCTTTTCATGTTAAACACGAGAGGGTACTATAGTATCTGCTCGTGTTTTTTATTTTGTCAAAAAGATAATAGTGGAAGTGAGTGAGCAAATGAATAAAAAAATATTGGGTACAATCGGCGTATTAGCGTTATTTACACTTTTTGCTGGTGTATATGAGACGGTTGATAAGCAGCAAAAAAAAGCCATACCAACAGTAGCAGTTTTACAATTTATGAAGCATCCGGCCCTAGATGCAATTAATAAAGGTATTTATGAGGGATTAGCAAGTGAAGGATTTCATAAAGGAAAAAATATCAAAATACTTTTTGAAAATGCTCAGGGGGACCAATCAAATTTAAAAACAATGGCATCAAAATTTGATAATGCTCAGGCCGATGTATCGGTAGGAATTGCAACCCCAGCAGCAGTATCTTTAGCAAACACAATTACCGATAGACCAGTTGTGTTTGCTGCATCAACAACACCAATACAATCAAAACTTGTGAAAAGTTATCAGCACCCAGGCGGTAATGTGACAGGTGTGTCAGATCAAGCACCTTTGAAATCACAATTAAAAATGATGCAAACTTTTTTGCCGCATCTAAAAAATCTGGGTGTTATCTATACTTCTTCTGACGATTCAGCATCGATTCAAGCCAAACAGATGATGGCATTAGCCAAAAAAGCAGGTATTCGGGTAAAACCATATACAATCTCATCATCAAATGATTTAAATCAAACTTCTAAGCAAATGGTTGCTAATCACCAGGTTGATGCAGTATTCGTGCCAACTGACAATACGATTGCAGGGGCAATGCCAACGCTGATTGATAGTACAAATGCAGCGAATGTTCCGGTATTTCCAACGGTAGATACCATGGTTAAAGATGGTGGTCTTGCAGCAGAATCAATTAATCAAGAAAAATTAGGAATCAAGACAGGAAAGCAAGTTGCCCAAATATTAAAGGGCAAAAAGCCCAAAGATATGCCAGTTGGTTTTATTAAAAAGGGTGATTTAGTCATTAATCGCGCACAGTTAGATAAATTAGGCATTAAATTGCCAAATAAATATAATCAACAAGCAAAATTCGTAAAGTGAGGCAATTATGAATATTTTAATTTCAGCTATTGGACAAGGATTGATTTGGGCAACCTTAGGATTTGGATTATTCCTAACTTTCCGTATTTTAGACTTTCCCGATATGACAGTGGAGGGAACTTTCCCCTTAGGTGCGGCAACTGCAGTTACTTTAATATCAAATGGAATCTCTCCAATTATTGCGACAATCTGTGCAGCATTAGTGGGAAGTTTAGCAGGATTAGTTACTGGTCTACTATATACAAAGGGTAAGATTCCTATTTTGCTTGCAGGAATTTTAACAATGACAGCGGCCTATTCGGTTAATTTAAGAATTATGGGTCAAGCCAATCGATCATTGCTAGGAAAAAACAGCTTATTTTCGTCTCACTTTTTAAAAATTTTACCCCCTAATTTTCCAGTCATTGTTATTGGATTGATTATGATTGTATTATTGACAATTTGTTTGGCATTATTTTTGAAAACAGAATTAGGTCAATCTTTTATCGTGACTGGTGATAATCCTAAAATGGCTCGTTCTTTAGGTATCAACACAGACAATATGACAATTTTAGGATTAATGATTGCTAACGGGTTAATTGGCCTCGGGGGGGCATTAGTTTCACAGAATAATGGCTTCGCCGATGTGAACATGGGTGTTGGTACAATTGTGGTTGCACTCGCCTCAATTATTATTGGTGAAGTTGTATTTACTGATACACTGACTTTGACTGAACGTTTAATTACAATTGTTATTGGATCAATTTTCTATCGATTTGTTCTAGTTATTGTCTTATATATCGGCTTTAATGCAGATGATTTGAAATTAGTAAGTGCCATTATACTTGGACTGGCATTGATGTTACCAGGAATACGCTCAAAGTTGCGTTTAAATGCATTTTTAAAACGAGGATAACTAACTATGGCTTTAAAAGAAAAATTACGATTAGATCATGCAACGGTTGTTGTCAATCAGGGTCAATCGAATGAAAAAACAATATTAGATGATGTATCGTTAATCCTGCGAGATGGTGATTTTGTGACCGTTTTAGGATCTAACGGTGCTGGTAAGTCAACACTGTTTAATGTTATTGCTGGTTCTTTGGCGCTAACTAGTGGACATATTTTCCTGGGCGATCGTGATGTTACTAAGTTAGATGAAGCACAACGGACACATTTTTTGGCGCGAGTCTTTCAAGATCCCAAACTGGGTACTGCACCACGAATGACAGTAGCAGAAAATTTATTGTTGGCCGAAAGAAGAGGCTTAAGAAGACGCCTAAAAAATCGTGGATTGACTGATGAAAAAAAGGCATCCTTCGTGGCAGTTACTAAAACCATGGGGAATGGTTTGTCGGATAGATTAGATATGGATGCAGGTGATTTATCAGGTGGTCAGCGACAAGCCTTGTCATTCTTAATGGCTACCCAACTCAGACCAGAGGTGCTATTGTTAGATGAACATACAGCAGCATTAGATCCTAAGACAAGTGCACAATTAATGCGAGTGACAAACGAACGAATCCATGAAGAAAAATTAACAGCATTAATGATTACCCATCATTTAGAAGATGCGTTAGATTATGGTAATCGTTTAATCATTATGTCAGAAGGGAAAATTTCATTGGATGTTAGTGGTGAAGAAAAGGAGAAATTAACAGTAACTGATTTATTGAATTACTTTAATCGTTACTAATAACAATAGTGTGATGAAAAAAAACATATTAGCTAATAGTTTGGCAGTTGCAGGTGGAGGATTTATCGGTGGTGTATTACGAGCAATCATGCTGAGTATTTTTCACAATAATCAGTTTCCATGGGCAACAATTATTGTGAACCTAACGGGTACTTTTATGTCCGCCCTGTTAGTCATATTGCTTGGTAGGTTGACTAAACTTAGTCAAGTGACGGCAAACTTTATTATGGTGGGCATATTAGGTGCATATACGACTTACTCAACAGCACTGGCTGATATTAGTCGATTATCTTTTTTTGCGGCTTTGTTGTATTTATTAATAAGCATCGGCGGTGGTGTGGCAGTTGTGCTGATAAGTCGTGTAATTGGTCGTAAAATGGTGATGTCATGGCAGAAATAATGTTAACTGGGTTAGGGGCAATGTGTGGCTCTCTAATTCGTTTTGGATTATTAACAGTGGCTCCTCGGTGGTTTGGAAAATTAGCAGAATTAATGGTTGTCTGCATTAATCTATTAGCAGCATTGGGTATGGGGATTGTTGTGGTATTAATTTTGCCGGATTGGCTTCATACAATTTTAGCACCAGGTATTTTAGGTGGTTTGTCAACGTTTTCAGCACCAATTGTTGACATTGCAGATGCTATTCAAAAACCGCATGGTCCACATAAAATGCTAGTTTTTAAAACAATTATGACATTTATTGGGGGCTTGATTATTTTTTGGCTTGGCATGCAAATTGGTCAAAATTTGCTTTAAGTGTACAGATATATGTAAAAAATAAGAATAATTTGCTTGATGGGTTAATCTTTGTTGAATGGTTGTTTCACAGGTGGTACACTCAATAGTATGAGATATGAGAGATAGCAAAATAGGGGATAGCCACATGAGTTTAATTAATCGCGATCGAATTAATGCTATTCGTCAAGCTAATGATATTCCTGTTCGTGAATTAGCAAATATTGGCATTAGCCGTAATCGCTATTATCGGTATTTGAATAATGAAAATGACTTACCAGCTGAAGGATTTATTTCACTGATGAGTCATTTATTATTAACGGGAACAGAAGTAAATACAGAACTAGTCAATGGATTTGATACTGTTGAAGGATTAATCATTGCTTTGCAAGAGGCAAATCAAAAACATGCGGTTGATGATATAAAAGATATTAGTCGTCGCGGTTATCATTTGTTTCGTAATACGATGGCTCGTGGTTATTTACGCGTGGCCAGTCTTGCAGATGTTCTGCATGCACAGATTGTTCCTGATGAACATGCGCAAATTGCCAAAAAAATTCTAATTGATTCTTTTGAAGCAGTCACAATTTGGCGAGAAATGGATGTTGCGTTGCTAGCACCAATAATTACAGATATTCCAGTGGAAAGAGTTGCTGATTATTTAACAATTATTTGGTCTAAACATTGGTCACATCATACAATGGAAATGCTTAACACAATGACCGCTAAATTTTTAGTCATGTTGTTAGGAGAAGAGCAGCTTCACCGAGAAATTTTCAATGAAGTTGCCTCATGGATGGTAGAACAGCCACGTGATGCGATGAGTTTTGCTTGGTGGTCTAATTTGGTAGATCATTTGGCGAAACATCGATGGGAAAAGGCTGAGGCAGACATACAGGTAGTTGAGCAATTGAAAATGCATGACATGTTTGACAATGGACAAGATTTATTACGCGCTTGGCAAAATTATGTTTCTACAGTTTATGATAAATAGTCAATAAACTAATTGGAACACGTTTAAAGGGTCAGCAATTTACTAACTTCGATGAAGTGGTAAATTGCTGACCCTTTACATATTATGGTAGTTTCTTTTTATTTTTCCGAATTTTTAGTATAGTACTGCTGTATTTGTGGTGAATTGACAGAATTACTTATTAGCAATTACTTCGATATGATTGCCGTCAATGTCGTCAAGATAAAAAATTATGTGTCGACCATCAGCACTTTCTGTTGCAGGTTTTGATTCTTTGACTTCGTAATTAATAAAATGATTTTCTACTGATTCACGATGGTCACGTACAATGACCTGAACAGTAATTGGCTCAGCAGCTGGATCTTCTGTAAACACAATAGCATGTTGGTCAAAGTATAAATGTCTTGATTCGTTTATACCAAATTCAGTTGGTAAATCAAATACCTCACGATAAAATCGTACCGTATTTGGTACATTTTTTGCTGGAATTTGTAAAGGGCTGAATTTTCTAACTCGCATTTGTTACACCTCAATATTTTTAATTTATCAACTATTTATTATACGCCTAGAATTAAAACAATGACGACAAAAGTCATTTAGCAAACGTCTTTGTTTTAGGAGGTCAATTTATGACAATTAAAATTATATCAGTGAGGCAACTAGGTGATTTATTAATGCAGCGTTATGCCCATTCACCACAGGAAGGTTGTTGGGTAGTTGCTGTAACAACACAAATGACAATTATTGAAATCTATCAAGTTGCATTGGGTACTGTAGATAGTGTGAGTATTCATCCACGTGATGTTTTTCGACATTTAGTAGCAACTAATGCTTATGGTTTTATTTTGTGCCACAATCATCCTAGTGGCAATTTGAATGCATCATCTGCGGACAAATCAGCAATGTCTCAAATGGCCATGTGCAGCCAGATTATGCAGGTTCATTTTCTGGATTTTATGATCATTTCGACAAAAGGATATCGAAGCTATCGGACAGAACATTTATTACCCAAAGTTGAGCTAGAAACACTAATCGATTTATGGACTAAGGTCGACAACATGTGATAAACTTAGTAAGAAATTGCATGGTACTTTTTAAAGTACATGGTTAGAATTATCAAAAATAAAAAAAGAAAAGGGAAAGTGCTGTGTTTTCATTTGGAACTCGAAATGTTGGAATAGACTTAGGAACAGCTAACACGTTAGTATACATTGAAGGTAAAGGAATCGTTCTTCGTGAGCCTTCTGTTGTTGCACGGAATACAAAAACTAATGAAGTTGTTGCCGTTGGTACTGCTGCTAAAGAGATGCTTGGACGGACACCTGGTTCAATCACGGCTATTCGGCCAATGCGTGACGGGGTCATTGCTGATTACGAAACGACAGTTGCAATGCTGAAGTACTATTTGGGTAAGGCATTAGGTACTCGTGGTGCAAAACCATATGTTACGATTGGTGTGCCTTCAGGGGTAACAGCTGTTGAGAGGCGTGCTGTCATTGATGCTGCTCGTGTGGCTGGTGCTCGTGATGCTTATGTTATCGAAGAACCCTTTGCAGCAGCTGTTGGTGCTGGCTTGCCAGTAATGGAGCCAACTGGATCAATGGTTGTTGATTTAGGTGGTGGTACGACGGATGTTGCAACCATCTCACTTGGTGGTATTGTTTCATCACGCTCGATTAGAATGGCTGGTGACAAAATTGATGAAGCAATTATGACTTATGTACGTCAAAAGTACTCAGTCTTAATTGGAGAGCAAACGGCAGAACGGCTAAAAATGGCGATTGGGTCGGCAGATGTTGAGGCATCTGAAGATATGGAAGGTACCACTGCACGCGGAAGGGATTTGGTAACTGGCTTGCCAAAGACGATTGAAATTAAGGCGAGTGATGTTGCTGATGCTATTAAAGATGTTATTGCTGAAGTGATTGTTGCTATTAAAGAAACTTTGGAAGAAACATCTCCTGAAATTGCTGCTGATGTTATTGACCGTGGTATTGTCTTGACTGGTGGTGGTGCGCAATTAGCTCATTTAGATGAAGTGATTGCAGAGGCAACCAAGGTGCCTGTTTTTGTCGCACCAGAACCATTAGATGCGGTTGTTATTGGTACAGGTGAAGCTTTAAAGTCAATTGATGTTTTAAAAAATAATTAAGCCGAAACTTGTAAAGTAGTGACTACCCGCCGTTATTTTCAGGGTAGTTTATTCATACGTGCTAGAATTGATAGGTAAAAGCTCATGCAGTATGATAAAACAAGATAAACGAAAGGCATGTTTAAGATGAAGAATATCTTTACATCACGTCGGCTAGTGATTGGTGTCATTATTGTCATTGTTGCGATTGGTGCTATCACTTTAGGTGCACGTGCCCACAATTCAGAAAAAGAACCTTCTTTGCCAGTCCGGGTTATTTCGGACGTATCAGGTTGGACTTCTAATATTGTGAATGCCCCAATAAGAGCAATTAAAGGTGGCTTTGATTCAATTGATGAGTTGATGAATACCTACCAAGAAAATGATCGTTTAACTAAAAAGGTTGATGATTTAGCACAAACAAAAGTTCAGTTGCAGGTCTTGCAACAAGAAAATCGTGCATTGAAAGATCAACTTAAAATAAGTGACACATTGACAGATTACAAGGTTGTTAATGCGGTTGTTACTTCACGGTCTCCAAGTAATTGGCAGACGCAATTGATTATTGATAAAGGTACCAATGCAGGTTTGAAGAAGGGATTATCTGTGATGGGTTCAGGTGGTCTTATTGGACGTATTACTCAGGTAAATACAACCAATGCCAAGGTTGAACTTCTATCAGATAATAGCCAAGTTTCAGATCGATTTGCTATTCGTGTACAAAACAGTGCGGGAGAAACAGTCGACGGGATTATAACTAGTTTTAATCAATCTAAAAATCTGATTGTGATGGGTCAAATTACATCAAGTGTGTCAGTTAAAAAAGGTGATTTAGTTACAACTAGTGGACTTGGTGGTGTAACACCATCTGGATTGTATGTTGGTAAGGTTGAGAAGGTTGGAAGTGATAACTATGGGTTGTCAAAGAAAATTTATATCAAACCAGCAACTGATTTTAATAACATTCCGGTTGTGAGTGTTGCCATTCCTTAGATAATATAAAAAGAGATCAAATTTTAATTTGATCTCTTTTTATATATTAAACAATTTACTTTTAGTTTGAAGAAACAATTTTACGATCGTTTAATGACTGTAGATCACGGTTGTTGTGACTGTAAAATGTCATCAAATTAGTGATTTGCTCCTGTGAGAGTGTAACTGGTGTTTTTAGTACATACCATTCGACATTTTCAGTTAAAGGTGGTGTGGTTAATGAACCAATATAGTGATAATATTCCTTATCTTCAGGGATAATGTCATTGACTGGTATTTCAAAGTTAGTCGTTTCATTCATGTGTTGCAGAACAGCATCATAGGTTGCCGATGCATTGCCGGCCTTAACAACCACTGCAACAACTGCTAGGCGACCGTCAATTGCTTCGTGTACGAAATGAATTTCAGCATCATATGATTGCTGATTAATTGTGTGTTCGCTAGGTGTGTGAATATGAAATTGTTTAAGTGAAAAGGGACGATTTCCTAATTGGGCCTGCCCTTTTAAACCAACCTCAATACCCGCACCTGTATCTCGTACATAATTTGCAGTGTGATTGTAATTGAAGGATAGTGCTGTTTGAAAATCATTTTTAATGACAAGATCATCAGATAATGCAATGGGCGATTGCATGTTGCCAGAAACACGTGGCCATTTATCTTGTGCTGCGTAATCTAATTTTTCCATGTTATTTCTCCTTATAAACCATACTCTCTTAAGTGTAGCAGTCTAATATGTTTTATTACAGGAATTTTTTATTGTAAATTAGTTGACGGGGTAGTTAAAATCAGGCTACTATAATGTAGTTACCAATTTTGTAACGACTATGGAGAATAATTATGCTGAAATATATAAGTACCACATGGATTCATTTTATTTTAGTTATCATTGCCATTATGCTTGATGGCGGGATATCATTATATTTGGCACCATTACTATTTAAACAACCGATGTCGGCAAGCCCAATGCTCTCACTAACAGTTGTGATGATGCCTGTTATGACGGGATACGCACAACAAATTAAGCGTAAGTGGTTGTATCTTATTGCACTGTTTGCAGGTATGCTGGTTGACATTTTTTATACTGGCATTATCGGTCCGGCAATAATCGGTTTTTTGCTAATTCTTCGTTTAGCAGAATTCATTCAAGGATATTTGTCTTATAGTTTCTCATCGTCATTGGCTGTTTGGTTCGTCACATTGACAGCATACATGGTATATGATTATGCGGCGTTTGGTATTATTAGTTTGGTAAATTTGAATGTACCGAATTTTATTATGTTCCATTTATTTCCAACAATTATTGTTAATTTAATTCTATTCATTGTTGTATATGATTTTATTACGTATTTGTATAATGCAACTAAAAAACCAGATATTTCATCTTATGATGTCACACTTCGTGATTTGAATAGTCGCTTAGCTTTGAAATCACGTTCTCAGAGAAATATTTCAAAATAAGATTGACTTATGATTTGTTTTAATTTATATTGTTGTAAACAGTTATTTATAAAAAAGATTTGATTGGAAGAGTAGTCTTGTTATCTTGTTAAAGAGAGTTACGCTGAAGCTGAAAAGTAACCAAGGTACTAGATGAACCACACCCAAGATTATCGGAGCCTAATCGTTCCCGTGTCATGATGTTATCCATGAGTGCCATTTGATATCAATGGTACTAGAGTATTAGCTAGTAATGGTTAATTAAACTGAGGTGGAACCACGAGTAATCGTCCTCAAGCAATCTGTGTGATTGCTTGAGGGCTTTTTTATTTATTAAGGAGATTATTGCAGATGGACTATATTATACAGATTTTACCAAGCATTCTAAGTGGCTTGAAAATGACAATTGGTGTGTTTGTATTAACATTGATTGGGTCAGTGCCATTGGGAATTCTAGTATCGCTAGCTTTGCGATCAGATATTTACTTGTTGAAGTGGGTTATGAATGCGTATGTATGGATAATGCGTGGGACACCTTTGTTACTACAAATCGTGTTTGTGTATTATGGATTAAGTTTAGCGAATATTATGACTTTGCCACGATTTGAAGCAGCAGTAGTGACCTTTATTTTAAATTATGCAGCTTATTTTGCCGAAATATTCCGTGGTGGTATTCAAAGTATCCCGGATGGTCAATATGATGGTGCAAAAGTGCTAGGATTCAGTAAATTTCAAACAATGCGTAAAATTGTTTTGCCACAAGTATTCAAAATTGTGATGCCATCGATGGGGAATGAAGTGGTCAACCTAGTTAAGGATTCTTCATTGGTTTATGTCATTGGATTAGGTGATTTGATGCGTGCCGGAAATATTGCAGCTTCTCGGGATGTGACATTAGTTCCATATTTGTTGGTCGGGTTAGTGTATTTGGTACTGATTGCTTTGGCAACGATTATTCAACGTCGTATGGAAAGTAAATTGAACTATTATCGTTAAGGGGTAAGCATTATGTTAGAAATTAAAAATTTAGCAAAAGTTTTTGGCGATCGTGTAATTTTTAAAGGAATGGATTTAACGATAAATGATGGTGAAGTATTAAGTATCGTGGGTCCTTCAGGTATTGGTAAGACAACATTTTTGCGTATTTTAGCCGGCCTATTGCCAGCAGATCGTGGGGAGTTGATATTAAATAATGAATCATTAAATATTGCGGGTGATCGTCAAGGCGCACAAGTGGGTGTCATTTTTCAAGACTTTAACCTATTTCCACAATATACAGTCAAGGAAAATGTGACACTAGCCCCACAACTTGTTAAAAAATTGTCAAAAAAAGAAGCGAATAACATCGCAGACGAATTATTAACTAATTTAGGGTTAGAAGAACAAATTAATCAGTATCCATTTCAATTATCTGGTGGTCAGAAGCAACGTGTCGCAATTGCCCGGGCGCTTGCAATGAAACCAGGAATTTTGGCTTATGATGAACCAACATCAGGGCTAGATGCGGGCTCGACAGATCGTGTGATTAAGGTCATTAAACAATTGAAAGAACAGGGTGTTACGCAACTAATTGTTACTCACGATTTACCGTTTGCACAGGCGGTTGCTGATAAAACTTTTGATTTTGGTACGGATGTCTCAAGAGGAGGAAGCCTATGATTAAGTCTAAAATTAATTGGCGACGACAAATTATTGGTAATGGTCTTGTTATTATTGTCTTAGCTTTAATTGGTGGTTTCTTTTGGTATCGATCAGTTCATAGTCAAGATACTTGGCGTCAAGTAACAGCTGATAAAACAGTCGTTATCGGGGTTGATGATACTTTTGTTCCCATGGGTTTCCGCGATAAAAGTGGTAAATTAATTGGGTATGATGTCGATTTGGCTCGGGCTAGTTTGAAAAAAATTGGACTAAAAGCAAAATTTCAGCCCATTGATTGGTCGATGAAAGAGACGGAATTGAAGACAGGTCATATTGATATGATTTGGAATGGTTATACGATTAATAACGACCGAAAGAAAAAAGTCGCATTTTCAAATCCGTATCATCATGATCGCCAAGTTATTGTTACTATGAAAAATCAACAAATTAATAAGTTGTCTGATTTAAAGGGTAAGCGGTTAGGTGCACAAACAGGTTCATCAGGATTATTAACTTATACTGAAAAAGGGAATAGCTTGCGGAAAACTGTTGGGTCTGATGCACAACAGTATGATACCTTTGATAAAGCACTGAATGATTTACAAGTTGGTCGATTAAATGCTGTATTAATTGATGCTGATTATGCAGGTTATTATATTGCGCATGAGAAAGATCCTGAGTCTTTCAAAATAATTCAAACGAATTTTGGTACGGATTCATACGGCGTTGGTATGCGTAAAGGGGATGTTACCTTGCGTAATAAAGTTAACGAGGCACTTGCGCAGGTCAAGAAGGATGGAACGATTGACAAAATATCACAAAGATATTTTGGAACCGATAATAAATAAATTAAATGGGTGTGCGAAGGATGATGGTAATCTTGTTGCACACATTTAAAACCATTAATCTGCCAAATTATGGATAGATTGGTGGTTTTTTGCGTACAAAA
This sequence comes from Weissella paramesenteroides, assembly GCF_051903945.1. Classification (GTDB taxonomy): domain Bacteria; phylum Bacillota; class Bacilli; order Lactobacillales; family Lactobacillaceae; genus Weissella; species Weissella paramesenteroides_A. The sequence continues at coordinate 1,405,325 of NZ_CP192268.1, read as the reverse complement.
GTTATTTATGATGCAGTTATTTTTAATTATTTAAAAAAAGATATTGAGATTATATGAAAGAGCAAGTAGACTAAATGGTATAAATTAGAGATGTGTCATAGTAAGTAATAAAGGGGTAATAGTTGGGATGAAAACAGATATTGAAATTGCACAATCCGCTGATGTTTGGCCAATTGAAAAAATTGCTTCACATGTTGGCTTGAAGCCGGAGGAATGGGAACCCTATGGTCGTGACAAGGCGAAGGTGCAACTTAGTGAGCAATCACAACAGAATAAACTAGGTAAACTGATTTTAGTAACGTCCATTAATCCCACACCTGCTGGTGAAGGTAAGTCTACTGTTACAGTAGGTTTGGCCGATGCGTTGATGCATCAAAAACATAAAACAATGGTTGCATTGCGTGAACCATCTTTGGGACCAGTTATGGGACTAAAGGGTGGTGCCACTGGTGGCGGTTATTCACAGGTGGTTCCGATGGCAGATATTAATATGCATTTTACTGGTGATTTTCATGCATTAACCAGTGCACATAATACATTGGCTGCCCTAATTGATAATAGCTTGTATCAGGGTAATCCATTAAATCTTGATCCACGACGTATTTTGTGGAAACGAGCACTTGATGTGAATGATCGGGCATTACGTCATGTGACGATTGGTCTAGGTGGTCCGACATCAGGTGTGCCACGTGAAGATGGTTTTGATATTACAGTTGCCTCTGAGTTAATGGCTATCTTAACGTTGTCGCATGACTTAACTGATATGAAACAGCGAATCTCAAAAATTGTGATTGGATATACTTATGATAAAGTTCCTGTGACAGTAGCTGATTTAGGCGTTGCAGGTGCTATCACAACCCTGTTAAAAGACGCAATCAAACCTAATTTAGTCCAAACTTTGGCACATACACCGGCACTTATTCATGGTGGCCCTTTTGCTAACATTGCACAAGGAACGAATTCGATCTTAGCAACCAAAACGGCCTTACAATTATCAGATTATGTGGTGACAGAAGCCGGCTTTGGTGCTGATTTAGGAGGCGAAAAGTTCCTTGATTTTAAGACACCATTACTAGGAAAAGTACCAGATACGATTGTCATTGTTGCCACTGTTCGTGCATTAAAGATGCATGGAGGTGAGGACAAGCAGAATTTAAAAACACCTAATCTATCTGCCTTGAAGCTAGGACTTGTCAATTTGGGTCAACATATAAAAAGCATGAAGCGATATGGCATACCGGTAGTTGTTGCGATAAATCAATTTACGCATGATACGAAGGAAGAACTTACATTAGTGAATGATTATGCGAAAAGTCTGGGTGTCGAGGCCTATGTTGCTGATGTGTGGGGACAAGGTGGGTTAGGTGCACAAGACCTAGCTACTGGGGTTGTGCAAGCAACTGAACAGGCGAAAAGTCAAGATTTTCAACCACTTTATCAACCAGAGGATGATGCAATTGTAAAAATTAATCATATTGTGCAGGAAATATATGGTGGTGATAAAGCTGTTTTATCTAGTAAAGCTGAAAAACAATTGGCAACATTCAAAAAATATGGTTGGGATAAGTTGCCAATTATTATGGCAAAGACTCAAAATTCATTGACTGATGAATCAAAACGAATCGGGGCACCCAAAAACTTTGATATCCATATTCGTGAATTTATACCTAAGTTAGGCGCAGGTTTCTTAGTTGCATTAACTGGTTCAATATTGACTATGCCAGGACTGCCTAAACATCCAGCAGCACTTGATATAGATATTGCTAGTGATGGTCAAATAACGGGATTAAACTAAATAAAGAACAAAAAGTAGCTGAGTGATACAAAGATGATTTAAATCCTAATTATTATTTTGGCACACAGTTAAGGGGACATTGGTCTACCAACTTTTATAAAGTGGTAGTTCAATGTCCCCTTTCAATATATAAAATACAGCTATTTCAGTCCGTCGAAATAAAGATTAGTACCACGAATTACTAAACCCTTTTCGACGATATAAGTCTGCAGCATATATACGGTAAACATTTTCCGAAAATTGTAGCCAAGCAATAGCTAAGAACCAACCGGCAATTGCAGATGCAACATTAGAGTTGGGTGCTAATAGGGTCATCATAAACGTGCCTATCCAACAAAGTAGTAGCAAAGTTTGACAAACAAACTGTAAAAAGTTATGTTGAACTTCTGGGATGATGATTAATAGGACATAAGAAATTAACAAGGTCATAAAAAATGTTGTATGAGCAGGGTAAACTATTTTTGTACCATTAACTTCTAAATTGAAGAATAATGAAAGAACGTTAATCAATAGCCAACCACTTAAACTGGTCAATAAAATCCAAGTTGCGGGTATTTTAAATTTAAATCCCCATAAAAAGAATGCGATGACAAATATAAGTAAACCAGCAAGTAACCCATGACTAAAAATATAGGCTGGTTTCATGATGTTTTCTAACCAAGTAGGCACCACAGCTCTTGCAATTGAATGATCAATTTGTGAGAGTGTGTGCAAAAATCCCTGATGTCTATAAGTCAGTATTGAAATTATGATAAATAATATCAAACTAAGCATTAGCATCAGAAAACGTGTGCGTGATTTAGCTATAATCATAAGCCCGTACTCCTTTGTCCATCTAAAAATTTTAGATGTTTAACTATGGTAATTTTATCATGTTTGTAATAAATAACCCATGGATACAGGCAATGCTTAATGACTCTTTTACTTTACCTAAAATATAACTTGACAAAGTAAAATGAATTCAGGTATATTTATGGTACAAATTAAATAGGATATAGAGGTTGCAACCAACAAAATTAGTCTAAGGGAGCTGACAGGTTAGGATTTTGGACGAAAGGGGCGGTTGCCGAAATGATGAGTGTGGTAATATTCATTGTTGGTGTGTACATTAATAGTGTGCAGACTGTCGCGGCAAAATAGTCGGCTGCGGAGAGCTATCGACAATACTAAAAACTAATGAGTTCCTAGTTTATACGATAGATGTGTAAACTAGGATTTTTTTTGTTTTTAAATGCGTTAGGCCTTTGTTTAGGAGGAATTATGGCAGATAATCAACAACATACGGGTCATTTGAAAAGAACGATGAAAACTCGTCATCTTTCAATGATTGCATTAGGAGGGACGATTGGAACAGGGTTGTTTGTTGCATCAGGAGCAACAGTTTCTCAGGCTGGACCGTTTGGAGCATTAACAGCTTATGCCGTAATTGGTATAATGGTTTATTTCCTAATGACCAGTCTAGGAGAAATGGCAACTTATATGCCAGTTTCAGGTTCATTTTCAGTTTATGCAGATCGCTTTGTTGATCCAGCATTTGGTTTTGCGATGGGTTGGAATTACTGGTTTAATTGGGCCATCACAGTAGCTGTAGAAGCTGCTACTGTGGGGGTTGTTATGGGATTTTGGTTGCCAGATGTGCCAAGTTGGATTTGGTCAACAATTGTCTTGGTTTTGATTACAATGATTAATTTATTGTCTGCTAAAGCATATGCTGAGACAGAATTTTGGATGGCAATGGTCAAAATCATCGCCGTTGTGGCATTTTTGATTGTTGGATTATTAACTATCTTAGGTATTATGTTTAAGCAGCCAGATGTTGCACGGAATCTTTCTGCTGGCGGACATCACGGATTTATTGGCGGTTTTGGCGGTATTTTGTCAGTATTTATGGTTGCTGGATTCTCATTCCAAGGAACTGAGATGGTTGGTATTACAGCTGGTGAATCCGAAACACCTGAAAAGTCAGTACCAGCTGCTGTAAAGCAAATTTTTTGGCGAATTTTACTATTTTATATTTTGGCTATCTTTGTTATTGGTGCAGTTATTTATTACAAAGATCCAAATTTATTGCATTCAAGTGAATCAAACATTGCTGTCTCACCATTTACGTTGGTATTTAAATCTGCAGGATTGGCAGCGGCAGCATCAATTATGAATGCAGTTATTCTAACAGCAGTGGTATCATCAGCTAATTCAGGTCTATATGCATCTACTCGTATGCTTTATTCAATGGCTATTGATGGTATGGCGCCCAAAATTTTTAAGCGCGTGAATGTTCGTACAGGAATTCCTGTACCTGCAGTACTGGCAACGGTAGTTGTTGGCTTGTTTACGTATGTGACATCGATTTTTGGTCAGGACCTATATTATTACTTAGTGGCTGCATCTGGATTAACTGGATTCATTGCTTGGATTGGGGTTGCTATCTCTCACTTCCGTTTCCGTCGTGCTTTTGTTGCACAAGGGAAAGATGTTGATAAATTACGTTATAAAGCAAAATGGTTCCCATTTGGACCAATTGTTGCGTTGATATTATCAATTGTTGTTGTTCTTGGGCAAGATACAGCATCGTTTAAGGGAGCGATCGTTGATTGGAACTGGCCAGGAATTATTACAACTTACTTAGCATTACCATTGTTCTTTATTTTGTATTTTGGTTATAAAATAAAGCACCATACGAAGTTACGTAAGTTAACAGAAGTTGATTTAGAAACACATGCACGACCATTAGATTAGATGAATATTTCACGGAGATTAGAACAAATTGTTCTAATCTTTTTTTATATAAAAAAATCACAAAATATATTCAAATTCATGTTAGCGCTTTATTAGTTAATATGAAAAGGTTCCTATTTATAAGGGATGAAAAGTGTTCTACTGATGAAACAAATGGCAAGTTGAATTTGTATACAAAGAAAGTGATAAATAGTACAATGATTGCAGATAGATAGAAATAGCAATATCTTTTACTAAGGAGAAGTTTTTAATCATGAAGAAGACCAAGATTGTTTCAACGCTTGGACCAGCCAGCTCTGATGTAGAGACGATTACAAAAATAATCGAATCTGGCGCAAATGTTGTCCGTTTTAATTTTTCACATGGTGATCATGAGGAACATTTAGGACGAATGAATGCTGTTCGTGAGGCTGAAAAAGCAGCTGGCAAGAAGGTTGGTTTCTTGTTGGATACAAAGGGTGCAGAAATTCGTACCACTGTACAAGAGCCTGGTAAGATTGAATTTAATATTGGTGATGTTGTTCGTATTTCAATGGATGCTTCTATTGAAGGTACGAAGGAGAAAATTGCTGTAACATACCCAGGATTGTTTGATGATGTGCATGTTGGTGGTCATGTCTTGTTTGATGATGGAAAACTTGACATGGTTATCACTGAAAAAGATGATGCAAACAAGGAATTAGTAACTGAAGTACAAAATCATGGTATTTTGGGTTCACGTAAGGGTGTTAACGCACCTGGTGTTTCAATTAACTTGCCTGGTATTACTGAAAAAGATGCGGATGACATTCGTTTCGGTTTGAAGAATGGTATTCAATATATCGCAGCCTCATTTGTTCGTAAGGCAGCCGATGTACTTGAAATTCGTGAGTTGCTTACTGAATCACACCATGAAGAAGTTATGATTTTCCCAAAGATTGAATCACAAGAAGGAATTGATAACTTTGATGAAATTTTGGAAGTTTCTGATGGATTAATGATTGCTCGTGGTGACATGGGTGTTGAGATTCCAGCTGAAAATGTTCCTTTGGTACAAAAGAACTTGATTCGTCGCTTGAATGCTGCTGGAAAGCCAGTCATTACGGCAACAGATATGCTTGATTCAATGCAAGAGAACCCTCGTCCAACACGTGCGGAAGCATCAGACGTTGCTAACGCTGTGTTTGACGGTACTGATGCAACGATGTTGTCAGGTGAATCTGCAAATGGTGCTTACCCAGTTGAAGCTGTTTCAACGATGGCACGCATTGATGAAAAAGCTGAGACATCATTGGCAATGAATGGTCGTCATGATGATGATCATTTTGATCCAACAGATGTTACCGAATCAGTTGCTTCAGCAGTTGCAAATGCTGCTGGTAATTTGAATATCAAGGCTATTGTTGCAGCAACAAACTCAGGTTATACTGCAAAAATGATTTCAAAGTATCGTCCAAATGCAGATATTTTGGCATTGACTTTCACTGAAAATGTCCAACGTATGTTGAATATCTACTGGGGTGTGCAACCAACGATTGCAGAACCAGTTGAGAATACTGATGCAATGATTGATTTGGCAAAGAAAGAAGCTGTTAAGGCTGGCCTTGCAAGTAAGGGTGATACGATTATCGTTACTGCAGGTATTCCTGTAACGACTTCAGGAACAACTAACTTGATGACTATTGTCACAATCGACTAATAATCAAAATAAAAATTAACATACCTAGTGAGCAACTTAATTGGTTACTAGGTATGTTTTTTGTTTGCTTGCACATAATGGGCGTCTGAGTTAATTTATGGTATTCTTAACCTAGTAAGAACATAGTAAACGAGGAAAAATCATGAGTTGGCAAAAAATTGTTGTAGAGACACAGACAGAGTCAATTGAAGCAATCAGTAATATATTAATGACACATGGTGCAGAGGGTGTAGAAATTGATGATTCTGCGGAATTAGAATATTATCAGCCGTCTGATGCAACAGTAATGGTGAAAAAAGAAGATATTATTCATCGTTTGAATGGCGCAGCAGTGATTGGCTACTTTGCCAATGGCATTAATTTACAGTCGTTGACCGAGTCAATTCAAATCGAAGTTAACCAATTATCTGATTTCGGATTAGATGCTCATCCAGGGACAGTTACTGTACAGTCGGTAGCAGACGCAGATTGGGCAACTGAGTGGCAAAAATACTACCATCCTGTTCGAGTTACTCGTCATGTAACAATTGTACCTAAGTGGGAAGATTACCAACCGCTTCAAGCTGATGAACAAGTTATTGTATTAGACCCAGGAATGGCATTTGGTACGGGAACGCATCCTACGACAAAGTTAATGATTCAAGCATTAGAAGTTATCGTGCGTGGTGGTGAATCCGTGATTGATCTTGGAACTGGTTCAGGTGTCCTGGGAATTGCAGCTCGTTTATTAGGTGCTGGTGAAATATTAGGAACGGATATTGATGAGGTAGCGGTTAAGTCAGCACAAGGAAATGTTGATTTAAATCCAAAAGCTGCTGACATGCAGTTAATGGTTAGTGACTTGTTGAAAGATGTTCCTGAAAAGAAATATGATATCGTAATTGCCAACATGTTAGCTGAAGTCCTAGATATGTTGATCCCTAATGTTAATGATATTTTGCAACCAAATGGTTATTTATTATTATCTGGTATTTATTATGATAAACGTGATAAGATAATTGATGCGTTAACAGAGCAAGGCTTAGTTGTTGAACAGTCAACAAAGTTAGGTGATTGGTATGGTATCATTGCAAAGCTTGCGGATGAGGAAAATTAATGCAAAGATATTTTTTGAATGAGATGCCAACAGGTAATGAATTTCAATTACCAGAAGAGGTGTCTCATCATTTCATAACAGTTTTGCGAAGTCGTGAAGGTGCGGAAGCAGAATTTGTATTACCAAATCAACATGAAGTGATTGTTGCTAAGATAGTTAGGTTTGAAGCAGAACAAGCAGTTATGACAGTTATTTCACGACAAGAAACGAATGTTGAATTACCAGTTGATACAACTATTATTATTGGCTTATCTAAAGGTGATAAACCTGAAATGGTGGTGCAAAAAGCGACAGAACTTGGTGCTCATCATATTGTTGTGGTTGAAACAGCTTGGTCTGTTGTTCACTGGGGACAAAAAGCAGCCAAAAAATTAGTACGCTTGAATAAAATAGCAGCAGCAGCTGCTGAACAAGCGCACCGTCTGCAGATACCTGATGTTACTTATCAATCATCATTAGATGGATTAACGATTGATGCTACATTGAAATTGGTTGCTTGGGAAGAAAGTGCAAAGCAAGGTGAAACAAGTGAACTGGTGCGCCAATTAAACCGATTACAACCAAATGATTCTGTATGTTTTTTATTTGGACCAGAAGGTGGTCTATCGCCTCAAGAAATTGATATCTTGATAGGACAAGGTTTTGTACCGGCTGGATTAGGGCCACGTATTTTGAGGGCAGAAACAGCGCCTCTATATACCTTAAGCGTTTTAAGTTATGTTTTAGAATTAAATATATAGTAGTAAATAGGAGTTTTTTATGAAAAGGTTCAATAAAACTTTTGATTGGCGTTTCTGGATTTTTATGCCGATTTTAGGCATACTTTTCCCATATATCATTAATTTGACGAAATTAACCGCTAATTTCAAAATTATCGTATCACTTTTTATTGTTAATATGGTGTTTAGCATTGTAGCTGGCAGATTCTTGCGTCATACAGGTGCTTTTTGGGTGCTATTACTTGTTTGGCCAATTGTATTTTTGATTTCGATCTGGCTACAAATTAATTCTGCATTTTATGGCTATTACCTGGCCTTGTTATATTTGATTTTAGAAATTTTTGCATTTACTAGTGGTCAAGAAGAAGAACTTGATATCGATAAGCAAATTCCAATTGATGGTGGATTTGGTGAAATTTAATAACGCAACGTGTTTTGATAAATATGTGCAAATGTTTATAGACTAAAACAGATTATGCTGTTTTAGTCTTTTTTTATTGTCGTTGTTGTCATTTTTAATTAAAATAATTCATTTTGTCGCGCTCTTCTCCCCACTCTCTCCCACACATTATTTAATTGAAAAGTCAGATGTTTTAGTGTTCATGATTGTTGTTAAAATTACGCATAATTGTAAACTTTATGTTAAAAAAGTCACTATATGCCGTTGTGTCAGTCTTTTTAGCAATAAATGTTTGAAAAAACAATGTGGGAAGTGGTGGGGAAAGGTGGTTGAAAGTGGGATATTGTGGTAAATTAAATGTATTGAATTGTCGAATAGATTGGTGAATTGTATTTTTTACATGTCGAAGTTTAGAAAGGAGGAATTAGCTGATGTTTATGGGAACCTATCAACACTCATTAGATACAAAAAATCGGCTAATCATTCCTGCTAAATTTCGAAACCAATTAGGTGAGTCTTTTGTGATCACTAGATGGATGGATCATTCGTTAAGGGCTTATACCCTTGAAGGATGGCAGGACTTTTCAAAAAAAATTAATGCGTTACCAGAAACTAATTCAAAGGCACGTCAGTTTAAGCGATTTGTATTCGGTGGTGCCCTTGAGGTCGAATTTGATAAACAAGGACGTGTTAATCTCTCGCAGACGCTACGTGATTATGCAAAAATCGAGAAAAATGTAACGGTTTTCGGTCTTGGAGATACAACCTTCGAACTATGGAGCACTGAGAAGTGGCAAGCTTATGAAGATGAAACTGCAGAAAACTTCGATGACATTGCAGATGGTTTAGAAGAGCTAGGGTTTTAATAGCTACGTATTAGATTGAAAGGAACTGAAAGACCGATGACAGAATTTAAACATGTAACAGTATTATTGCGAGAGGCGATTGATGGGCTAAACGTCCAACCTGATGGTGTGTATGTTGATGCAACCTTAGGTGGTGGTGGTCATTCTAAACTGCTAGCAAGTCATTTATCTACCGGTAAATTATGGTCATTCGATCAAGATGAAACGGCAATTAGATATAATCAAGAACACTTAGCCGATGAATTAGCTGCTGGTAAGGTCGCATTTATCCAAGATAATTTTCGACATTTGCATGATGCATTAATGGCAAAAGATGTTTCAACAATCGATGGCATTGTTTATGACCTAGGAGTATCATCACCACAATTTGATGATGGACAACGGGGTTTTTCATACAATTATGATGCACCGTTAGATATGCGAATGGACCAGTCTCAATCACTAACAGCAAGAACAATTGTTAATGAATGGTCATTTCATGAATTATTGCGAATTTTTTCGCGTTATGGTGAAGAAAAATTTGCAAAGCAGATTGCGAGAAAAATTGAGCATACACGAGAAATAAAACCAATTGAGACAACATTTGAATTAGTTAATATTATTAAGGATGCTATTCCAGCGGCGGCGAGAAGAAAGGGCGGTCATCCGGCCAAGCGTACTTTTCAAGCAATTAGAATTGCGGTAAATGATGAATTGGGAGCGGTTGAAGAATCTTTAGCACAAGCATTAGATATGTTAAATGTTCATGGTCGAATTGCCGTCATTACTTTCCACTCATTGGAAGATCGTTTAGTCAAAACAATGTTTAAAGAAAAAGTATCAATTCCAGATTTACCAGCTGGTTTACCAATTATTCCAGAAGAAATGCAGCCAGATTTTAAATTAGTCGTCCGAAAGCCTATTTTGCCATCAGATGAAGAGTTAGCAACGAATCGACGCGCACATTCTGCCAAGTTACGAATTATAGAGCGTATTAAGTAAAATGATGGAGGAAGCCCCACTATGGATGGATTACCAAAGTACAACAATAGCAATGTTGTAACCAAACAAATTAGTCGCCCAGAGACAAAGATTAAACACAAGACAGTTAAAAATGTGAAAATGGTAAAACCTAAGTGGGATACAGTGGATTTCATGATGGTTGGAGCGGCAGCCTTAACAGTTATCGTAATGGCTTTTTTGGTCATTTTTATGGCAAATAAAAGTGCAACAGCCAACACACAGTTGTCAACAACATCAGCACAGTTAGAGACAGTGCGCGATAAGAATAATGATTTAAAGCAGGAAGTCAGTGATTTATCTAGTCCAGATCGCTTGAATAAAATTGCTGAAAAGAATGGATTGAAACTCAATAATCAAAATATAAGGAACGTAAAGTAGCATGGTAAAAAAACAACGGATGCCAAAACGTGACCAATCGGATAAAAACAGTCGTAATACGGGGAGAATTTTGCTCATATTAATGATGTTGGTGCTGGTTGTGTTGGGGGTCCGTTTTTCTTATGTCGCCATCACAAAGGATGTGAGAGGGCATAGGTTAGACAAGGCCGCCCAGCTAATTTATCGTAGCCAAAACGAAATTCCGGCTAAACGTGGTGAAATATTTGATGCAGTTGGGAATCCACTGGCCGAATCTTCGACGACTTATACGTTAGTTGCTGTATTAGACAAAAGTCAAAAATCAGCAAAAGGTAAGCCAATGTATGTGAAGAAAGGTCAGGATAAAGTCGTAAGCGAGAAAATTGCTAGCGTGCTTGGTGGTAAAGCACAAGCTTATGCGCAATCAATTAAGAGTGGTCGTAAAGACAAATTACAACAAGTACAATTTGGACAATTAGGTTCAAATTTAAATGTTAAAAAATATAAACAGCTAAAAGCTCTTAATATTCCGGGATTATCTTTTGTTTCTAGTGAATCACGTTTTTATCCAAATGGTACATTCGCATCAGATTTAATTGGTTTAACGAAAAATGAAAACAATAGTGATGGTAAAGTAATTTCAGGAATAACTGGTATCGAACAGTCTTGGAATAAACAGTTAACGGGTCATAATGGTGTAAAAACAACTTCGTCTGATACGACTGATCGATCAGTTTCAAAGAAAAATCTTGCTGTGAAGAATGGTTATGACGTTTACACAACAATTAATACGAAATTGCAATCAACTTTAGAAAAAAGTATGCAAACTCTTGCAGATGATATGAAACCAAAGGCTGCGGTTGCTATAGTTATGGATACAAAAACCGGTAAGATTGTGGCAACAACACAACGACCATCATATAATGCGACAACAGGTGAAGGCATTGGAGATCTTTGGACAAATCAATTGTATGGTACTGCTTTTGAACCAGGATCTGTTTTGAAGGGAATAACGCTAGCTTCGGCAATTGATTCTGGCAATTGGAATGAAAATGACACCTATGAATCAGGTACTTTAAAGATTGGTGACAAGAAGGTTACTGATTGGAACAATGGGGAAGGCTGGGGACGCATTACATATGGACGAGGAATTGCTGAGTCATCTAATGTGGCAATGGCATTAACAGAGCAGAAAATGGGTGCGCAAACTTGGCGTAAGTATTTGAATCGATTCAAGTTTTTAAAACCAACGAATACAGGATTTAGTGATGAAGCACGAGGTAGTATGCAATTCCAATACCCTATTGAACAAGCAAATACGGCGTTTGGTCAGGCAATTTCTGTAACACCATTACAGATGATGCAAGCTTACTCAGCAATTGCAAATAATGGTAAAGAATTACAACCACAAATTATTGAAAAAATTGTTGACCCAAATACCAATAGAGTGGTTTCGCAGCCTAAAATAAAAGTCGTAGCAAAGCCAATTAGCAAGGCGAGCGCAAAAGCTACTCGTAAACAGTTGGAAGATGTTATCTACTCACAATATGGATTGGGAAAGATGTATGCCATTCCGAATGTTCGCACAACCGGAAAGTCCGGAACCGCTCAAATTGCCACTTCAACTGGTTACTCTACACCTGGTGACAATACGAATGAAATTCATTCATGGATGGGGATGGCACCTTCAAATAATCCACGTTATATGATGTATATTGTGACAAAACAACCACAACAAAACACGGATAATATTTCTACTGATATGGCAAATGTTTTCAAGACGGTGATGACGCAAGCTTTGGATATGTCCGAAAGCGATAATAAGGTTGTCGTTAGTGCAAATCAAGAGGTTAGTGTGCCAACGGTTGTTGGTGGCTCAACAAAAGAATCTACTAAAGAGATAAAGTCTAATCGTTTAACACCAATTGTGATGGGCGATGGTCAGACCATCAAAGGTCAATCAATAACCGGTGGTAAAAAGTCGGTTGTTGGTCAACGAATTTTTTTGAATACAGGTAAAAATATTGCTGTCCCTGACATGCGTGGTTGGGCAAAAAGCGATGTGTTAGCATGGGCAGAACTAGCAAAAATCAAGGTAAACATTAATGGCAATGGTTTTGTTTCGACACAATCGGTGAAGGCAAATTCAAAATTGTCTGATGGTTATCATGAAATTACGGTAGAATTTAAAGAGCCTAAAACATCAAATTAAGCATATAGGTGAGTGAGAGGAGTAGTCGAATGTCGACTTTTTTAGTAGGACTTTTATTTAGTCTAATTGTTACGGTACTTGTGGTACCTCGTCTACGAGATTGGTTTAAAAAAATTAAAGTAGCCCAGATGGTTATGCGTACTGGTGAACATGAACCTGATCATGCTGCGAAGGCTGGAACACCAACAATGGGTGGTGCGGGTTTCATTCCAGTTGTTGTGATTGGTTTTATTATTTTAGCGTTAATCACTAAAAATACTTCTTCAACAGGCTGGGCAACGTTGATTGCGATTATAGTCTTTGCAATTGTGGGTGCTTTTGATGATAGCATCAAGGTTTTCAATCATCGTGATGAAGGGCTACGCTTTTTACCTAAGCTTTTTGCGGAGATTGCTGCAGCAATTCTAGGTGTTGTTGTGCTGGCCTTAGGTAAATTTGATTTTTTCCTTAGCCTACCATTTGGTTTAGGAGAATGGCATAGTGTGATTGTTTATACATTATTTACCATTTTCTGGCTAGTCGGTTGGTCTAATGCAACTAATTTAACAGACGGATTAGATGGATTAGCATCAGGAACAGCGATTATTGCCTATGTTGCCTATTTAGTGATTGCTATCGTGCAAGGCGATATGACAATGGTCTTATTGGACGGATTGATGATTGGTGCTTTGCTTGGTTTTATGTTCTTCAACCATTATCCAGCAACAATTTTTATGGGTGATACTGGATCACTGGCATTAGGAGCTGGTTTAGCAATGAACTCATTGGTGTTACACCACGAATGGTCGATATTAATCATTGGGTTCGTATTTATGATTGAGACCTTAAGTGTCATTATTCAAGTAACAAGTTTTCATTTCTTTAAGAAACGGATTTTTTTGATGACACCTATTCATCATAGTTTTGAAAAAGGTGGTTTAACGGGTAACACAGAGAAGCCATGGAATGAATGGCAGGTTAATTTCTTCTTTTGGGGAACTGGTCTAATTATGGCAGTTATTTATCTGCTTATCTGGTTCTTATAAAAATAATGGGGTGTGATTCCCCATATACATATCTCAAGAAAAAGGGGCTCTTAATAATGGATAAACATGTATTAATAATTGGATTTGCTCGTTCTGGTGCAGCCGCAGCCAATCTATTACAAAATGAAGGCGCTCAAGTGATTGTCTCGGATCCTAAGTTAGATATCACAGATAAAAAAGTAGTGACATTAAAGGCAAAGGGCGTGCAATTTACGACTGATCAATCAGTGTCATTGCTTCATGATATAGATTTAATTGTAAAAAATCCGGGAATTCCATACACAATTCCTATACTAACTGCCGCGGAAGAACGACATATTCCAATTGTGGTTGAAGTAGCCCTTGCTCAAAAGTATATTCAAAAAAATTGGATTGCAATAACTGGTTCTAATGGTAAGACAACAACAACGGAAATGATTGCTTCGGTTCTCAGAAAGCAATCAGGGGAGGGACATGTACTGGTTGCCGGGAATATTGGTACTCCAGTTAGTGAAGTAGCTCCTAAAATGCTGAAGGATGACGTATTAGTGACGGAGCTATCTTCTTTCCAATTAACAGGTATGCCAGCACCAAAACCACATATCGCTGTATTGACAAATATTTTTGCTTCACATTTAAATTTTCATGGGACCCGGGAAAATTATGTTGCTGCTAAAATGAATATTACAAAACACCAAACGGCAGCTGATTTTTTTGTTGTTAACTTTGATAATGAAGAATGGCGTCATTTAGCTGAACAGACAAACGCAACGGTTGTTCCTTTTTCAAGAAAAGGAGTTAGTGAAGCTGGCGCTTATTTGAAAACAGGGAGTTTGTACTATAAAGAGGAATTTATCATTGATGCTAATGAATTAGGCGTTCCTGGTTCACATAATATTGAAAACGCACTTGCTGCAATTGCGGTTGGTAAATTAATGGGTGTTGAGACTGCTGATATTGCTGGTGCGTTAAGAAGCTTTTCTGGTGTTGAACATCGACTACAATTTATCGGTAATTTCTACGATCGGCAAGTGTATAATGATTCAAAAGCAACTGATATTGAAGCGACAGAAATGGCTTTATCTGGATTTAATGTACCAGTAATATTATTGGCTGGTGGTTTAGATCGCGGGGATGATCAAATGAGATTGTTACCGGCAATGAAACAACATGTTAAGGGGCTGATTGTTTTTGGTGAAACAGCTGAGAAGTTGGCAGCGGTTGGTAAAAAAATAGGTATTCCGGTGCTTAATGCTAAAGATGCTCCTAGTGCTGTGAAACCAGCCTTTGAGTTAAGTAAAGCTGGTGAAATTATTCTATTGTCTCCTGCTGCTGCATCATGGGATCAATTTCCTAATTTTGAAACCAGAGGAAATTTGTTTGTCGACGCTGTGAAGAAGTTTAAGTTTTAAACATAAGAATTAGGGAGGATTAGCAATGCGTATTATTGTATCTGGTGGTGGCACAGGCGGTCACATTTATCCAGCATTAGCCACTGTTCAGCGCTTAAAAGCATTAGAGCCTGATACTGAGGTTTTGTACATTGGTAGCGAACGTGGGTTAGAAGGTAGTATTGTACCCAAAGCAGGTTTCAAGTTTAAATCATTGAAAGTTCAAGGTTTCCATCGATCACTCTCGCTCGATAATTTTAAAACGATTTATCTGTTTTTAAAGGCAACACGTGAAGCAAAAAAATACTTAGTTGCTTTTAAACCAGACGTCGTTGTTGGTACAGGTGGTTATGTTTCAGGTCCGGTATTATACGCTGCTCAACAAATGGGTATTCCTACTGTTATTCACGAACAAAACTCTGTGGTTGGCGTAACAAATAAGTTTTTGGCACGAAAGGTTACGAAAGTTGGCGTTGCCTTTCCCGCAGCTTTACCAGCTTTCAAAGCCAATTTAGCAACAATTGTAGGTAATCCAAGAGCCCAAGAGGTTGTTGATGGTCAAGGGAGCTTTGATTGGGAAAAGTTAGGGCTGGTACCTGATAAGCCATCAGTACTTGTTTTTGGTGGCTCACAGGGAGCGATTAAAATTAATGCTTCAATGGTTGAAGCATTGCCGAACTTTGCTGACAAAACATATCAAGTTATTTTTGTAACTGGATCTAAAAGATTTGATGATGTGCAGCAAGCAATGCAGACTAAAAACATTGTTCCATCGGATAACGTGGCAGTGGTACCATACATTAGTAATATGCCGCAATTAATGCCAAGAGTTTCGCTAGTGGTTGGAAGAGCAGGTGCGACAAGCTTGGCTGAACAAACGGCTTTAGGAAAGCCAATGATTCTTATTCCTAGTCCATATGTAACAAATGATCACCAAACAAAAAATGCGCGTAGTTTGGCAAATGCTGGTGCAGCAGAAATGATTACAGAAGAATCGTTGTCTGGTACAACATTGTTTGGAACAATTGATCAACTGATGACAGATGAAAAACAGCGGCAATTAATGGCAGAGGCGGCTATGAAAATGGGTGTTCCTGATGCGGCAGATCAATTTATCGCACTAATTAAGAGCGTTATTAAGTAAAATAAAGTATTTCTGTGAGGAGATTGTAGGAGGTTACGATGACTGATAAAAAAGAAAATCCGCATAACGACAGCGACAATGCGAATTCCTCTGATATTCAGGCACATTTAGATGCTTTATTATCAGGGAAGGGTGAGTCATCAAAGCCAAAGCGGTCAAAAAAAACAGATGAAAAACACGCGCAATCCGAACCAACGCAAGTAAACAATGTTAAGGTATCTGAAGAAAAACAAGCCAAATCAACTGCTATCACAACAATTGATGAAGAAAAGGTTAAATCGGTAAAGCGTCCGCACCAGAAAAAAACACCATTGTTATTTGCTCATGAATGGGCAGCGATTAAAACAATTGTTATCTTAGTGATTATGGCCGCAGGTTTGATCTACCTTATTTCACCAAATGGACAAGTCAAACGGTATGAAGTTGTTGGTACCCATGAACTTTCTGATAAAACGGTATTGGATGCAGCAGGGCTGCGGACAGGTCAATCATTGCTAACAACATTAAATCAAAGTGGTTATTTTAGTCGAGAAGCTAAACGTAAAAATCCACAAATCAATAATCTGAAATTATCAATGAAATCAGATAATACTTTGCAGGTCAAGGTCGATGAAATTGTAAAAGTCGGTTATGTTAAGGCCGGTAATAAATATTATCCGATATTAGAGAATGGCAGTATGTTGAATCAGGGACTAACTAATCAACAAGTCGGTGGGTTACCATTATATGATGGTTTCACCTCTGATAAGCAATTACGTAAAACATTAGCGGAATTTGGTAAGCTTTCCGATCCATTAAGACATGCAGTTTCGGAAATAGTTTGGTCACCAAATAGTCAAAATAATCAACGTTTATTGATATATATGAATGATGGTAATGAGGTGCTAATTAGCGCAGATGAATTATCAAAGAAGATGAAGTACTATCCAGGTATGGTGGCGCAATTAAAACAAACCGGGGTAGCAGATTTACAAGTTGGTGCATATTTTAAACCATATGATTAATAAAACTGGGTGCAGGTCTGGAAGAATGCACCCAAAGTATGGTATTATTCTTAAAGAATTGTTTATTTATTTAAACATTTTGTATGGTAGTCAAAGGAGGAATTAAGATGGCCAACCATGGATTAATTGTTGGTCTTGATGTTGGGACTAACACCATTAAAGTGCTAGCAGCAGATGTTAGAGATCAACAGGCTAATATTGTAGCGGTTGGTCGATCTGTTGCACACGGTGTAAAGAAGGGCGTTGTTGTTGATATTGACGCAACAGCGACCGATATTCGTCAAGCAGTAGCACAAATAAACGAGCAGACTGAGCAACCGATAACAGAAGTTGTTGCGAGTTTACCTGCAAGCAACATTCAAATTCAACACGTGAAAGGAACTGTTACAGTAAAAGATAGCCAACATATTTCGTATGAAGATGTTGCTAATACTGTACAGGAAGCAATCAAGATACAATTGCCTTCAGACCGTGAAGTAGTTGAGTTAATTCCGACTGAGTTTGTAGTCGATGATTTTGATGGCATTCAAGATCCAAATGATATGGTGGGCATGCGTTTAGCAATGCATGGTATTGCCTACACGGCGCCAAGAAATGTCATGGGAAACTTGCGTCTTGCCATCAATAAATCTGGACTACAACTTCGTGATTTTGTTTTGGCACCATTGGCATATAGTAAGACATTGCTGGATGATGGACAACAAGAATTTGGCACAATTCTATTAGATATGGGTGCTGGACAAACTTCAGCGACTGTTGTTCATGAGCATCAATTAAAGTTTTTGTCATCATTCCCTGCAGGAAGCGACAATATTTCTCGAGATATTAGTGCAGTCCTTGAACTAGGACTACATGATGCAGATATGTTAAAGCTAGACTCGGGGTTTGCTTTATCAAAATTGGCGCAAGAGAAAAATCAGTTAGTTATCAAGAAGGTCAGTGCTGAAGAGCCAGAACAAATTTCAGAAACGTTATTGGCACAAATTATTGAAGCAAGAGTTATGCAAATCCTTGGAAAGCTTGGTGAAAAGCTAGACTTGGTTGGTGCATTTCAAATGCCAGGTGGTGTTATCGTAACGGGTGGTGGTGCTGCCCTACGTGGCATGACACAAGCCATTCACGAAACTTATAACGTTCAGACAAAATTATTCACACCTGATGATATTGGACTACGTCATCCTGGTTATGCTGGCGCATGGGCATTAGTACACTATGCTGCACAGCAAACACCAATTCAATTAATTGTAAAACAAGCTTTATATGGGCTACCACTTGTTGTTCTCGGACAGCCTAATATGGGAGCACAGTTGCCTCGTGATAGACGCAGTGAAAAGAAAAAGCAAAAGGTCGAACAACAACGTGCCCCTCAAAATGAACCTGAAAAGGCCGAGTCGACTGAAGTAACTGATGAAGAACAACCTAAGAAGAAAAATAAGATTAAGAATTTCTTTGCGGAGTTCTTTGACTAATTCATAAATTAACTAAAAAGGAGCTCAATATGGATTTGCAAATGGACATGAACCAAGAATACGGTGCAACGATTAAGGTCATCGGAGTTGGTGGTGGTGGTGGAAATGCCGTAAACCAAATGGTAACTGATGGTGTAGAAGGTGTGGAATTTATTGTTGCTAATACTGACGCACAAGCTCTTGATCGTTCTTCAGCAGAAAATAAGATCCAAATTGGATCAAAAGCAACTCGTGGATTAGGTGCGGGTGCACGACCTGAAGTTGGTGAAGCAGCAGCTAAAGAAAGCGAACAAGAATTAACTGAAGCGCTACAAGGTGCTGACATGGTCTTTGTTACCGCTGGAATGGGTGGTGGTACCGGAACTGGTGCTGCTCCTGTTATTGCCAAGATTGCCAAAGATTCTGGTGCACTAACGATTGGTGTTGTGACACGTCCATTCTCTTTTGAAGGACCAAGACGTGGAAAGTCTGCAGCTGAGGGATTAGCTAAACTAAAAGATAACGTCGATACGTTGATTGTTATTGCCAATAATAATTTATTACAAATCGTTGATAAAAAAGCACCTATCATGGAAGCTTTCAAGATGGTTGATGATGTCCTACTACAGGGTGTGTCAGGAATTTCAGATTTGATTACAAAGCCTGGTATTATTAATCTTGATTTTGCTGATGTTAAGACTGCAATGGCCGGTCAGGGTACTGCCTTGATGGGAATTGGTTCTGCATCAGGAGAAAATCGTGCTGCCGAAGCAACTCGTAAAGCAATTGCTTCACCTTTGCTAGAAGCGAAAATTGAAGGGGCAACGAATGTGTTGCTTTCTGTTAAGGGTGGTGCTGATATGTCATTGTTTGAAGCACAGGAAGCTTCAGAGACGATTGCACAAGCATCAGGAACAGACGTTGATATTATTTTTGGTACAACCATTGATATGGAAATGGAAGGTGATTTGGTTGTTACAGTTATCGCGACGGGCATTGATCGTCCACAAACACCGCGACCAGAAATAAACTTAGGATCTAATCAACAAGCTAGCCCATTCCAAGCTGTTTCAGAACAACCAATGCAACAAGCACAACAGCCCGTGGTTAACAATGATCCGTTTGCTGATTGGGGAACACCTTCTGAACAGTCTCAAGCACCACAACAACAAAGTGCACCTGTACAGTCAGCTGCACCAGCTCAACAATCAGCACCGTCACAACCAAGCTCATCTGATGAAGAAATTGAGCGCCCAGCTTACTTCAATTGGATGAAGCGTGGTGACAAGTAAGGAGACTGGTCATGGCATTTAAGTTTAAAGATTATATTTTTGGTGTCGATGATAATTATTATTATGAAGATGAAGATTCCGAAAGTAGTCAAGAAGACCAAAAGGCGGCTAATTTTGCGGAGTCAAATAATAATGCGACTCGACCAACCAATGAACGACGTGCAAATGTTATTAAAATGGATGGTTCAAGAGATGACCCAGCTAAAATCGCCTTGTATGAACCACGTACATATGCAGATGCCCAGACAATTGCGACGCAATTACTTGGTGGTGAAGCCGTTATTGTCAACTTGGGATCAATCGATGAAAATACAGGTAAGCGTATCTTAGATTACCTGGGTGGTACAGCATTTGCAGTCGATGGTACAATTGAGCGAGTTGGTGAAAGAATTTTTTTGGCGACCCCGCATAACTTCGAGATTTCGGGAACAATTTCTCAAAATCTCGGACAACAATTTAATTAATAGGTGGTAATATGTTAACAATCCTTGGATTATTAAATTTGCTACTTCGAGCACTAGAATTTATAATCGTTATTTGGGTTTTGATGTCCTGGTTACCTGGGGCACAACAATCATCATTGGGTCAATTATTAGGTCGAATATCAGGGCTAATTTTGAATCCACTACGACGATTTATACCAGCTATTGGCATAATTGATTTAACACCATTGGTTGGATTGATTCTATTGCAAGCAGCTGAAATGGGATTGCAAGCAATTGCTCGAACAATGATATAGAGAAGATTATGGTTGATAATGTAGCACAACATTTCCGCCCTAATGAAGCCACGTTTCTTAATTTAGCGGAAGGCTTGGTTCGTCAGGTATTGGATGAATATCGTCCAGTCTTGACGAATTTTTTAAACCCAAGAGAGATTTATATTCTAAAAACTTTGGTTAATCAGCAAGATGATTTAAAAGTATTTCAATATGGTGGTTACCAAAATGCGGAAAATCAAAGATTATTGATTGCGCCAAATTATTATGAGCCAATACGAGATGATTTTGATTTAATGGTTATTCAAATTAAGTATCCCGAAAAATTTGCGACGTTACATCATAGTACAATTTTGGGTACTTTCATGCACAATGGTATTGCACGGCAAAGTATTGGTGATATTATTAAGGGTGAGGCTGAAACGTGGTATTTTGTCGCTACCAAGGCGATAGGGACATTTATTTTAAGGCATCTAGATCATATTGGTAAAGCAAAAGTTCGTTTTGAAGAAGTGATGGCGAATGAGATTGCTGTCGTTGATGATGAATGGACAATTATTAATACGACTGTTAGTTCTTTACGACTAGATAGTATCGTCGCAAATGGGTATAATATTTCTAGGAACCATGCGAAGCAGATGATTGAGCATGACTTAGTACGTGTTAATTGGACTGATATTAATAAGCCCGATTATGTTCTAGCAATTAATGATTTAGTCTCTGTACGAAAGTATGGTCGTCTAAAAATTAACGAGCTTAATGGCTTAACTAAAAAAGATAAATGGCGAATAACAATGGCAGTCATTAAAAAATAGATTGGAGAAATCTCATGGCATTGACCCCACAAGAAATTCATGCAAAGGAATTCACAACAAGTCGCAGCAAATGGTATGATAAGTCGGAAGTTTCTGACTTTTTGGATCAAATCGTGACTGACTATGATGCTTTGATGCAAGAAAATCAAACATTGAAGACACAATTAGCAGAAGCTGATGCAAATGCTAAGCAAGTTGAAGAGATGAAACAATCTGTAAATTCATCTATTCTAATTGCACAAGAGGCCGCAGACCGCTTGAAGAAGCAGACGGAAGCCGAGGCGGAAGCAACTTTGCAACAAGCGCAAACAGAAGCTCAAAAAATTGTAATGGAAGCAAATGCAAAAGCAAATGCACTATTAACTGATTCACAAACTAAAAATGAAGCACTTGTAGCCGAAAAAGAAGGTTTGGATAAAGAGATGGGTGCCTTCAAATCAAAAATTGAGGGATTGCTTCGTTCTCAGTTGGATATGATCCAAACTGATGAGTGGGCAGCTTTCCAACAACCAGCTGCATATCAAGAGCCATCAGCAACAGCTGGTTCTGCATCGGCCTCAGAAGCAGCTGTTTCAGAGGATAGTGCTGAAACAGTTGTTATTTTCCCGGAATCAAGTGAAGATTCAGAAAATTTCTTGAATAAGGATAAGTAATTAGTTATTATAGATATCGTAAAGTTTCTGACCAAAAAATATAATTTATTCTAACCAGCGACTTAGGAAATGGTGTAAGCCTAAGATAGTAACGAATTATATCTATCAGCAGAGAATCAGTACACATACATGTTGAAGAGGCAATTTATAAGTGTAAATTGTGAATTCGGGTGGTACCACGGTTAAAACGTCCCGCGTTAGTCAGAAATGACTGATGCGGGTTTTTTGTTACCAACTCATTGTTGGTAATCAGCAAGGGTTGAGGAAAGGAAGTGCTTATGAAAATCAAGCAAACATTAAATCTTGGTAAAACCAAGTTTCCAATGCGTGGTAACTTACCACAAACAGAGTTACAACGCGAAAATATTTGGTTTGAAAATAAAGTCTACGAACAACGTCAAAAATTAAATGCTGGTAAACCATCATTTATGCTACATGATGGACCTCCATATGCAAATGGTAATATTCATATTGGCCACGCAATGAATAAAATTTCAAAGGATATTATTGTTCGTTACAAGTCTATGAATGGTTATTATGCACCATACGTACCAGGATGGGATACGCATGGACTACCAATTGAACAACAGTTAACAAAAGCTGGTAAAGATCGTAAAAAGGTTGGACCGGTTATTTGGCGTAAGATGGCTGATGAATTTGCGCATAAGCAAGTTAAAAAGCAGATGGCTGATTTTAAGCGTTTGGGAGTTTCAGCTGACTGGGATCATCCATACTTAACCCTACAACCATCATTTGAGGCGGCACAGCTTCGGGTCTTTGGTAGTATGGCAAAGCGCGATTTGATTTTCCGTGGTAAGAAGCCAGTCTTCTGGTCATGGTCGTCAGAATCTGCTTTAGCAATGGCTGAAATTGAATACCATGATGTGACTTCGGAGTCAGCATTTATCTCTGAAAAAGTCAAAGATGGTAAAGGGGTATTAGATCAAGACACTTATTTAGTTGCTTGGACGACCACACCATGGACTGTACCTGCTTCACAAGCATTAGCAGTTCACCCTGATTTTAAATATGTGCAAGTTCAACCTCAAAACACAACTAAAAAGTATCTAGTTGCTGAATCATTACTATCATCTTTGTCAGAAAAATTTGGTTGGGAAGAGCCAACCATCTTGGCAACTTTTGAAGGTAAAGATCTTGAATATATGGTGACAGAACATCCATATATGGATCGTGACATTTTAGTTGTTTTGGCAGACTATGTGACTGATGATACTGGAACTGGTCTTGTTCACACAGCACCTGGTTTTGGTGAAGACGACTTTATGACGGGTAAGCGTTATGGTATCACACCGATTATGAACGTTGATGATCGCGGGTATTTAACTGCTGAAGCTGGTGAAGATTTTGATGGTGTTTTCTATGAAGATGCAAACGAATTGTCATTACAGAAGTTAAGAGACGTTGATGCACTTGTTAAATCAGAACCAATTACGCACAGTTACCCATTTGATTGGCGGACAAAGAAACCAGTTATTTTCCGTGCTGTACCACAATGGTTTGCATCAATTGATAGTTTCCGTCAAGAAATTTTGGATGCGTTGGATGATGTTACATTCAAGCCAGAATGGGGTAAGAAACGACTATACAACATGATTCGGGATCGTGGCGATTGGGTTATTTCTCGTCAACGTGTCTGGGGTGTACCATTACCAATTTTTTATGCAGAAGATGGCACTGCGATTATAGATCCAGATATCATTGAACATGTGGCAGATTTGGTTGCTGAGCATGGTTCTACTGTATGGTTTGAACGTGAAGCAAAAGATTTGTTGCCTGAAGGCTACACGAATGAGCATTCACCAAATGGTCAATTTACTAAAGAAACAGATATCATGGATGTTTGGTTTGATTCAGGTAGTTCTCATCAAGGTGTGATGGCAACTAGACCAGAATTAGAATTCCCTGAAACATTGGTTCTGGAAGGTTCTGATCAATATCGAGGTTGGTTCAATTCCTCATTGATTACATCAGTAGCTGTTACTGGTAAGGCACCTTATAAGGAAGTCGTTTCACAAGGATTTACTTTAGATGGTAATGGTGAAAAGATGTCAAAGTCAATTGGCAATACCATTGAACCTAATGAAGTTATCAAGCAAATGGGTGCTGAGATCATTCGTTTGTGGGTATCAACTGTAGATACATCGGCCGATGTACGTGTTTCGATGGACATCTTGTCTCAAACTTCAGAAATCTATCGTAAGATTCGGAATACAATGCGTTTCTTATTAGCAAATACAGCAGACTTTAATCCAAATGAAGATACTGTGGCGTATGAAGAATTAACAGAAGTAGATAAATATTTTTACGCACGATTTAATCAATTGATTAGTGAACTTAAAGCAGCATATGATGCTTATGATTTCCAGTCAGTTCATAAGCTACTCATTAATTTCATTAATGTTGATTTGTCAGCCTTTTATTTGGACTTTGCGAAGGATATTCTGTATGTTGAAGCACCTAATGGTCATCTCCGCCGCTCACTACAAACGGTTTTGTATAAAATTGTTGTTGGATTAGACAAATTGATGTTACCAATTTTGCCACATACAGCAGAAGAAATTTTTGAATATTTGCCTTATGAGACTGAAGACTTTGCATACTTAACAGATATGCCAGAAGTCGAAGACTTGGGTGATAATACCGAATTGTTTGCAAATTGGTCTTCATTTATGAAATTGCGTGATGCAGCGAATAAAGCATTAGAGGAAGCCCGTAATGCTAAACTGATTGGTAAGCCAGCTGAAGCTGCCTTGACTTTGTACTTAAACAATGAACAAGCACAAATGGTTGATGCCTTAGGACAAGATATTCGAGTATTATTGCTTGTATCTCAGTTGCACCTAGCAGATGTGACAGATGCATCAGCTGATGTTGAAAATTATGATGGTTACAAGATTGCAGTTGCACATGCGGTTGGTGAGGTTTCACCACGAGACAGAATGTATCATACTGATTTGGGATCAGATAAGGATTTCCCAATGTTGTCAGCACATGAAGCAGAAATTGTCCGTGAAAACTTCCCAGAAGCATTAACAGATGGTTTAGAATAATAATTAATCAGATGAACGGCTAGAACTTTGTTTCTAGTCGTTTTTTTGATTATAATGAATAGTAACTACTTAAAATGGATTGGAGAATCACTGCATGACGAAATTATATTTTATACGCCACGGAAAAACTGTTTGGAATGCTGAAGGGCGTTTTCAAGGATCCGGCGGCGATTCACCATTGTTACCTGAATCAATCGATCAGATTGCTGATTTGGGGAACTTCTTAAGTGATGTGACATTTGCCCATGCTTTTACAAGTCCAATCAAGCGTGCTATGGATACTGCAGAGCAAACGCTCACTTATATAAATAATCAACCAAAATTAACCGTTTTGGATGGATTAAAAGAGTTTTCTTTTGGCGTTTGGGAAGGATTAACGTTTCAAGAAGTCAAACAAGACTGGCTTGCGATGTATGATGCTTCACGTTATCACCCAGAAAGATTTGATGCTAGTCAGGTTCCAGGTGCAGAAACATTTGAAGCGGTTCAACAACGCTTTAGAAGGGCAGTCTTTGATGCTGTAAATGCTTATGGTGGACAAGATGTGAATTTAATCTTTTTTAGTCATGGTGCAGCCCTTACTGCAGGAATGGGTGGTTTGTTAAATATTCCATTGGCTAATTTAAGAGATCGCGGTGGTCTGGGTAATACAAGTACGTCGATTCTTGAAACAAATGATGGCATTAAATTTAAGGAATTAATTCGAAATGATACAAGCTATTTGAATGTACCCGCTAATGCATCAAATACAATTTAAAAAATTAGGTAGGAAAAATAAATGGCTAAATTAGATGAAGATGTTCAAAAAGATATAAAACAACTAGTGAAAGATATTTCTGAACATCCGGATCATTGGCAAGCGTATGTTGACTTAGTAAATGTTTTAACAGTAATTAATAGTTTGGTTGAAGCAGAAGACTTGGCGTTAAAAAGCCTATCTATTTTTAAGAATAATGAAGCGGCACAGCAGGAGCTACTCTATGCAACAGGCAATGTCTATTACACTGCAGCAGATTATTCTCGTGCGACAAGTTTTTTTAATAAGATTACAGATGCGAAATTGAAGCATGATGCAACGATGATGCAGGCACAAAGTTTTTATGCACAAAATAAGTTTAAGCAGGGTTTGGCATTTGCGTTAACTGCTGTGCAACAAGATAATGCTGATTTAAATGCACAAATTTTATTAGGAAATATTTGGTTGAGTTTAGGTGATAGTAAAGCCGCAAGGGCTGCTTTTGATAGCGCACTAGCCATAAATAGTGGCGATTATTCAGCAAATTTGGGACGTGGGGTTGTTGCTACGGCTTTAAATGAACAGGAAAATCAGTGGTTACAAATTGCTCAAAAAATAGATCCGAAACAATATCAAGTAGATGCCAATCGGTTAGATGATTTAATTCAGGTAATGTTGGGGAGCACAAACAATGAGCGAAACACAGACTGATATTTTTGAAGATGGAACTGTCACAGAACCAACAGTTGTCGGTCAAATTGCGACCATTGTTTTCTCGGCGCAAAATTCTTTTTATAAAGTTCTGCGGATTACGATATTAGAAAAAAATTTTGATTTTGACGATGACGAAATGACGGTCACTGGTAATTTTGGCGACATTCAAATAGGTGCCAGCTATGAATTTAAAGGACAACTGAAAGAACATGCTCGTTATGGTGTTCAGTTTGTGGCTATGAATTACCATCGACAAGCTACCAGCTCAGTATCAGGATTAGTCGCCTATTTTTCGAGCGAAAAATTTCCAGGTATTGGAAAATCAACGGCGACGAAAATTGTGGACACTTTGGGAACAGATGCAATTGATTTAATTTTAGAAAATAGTAAAGTTTTATCTAATATCGGTCTTTCAGAGAAAGTTCAGACGGTCATTGTTGACCAACTTGCAAAATCTGACGGTATGGAACGAGCAATCATTGCATTGAATGATTTTGGTTTTGGATCTAATTTAGCCACAACAATCTATCAAAAATATCAACAAGAAACATTAACAATATTGAAAAACAACCCGTACCAATTAGTAATTGATATCGATGGTGTTTCATTTAAAAGAATTGACC
Organism: Weissella paramesenteroides; assembly: GCF_051903945.1. Lineage (GTDB taxonomy): Bacteria > Bacillota > Bacilli > Lactobacillales > Lactobacillaceae > Weissella > Weissella paramesenteroides_A. The sequence goes on along the minus strand of NZ_CP192268.1, from coordinate 1,377,851 downwards.
AGTTTGCACTACAACAAGGTATTGATGCTCTGGATGATCGCCGTGTGAGTGCGGGTGTTATTGCTGCGATTAATTTGAAGACATTTGAATCTGGGGATACATATATGGTATTACCGGATTTATTAGTGACGACAAAGCGGTTGCTTGAGCGTGCTCAACGCATAGAGGTCGATGAAAGTTTAATTAAACAGGCGTTATTAACACTGACTCAAGAAGGTGTTGTAGTTGCAGATGGTAGTTATTTATATATTAGAGAAATTTATGAATCTGAAAATCAAATTGCTAAAGAACTTATTGATTTAACTGAGAGAAAACAACAAACCTATTCAAGAAAAGAAGTTGTAAAGTATTTGGATGAAGTTGAATCTGCTAATAATTTTAAATATGATGCGACACAACGCGAAGCAATTATCGCAGCTTTAACGAACCAGTTATTTATCTTGACTGGTGGTCCAGGAACGGGAAAAACAACTATTATTAGTGGTGTTGTTGCAACTCTTAAAAAGTTGTTAAGACAAGATGGCATGAAATCTGATGAGATCGACCAAGGCATTCATTTAGTAGCGCCAACTGGACGTGCGGCAAAACGACTACAAGAATCAACGGGCATGGCGGCTAGTACAATTCATCATTTACTGGGCATAACGGGACGCGAAGCCAACTTAGATGATGTTGATATTGAAGAATTAACCGGGCAACTATTAGTTGTTGATGAAATGTCGATGGTTGATACGCAATTATTTGCGACTTTATTGTCAGCCGTTCGTGCAGATATGCAAGTAATTTTGGTTGGTGATAAGGATCAATTACCATCTGTTGGACCAGGACGTGTGTTTTATGATTTGTTAGCAAGTGGCATTTTGAATTATCGAGAACTTGAGACAATTCATCGCCAGGGTAAAGGCTCAACAATTATTTCTTTGGCTAATGATGTTAAAAATGGACGATTACCTGATGATTTTACTGATCAGAAAATTGATCGCTCATTTTTTTCAGCTGAATTAAGGCAGGTACCAAATTTAGTCGAAAAAATTGCGACGAGTTGGCAGAAAAAAGGAAATTCGGTTACTGATATGCAAATATTAGCACCAATGTATCGAACACAGGCTGGCGTAAATCATTTGAATGAAATTGCTCAAAGCATATTTAATCCAATAACGAATAAAAAGAAAACGATTTTAGTAAAAAATGGTGATTTCACTTTTACATTTCGTGTTGGTGATAAAGTAATGCAAACAACGAATGATCCAGAAAATAATGTTTTTAATGGAGATATTGGATATATTTCCACAATTCTATTAGCTAAGGATAAAGCGAATACAGACAAAAAAGATATTATAACGGTTTCATTTGATACGGGTGAGGTTATTTATACCCGTGAAAATTGGCAACAGTTGACATTGGCCTATGCTACCACTATCCATAAATCGCAAGGAACTGAATATAAATTAGTTATTATGCCTTTGGTCAACGCTTTTTCAAGAATGCTACAAAGAAATCTCCTTTACACAGGCTTAACAAGAGCTAGTGAATCGTTGGTCTTGCTTGGACAAGAGAGTGCATACCAACAAGCAGTGCTAACGACCGGTGTCAATCGACAAACCACACTACAAGCGCGTATTATGCAGTATGCTAATCAACAGGTAGGTTCGCGAGAGAATCAACAATTAAGTGACGAATCAAAAAATGAAACAGAGTCATTAGCAAATCAATCATTATCCCATGATGATACAGATTTACCAACAGCAACGGCTGCAAAAGATAACTATATTTTGACTGTTGATTTGATAAATAGTAATAAAATTAGTCCAAATATTGGACTAGATGGTTTGACACCGGCAGATTTTATGTCAGTGTGAGCGACATAAACTAGTCAGAGCGCTAATTATATGGTAAAATAAGACGATAAATTTTCGAAAGAAAAGGGGTTTCTGAAAATGTCAGGACATAGTAAATGGCATAACATCCAAGGACGTAAGAACGCCCAAGATGCGAAGCGTGGTAAGATTTTCCAAAAGTTAGCTCGTGATTTGTATACGGCAGCAAAAGCTGGCGGTGTTGATCCAGATTCAAACTCAAGTTTGCGTCTCGTTATCGACAAGGCAAAGGCTGCTAACATGCCTAAGGATAATATCCAACGAGCACTTGATAAGGCTTCCGGAGCAAACGGGGCAAATTATCAAGAGTTAACTTATGAAGGTTATGGTCCAGCAGGTATTGCAGTTTTGGTTGAAGCCTTAACGGACAATACAAACCGTACAGCTTCTTCTGTACGTTCATCATTTAAGCACTTTGGTGGTGAACTTGGAACTTCAGGATCAGTTTCATTCCAATTCGACCGTAAGGGTTACCTTGAAATCGAACGTGATGAAGATACTGAAATTGATGAAGATCAATTATTTGAAGATATGTTAGATGCTGGGGCAGAAGATATGAAGACTTTTGATGATCAATTTGAAATTTACACTGATCCTAAGTCTTTCCCTGAAGTTCGTGATGCTTTGGCAGCCAAGGGTTACCAATTTAGTATTGACGAAGTAACCATGGTTGCACAAAATCCAATGGCTGTACCAGAGGATAAGCAAGAATCATTGGACAACTTGGTTGCTGAGTTGGAAGAAAATGACGACGTACAAGCAGTATTTACAACAGCTGAATAGTTATCATTTTGCTTTTTAAAAGAACTTGTTTACTAAACAAGTTCTTTTTTTTATTGAAAATATTATTGACTAATAATTGAATTAGGAATAATGTTAAAATATTATTTATTTAAATAGAAGTCGTTAACGTGTTCTGCCACAGACTTAAACATTAATTATATTATTTAGTTGTACCATGAGGGTGCTAGCAATATATTAGTTGATCTTTAATCATGTTGGCAGAGTATGCTAACATGATTTTTTTAGGGAGAAGAACTTATTATGTTGGAGCGTTTCTTTAAGCTATCGGAAAACCATACAACCGTACGGACTGAGGTCATTGCAGGTATTACGACCTTTGTGGCGATGGCTTATATTATCTTTTTAAATCCTGCAGTTCTTTCGTTGACAGGTATGCCTAGTCAAGGTGTTTTTTTGGCAACTATTTTGACAGCTGTTACAGGTACTTTGATTACGGGTTTGTTTGCTAATTTACCATATGCACTTGCTCCTTCGATTGGTATGCAAGCCATGTTTACATACACGATTGTTTTTGGTTTAGGTTATACCTGGCAACAAGCCCTGGGGATGGTATTTTTAGTTGGTTTGGTAGATGTCATTATCACATTAACAAAAGTTCGATCATTGATTGTTAAATCAATTCCAACACAACTAAAACACGCGATTGCAGCGGGAATTGGGTTGTTTATTGCTTATATTGGTTTAAAGAATGCTGGATTTATTAATTATTTAGTTAATTCAGAAAATATTATTTCCTTAAATAATTCACCATTTCATGGTGGTGGCGCGAAAGCTATTGAAACATTAACTGGTAACGGTGGTACGACGCCTGAGATAACGACGTTCACAGATCCATCAGTGTTATTAGCGCTGATTGGATTAGTACTCTTAGTCTTATTAGTTGTTGCTAATGTTCCTGGAGCATTCTTGATTTCTGTTTTTGTAACAACGATCATTGGTATTCCGATGGGTGTGACAAATACACATGTTAATGGATTATCATCATTTTCGACAACATTCCATGATTTTGGTTCTATTTTTGGTCAAGCTTTAGGTTCGCATGGTTTGTGGTCAATGTTTAACTCACCCAAAAATATTTTGATTGTCATTTTAACGGTGTTCTCAATGGGACTTTCAGGTTTGTTTGATGCCATTGGAACCTTTATTGGAACAGGTATTTCTAGTGGTATTTTCTCAAAGGCAGACCAAAAGGAATTCTATGAAAATAAAGGCTTTAAGTCAAAAATGGATCGTGGCCTGGTTGCTGATACTTTTGCAACGATGTTTGCTGGAATTTTTGGAACTTCAAATACGACAACTTTTATTGAAGCTTCAACAGGTATTAAAGCAGGTGGCCGTACCGGATTAACAGCTGTTGTTGTGGCAATTGGATTCTTGTTGTCGATTATTGCTGCACCACTAGTTAATGTTATTCCAAGTGCTGCAACAGCTCCTATCCTAGTTGTTGTTGGTATCATGATGATGAATGAATTTAAAGCAATTGATTGGGATGACATGGAAGTAGCAGTGCCAGCATTCTTTACTTCCGCGTTCATGGCCTTCTCATATTCGATTTCATATGGAATTGCAGCCGGCTTTATTTTCTATGTGTTAATTAAAAGTGTGAAGCGTAAGTTCAGCGAAATCAGTGTTATTTTGTGGATAGTTTCATTGTTGTTCGTTTTGAATTTTATTGTTATTGCAGTTAGTTAGTGTTTTATAGAATATTTGGCATCCAGTAACGTTTTACACGTTACTGGATTTTTTTGATTAAAAAATAGACTTTTTAGGATGGGGAACGTCTTTGTAAATGTTAGGAGGTGAGAAATAGCATGAAAATACAGAAAATGTTTTACGATATCATTGATTTGGCATCAAAACGACATGCAAGTGACGTGTATATTTGGCCATGTTCTGATGGCTTTCAAATGATTTACTATTCGGCTAACGGTTTGGAAAAAGTAAGGCATTTTGAAGCTGAAGTTGGGGAAGCACTTATCCGTCATATAAAATTTTCAGCACATATGGACATTAGTGAGGCTCGGCGCCCGCAGCTTGGACGGTGGCAATATTTTTTAGATTCACAATCCCTTCATTTACGAATTTCAAGTGTAGCAGATTTTTTAAATCGAGAATCAATAGTAATCCGTCTTATTTATGATATGCAAGATAACTATTTAGAATGGCGACCTGTTCATAAATTGAAGGAACTAACGCAACTAATAAAACTGAAACAAGGGCTGATTCTGCTTGCTGGTCAGATGGGTTCTGGTAAGACAACCACACTCTATCATGTCGCAGCAAATCATTTAAATGATCAAATGGTACTTACTATTGAAGATCCTGTTGAATTAGTCGTACCACAATTTTTACAGTTACAGGTAAATAATGCTGCTCAAATGAGTTATGATCGACTGCTTAAGTTGGCATTGCGGCATCATCCTGATGTTATGATTATTGGTGAAATTCGTGATGCAGAAACAGCGCATATTGTTGTTCAAGCAGCATTGAGTGGTCATTTAATTTTAAGTACAGTTCATGCAATGTCTATTAGAGGGATTTGGTATCGGTTACGGGCTTTTGGCATTCCGGTAGATTTATTAAATCAGGTGATTGTTGGTTTGGGTTATCAAGAAATGATGCAGCATGAAAATCATTCATATGTGCATTTAAATTTGAATAGTGGGACAAGTTTGAAAAAAGTATTGGTGGACTTAAAAAATGCAGAAACAAACACAGTGGCCACGTAAGTTACAAGTTGAATTTTTTGAAAATTTATGTCATTTATCTAAAGTTGGTTTTGATTTAGAAAGTTCGTTAATGACCTTACAAATTTTACTTAAACTACCTATAAAGGACGTGGAAACTATCATTATTGGCCTAACCGCAGGACTTACCTTGGCTGAAGTGATGTCTCCATTTATCAGAACCGAGATTGTGCAACAACTTGATTTTGCAATTATACATGGACAATTGACACCTTTGTTACAAGAATTAGGTGCCCGGGAACGAGGAAAATTAGTACAGTTCAGGAAATTACGTCAAATATTGTTATATCCGTTAATTTTGATGATACTTTTAGTGGTATTAATAATTGGCTATTTGACTATTTTATTGCCAGAGCTTGGGCAATCAGGCGCAGACTTAGCAATATTTAAAACTAATTTGAAACCTTCATGGCTAATTATAGGAATGATAGTGCTTATGTTGGGCCTTTCACTTAGTATCCGGTGGTTTACAAAGCTATGTTGGGAAACACGGATAAAAATTATCATGAAGTGTCCAATTATTGGTACGTTATTAACCCTTAGCGTAGAGTACTATATTTGCTTGCAATTAGGATTGTTACTATCAAGCGGGGTTGAATTAGCTACGATTGTCGCAAAGGTGCGTAAAAAAACAACAAATGGACTGATTTCATACGTTGGGGACAAGGCCTGGCACGCATTAAGTAATGGCGAAAATATTCGTGATTTTATTTTATCGGTAGCTTTTTTGCCTAAAGAGTGTGCCCTATTGTTCAATCTGGGTCACACGCAACAACAAATTGGTGAAAACTTTCAAATTTTGGCGAATCGTAAATTTGAGTTGTTAGATGAACGAATAAAAAAATATTTAACTTTAATACAACCAATATGTTTTGCCATTATTGGAGTTGTCGTAATTGGCTTATACTATTTAACGCTTGTACCAATGTACAAAAATATGGGAGGCATTGTGCAATGAAAAACCGTCAGGTATTACGTCGTAAAGGATTTACATTAATTGAAGTTGTAACGACCCTGTTTATTATTGGATTATTAGTTGCATTGATTTATCCTAATGTTGCACATATCCGTAAAACAGCTGAAGACAGGCAACGTACAGCGTTAATGCAGACTCTTCAAAGTCAGGTCAATATGTACCACATTGCACAAGACGTTCCTGATACACAAACGATTACAATATCTAATTTAATGAACGCAGGTTATTTGACTACTTCTCAGGTACAGCAAATGGGTAAGGCGCATTTTGAAATTAAGGGTGATAAGGTAATTCAAGGAAAGTAAGATGAACCGAAAAGGAGTCACATTATTCGAAACAATGGTTGTCTTATCGGTTTGTCTGGTACTTTCAACACCGATAATCTTACCAAAGGATGACAATAACCAAGATTGGCAAAATGTGAAACAAGAATTTGCACAAAAATATATTAAAGAGCAACAAAAAGTGGTACTAGGGAAAGAACTGGATTTTAATATTTATGGTTACAAAAATACGATTGTCATTGGTAGTGAGAAAATTAAATTACCAAGAGGGTGGTTTGCCGGTAATTATGTACACATTAATTGGCGACCAACTGTGGTAACTGCTGATACAATTTCTTTTGTCAATCGCAATACTAATAAACATATCTCACTAATTTTTCAACTAGGAGGTGGGACGTATCGTTTTACAACGTAGGGCATTTATTCTGTTGGAGGCAATGATTAGTTTTGTCGTTGTTTTGGGAACCATATCGATTGTTTGTCAATCGGTCGAGACAATCACTCGCCAAAACCAGGTTGACGACCGTGCCATCAATAGTATTAAAGAAAAATATTATCAGGAACGAAGAAAATGGTTAACAGGAGCGGATTTACATTAATTGAGTGCATTGTCGCTTTTACGATTTTGAGTGGTCTGTTTCTTATCTTTTCTATATCATCACAGGGATTAAATGTTATTAAACAGCACCACAATTATGAAATACAAAAGTGTCAGGTCACTCGTTTAGTTGATCGTTTAGAGAATGATGCTTTAAATTATCAAATTATCGACGCAAATGATTGTGTTCTGACCATTAAAAACGTGAAGACTAACAAAACTTATCAATTTGGATTATGGGGGAAATGTCTTTGTTTGTATCGAAATGATGGAAAATTCTTATCCTATATGCTAGGAGTGAAGAGAGTGGCTTTTAAAGAATTAATACCATATTTATACGTTATAACATTAGAATTTGATAATGGATCAATTTTTAAGGAAGAAATATATATTAATGGTCAAAAATCGTAAAGCGATAATTTTAGTTCAAACAGTAACCTTAAGTTTCTGCTTGTTAGCAGGATTGACCATGTGGTTACAAAGGCAAGTAGAACAGCAAAATTTACGAAAACAAGAATATCAATATTGGTTTGGCCGCTATCAGGCTGTGCAATATATACGTAGCTGTAAAGAAATTAAAGCTGACAAACGACGCTTTGTTCTACCTCGTGTTGTGGTTATTACGAAGGATTACTATATTGTTAAAGTTACCGAAATGCAATCTGTCAGGGTACCACGAAAAAATAATAAATGATATATATCTTGTCAGCTACTCAGAAACTAGCTACACTAGTCTCTAGTATGAAAGATGAGGTAATGACATGTACGAAAAAATTGAAGTCAGTGTTAAGAATCTACAAGCGGCACAGCAAAAATTAGTAGCCTTTCTTGATATTGCATCAATCGAAGCTTTAATAATTCTATTTGAAATTTTGTTAGGACAAACTGATAATGATTGGGAATCATTATCACATGAACAACAACAAAATTTAAAAAAAGATGTCCAGGCAGCAAAATTTTCGGATTTACAATTAATAGATCGCCGTCAAGTTTTACAATTTTTATTAGTCAGTACGATTCATCAAGATGGCTTGCAGGCAAACTATCAAGTAACACCAGATGCGATTGGCATGTGGATTGCGTTCATTGCTGAGAAGTTTACACAGGGGAAAGCTGACGTTCATCTCCAAGACATTGCAGTTGGAACAGGTAATTTATTAGCAACAATAAGCCAAGCATTACAGTCTGCAGGGAAAAAAGTTCACATTCAAGGATTTGAGAATGATGACACGATGTTGACAGTTGCGAGTGGTGTTGCAGCATTATTGAATGAATCATGGCAGTTAACCTTGACTGACGGTGTTGCAACACCGATGGCTGGAGATGCTGATATTATTATTGGTGATTTGCCAATTGGATATTATCCAAAAGAGGTGTCAAAATCTTTCGTGACACGTATTGAAGAGGGATTAACTTTTGTACATCATCTACTAATTGAACAAAGTGTTGCCGCATTAAAGCCAGGTGGATTAGCAATTTTAACTGTTCCATCGAATTTATTTGAAAGTGATCAGAGCAAAAAATTGTTAAGTTATTTACAAACAGATGAGGTCTATTTTCAGTCATTGATTCAGTTACCTAGTAACTTATTTAAAGATTCTAAATTAGGAAAAGTAATCCTTATATTACAACGTTCTGGTGCTGATGCCGTCCAAGCAAAACCAGTGATGTTGGCAAAAGCTCCTGAATTATCGAATGAAGTCGAAAATAAAAAGTTTGTGACAGAATTGACAGCTTGGATGACAGCAAATCACTTGTATAATTAGTTATGGTAGCACGACATTAATGGCTTTATGTACACGAATCGCATTTTTTTGTGATATACTATTTTGAGTTAATAATGAATTCCATATGGAAAGAGGAGATAAGTATATATGGCTAAGACAATGGCGATTAATGCTGGATCATCATCACTAAAATTTCAATTATTTGAAATGCCAGCAGAAACAGTGATTGCAAAGGGACAAGTAGAACGTATCGGTATGAGCGATGCAATTTTTACTTTGAAATTTAATGGGGAGAAAACTGAGCTAGTGCAAGATATTGCTGATCATGAAGCTGCAATAAATTTGTTGCTTGAGCAATTAAAAGCACACGAAGTTATCGAAGACCTTACGGAAATTACTGGTGTTGGTCACCGTATTGTTGCTGGTGGGGAGTGGTTCAATAAGTCAGTTATTGTAGATGATGAAGCACTTAACAAAATTGAACGTTTAGCAGACTATGCACCATTACACAATGCTTCTGAAGCATTGGGAATTCGCGTGTTCCAAAAGTTGTTGCCAAACGCCTTGTCAGTTGCTGTATTTGATACGGCATTCCACCAAACAATGCCTAAGAAGAATTACTTGTATGCCTTGCCATATGAATACTACACAAAGTATGGGGCACGTAAGTATGGTGCTCACGGAACTTCACATATGTACGTTGCACAACGTACAGCAGACCTACTTGGTAAGAAACTAGAAGATTTGAAGTTGATTACGTTACACTTAGGTGCTGGTGCATCGGTTACGGCTATTAAAGATGGTAAATCATACGATACATCAATGGGATTCTCACCATTGGCTGGTGTGATGATGGCTACTCGTACTGGTGATGTTGATCCTTCTCTTGTATACTATATTCAAAATCGTGAAGGACTATCAAATGATGAGATGCTAGATGTTTTGAATAAGAAGTCTGGATTATTAGGCGTATCAACAATTTCTTCTGATATGCGTGACTTGGAGTCTGTTGCCGATACTAATGATCACGCAGCACTTGCATTGGAAATGTTTATTGATCGTGTTGTTCGTTACATTGGTCAGTATTACGTTGAACTTGGTGGGGTAGATGCATTAACATTTACTGCCGGTATTGGTGAAAATGCTGCAAATGTTCGTGAAGAAATCATTAACCGTTTGGCATTCATGGGCATTAAAATTGATGCAGAAAAGAATGAACTACGCGATGATGAAGTTATTTTGTCAACAGACGATTCAACTGCAGCAGTTTTGAAGGTTGCTACTAACGAAGAACTTATGATTGCTCGTGATATACAGGCATTGCAAGCTAAAAATAAGTAATTTCAATAATAAATACTTTAAAGCTAGGACTTTTGTGGTTCTGGCTTTTTATTTATTGAATGATAAAACCATAATTAGGTTGATTGCATTAATTCTGGTAAAATGAATTAAGTAACGAGTTATTTTGACTAAAAATAAGAAAGGAGACAGTTTATGTATGCACAAGTAATCGTTGATGTACCGACAATGCAAACGAATCAACCATATACTTATCATATTCCTAGTCTCTTTTCTAAAGCACTTATTCGGGGTATGCGCGTTGTGGTTCCTTTCGGTAAAGGTAACCGATTGGTTCAGGGGTTTGTAACAGATATTAGTGAGACAACAGAGCAACCTGACAAACTGAAAGATATTTCGCAAATTGTTGAGTTAGAGCCAGTTTTGAATGATGAACTTTTAGAACTAGCAACATGGGTAGCGGATTATAACTTTGCTTTTCGAATTAGTGTTTTTCAAACGATGTTACCCAACGTCATGCGTGCAAAGTATAGTAAGGTTTTACGGCTTATTGAACCCAATGGATTAGATCGTTTGCCACAAATACAAGCACTATTTGTTGATCGTGATGAAGTGCCCTTTGACGTTGATAATGTTGATATGACATTAGTCCCAACACTCTTAAAATTACAAAAAAAACACGTCATTGAAATTGGATATGTTGTTAATAATCGGGCAAAAGTAAAAAAAATTAATGCACTAAAGCCTATTCAATCAGTTAATTTTTATCAAGAGCAAAGACAACAACTGCGACCATCTGCTGTAAAGCAAGCGCGATTGCTTTCATATTTGATGCAGTCACCGCAAACATTTGTTCCGGTGAAAGAGGTCATTAAATCGTATCAATTAGATTATGCAGTATTAAAGCAAGCAGAGGGTAAAGGTTGGATCGTTCAGAAACCATTAGAGTCTTATCGAATTCCCAAACTCAGTACACCTGTAAAAAATAGCCAACCGTTAACTTTGAATGCAGAGCAGCAAGAAGCTTATACAGCAATTGCAAATAATATTTCAGAAAATGATACAAAGACATTTTTATTAGAAGGTGTCACAGGATCTGGAAAAACAGAAATATACTTACAAACAATTGCAAAGGCGCTTGCAGAGGGCCAAACGGCTTTAATGTTAGTTCCTGAAATTACATTGACACCACAAATGGTTCGACGTGTAAAGAGCCGTTTTGGGGACGATGTTGCTGTTATGCATTCAGGATTGTCAGATGGTGAACGATATGATGAGTGGCGACGTATTCAACGATCAGAGGTACATGTTGTTGTTGGTGCCAGATCAGCTGTATTTGCACCATTGAAAAACATCGGGCTAATCATAATTGATGAGGAACATGAATCCTCATATAAACAAGATGAAAATCCACGATATCATGCACGAGATGTTGCACATTGGCGTGCTGATTTTCATCATGCTACCCTTGTATTGGGCTCGGCAACACCCTCATTAGAAAGCCGTGCGCGTGCGCAAAAGAATGTCTATCATTTATTAACATTAGAACATCGTGCAACGAATGGTATGCTACCAGAAACGCAAGTTGTTGATATGAGAGAGGCCATTAAGAATGGTGGCGATGATATTTTTTCTCCTCAATTGCTTGAAGCCATTCAAAATCGTCTTACTAAGCAAGAACAAATTGTTTTAATGTTAAACCGTCGTGGATATGCGAATTTTTTGGTATGTCGTGAATGTGGTTTTACACCACGCTGTATTAATTGTGATGTTGCCCTAACAGTTCATAAAGATATTTCACGTTTAGTTTGCCATTATTGTGGTTATAGTGAGACTATACCTACAAAATGTAAAAACTGTGGTTCTACCAGAATTAGACAATTTGGTTCTGGTACGCAAAAAGTTGCAGAGCAACTAAGTAAACAAATTCCCCAGGCACGGGTGATACGTATGGATGTTGATACCACTCGTAGAAAGGGAGCAACTGATCAATTGTTAACTGCTTTTGGTAATCATGAGGCTGATATTTTGTTAGGAACGCAAATGATTGCCAAGGGATTAGATTTTGCAAATGTTACTTTAGTTGGTGTATTAAACGCTGATACAACATTATCATTACCAGACTTCAGAGCATCTGAACGAACTTTTCAATTATTAACGCAAGTTTCTGGGCGCGCAGGTCGTGGTGATAGACCCGGTAAGGTCATTATGCAAACTTTCAATCCTGACCATTACGCAATTCAGCTAGCTAAACAGCAAGATTATGAAGCATTTTATCATCAAGAAATGGCACTGAGACACGCTTGGAGATACACACCATATTATTTTACGATTCAGATTAAATTTGCACATGAAAAAATTGATGAATCGGCAAAAGCTGCGTATGAAATTGCTAACTGGCTGAAAGGTACCATTGATAATGAAACAATCATGTTAGGTCCAGCCACAGGAACTATCCCACGTATTAAAAATAAATACTACTATCGATTAGTTATTAAGTATCGACATGACGAAAAATTAATGCAGGCACTTAGAAGCTTAATGCAAAAAGGCCAGCAATTACAAAAACAAGGAATCATAATAATTATTGATCGCGAACCAATTAATTTCATGTAGTCCTACAGATATCATCACTGATAAGGTGGTGTTATCATACATATGATAAAGGAGTAAAAAAAGCAATGACAAGTATTGTTTTCATGGGTACACCAGAATTTTCTGCCCCAATTTTACAAAGTTTGATTGATAATTCAGCTTATGATGTTGTGGCTGTTTTGACACAACCAGACCGTCCGGTTGGACGTAAGCATACACTTAAACCAACACCGGTTAAAGAAGTTGCGGTGAGGGCAAATATCCCGGTATTACAGCCAAATAAGTTGTCAGGGTCTGATGAAATGAAGCAAATTATTTCATTGGCACCAGACTTCATTATTACAGCCGCTTATGGCCAATTTCTACCAACTAAATTATTAGCTGCAGCTAAAATGGGTGCAATTAATGTCCATGCATCATTATTGCCTAAATATCGTGGTGGGGCACCAATTCATTATGCTGTTTTAAACGGTGATGAAAAAACAGGTGTCACGATTATGTACATGGTTAAAGAAATGGATGCTGGGGATATAATTGCCCAGAAAGAATTACCAATTTTATCTGAGGACAATACGGGAACATTATTTGACAAGTTGAGTCTATTGGGTCGTGACCTATTATTATCAACGTTACCAAAATTAATTTCTGGTGATATTACACCAATACCACAGAACATTGATCAAGTGAGCTTTTCACCAAATATTCAACCTAACGAAGAAGTACTTGATTTTACGCAACCTGCACAGGTTGTACATAATCATGTCAGAGGGTTATTTCCATTTCCAATTGCACACACAACCATTAAGGGTACACGAACAAAGATACAAAAAACGCATCTTGTTGATGAAAAGACAGATGCGGTACCAGGAACCGTTGTTAAAAAAGGAAAGCACGAATTGTGGTTAGCTACGGGTGATGGCCAAGTGATTGCCATTGATGAGTTGCAGCCTGCTGGAAAACCTAAAATGACAATTACTGACTATCTAAATGGTCATGCAAATTTTGCAGAGGGAGATCAAGTTATTACCTATGACTAAAAAAAATAACCAAAAAATTGCAAATTGGGAATTAACTAATCCTCGTGCTTTGTCTGTTCGTGTTTTAGAAAAAGTTCAAAATGGGGCATATTCTAACTTGCAGTTGGACAGTATGATTAAGCAAGCTGATTTATCAGAGAAGAACGTTCACTTGATGACGACGATGGTCTATGGTGTGATTCAACATCGATTAACCTTAGAATACTGGTTGCTACCATTCATTAAGCAACCACAGAAGCTAGAATCTTGGGTTCGTGAGTTACTTTATATTTCAATATTTCAAATGCAATATTTAGATAAAATTCCAGATCATGCAATTTTTGATGAGGCAATTAATATTGCGAAACGTCGTGGGCATGATGGCACTCGAAAGTTTGTCACGGGTGTACTACATGCAATTCAAAGACAAGGCCTTTCTGAATTTGAAGGTATTAAAGATGAAACAAAGCGGTTATCAATTAAAACCTCATTACCGGTGTGGCTAATTGAAACGCTAAATGGTCAACTCGGCTGGTCTAAAACAGTTGCAATTGCATCAACGATTAATGAGGCACCAAGGCAGTCGGTGCGCGTAAACCGCGAACTAATTTCACCGGCAGAACTCATGAAGTTGTTAGAAAATGATGATTATCAGGTTACGCCTTCTGAAGTTACACCAGATGCATTATTGGTTTCTGGCGGTCATGTCGCAGGTTCGCAAGCTTTTCATGATGGGTTATTAACACTTCAAGATGAGTCAGCAATGTTAATGGTGCCAAGCTTAGACGTGCATCCAGGAGATAAGGTATTAGATGCAGCGGCTGCGCCAGGTGGAAAAACGACACAGATTGCAACTTATCTTGAAAAGACACAGGGTGGTCATGTCGTTGCCTTGGATATTCATGATCACAAAGCAAAATTGATTAAAGAAAATGCTACGCGTTTACAAGTTGCTGATCGTATCGAAACGCAAGTTTTAGATGCTCGAAAAGTTGACGAAAAAATTAAGGATGAAACATTTGATCGTATTTTGGTAGATGCACCTTGTTCTGGATTTGGACTGTTGCGACGTAAGCCAGAAATCAGATATGAAAAATCGTTAAAGGATAGTTATCAATTACAGAAAATTCAACTTGCAATTTTAGATGCAGTTGCTAGTAAATTGAAAAAAGGTGGTCGTCTTGTTTATGGAACATGTACCATTTTGTCAATTGAAAATGAAGATGTTATCAATGAGTTTTTAACTAGTCACAGTGATTTTAAACTAGTTCCGACTAAAACGGCTAATAACCTAGATGTTTTAGATGATCAAGGAATGTTACATGTCTATCCGGACGATTTTGGGTCAGATGGTTTCTTTATAGCGACATTAGTTAAGCAATAAGGGTTGTAGTGATGAAGGGATGATGAAATATGAAAATAGCATATGCATCTGACACTGGTCGTATGCGTGCTGAAAATCAAGATTATGTTAGTGTTTTTATCAATCAATCTGGTGCACAACTAGCAATTGTTGCTGATGGAGTTGGTGGACAAAATGGTGGCGATGTTGCAGCAACGATGGCAGTATCTCATATCGGAAATCAGTGGGAACAGTCTGCGATTGCGACAATTGACACTGCTAAACAGTGGCTGATTGATCAAATTAATAACGAAAATGACACAATTGTTAAGACGGCACAACGATATCGAACACTGAATGGTATGGCAACGACTTTGGTCATTGCAGTCATTTTGGCTCATCAGTTAGTCATTGCTAATATTGGTGATTCACGGGCGTATGTCATTCGGCAACACCAAATTAGGCAACTAACAACCGATCATAATTTAGCAAATGAACTGTTACAAGAAGGTGCCATTACTGAGGATGAAGCTGTAACTCATCCTGGTCGCCACTTAATTACACGACAATTAGGAGTTACAGATGATTCAAAACCAGATTTATTTGCAATTGATTTATATCCGGATGATTATGTTTTGATGACAACAGATGGTATGCCAAAACATGTTAGTGACAAAACCATTTTACAAACGGTTTTGGCTGCTAATGATATTGCGGACGCCGTGACACAGTTAATTACGAGTACAAATGATGCGGGTGGATCAGACAATGTGACTGTTCTTATTGGTCATCAGGAAAGCGAGGACTACTAAATGCGAATAAATCAATTAATTGGTGAACGATATCGCATTGTAGAACCGCTTGGTGAAGGTGGTATGGCTAATGTGTATCGTGCACATGATATTATTTTAGATCGAGATGTATCATTAAAATTAATGCGTTTAGATATGCGGGATGACGAAGACGTTCGTCGGCGATTTAATAATGAAATTGCTGCAACGTCAGCAATCTTACATCCAAATATCATTCAAGTGTATGACTATGGTGAAGAAGGTGGCTCGCAGTACTTGGTAACGGAATTTGTTGCTGGTATGGATTTAAAACGGTATATTGCCGAAAATTGGCCAATTCCAGTTAGTCGAATCGTTGATATTATGCAAGACATTCTGGCAGGGATAGCCGTTGCCCATCAGGCAGGAATAATCCATCGAGATTTAAAGCCGCAAAATATTTTAATTAGTAATGAAGGGGAAGCAAAAATCTCCGACTTTGGTATTGCTAGGGCACAAACATCTTTTGGCATGACGCAGACAAATACGGCGATTGGTTCTGTCCATTATATGGCTCCTGAACAAGTTCGTGGTGAGACTGCATCAAGTCGCAGTGATATTTATTCGTTAGGGATCATGCTGTATGAAATGATAACGGGGCATGTCCCTTTTGATGGCGAAACGGCCGTGGCTATAGCGGTTAAACACGCTCAAAATCCAATGCCATCTGTCAGAGATGTTGACCCACGTATACCACAACCTTTAGAAAATGTTATTTTTAAGGCGACAGCTAAAAATCCGATGAGTAGATATGCTTCAGCACAAGCAATGTCGGATGATTTATCAACGGTATTATCACCAAATCGAATCAATGAGCCGGAATGGCATGATCCAAATGATGTTGATGGAGATAATACTGAGACTAAAGTTATTCCACTGGCACAGATTAAAGAAGTTGCTAATCAACGTCCAACAGAGACTACGAAGTCGGAACCTCTTTTAAAAGAAACACATGTAGACGCTTCTGCAGGGGACTCACAAACATTACCACTAAAATCTAAAAAGAAGAAAAAACGTCGACGTTACCTATGGGTAGCATTATTAGTTTTAGTTTTCATAATTGGTGGATTTGGTATATATGGTGCAATGCAACCGGACAATGTCCATGTTTCTGATGTGCGTGGCATGACACAGGCAAATGCTGAGAAGACGTTGCAAGAAGATGGCTTAAAGCTTGGTAATATTACAACGAAACATTCAAATGATATTGAACGTGGCAAAGTTATTCAAACAGATCCAAAGGTTGGTAAAACTGTCGCAGCGGATTCAGTTATTGATTTAGTTGTATCTAAAGGACCAGCTAAAGTACGTTTTGGTGACTATGTTAATGAAAAATATAGTACGGTAAGTAATAAACTAGAAGATAAGGGGTTTGAAGTAACTAAAAAAAGTGTGGCGAGTGATACGGTGCCAAAAGGCTATATTGTATCGCAGAATGTGGATGCAGAGGATAGCGTCGTTCCAAGTAAGACTAAGGTGAAATTCAAGGTATCAACTGGTCCGAAAAGCTATAATGTGCCTAACTTTACAGGTAAATCACAAGGTACTGTTAGTGCATGGGCGCAAACCAATGGTGTGGCTGTTAATTTTAATAGTGTCTATTCAGATAGTGTGCCAGCAGGATATATTGTTTCTCAATCAATGACTCCTGGTAGTAAACTAACTAAAAATGATGTTCTACTTGTCACTATATCTAATGGGCCAAATGAAGCAGCCCATTCATCAAGTAAAACATCAAGATCATCAAGTAGTAGTAGTACTAGCGAAAGTCGTGAAAGTAGTTCTTCACAAAGTAGTTCATCAAGTAGTGCGTCAGATGACACTGAATCGGATTCAACAAGTCAACCATCATCAGAAAGTACACAATCATCTAGTTCATCATCACAGTCAGATTAGTTAAATTGGATAGGAGTTTAGATGACAGAATATCATGGACAAATTCAGTTAGCATTAGCGGGGTTTTATGATGTCCTAACAGCAGACGGAGAAGTTTTTCGCACACGTGCTCGAGGTAATTTTCGTAAAAAAGATCTAAAACCACTTGTGGGTGACTGGGTGACCTTTAGCGCTGAAACGTCTAAAGAAGGCTATATACTTGCCATTGACAAACGGACAAACAGTATTGTGCGCCCGCCTGTTGCGAATGTTGATCAAGTGATTATTGTTACAGCAGTTAAAATGCCGGATTGGTCAAGTAATTTACTGGATCGACAACTAGTTGCACTGGAAGAAAAGCACATTGAACCAGTTATTTATTTTACTAAAACGGATTTGTTGACTGCAGAAGAAAAAAATGATTTTCAAACAATTGCTGAGGGATATCGCCGGACTGGTTATCAAGTCGTATTACCAGAGGAAGCATTTGATGAAGAAAGCCTGACCCAAGTTAAGTTACTATTAGCAAATAAATTGACCGTTTTAATGGGTCAAACAGGAGCAGGTAAAAGTACATTATTGAACCATATTTCTCCCGACCTACAGTTAGCAACAGGTGAAGTATCTCAAGCATTGAGTCGTGGACGTCATACAACTCGTCAAGTTGCCTTAATTAATTTATATGGCGGGTTCGTTGCTGATACTCCAGGTTTTTCAGCTTTTGAAGTTTTTGATATGCCTGCACGAGAATTGGGTCAATATTTTCGAGATTTTAATCAATTTTCGAATGGATGTCGTTTTAGGGGATGTGTTCATTTAAACGAACCTGGTTGTGCTGTTAAAGAGGCAGTGGCTGAGGGGAAGATTATGACGTCTAGGTATGAAAACTATAAACTGTTTTATGATTTGATTGCTGGTCGTCGTCCAGTTTATAATAAACATGATAAAAAACATTAAGAGTATTTTTAAAGAGGGTAAAAATTATGACAATTAAGGTTGCACCATCTATTTTAGCTGCGGATTATTTGAACTTGGCACATGATGTGGCGATTGTAGAGAATGCGGGTGCGGAGCTATTACACATTGATGTGATGGACGGTTCGTTTGTTCCTGCAATTGCTTACGGACCAAACTGGGTAAGGGCACTGCGTAAAGTAAGTAAGATGACACTTGATGTTCATTTGATGGCTGTGGATCCTGAACGCTACATTGATGAATTTGCGGCTGCAGGTGCGGACATTATTGGTGTTCATTATGAGGCAACAAATCATATTCATCGTGCGTTACAACAAATTAAGGCACATGGTATTAAAGCGGAAGTGGTTATTAATCCTGGTACAGCCGTTTCTGTTATTGAACCAGTTCTATATATGGTTGACCAGGTACTAGTTATGACGGTTAATCCGGGATTTGGTGGTCAAAAATTTTTACCTGAAATGATCGAAAAAATTGCCGTTTTGGATAAATTAAAGCGAGAAAAAGGCTATGATTTCGATATAGAAATTGATGGCGGTGCGAATGATCAAACAACTAAAATGGCCTATGATGCTGGTGCAACTGTTGCTGTAGCAGGTTCATATGTTTTCGATAAGGTAGACCCTGCAGCAAAAATTGCGAAGTTGAAGGAAGTCACGGCTGACTAATGAATCGGATACGTTTGTTAGTTGGTGGTCCAATATCAGAATGGCCAGATAATTTAAAAAATGGGTTACTTGATGGACCGTGGGCGGCTGCAGATCGAGGTTCACTTCGCTTGCTACATTTAGGTCAAGTTCCGGTTTTGACAGTTGGTGATTTTGATTCAGTGACATTTGAAGAGCGACAAGAAATCGTGGGTCAATTATCCAAAATTGTTAGTGTAAAACCAGAAAAAGATGATACAGATACTGAATTGTTATTAAGTTTAGTTGAGAAAAATTACCATCCGGATAAAATTGAAATCTATGGTGCCACAGGTGGCCGTATTGATCAATTGTTATCTAATATTTGGATTTTTACACAACCGCGTTTTACATCAATTGTTGAGAAAGTAGCAATTATTGATCGCAATAACCGTATTGATTTCTTCTTACCGGGTGAGCATACCATTGTAAAAGAACCCACAATGAAGTATTTGGGATTCATGCCACTGATTCCAGTGAGCGGCCTTTCGTTATTGGATGAAAAATATCGTTTAGATGACTGGTCAGGAAATCCGTTCTCATTTTCTTCAAATGAATTTTCTGGGGAAGTTAATCATTTCTCATTTAAGAGTGGCATTATCGCAGTTATTCAAAGTCGTGATTTAATCGGGCAAACTGCGGATCAGTAAAAAATGTGTAAAGTAAAAATGCTTTACAGAAAACCCTTGCTTATTGCGTAAGGGTTTGGTATTATTATTCAAGTAAATAAAAGCACTGAATTTAAAAGAGCTTAAGATTGGAGGGTAAACATATGGCAGTTGATGCAGTCAATGGAAAGCGTACTCGTTTTGGTAAACAACGTTCACACGCCCTTAACTCAAGTAGTCGTAGCTGGAAGCCAAACTTGCAAAAAGTGACGGTTAAGATTAACGGTTCAGCACCTAAGAAGGTGTACCTATCAGCTCGTACTTTGAAGGCTGGTTTGAAGAACGGCTCAATTGAGCGTGTATAAGATATAAAGCTGCCGTTTGGTAGCTTTTTTCTTTTATATGACATAAAAATGATTGCAGTAATTACCAGCCAATACTAATGCCTTGCTTGTGGTAAAATAGTATTAGCTTTATATGGAGGTCATTCTAATGGCAGTAAAGATCCAAACAGCACAAGGTGCAATTGAAATTGAAAACGACGTCATCGCAACAATTGTAGGTGGTGCAACTACTGATAACTATGGTGTTGTCGGTATGGCAAGCCAAAATCCGTTGCGTGATGGTGTGAATCAGATATTGAACGGTGATAACTTCTCAAAGGGTGTTGTTGTTCGCCAACAAGATGGTGGTGTCACGGTAGATGTTCATATTATTGTTGGGTATGGCATGAAAATTTCCGAAATTTCTAAGAGTGTACAAGCACGTGTTAAAAATGATTTGAACGTTATGTTAGGCATTGTTGCTAGCGAGGTAAATGTAACGGTTCAAGGCGTACGTATGCTAGGGGATTAGCCTGGTTATAAGGAGTTGAATACTGTGGAAGTTGTAACGACAATTACCAATGTTGAGTTTGGTAAAATGATTAACGCAGCAGCGGATGCGTTAAAAAACAATGCAGAAAAAATAAATAAATTAAATGTCTTTCCTGTTCCGGATGGAGACACTGGAACAAATATGACCCTGTCAATGGCAAGTGGGGCAGAGTATGAACGAAATGAAGATGATACACATCTTGGTAAGTTAGCTCAAGCAACCGCAAAAGGCTTATTAATGGGGGCTCGTGGCAATTCAGGAGTTATTTTGTCACAAATATTCCGTGGTTTTGCTGCAAAAATTGCTGATAAAGAAACATTGTCAGCTCGTGATTTAGCAGATGCCTTGATGGGTGGAGCTGAGACAGCATATAAGGCAGTTATGAAGCCAACAGAAGGAACTATTTTAACGGTTATCCGTGAGGCTGCTGCAGCTGCAAATCGTACAGCAAAAAAAACTGATGATGCAACCCAAGTGATGGCTGATGCACTAGATGCAGCTGAAAAGGCACTTGCGTCAACACCAGATTTGCTGCCGGTATTAAAAGAAGTAGGTGTTGTTGATTCTGGTGGTCAAGGATTAGTAATCGTTTTAAGTGCATTCTATGCAGTGTTGTCTGGCCAAGAAGTAAAAACAGAATTAGATAATGCTAATCTTGATGCAATGGTGCTTTCATTGCACAATGCGGGTGTCCAGGGTGAATTAAACCCAGAAGATATTCAGTATGGTTACTGTACTGAAATCATGGTTGATATTGCTAAGGGAACAACCTATGATCAAAAGTTTGATTATGATACTTTTTATAATCACTTAGCTGGTTTGGGTGATTCATTACTTGTGATTAACGATGACGATGTTGTTAAAGTGCACGTCCATACAGAGGATCCAGGTGACGTCATCAATTGGGGGACACACTTTGGATCATTGCGCAAAGTTAAGGTAGATAATATGCGTGACCAGCAGGCCGAAGCTGCTAGTGTTGCAGCTGAACAAAAGGCTCATGCAGTTGATGAAGGAAATGAAGCCGGTCCAGATTTGGCTGTCATTACAACTGCTGCGGGTAAAGGCATACAGGAAATTTTTGCTTCAGCAGGAGCAACGATAATCATCGATAGTAAGCAGGCACCATCAACGCAAGATTTATTGCAAGCAATTAAGGATAGTCGTGCCGCTGCTGCAATTATTTTGCCGAATGATGGTAATATTTTTATGGCTGCTGAACAGGCTGTTTCACTTGCTGATGTACCTGTTAAAGTTGTGAAGACAAAAACAATTCAACAGGGGTTAACAGCACTTGTTCTAGGATATGATCAACTGAAGTCACTTGATGAGAACGAGGCTGCGATGTCTGCAATGATCGCTGAAGTTAAGTCTGGATCTGTGACAACTTCTGTTCGTGATACAACAATTAATGGATTGGCCATTCAGGCTGGAGATGCTATTGGCTTACTAAATGGTGAAATTGTTATCGCCGTTCCTGATGCAAATATTGATCAGGCAGCTTCAGAATTGTTAGCGAAAATGATTGACGAAGATTCAGAATTAGTAACGATTTATTATGGTGAAGATGCAACACTTGCTACCGCTGAGGCACTACAGACTGCTGGTGAAGCACTAGATGATGAATTAGAGTTTGAAATTCATGACGGTGGTCAACCATTATACCCAATTCTATTATCTGTTGAGTAGTCCAAGGTGAATCCTGCTTAAATGCACGTAAAAAGTTAGAATTTATTTAGAAGGTCTTTGGTGCATATGTTACTGAGGACCTTTTAGTAGTTAGTCAGAAAGGAGGGAAATATGCCAAGCCTACTTGATAGTATTTCGGAATTGTCTGGTGTTGGTCCT
The DNA here is from genome assembly GCF_051903945.1 of Weissella paramesenteroides. Classification (GTDB taxonomy): domain Bacteria; phylum Bacillota; class Bacilli; order Lactobacillales; family Lactobacillaceae; genus Weissella; species Weissella paramesenteroides_A. The sequence continues at coordinate 1,354,888 of NZ_CP192268.1, read as the reverse complement.
AAGCGAGAACAAGCACTAAATAAATTAGGTGTATTTACGATTGATGATTTGTTAACTTATTATCCAAGACGTTATAATGATTTAGCACAAAAATTACCATCTGAAACACTTGACGGCGAGAAAGTAACTTTTAAGGGTCTGGTTACCTCTCCACCAGTTATCAGCCGACTGGGTTTCAAAAAGACACGACTGAATTTCAGACTAACAGTGTCTCATGATACAATTCAAATTTCCTTTTTCAATCAACCATGGTTAAGTAAAAATATTATTGTTGGTGAAGAAGTTGCGATTTATGGGACCTATAATAAAACGCACCAAAGTTTATCAGCAATTAAAATGATGCCAAAAAATAACGAGAATGAGTTAGAGGCCATTTATCCTTCGTCTAAAGAGATAAAAGCTGGTACAATTAAAGATTTAATTTTTCAGGCATTAGGGAAATATGGTGATTTATTAACGCAAGAGATTATTCCGTCAGATATACGACGAAAATATCGATTAATGAATTATCATGATACAGTTTTTGGCATGCACGCACCAGAGAATGAATTTTTGGCAGGCGAAGCACGACGAACAGCTTCGTTTATGGAATTTTTTGTCTTTCAAATGCGTCTTCAAGTTATTAAAAAAATGGATCGACATAATCAAGGACGGTCAGTAAACTTTGATAACCAGCAATTAAAAAGTTTTATCAAAGTATTACCCTTTGAATTAACGGCGGCACAAAAAAAGGTTGTTAATGAAATTGTGCGTGATATGCGTAGACCTGTACATATGAATCGGTTGCTACAAGGCGATGTCGGATCAGGAAAGACAGTGGTCGCTGCGTTGGCTATGTATGCAGCTATTACTGCGGGGATGCAAGCTACCTTGATGGCACCGACTGAAATTTTGGCACAGCAACATGCACGAACCATAGGAAATTACTTTGATCCAAGTGAAGTGCGGGTCGAAATATTAACGGGTGCCACTAAAGCAGCAGCTCGTCGCCAGATATTAGCAGATTTAGCAGAAGGTGCTATTGATATTTTGATTGGCACGCATGCACTGATTCAACCAGATATCGCATTTCATAATCTTGGATTAGCAGTCATCGATGAGCAACATCGTTTTGGTGTGCAACAACGGGCGACGCTTAGAAAAGTAGGTGTTAATCCAGATATTTTGGCGATGACAGCCACACCGATTCCGCGAACATTAGCTATTACAGCTTATGGTGAAATGGATGTGTCGATCATTGATCAATTACCTGCTGGCCGTAAAAAAATTAAAACGTACTGGCTAAGACATAATAAAATAGCTAAGGCGATTCAATTTGTCAAAGAACAATTAGCAAGTGGGGCACAGGCTTATGTCGTTACCCCCTTAATTGAGGAATCCGAGACTTTAGATGTCCAAAATGCACAAGCTGTTTATGAAGAATTATCGACTTATTTTGCACCAAAATTTAATGTTGGCCTATTACATGGTCGGCTATCAAATGACGAAAAAGACACTGTTATGACAGCGTTTAAGGCAAATGAGTTTCAGGTACTTGTCGCAACAACCGTGATAGAAGTTGGGGTCGATGTGCCGAATGCAACAGTTATGTTAATACTAGATGCGGATCGTTTTGGACTGTCACAGTTGCACCAATTACGTGGCCGGGTTGGACGTGGTGAACGACAAGCATATACGTTTTTAGTAAGTGATCCTAAAACACAGTATGGGATTGATCGTATGGAGGCCATGGTAGAAACAACAGATGGGTTTGTGTTAGCTCAAAAAGATTTGGAGTTACGTGGTGCGGGCGATGTTTTGGGTAATCGTCAGTCAGGTGTGCCAGAATTTAGAGTTGGTGATCCAATTGCAGATTTAGCAATGATGAATGTGGCGCAGGAGGAAGCAATTGAAATTGTTTCACAACCTGATTGGGATAAATCTCCAGAGATGGCCGGATTAGCTGAAATGTTGTCAGAAACCATGAATCGATATCGTAATTTTGATTAAAAGATAATTTATCTTTTTACCAAACCGTTAAAATGTGTTACATTTTATAGTATTGCAATTATAAAAAGAAATAAAAATCCGTGAGGGAGTCAATTATGTATAAAATTGCTGTTGATGCAATGGGTGGTGACAATGCACCTGAAGCGATAGTAGCTGGTATTGAACAAGCACGAGATAAAATGCCAGATACAGAATTTTTACTATTTGGTCAGTTAGATAAAGTTAAGCCTTTAGTAAAGAATGCAGAACGTCTAACATTAATACAATCTGATGAAGTAGTTGAAATGGGTGAGGAACCAGTCAAGGCAATTCGTCGTAAAAAGCAAAGTTCTCTGGTCATGGCAGCTCAAGCTGTTAAAGATGGTGAAGCTGATGCTATTTTTTCAGCAGGAAATACTGGTGCCTTGTTAGCAGTGGGAATCTTCACTGTTGGTCGAATTCGAGGTATTGATCGTCCAGCACTGTTGACTGTTTTGCCTGCTCTTGATGGTCCTCATGAAGCATTTGCAATGATGGATGTTGGTGCAAATGCTGAAAACCGGCCAACGCATTTGTATCAATATGGTATTTTAGGTTCATTTTATGCTAAAGAAGTGCTTGGTTTTGACAACCCACGTGTTGGACTGCTTAATAATGGTACTGAAGAAGATAAGGGTGACCCAATTCATAAAGAAGCACATCAGTTGTTAAAGCATGGTGCATCACAGTCTTATTTGAATTTTGTGGGCAACGTTGAGTCTCGTGATATTCTGCAGGGACCGGCTGATGTGGTTGTTGCGGATGGCTTTTCAGGTAACGCAGCACTAAAGGCAACTGAGGGAACTGCCCTGGCTATGTTACGTTTGATTAAACATGCAATTTTAGATGGTAATGTAAAAACGAAGTTAGCTGGATTAATGTTGAAACCAGCAATGAAGGACATTCAATCACGCTTAGACTATTCACAACATGGTGGTGCTGTTGTTATTGGTGTTAAAGCACCAGTTGTTAAAACACACGGTTCAGCTGGACCAAGTGCGGTAGCAAATACAATGATACAGATACATACAATGTTGGAAACTGACCTTGTTGCCAAAACTGAAGCATTTGTGGCAGAACATAAGACTGATCTATCAAAATCAGCAAAGTAAATGTTACAGTATATTTAAAGTGAAATAGGCTTACGACAGATGATTTTAGAATAGGAAGTAAATATCATGGAACGACAAGAAATTTTAAATAAGGTAATCACATTAGTTGCTGATCATTTTGAATTAGATCCAGCTACTCTCACAGGTGAGACTAACCTAATGAAAGACATTGATGCAGATTCAATTGATTTTGTTGAATTAGTATTGGAAATGGAAGATGAATTTGGGGCTGAAATTTCAGACGAAGATGCTGAAAAATTAATTACAATTAATAATACAGTAGATTACATTGCATCTCGTGCAAAGTAAAAAACATCTTGTAATGCAAAAGTAGAGCTGAGAGAGAAAATATTCTGTCTCAGCTTTTTTGTCTTTTTTACTAAAAAATAATATAGATAATTAATGGTCTGGTATAATAGAAAGGTGTATATACAAAAGAAGGTAGGACTATGTTTAAACAATTACAAGCAGATTTAGCAACAGAGCATCACATTCATTTTAATGATTTAAAGCTGTTGGAAGAAGCGCTAACACAGGCAAACTATATCAATGAACACCCAGGGTATACTGGTGGTGATTATCAACGACTCGAATTTTTAGGAGATGCTGTTATGCAACAATCAACAGCGGTCTACTTATTTAAACGTTTTCCAAACTGGGATGAAGGTCGATTGACAGAGTTGAGAATTTCAATGGTCCAAACAAGGGCGTTCGCAGCTTTGTCACGTGAGTTGCATCTAGATCGTTATGTGCAATTAGGTCGTGGAGAGGAACTGTCTGGTGCACGAAATCGAGACTCATTATTGGAAGATCTATGGGAAGCATTCATTGGTGCTTTGTTTTTAGATCAAGGACAAGAAGTTGTCATGAACTTTTTGGAAGAAATGATGTTTGTTAAAATAGATGAAGGATTTTATGATCAATTTGTGGATTATAAATCTAAGCTACAAGAATATTTACAACGACATGGCACGGTTAAAATTGCCTATACGAAACTTGACGAACAAGCGATTTCTAACAATGAACAAGTTTTTACAATACAAGTATCTGTTGATGGAAAACCATTAGCAACTGGTGAAGGTAAGTCTACCAAAGATGCTGAAAAAATGGCTGCACGAAAAGCTTATCAATCTTTAATGAACAACTAGGATTATGAAATGAAATTAAAAACTTTGGAAATAACTGGTTTTAAGTCGTTTGCTGAACGAACCAAAATTGAATTTATGCCAGGTATTACCGGGGTTGTCGGCCCCAACGGCTCAGGAAAATCAAATATTATTGAAGCAATTCGCTGGGTAATGGGAGAGCAGTCTGCCAAAGGGTTACGTGGTGATAAAATGGCAGATGTCATTTTTGGTGGAACTTCAGAAAGATCTCCTTTAAACCGAGCTGAAGTTGCTATTACTTTTGACAATACTGATCATTATTTAAATTCAGATTATTCAGAAATTACAATTACTAGAACGTTATACCGGAATGGTGATTCAAATTATCAAATAAATGGTGTACATGTACGACTTAAAGACATTCATGAATTATTTATGGATTCGGGACTTGGCCGTGAAAGCTTCTCAATTATTTCCCAGGGACGTGTTGAGAGTATTTTTAGCGCAAAACCTGTTGAGCGACGCAGTATTATTGAAGACGTTGCGGGTGTTTATAAATATAAGCAAAACAAAGATAAGGCAGAAAAAGAACTGGGTGACGTCCATGATAATTTAACGCGCATTGCCGATATTTTGTATGAATTACAGGGACGTGTTGAGCCTCTTGCACAAGAATCAGCAAAGGCACAAGATTATTTAACAACGAAAGCATCTTATGATCAATTAGATCAATCAAGAATCGTGCTTGAGCTATTAGATTGGTATCAAGAAAAAGACGAACTGACCAAGAAACTGACAACAGCCCAAACTGAGTATGATAAGCAGCAAGAGGCTGTGAATATTAAGAAAAAAGAGTTACAAAAGTTTAGACAAGAACAGCTATCGTTAACTGAACAACAACAAAAATTACAAGAAGTTTTGGTCGAAAGTATTAAACAAGTTGAAAAGTTAACTGGTGAACAAAATTTGCAGTCCGAACGGCGCAAGAATCGTACTGAGACAACAACAGATTTAAGTAGTCGATTAAAAGTAGCAACCGAGCGTCTGGCATCACTTGAATCAAATTATCAACAATGTTTACAAAAGTTAGCAGATCAGCAGTCTGAATACACTCATTATCAACAAGCAATTGAGCAAGCAAACGAAAATCATCCCCGAACTAAATTAGCAAAAGTTAGTGCTGAAATTGAACAGATTCGTCATGATTTGGTTGCCACCATGCAAGACTTAACGAGCGCTAAAAACAAACAGAATTACTTGGTTCAAGAAAATGAGCGTAGTGATGCTGAATCATTACGATTACAGCAACGAAAAGCCAAAATTGAGCAACGATTGTCAGATGCTAATAATTTAGTTGATAAAAAAAATAAAGATTTACAACAGGCTGAGAAAACGTTAAATACGGTTCAAGAATCATTTGAAGCACTTAAGAAAAAAGGGCAGGCATTGGAGCAACAACGTGATACCGAGCGACAAGCCTGGTTTACGAAGATGGAGCAGGAGCAACGTTTAAGTACAAGACTGCAATCATTACAACACTTGTCAGAAAACTATGATGGCTATTATCAAGGTGTTAAGAATTTAATGAAAGCACAGCAACAGTTTGAAGGTATTCAAGGTGTCATTGCGAATTTAATTTCTGTTGATGATCAACACCGTATTGCAATTGAAACAGCATTAGGCTCAGCATTGCAGCATGTTGTTGTGAAAAATGAGCAAGTTGGAAAGTCAGCCATTCAATATTTGTCAAAGCATCGGTTAGGACGGGTTACTTTTTTGCCACAAACTACCCTTAAAGCCCGTCATTTATCAGATTATCAAATGACAATTTTGCAGAAATTAACAGGTTTTGTCGGAATCGCATCGGATTTAGTGACGACAGCGTCTTCTTATCAAAATGTTATTGCAAATTTATTAGGTACGACAGTTATTGTCACGGATATGTCAGCAGCCATTCAAATTGCTAAGGAATTGCAACATCGCGTGCGCTTGGTTACTTTAGATGGTCAAATTATGAATGCTGGCGGTTCAATGACTGGTGGTGCAACACGGCAACATGGTAATGGTTTACTTTCGCAAAAGACAGAGATAGATCAACTGAAGATACAAGAAGCTGAATTACATCAAGCGACGTTAGCATTAGAACAGCAGGTTAAGCAGATTGACCAGCAATTACAAAAGGTTACAGAGGCATTTAATCAACAACAAGCACAGGTATTAAAAGCCAATGAACAATTTCAGACTGACCAGGCTAGCTTACAATTAGCGGAATCAACACTTAAACAGGTAAAAAAAGAGCAAGCTGCGTTACAATATGACTATCAGTTAGTTGCTGATTTGCAAGATAAAAAAACATCAGTTGATAAAAATGAACAGGCCATTACAGATTTGTCTGTACGACAGCAAAACTTACAAAAAACTTTAGATGATTATCTACAGCAACAGTCGACTATTGAGTCAGAAATTGTACAGGCAGATCAGCAAATTAGTGATTTTAAATCAGCTTTTGCTAAGGCTGAAGCGGTCGTATCCTCATTGGTCACTAGGAAAAATGATCTACTTGAGCAGAAAAGCGCTGAGCAAAGTCAAATTAAGCTGATTGAACAGCAAATTAATGATTTGGCACAGGACGAAAACGACGTTCAAGAGCGTTTGACACAACAACTAGAAGATGTGCGACAACAAAAGGCAACGGCTGAGCAAAGTTTGGCAACTCTAAAATTTGAACTAGAGCAAGTTCAGGAGCAGCATGATACAACAAATAGTGAATTAGGTTTTATTCAAGATACGGTTAGTGAACTGATGACCAGTATTTCACAATACAATGGGCGTCTAGGCGAGCTGCGATCATCAATTAATACTAATGAACAAACGTTAGAAATGACCTATGATACTTCATTTGAATTTGCTAAGTCTGAATTGTTAAATCTCGATATATCAACAATTAGAACAAAATTGAAGTTATTAAAGCAGGGATTAGATGAAATTGGTCATGTCAACCTAAATGCCATTGATGAATATCAGACAGTTAAAGAGCGCTATGACTTCTTAATGCAACAGCAACAAGATCTGATTGCTGCTAAAGATAATTTACAAGAAACCATGTCTGAAATGGATACCGAAGTCATTACGAGATTCCAATCAACATTTGACGCAATTGCGGAGCAGTTCGCTAAAATATTTGTCAAGATGTTTGGTGGGGGACAAGCCTCATTGATTTTGACAGATCCAGACCATCTATTAACGACAGGCATTGACATTAAAGCACAACCACCGGGAAAAAAGTTCCAACAAATGAGCTTGTTATCAGGTGGTGAGAAAGCTTTAACGGCAATTAGTTTATTATTTGCAATTCTTGCAGTTAGGCCAGTACCTTTTGCTATTCTTGATGAAACTGAAGCAGCGTTAGACGAGGCTAATGTGGATCGATTTGCGCATTATTTGCATGAAGTAAACCATCGCACACAATTTATTGTTATCACCCATCGCAAAGGTACCATGACAGAAACCGATGTACTTTATGGAGTGACAATGCAAGAGCCAGGTGTCTCAACCATGGTTTCAGTTAGTTTAACTGACTTGGATGACACTATGGTAGAGAATTAGGGGGATATGAATAATCATGGGATTATTTGATTTTTTTAAAAAAAAGCCAACAAAAACAATTGCGGTTGAAATTCTATACCCAAGTAGTTGGGAGAATGGCATGCCACCAGTCAAAGTTGTGGCTGTTGAAATATTACAACCAACACCAGGTAAAGCAGTTGACATTGAGTTACCCAAAGTCGATACTTTAGAAACAGAAACAGAAACAGAAACAGAAACAGAAACAGAAACAGAAACAGAAACAGAAACAGAAACAGAAACAGAAACAGAAAATGCTAGTGAAAAATTAGATACTGGGTTGAAAAAGACTAAGAAAACGTGGTCTGAACGATGGAATGCCTTTATGGCAAACTTCCGTTCTGTTGATGAAGATTTCTTTGATGATTTAGAAGAAACACTTATTGGAGCTGATGTTGGTGCGCAAACAGCGATGCAATTAACTGATGAATTGCGTGATGAAGTAAAATTACAAAATGCTAAAAGTAAACAAGATGTTTCTAAGGTTATTGTTGATAAGCTTGTTGATTTGTACCGTAGTCAAGGAGTTAATGAAGACGCATCCATGCATTTTGCACCTGAAGGTCCAACTGTGATCTTGTTGGTTGGTGTAAATGGTGTTGGTAAAACCACAACAATTGGGAAATTATCGGCTTACTATAAAAATGCTGGTAAAAAAGTCGTTTTAGCTGCAGCGGATACGTTTAGAGCAGGGGCGACTGAGCAATTGGTTGCTTGGGGTGAACGTAATGATATCCCAGTTGTAACGGGTTCTTCAAAAGCAGATCCGGCATCAGTGGTTTTTGATGGTGTAAAAACAGCCATTGATACGCAAGCAGATATCCTATTTGTTGATACAGCAGGTCGTTTACAAAATAATGTTAATTTAATGCAGGAATTATCAAAGATGAAACGCATTATTACGCGTGAATTACCAAATGAACCACAGGAAGTGTTACTGACACTAGATGCAACAACTGGTCAAAATGCAGTGCAACAAGCAAAACTATTTAAAGATTCGACTGATGTAACAGGTATCGTACTGACAAAGTTAGATGGTACAGCCAAAGGCGGTATTATCTTACCAATTCGAAACGAATTACATTTACCAGTTAAGTGGGTTGGTTTGGGTGAAAAAGTCACGGATATCCAACCTTTTGAAGCAAATGATTTTGCAAAGAGCTTGTTTGGCAGTCTGTTAACGGAGTCAAATTAATGGAATTAGAAAAAAGCATGCGCTTAAATATGCTATTCGATTTCTATCAGCCACTACTTACGATAAAGCAAAATGATTATTTGCAGCTGTATTATGCTGACGATTACTCTTTGGGTGAAATTGCCGATGAATATCAAGTCTCTAGGCAAGCTGTGTATGATAATATTAAGAGAAGTACACAACTGCTAGAGAACTACGAAAAAAAATTACATTTGTACGATGATTACCTGAATAGAGAACAAGCAGCGGATCATTTAAATGCATATATTCAGAAAAAATATCCGGAAGATCAGGCACTGGTTCGTTTAGCATCAAAATTATTGACATTAGAAGAGGAGTAAAGTAATGGCCTTTGAAGGTTTAACAGATCGACTACAGAAAGCCTTGAGTGGCTTACGTCGTAAAGGGAAAGTTACAGACGCAGACTTACGTGAGACCATGCGTGAAATTCGGTTAGCCTTATTGGAAGCCGATGTTAACTTTAAAGTTGTTAAGGACTTTGTACGTAATGTACGCGAAAAAGCATCTGGTGCAAAGGTTTTAGAAGGACTTAATCCAGCGCAACAAATTGTCTCGATTGTTAACGATGAATTGACGGCAATGATGGGTGAGTCAGCCGTGGCACTTAATAAGTCACCCAAAATACCAACAGTTATTATGATGGTTGGGTTACAAGGTGCTGGTAAAACGACAACAGCAGGAAAGTTAGCCCTAAAGTTAAAAAATGAACAGCATGCACGTCCATTAATGATTGCGGCCGACGTTTACCGTCCTGCCGCGATTGAACAATTAAAGACTTTGGGTGAACAAATTGACGTACCTGTATTTGATATGGGGACTGATGTTAATCCACGTGAGATTGTAAAAGCCGGAATGGAGAAGGCAGCTGAATTAAAGTCAGATTATGTCTTCATTGATGCGGCAGGTCGTTTACAGATTGACGAAGAACTGATGCAAGAGTTAGCGGATGTCAAAGACATTGCACATCCAGATGAAATTATGCTGGTTGTTGATGCGATGACCGGTCAAAATGCCGTGGAAACTGCTGAAGGATTTAATGATCGTCTGAACATTACTGGTGTTGTTTTGACGAAGTTAGATGGAGACACCCGTGGTGGAGCAGCGTTATCAATTCGTGCTGTGACTGGAAAGCCAATTAAGTTTGTCGGTCAAGGTGAAAAGATGACGGATTTGGATATATTCTATCCAGATCGTATGGCTAGTCGTATTCTTGGTATGGGTGATTTGCTGACTTTGATTGAAAAAGCCCAAAAAGATTATGATGAAAAGCAAGCAAATGAAACAATGGAGAAAATGAAATCAAATACTTTTGATTTCAATGACTTCATTGACCAGATGGATCAATTACAAAACATGGGTCCGCTTGAAGACATTATGAAAATGATTCCAGGGATGGCAAACAATCCAGCTTTAAAGAATGCAAAAATTGATCCAAAAGATATGGCACATATCCGCGCTATTGTGATGTCAATGACACCCGAAGAGCGAGAAAATCCGGATGTTTTGAATCCATCACGAAAGCGTCGTTTAGCTGCAGGAGCAGGTCGCCCGGTTGTTGAGGTTAATCGAATGGTTAAGCAATTTAATCAAATGAAAAAGATGATGAGCGGTGTGATGAACGGTAACATGGCCGGTATGGAACAAATGATGAATGCAATGGGTGGCGGCGGAAATGGTGCTGGCTTCCCAGGAGCTGGTGGTGGTATGAAAGGCAAGATGGCTAATATCGCTATGAAGCAAATGGCTCGAAAAATTCGTAAAAACAAGAAAAAGCGTCGTTAATTATAAAGTGTAAAGGGAAAACACTTTACAGCACTTGTTAAGTCTGTTATAGTTGTAAATGTAGAAAACAATTGGAGGAATTAATTAAAATATGGCAGTTAAAATTCGCTTGAAGCGCATGGGTTCAAAGAAGCACCCTGTATACCGTATCGTTGTTGCTGACTCACGTTCACCACGTGATGGTCGTTTTATTGAAACTGTGGGAACTTACAACCCACTTGTACAACCATCAGAGGTTAAATTAGACGAAGAACTAGTTTTGTCATGGTTGAACAATGGTGCACAACCATCAGACACTGTTAAAAACTTGTTGTCAAACGCTGGTATTATGGAAAAGTACCATAATGCTAAGTACTCAAAGTAATTTGAGACTTGATATATGGACATTTATGAGGGCTTTGGTTACTTTTGGTCACCCAAGCAATTATTCATTGTCTAGAATATTTAAAGTAATATAGAAAAAAGGGGCTCTATGTCAAATAGCGTGAAAAATCGTAAAATCGATCTAAAGAGTTTGTGAAATATAGCTTGTGAATCTGATGATTTTGTCAGACTCGCAAGCTTTTTTTAGTTAGTAGGTTCATAAAACTAGCGTTTATATGTTTGCGATTGAATAGTTGTAGACGTATTCTGAAAAAATAATTCAATGAATTACCATAGCCATATGCCGTACGGCCAATTTGTTTAATGCGACGATTAATGCCTTCAATACGTCCGTTAGAAGGTGTTTGTAAAAAGGCATTTCTGATACTTTTTAGATTTTTCTTGTAGGTTAAAATCACCTGGTCCATTGCTGAGTGATTGGGCTTGTATTGCGATAAAATTACTGAAAATTCATCAAACGAACGAGATCGTTGCGCACGTAAGACGGCTTGGTATATTTTATAATCTTGTTTGAATTTTGGTGATAGACCAAAGATAAGTTGTAGAGCATCTTGTGGATATAGGTACTCATTAATTCCTTTGAACCATCGTGGTTGCGTTGTGTCTATCTTTGACTGGTCTGTAATAAAGAATTGCCAGTTAGATTTTAGTAGTTTATATACACGACTACGCTTATTATTAATTGTTCGTTGTAGTGTGATACGTGTGGATTGTACAGCCTTCATGGCTAATTGAATGATATGAAAACGATCAATGATAATTTGAGCGTTAGGAAACATCACCCGTAAGGGTGCGCTATAATTAGCGTTCATATCAGTAACGACGTATTGTACACGTTGACGATTAGATAGGTCGTAGTTAGATAAATACCTACGAATATCTATACTGGTACGGGTTGGAAAAATCTCAATTAAATCACTCGTCGTGCCATTTATCATTTCAAAACCGTAATGATGCTTTGCATAGAGTACTTCATCAACACAAATAACCGTAGGTAATGATTTTGTATAATTCGTACGATATGCTTTAGCGGCATGATGCAGTAGTCGATTAACTTTGCTGTGTGATATATGCAAAATGTAAGCAATATCTTTTTCGGAAATATCACGTTTTGCTAAATCAATAATTTGATGTAACAATGGCCGTGAGATAGTTGAATTGGACATAAAATCTTTTGATTGTGCTATAAATGTGTTTTTACAACGTAGACATTGATAACGTTGCTTGGTTAACAATAAAATTTGTTGATAACCGTTTGCTGTGGGTAATTTGTATGATGCAGTATCGGTACCAGCCAGATAAAAATGTCCCGACAATAAGAAACCACATTGCGGACAATGCTCTGGAACTGTCGTTAACGTTGCGCGATAGCGTAAGATTTGGTGTTGATCATGACCTATGGTCATTAATTCATTAAAATCACCGTTATCAGAAATTAAAAATTTAATGTTTTTGTCTGTTAAACCAACTGAATTTAGGATAGAATCATTAATGGACATCAATAAATACCTCGTATCTGTTTTTTTCGTCGATTACATTTTACGCCGGTATATTATTGGTGTCTTTTTATATTTGTGAAAAAGGCGAAATAAAAAGCGTGAAATTTTTAGTTTCACGCTAGAAAGTATAGAGCCAAAAAAGGAATCCATTTAATGGATTCCTTTTTTTATAAAATTTTTCAACACACTACCAAGTTGTTTTTAAGTCATTAAACAGCTGCAGCTCTAGTTGATCATCGTCGAGATGCCAAATGCTCACTGCACCATTGTCAGGTTCTGCTTGATCACCAGCAAGTTGTGCAAAATGTTGACCTAATGTACTAAGTAATCTACCGTGTGAGATTAAAAGAACGTTATCGTTATCATTATTTTCCGTACTAATTTTCCTAAAGCCGGTCATTAGTCGCTGCCAAAAAATATCTGCTGTCTCAGCATCCCCAGTTGGGTCAGCTTCATGAATGGCATTGATGATTTCAAAAGGGCCTAATTTACTGGTTAAATTAGCAAAAGTAGTGGTTTCGGGCAATGAGCGTTTTTTGGCAATTGCTTGAGCAGCGATGGTGTTAGGGATGCCGTCAAAATAGCCAAAGAATTGTTCTCTGAGTTCAGGTAATGGTTGTAATAATCCTGAATCAGTGTGTTTATTTTGATTTAACACAATTTCGGCAGTAGTTGTGGCTCGCTCTAAATCAGAAGAGTAGGCGCTGTTGAATCTGATATTTTGTAGACGCATACCAGCAGATTTGCCATCCTGAATTCCTTTTTTTGTTAGTGGTGCATTAGTCCATCCTTGTATACGTTTGTACTTATTAATATACGTTTCACCATGTCTGACAATATAAAGATTAATACTCATTGATTGGCCTCCTTGTGCTGTAATTATTAGTTAAAGTTTATCAGATAATTCCGGATATTGCCTATTCAGTTAGCTTTATTTTACTGGTATACTACAATTAATAGAACTATTGAAAAGGAAGAAGACATGGCACTTTATAAAGTCGGTAAAATTGTCAATACACATGGTATTAGTGGTGAAGTACGTATTGTACCAACAACAGATTTTCCTGCAGAACGTTTTAAAAAGAACAAAAACTTGATTATTCAAACACCAGAAGGTAATTTAACGGTTCAAATTGCTACCGCACGTCAACATAAACAATTTATGTTAGTTAGTTTTGTCGGTATGGGGAATATTAATGATGTTGAGCAATATAAGGACTGCGAAGTTTTTGTTGCTGATGAGTTACAACAGGCATTGTCTGATGATGAGTTTTATTATCATGAAATTATTGGTCTCAATGTTATTGATAATGCAACCAATGAAATCCTTGGTAAGGTTAGTGAAATTATGCCGATGCCCGCAAATGATGTTTGGGTTGTTTATGCAAAGGGTAAAGAAGATCTACTTCTGCCGTTCATTGAAGATGTTGTGACGGCAATTGATTTAGATACTGGTACTGCCAAAGTAAATTTGTTAGAGGAAATTTAAACATGCGAATTGATGTATTAAGCCTTTTTCCAAACATGTTTGCGCCAATGCGAGAATCTATTATTGGTAAAACAGTCGAACGTGGTTTGGTTGATTTTAATGTGACCGATTTTAGAAATTATACAGACAACAAGCATCATAAAGTTGATGATGAAATCTATGGTGGTGGGCAAGGAATGCTTTTAATGCCCCAACCACTATTTGATGCAATGGATGCAGTGGAAAAAGAAGCAGGTAGTCGTGGTCGAGTCATTTTAATGGATCCTGCGGGTAAGACGTTTAATCAAAGCATTGCTGAAGAATTAGCCAAAGAAGATCATTTGACGATTATAGCAGGGCACTATGAAGGATATGATGAACGTATACGAACTCTGGTCGATGATGAAATTTCTCTGGGAGATTTTGTCCTAACTGGTGGTGAATTAGGTGCAATGACTGTTATTGATGCGACAGTACGACTATTAGATGAAGCACTGGGCGATGAACGCTCTGCGGTCGATGAGTCGTTTTCAACTGGACTCCTTGAATATCCGCAATATACGCGGCCAGCCGATTTTAGGGGATTAAAGGTACCAGACGTTCTGTTATCTGGCCATCATGCAAATATCGCTAAGTGGAAACATAAAGAAGCCCTACGTAGAACATATCAACGGCGACCAGATTTATTAGCGGACTATGTATTAACAGCTGAGGATCAAAAACTGTTAAAAGAAATCAAACAAGAAGAGCAAACTAATTAGTAGCTGCTTGTTAAGTATCTAAAAATATGTTATTATTCTATTCAGTGCTTATTAGCACAAAATAAAACCCGATAATCCGCTGGCCGAGTGGTGTAATGATTGTCGAAGAGGAGATTTGATTATGCGTCAAAACGCTTTACTAGAGAAGTTGGTTGCTGACCAATTACGTACAGACATTCCAGAGTTCCGTGCCGGAGATTCAGTTCGTGTTCACGCACGTATTGTCGAAGGTTCACGCGAACGTATCCAAATTTTTGAGGGTGTTGTTATTAAGCGCAAGGGTACTGGTATCCAAGCTACTTATACTGTTCGTAAGATTTCAAGTGGTGTTGGTGTGGAGCGTACGTTCCCATTGCACTCACCACGTGTTGATAAAATTGAAGTAGTTCGTCATGGACGCGTACGTCGTGCTAAGTTGTACTACTTGCGTGCATTGCACGGAAAGGCTGCTCGTATTTCAGAAGCACGCCGCGGCTAATAAGGGTAAACTATTAGTAAAAAAGCCAACCTGCATGGGTTGGCTTTTTTTGCAGATATATTTTTAGGGGGATTGAGTCTGTGAGTGTTGGTAGAAAAACAAAAAAAGAAAAACGTAATATTGGATTAGGCTGGCGAATTGTCTTTGGGCTAATAATTGGTATTGTCCTGGGAGTCTTATTCTTCAAGAATAAGATGGCTATTACAGCGATGCAAAATATCGGTACAATGTTTATTGGTCTTATTCAAATGATTGTTTTACCGATTGTGGTATCTAGCCTAACGGTAGGTATTGCAAAAATGGGTGATATACGTAAGTTAGGTCGCGTGGGACTAAAGACCTTAATTTATTTTGAAATATTATCGACAATTGCAATCGTATTAGGGATGATTGCTGGCAATGTTTTTGAACCAGGAGCTCATGTGAATGTGCATAATCTGCAAGCAACTAATATTAGTAGCTATTTGTCCACAGCAAAATCAGCCAGTTCTGGTGGTATTTGGTCAACGGTGATGGATGTCGTACCAACCAATTTTTTTGCATCATTAGCAGATAGTAAGATGCTTCAAGTTATCGTATTTTCAGTATTCTTTGGGTTAGGAACTGCTGCAATTGGTCAAAAAGGACAAATCATTATTGATGTCCTGGATGCAGTTGCTGAAGTGATGTTTAAAGTGACAAATTGGGTGATGCAATTGGCGCCAATCGGTGTTGGTGCGCTTATTGGTGCTACGGTTGCTCAGATGGGACTAAACTCATTAAAGTCATTAGGATATTTCATATTTGTAGCCTACCTTACAATGATAATTTTCATGATTGTCGTTCTAGGAGGGGTATTAAAAATCTACAACGTTAATATATTAAACTTATTTAAGGTGTTACGCGATGAGATTATCCTAGCTTTTACAACTGCCTCTTCAGAAGCAACGCTGCCGCGAATTGTGTCTAAAATGGAGAAGTTTGGTGTTAGCCAAGGAATTGTTTCTTTTGTTGTACCAACTGGGTATTCATTTAATTTAGATGGTTCTGCAATATATCAGGCCATTGGGGCGTTGTTTATGGCCCAAGCGTATAATATTCATTTATCGCTAATACAGCAATTGACTTTATTAGTCGTATTAATGATTACTTCAAAGGGAATGGCTGGTGTACCAGGTGCATCGTTTGTTGTTCTTTTGGCCACAGTTTCTTCAATTGGTGTGCCTGCACAAGGGTTAGCATTTATTGCAGGTGTTGATCGATTGATTGATATGGGACGTACTGTCGTTAATGTCGTTGGTAACTCAACAGCTTCAATTGTCATTTCAAAATCTGAAAAAGACTTTGACGAAAAGAAAAATGTAACATATTTAGCAAAATTAAACGATTAAGCTATAAAGCAACGTTTAGAGAGTATTACAATCAGCTTTAGTCCTTTGGGTTAAGATCAGGATCATCAAGCTACCGCTTTGAAGTCGGTAACTTGATGATCTTTTCAGTATTAATAGGGACCTATGTCGGCCCTGCTTATTAGCTGTTAATTTGTATAGCTTAAAAAAACGCGATAAATCACTGTTCTATATGGAATAATACCTTTTTTTATGTGATAATAGAAAAATGATTTTGGTTTAAGATAGGAGGCAGTTGTTGTGATAACGGCACGTGTACGAGAGTATGGCATGAAGGCGATTGTATTTATTTTAGCAGCCGTTTTAGTGGCCATCTCAATGAATAGTTTTTTCATTCCCAACAACATCTTTTCAGGTGGATTCAATGGTGTGGCTCAACTAATAAGCTTATTTTTTGATTCAGTATTTGGTATACATATTGAAGTTGGTGCAATTATTATGGCAACAAATATTCCATTAGCTATTGCAGGCTGGATATATGCCGGACGAGAGTTTACAATTTTATCTTTTTTGAATAACTTTACCGCTTCGTTTATGCAAATTGTATTGCCGAAGACTTCCCTTGTAACTCAAGAACCCATTTTGGCTGGTTTGTTTGGTGGTTTATTATTGGGTGTTTCGATTGGATTAACCTTTAAGATGGGCTTTTCAACAGGGGGGATGGACATTGTTGCTATGATTGTCCAAAAGACGACGGGAAAATCAATTGGATCAATTAACATGTTTATCAATGGGTTTATTGTCGTTGTTGCTGGTGCATTTATTGGGTGGCAAAACGCGATGTATACAATTATTGGTATCTATGCAACATCTGTTTCTGTTGATGCTATTCATACACGTCATCAAAAGTTAACAGCGTTTATTGTTACGAGTCATCCAGATGAGGTTATTAAGGCATTACAAGAGGCTTTGATTCGAGGCATTACAGTTATGCCTTCACGCGGTGCCTATACCCAAGAGCCCAATACAACATTAATGATGGTATTATCTCGTTATGAATTAACAGAAATGCAAAATTTGGTTAAATCTGTGGATGTTAATGCATTTATTAATATTGTCAGCACAGTTGAAGTGTCTAATAATTTTTGGAATGAGGATCTACAATCTCAGATTAGACATGAACGAACAGTTGCTAAAGCGCAAATTACAGATGCGTTGAATATCGGTGAAGAAGCTGATAAAATTAACCTAGACAAATAAGAAAGTTAATGAGGAACATATATAATGCCATTAGTTCATATTGATTTGGTTGCAGGACGTAGTGATGAACAGTTAAAAGCAATGATGACTGATGTCACCACCGCTATTGAAAAACACATTGGAGTGCCACGTGAAAATGTTAAAGTGGTTGTAAATGAAATGCAACCTAATCGCTTTATGGACGGTGGCGTTTTGCGTTCTGAGAAATAATTTCGTACAATGGAGGGTGAAGCATATTAGGTGTTTCATCTTTTTTTTGTTTTGAGGGGCATAATCAGTGATTGGTTATTGAAAAAATAAGAGTAGGAGCTATGGAGATAGATGGCTGAGCAATATATACTAGCGCTCGATCAAGGTACAACTAGTACCCGAGCAATGTTGTTTGATAAAGATGGGCAAGTTGTTGCCACGGCGCAAAAAGAACTACCTCAGATTTTTAAAAATCCGGGGTGGGTTGAGCATGATGCAAATGGTATTTGGGAAGATGCGCGCCAAGTAATGGCCGAGGTTGTTATTAAGGCCAATATACCACCTTACAAAATAGCAGGAATTGGATTAACAAATCAGCGAGAGACAACCGTTATTTGGGATCGGTTGACGGGTGAACCAATTGCGCCAGCGGTTGTTTGGCAATCAAAGCAAAGTGTTCAAATTGCTGAAGGGTTAAAGTCTGAAGGGTTGACAGACTATATTTATCAAAAGACTGGCTTATGGGTCGATGCGTATTTTTCGGCGACAAAAATTATGTGGTTATTAGATAATGTGCCTGGTGCGCGTGAACGTGCTGAAAAAGGTGATTTATTGTTTGGTACAATAGATAGTTGGCTATTATATAAATTAACCAATGGTCAGGTTCATGCAACTGATTATTCGAATGCATCACGAACAATGATGTTTAATATTCATTCAAAGGAATGGGATAAAGAATTACTTGAAAAATTCCGTATACCACACACTATGTTGCCTGAAGTTCGCGATTCTTCGGGTATATTTGGATATACAGCTGAGTATGCTTTCTTTGGTATTCAAGTACCAATTGCGGGAATTGCAGGAGATCAACAGGCTGCATTAATTGGCCATCAAGCGTTTAAGCAGGGTGACGTTAAGAATACATATGGTACAGGATCATTTATTGTCATGAATACAGGGCAAGACATTGCAACTTCAACTAATGGGTTGTTGTCAACAATTGCTTACAGTATTGATGGTCAAGTGACTTATGCCCTTGAAGGTTCTGTGTTTATTGCTGGAGCAGCAATTCAGTGGTTGCGAGACGGATTGCAACTAATTAAAAATGCAAAAGAGACCTCAGATTTAGCCGAAATTGCTCGTGAACAACATATTGATCCAATTTATTTGGTACCTGCTTTTACAGGTTTAGGTGCACCGTACTGGGATCAAAATGCCAGAGGTGCTATGTTTGGTTTGACCCGTGCAACGACTAAAGAAGACCTTGTGCGAGCAACTTTGGAATCAATTGCCTATCAAACGCGTGATGTTTTAGATGCAATGCAAGATGATACAAATATTGCAGTAGCTAATTTAGTAATTGATGGTGGTGCTGCAGCAAATGATTACTTACATCAGTTTCAGGCAGATTTGATCAACACAATGGTTAAGCGACCTCAGCAATTAGAAACAACTGCTCTCGGTGCAGCATATCTAGCAGGACTAGGCGTAGGTTTTTGGGAAGATATGACTGGCTTGCCAAAGACTAACCATTTGGAATTAAAAGAACCAATTGCAGAACGGCAAGAACAAGTTCAACTTGCATATAAGGGATGGCAACGTGCGGTTCAAGCAACACGGCTTTTTCCAACGAATTAGTATTATTTAGGTTAAAGCGACTGAGAGCGAGACAAAAGTCGTTTTGAAGTTGGTGTGTAACGTGATTTGCGCTATTTTTGGCCGTGGTAAAGTGACGGGCGGGAATGGCGTTACATTGAGACTTTAGACTTTTGGAACCCGTTTATCCTATAACAATTACAGGCTTATAATTCGTACAATTTTAGCGATAAGAGGTTGGCACATTTTCTTTTGTCCCAACTTAAGTCTCTTTGGAACACGCTTAAGAAGGTCATCAATCCACTGATTGTTAGGTGGATTGATGACTTTTAGTTTGTAACTGATTAGTTAAGTCTTAGGTACTTGGTTCTTTTTTATGGTTATTTATAAAAAAGAACATACGTTCCCCTAAAAATTTAAGGAAAATTAAGGTATGATATAAATGTTAAATGAAGTTTAAATATATGCTGGTGTTTGTGTATTTAAATTTGGCTTTAACAATTAGAATTTGAGAGGAGTTGTGCCTATGGTAGAGGTTTCAACGAAGGTGATTGCAACTGGAATTGTTGGTGCGCTAGGTGTTGTGGCAACCACACAAGTGCCAGTTGTACAAGCTGCGGTCAGGGGTGCTGTCAACTTATCCCCTGATTCGGAACATGTTTCCCAATTTAAAAATGTGACAAATTTTATTCAAGAAGTGGCAACTGGGCAAAGTCATGGTCAAATTACAACAAAGTCAGATGTTCTTCGTGAAAAAGGAACAAAAAATCCAGCGATAGTGACCTTTAAAGGTGCATCAAAGCACACTGATAATAGAACAACACATGACATTGATTATGTTGCGTCTGAAGCAATGACAGATGCTTTAATTACTTCTAATCAAGAAGACCAAACAACAGCATATTATGATGACTCATCAACAGATACAACAGAAACTGAAGTTTCGACGACACCAGCTGAAGATGCCGTGGTTTCTGAGGCAAACAGTGATAGCACACAGTCTGAGACAAATAGTATTTATACGATTCAAGATGGTGACACATTAGGTCAAGTAGCTGCGGCTAATGGTATTTCTATTGCTGATTTACAGGCTGCTAATCCAGGTGCTGATACTAATATGTTACAAATCGGACAATCACTTAACATACCAGTTTCTGGAGTAAATGATGCTTCTGAAGCGGCTACTTATGCTACGCAATCTGATACGACATCTGATACGACGACTTATGCAGCTGCTTCAACTGATAGTACACAGTCAACATATGCTGAACCTGTGCAACAATCTGTGAGTGATTTTACAGCTGACACAACACCGGCAACATTTAACTCAAACATGAATGTGGGCGTACAATCACTTGAAAGTGAGTCAACACAAAACCAGCAAGATAGCAATGCAACCACAACGACAAACACTGAATTGCATGCACTTACTAATGGTGATGTTGTTCTTGATGCGTTACCTGCTAAGCAAACTAATGAATCTCAGGATGCCAACGATTCTACGTTATCAAATACACAGGCTTTGAGTACCCAAATTACCGATAGTAGTACGTTAACGCAAACGCAAAGAAATGATATCGTTTCTGCAGCATTAAAATATGCTTCACAAAATATTCCGTATGTTTGGGGTGGTAAGACATCTGCTGGACTGGATTGTTCTGGATTAGTAGCTAAAGCATACCGAGCTGCTGGTATTTCGATACCTGCTTATACAGTTGCTGAAGAAGCTTATGTTGCAACGCAAGATGTACAAAACAATTCAGATATTTTGGCCAAAGCCCAACCTGGTGATTTATTATTCTGGGGTGGTCATGGAGCAACCTGGCAAGTTGCAATTTATACTGGTAATGGACAATATGTAATTGCTTCTGAACCAGGACAACAGGTACAAGTTGCTAATTTAGCAGATACAGATCTTCTACCTGACTTTATTGGGGCTTACAATTTTCACTAATATTGATAAATTTATACTTCAATTTGAGAAAAAGGACCTCAGAAATTTCTGAGGTCCTTTTTCTGTGAACAATTAAATATTTTCTAGTTCTTTTAGGCGGTCATCAATTTGTTGTAAAACAATTTTTTGACTGTCTTTATTTTCAAGGTCATATTTTTGCAAATCAATTTTCATCTTTGGTGAAGCATCATAATCTGCATACCATTTTTGATAAGCTGACCACATCTTGAAGTAGTATTGTCGTAAATCAGCATTATCTTCAAATTGCTCATAGTCACGACCACGTTTCTTAATACGATAAAGGATGGTATCAAAGTCAGCATCAGCAAATACCATTAAGTCAGGACGTCCTTTTTTCATCGTTTGAATCTCATCCATCATGTTTTTGAGCAGTGTCATGTAAACATTTAATTCAGCATCCGAAATATTACCCTCACGATGGTTTTCTTGGGTGAATAAAGCATCTTCGTAGATAGAACGATCTAAGACATTATTGTCATCTGACAAAGCCTTTTTTATCATTGCGAAGCGTTTGTTCAAAAAATAAATTTGCAGTAAAAATCCATATTGTTTTGGATCTGCATAATAAAGAGGTAACACAGGATTTTCACCTACAGGCTCAAAAAAGGCTTGTGTTTTAAGATGTTTTGCAATCAAATCAGTAAGTGTGGTTTTCCCAACACCGATCATACCAGCTGTGATAATCACCATGGTAGTCCTTCTTCCTTCAGGATTATATTTTCTCTAAATACTCATCTTATAAAGTACATGAGTGAGCTTATCAGCTGATAACTATATTAGCCAATATAATAAATAAATTCAATATCTTGACAAATTAAAAAGAACGCCCTTATACAGACAAATGCCGATATATAGGGACGTTCTAATTTTAAAATAAAAATTAATCTTTCTTTTCTGCCAATGCATCACGAATTTCTTGAAGAACAATTAACTCTGTTTCAGGTGCAATTTCTTCTTCTTCGTCTTGTTTCTTGGCCATTGATTGTGCCTTGCGAATTGCCTTCAAAATTAAGAATACAGCAAAACTTGTCAACAAGAATGTTATTAACGTACCGATGAATGATCCAACTTTAATATCAGCTGAACCCACATGCCAAACAATACTTGAAAATGAAATTGAACCTGTAATAATTCCAATTAAAGGCATGATTAAGTCATCAACCACTGACTTAACAACTGTTTGGAAAGCTGCCCCCATAATGAAAGCGACTGCCAGATCCATAACGTTTCCACGCATGATGAAGTCTTTGAATTCATTTATAAAATTACGCATAAGATGTCTCCTTTTATTAACCTAATAATAAATATAACATAGTGATTTATTTAAGTCAAAATATAAGTGAAATATGCTAAAAAATTTTAAACTATTCTTTGATATATTAAACATAATTACGAGTAAATTAATTTTTTCTGGTAAAATAAAGAAAATGAATGACATAGAGGGAGTAACTAATGAGTTATAAGATGTTAGTGTCAGACTTAGATGAAACATTTCTAAACGATGATGGTACGATTCATAAAGAAAATGTACGTGCAATTAAAAGTGCAGTTGCAAAAGGATTTAAATTTGTTCCTAATACTGGCCGATCATTTAAATCAGTACAAAATATGTTAAAAGAGTTAAACTTATTTGATAAAGAAAATCAATACGTTATTTCGTATAATGGTGCGGCAATTGTTGAAAATAAAGATAATCAAGTTATGGCAACACAGGACATGCCAATAACATTGGCCAAAAAGATATTTACGGCGGGCTATCTTAGTAATCTGGTTGATGTTCATATTTATACAGTGGATAAATTATTTATTTATGATATTAATGAGACAGATAAACGTTATATGGCAACACGAGGTGTAGAATATGAAGAAATCGCGCATGATGATTTATCATTTCTAAATCGTGAACAACCTATTATGAAAGTGATTTTTGAAAATGAAAATCCTGATATTCAAAAACAAATTCATGATGCGGTCATTGCTGCAGTAGGTAACGAAAGTGTTGAAGCAACTTATTCATCCGGTCGGTATGTTGAATTCAATTTGAAAGGTGTGGACAAGGGAACTGCCTCATTACTGCTGGGAGAAAAGTTAGGCATCAAATCAACTGAGATAATTGCTGCTGGTGACAATAATAATGACTTAAAGATGATTACTGCAGTAGGCCTAGGTGTTAGCGTGGCCAATGGAATTCCAGCTGTTAAATCAGCTGCGGATTTTGTTACACAGCGTACTAATAATGAAGGGGCTATTGCAGAAATATTAGATCAGTTTGTATTGGCAGGTGAACTATAGTATGCGTTTTGCAATTCAAATTGGGGCAAGTTTTATTGTAGTTACCATCTTTGTTGGCTTTATTTGGTTTGCCAAAATAGCAAATTGGCCAACTTGGGTTATCGGGGTTTCTCTATTTGTATTGTTTGTTCTATTCACGGTTTTAATGACATTCTTATCATTAGCGCTGCAACCAAAAAAGCAGGAGGACGAGCATGAAGAAGACTGATCAAATTGGAACCTTGATATCGGGCGTCATTTGGGTAGTTGTGGGGATTATTTTGGATTTTGCCATCCAACTTGGGAGCACATACAGTAAGTATGGCATTGTAAAATGGTTACATGTCGATAAAAATAATCCAATTAGTATTACAGTAATGTTATTCGTTGCCGCTATTTTAACCGCATTGACTGTCTGGATATTAGGCTATGCAGTAAAACGAAAATCACCTAAGACAGCTTTACATCCATTTCGAGGTGATAAATTAGTTTGGGTTGGATATGGCTATGTTATGATTATCGGTGCTGGCTTTTTAACGGTTGCTTTGCAACTTATTTTTTCTCATCAACAGGTTACGGCTAGTAATCAAATTGCTTTAGAAGAAATGGCTCGAAAGGGTGGTGCTGCACTGATTTTTGTTGTTGCTTTGGCAGTTTTCGTTGCGCCATTGGTTGAGGAATTAATTTTTCGAGGAATTATTTTAAATTATTTCTTTAAAGAAGGACCTTGGTGGTTAAACGTTATTATTTCTGGCGTTTTGTTCGGTTATTTTCACGTTTTTCAAGATTTTCAAATTTTTGCCTTTATCCAATATTCATTAATGGGAGTCGTTTTAGCAATTGTTT
The DNA here is from genome assembly GCF_051903945.1 of Weissella paramesenteroides. Taxonomy (GTDB): domain Bacteria; phylum Bacillota; class Bacilli; order Lactobacillales; family Lactobacillaceae; genus Weissella; species Weissella paramesenteroides_A. The sequence goes on along the minus strand of NZ_CP192268.1, from coordinate 1,329,986 downwards.
ATAAAAAAACAAAACAAATTCAGTATGCGATGGCAACACATATGTTGAATAATAGTATCGCGGCTCTTAGCTTAATCAGCATGGCATTTGGTTCATAACATTGTAATTCTTTTCACTATATTTTTTCATGGATTTAGCTTATGATAGACATAGAAATACTGCGACGTATAATGTGAACGGGGGAAATATTATGACTGAGTATTTACATGTAACATTTGGATCGAGAACAGTTTTGCAAGAGGTTAGAAATAAAAATCTAGAACGAGAATTATTATTGATGAATGATGAGTCTGATCCGGAAAAGTATGAGTTATTAGAGAAAACAACGGATAAAAATTCTGTATTTACGGTACCAGTAAGTTATGAAATTATTTCAAGTCATGGGGATACTGATGAATTAAGAGGTTGGATGAGTTTTACTTTTATCACGCTAAATGATTTGGAACGTGATAACTTTATTCGCCGATATAAGTCAACAAGTATAGATATTGAAGCGCCTGGGTTTATTAGTTCTTACATTTTACAAAGCACAACAAATTCACACGAGTTAGTTATCTTATCTACATGGCGACTAAAAAAGAATTGGACTGACTGGCAGTCGTCGACGAATTTTCCATTACGTCGCTATGAGCACAGCCAATATAATTTGCATAGAAAGCAACTCAGTTTTACAGCTTTGGCAAAGCAAAGTCTATAAAATAACTACCCAATTACATCAATTTCTGATATAGTTATCAGTGTTATGTAATGGGTATGCCGTCGTGGCGGAACTGGCAGACGCGCACCGTTCAGGTCGGTGTGGGATTTATCCCGTGCAGGTTCGATTCCTGTCGACGGCATCAAAATAGCTCTAAGAATCCTTTATTTATAGGATTTTTAGGGCTTTTATTTTGCGTTTGTAGCACTTTTGTGGTATTCATAAATTGTTTATTTACAATTCATATATCAATAAATTAAGTGTTTGATGTGAGGTTGCTTAATCTTATGATATGGACAATTTTATTTTTGTTTGTTCGGTTATTTAAAAAACTATCACTTCAGATGCCGGTTTGGTACTATTGAGATAGTAAATGAATGGAGGATCTTATATGGGTTATAAGCATCTTGAAAAAGGATATAACATTTTTTTAGGCGTGGGTATGCTTGTATTAGGAATAATTATGTTTGGTTTCTTTGTGAAGGATTTGTGGATTTTGGTGCAAATGGTTTGGCAAACAGATCTTCAGAAGAATTTTTATAGCATCGCGCGATTGATTTTAGAAACCTTTTTATTCTTTGAGTTTGTTGTATTAACGCAAGAATATTTTTTACAAAAACACATCTCACTACAAAACTTTATGTATATTGGGATTACAGCAATGTTGCGTAATTTATTAGTTTATCATGATGACACGATGGGAATATTGATTCAATCAATTTCTATCGCAATTATGATATTAGTTTTAATTGTTTATCGTTGGTCACGACGATATTTGGCGGATTTGGAACAAAAAGAAGTCAGAGAAGAAGTAATATTTGCTGAGAAACATCACTTGCAACAATCAACTGATGAACATTAGGTAATACGGGGGGTTGTTCCTGATTTAATGATTGAGTATTGTATAATGAAAAAAATGAAGGTTGGAGGATCAGTATGTTGGATTTAGACCATATACCAAAGGAGTATTTTCGCAGAATAAGATGGACATTATTTTGGGGATTATTCATTTTGGCCATCATTTTTAGCTATTATACAAATGCAGCAACCTGGCTTTTTATAGGCAGCCTTGCTGTGTTAGGTGTATCAATCAAAAAGATCTTTCGATGGGTCCTGCCAATTGTACTTATTTTATTGGTTGCGGGCAGTCCGCAATTAGGATTAATGTTACAGGGACTATTAATTATGTTGGTCGTTGGGTTACGGGAACTATTTGTCATGCCACGTGCTAAGCTCACGCAATTAAAACAATATCCTCGCTTAAAGATCAATAAAAGTGGCTTAACACGACGTGATAGCCGTGTTTTTAAACAAACATTTAAACCTATGCAGAAATCGGCATGGCACGTAAAAGTTTTGTTTCAGCAAACTGTGGGACTAAGAAGGATTGCAATAGAAACAAAAGTTGTCACTTATATTGAAGCTATTTTAAATAAGTTAGCAGAGAAGCCAACCCAATTGATTGCGGTGAACGACTTTGCATATCGTAGATTACCTAATCTAGAACAATTGTTAGTGAGTTATGTAGAAATTGCAAATCAATCTGTTATTAGCGATGAAGATAAAAAACAGTTAAAAACTGCACGACAATTGATTAAAGAATTATCGACAAGTATATGTAAAGATTATCGGTTAGTAATCAGTGAGGATTTGAATAATTTAAATAGTCGAATGAATACAACAAAGGAAATATTGGGAGACAAGCATGATTGAAGAGCAACAATCACAAAATGATTTGACAAATAGTAGAATCGATAGAGTGGGGCAGTTAACGTCAAAGGATCGATCAGAAGCTTTAAAACTAGCACAACAACTTGATGTGGAACATTTAGATTCAATTATTTCATATGGTGAAGATACCCAGAAAGACCTAACTAATTTTTCGCAGGAAGTACTGGAAAAGGTGCAGTCACAAGATGTTGGACCAATTGGTGACACATTGACAGAGTTGATGTTCAATCTTTCTCAGGCTAATCCAACTGAATTAACACCTGTTAAACAGGGATTTTTCGCCCGTATATTTAAAAATATGCAAAAATCCATTTATGAATTAACGGCAAAATATCAAAAGATTGGGGCACAAGTTGATCATGTTGCTGGACAATTGCAACATTTTCAAACGGAATTAATGGCTGACAATCGTATGCTTGATGATTTGTATAGTGAAAATATGTCTTTTTTTAATCAGTTAAATATCCACATTGTCGGGGCAGAAATGAAATTAACAGATATTGAAAAAAGAGAATTACCAGCCGCACAAAAGCTGGCACAGCAGTCAGATAATCAACTATTAGCCCAAAAGGTGCAAGATTTAATACAATTCCAGCATCGACTTGAAAAGCGTGTCAACGATTTGAAGTTAACGCAACAAATGACATTGCAGCAAGCACCACAAATTAGACTGATTCAAACAACTAATCAAGTTTTGACCGAAAAAATTCAAACTTCAGTTAACTCTGCGATTCCGTTGTGGAAAAATCAAGTCACGATTGCCCTAACATTGTTGAAACAAAAGAAAGCAGTAAATGCCCAAAGAGCCGTGTCTGATACAACGAATCAATTACTTCAGTCAAATGCGGATATGTTACAGCAGAATACAATTGAAGCAGCCAAGGAAAATGAACGTGGTATTGTTGATATTGAAACATTGCAACACACGCAGGATCAATTGATTAAAACTATCAAAGAAACAATGATTATTCAAAAAGAAGGTCGGGACAAGCGTGTTGCAGCAGAACAGCAAATGAAAGATATGGAATCGGAACTGAAAGAGACACTAATTTCGATGGCAACAGAATCAGGTAAAAAAACAATATAAAACGTATAGTTTAACTAATACTGCCTGAAAAATGAGATTTTTTTAATTTATTACAATTATTTGACAAAAAAGGGTTACATGTTTTGGCCGATACCGTTATAATGGACACTATAAGAAACATTAGTATGAATAGTCGTATCATTGTAGCGCCGAGAGGAGGCCCATTATGGTAACGTTATATACATCACCAAGTTGTACATCATGCCGAAAAGCGCGTGCATGGCTCGAGGAGAATGAGATTTCTTATCAAGAACGAAATATATTTAAAGAACCATTAACTCGTGAAGAGATTAAAAATATTTTGCGTATGACTGAGGATGGTACCGAAGAAATTATCTCAACAAGGTCAAAGTTATTTACAGAACTAGACATTAAATTAGATGATATGTCGTTAAGTTCATTGATTGATTTATTGCATAATCAGCCAGCACTATTGAAGCGTCCATTGATCATGGATGAAAAACGTATGCAGGTAGGTTATAATGAAGATGAAATTCGACGATTCTTACCTCATGAAATGCGTCAGGCAGAGTTGGCTCGTGTCACCGCTATGGTTGATTTATAGAATTAATTTTTGTCAAAATAAGTTATTTAAAGTTGATGTTCTAATATGGCATCAACTTTTTTACAATGTATTCGACGAATAAACCAGGAATTTGTTATAATATATTGTTAGAATGATTTCTCATATTTGGTTGAGAAGAAAGGGGTGCCCATTATGGAAATGGAACGAATAAATGATGATACCATTCGCGTTGTTGTCACAAATGATGATTTAGCGGAGCGTAGTATTTCAATTGTTGATTTGCTGGGCAACCAAGATGAAATTGAAGAGTTCTTCTATAGTATTTTAGAAGAAGTCGATGTTGATGGTGATTTTGAGGATAACGAAGCCGTAACCTTCCAAGTATTACCTAATCGAAATGGTTTAGAACTATTTATTTCTAAAAATATTGATGACAAAACAATGATGGAGGGGATGCTGAATTCTGTACTTGGTAAGCGAGATGCTGGTGAGTCTAATGATGATGTTTCTGATGACTTATTAGATAAATTGCTTGCTAGCGACAGTAAGGATAGTCAGAATGTAGCAGACCAATCAATTGTAAAGCAATCACAGATGAAAGATGTTTCTACATCTGACAAGCAGAACCATTTAGTCGATAGATTATTAACTTCAGAAAACATCAATGATCAGGAGTTGGTACTGCAATTTGATGATTTTGAGAATATCATTCAATTTTCACTAATGATGCAAAAACAAGATTTTGCTTTCAGTACAAAATTAGTAAAGTATCACAGCAAGTTTTACTATATCTTAGGTATAGATGGTCAAGCACTGCAAAATAATTATGATATTAAGGATCTAACGGGCGTTGCTAGAGAATTTGCCAAAGTTTCAGAAGTATCTGCTGAAGTTTTGGTAGAACATGGTCAAGTTGTTTTTAATGATAATGCACTTGAACGAGTATTGAACTACTTTAAGTAATATAATCCAGTCGAACTGGGACAGAAATCTCTGTCTCAGTTTTTTTGTAAAAAATGTATTAATCTTCGTCTCTATATTGTGGAGGTCGAATGATGTTAATTGCGCAACATGCACATACAAAAGAGTATATGGATGCTAATCTGGCAAAATTAAATGATGAATATGTATGCCCAGGCTGTGGTGAGCCCGTTTGTTTAAAAAAGGGCAAGATAAAGATAGCCCACTACGCACATAAGATTTCTGCAAACTGTGATGCTAGTTCTGAAGGTGAATCAGTGTCACACCTTCGTGGGAAATTAGCTCTATTTCAATACTTTAGTAAAAAATATGATGAAGTGAGGCTGGAACCATGGCTTAGTGAAATCCAGCAGCGACCAGACCTAATGATAAGAAGAGGCGATAAATGGACGGCCATTGAGTTTCAGTGTGCTCATATTACGCTTGATCAGGTTCGAAAGCGAATGGCTGGTTATCGAAAATTACATTTACGGACATTGTGGATTCTAGGTGAACCTTATCAAAAAAAGCGAATATTAGCGACGACGATGGCAAAATTTGCAGTTATCCATAATTTTGAATTAAAAATATTTTTTTGGAATTACAAGCATAATATTTACTACCAGGGATGGTGGCAAATTGATAATAGGGGTTTAGTAACTTGCAAAACCCGCGTAAATAATCAGTTACAGCAATTATTAAAGATACAACAGTCAGTTATACTTGCAAAGCCAAAAATTCGTGAAATACAAGAATATCTATATATACAAAATAGAAATATTGTTGGCATTCCTTGGATTTGCCATGCGCGGTACTCACTCCCAGGCGGGCTTAAGACGCTACATTGGCAAGTCGCTGTTCGTATTATTGTGACTTTAGAAAATAAGTCAGTTAGTATAGATGAAATGCTGCAACAATGTATTATTCAAGATTGGCAGCAATTTGGTTGTGTAATGGTAAGGGACGTACAAAAGTTATGGCTTTATCATTTTTTAAATGATGCCCTCAAGGCGAAACAAATTGAATATACAAATGGAAAATTTAAACTAGTTAGCTTAGTGAAATGGTTTGACACTTATCAAGATAAACTCGAAGCATTTCGGGAAGTTCATTTTAGTGATTCTCATATCCTATCAAGGAAACTATCGAACTAGCACTGAATAGACAAACAAACTATGATAAAATGAAGATTATATTAGACTGAAATGAGGGAAAATAATGGTTAAAGAACTACCTTTACGTGAAGAACTACCAGAATCAGCAACATGGGATCTTAGTACAATTTTTGCTAGTGATGAAGCTTGGCAAAATGCCTATGATGAATTAGCAGATCGTCTCAATACTGCAGATTTTTTTGCCACCAGTGCAACAAAATCGGGCACGGCATTGTACAATGCACTGCAATATGGCTTAGGATTAATGCGTGACTTAGAGAAGTTATACGTCTATGCATCAATGAAATCAGATCAAGATACGGCTAATGGTTTTTATCAGGGATTAAGTAATAAGGCCGAAACAATTGCCGCTAAGGTTTCTGCCGCAATTGCATTTTTTGACCCAACTGTTCTCTCACTTTCTGCGGATCAACTCGCAGCATTTTTTGCAGCTGAGCCACGTCTAAATGATTACCAACACTACTTTGATGATATTTTGACCCAAAAAGGTCATGTCCTTCCCGAAAGTGAAGAAAAATTATTAGCTGCTGCAGGTGATGTTTTTGGTGCTTCAGAACGGGCATTCGGTATGCTAGATAATGCTGATATTCAGTTTGATGCTGTAGAAAATGATGAAGGTGAATTAGAAACCTTATCAGATGGGGTTTATTCACGATTGTTAGAATCTGTTAATCCGGATGTACGTAGAAATGCGTTTAAAACATTTTACGCATCATACATGGCACTAGATAATACGTTTGCTTCGTTAATTGGTAGTCATGTCAAGGGACATAATTATCTAGCCCAAGTGCACCATTTTGACTCAGCTCGTCAAGCTGCTTTAGCTGCTAATAATGTGCCTGAGATAGTCTATGACACGCTTGTTGCTGAAGTAAATAAGGCATTACCTTTATTGCATCGCTATATGAATTTACGTAAACGTTTATTGAAATTATCAGAACTACACTCTTATGATTTGTATACGCCGATTCTTGGTGAACCAGACTATGAAATTGATTATCCACGTGCTCAAGCAGAAGCATTAAAAGCATTAGCTCCCTTGGGTGAAGATTATCTGGCAATTGTCCAACAAGCATTTGATAATCGCTGGATTGATGTTATTGAGAATAAAGGTAAACGCTCGGGTGCTTATTCAGGTGGTTCTTATGATACGAATCCATTCATTCTACTAAATTGGGTTGATAATCTGAATAATTTAAGTACATTAGTACATGAAATGGGCCATTCTGTGCACTCTTACTTAACAAGAACGAGTCAGCCTTACCAATATGGTGACTATCCAATTTTTCTTGCAGAAATTGCATCGACGACGAACGAAAATTTGTTAACAGACTACCTATTACGTACCATTACTGATAAAAAATTAAAGGCATACGTGTTAAATCAGTATCTAGATGGTGTCAAGGGTACTTTATTCCGACAGACACAATTTGCTGAATTTGAACAGTGGATGCATGAAACTGATGCTAGTGGTACACCACTAACGGCTGAAGTATTGAATGAGGCATATGCTGAGTTGAACCAACGTTATTATGGTCCAGCATTGACTGCAGATGAGGAAATTGCACACGAGTGGGAGCGTATTCCACACTTTTACTATAACTTCTATGTCTTCCAATATAGTACCGGATTTGCTGCCGCTACGGCATTGGCAGATAAAATTTTACATGGGGGACAAACAGCGGTTGATGCATATAAGGCGTATCTAAAAGCTGGTGCATCAGCATTCCCAATTGATGTCATGAAAAAAGCAGGCGTCGATATGACGAAACCTGACTATCTACGAGAGACTTTCAAGGTCTTTGAGCAGCGCTTAAATGAATTCGAGCAATTAGTTGATGAATTAGGTCTTGAGTAACATTAAGTTAGGTAATTTTAGAAAGTAATGATGATATCATATCTGGTGTATACATTTATCTATAAAATTCTTACAATTGCCAGTACAGTTATAAAACGTTAAAATAGTGGGTATACACAGAAATGCTAGGAGGGAAAATATGTCAGGTGGACAAATTGCTCTAATAATTTTAGCTATTGCAGTATTATTATTAGTTCTATTTATTGGATTATTCTTAGTGAGATTGACGCAAACACTAGGTGTTGTGACGAAAGATGTTGATATTATTGCACGTGAGGCTAATGATATATTAGCTAATGTAGATACGTTGTTAGATGATGTGAATGGAAAGGTAGCGACGATTGATCCTGCCTTTCAGGCAATTGCTGATTTGGGGACCTCAGTATCAGAATTAAATGATGCGACACATAATTTAACAGACAAAGTACGATCATCGTCTAGTTCAAACAAAACGAAAGTAGCGTCAGCACTTTTTGCGGCTAATGCAGCTAGAAAGAATCGTAAGAATGCAAAAAAAGCTGAAGCTACGCAAAAATAGCCATTGGTTAATAAAACGGAGGATATATTCATGTCAAAGACAAAAGGATTTTTAGCTGGTGTCGCATTTGGTAGTTTAGTTGCCGCTGCAGGATACGGTTACTATAAGATGTTGACTGTTGAACAACAAGATGACTTAAAAGAAAAGTTTGATGATGTTGTAGCCGATTTTCGTGATAAAGTAGTGGACTACAGTTATGCTGCGACTGATGCCGTTGCCTCAGTTCGTGATAAGGCCGATGATTTTGTGTCTGATAAGAGCTATGCCTTTGATACCAAGGTGACGGACCTTAAGGAATCAGCTGAGGAAAAGTCTGCTGATTTACGTGCAAAGGCTGATGAATTATTGGCATCAGCGCAAGCCAAGGCAACGAATCTACGAAATCAAGCGCAAGATTTGTCTAATCAAGCTAAAGCAAAGGCCGATGATTTTAGAGAACAGATTAAAGCTGATGTTGCTGAACAGACAGAAGAGGATATTGTTCTTTCACCAACGGATGATGCCGTTGCGTCAGAAACTTTTGAAAGCTTTGAAGATGAGGTTGAGCCTGAGGTGTTGGAGCCAACTGCTGGGCTATCAGAGACCAATAAAAAAGGTTTATCTGAGGAAGCTGATAAGTAGTTCTTCAATTCTATAATAATTAAATATGTGAAAAACGTTAGCCCAACCAAATTGGTTTGAGCTAACGTTTTTTGTAATATATTAATTTTAAAATTATTCAATAATACGTAGTTCTTTAGGTGAATGCGTGTATGGATCAACACCAGATTCTGTGACAATAACTGAGTCCTCGATACGAATACCTAAATCGCCAGGAATATAAATTCCTGGTTCGATTGAAAATGACATTCCTGGTTGTAGAACTAAGTCATTTCCTTGTGCAATTTGAATTGATTCGTGCACAGATGAACCGATTCCGTGCCCAAGTCGATGTACAAAGTATTCTCCATAACCAGCCTTTGTGATGATATCTCGTGCAATGCCGTCCAATTCACCAGCAGTCATTCCTGGCTTGGCGGCAGCTTGGGCAGTTAGTTCAGCCTCTAAGACAACATCATAAACTTCTCGTTGATGATCTGATACTGATTGGAAGGCAACCGTACGTGTTGCGTCAGATACGTATCCATCATAGATAGTACCAAGATCAAATAAGGCAAGATCACCAGGCTTTAACGTATTGTTTCCTGTGTCACCATGTGGTTCGGCAGCATGCGCACCAAATTGAACAAGTGTATCAAATGACATGCCAACAACACCTGATGATTTTAAATCATACTCTAATTTTGCCATTACTTGAAGTTCAGAAACACCAGCTTTCAAGGCATTAAAGGCAAACTCAAATGCGCGGTCTGCATCTTCACCAGCTTTGTGTAATTTAATAATTTCATCAGGAGTTTTAATCAAGTGCAATTTGGTCATTAATGGTGATAAATTACCGATAAACTTTGCTTCTGGAACAGCCGTTTGAATAAGAGAAGCACGTTTTAGTGTAAGTTGCTCTTGTTCAACTGCCCATTTTTCTGTATGTTGTGTATGGGCGTGCAAATGTTCATTTATTAGTGCCCACGGATTTTCTTGGTCCTGATAACCATAAACAGGATGAGACCAGCCTGAGCTTTTGACAGCTTCAACTTCAAGGGCTGGTGCAAAGATAAATGGCTCATCTTGTGGGAAAACCACTAGAGCGAGTACACGCTCAATAGGATCAGAATTGAAACCCGTTAGGTAATCAATTGAATGAAAATCTGAGAAGTAAGCAACATCTAGTTGTTGTTCTTCCAGCCAACTTTGTATTGATGAAAGTTTATTGGTCATTAAAAATTCTCCTTTAATTGAAATATATGATTAATTGTACGCTCATTTTTAAAAAATGCCCATCTATGATAGAAAGTTATGTTACAATTAACCATTGTGTGAAATTATTATTAAATGATGAAACAAATTATGAAAACATGTTACAATCACATTGTAAGCGTTCCCATAAAATAAAATCAGTTAATGGCTGTTAGATTAAATAAATTTGTCTAGCGCTCGAGTCTGAATTAAAAATTTGTATTTTTAGGAGAATAGTAATGGATAAACAAACTGTCACAATTTATGATGTGGCGCGAGAAGCAAAAGTGTCAATGGCAACTGTTTCACGTGTCGTCAATGGTAATGCAAATGTTAAAGCTGAAACAAAAGAAAAAGTCAATGCGGTGATTGCTAAGTTGGGGTACCGTCCAAATGCAGTTGCTCGAGGATTGGCATCACGGCGGACAATGACAATTGGTGTCGTTATTCCTGATGTTACTAATCATTATTTTGCTGAATTAGCTCGTGGTATTGATGATGTTGCTGCAATGTACCATTATCAAATTATTTTAGCGAATTCCGATGAGTCAAATACAAAAGAAATTCAAGTGATGGAAAATCTTCTTGGTAAGCAAGTTGATGGTATTGTATTTATGGGCAACATCTTAAATGATGATATTCGCGATGAATTTAAGAAGGCGGATGTACCAGTAGTTTTGGCTGGATTGTTAGATGAATATGAAGAACAGCCATCAGTTAATATTGAATATAGATCAGCAATGAGTGATGCAACGACAAGATTGTTGCAAGCGGGTCATACCAAAATTGCTTTCGTCACTGGTGATTTAGATCATTATATGAACAAAGCACATAAACTACTTGGTTATCAAGATGCTTTGGCTGCGTACGATATGGCTTATGATGAAAAACTAGTTTTCCAAGGAACATATGATTATCAGTCGGGCTATCAACTCGCGCAAGAAATTAAAGAGTCAGAGGCCACTGCAGCAATTGTTGCAAATGATGAAATGGCTGCTGGTGTGATTAATGGTCTAACAGATGCAGGTGTTAATGTACCAGATGACTTTGAAATCATTACAGGTAATGATTCAAAGGTTGCGGTGATTACACGGCCACAATTGTCATCGATTACACAACCAATTTATGATATTGGTGCCGTTGCCATGCGCATGTTAACAAAGTTGATGAATCATGAAGAATTGGCAGTTAATAACATTGTTCTCCCACATGGTTATGTAGATCGTGGATCAACAAAGCATGATAATATGTAGGGGTACGATAGGATTTTAGATCTGTTTTGGAATTCATAAACATTAGTCTTATTAAGTAACAAAATACGAAAACTAGGGTGGTTTTTTGAGTGATTTCAAAAACTGTCCTTTTTTTATTTAAGAACGTTAATCTTATAACTGATTTAGTCAAAAAATGATAAAAAAATTAGAAAAATATTGACTTTTATAATCAGCGCGGTATCATTGAAATAATTGGTTGATGTTTTGCTGTCACTATATTGTAAAGCTATTATTTTTTTAATTCTTAGTTATGTGATAGCAATATAAATTTCATCCAGTAATATTACAATAGGTGATTTTTTACTTAAAATAAAAAAATATTCTAATTTTTAAGCTTAAGTTTTTGAAATCATGCTTGATAAAGTCACCCAAGTTAGGAGAATTTTTATATGGGGCTATGGTCAAAATTTTTGGAGCGCGAGGATGCTTCCACATATATTAGCAAAGATGCGGATATGCCACGTATCTTACATACGAAGGACTTTTTAGCATTAGGTGTTGGAACAATTGTTTCAACGGCTATTTTTACTTTACCGGGCGTTGTGGCGGCTAATTATGCTGGCCCTGGAGTTGTATTTTCATTCTTATTGGCAGCAGTTGTTGCTGGCTTTGTTGCCTTGGCATATGCCGAAATGGCATCTACTTTACCTGTTGCTGGTTCAGCATATTCATGGATTAATGTTTTGTTTGGTGAGGGTTTCGGTTGGATTGCCGGTTGGGCTTTGTTAGCTGAATACATCATTGCAGTTGCATTCGTTGGTTCTGGTTTATCAGCAAATTTTAGAGGATTAATTTCTCAAATAGGTATTAACTTGCCATCAGCATTATCTGGTGCATTAGATACGCATTCACTATTTGGTTGGGCCTCATCTGTCAGTGGACCTAAGGGTGGGTTTGTTGATATCGTGGCCTTTATAGCAATTATTTTAGTCGCATGGCTATTATCACATGGTGTACATGAAGCATCTCGTGTTGAAGTAATACTAGTTGTTATCAAAGTGCTCGCCGTTTTGTTATTTATCGTGGTTGGTTTAACAGCCATTCATCCGGAAAATTATTCACCATTTGTTCCTGCATATAACCCAAATGGTACGACATTAGGTGGGTTCCAAGGAATTTGGGCCGGTGTATCTGGTATTTTCCTAGCCTATATTGGCTTTGATTCAATTGCTTCAAATTCCGCAGAAGCCGTTAATCCGCAAAAAACAATGCCTCGTGGTATTTTAGGATCATTGCTAATTGCCGTCGTCTTGTTTGTTGGTGTTTCACTGGTTCTTGTTGGTATGTTTAAGTACACTAAGTACGTTGATAACGCTGAACCTGTTGGTTGGGCATTGCGACAAGCTGGTCATCCAATCGTTGCGGCAACGGTTTCAACAATCGCTGTTGTTGGAATGTTGACAGCATTAATTGGTATGATGATGGCTGGTTCACGGTTACTTTACTCATTTGGACGTGATGGTATGTTACCAAAATGGTTAGGTCAAGTTACTGAAAACAAGGGATTACCAAATCGCGGGTTGTTAGTTTTGACTGTTGTTGCGGTCCTTGTTGGATCGTTCTTCCCATTCTCGTTCCTTTCAGAGTTGATTTCTGCAGGAACTTTGATTGCATTTATTTTTGTTTCACTAGCTATGTATTCATTGCATAAACGAGAAGGAAAAGACTTGCCAGAAGCTGGGTTTAAAATGCCAGGCTATCCTGTAACCCCAGCAATTGGTGCAATTTTGTCAGCATGGATATTTTGGGGACTTAGTGCAGAAGCAAAAATTTATGCATTGGTTTGGTTTATTATCGGAATTATTGTGTACTTCCTTTATGGAGCCAAGCATTCAGTATTGAGAAGTAAATCAGGTAAGTAAACAGTACTTAGTCTAGGGGGAGTAAGATATCAAAAATGGTTGAAAATAATGATATTTTAAATCAAGAAGAACAGCATTTTGCTGGTGCTGGTCGTGTTTATTATTTTGATGTTGTTCTTGATTCAGGTAAAGGTGCAATCTTAAAGGATGTTGCTGGAAATGAGTATATTGATTTGTTAGCAAGTGCTAGTGCAACAAATACGGGGCATGCACATCCAAAGATTGTGAAAGCTATCCAAGAACAGGCTGAAAAGTTAGTTCATTATACTGCTGCATATTTTGCGACATCAACGGAGGCTAAGCTAGCTTCAGAATTGGTAAAATTAGCACCTGGTGATGAAAAAGATTGGATGGTTGTTTTTGGTAATTCAGGTTCCGATGCTAACGATGCAGTCATTAAGTTTGCTCGCGGATATACAGGTAGAACGAATGTTGTCTCATTTGTCGGGGCATATCACGGATCAACCTATGGTTCGATTTCTGCATCAGCAGTCAGCTTAAACATGAGTCGTAAGATTGGACCACTATTGCCTGGATTTTATAAAGTACCATTTCCATCCCCTGATAAACGCTTGCCTGGTGAGAATGATGAAGATTTTTCTGAGCGCATGTTTGCTGCTTTTAAAGAACCATTCGAAAATTATTTACCAGCTGAAGAAACAGCAGTCATCATGATTGAAGCAATTCAAGGAGATGGTGGTATTATGGCACCACCAACGGGTTATTGGCAGAAAGTAGCAGACTTTGCGCATGATCATGGTATCCTGTTAGCTGTTGATGAGGTCAACCAAGGCTATGGTCGTACAGGTAAGTTCTGGGCATTTGAACATTTTGGCATCCATCCAGATTTGATTGCGATGGGCAAATCAATGGCTTCGGGTTTGCCGTTAAGTGCTGTTTTAGGTAGACGGGAGATCATGCAAAGTCTTGATGCACCTGCAAATGTTTATACAACTGCTGGTAATGTTGTCAGTGCTGCTTCAGCATTAGCAACATTGGATGTGATTAAGTCTGAAAATTTGGTTGAAAGATCTGCTGAGCTTGGCAAATTTGCGAAGCAATTTTTTGAAAAAGAGCAAGCAACATTTGATTTTATTGGCGATGTCCGATTGTATGGGTTAAATGGTGGTATTGATATTATTGATCCTGAAACCGGCTTGGGAGATGAGCAAGGAACCAATACCATTATCTATAACCTATTTAAAAATGGTGTGCTGATGATCTCATTGCGTGGTAATACGCTAAGGTTTCAACCGCCACTAGTCATTAAACAAGAAGAATTACAACAAGCATTTGATGTTATCCATAAAGTATTTGCTGGCTATCAAGCTGGTGAGTTACTTGAACCAAGTGGACGTCATCATATTGGTTGGTAACTAAAAAACGACGAACTAAGCAGAACATGGGGATGCTTGGTTCGTCGTTTTGTATTAGATAAAATTATTATTTTTCGGCTTGGGCGATAGCTGCCTGTAAATCAGCAAAATTAACATCGTGTTCAGTAAAGTCTGTATTGTTAGTTGGCAAATGTAAGTTTAGTGTATCAAATATGTCTATTTCTAGATCAACGTTATCCGTATCGAATTGCAACACATGACCTCCAATTGTTCGATCGTCGCTAATGAAATGGATATGCCAACCACCAGCCATTACACCAGTATATAAATCGTTACCGAAGTCACCAACCAATGTACCAGTAACGTTTTCGTAATTGAATACCGGTTGACTTGCTGCTACAGTGCTAAAATCCGGGTAAGGCTTATTCTGTTTGGGAGCTACGCGAACTTGAAGGTTTTTAATTGTACCATGAGCCTTGATTGATAAAAATGAGTTAGTTAACTTTTGTTGATTAATTAATTCATCTAATAAATTAAAGGTTAATGGAGACGACTTGATCTTTAAACTGTTTGTTGATGACTTATGAGCTGATGCGAATGGCGTGGTGGTGTTTAAGTCGACAATTTCTACTGTTTCACCTGAAGACTTTGTTTGATAGGCGTGACCGTCAATAACGGTTACTTCGCCATCTAAACCGTGGGTAGTACCAATCCCAGTATCACCATTTTCAAGTAACTCTGAAAAGGTAAGGGTACCATCGTACAAACCAGCCATAATTAATTCAAGGGTGCCATGTTGAAAAATTTTATTCATTACTACTTCCAACTTTTTTTAAGATAAAATTCTTACTTAATGTGAGTACATTTAATAAGTAATTATTACGCTTGTTAACTTAAAAAGAGCTTAGTAGCCACTTTTGATAAAAAATTATGGCAGTTTAGAAGAATAAAGCTAATTTATAGAATAAAAAAACACCCCAATAGAGGGTACACAAATGAATGGCAAAATAAGTAAATTATTGGAAGATACCAGTATTAGAAATTATGTAATGCTAACTAAATTGGCTGATTATGTTCGATACTATGCTGACCTTGAAGATGAAAATGTATTGAGTGATATAGAGGACTTACGTAGGGAAGTGGCTGATATTCCAATTGCTGATAACCCAGAGGATGGGATAAGCAACTTAGAAGATGAAGTAGCAGAGTTGAAGCAGTGCATTCAAGAATTGAATGAAGATACAAATTACTAGATAATAAATAAGCGTCAGCAAGATAACTCTGTTGGCGTTTTTATTGTATTATGGATGTAGCAGTTGATACTGATAGACGAGGGGGAAAGTTGTGAAGTTCATAAAAGATTTTAATTTGATAGTCGTTGGTGTGCTACTGATGTTGTATGTGATTACTGGTTGGTAGTGGTTGTTTATGATAGTAGGTGGTGTGTACATTGCGTTTAGTATTATCAGGTACAAGGACAACCCGAACTTTTGGTTCATCTTTCTAGGTGTGTTAGGTGTACTGTTAGCAGTAGCTACAATAGTAACTATGATATAGGGAATGGCACGGCAATTGAACCTTATGACATCATAGTCTTTACAAAGTGGGAACGCACGCCGTATAATTAGGACATACAAAAAACCTGCAAGGTGTGCAAGACCTTACAGGCGACCGAGTTTGAGAATATTCTTTTTATAGAATTGCGCTGATTAGTCTTTATGGCTTATCAGCGTTTTTCTTTATCTCGTAGGCTTTTGCTAAGTTGATAGCAAACTTACCTAGAGCGCCTAGCACAATAGCTATACAGATAGCTAGAGACACCATGCGAGCATACTCCCGTAGAATTTTGTATCATCATCACACCTCCCGAATTTGAGAATGTGTAAGGTATGGATATACTCACTAACTCGGATAGTTTCATTGAGTAGCTAACTCAAATTCACTACTTAATTATCATAATGGAAACGGATGAAGTTGTATATAATTTAATTGATCGTGAGCACTAGCATTCATTTGTTGTTGCTTTTTTGTATCCCGTCCCTGCTTTGGTAAAAGATAACCGGATATCAAATAATGCCACCTGGCACACAAACCGCAGTTATAAATATTTTTCAGACATAGCCCCATGTCATCACGAATAAATGAGCACACCATTACTGTATTCTTATAAAAATGATGAGTTTTGAAAATTTTAGGGTAGGGGGATAAAAGATGAAAACCAGTCACAGCAAAAACTAAAATTATCGAACCATTTGTTTTAGTAGTCGTTTTAGGGTGCAAATAAGGGGTACTTTTTCAACTGTTAAATGTTAAAGCGCCAGTGCATCAATGACTAAAATACCCCAGAAAAAACTTTTGAAAATTGGTGCAACTTGTAAGACGACAGTATGTGTGTGCTCTATTTATAAGATTAGATAGGGGGCTAATCATTATTGAATTTCAGATAGCTAGGCTCATTGGCATCAAAGTTACCCAGTGAAGCAGTTATTCCATCTTGATGAAAGTGTTTGGCCCAGATATAAACCCGCAGATAGGTGAAATTTTTAGAAGTAATTTTTTTATCAAGTAACTGTTTAAAGTAGTGTGGATCTATGGCGTATTTATCTAGGAGTGGTTGAATAAGCTCATTTACAACAGCAATAAAACAAACTTTGCCAATACCAGTAAGTCTATTAAATTTATTAGTAGCACCAATCGTATCAATTTCATTTGTATCTATGAACTCATGCAAACGCAACCGCCAGTAATCTAAGTCGCTCATCATATATCGACCACCACCTTTTTTAAAGTTAGTTTAGCATACTCTCATAGCTGAAATGTCAGCCATGGCATGTAGACGTTCGCCACTTTGGGTTAGCGAGATTAACAACTGTATTTGTAGGAACATTTATAACGGAAGTACAACCATAAATAAACTTGCCTTTGTTTAATATGGAATTTTACAGAATGAGTTTTATAGTCGAATTTTTAATTGAGAAGATAGTACAATAACTATATTAGAAGAGGGATCATGGTAACAACAGAAATAGAGGTAGACAATGAAAAATAAAAACAAGAATAATTTAAAAAATATTATTATGGCTTTAGGTTTTCTTATTATCGTGCTTAGCATAATTTTCCTATCAAATGGCATACTGACATTAGGTGTAATAGCTGGTGCTTTAATTGTTGTTTTCAGTCAAGAAATCAAGGCATGAAAAACGTTATATAAACGCATTCTATGAGCATTTTTGAATATAAGTAGGGTAAATTGTCTGCTATATAAACACTGGTATTTAGTTACTGGTGTTTTTTTAATGCCATGTAATGTTATATAGTTACAGGCATCCCCTATACTATACGTTGTATATTATAATGAAGTAGATTAGTCAGGCTATAAAAAGACTGAATTACTACATTAGAAACTTAGTATTATCGACATGTCAAAACCTGACATTAAATAATTTTGGCCAGAAGTAAGAACTTACTATGAAGTGCAGTTAGTGATAACACTGTAAAGGGGATGTTTAGTTATGGTAGATAACATAAATAGGCTGATAGCTGATTATTTTGGCTCTATGTCAAATAGCGTGAAAAATCGTAAAATCGATCTAAAGAGTTTGTGAAATATAGCTTGTGAATCTGATGATTTTGTCAGACTCGCAAGCTTTTTTTAGTTAGTAGGTTCATAAAACTAGCGTTTATATGTTTGCGATTGAATAGTTGTAGACGTATTCTGAAAAAATAATTCAATGAATTACCATAGCCATATGCCGTACGGCCAATTTGTTTAATGCGACGATTAATGCCTTCAATACGTCCGTTAGAAGGTGTTTGTAAAAAGGCATTTCTGATACTTTTTAGATTTTTCTTGTAGGTTAAAATCACCTGGTCCATTGCTGAGTGATTGGGCTTGTATTGCGATAAAATTACTGAAAATTCATCAAACGAACGAGATCGTTGCGCACGTAAGACGGCTTGGTATATTTTATAATCTTGTTTGAATTTTGGTGATAGACCAAAGATAAGTTGTAGAGCATCTTGTGGATATAGGTACTCATTAATTCCTTTGAACCATCGTGGTTGCGTTGTGTCTATCTTTGACTGGTCTGTAATAAAGAATTGCCAGTTAGATTTTAGTAGTTTATATACACGACTACGCTTATTATTAATTGTTCGTTGTAGTGTGATACGTGTGGATTGTACAGCCTTCATGGCTAATTGAATGATATGAAAACGATCAATGATAATTTGAGCGTTAGGAAACATCACCCGTAAGGGTGCGCTATAATTAGCGTTCATATCAGTAACGACGTATTGTACACGTTGACGATTAGATAGGTCGTAGTTAGATAAATACCTACGAATATCTATACTGGTACGGGTTGGAAAAATCTCAATTAAATCACTCGTCGTGCCATTTATCATTTCAAAACCGTAATGATGCTTTGCATAGAGTACTTCATCAACACAAATGACCGTAGGTAATGATTTTGTATAATTCGTACGATATGCTTTAGCGGCATGATGCAGTAGTCGATTAACTTTGCTGTGTGATATATGCAAAATGTAAGCAATATCTTTTTCGGAAATATCACGTTTTGCTAAATCAATAATTTGATGTAACAATGGCCGTGAGATAGTTGAATTGGACATAAAATCTTTTGATTGTGCTATAAATGTGTTTTTACAACGTAGACATTGATAACGTTGCTTGGTTAACAATAAAATTTGTTGATAACCGTTTGCTGTGGGTAATTTGTATGATGCAGTATCGGTACCAGCCAGATAAAAATGTCCCGACAATAAGAAACCACATTGCGGACAATGCTCTGGAACTGTCGTTAACGTTGCGCGATAGCGTAAGATTTGGTGTTGATCATGACCTATGGTCATTAATTCATTAAAATCACCGTTATCAGAAATTAAAAATTTAATGTTTTTGTCTGTTAAACCAACTGAATTTAGGATAGAATCATTAATGGACATCAATAAATACCTCGTATCTGTTTTTTTCGTCGATTACATTTTACGCCGGTATATTATTGGTGTCTTTTTATATTTGTGAAAAAGGCGAAATAAAAAGCGTGAAATTTTTAGTTTCACGCTAGAAAGTATAGAGCCATTATTTTAATGGTAAATAGTCCGAGCAATTAGTTAGAGTATAAGAAAGGATGTTTTCAATGCTGATACAAGAACAAACCATAGATGAAAAACAAACACTAACAAATGTGAAAGCATCCTTTACTAAAGAACTGCCAATCATAAAAGCACAGGCGCATGTTAGTTTTATCAGTTTAAAAAGTCCCATACTTGATGCTATGCCCAGAGGTGGGAGCAATGAAAATAATGTTGAAGCTAAACTCACTAATCATTTGCAAGCTAAGCAGTGGCCTAGTGAAATTGTAGAAGTGATCAAGTGTTTACCTGAAAAGCCACGGATGTTTCTAGACTATCGGTATTTACAGAACTTGCAATGGTTAGAGATTAAACGGTGTTCAGGGTATAGTTCTAGGCGTGGCGCACAGTTGGTTAATCAAGGATTGATGATGTTTGTGGATGTTTTCATAGACATCTATGATTTTCGAGTATTTACCGAGACAAAATAAAAACGCCATTCACTTAAAGCGAACAGCGACATATAACAAGGTGTGGTTATCCATTGATTTTTCTAGGTACACATTAGGTACACATTTAACTCTATTTCCATGTAATTATATGACTTTGTGTGTACTTAGGTGTGTACCTGAATGCCTGATATAAAGGTAAAACGTTGATACAAAGGCATTCATAAAACCTAAAAAGGAGCCAACGGGATTTGAACCCGTGCGCCGGTTCGACACCGGTTCGGCGGATTTCGAGTCCGCTGCATTACCACTCTGCCATAGCTCCATCACAATTAAACATTATACCGATATCATTTGTATGTTTCAAGTACAAAAAAACTAGGATAACAAGTATCCTAGCAACATTAATAGCTCATCAGGGAGTCGAACCCTGGATGCCGGTGTGAAAAACCGGAGTCTTAACCGCTTGACCAATGAGCCAAAATTATGAAGTTTGATGGTCGAAATCAATAGCTCATCAGGGAGTCGAACCCTGGATGCCGGTGTGAAAAACCGGAGTCTTAACCGCTTGACCAATGAGCCATGTAAATGTTGATTGGAATGTTTCTGTTTCAACAACAGATAATAATATACCAGATGAATTAGATTGATGCAAGACTTTATTTAAAAAAAACTAGAATATTGCTATTTATAGTTGTTCTCGTTAAAATGACGGATAGCAATTTGTTTTTAATTTAAGACTTGTCGTTCATGGTAAACTAATTGTATCTGGATTTTTTAAACTAAGGAGAACAGCATATGTTTTCAAAAAAAAACATCGTATTAGTTATTAGTGGTGGTGTTGCAGCTTATAAAGCAGCAATATTTGCGCGTTTATTAATAAAGATGGATGCGAATGTTAAAGTTGTCATGACATCTGCCGCAACAGAATTTATCACAGCCAAGACACTGGCTGTATTAACAAATCAACCAGTCGTGACTGATTTATTTGCGGAAAGGACTGGAGAATCAATTGCACATATATCTCTTGCTGATTGGGCAGATTATTTTTTTGTCGTCCCAGCGACCGCAAATATTATTGCTAAAATATCTAATGGCGTGGCTGACGATGCAGCTAGTACGGTTTTAGCTGCAAGACATTCACCAATGATTGTCGTCCCAGCAATGAATGAACATATGTATTTGCAACCAGCTATTCAAAGAAACCTAAAACAAATTAAAGAAGATGGTGATATTGTCATTGACCCCGTGGATGGCCTATTAGCAGAAGGATACACTGGAAAAGGCAGGTTACCTGAACCAAATGAAATTTTAGCGTATAGTGAACTTGCACTTTACCAAAAAAACGGTCAATTAAAGGGTAAACATGTCATTATCTCTGCTGGTGGTACCGTAGAGGCAATTGATCCAGTACGTTATATTTCGAATCGCTCATCTGGTAAAATGGGATATGCATTGGCTCGTGCAGCAGTCGAACAGGGAGCTGATGTTACCTTAGTATCAGCAACTTCTCAGTTACCAGACCCAGTTGGAGTGAAGACTGTTCATATACAATCTGCTCAAGAGTTGTCAGAACAAATGTTTACGGCGTTACCGCATGCAGACGTTATCATTATGGCAGCAGCAGTTTCGGATTATCGTATGGCGCAAACGGCACAAAACAAGATAAAAAAGCAAGATTCTGGGGAGCTTAACTTGACCTTAGTTGAAAATCCTGATATTTTGGCTCAATTGGGCTCAGCGAAAGCAGGACAGTATTTGGTGGGTTTTGCTGCTGAAACACGGAACCTGATGACTTATGCACAAAATAAGTTGAAAAAGAAGAATGCTGATATGTTAATTGCAAATGATGTATCAAAGGATCAAGTTGGCTTTGGTTATGATACGAATCAAGTTACAATTTTGACAAAAGATAAAGAGCCAGAGATGTTACCTTTACAAAGTAAAATTTCGTTGGCTCGTGAAATTATGAAGAAAATTAGTATTGCAATCAATGGACAGGTAGAAAAATGACAGTTATTGGAATTGATAAAATGAGTTTCTTTTCACCACATCAGTATATTGATATGGTTGAACTAGCTAATGCACGTGGTGAAGAACCAAACAAGTATTTAATTGGCATTGGTCAAACAGAGCAGGCCGTTATTCCTGCAACACAGGATGTTGTGACAATGGCAGCAAATGCTGCTGATGAAATGTTGACGGCTTCAGATCGTAAGGAAATTACGATGATTCTATTTGCGACGGAATCGGGAATTGATAATTCTAAGTCTGGTGCGGTTTATTTACAACGCTTATTGGGAATCAACCCATATGCTCGAACGATTGAGTTGAAGCAAGCTTGTTACGCAGGAACTTTCGCACTCATGCAAGCTAGGGACTATGTCACATTGCACCCGAAAGAAAAGGTACTTGTGGTTGCATCGGATATTGCACGATATGGACTACAAACCAGTGGTGAAGTAACTCAAGGTGGTGGTGCTGTGGCGATGTTAGTTTCTGCTAATCCAATGATTGCTGAAATTAATCAAGATAATCAATTTTTGTCACGTGATATCATGGACTTCTGGCGACCAATTTATGCTGATACCGCCAGAGTGGACGGTAAATATTCATCGAATGTTTATCAGGAATTTTTCAAAGCAGTTTGGCAACGCTATAAGGAAAAATCTGGTCGTGATATTTCTGATTTTAAAGCGCTAGCGTTCCATTTGCCATTTACGAAAATGGGATTAAAAGCCTTACGTGACGTGTTACCGGAGGCTAATGATGAGCAACAAGCAGCATTATTAGATGAATTTGAAGCTAGTCGTGTCTACAATAAGCGAATTGGTAATCTATATACAGGTTCTCTATATTTGAGTTTGTACTCATTATTGGAAAATTCACAATCGCTTGAAGCTGGTGACCGAATTGGTATGTTCTCGTATGGCTCTGGTGCAGAAGGTGAGTTTTACTCATTGACTTTGCAACCACATTTTAATTCGGGCTTAGTAACGGGTCAGATTGAATCATTATTAGCTAATCGGCAATATGTAACAATTTCAGATTATGAAAAAATATTTAATAAACAATTACGTGGGCCAGAGGATCGTGAAATTGATATCAAAAATGATGGCGCTAAATTTACCCTTCATGGTCAAAAAAATGAGCAGCGTCAGTATGTTTGCAATTAGAAACTTATAAAATATCAATAAAACACATTTTTGTTCACAAATTATCCTTAAAACACGTTTTTTTAATTGATTGTTCGCTATTTATTCGATAAAATATAGTGAAATTAATAATCAAAGAGGATAATTATATGAAACGTGTTTACCTGGCTGGTCCATTTTTTAATGATGAACAAATTGATCGTATTGAGCGTTTAGAAAAAGCATTGACAGAGAATCAGACAGTTTCTGAATTTTTTAGTCCACGTACAGAAGTGCATGATGAGTTTGAATTTGGTTCTCCAGAATGGGCAGAAGCAATTTATAAAGGTGATAAGGATCATTTGGATCCAGCTGAAGTTGTTGTTGCAGTTATTGATTATGATAATGAACACGTCGATCCAGGTACTGCATGGGAAATCGGTTATTCAGAAGCAACTAAGAAACCGGTTATTCTAGTGAAGGAAAAAGAAGGGGCTATTAATTTGATGATGTCTGCGCCGGCACATGCTGTTGTGACTGACGTGGCAGATATTGCCACTTATGATTTTGATAAATTACCTGCGAACAAATGGACAGGTAAGACGTTTTAATATTAGGTCAACAAACTATAACAGCATAATGAGTGACAAATGATTTTAATTGGCACGTCATTAGCTGGTGTATGTTAATTTTTCTTACTGAGGCTGTCGATCCGACCAGTTTAAAACTGGAAGATCGATGGCTTTTAAATACCAAAAAAAAATGAATAATTATTGTGATAGCTTTTGCATTATGCAAACACCATTGTCGTCTATTTTAAATTATTTTTTGTCGCATCCTCATTTTTTATTTGTTTGTATCGCTATTTAATATAAAAAAGGGTAAACTAATTGGTATATATAACCAAAATATGAGGTCAGATCATGAAAAAGTTAGTACAATTAATGCGACTTTGGTTAATGAAATTCTGGGTGCCATTAACAATTGTGGTTGTTATGCTTGGGACGGCGGTCTCATTGACGGTGGTGTTGCTGCATAAACAACAAATAACCGTACAAATACCTAATTTGACATTGCGAAAGCAGAAAGGTGTTGAAAGTGCGCCAATTTCAGTACTTAAAAAGGGTGAGCACTTACAGATTTTAAAAAAGTCAGAAGGCTGGTATGAAGTTCGACGCGAGGATGAATCAACTGGCTGGGTTGCAGGATGGCTATTACATCGACAACAACCACTAAAGTCAGTCACACCTTTATCAGAAACGACAATCGTACTTGATCCAGGTCATGGTGGTTCTGATGTTGGTTCACTATCTACGAATAATAAATATGAAAAAACTTATACGTTACAATTAGCGAAACGAGTTGCTAAACAATTACGTAAGACAGGCGCTCGCGTGATTATGACTCGTAATACAGATAAAATTGTTTATTTGGCTAAGATACCAAAAGTGGCTGAAGATAATCATGCAGATATGTTTATTTCATTTCACTTTGATTCATCCCCTGATCCAAATACAGCAACAGGTTACACATCTTACTACTACCACAAAGATAATGGCTCTTATGCACTTGCTAAGAGTATCAATGCTAAATTAGCATTACCATTACTTAATAAAGGTGTCGAATATGGTAATTTCTTAGTTATTCGTGATAATTCGGTGCCAGCAATCTTACTTGAAAATGGCTATATGAATTCTAATCATGATTTTAAATATATTAAATCAAAGTCATATCAAGAAAAAATTGCTAAAGCAATACCGATTGGTATTCAGAATTATTTAACAAATCAAACGAAAACAGCGCAATAGAATGTTTACTTGACGGCATTTTAGAACTATAAGATAATGAGATGTAATAAATAAAACCGATGAGAAAGAAAACTCATTTAGAACAAGCATAGCGAGCGGTGATTGGTGAAAGTCCGTGTTGTTGTTTTTGAGGGGACACTTTTAAGGTCACAATTTTGTGCGTAGAGCCACGTTACGGTTATTAGCCAAAAAACAAGGTGGTACCGTGCTGTTGTGATTAGCACCCTTGACGATGTTTGATATCGTTAGGGGTGTTTTTTATTTTTGAAAATGAATAGGAGAAAAGTTTTATGGCAAAGCAATTATTTCAAAAGCCAAAGGGGACAGCTGATTTACTTCCTAATGAGTCTCTTAAGTGGCACTATGTAGAAGAAACGGCTAGGTTATTATTCAGCGACTATCAATATGCAGAAGTTCGTACACCAATTTTCGAAAATTTCGACATTTTTGCACGTTCAGCTGGAGATACCTCAGATGTTGTAACAAAAGAAATGTATGACTTTAAGGATAAAGGTGACCGTCATATTGCGTTGCGTCCTGAAGGAACTGCTGGTGTAGTACGAGCATTTGTTGAGAATAAATTATTTGGACCTGAACATGCAAAACCATATAAGCTATTTTATATTGGACCTATGTTCCGGTATGAGCGACCACAAGCAGGACGGATGCGGCAATTCCATCAAATTGGAGTCGAAGCACTAGGATCAGAGTCACCAGCACTAGATGCTGAAGTTATTGCAATGGCTGTTGATTTTTTCCAGACTTTAGGAATTGCTAATTTAAAAGTTAAAGTAAATTCATTGGGAGATAAAGAATCTCGCGAAAATTATCGTCAAGCTTTGATTGATTTCTTAAAACCTCATTTTGAAGAGTTATCACATGACTCGCAAGAGCGTTTGGAAAAGAATCCATTGCGTGTTTTGGATTCAAAAGATGCTAAGGATCAAGAAATTGTGGCTAATGCGCCATCAATTTTAGATTTTTTGTCTGACGATGCACAACAACACTGGCAGAAAGTTCAACAATATTTGGATGCTTTGGGAATTGACTATGAAGTTGATGCAACTGTTGTTCGAGGTCTTGATTATTACAACCATACAATTTTTGAGGTTATGACCCAAGCCAAAGCATTGGGACACGGTTGGTCAACGATTACTGGTGGTGGTCGTTATAATGGCTTAGTATCAGAATTTGGTGGACCAGAGATGGCCGGAGTTGGTTTTGGAATTGGACTAGAGCGACTGATGTTATTGCTTGAATCTGAGAATGCACCGCTACCAGATGAAAATAATCTTGATATTTACGTAGCTAATCAAGGTCAAGATACTGATATTGCAGCAATGCAAATGGTACAAGCCATTCGTTCATTCGGTTATAGTGCGGACAGAGATTATGAAGAACGTAAGTTGAAAGCACAATTTAAGACGGCTAATCGATTAAATGCACGTTACATGATTACGATTGGTGAACGTGAATTGGCAGAACAATCTGCAAACTTAAAAAATATGCAAACAGGTAAGGAAACAGCCGTTAAACTTGCTGAGCTATATACGAACTTACCAGAATATGTAGAGTCACCTGAGAATGAAGGAGAATAGTTGATAATGAAACGAACAAATTATGCCGGTCTAATTGATGAAAAATATTTAGACCAAACAGTAACGCTTCAAGGATGGGTACAAAAGCGACGTGATTTAGGTGGTTTAATTTTCGTTGACTTACGTGACCGTGAGGGGATCGTACAATTGGCTTTTTCAAATGAATTTGGTGAAGAAGCGCTAAAAGCCGCTGAAGATATGCGTACAGAATATGTTATCGAAATTGTTGGGGATGTTAAATCACGTGGTGAGGGCGCTGTTAATGAACATTTGCACTCAGGTAAGATTGAAGTTCATGTAACAAGTGCTAAAATTTTATCAGCGTCAAAAACAACACCGTTCTATATTGAAGACGACATTAATGTTTCCGATGAATTACGTTTAAAATATCGTTATTTAGATTTACGTCGTCCCGAAATGCAACGTAATTTACGGATTCGTTCAAAGATAACGGCAGCCACTCACGAATTTTTAGATGCCAATGGATTTATTGATATCGAAACACCATATCTTGCAAAGTCAACTCCTGAAGGTGCGCGAGATTATTTGGTGCCATCACGTGTTTATCCGGGTTCGTTTTATGCATTACCACAGTCACCACAGTTATTTAAGCAATTATTGATGGGTGCAGGTTTTGATCGTTACTATCAAGTTGCACGGGCCTTTCGTGATGAAGATTTACGTGGTGATCGTCAACCTGAGTTCACTCAGTTAGATGTTGAAATGTCATTTATGAACCAAGATGAAATTATGGATTTGGTTTCTGATTGGGTAGCTGCTATTATGAAGCGAACTGTGAACTATGATTTGGATAAAGCAACAATTCCTGTTCTTGATTACGCCGATTCAATGCGTCGTTTCGGAACAGATAAGCCAGATATGCGATTTGGCATGGAGCTTCAAGATCTGTCAGCATTGATGGCTGATGCAGAATTTGGTGTTTTTGCAAATGCAATTAAGAATGGTAGCGAGGTAAAGGCCATTGTTGTACCAGGTGGTGCAAATCATTACTCTCGTAAAGATATTGATAAGATGGCACAATATGTGACCCGCTTTGGTGCAAAAGGACTTGCCTGGCTAAAAGTTGGTGATGAGGGAGTTTCCGGACCAATTGCAAAGTTCCTTAAGGCTAAGGAAGCGGCTTTACTAGAAACAACCAATGCCAAGTCTGGTGACTTGTTATTGTTTGCAGCAGATAATGCAAATGTTGTCGCAGCAACATTGGATGCTCTTCGTCGTCGAACAGCACAAGAACTTGAATTAATCGATGAAAGTAATTGGGCTTTTGCTTGGGTCGTTAACTGGCCATTATTTGATTACCAACCAGAAGAAGATCGTTGGATTGCTGCACATCATCCATTCACAATGCCAAATGAAGAAGATTTACCATTGTTGGCAACGACTGAAGGTGCGCATCAAGCACATGCACAATCTTATGATTTGGTTTTGAATGGTTATGAATTAGGATCTGGCTCAATCCGCATTCATCAAATGGATGTTCAAGAAAAAATGTTGGCTGCGCTAGGATTTACAAAAGAAGCAGCTCATGAAGCATTTGGTTTCTTATTGGAAGGAATGGAATACGGTTTCCCACCAATGGGCGGTATTGCTTTGGGACTTGATCGATTGGCAATGTTATTAGCGGGTCAAGATAATATTCGTGAAGTGATTGCATTCCCTAAGAACTCAAAGGCTACAGAACCAATGACTGAGGCACCAACACCTGTTGCTAAGGCACAAGTTATCGGAGATTTAAAGTTGACGGCACCAGTCTATGCTGATGTAACGGCACCAAATATGGCCGAAGAGTAAAATTTCAATTATGAAATAGTTATTATAGTGAGAATTCAGTCTTTTGGAACACATTTACGGGGCGTCAATCTACCGAATGCAATTGGTAGATTGACGTCTTTTCCAATCTATAAGGATTAGGAATTTATTGGTTTCTTCGGGATGGTGTTAAAAAGTTCGAGCTATTTTAGCAAATATTTTTAAACGTTTGGATAAATTCACATCACATGATAAAATCATAAACAGACTTATCACACCGTATTATGAAAGAATAGGAAAAATGGAGCAGTTAGAACAGTATTTTAATCATCATCAATATTCAAGTCGTTTTGGTAGTGCCATGGTTTATGCCTTGGCATCAGCAGTTGCGTTGAACTTTTTTTGGACACCCGGACACATTTATTCATCAGGATTTACTGGGTTAGCGCAATTATTGAATACACTTATACTTAGACTGGTTGGTGTTCAAGTGCCAGTTGGTATTTGGCTGATATTGCTTAATTTACCGTTATTCATTTTAGCCTATCGTAAAATTGGTAAGCGGTTTGCATTCTTTACTGGCGTGGCAATTTTATTAGCAGCCATGGCGATGAATTGGATAAAACAGCCGACGCATTTGTGGACAGATGATCCACTAGCAATGGCCATTTTTGGTGGGGCAGTCAATGGATTTGGCACTGGATTTGCCTTACGTAATGGTTTATCTACGGGTGGATTAGATATTATTGGTATTCTGGTTCGACGTAAGACCGGTGCCAAAATGGGAGCAGTTAATCTAACCTTTAATTTCTTTATTTTAGTTGCATCGGGCATTATGTTTGGTATCCAATATGCTTTGTTCACCGCAATTGGACTGGTAGTTAACGCCCGCGTGATTGATTTAGTCTATACTAGACAGCAAAAAATGCAAGTGATGATTGTCACAGAGGAACCAGAAAAAGTGATCGCTGAGATTCAAGAGGGATTACGTCGTGGTATTACCATCGTTCACCATGCTGAAGGTGGTTATAACCATCATAAAAAAGAAATTCTGTTTACAGTTATTTCAATGTACGAACAATTTGAACTCCATGAGGCGATATATCGTGTAGATCCAACGGCATGGGCTTCATTATGGCGTATTGATCGTATTTTTGGTGGTTTCTATGAGCCAAAATTATAGATATTGTTTAAAAGTAAACATTGACAAAAAAGCCTGTTTTGGTAAAATAGTAAAGAACAAAGTGTGCGACATATATTACATATAAGTTGAAATCTTCACACGTGAAGGGAGGGTAAACATTATGGCAAAGACTGTTGTTCGTAAGAATGAGTCTCTTGATGATGCTCTCCGTCGCTTTAAGCGTGGTGTATCAAAGGACGGTACTCTACAAGAATACCGTAAGCGTGAATTTTACATCAAGCCATCAGTACAACGTAAGTTGAAGGCTGAGGCTGCACGTAAGCGTAAGAACAAGAAGGGCCGGTAAAACGGTTCGTACCGGGCTATCCTCGTTGATAGTCCGGTTTTGTTGTATAATGTAGAAAAAACGGGAGTTAGACATGGGACTATTAGCACAATTAACAGAAGATATGAAAGCAGCAATGAAGGCAAAGGATAAAGAAACGCTTAGTGTTATCCGTATGGTCAAATCAGCATTATCGAATGAGCAAATTAAGTTGGGACATGATTTAACGGCTGATGATGAAATGACAGTATTGTCACGTGAAATGAAGCAGCGTGTTGAAGAATTAACTTCTTATCAAGAAGCTAACCGTGAAGATTTGGCAGAGAGTATTCAACAACAAATTGCTGTTCTAAACAAATATATGCCTAAGCAATTATCTGAATCAGAGGTTGAAGAGATTGTTAAGGCGACAATCAATGAAGTCGGTGCAACTAGCAAAGCTGATATGGGAAAAGTAATGGGAGCATTGATGCCAAAAGTTAAAGGAAAAGCTGATGGTAAGCTAGTTAGCCAAAAAGTGCAATCATTGTTATAAATTCAAAAACGGGGTTCTCCCCGATACATAGATAATTGCGGTATACTATACTTAAGCAAAAAACTTTGAAATGCGAGGAATTTAACGGTTGGCAACTCAAGTTGAAAAAATTTATCATTTTGAAAATGCAGAACAAGAAATTGGTTTAGTTGGGCCGCAAGATAGTCAGCTAAAATTGATTGAAGAGGGGTTAGCAGTTAATTTATCGGTTTTTGGTGATCAATTAACGATAAAGGGTGATGAAGACAAAGTTGAGGCTACTCATTCAGTTGTAACAGCACTAACTTCACTGATAAAACGTGGTATTAAGGTGAGTCCTGCTGATATTGTATCCGCTATAAACATGGCTGAACGTGGTACGATTGAGTATTTTGAAGATATGTATACTGAAACACTTTTGCGTGATGTTAAAGGTCGCCCAGTAAGAGTTAAAAATTATGGCCAACGACGTTATATTCATGCTATTCGTCAAAACGATATTACTTTCGGAATTGGACCGGCAGGAACAGGTAAAACATATTTGGCTGTTGTTATGGCTGTTGCTGCATTGAAACGAGGAGATGTTGAGCGCATCATCATTACACGTCCAGCGGTTGAGGCGGGAGAAAGTCTTGGATTTCTACCTGGTGATTTGAAGGAAAAAGTCGACCCTTATTTAAGACCTATTTATGATGCCTTGTATGCTATTTTGGGTAAAGAACATACCGAGCGTTTAATGGAACGTGAAACAATTGAAATTGCACCACTAGCCTATATGCGTGGTCGCACATTGGATAATGCTTTTATTATTTTAGATGAGGCGCAAAACACAACACCACAACAAATGAAGATGTTTTTAACACGTCTGGGCTTTGGATCAACAATGTTAGTTAATGGTGATATTTCACAAATTGACTTACCAACTAAGACACGGTCTGGGTTAATTCAGGCGCAAAGAGTTCTTGCAGAGGTCAATCATATCGCTTTTGTAACATTCAATGCTGATGATGTTGTTCGTCATCCAGTTGTCGGTGCAATTATTAATGCTTATGAAGCATATGACGTAAAAAAACAAACAGTTGAAAAGGATTAAAAATGGATTTAGCAATAATTGATCAATCAAAACCAGGCGTGCCAGAGGAACAAATAAAACTAGTTAATGATGTTTTAAATTATGCTGGTAAATATTTGTCATTGCCTGAAAATACCGAAATGTCGGTAACTTTTGTTAATAATGATGAAATTCAGAGATATAATCGTGAGTATCGGGGATTAGATAAGGCAACTGATGTGATTTCTTTTGCTATTGAAGATGATGGTGATGATCTCCCATTATTGATAGATGACGAGATGGCAGATGATATTGCGAAGAATATTGGTGATATCATTGTTTCGGTTGATAAAATTGGTGAGCAAGCTGAATATCTTGAACACTCTTATGAACGAGAATTAGGTTTTCTGGTTGTACATGGATTCTTACACTTAAACGGATACGACCACATGCGAAGTGAAGCAGATGAAAAAATCATGTTTGATTTACAGCGTGAAATATTAGATAGTTATGGACTCAAAAGATAATAAAAAAACTGAAGAGACTCACCAAGTTCACAAAAATTCCCATTTTGTCCAAGCCTTTGGACATGCCATTGCCGGAATTGGTGAATTGTTGGTGCGTGAA
The DNA here is from genome assembly GCF_051903945.1 of Weissella paramesenteroides. Taxonomy (GTDB): domain Bacteria; phylum Bacillota; class Bacilli; order Lactobacillales; family Lactobacillaceae; genus Weissella; species Weissella paramesenteroides_A. The sequence goes on along the minus strand of NZ_CP192268.1, from coordinate 1,297,591 downwards.
CGTAACATGCGTTTTCACATATTTGCCGCTTGTGTTGTTCTAATAGTTGGTATTTATGTTGATTTAGGGCGTTCAGACTGGTTGTGGATATCAGTCGCAGTATTTACGGTAATAAGTGCTGAATTTTTGAATACAGTTGTGGAAGCAATTGTTGATTTGATAGTTGGTGAGAAGTATCATCCATTAGCTAAAGTGGCCAAAGATGTTGCATCAGGTGGTGTATTAGCAGCAGTTGCTTTTGCAATTATCATTGGTATATTGATATTTCAACCTTATTTACTACCTAATCTACAAATGATTTTTAGATAATAAACAAAGAAATAGAGAGAAGTTTAATGAGCGAACAAGAATTTAAATCGGGGTTTATTGCCTTGGTTGGTCGACCAAATGTCGGAAAGTCTACACTTTTAAATAAAATGATCGGTGAAAAAATTGCCATCATGTCACCTAAAGCACAAACTACCCGAAATAAAATTCAGGGGATTTATACGACAAATGAAGGTCAGATGATTTTCATGGACACGCCAGGTATCCATAAGCCCCACAATTCACTTGGTGACTTCATGGTGAAAACAGCTATGTCGGCTTTACGTGAGTCTGATATGGTTTGGTTATTGGTTAATGCTGATCAAGAGCGTGGTGTCGGTGATGATTTCATTATTAAGCGTTTAAAGGAATCAAATACGCCCGTTTATTTAATTATCAATAAGGTTGATCTAATTAATCGTGCAGAGGTCCTAAACCAAATCGCAGATTACAGTGCGCAAATGAACTTTGCCGAAATTTTCCCAATTTCTGCGCTAACAGGTGAAGGTGTGCCAGAATTATTAGAATTTACGATGGCTCATATGGCGTCTGGTCCGCAGTATTATCCAGCCGATCAGTTAACTGATCATCCAGAACGCTTTATTATGAGTGAATTGATTCGTGAAAAAGTTTTAGAATTAACTCGTCAAGAGGTGCCACATTCTGTCGCCGTAGTCATAGATAAGATTGAACGGGAAGATGAACAACGATTACATGTTCAAGCAACCATTGTTGTTGAACGACCAAGTCAAAAGAATATCATTATCGGTAAACGTGGCGCAATGATTAAAGAAATTGGTACGCGTGCTCGTAAGGATATTGAACGTTTGCTTGGCGATAAAATTTTTCTTGAGACCTGGGTAAAGGTAGAAGATCGTTGGCGTGATAAGCCACAAGCTCTACAATCATATGGTTATAAAGAAGATTCAGATATATAGTAAAAATTAGAGTTTGACATCTTATATGTTTGTCTCACTCTTTTTTAGTAGGTGAATAAAATGACTGAAGTTTTTGACGCAATTGTTATGTATCAACGTGATCACAAAGAAAAAGATTTGATGGTCAAAATGTTAACTCGTGAAGCTGGTAAACGAATGTTCTATATTCGTCATGGTAAAAGCCAAAGATATCAATTTACTGCCGAAATCCAACCATTGCATACAGCAACATTTGAAGGAACGATTAATCCAACCGGAATGAGTTTTATTAACGATGTGAAAGCAACCAAAGATACATCTTTTTTACTGACGGATATTGTCTTAAATGCATATATGACTTATATTCTCGGATTAATTGACGCAGCCTTTGTAGACAATCAACCGATTCCGAGATGGTATGATTTGGTAGTAGAAGCGCTGGATAAATTAAATAGTGGTCTTGATCCACAAGGTATTGCAAATTACTTTGAAATCCAATTATTACCAGTTTTTGGTATGCAACCAACTTGGGGGAAGTGTGCGATTTGTGGTCGTAGTGATCTGCCATTAGATTTCTCCGAAGAGTTCAATGGTACTTTGTGTCAACAGCATTGGTCAGCTGATGAACATCGATTACATGCAGATACTAAAGCTGTACGTATTCTATCGAAGTTAGCGCACATTGATTTAAAATTGATTGGGACCTTGAGTTTAAAAACGCAGACAAAACAAGAAATGGCACGTGTGATGGATAAATTGTATGATGATCAAGTGGGGATTCATTTAAAGTCAAAATCGTTCATTCAACAATTATCGTCTTGGCAAAATCGAGTGATGCCACGAGAGATGAATAATGGTGACCAAACGTCATAAAATATCCTTATTGACAAGTAAGTAAGGCGTGCTAAACTTATAAGTTGTAATGATTACAGAAATTAATAGAAGAATTAACTTGTTGTTAGTACAGCGAGCCATCGTTAATGTGAGGGTGGTCTGACAATGGTTGAGGGGCACTATTAATTAATAAACTCAATTAAAAAAGCTGCTAGTGTTTCGATGCTAGAAGTAGGGTGGAACCGCGAAATTATCGTCCCTACATTAACCATTGTTTTATGGTTGATGTGGGGCTTTTTTATGGTTTTATCCAGTCAAAGGAAAGGAATTTGTCATAATGAGCGCAAAAATGAGTGTGCAAGATATTATTTTGACGTTACAAAAGTTTTGGGCTGATCAAGGAGCCATGTTGATGGAGGCTTATGATACTGAAAAGGGTGCGGGTACAATGAGCCCATACACCTTTTTACGTGCAAATGGTCCGGAACCATGGCATGCAGCCTATGTTGAGCCTTCACGTCGACCTGCTGATGGCCGATATGGTGATAATCCCAATCGTCTTTATCAGCATCACCAATTCCAAGTGGTTATGAAGCCATCGCCTGATAACATTCAAGAGTTATATTTGGATTCATTAAAGGCACTAGGCATTGACCCCTTAGCACATGATATTCGTTTTGTTGAAGATAATTGGGAGAACCCATCAATGGGGGCTGCCGGTATTGGTTGGGAAATTTGGCTTGATGGTATGGAAGTTACCCAATTTACATATTTCCAACAAGTAGGTGGTATTCAAGTTGATGCAGTGACATCTGAAATTACATACGGTTTAGAGCGTCTTGCATCATATATTCAAGATGTCCCAACAGTTTACGATCTGGAATGGGGAAATGGCGTATTGTATGGTGATATTTTTAAGGAGCCAGAGTACGAGCATTCAGTTTACTCATTTGAAAAGTCAGATTCAGAGATGTTATTACGTCATTTTAATGAATACGAGGCAGAAGCTAAGAAATTGTTGGCTGAAGGACTTGTTCATCCGGCATATGATTATATTTTGAAATCATCACATACATTTAATTTGCTAGACGCTCGGGGTACGGTTTCTGTTACGGAGCGCGCAAAATATTTGTCACGTATTCGAAACATGGCTCGTTCAGTTGCTCGCGCATTTATTGATGAACGCAAAAAGCTAGGATTCCCACTATTGAAGGACGAGGCGTTGCGTGCAAAGTATCTACCAGTTGATGAGGAGGAAAACTAATATGGCAAACTTTTTACTAGAAATTGGTTTGGAAGAAATGCCAGCACATTTGGTTACACCAGCAATTAACCAATTGGTTGAACGTGCAGCAACTTTCATGAAGGAGAATCGATTACAATATGGTGATATCAAGCCATTCTCAACACCTCGTCGTTTAGCTATCTTGATTTCAGAGGTTGCAGATAAGGCCGATGATTTAACACAAGAAGTTAAAGGACCTGCAAAAAAGGCAGCCTTTGACAAAGAAGGAAATTATTCAAAAGCTGCACAAGGATTTGCTCGTGGCCAAGGAGTAACGACTGATGATATTACTTTTAAAGAGTTCAAGGGCAATGAATATATCTATGTCACAAAATTTGAAGCTGGAAAGCCAGCCGTAGAAGTGTTGAGTGGCTTTAAAGAGGTTATTATGAGTATGACCTTTACAACGACAATGAAGTGGGCCCGTCATACATTTGAATATGTACGACCTATTCGTTGGATTGTTGCCTTATTAGATGATAAGATTGTGCCATTTAACGTATTAGACGTTGCTTCAGGACGTGAAACACGTGGACATCGCTTCTTAGGTCAATCAATTAATATTGCTCAGGCAAGTGATTATGTTAATGATTTGGAAAAAGTCTATGTTCAAGCGGATGCCAATGTGCGTAAGGCTAACATTGTTTCTCAAATTGATACACTTGCAGCTGAAAATAATTGGCATGTTGAAAAGGATGCCGATTTATTGGAGGAAGTCAATAACATTGTTGAATATCCAACTGCTTTCGTTGGTCGTTTTGATTCTGAGTATCTAGAACTTCCTGAAGAGGTTTTGATTACTTCAATGCGTGAACACCAGCGTTTCTTCCATGTTATTGATGATTCAGGTGCATTATTACCTTATTTTGTTTCTGTCCGTAATGGAAACAGCGAACACTTAGATAATGTGATTGCTGGAAATGAGAAAGTATTAATTGCTCGTTTAGAGGATGCAAAATTCTTTTATCATGAAGACCAAAAGAATGATATTGATTTCTATAATGATAAGTTACAAGTGGTATCATTCCATGCAAAATTAGGATCTGTTGCCAATCATACAAAACGTGCGCAAGCACTAGCAGCTATTATTGGTCAACAAATTTCACTAACTACAGATCAACAAATGCAGTTAGCTCGAGCTGCAGAAATATATAAGTTTGATTTGATGACCGGGATGGTCGGAGAGTTTGATGAGTTACAGGGCATCATGGGTGAAAAGTATGCGCTACTATTTGGCGAAGATCCAGCTGTTGCGCAAGCTATTCGTGAACACTATATGCCAATTTCTGCGGATGGTGCTTTACCAGAATCAGTGCTTGGTAAAGTATTAGCATTAGCTGATAAATTAGATAGTTTATTGTCATTCTTTGCGGGTGGTATGATGCCATCAGGATCTAATGACCCATATGCACTACGTCGTGCTGCATCTGGCGTTGTTAATATTTTGCATGCAAATGACTGGCATTTACCAATCGATATCATCCTTTCAGAATTAGTTGATGAAGTACTGGCTGACGATGGACATTTTGGACTGCCTGAAGAAGCTGCTAATAATTTGAAGGTAGTTATTAATGATGTGATTACTTTCTTAACAGATCGTGTTGTCAAAGCGATGCAGACCGAAAAAATTCGTTATGATGTCATTAATGCGGTGACAACTGGTAAATTGACCGATACCACACAAATGTTCACTTCAGCGAATGCTTTGTTAGCTCATAGTAATGATCAAACATTCCGTGAGGGTGTGGAATCACTAACTCGAGTAATGCGTTTAACTTCTAAAAACCCAACAGGGGCTATTGTAAATCCAGCATTATTTGAAAACGATGCTGAGAAACAACTCTATTCAGAAACATCATCATTGGTAAATGAGTCGTTAACAACCGATGATTTAGTGTCAGCATTATTAGGTTTGCAACCGGCAATTGCTGCCTACTTTGATCAAACAATGGTCATGGTTGAAGATGAAGATGTTAAACAAAACCGTTTGGCAACTTTGCAGATTGTTTCTGATGTGGCTGAAAAAGTTGCTAACTTTATGGCACTTGATGTTAAATCAAATTAAAAATTATCGCTACAATCGGCTTTAGTTTTTTAGAGCAAGTTTAAATCCGTTAATCGATCAATATTAAATTGATTGATTGATGGATTTTATTTATAATATCTATTTTAATCTCGACCTTTTTAATTATGTTTAAGGTTTCGTCAGGTATACTTCATAAATTATGTATTGTATACATTGTCACACTATCAGTACCACAAAAGAAAGTTGAGATATCGATGGCGGTTAGTTTAGGTTATTGGGTTTTGTTTTTTGTCTTTGTTGTTATCATGCTAGCATTGGATTTAGGCGTCTTTCATAGAGGAAATCATGCACCAACGATGCGGTCTTCATTATTATGGAGTGCTTTTTGGATAATTTTAGCATTCATATTTAGTGGCATCATTTGGACGACAATGGGAAGTGGCCATGCCCTAGACTTTATTACGGCCTACTTATTGGAAAAATCCTTAAGTATCGATAATTTATTTATTTTTATATTGGTTTTTGGTTTTTTCAACATTGATATAAAATATCAACATCGACTGTTGTTTTGGGGTGTATTTGGCGCTTTAATCATGCGTGTGCTATTTATTTTTGGTGGTGCTGCATTGCTAGAACGATTCGTTTGGTTAATGTATTTGTTCGGTATTTTCTTAATCATTACGGGAATAAAAATGCTCTTTGAAAAGGAAGAGCAGCAGGACCTTAATGATAATCGTCTGATTAAGTTATTAAGGAAAATTCTACCAATGAAAGAAGATGTTATTGAGCCACATTTTATAGTGAAAGAGAATGGTAAACGCTATGCAACTCAGTTTTTAATCGCGCTATTATTCATTGAGGGGACAGACTTGTTATTTGCTGTAGATTCAATTCCAGCAGTATTAGCCGTGACGCAAAATACATTCATTGTGGTGACATCAAATGTTTTTGCAATTATGGGATTGCGATCTTTGTACTTTGCATTATCAAGTATTTTACCAATGTTTCGTTACATCAAGTATGCCTTAGCTGGTATATTATCTTTCATCGGTGTAAAAATGATTTTCAACGAAGGGATGAAAGCGCTGGGGAGTACATTGCATATTTCTAATATAGTTTCATTAGTTATTATTATCAGTTTGTTAACTATTGCAATTGTTGCTTCAGTTATAGTTGGTCGCGTAGAAAAACGTCGGAAGTTTTAGACTGCGGCGGTGTTAGTTAATTATATATTCAAATTATGATATAATGTAAGCGATTTAAAATACAATATGACTAAGAAAGTGAGCAAATAAATGGCAACAGAATATATTTTATTTGGAACTTATACAAAACGTGTGTCAAAAGGGATTTATGCTGCGGATTTTGATTCGGAAACAGGTCAACTATCAAATGCAAATCTTGTAGCTGAACTTGGGTCACCAACATATTTGGCCTTGAGCAATGCCAATAAATTGTATGCAGTTGATAAGGGCAATGGTGAAGGTGGTATTGCTGTCTATGATTATAAAGATGGCCATGCAACTTTACAACAGGAAGTGCTTAGTGAAGGAGCTTCACCTGCCTATGTTGCAGTCGATGAATCTCGCCAATTAGTATATACAGGAAACTATCATAAGGGAACAATAGACGTATATGCAATCGCCGAAAATGGTGATTTGACATTAACGGACTCATATCAATCCGAAGGTAAGGGACCACGTCCTGAGCAAGAAAGTACGCATGTACACTTTAGCAATTTAACACCAGATAATCGTGTGGTTGTTGTTGATTTGGGTACCGATAAAGTCTTGACTTTTGATGTTTCTGATTCAGGTAAACTAAAATTAGTGGCTACTTTCAATACTGAAGCTGGCTTTGGGCCTCGTCATATTCGCTTTAGTCCTGATGGCCAATATGCCTATTTATTAGGAGAATTATCATCAAAATTATCAGTATTAAAGTATAATACAGATGGCTCATTCACTTTATTACAAACTGTGTTGATGATTCCCGAAGATTGGGATGCACATAATGGTGGTGCTGCCATTTATGTTTCAAATGACGGACGTTTTATTTACACGTCAAATCGTGGTCATAATTCAATTGCAGTATTTGCTGTTAAAGAAAATGGCGCAACGATTGAACATATACAGTGGATTTCGACTGAAGGAGATTTTCCAAGAGATTTTGCTTTAAGTCCAGATGAGAAATTCTTGGTTGCGGCTAATCAAAATACAGACAATGTTTCAGTCTATGTACGTGATAGCGAGACAGGAGAGCTACGTCTTGTTCAAAAAGATTTTGCTGTGCCAGAAGCAATTCGTGTTTTGTTTATCTAATCACAGTTTTTATTACCAATCTTGAATAATAACCCCCTTATGGTGATGTACATAAGATGTATGAACATCCAAATGGGGGCTTTTTTATAAAATGACTGATTTATTTAAATGTTATATGTAAAGGAGCAAACACATGAAAGAAAAATCAAATGGCCAATCTATTTTTCACCGCTGGTTGTTGGATAATAAAATCGTATCCGCCATGCTTATGATTTTGTTGTTCTTAATTATTGTCTTCATGATTCACAAAGTGGCCTTTATTTTTAATCCGGTTGCAGAATTTTTTAGTGCAGTTGGTGCACCAATAATTATTGCTGGTGTGTTTTATTTCTTACTAAATCCGATGGTTGACTGGGCAGAACGGCGCTTTAACTTTCCAAGGATTGCAACGATTTCAATACAATTTATTGTCTTGGCAGTGCTGATTATTTGGGGATTAGCTGTATTTATCCCTTGGATGAGTAATCAAATTATTAGCTTGGTTAATGAATGGCCAACCTATTGGCATAAAATTGTGACGATGATTAATCATTTCACCTCTAATAAACAATTTAATGCGGTTAATAAGTGGTTCAATACAACGAATAGTGAAATATCAACTTGGTTGAAAGACTATTCAGCTGAATATGCTAAAAAGGGATTACATGGCGTTTCTTCAGTTGTTGGTACAGTAACTAGCGTTGTTATTGCAATTATCACATTTCCGTTTGTCCTCTTCTATTTGCTTAAAGATGGTCATCAAATGCCAGCATATATTGCAAAGTTTTTACCAGTGAAAGCGCGTCACTCATTTTTGGAAACGCTAAAGGAAATTAGTACTCAAATTTCAAACTACATTCGAGGACAGATTTCAGTTGCCTTTGCAGTCATGATAATGTTTGCAATTGGTTATACGATTATTGGCTTACCATATGGTTGGTTAATTGCAATTGTTGCAGGAATTTTGAATATTATTCCTTTCCTTGGCTCATTTTTAGCGATGGTACCAGCTGTTGTTGTCGGAATTTTTGTGTCACCAGTGATGCTGATATCAGTGCTAGTTGTCTTTATGATCGAACAAACGTTAGAAGGACGAATTATTTCACCAAAATTGTTGGGATCTTCTATGAAAATTCATCCTGTAACGGTTTTGATTGTCTTACTATCTGCTGGTAATATTTTTGGTATCTTAGGAGTTATCTTTGGTGTACCTGGATATGCTATCCTAAAGGTATTGATTTATCGTTTTTATAATTGGTGGCAGACGAGTTCGGACTTGTTTAAAGAAACGAATCAGAATTAAGACATTAATAAATTTTGACAAGTATAGCGCAAGGTACTGAATGTACGTGCTATACTTGTTTTTGTATGCATTAATCACGTGTAGGTTAAAATAACCTAGAGAAAATAGGAGAAGTTAATTATGAGTACAAATCATATTGTTTTATTTGAACCATTGATGCCAGCAAATACGGGAAATATTGCTAGAACGGCAACCGGAACTAATACGAAATTAGATTTAATTGAGCCCTTGGGATTTAAGTTAGATGATAAGCATGTTAAGCGAGCTGGTTTAGATTATTGGGATAATGTCGATATTACAGTCCACAAAAATTTACCTGCTTTTATGGCTACTTTAAAAGATACTGATGAATTATTTCTGATTTCAAAGTTTGCAAAAAGATCATACCATCAGGCTGACTACACAAATACAAATCATGACTACTATTTCCTATTTGGTAAGGAGACGACTGGTCTGCCAGAACCTTTTATGAAAGAACATCCAGATCAAGCCTTGCGTATTCCGCAGAATGACGAGCATATTCGCTCATTAAACCTATCAAATACAGCAGCAATTATTATTTATGAGGCCTTACGTCAGCAGAGTTTCCCTAATCTTGATCTGACACATGAATATGATTACGATAAGCTTAAGTAGTTTTTAGGTTAAATTTTTTAAGAAAGGAGGATCATATGGCATATAAAAAAACGACAACTAGAAAAAGTACGACAAATCGGCGACCAAGAAAGACATCTAGTCGGAAGAAAAAGAGCAATAATGACACGTTAGCTTGGTTTATTTCGCGATTACCACAGATTTCGGGGCTAATTGCAGTCATCTTAACCATATTAGCTATTGCCAAAGTTGGTCTAATCGGAAAGTTAGTAGCAAACTTAATTCGATTATTGGTGGGCGGATCATATCAACTATTGTTGCTTGTTTTGTTGGTACCATTCTTAGTCGTCATGGCATATGGAACATGGCCACCTCGATTGAAATGGCATCATTATCTAGGGTTTACATTGTTTTATGTTGGTATAATGTTGATAGGATCGATCCTATTGTTTAATAAAATGAATTTGCACAGTGATTATGTTGCAACTATTCAACAATTGATCAACCAAGATTTAAATAATCATGCAGTAACAACGCCTGTTGGTGGCGGTATTATTGGAGCAATTATCTATCAATATACTTATTTGACCATGAGTAATTTTGGTTCGTGGTTAATTGCAATTGTTTTATTGATTGTTGGCACGGTTATTATGTTTCGATTACCATTACGCGGTGTATTCGATAATTTCTTTTCATTTGCCGAAGGTGCAGGGGATTTAGTCCAAACGCAAGCAACCACTGCTCATGAAAAGGTGACAGAGTCTATCAATACATTCCGTACCAAACAAAAAGACCGACAACAAGAAGCGATGAATGAATTCTTTAATGAAGAACCATTTAGTCCACGAAAGGGTAAGAAGGAAAAACCACTACCTGAGGCTTCTTCGTCTGGTGAGGTTCATTTCAATAAGAAACAATCGCTAACTGATGACGATTCAGAGGCTATCGTAACGAAGTTTGTGGTACCCGAAATTGTCGCCCCAACTTCCCAACATGAACAACAAGCCACAATGTCTGTTGACTCAACGTTAATGAAGAGCAGTGAAGCTAGTCGTGTACCAAAAACCGTTAATCGCACAAAAAATGTTTCTGCATCTGTGGCACCAAGTGCATCACAAAAAGCGACTACTAATTTTGATTCTCAACGGGTGATTCAATCAGCTGATCCAGTAGAGCCAGTTGTTTATGGTGAAGACTTGGCGGATGATGAATTATTGCCTGGTCAGGATGTGCCATTATCACATGTAGATATTCTAGATCGTGCAGAAAAAGAAGCTGCTAATAAGGTAACACATCATGCCAATCGACATGTGACACCATCAGCAATGACTGAACCAACACCAGATGTTGATGCGAGTGGATTAGGAACGATAATTAGTGATAAAAATTACCGTTTACCCACAACGCAGTTATTGCAACATATTGGCTCTACCGATCAGTCACAAGAACGTGATGCATTAAGTGAAAAAGCGCGAATTCTTCATCAAACATTGCAGAGTTTCAAAATTAATGCGACGGTCGAAAAGGTTGTATTGGGGCCAACAGTTACTCAGTATGAAATTAAACCAGCGGTTGGTGTCAAAGTTTCAAAAATTCAAAACTTGGCTGATGATTTGGCATTGGCATTGGCAGCAAAGTCGTTACGTATTGAAGCACCAATTCCTGGTAAAAATGTTGTGGGTATTGAAGTTGCCAATGATCAACAAGCAACAGTTGGTTTTCGAGATATGGTGGAAGAGGCCGGTGTTGACACTGATAAACCATTGATTGTTCCTATTGGAAGGGGCGTTACCAGTGGAGTTGTAAAAGTGGACCTAACTAAAATGCCACACTTATTGATTGCTGGTTCAACAGGGTCAGGAAAGTCTGTTGCTATCAATGGCATCTTAGCATCAATTCTATTGCAGGCAAAACCATCACAAGTCCGCTTGATGTTGGTTGATCCCAAAAAAGTGGAATTGTCAGTATATAACGATATTCCACATTTGATTACACCAGTCGTTTCTGATCCCAAAAAGGCAGCACTAGGATTAAAGAAGGTTGTCGCAGAGATGGATCGACGTTTTAAGTTACTTGCTGAAGAAGGCGTTCGTAATATTGACGGTTATAACAAATTAGTGGCAAAACGTGATGAAACAGAAAAAGGTGTTGTTTCTCAGAAAATGCCATATTTAGTGGTTATCATTGACGAGTTGGCTGATTTAATGATGACCTCTGCAGTTTCTGGAGATGTTGAAAATGCCATTGTGCGCATTGCCCAATTGGGACGTGCGGCTGGTATTCATATGATTGTTGCTACCCAACGACCATCCGTTGATATCATTACTGGATTGATAAAAGCTAATGTGCCTTCACGAATGGCTTTTGCGGTTTCTTCAGGTGTTGATTCTCGTACTATCTTAGATGGTAATGGTGCTGAAAAGTTGTTAGGTCGAGGTGATATGTTATTTGCTCCGATTGGTTCAAACGGACCACAGCGTGTGCAAGGCGCCTTTATATCTGACGATGATGTTGCTGCAATTACTGATTTTATCAAACAACAAGGTAGTGCACAGTATGATGAGTCAATGTCAGTATCAGATGCTGAGGTACAGGCATTAGAAAATGGCAACAACTCGGGAACTGATGAATTAGATGAAAAATGGGATGAAGTATTGGAATTCATTCTTAGAGCAGGTGGTGCATCAACATCATCTATTCAACGACATTTTGGCATGGGATATAATCGTGCTGGTCGTATCATTGATTCATTAGAGGATCGGGGGTTGATTGGTCCGGCAAATGGATCAAAACCTCGTGAATTAAAATTCACGCCAGAAATGATGGACCGGTTTAAAAAGAACGCACAATAAGTGTCATATGGACAATATGAATTAATATTTTGAATCAATTTCACTTTTTAAAGTGAGTTTAAGAGCTGTTAATCAAACCAATTAATTTGGTGGATTAGCAGCTTTATTCATTTATGTCATATTGCATTAAATTTAAAACCAAAAGGTCTTGGTAAAGTATGCTATCCTAATAATGTGTTAACTGCCAATAAATTAAAAACGACTATGTTAGGAGTTTTCTAAATGATAGAACTAAAAAATTTAACCAAAAAATTTGGTGATAAGATTGCAGTTGATAATATGAATATGCGATTAGAGGAAGGGCATGTTATTGGCTTAATTGGACAAAATGGTGCTGGAAAAACAACAACCTTTCGCATGATGTTGGACTTTATTAAGCCAACTCACGGCACGATTACTTGGGATGATCATGCGATAACAAACCGTGACAAACAGAATATTGGTTTTTTACCTGAGGAGCGTGGTTTATACCAAAAATTAAGTATTGAGCAACAGGTGATTTATTTTGCTGAACTTCATGGAATGACTAAGGCTGATGCAAAACAAAAATTAAAACACTGGATGACACGATTAGATGTGGTGGGGAAGGTCACTGACAAAGTGCAAAGTTTGTCAAAAGGTAATGCACAGAAGGTACAATTAATTGCTACAGTTATTACTGAGCCATCATTACTTATACTAGACGAACCATTTACAGGTCTTGATCCAGTTAATACACAATTAATGATGAATGAAATTTCACGATTAAAGGAAAACGGCGCCATGATTATCTTTAGTTCGCATAATATGAGTGGGGTAGAAAAATTGTCCGATGAGTTGTTAATGTTAAAGCATGGACAGACAGTTTTAAGTGGTGGATTAGTAGAGATTAGAGAGTCTTTTGGGCGTAGTGAAATTTATTTAGAATCAATAGTTCCTGATGCTGAGTTATTGGCAATACCTGGGGTATTGTCAGTTGAACAAGATGGTCATGGTCGGCATTTGAAGTTATCTAATGATGATGCGGGAAAAGAAGTATTTCGAACGGTTTCTAAATATGGTTATGTGCCGGTATTCGCACAACAACCACCGACTTTAGATGAGATTTTCCGTCGTGAAGTGGCTGGAGGTGACAAAAATGACTAAACATCAATTATTCTTGGTTGCCCGACAAACGTATACTAACCGCCTAAAGACATTTGGATTTTGGTCAATTGTCTTAGCACCAATCTTGATCTTGCTAGTCATTGGTGGCATCGTATTTGTTATGGACGCCACTAAGAGTACTGAGAAGCCAACTGTTGCAGTTGTAAATAATGCATCATTAACAACTTATTTGAAACAAAATAAGGCTGTGGGTGCACGATACAAAAATATGCCATCAGCCGCTAAAGCGAAGCAAGCTATGAAACGAGATAAAATTGATGGCTATTTAACCTCTGCTAATGGGCAATACCATCTGACAATGTCTACTGATGCAGACTCATTATCTGAAGATACATTACAATCAACAATTAATCAGTATTATATGATTAATCAAGCGACAAAATTGCATTTAAATGCTGATCAGTTACAGACGCTGATGGAGCCACCGGCATTTGATTCGACTGTTTATAATAAAAATGGTAAGTCTTCTGCAGGAGGCGCAACTTCTAATACTGCCAACAGTATGTTGGCTGGGGGGTTAGGCATTTTTATATTTATTTTTCTAACGGCATATGTGGGCATGATAGCTCAAGAAATTGCCAATGAAAAGTCTTCTAGGATTATGGAAATTTTGTTAGCGGTCACTTCACCTGGTGTACAATTTTTTGGTAAACTTTTAGGAGTGGCTGGTCTTGCAATCACACACGGCCTTGTTTATGTTTTAGCTGGCGGAATTTTTGCGATCTTTATGCCTAAAAATCAGTATATTGATATGGTTAGGGAGATGCTAGCGGGTGTTGATATTAACTTCGCCATAATGACAGGATTATTAGCGATTGTTGGGATATTCTTGTATATGATTTTGACTGCAATTATCTCAGCAATGATTAATGATTTAAGTCAAGTGCAACAGGCTGTATCGCCAATTACCTATGTGGCAATGATTGGTTATATTTTATCATTTGTATTGGAAGGGCAACCACATAATCTTTTGATCAATGTACTATCATATGTACCATTCATTTCACAAACTTTAATGCCAGCACGATTAGGACTACAATATGCCAATATGACAGATGCATTAATTGCGCTATTATTGGAAGTAGTTGTGTTGATTTTCCTCGCAAGATATGGATTGCGTGTTTATAAGAAAAATGTGTTGACATATACAGATGGTAATATTACTAAAGCAGCGTTACTAAGCTTAAAAGGATTATTCAGTAAAAAAACAATTGAAGATTAACCATAACAACCCTATGCTATTGAGAAAGTAGCATAGGGTTGTTATGATGTAGAAGTGATTATTGACAGTTATTATTGATATGATACTTATCAATAAAGAAAAACGCCGTAAAATACGGCGTTTGGTTATCACTATTTTTCTTCTTCCTCGTCTTTATTATTTCCGAGGAAACGATCTTTGTTCTTGTCCTTCAAATCAGGAATATCAAATACTTCGTCAATTTGGCGAGATAATTCATCATTTCTTTTGGTTTGTAGTGGCATGTAAAGGACCTCCTATTTAATAATTAGCATTATTATAGCATGTTTAATTAAAATTTGGTTAAATGAGAAAAATTGGGATAAACACAACAGATTAGATTGTCAGCTAATAATTAGGGAAGGCAAATAGATGGCATCAGAACATATTGAGCAAAAACTAGCTTTATTACCTGAATTACCAGGTTCTTATCAGATGAAAGATAAGGATGGAAAGATTATTTATGTTGGGAAAGCTAAAAATTTAAAAAATAGAGTTCGCTCTTATTTTAAAAGTGAACATTCAGGAAAAACAGAGCAACTGGTGGCAAATATCGCGGATTTTGATTTTATTGTTACCAGTTCCGAAAAAGAATCATTGCTTTTAGAAATTACCCTGATTCAAAAATATCAGCCTTATTACAACATTAGGCTAAAACGTGGTACGGGGTATCCATATATCAAGATAACTAATGAGCGAGATCCACAAATTTTATTAGCGAATGAAGTTGCAGACGATGGTGGTCATTACTTTGGACCGTACCCTAATGTTTATGCTGCCCAGGAAACGTTACATTTTTTACAAAAAGTGTATCCATTACGTCGTTGTAATGGTTATCAAGGACGTCCATGTTTGTATGCTAACATTGGGCAATGTTTGGGAGCATGTTATAAAGAAGTTCCGGAAGAGGTCTATAACGAACAAATAAAAAAGATTAAACGTTTCTTAGATGGTGATACTAAAGTTGTCACGAAAATGTTACAGAAAAAAATGGCAGAAGCCGCAACAAACTTAGCCTATGAGCGAGCAGCAGACTTGAGAGATCAATTGAAGTTTATCGAAGCAACTGTTGAAAAACAAAAAATTATCTCACGTGATGGTACACCAAGAGATATATTTAATTTCTATATGAACAGGGGTTGGTTATCTGTTCAAGTTTTCTTTATTAGGCAAGCACGTTTAATGAAAAGAGAGAAACGTTTATTTGCTATCGTTGGTTCTGCTCAAGAAGAATTAACTAGTTTTATTCTTCAATTTTATAATCGACAGAATGCAGTGTTACCTAAGGAGATTTTGGTCCCAGCGGGAGTAGATAAAGAGACCATTTCTCAAGTATTAAATATTCCAGTACGAACACCACAACGAGGTGAAAAACGTGCGTTATTAGAATTAGCAGGTAAAAATGCCAAAATTGTCCTAGATGAAAAGTTTCGTTTACTAGAGATGAATGAGTCAAAAACAAGTGGTGCGATGCAAGAAATTGCTGATGCATTAAATATTTCGGCGATTCACCGAATTGAAGCGTTTGATCATTCTCATTTACAAGGATCAGATATGGTCTCTGCAATGGTTGTCTTTGAAGATGGTGTCCCAAATAAAAATAAATATCGTAAGTATAAAAATAAAACAGTTGAAAATGCTGATGAACGTGCAGAAACAATGGAAGTTATTCGTAGACGCTATACAAGATTGTTGAAAGAACATAGTGAAATGCCTGATCTTATTTTGATGGATGGCGGGGTTATTCAACTAAATGCTGCTCGGGAAGTCATTGAAGATGAGTTAGGTCTTTCAATACCGGTTGCAGCTATGGTTAAAAATGATCAACATAAAACAGCTGATTTGCTAAAAGAAGAGGGGGCGGCACATGTTCACCTTGACCCTAATTCGCAAGGCTTTTATTTGCTACAGCGAATCCAAGATGAGGTTCACCGATTTGTGATTACATTTCACCGACAGCTACATTCTAAAAGTTCGTTAGGGTCAAGACTGGATGGCATTGCTGGTGTGGGACCTAAAACACGCCAAAAATTGCTCACGACCTATGGTTCAATGAACAAAATGGCTACTGCTTCATTAGACGATTTGAAAAAACTAGGTATATCTGAGAGGGTTGCCAATAATATTCGAATATCATTGGCAGCAATGCAAAGTCACGATGACTAAAGGTGGTCAAACCTGAAAAAGTACTGTAAAATGTAAGTCGACAGTTTACAGTTGGCTACAAGAAAGCTAAAAAGAAAGTGAGGTCATGAACGATGGCGTTTGTCGACCAAGTAAAAATTTTTGTTAAAGCAGGAAAAGGCGGGGATGGTGCAGTTTCATTCCGTCATGAAAAATATATTAATATGGGAGGTCCATTCGGTGGTGACGGTGGTCATGGTGGATCAGTCGTTATGGTCGTTGATGAAGGGCTACGTACGTTAATGGATTTTCGATATAAGCGTTACTTTAAAGCACAAGTGGGTGGTAATGGTGCAACAAAAGGGATGACTGGAAAATCAGCAGAAGACCTGATTATTAAGGTACCACAAGGAACGACCATCACAAATACAGAGACTGGTGCAGTAATTGGTGATTTGACTGAAAAAGGTCAACGATTAGTCATCGCACAAGGTGGTCGTGGGGGCCGTGGTAATATACGGTTTGCCTCATCGAAAAATCCAGCACCAGAAATTGCTGAAAATGGTGAGCCAGGTGAAGAATTAGACATTTCCTTAGAGTTAAAGGTTTTGGCGGATGTTGGGTTAGTTGGTTTTCCTTCTGTTGGAAAATCAACCTTGTTGTCAGTTGTAACGGCAGCAAAGCCAAAAGTGGCAGCTTATCACTTTACTACATTAGTACCTAATTTGGGTATGGTTCGTTTAGATGACGGTCGTGATTTTGTTATGGCGGATTTACCTGGGTTGATTGAAGGGGCTTCTGAAGGAGTTGGATTAGGTATTCAATTCCTTCGCCATGTTGAGCGTACGCGAGTAATTTTACATATGATTGATATGTCAGGAGTTGATCCTGAACAAGATCCCTATGATAATTATTTAAAAATCAATCAAGAATTAGCAGCTTATGATCCAGCACTATTGGAACGACCACAAATTATCGTGCCAACTAAGATGGATATGCCTGATGCACAAACAGCTCTTGAGATGTTTGAAGATCAATTACGGAACAATGATAATGTGCCAGATGACATTGAAATTATGCCAATTTCATCATTGTCGCGTGAAGGGTTGGAGCCATTGTTACGTCGAACAGCTGACTTGCTAGACGAGACACCAGTCTTTATACCTAAGGGTATGGTGGATGCTGATGATGAGCAAGCAAATTATGAATTTGAAGAACGAGAACAACCATTTGAGTTATCACGAGATGAAGATGGCACTTGGATTCTATCTGGTAATGAAATTGAGCGATTGTTCAAACGTACAAATACGAACTTTACTGAGTCATTGATGCGTTTTGCACGACAAATCAGGTTTATGGGTGTCGATGAAGCACTTCATGAAGCAGGTGCCGAAAATGGTGACGTTGTAAAAATTTTAGATTTCCAATTTGAATATGAAGAGTAAGATTGATTGTTAATTTGACAAGTTTATAGCTCGTTTGTTTTCGGTAATGCTGAGAATAAGCGAGTTTTATTCATTTATTGAAATGGAAGGAGGAACCATGGCAGGAAATCAAGCTGAGCATGTTAGCCAGTTAGGAAAATATATTACAATTGCGGACAAACAAAGTACTTGGGAACAAGTGATTAAAAAGTCACGATTTATTGTGAATATCGCTCGAATAACTAATGAAGAAGAAGCCAAAGAGTTCATTGATGATATTAGTTTGACACACCGAAAGGCAACGCATAATGTTTGGGCATATTTGTTAGGAGATCGTAATGAAACACAACGATACTCCGATAATGGTGAACCAGCTGGAACGGCTGGTGTGCCCATATTGGAGGTCTTGAAAAATAACGCCATCCGTGATGTTGCTGTTGTTGTGACACGTTATTTTGGAGGCATTAAGCTTGGAGCGGGTGGCCTTGTTAGAGCTTATGCTGGAACTGTTGTTGGTGGTATTGAGGCAAGTGGGTTAATTGAACGCATTCAACGACATGAAGTCAATTTAAAAATTGCGTATAAGCAATTTGATCCGCTAAAATATTGGTTAGAGCAAAAAAATTATCAAATTTTGGATACATCATTTGCTGCTGATGTGACTGTTACGATTGCTGTTGCCGATTCGGAAATGACGTTATTTAAGCAAGCGTTGACAAATGAGATGGCTGGACAAGTACAAATTGAGTTGGACGGAATTAATTGGTATGAAGTGCCGTATACCAATAAAGTACATGCTAAAACGGAAACACTGAAATAATTTTTTTATGATGCATTTATCTTGTTTGCTGTATGATGTGGGTATTCGTGTCAGATTAATAACAGAGTATTGGAAGAAAAGATGAAAACAGATATTGTAAGAGTACACTTAATTGTTTTAGGTTTACTTTTGGTTATTTGGTTGGTACCAACCAATTACAATTTTTTAATTTGGAATATAATTTTAGCATTGATACCATTTGATTTAGCTTTATTGATTCGTTATTTTAAAAAGTACCGTGTTGTACAAATTTTAATAACAATCATTTGGCTAGTGTTCTTCCCGAATGCCATGTATATGGTAACTGATTTTAGTCATTTATCATCAATTGGTACCGGATTAATGACAGAAACACAGTTTTTCAACTATGCGATTTTAGCAGTAGGTGTATTGACAGGATTAATATTGGGTATTTCTTCAGCGCATATTGTTGGTCGGGTATACTACCAGAAACTATCAACCATTTGGACAATTATGTTTTATGTTGTTTTATCATTTGTTTCCGCATATGGTATTTATTTAGGCAGATTTTTGCGTATTAACTCATGGGAAATAGTTAGTGATCCACAAAAGGTGATAAAACTTTTTATGTCTTCCATATCAATGCACAGTTTAGTGTTTGTTATTTCATTTGGAGCATTACAATTTGCTTTGTTAGTGCTTTATCATATGGTTCGTCGTATAAATATAGATTAAAAAAAGACCTTGATATACTTTAAATGTTAGTTGGTAGTCTCAACTTGTTAAAGTAAAATCAAGGTTTTTATTTTAAAAATTTAAAGATTAAGTGAATCATCATTTTTTAATGAATTCGTGCGATAAAAGAATAGGCCAGCATTAACAACAATGAGTAGGGCACTGGCAATAAATATGCCTCGATAATCAAAGAACATTGCAACGACGGTTCCCATAGCTGGTCCAGCTACAGAACCTAGTGACTGAAATGATTGATTGTAAGCAAATATGCGTGAGGTGACTTGTGTTGGTGTCGTTTTTGTTAGTAATGTTTGTACAGCAGGTAACATGGTTGCGTCAGAGATACCGATCATGAAACGTAAGATAGCTAGTTGCCAGACGGCAGTTACAAATCCTGTTGGTAGCATAAATGAAAAGGCAAGTGTAAAGCCAATCAACATAATCCGATGGGTACCAATCCGGTCACCTAATTGACCAAATCTAGGGGCTGCCAGCATTGTTGCTATACCAGGCATGGCGGCCACAACGCCAGCCCAGAATGTTGTACCAACCGCACCATGATTTAGTTCGCGGACAAAGAGAGCCACGATAGGACTGATTGATTGGTTAACAATTTGAATGATAAAAGTGGTTAGAAACAAGCTGATAGTTAATTGCGGATGCTTTAGTTGTTTAAACACTTCTTTTCGTGAAAGAGATTCACCACGTGCAACGGGCGTGAATTCTTCTTTCACTAGTGTTAATACAAGTACGAATACTAGTAAAAATATGATACCTGTAATAATGAAAGATAAACGATAACTTACAATTGAAGCTAATATACCACCAATAAATGGGCCGAGTAATTGACCACCGGTTACACCAGTTACTAATGTCCCTAATGCGTATCCGGCTTTTTCTTTTGGTGTTTGTGTGGCAATCATTGCATTCGCATTTGAAATGAAACCACCAAACAACCCTTGCAATGCTCGGAAGAAAATAAGTTGCCAAATATTTTGAGCAGCGCCCATTAAGAAGAATACAATAGCCATGCCTAATGATGCCCGTAATAGCATGAGTTTACGTCCCTTGCTATCAGCTAATTTACCCCAAAAAGGTGATATGATTGCAGTCATTAAAAAAGTAATGGAAAAAGTTATGCCACTATAAAGTGTTAATTGGTCTTTGGTAAAGTTACCTAGAGTGTCTACGTAGAGAGACAAAAAAGGCATGACTTCACTAAAACCTATGCCAGTCATGAATACACCAAACCAAAGCACGAATAAATTTCGCCGCCAGGTAGGCATTTCTGACAATTTTTCTTTCAACATGATTATTGTCTCCTAATTGAATTGTTTTTTATAACCATTTATTCTACTCGTTTTGTGATATTCGTGCACGTTATTAATATTTTCATTAAACAACAAAAAAGAACTGGCTATTAACCAGTTCTTTTTTGTTGTAGGTTTAATAAGAGATATGTTAATTGAGTAGATTTACTAGGAAAGTAAAAACTCTTCGTCATGTGGGTGACGAAACGACCAAGCGATGAGTGTAGGCTTGCTCATTACTTATCTTTAAGTCGATAAATACATATTAACTAGGAAATGTGAACAAAATGTGAATATTATTGTACAAAATTTCACGTTTTAAAAATGCCATCATTCAGTAAATCGAAGGTTAGTGATTTTTTTCTGCTATAATGTAAACAGTGACTTGTAGAAGTGGAGAAAAACATGTACGAATATCTAAAAGGTACGATAACCGCAATATTACCAAGCTATATTGTGATTGATATACAGGGAGTTGGGTATCGTGTGTTAGTTGCTAATCCATATACATTTTCTTTGAATAGTACAATGACTGTTTATGTTGAGCAGATAATTCGCGATAATGATCAGAATTTATATGGATTTTTAACTAAAGAAGATAAAGACCTTTTTCAGAAACTACTAAATGTTTCAGGGATTGGACCTAAATCTGCATTAGCAATTTTAGCAAATAGTGATCATACCGGGCTAATTAATGCCATCACGCAAAATGATATTGGCTTTTTGACAAAATTCCCAGGCATCGGTAAAAAAACAGCGCAACAAATCGTTTTGGATTTACAAAATAAGCTTTCGGATTTGACACTGTCAATTGATGATAATAAAGTGTTGGTGCAAGAAAAAGCACCGGATTCAGAATTAGCTGATGCTTTACTAGCGTTAGAGGCTTTGGGATATGCTAAAAAAGATATTAAGCGCGTTGAAAAAGAGCTAACAAAGCAGACAAGCTTATCAACTGCAGCGTATGTTAGCTCTGGATTGAAATTATTGCAGTAATTTTTGGGGAGAAACAAATGGCAGAGGACTTTTTACATGACATGTCTACTGACACTGGTGAACAGTCGATTGAACAAACATTGCGACCCAGTACATTACAGCAGTATATTGGCCAAGAAGATTTAAAACAAAGATTGCATGTCTATATTGAGGCGGCAAAACAACGTTCAGAACCGTTAGACCATATTTTGCTATATGGACCACCAGGATTAGGAAAGACAACTTTAGCAATGGTTGTGGCTCACGAAATGGGAGTCGGTCTGAGAACAACGTCTGGACCTGCAATTGAAAAATCAGGTGATCTATTAGCATTGTTAAACGAACTGGCACCAGGTGACGTTCTTTTTATTGATGAAATTCATCGGTTGCCTAAGCAAGTCGAAGAAATGCTATATTCTGCAATGGAAGATTTTTATGTTGATATTATAGCTGGAGAAGGCCCAACTGCACATCCAATTCATTTTCCATTACCACCATTTACATTGGTTGGTGCGACGACGAGGGCAGGTATGTTATCGCAACCATTACGTGATCGTTTTGGTATTGTTGAACATATGGCGTATTATACACCAGGTGAACTTTCAAAAATAATTAAACGTTCAGCCGATATCTTTAATATTGAAGTTGCAGATGAGGGTGCCTATGAACTTGCGCGACGATCGCGAGGAACCCCTCGAATTGCAAATCGTCTGTTGCGACGCGTTCGCGATTTTACAACTGTTAAGGGATTACAAACTATTACTGATGAAATGGTCAATTTTTCACTTTCCTTATTGCAAATAGATGACATGGGATTGGATGAAGTCGATCACAAAATTTTAGAAACAATGATTAAATTTTATCAAGGTGGCCCAGTTGGTGTTGGGACAATCGCTGCTAACATTGGTGAAGAGATTGATACGATTGAATCAGTGTATGAACCATATCTATTGCAAATTGGTTTCTTACAACGAACACCACGAGGACGTGTTGTTACTTTGGCAGCGTATGAACACCTACACTTGCCACTACCCGATAAAAATAATTAGGAGTACAAATAAATGACTGAAAATTTTACAAGTTTAAATGACTTTGATTATGAATTGCCACACGAATTGATTGCGCAAACACCTCTAGAAAGGCGTGATGGTTCGAGATTATTAGAGCTAAATGCAGATACTGGTGAATTTCATGATCGTCATTTTTACGATATTATAGACTATCTTAATCCAGGTGATGCATTAGTGATGAATAATTCGCGTGTATTACCAGCACGACTTTATGGTGTTCGACCAGAAACTGGTGGTCATGTTGAAGTATTATTACTTCGTCAAGAACAAGATGATGTCTGGGAAACGCTTGTTAAGCCTGCACGTAAATATCCAGTTGGTCAAAAAATAGTATTTGGTGATGGTCAATTAACGGCTGAAGTAATTGAAGAATTAGAACATGGTGGACGTATGATTAAATTCCATTATGATGGCATCTTTTTAGAAATATTAGAAGAATTGGGTGAAATGCCATTACCACCATATATTAAGGAAAAGTTGGAAGATCAGGAAAGGTATCAAACTGTCTATTCCAAGGTTAATGGATCAGCAGCTGCACCAACAGCTGGCTTACACTGGACACCAGAACTATTGCAAAAGGTTGCTGACAAGGGAATTAAATTAGTTGAGCTGACGTTACATGTTGGATTAGGTACATTTAGGCCAGTTGAGGAAGACAATATTGACGATCATAAAATGCATTCAGAATTCTATCAATTAAGTGAAGAAGCTGCGCAAACATTGAATGAAGTTCGCACTAATGGTGGACGTATTGTGGCAACTGGGACAACTTCAATTCGTACTTTAGAGACGATTGGTGCCAAGTTTGATGGTGAATTACATGCTGATTCTGGGTGGACAGATATATTTATTAAACCAGGATTTGAGTGGCGAGTTGTTGATGCTTTTATTACTAATTTTCATTTACCTAAATCAACTTTAGTAATGTTAGTTGCTGCATTTACAGGTCGCAATAATATTCTAAATGCCTATAAGCATGCAGTTGCTGAAAAATATCGTTTCTTCAGTTTTGGTGATGCAATGTTTATTCATCATTAGAAATAGATATAAAAGGCAAGTTAAATAACAAAAGTGTTGACTTTGTCAGAACAAGTGTGTATTATATATATTGTTGCTGATACAGAGAAACACTTTGCGGATGTAGTACAATGGCTAGTGCTCCAGCCTTCCAAGCTGGGAATGCGGGTTCGATTCCCGTCGTCCGCTTAACATCATTAATGATGTTATGTTGATCATTGAAAACTGAATATCGTTTCGATGAAACAAATGTGTAGGGTCATCAAGTAATTTGCTTGATACAAAAACATTTGCGAAGTCAATTCGCTAATAAATTCGTTTAACTTCTGTTAAACAAATAACAACAATTGAGTTATACTCAAACTTTTAAAATGAGAGTTTGATCCTGGCTCAGGATGAACGCTGGCGGCGTGCCTAATACATGCAAGTCGAACGCTTTGTCTTTAATTGATCTGACGAGCTTGCTCTGATGTGATTTTATCTGACAAAGAGTGGCGAACGGGTGAGTAACACGTGGGTAACCTACCTCTTAGCAGGGGATAACATTTGGAAACAAGTGCTAATACCGTATAATACCAACAACCGCATGGTTGTTGGTTGAAAGATGGTTCTGCTATCACTAAGAGATGGACCCGCGGTGCATTAGCTAGTTGGTAAGGTAACGGCTTACCAAGGCAATGATGCATAGCCGAGTTGAGAGACTGATCGGCCACAATGGGACTGAGACACGGCCCATACTCCTACGGGAGGCAGCAGTAGGGAATCTTCCACAATGGGCGCAAGCCTGATGGAGCAACGCCGCGTGTGTGATGAAGGGTTTCGGCTCGTAAAACACTGTTATAAGAGAAGAACGGCACTGAGAGTAACTGTTCAGTGTGTGACGGTATCTTACCAGAAAGGAACGGCTAAATACGTGCCAGCAGCCGCGGTAATACGTATGTTCCAAGCGTTATCCGGATTTATTGGGCGTAAAGCGAGCGCAGACGGTTATTTAAGTCTGAAGTGAAAGCCCTCAGCTCAACTGAGGAATGGCTTTGGAAACTGGATGACTTGAGTGCAGTAGAGGAAAGTGGAACTCCATGTGTAGCGGTGAAATGCGTAGATATATGGAAGAACACCAGTGGCGAAGGCGGCTTTCTGGACTGTAACTGACGTTGAGGCTCGAAAGTGTGGGTAGCAAACAGGATTAGATACCCTGGTAGTCCACACCGTAAACGATGAGTGCTAGATGTTCGAGGGTTTCCGCCCTTGAGTGTCGCAGCTAACGCATTAAGCACTCCGCCTGGGGAGTACGACCGCAAGGTTGAAACTCAAAGGAATTGACGGGGACCCGCACAAGCGGTGGAGCATGTGGTTTAATTCGAAGCAACGCGAAGAACCTTACCAGGTCTTGACATCCCTTGCCAATCCTAGAAATAGGATGTTCCCTTCGGAGACAAGGTGACAGGTGGTGCATGGTTGTCGTCAGCTCGTGTCGTGAGATGTTGGGTTAAGTCCCGCAACGAGCGCAACCCTTATTATTAGTTGCCAGCATTCAGTTGGGCACTCTAGTGAGACTGCCGGTGACAAACCGGAGGAAGGTGGGGATGACGTCAAATCATCATGCCCCTTATGACCTGGGCTACACACGTGCTACAATGGCATATACAACGAGTCGCCAACCCGCGAGGGTGCGCTAATCTCTTAAAGTATGTCTCAGTTCGGATTGTAGGCTGCAACTCGCCTACATGAAGTCGGAATCGCTAGTAATCGCGGATCAGCACGCCGCGGTGAATACGTTCCCGGGTCTTGTACACACCGCCCGTCACACCATGAGAGTTTGTAACACCCAAAGCCGGTGGGGTAACCTTTTAGGAGCCAGCCGTCTAAGGTGGGACAGATGATTAGGGTGAAGTCGTAACAAGGTAGCCGTAGGAGAACCTGCGGCTGGATCACCTCCTTTCTAAGGAAAATCGGAAACCTACACATTCAACGAAACGATATTTAGTTTTGAGTGGTTAACATTCAAACATGGGGAATTAGCTCAGCTGGGAGAGCACCTGCTTTGCAAGCAGGGGGTCATCGGTTCGAACCCGATATTCTCCATAACAACCATCTGGTTGTTAATTAGTTCTTTGAAAACTGAATCATAATTGTAAATTTTTAAATTCATTATAATTGATCAAATCAATTAAATTGAGCCGAAAAAATACACCGCGTAATTTTTTGAGTTTTTTAAATAAGTTTAAAATCGCTTGTGACCATTGAGTCACAATACTCAAACGAAATCATCAACGAAAGTTGATCGGTTAAGTTATTAAGGGCGCATGGTGAATGCCTTGGCACTAGGAGCCGATGAAGGACGGGACTAACACCGATATGCCTCGGGGAGCTGTAAGTAAGCTGTGATCCGGGGATTTCCGAATGGGGGAACCCAACTTGTGATGCAAGTTATCGTTTAATGAATACATAGTTAAACGAAGGTAGACGTTGTGAACTGAAACATCTCATTAGCAACAGGAGAAGAAAGAAAAATCGATTCCGTCAGTAGCGGCGAGCGAACGCGGAGGAGCCCAAACCAGAGTGCTTGCACTCTGGGGTTGTAGGACTACCGTTGTGGAGTTACAAATTTGTTTATTAGCAGAATCAGCTGGGAAGCTGAACGAAACAGGGTGATAGCCCCGTATGCGAAAGTAAGCAAACTCCCGTGTAGGATCCTGAGTACGGCCGGACACGTGAAATCCGGTCGGAAACTGCGAGGACCATCTCGTAAGGCTAAATACTCCCTAGTGACCGATAGTGAACCAGTACCGTGAGGGAAAGGTGAAAAGCACCCCGGAAGGGGAGTGAAAAAGTTCCTGAAACCATGTGCCTACAACAAGTTAGAGCCCGTTAATGGGTGATAGCGTGCCTTTTGTAGAATGAACCGGCGAGTTACGATACCATGCAAGGTTAAGGTGGAAAGACCGGAGCCGTAGCGAAAGCGAGTCTGAAATGGGCGTTTTAGTATGTTGTTGTAGACCCGAAACCAGGTGACCTACCCATGTCCAGGGTGAAGGTGCGGTAAAACGCACTGGAGGCCCGAACCCGTACATGTTGAAAAATGTTGGGATGAGGTGTGGGTAGCGGTGAAATTCCAATCGAACTTGGAGATAGCTGGTTCTCTCCGAAATAGCTTTAGGGCTAGCCTCGGAAGATAGCGTGTTGGAGGTAGAGCACTGTTTTGGTGCGGGGCCCATCTCGGGTTACTAAATTAAGATAAACTCCGAATGCCAATCACGTATGTCCGGGAGTCAGACAGTGAGTGATAAGATCCATTGTCGAAAGGGGAACAGCCCAGATCGTCAGTTAAGGTCCCTAAGTGTGTGTTAAGTGGAAAAGGATGTGAAGTTGCATAGACAACTAGGATGTTGGCTCAGAAGCAGCCACCATTTAAAGAGTGCGTAATAGCTCACTAGTCGAGTGATTCTGCGCCGAAAATGTACCGGGGCTAAACACACCACCGAAACTACGGGTGCCACATCAGTGGCGCGATAGGAGAGCGTTCTAAGGGCAATGAAGTCAGACCGTGAGGACTGGTGGAGCGCTTAGAAGTGAGAATGCCGGTATGAGTAGCGAAAGACAGGTGAGAATCCTGTCCACCGTATGACTAAGGTTTCCTGGGGAAGGCTCGTCCTCCCAGGGTTAGTCGGGACCTAAGGCGAGGCCGAAAGGCGTAGTCGATGGCTAACAGGTTGAGATTCCTGTACCAGGTGAACATGTTTGAAAGATGGAGGGACGCAGAAGGCTAACAGAACCCAGCGGCTGGAAATGCTGGGCCAAGCAACAAGTCTTAGTGTGAGTCAAATGCTTGCACTTATACGGACAAGTTGTGATGGGGACCGAAATAAAGTAGGAAAGTCTGTGATGTCACGCTGCCGAGAAAAGCTTCTAGTTAGTGTTTACCTGCCCGTACCGCAAACCGACACAGGTAGTCGAGGAGAGCATCCTAAGGTGAGCGAGTGAACTCTCGTTAAGGAACTCGGCAAAATGACCCCGTAACTTCGGGAGAAGGGGTGCTCAGCGCAAGCTGAGCCGCAGTGAATAGGCCCAGGCGACTGTTTATCAAAAACACAGGTTTCTGCAAAATCGTAAGATGACGTATAGGGGCTGACGCCTGCCCGGTGCTGGAAGGTTAAAAGGAGTGCTTAGCTTCGGCGAAGGTACGAATTGAAGCCCCAGTAAACGGCGGCCGTAACTATAACGGTCCTAAGGTAGCGAAATTCCTTGTCGGGTAAGTTCCGACCCGCACGAAAGGCGTAACGATCTGGGCGCTGTCTCAACGAGAGACTCGGTGAAATTTAAAGACCCGTGAAGATGCGGGTTACCCGCGACAGGACGGAAAGACCCCATGGAGCTTTACTGTAGCTTGATATTGAGTGTTTGTGCAGCTTGTACAGCATAGGTAGGAGCCGTAGAAATCGGGACGCTAGTTTCGATGGAGGCAAACGTGGGATACTACCCTCGTTGTATGAACACTCTAACTCACACCACTAAGCGTGGTGGAAGACAGTGTCTGGCAGGCAGTTTGACTGGGGCGGTCGCCTCCTAAAAGGTAACGGAGGCGCCCAAAGGTTCCCTCAGAATGGTTGGAAATCATTCGCAGAGTGTAAAGGCACAAGGGAGCTTGACTGTGAGACTTACCAGTCGAGCAGGTACGAAAGTAGGGCTTAGTGATCCGGTGGTTCCGCATGGAAGGGCCATCGCTCAACGGACAAAAGCTACCCTGGGGATAACAGGCTTATCTCCCCCAAGAGTCCACATCGACGGGGAGGTTTGGCACCTCGATGTCGGCTCATCGCATCCTGGGGCTGTAGTCGGTCCCAAGGGTTGGGCTGTTCGCCCATTAAAGCGGTACGCGAGCTGGGTTCAGAACGTCGTGAGACAGTTCGGTCCCTATCCGTCGCGGGCGTAGGAAATTTGAGAGGAGCTGCCCTTAGTACGAGAGGACCGGGGTGGACGTACCACTGGTGTATCAGTTGTTCCGCCAGGAGCATCGCTGAGTAGCTATGTACGGATGAGATAAACGCTGAAAGCATCTAAGTGTGAAACTCGCCTCGAGATGAGATTTCCCATTCAGAAATGAAGTAAGACCCCTCAGAGATGATGAGGTAGATAGGCTAGAAGTGGACGTGCGGTGACGCATGGAGCGGACTAGTACTAATGGTTCGAGGACTTAACCAAGTAGCAAGTGGTGTAAGGCAAGAAAAACGCAATTATGATTCAGTTTTGAGGGAACTAAGTTCACTCAATAAAAAACGTGTCGTGATGATGGCACTGAGGTCACACCTGTTCCCATACCGAACACAGTAGTTAAGCTCAGTAGCGCCAAAAGTAGTTGGAGGATCGCCTCCTGCGAGGATAGGACATCGCGATGCATTATAATGGACGTTTAGCTCAGCTGGGAGAGCACCTGCCTTACAAGCAGGGGGTCACAGGTTCGATCCCTGTAACG
The DNA here is from genome assembly GCF_051903945.1 of Weissella paramesenteroides. Lineage (GTDB taxonomy): Bacteria > Bacillota > Bacilli > Lactobacillales > Lactobacillaceae > Weissella > Weissella paramesenteroides_A. The sequence goes on along the minus strand of NZ_CP192268.1, from coordinate 1,267,879 downwards.
TCCATAATGAAGATTGCATACATATTTTATAAAAAAGTTACCAAATTATTGGTAGCTTTTTTCTTTTAAAACTAAAATAAGTAGACAAAATATAAATCTAGGCGTTATGGAACCCATGTTTCTGATATAATGTATACTAGTTTGTTTATATAGAAGTGAAAGGAAACGTGATATGTCGGATTACGCAGTGAAGTATGAATTACTTCATGTCGAAAAACATACCGGTGCGCGATTGGGAAAAATTACGACACCACATGGGGAAGTTATGACCCCAATGTTTATGCCTGTTGGTACACAAGCAACCGTAAAAGGTGTGTCCCCACGTGAATTAAAAGAAATTAAATCACAATTCATTTTATCAAATACATATCATTTATGGTTAAGACCAGGAGACGAATTGATTGCTCAAGCTGGTGGATTGCATAAATTTATGAATTGGGATGGCCCAATATTGACTGATTCAGGTGGTTTTCAAGTCTGGTCATTATCAGACCATAATCATATTACTGAAGAAGGAGTTACCTTTAGAAATCATTTAAATGGTGATGAGATGTTCCTGTCTCCAGAAGTTGCTATGAGAATTCAGAATAACCTTGGTTCAGACGTCATGATGCAACTAGACGAAGCAATTCCATATTTTGAAACATACGACTATGTTAAAAATTCAGTTGAACGAACATCTAGATGGGCAGAGCGAGCTCAAAAAGCACATAAGCGTGAGCAAGATCAGGCATTATTTGGTATTGTCCAGGGAGCAGGGTTCCGAGAATTACGAAAGCAATCAGCTCAAGATTTAGTTTCATTAGACTTGCCTGGTTATGCTATTGGTGGTTTGTCGGTTGGAGAGTCAAAGCCGGAGATGAACCGTGTACTTGATTTCACAGTACCATTCTTACCAGAGAATAAACCGCGATACTTAATGGGTGTGGCTGCTCCAGATTCATTAATTGACGCAGCAATTCGTGGTATTGATATGTTTGACTGTGTATTGCCTACTCGTATCGGTCGTAAGGGAACACTAATGACTTCAAATGGTCGAGTGGTGATAAAGAACGCAAAATATAAAGATGATTTTTCGTTAATTGATCCTGAAACTGAAGATTACGGCTCACAGCACTTTACGAAGGCTTACTTACATCATCTTTTCAAGACAAATGAATTATATGGTCAAACAATTGCTTCCGTTCACAATTTACGTTATTTATTAAAATTAATGGAAGATATGCGTCAGGCAATCGCTGAAGACCGTTTACTTGAGTTTAGAGAAGAAACGCTACGTAAGTACGGTTATTTTGAACCAAATGCCAGATTATTTTAAAATTAGTCAATATACTTAAGGAGTTTAAATTTATTATGAACGCAAATATACTTATTTTAGTTGTATTTATCGCCGCAATGTACTTTATTATGATTCGTCCACAACAAAAGGCACAAAAGAAGCGTCAAGCAATGATTAATGACGTGCAGCCTGGTGCTGAAGTAATCACTATTGGTGGATTGCATGGTACTATAGCAGCAGTTAACAAAGAAGCACGTACTTTTGATTTAGATGCAGAAGGTGTTATCTTGGTGTTTGAATTATCAGCAATTCGTCAGGTTGTTAAGGAAGCTAATGCACCGGTTACGACAGAAGAATTAACAGAAACACCTGAAACAACAAAATCTGAGGCAGCTTCTGAAAAGCAACCAGAAAACACTGATGTTGATGCATCAAATGATGAATCAAAGAGTGAAGAAAAATAAGCTGTAAAGTATGGCTGTTAAAAACTGAAAATGGCATAAAAGACGTTTGGAAGTTAATTGTGGTTACAGAAAGCCTTCAGTTTTTTGGGATACATTTAGGGTCATCAATCTATCAATTTTACATTGGTAGATTGATGACCTTTTCAGTTATTCTAGCCTTTGTCAGACTTTTTTCTATGTAATTATAGAATGATGTCTTATGATAAAAATAAGTAAGATTATAATGTAAAAAAGGGGGATATGATGTCTAATTTTTTAGAAATACCCATCCATTTAAATACTGATAGAAAAATTTTACATATTGATATGGATGCCTTTTATGCACAAATTGAGATGCGTGATAACCCTGAATACAAATCCGTACCTTTGATTTTAGCTAATGATCCTCGAAAAACTGGTGGTCGCGGAGTGGTTGCAACCGCAAATTATTTAGCTCGTAATTTAGGCATTCATTCAGCTATGAGCGCTTCTGAGGCTTTGAAACTTGCACCACAAGCAGTCTTTATCACACCCAATTTTTCTAAATATCGTGATGTTTCTCAGCAACTGCATCAAATATTTGAGCGTTATACGAATAAGGTTGAGCCGGTTGCCTTTGATGAGGCCTACTTAGATGTTACTGAGAACATACCAAACATAATTAATACGGTACAATTAGCGCATGAATTGCAGCAAATCATCTATGAGGAACTTGAGCTGACAAGTTCGGTTGGTATCTCTTTTAATAAATTCTTGGCAAAATTAGCTTCAGAACACAATAAGCCAAGTGGATTGACAATTATTAATCAAGAAGATATTCGATCATTTTTAGATACCTTACCGATTAATGAAATGCGCGGTGTGGGAGCTAAGACTGCTGAAAAAATGATTTCGTTGGGCATCTATAACGGCAAAGATTTGTATGATACACCACAGAACAAACTTGCTGATGAATTTGGAAAAAGTGGATATATTTTCTATGAACGAATTAGGGGTGTTGATGATCGCCCAGTTGTTTGGCAAAGAGAGCGTAAATCAATAGGTAAAGAAAGAACGTATGGTCCGTTTTTAGATACAGAGCAAGCAATAATGGATGAATTAAAGGAGTTAGCTGCTAAATTAACTGCCTCACTCATTAAATCACAATTGCATGGTAAAACATTGGTTTTAAAAATTCGTGATAATGAGTTTCAAACTGCAACTCATCGTGCAACAAGATTTGATTTTTTTCCAAATGAAGAAGAAGAAATTTATCACGCTGCTCAAGATATTTTAGATGAACTTGGTGGCTATCATCATGCAATTCGCCTACTTGGGTTAACAATGACAAATTTAGCAGCATTATCTTTTGAAAATGTTGTGTTACCTCTATATAAATAGGAACTCATATGGTTTTTCTGATATACTTACATATATTGTCATTTCAAATTTATCGTTAATACGATTACTAGTTAATAAAAATTTTTAATAGAATAGAGACTTACTTATGACAGCGCAAACAGCAATATTAGCGCAAATAAAAGCTGCACATACAATTATTATTCATCGCCATCAACGGCCTGATCCAGATGCTTTTGGATCACAGTTTGGATTAGCAGAGCTCATAAAAACATCATTTCCTGAAAAAAAAGTGCATGTTGTTGGTAAATCTGTACCAAGTATGGCTTGGATGGGACAAATGGAAAAAATCCCAAATAGTTTATACGATGATGCGTTAGTTATCGTAACAGATACGGCAAATTCACCACGAGTTGATGACCGTCGCTTTGAATATGGGAAAGTATTGATAAAAATAGATCATCATCCTAATGATGAGCCATATGGTGATTATACTTGGGTCATAGAGAATGCGTCATCAACTTCGGCAATGATTTTTTCTTTTTATCAAGAATTTTCTAATGAATTGAAACTATCTGATAAGGGTGCTGCATTTTTATACTCAGGAATTGTTGGCGATACGGGTCGCTTTTTGTACGGGACTACTTCCGATACAATGAGCATTGTTTCTGAATTAATGAAATTTAATTTTGATTGGGTGAAAATTAATCAACAAATGGATACTATTTCACTACCAGCCGCTAAAGCATCAGGTTTTGTGTATGAAAATATGGTAACAACACGATATGGTTTTAACTATATTATTTTAACTAATGAAATTGTTGATAATTTTAAACTAGGTAATTTTGGTACGGCGTTTATCGTACCCTTACTGGGTAAAGTAAATACTGTCAAAGCATGGGCAGTATTTGAACAACAAGAAGACGGCTACTTCAGAGTGAGATTACGGTCACGACAAGTAATTATTAACGAAATTGCAAAAAGACACGGTGGCGGTGGCCATGAATTTGCAGCTGGTGCAAGAGCAAAAAACATTGATGAAATCAATGACATTATTAATGAGACAGATAATTTATTAAAGGAGCAAGCAGAAAAATAATGGCGAAATTTACTGATTACAATTTACGTCCAGAGATATATGAAGCTTTGACGGCAATACATTTTAAACAACCAACGACTGTCCAATCAAGACTTATTCCAGTTATCTTGCAGGGACGTTCCGTTGTTGGACAATCACAAACCGGTTCAGGTAAGACGCACACCTTTTTGGTACCGATATTCCAACAATATGATGCAAAAAATCAAAAGGTTCAGGCAGTTATTACGACACCATCTCGTGAATTGGCGCAACAAATTTATGAAGCAGCAAAGCAGTTGGCAAGTACTTTTACTGAAGATACCCAACCACGGATCAGTTTATATGTTGGGGGAATGGATAAAAGTCGTCAGATTCATCAATTACAGAATAAACAGCCACAAATTGTTATTGGCACACCTGGACGAATTAAGGACTTATATCAGGCTGGTGAATTGGATATTCATACCGCAACGACATTAGTTGTGGATGAAGCAGATATGACACTTGATTTAGGTTTTCTACCTGATGTTGATGCTATCGCTAGTGCAATGCCTGAGGATTTGAAAATGCTGGTCTTTTCAGCAACAATTCCACAAAAGTTGCAACCTTTCTTAAAAAAGTATTTATCAAACCCGGTAATTGAGGAAATTCCATCCGAGACAGTTATTGCACCAACCATTAAAAATATTTTGGTTGGGACAAAGGGTGAGACGAAAGATACGTTAGTTTATAACTTATTGACGATGGGTAACCCCTATTTAGCATTAGTTTTTACAAATACGAAAACACGAGCACGTGAGTTAACTAAAAGTTTGCGTAGTCGTGGCCTAAAAGTGGCTGAAATACATGGTGGTATCCAACCTCGTGAACGTAAGCGAACAATGCAACAAATTCAACATTTAGATTATCAATATGTTGTCGCAACCGATTTAGCTGCTAGAGGAATTGATATTCCAGGCGTGTCACTTATCATTAATGATGGTATTCCAACGGAATTAGAGTTCTTTATTCATCGAGTTGGACGAACGGGTAGAAATGGTATGTCTGGAACGGCTATCACAATTTATAATCCAGATGAAGAAGATCGCGTACAGATGGTTGAAAATATGGGCGTGAAATTCGAGCCAATGACATATGCCCATGGTGAATTACAGTCTGGATATGATCGTCGTCGCCGTCGTCAGCGGACCAAAACTACAGCTAAATTAGATCCAACAATGATTGGTATGGTGAAGAAGAAGAAGAAGCGAGTAAAACCGGGTTATAAACGTCAAATTAAAAACAACATTGCCCGAGACGCAAAATACAAGAAACGGGTTGCTGAACGTGAAACGTTACGCGCTGCAAAGAAAGCAAAAAAACGCGCCCATGATAAATAATTTGTTATTTTGAATTTACAAAATTATTTCAAGTTGTAAAAAGTAAGAAAAACAGTAATGGATATGATATAATACCCACAAGGACATGTCAGATTATTTCTTAGAGCATACAGAAACGTTGCGGTTGATGAGAGCAACGCTAAGGGTCATTTGACGCTACCTAATTAAAATTGTTTGCGAAAGTGAACCGCGTGCTAGCGATATTAGCGATTAAAGAGGTAATGATACAGACAATCATTGCAATCGGAGTGGTACCGCGTATTTGCGTCTCTGTTATTGCAATGGCTGTCTGTTTTTATTTAATATTTTTTGAAATGAGGCTTACATTAAAGATGAAAGAATTATCATCGGCTGAGGTTCGTAGCTTATTCTTGCGTTTCTTTGAAAGTAAAGGACATAAAATTGAACCATCACAATCATTGATTCCACAAAATGATCCAACACTTCTTTGGATTAATTCTGGTGTTGCAACTTTGAAAAAGTATTTTGATGGTTCGGTTGTTCCTGAGAACCATCGGATTACAAATGCACAAAAATCAATTCGAACAAATGATATTGAAAATGTCGGACATACAGCTCGTCATCATACTTTATTTGAAATGATGGGTAATTTTTCAATTGGTGATTATTTCAAAGAGGAAGCAATTCCATGGGCTTGGGAATTATTAACAAGTCCAGACTGGTTTGGCATGGATCCAGATAAATTGTATGTAACTGTGTACCCAAATGATGATCAAGCGAAAGATATTTGGTTGCATAAAGTTGGGCTTCCTAAAGATCATCTTTATGAAGAACCAGATAATTTTTGGGATATTGGTGAAGGCCCCTCAGGACCTGATTCTGAAATTTTCTATGATCGGGGTGAAGAATTCAATGATCCTGATGAATCGGAAAATTATCCAGGAGGTGAGAATGAGCGTTACTTGGAAATCTGGAATCTAGTATTTTCACAGTTTAATCATTTGCCTGGATTAACGGATAATAAGGATTATCCTGAATTACCAACAAAAAATATTGATACTGGTATGGGATTAGAGCGTGTGGTTTCTGTATTCCAGCATGCGAAAACTAACTTTGAAACTGATTTATTTTTGCCACTTATTCATAAAACTGAGGATATTTCAGGACAATTTAAATATGGTGAAGACGATACGAAAGATATTTCGTTCAAGGTCATTGCTGATCATATTCGTGCCGTAACTTTTGCTATTGGAGATGGTGCATTGCCTTCAAATGAGGGGCGTGGATACATCATTCGTCGCCTATTACGTCGTGCAGTTTTACATGGTCGTAAATTAGGTATTAGCCAAGTATTTTTAAAGGATTTGGTTCCTGTAGTTGGTGAAATTATGATTTCTTATTATCCTGAAATTGCCAAGAATGCAGACTATATTGCTTCCATTGTTGAGGCCGAAGAAATTCGATTTAATAAAACATTAACTGATGGATTATCACTATTAGATGATGTGATTGAACAGGCCAAGAGTAAAAAGGGAATTATTGATGGTGCAATTGCCTTTAAGCTTTATGATACTTACGGATTCCCATATGAACTAACAGAAGAGTACGCAACTGATGAAGGCTTAAAGGTTGATCGTGATGGCTTTGATGAGCAAATGAAGGCTCAACAAGAACGTGCTCGTTCAGCACGTTCAAATAAAGCGTCAATGGGTGTTCAAAATGAGCTATTAACGGGTCTAAAGACGCCATCTCAATATGTTGGTTGGTCTGAATTAACTGTTGAACAAACTGAGTTAGTTAATTTGATTGTTGATAATAAATTGGTCGAAGAAGCTAATGCAGGTCAAGTACAAGCAATATTCGCAAAGACACCTTTCTATGCTGAAATGGGTGGTCAGGTAGCTGACCTCGGTATGATTTATGATGAATCCGGTCAAGCAGTTGCCAAAGTAACTGACGTGCAAAATGCACCAAACGGTCAACATTTGCATACTTTGTCAATTATTGCGCCACTTTTCGTTGGCAAGCAATACAAACTTGATGTTGATCGCTCATATCATGTTGCGGTATCAAAAAATCATACAGCGACTCATTTGTTGGATCAAACTTTGCGAAATGTTCTTGGAGAGCATACGACCCAAGCTGGTTCACTTGTAACTGCAGAAGGTTTGCGATATGATTTCACGTATAACGGTGCAGTGCCAAGTGAAAAGTTGCAAGAAGTTGAGAACATCATTAATCAAAAGATTATTGATAATTTACCAATTTCATGGATTGAAACGGATATTGAATCAGCAAAGAAACTAGGCGCAGTTGCAGTCTTTACTGAAAAATATGGTGAAAAGGTTCGTGTTGTTTCAATTGGTGATTACAATGCTGAATTTGATGGTGGGACACATGCTAATTCAACTGCTGAATTGGGGATGTTTAAAATAGTTGGTGAACAAGGTACAGGAGCTGGCGTTCGCCGTATTGAGGCGGTTACTGGATCTGGAGCAATGGCACTGTTCAAGCTACACGATAGCTGGTTGACTAAGGCAGCAGAACAAGTGAAAGCCCCACAGCTTTCAGAGATTAATGATAAAATTTCTGGGTTGCAAACGGCACTGAAAGAGGCAGAACGTCAAGCTGCTTCTCTTGAGCAGAAATTAGCTAATCAAGAAGCTAATGCTGCGTTTGCAAATCCTCAAAAAATTAATAATTATACGCTAATTGCCACAGAAATGGCGGTTGAATCAATGGATGTATTGCGTTCAACTGCTGATACGTGGAAGCAAAGTACACCTTCTGATGTATTAGTTTTGGCTGCTAACTTGGGTGAGAAAGTTAATCTACTAGTTGCAGTTTCACCAGAAGCAGTTAAAAAGGGTATTAAAGCAGGTGACCTTGTAAAGTCGATCGCACCAGCCATTGGTGGTGGTGGCGGTGGCCGTCCTGATATGGCTCAAGCTGGTGGAAAGAATCCAGCTGGTATCGCAGACGCCTTTAAGCAAGCAGCTGACTGGTTACAAGCAAAATAAGAAGTTAGTTATTATTAATAGAAAACCTTAAAGGGAGGTTTGGGTACAATGAGTTCATTGGATAATACAGCAGTATTTAAATTTGGTAATAATGAATCACATGATGTCCGAAAAATGTTGGAAGTGGTTTATGCAGCATTAGAATCAAAGGGATATAATCCAATTAATCAAATTGTTGGTTATTTGATTTCAAACGATCCGGCATATATTCCACGTGTTAATGATGCACGTAATTTAATTCGTAAATTTGAACGGGATGAAATTATTGAGGCGTTAGTAACAGATTATTTGGCAAAATAATGTCATAAAGCAACGTAGGAAGAGGTCAAATGATATGGGACGTATTCTAGGTTTGGATGTAGGATCGCGCACAGTCGGTGTTGCAGTTTCTGATCAATTAGGTTGGACCGCACAAGGCGTAGAAATTATTCCAATAAATGAAGATGAGAAAGAATTTGGTATTGACCGGATGAAAGAACTCGTAGCTAAGTATGAGCCAATTGGATTTGTTCTGGGATTACCCAAGAATATGAACAATACTTCTGGACCTCGTGTTGATGCTTCACGTGCTTATGGTGAGTTGTTGAAAGAGACTTTTGGCTTACCAATTGATTTTCAAGATGAACGCTTAACAACGGTTGAAGCAGAACGTATGCTAATTGAAGAAGCTGATACATCTCGTAAGAAACGTAAAAAAGTTATTGATAAATTGGCAGCAGGTTTGATTTTGCAAAATTATTTGGACCGAAAAGGATCATTGGTAAAGTAAGAGGTAAAAAAATGGATGAAGAACAAGACATTATTACATTAGTTGACGATAATGGTGATGAACAATTATTTGAAGTATTATTTACTTTCAAATCTGAAGAGTATGGTAAGTCTTATATTATTCTTTATCCAGCGGGATCCGGTGAGGATGAAGAAGTTGAGATGCTAGCCTATATTTTTGACCCAGAGGAAACACAAATTGCAACTGAAGGTGGTTTAACACCAATTGAAGATGATGCAGAATGGGCAATGGTTGAGGAACGTCTAAATCAATTTTTAGATGAACAAGAAAATTAGTTAAAGGTCATCAATCTACCGAACTTAAATAGGCGGATTGATGACTTTTCCAATATTTAATAACCGTTACTCATGTTCCTAGTACTAATTTTAATTAGGGAGAAATTAAATGGATAATGCGGAAATTTTTATTTTGACAGACTCAGATGGTCAAGAACATGAATTTCAAGAGCTTTTTTCATTCGACTCAGAGGATTTTCAACGGTCATATATCATTTTAGGTCCAGTTGAGGAAGCTGAAGCTGAGGAAATCGGTGTTTTACCATTTATTTATGATAAAGACGCTGAAGAAGGTATGTTACAGCCCATTGAAACAGATGAAGAATTTGCGATGGTTGAGGAAGTTATGAATACAATCTTCAATGATCCAAAATTACGTTAATATCGCCAGCATGATGATTGGAAACATTTTTGTTTTCAATCTTTTTTTGTACGCTCTAATTAAGTCTGCGTCTTTATTATTAAAAGGGGTAGAAAATGATTCAAGTTAAAGCAATGTATTATCGTTATCGACATCAAATATATTTTAGTTGTATTTTAATAGTTGTGGGAATTAGTTTTTTAATATGGTGGCAAGTTTCTCAGAGTAGTTCTAGTATGTCAGCGAAAGATATCACGACAATTTCAGCTCATCAAAATATAGCAAAAAAAAGTAAAACGTCCAAAAAAATGTTGCATGATGAACACTCAAAAAATGTTGTAATTGATGTAAAAGGTGCCGTCTATCGGCCAGGAGTTTATTATTTTGCCGAAGAGCCAATCGTAGCCGAAGTATTACGACGTGCTGGAGGACCGCTACCAAATGTTGATAATGTTCGAATAAATTTGGCGGCAACATTAAATAATGGTCAAGTGCTCTATGTTCCAGTGGAAAATGAACAGGTACCAGAAGCGTATCCTTTACCAGGAAACCCATCCCATAACGAACAACGTATTGAGCAAGCCAGCGGCCAAGATAGTTCTAATGATAAAATTAATCTAAATACCGCTGATAGTGCTACTTTGCAGAATTTGCCAGGAATTGGTGAAAAACGTGCACAGGACATCATTAAACAACGTGAAGCAATGGGTGGCTTTAAAACAATTACAGATTTACAACAAGTTAATGGTATTGGTGAAAAGACATTTGCAAAATTAGAGCCATTGGTAACGGTATGAAATCAGGATATTTATTAATTTTGGGAATGTGTTTAGCATGTGTTAATATAATATTTTTATTTCACTGTTGGTGGGCACTGCCGTTTTTGATATGGTTTATTTTATTGTTATACCGTAAATTTAATCACCATATGTTAAGCACCTGCATAATTATATGTATTATGGGTTACTTTGGTTATTGGCAGTTTAATATTGATCGTTTAATAAAAATGCCTACTGGTCAAATCGACACCTATATTTTAATTCAACCAGATGATATACAACTCAACCAAGAGTGTGGTTCTGGAACTGCAAGTTTAAAAAATGGTGAAAAAATACGTATTAGCTTCGACAAGCAGGGAACTATAGCTAAAAAATGTGCTCGAGATGCTCGACCAATTTTTGTGCAAATTTCTGGTGTTTTAAATCGTATCGATGAAGCACGTAATGAATTTTCGTTTAATCCACAGGCTTATTGGCGAAGTCGTGGTATCATCCATCGGTTACATATAAATAAGGGACATGTTTTAGGTTATGCAAAACCTAAACACTTTATTGAATTAATTAGTTGGACAATTCATAGTTTTCATTTTCGATTAGTTAGTTGGTTTGAAAGATTGCCCAAAGGACTGAGAGACTATGGTGAAACCTTATTATTAGGATATACACGATCGGAATTTTACATTGAGAATGATGGTATTCAACTTTTGGGGTTGATGCATCTGTTTAGTATTTCAGGATTTCAAGTAACCATTGTCTATCAACTATGGCGCCGCCTTTCACGACAATTATTTATTCAACGGGAACATTCGCTTGTGATTGTTCAATTTATGTTAATAGTTTTGTGGGTGTTTGCTGGTGGTGTGCAATCTTTGATTCGACCAATATTTTTAGGCATCAGCCAAGCCTGGCGTGATTTACACTGGATAGTTATTGATGCAAAGGATGCGTGGGGCTTAGCACTAATAGGTGGCTTATTAATTGAACCTGGCGTTTTACATAACTTCGGGGGGCAATTATCTTACTTACTGACTTTTGGATTACTTTGGCTTCAAGACAGACCAGCATCGATCCAAAGTATTTGGTTATCTTTTTTTATTTTACCTACCTTGTTGTGGCATACATTTAGTTGGCATCCGATTAGTTTGATAGCCAATTTACTAATTGTTCCCATATTTGTTTGGCTAATTATACCTGTGATTATTTTGGGAATTTTTTCAACAATCTGTCATTTTGTATGGCTTCAAGATATTTGCGAATGGATTATTAATTTAATGCAATTGTTTATTAAATTTGCTGCCAAGATTCCTGGGGAATGTTTATTTGGTAGGCCATCGATCTTTTTTTGCATTGTTTTAACTATACTACCATTGATATGGTTAATCGCTTGTAAGAAACGATTATTATTTTTAATATTGATTTGTTGTTATGGGATATTATGGGGAATCCCACGTTTTTTTCCAGGTGGCTTTGTGGCTTTTTTTGATGTTGGGCAGGGAGATGCAACTATATTACGTCCTTCACATAACCAAGTTACTTTGATTGACGTTGGTGGTAAAATTCGATTTTCGAAACATGACGAAACAAAGAAGAATACACATAATTACCAGGTAGAAGAGTTGACTCATTTTTTAAAAGGTCATGCCATTAATAGGGTTCAACAGCTAATCTTGACGCATAAGGATATTGACCATGTAGGAAATGTGTCAGATTTCTTAGAGCAGATTGATGTGGCAAAAATTTATGTACCTGCTGGTATGGAACACCAGGCTGGTTTTAAAAAGCGTGTTGCAAAATATGTACGTTCAGGTGGAAAAGTATATCCGGTGTTGGCCGGATTACATGTGACGAAAGATATTCAAGTTTGTCATCCAATTATTAAAGGAATGGGTGAAAATGACGATTCCATAGCAGTATACATTGATTTTAAGAAACTTAAATTAATGATGACTGGGGATTTATCTAAAAAGGGAGAGGTAGACATCATCAACAATTTTTATTTGCCACGAGTGGATATCCTTAAATTAGGACATCATGGATCAAAAACGAGTACAGATGAAATGTTTGTGAAACAGTTAAAGCCCAAAATAGGAATTGTTTCTGCAGGTATTAATAATCGCTATGGGCATCCGAACAAAGAAACGATGATGATAGCAAAAAATCATCATTTGAAAGTCTACAGTACTGCAAAACAGGGAATGATTAAGGCGAAATGGGGACTACTAAACTGTTATCAAATGTATTATCAACATAAGTTAAAACATTAGTAGGCAGAACTCGGTAGACGTGCTATCTTATAATATAGATAAAAATGAGAGGGGATGTTGTTTTGACCGTAACTTTAGCAGACGTTTTTAACGATGTACAGACAGGACAACTATATCCAATTTACTTTGTCCAAGGACAGGATCAATATTTATTAGATCTGGTCAGAGAAAAATTTTTAACAATTATTCAACCTGAAGATCGTGCATTAAACCTGGCCCAATTTGATTTAACTGAAGTACCTTTAAGTCTGGCAATTGACGATGCTAAATCAGTGCCCTTTTTTGGTAATCAGCGTGTCGTTATTCTAGATAATCCATATTTCTTAACTGGTGAACGGCAAAAAAGTAATTTAGAACATCACGTTGAGGATTTGGTAGACTATGTTAAACAACCTGAGCCGCAAACAACAGTTGTTATTTTTGCCCCCTACGATAAATTAGATAACCGGAAAAAAGTTACAAAATTGTTGAAGGAACAAGCGAGATATCTTTCGTTTGTTAATTTGAGTGATAAGGATATTAATCGTTTTATTGATCAACGAGTAAATGGAGCTGGCTATTTTATTAATTCTGCAGCAAAGCAAGAATTAATTAGATTGACTAATTCGTCATTAACTCAAATAATGTCTGAATTAGACAAATTAATGCTTTACACATTAAGTGAAAAACAAATTAATGTGTCGGATGTAAAAAAATTAGTAACACATACACTAAGTGAAAATATTTTTGATTTAATTGACTGTTTATTGAAGGGACAATTAACACGTGCCGTTAATTTATATCATGAGCTGTTGTCAACAGGTGAAGAACCATTGCGATTACATGGTGCATTAATAGGACAATTTCGCTTACTATTACAAGTTAAATCTAGTGAAAAAAGTGAAAAAGGGATAGCTTCTGAGTTAAAAGTTCATCCATATCGTGTGAAATTGGCAAAACGTGTTGTCAGAAAATTTAGTTATATACGTTTAGCAAGCGCCTATCTTGGTTTAGTAAGTATGGAAGAACAGTTAAAATCTACGAATCGAGATCCGGAATTATTATTTGAACTGTTTATTTTAAAATATAAAAATCAAATGGCTGAATAAAATACTTGCATATAATTGACTAATTTAGTATGATACTAAGAGTGCATTAGCATATGACCTTTTACTATGTTTGACGGTTCACCGTCGTCATACGTTGTTTGAGGCGACTATTATATTATGAAAGGTGGATATCCAACAATGGCTATTTCTGCAGAACGCAAGAATGAAATCATCAATGAGTTCGCTCGTCACGAAGGTGATACAGGTTCAGTTGAAGTTCAAGTTGCAGTATTAACTGCTGACATCAACGAATTAAACGGACACATGTCAGAGCACAAGCATGACTTTCACTCACAACGTGGCTTGATGAAGAAAATCGGTCACCGTCGTAACTTGCTACGTTACCTACGTAACAATGATGTACAACGCTACCGTGAGTTGATCCAAAAGCTTGGTTTGCGTCGTTAATATTAATATATTAATCACGTTTTTATTTTGACATTTATCATCGGAGGGAAAAGCGATGCCAATTATTGAGTCATCAATCCAACGTGCCCGCTTAAACAAAGTGCAACGCGAGCGTAACATCTCACAACTAAGTGCATACCGTACTGAAGTTAAGAAGTTCCGTGTTGCTGCTGAATCTGGCGAAGGTAACTTACAAGAGTTATTCGCTGCAGCTTCATCAGCAATTGATCGTGCTGCATCAAAGGGCTTGATTGCTAAGAACAAAGCTTCACGTGACAAGTCACGTTTGGCTTCATTGTTGAACAAGTAATTTATATTACAAATAGACAATATAAAAAGACTAGTAGCTTTGTGCTACTAGTCTTTTTTTAATGTAAAGTGACCTTTAACTGCTTTTCTAAATATTTTTCTATTTTATTTTCAAGTTAAACTATTTAAAAATTATGATAGATGACTTACAGGTTTTCTAGCGTGCGCTTATGTGGTAGTATTGTATTAAACATTTTAACGTTGGGTAAAATAAAAACCCGTGAAATAAAACGAGAATAGGAAAATTATGGCAACTACATTAGACATTATGCCGTTTGGTGGTGTGCGTGAAAATGGAATGAACATGTACGCTGTGACGGTTGATGAAGATATATTTATTTTAGATGCAGGATTGAAGTATCCTGAGAGTGATTTATTAGGGGTAGATGTTGTTATCCCAGACTATGCATACTTAGTTGAACATGCAGATAATATTGCAGGAATTTTTTTGACACATGGTCATGCTGATGCGATTGGTGCATTACCTTACTTATTGTCAGAGGTGCAAGTTCCAGTATTTGGTTCGGAATTAACGATTGAATTGGCAAAGTTAGCTATTAATAATGAGCCCAGTTTAAAAAATTATGATGATTATCATATTGTAAGAGGTAATTCTGAAGTTCGTTTTGGCAATGTGACAGTTTCTTTTTTTGAAACAACACATACAATTCCGGAGTCTTTGGGAATTGTGATTGAGACCGCGGTTGGACAAGTCGTTTACACTGGTGATTTTAAACTAGACACAACAGCATTACCATATTATCAAACGGATTTATTGCGATTAGCAGAAATTGGTCAAAAAGGTGTTGTGGCACTGTTAGCTGATGCGGCTGGAACGGCACACATTGGGACGCCAGATCATGAATCAGTACTAGGCGATTATATTCTGGAGAATTTCCACTTACACAAGTCTGGCCGAATTATCGTTGCTGCGGTAGCATCAAATATTCAACGTATTCAACAGGTAATTGATGCTGCATATAAAGTTGGTCGAAAAATTGTCATTTCAGGGAATGACTTGGAAAAGGTTGTGCGTACAGCTCTACGTTTGAAAAAGTTAATTTTACCAGTACCTGAAAATGAGATGTTTGTCTCTCTTAAGAATCTTTCTAAGCTGCCAGCTGATGAAACTGTTATTTTAGAAACAGGACGAATGGGAGAACCAATTCGTCACTTACAGAGAATTGCCCATGGTGATGATCGTAATATTAAAATTCAATCTGGTGATTTGGTATTTATAACAACGACACCATCTACTGCAATGGAGGGGTATGTTGCGAAAACACGTGATATGCTGTTTAGAGCAGGAGCCATGGTCAAACAGATATCTACTGATAAAAAGTCTTCAGGACACGCATCAAAAGATGATTTCCAATTAATGCTAAATTTGTTAAAACCTCAAAATGTTATTCCTGTTCAAGGAGAGTACCGTGTCTTGAATGAGGCATATCGAGCAGCAGAGCAAGTTGGATACGATGAAGACCACGTATTTTTACTAGCCAAAGGTGATAAGTTACGATGGAATGGTGAGAAGTTCTATCTTGGTGGATCAATTCAAGTAACGTCAACCATGATTGATGGATCAGGGGTTGGTGATATAGGTTCGATTGTTTTGAATGATCGACGCATTCTGTCAGAGGATGGTGTCTTTATTGCAGTTATCACGATTGATCGTAAAAAGAAAAAGGTGATTGCACCAGCCAAAATTGATTCTCGAGGATTTGTTTACGTCAAAACTTCGCGTGATTTAATGCATGAAGCGGCAGAACTGGTTGAACAGACTGTTGCAGAAGGTGTCAAGAATACAAAGGACTTTGACTGGGGTAACTTAAAAAACTCTGTACGAGATGCTTTGGGAAAGTTTTTGTATGAAAAGACAAGACGGAAGCCGGTTATTTTACCGGTTATTATGGAGGCAAATCAGAATGGTCGTCGCAGACGGACATCAGCACATCAAGGTAATAAAAATAAGTCTGTTAGTTCAAAATTAGTTAAAAAGCAAACTAATAAAAAGAATACGACCAATAATACTGATAAGCAGTCAGCTTCAAAAACAACTAATCGTAAGCCTAATAAGGCTCGCCGACAAAGAAAAAATAATAATCAACGCAAACAGTCAAAGCAAACTGTTGATGCCGAGTAAATAAAAAATCATTCTGTGATTTAGATGAAGAGATTCTTTTTTGTTTAACAATATAGTTAAATGATTAAGAATCTTTTAGTTTTAGGTAACTTAAGATCCAACTAGTTAGAAGGAATTTTAATATGACAAGTGAACAAAATACCAATGAGCGGTACTCAGCATTAGTTTCGGAAGCAAAAGAAGAAATTAACAATGGATCATTGAGCCGTGCGCTAGACACTTTGACTTTAGCGTATCAATTAAGACAAACAGTGGAAGTGAATCATCTTTTGGTAACCACGTTAATTGCACAAGGACAATATCAGGAAGCACAAATCATTGCAGACGAATATTTAGCCTCATATGCCAAAGAGGAACAAAGTGTAAAAACTTATCTGACCTTGGCACTTCATAACCATTATTTTCTAAATGCATGGGAATTTTTAACTTGGTTGCCAGAACGTTTGCAAGACAAGTTTCGATTCATGGTTGTTGAAGAGGAAGATCAATATCGATTAAACCAAGAAAAAACAATTCGAACAATTGCAAGGCAATTTTATCATCTTAGTGATGGAGATATGATTGAACAACAAAAGCGCTTATTAGCCGCGAATAAGTTGCCTTTAAGCGAATATGAAATTGGGGCAAAGTTTGTATTACGTGATCCATTTTTATCACAAATTTCACGTACCACCGTCCTAGATGAATTAAGGCGGGTTAAGACATCGGATTCAGTGGAATTTATGGATTTGAAAGGTAATCTAAACACATATATTCCTGCAAAATTAAAATCATTAGAACAAGACCAAACGTATGTTGATATTTTGAAAGAATTAGATAAGTATACTAAAAAGTTTGGACCAGACATGGTTCATGGACTGAAAGAACAAGTACATCTACTGTTAATGATAGCTTATCCGCAATTATCAATTGTTGTTCAAGATGTCACGAGTTGGGTTGCGGGGTTGATAGCGGAAACATTTGAATATGCTATGCCCGATGAGCCTGACAGCCAAGTTATTTGGCGTAATAAATTGCAAAATAGTTTAATGAATTTAATTAATTAGAAAAAACAAGAATATATAGAGAAAAATAAGTAAAAAATATTTACAAAAATAGGGAAGTTATATATAATAATTTCAGTCTCATATAGAGAATTAAAAAGATTTTCGTATCTTATTGTTTCAGTTATGAGGTATGTGTAGTATACTTATACTAAGCAATAAGGTTGATTCTAATCAACATGCGAATAATAGGAGGACAAGCTTTTGGCTAAGGAAAATTACGAGCGCACTAAGCCGCACGTTAATATTGGAACTATTGGACACGTCGACCACGGTAAGACTACGTTGACTGCCGCTATCTCAAAGGTACTATCAGATAAGGGTTTGGCTAAGCAAGAAGACTTTGCTTCAATCGATGCCGCTCCTGAAGAGCGTGAACGTGGAATCACGATCAATACTGCTCACATCGAGTACGAGACGGAAGCACGTCACTACGCCCACATCGATGCCCCAGGTCACGCGGACTACGTTAAGAACATGATCACTGGTGCCGCTCAAATGGACGGTGCCATCTTGGTTGTTGCTGCAACTGATGGTCCTATGCCACAAACTCGTGAGCACATTTTGTTGGCTCGTCAAGTTGGTGTTGACTACCTTGTAGTATTCTTGAACAAGACTGACTTGGTTGATGATGATGAATTGGTTGACCTAGTTGAGATGGAAGTTCGTGAATTGTTGTCAGAATACGATTTCCCTGGGGATGATATTCCAGTTATCCGCGGTTCAGCTTTGAAGGCTTTGGAAGGTGATCCAGAACAAGTTAAGGTTATCGAAGAGTTGATGGATACTGTTGACTCATACATTCCAACACCAGTTCGTGATACTGACAAGCCATTCTTGATGCCAGTCGAAGACGTATTTACGATTACTGGTCGTGGTACTGTTGCTTCAGGTCGTATCGATCGTGGAACTATCAAGTTGAACGAAGAAGTTGAAATTGTTGGTTTGAAGGAAGATGTTCGTAAGACAGTTGTTACTGGTATCGAAATGTTCCGTAAGACTATGCAACAAGGTGAAGCCGGTGATAACATTGGTGCATTGTTGCGTGGTGTTGACCGTAAGGAAATCGAGCGTGGTCAAGTTTTGGCTAAGCCTGGTTCAATTCAAACGCACACTAAGTTCTTGGCCGAAGTTTATGTTTTGACCAAAGAAGAAGGTGGACGTCACACACCATTCTTTACTAACTACCGTCCACAATTCTACTTCCACACAACTGATGTTACTGGTGTAGTTGAATTGCCAGAAGGTGTTGAAATGGTTATGCCTGGTGATAACGTAACATTCGATATCGAATTGATCGCACCAGTTGCCATTGAAAAGGGATTGAAGTTTACTGTTCGTGAAGGTGGCCGTACTGTTGGTGCCGGAACTGTTTCAGAAATCCTTGACTAATCTACAATTTGTCGTTTAGTTAATGGTTATAAAAAGAGAGTTATTGCATCAATGATGTGATGACTCTCTTTTTGAATTTTAAGAGAAAATCTTATATAATCTATAATGAAGTACTTTACGGTGAGTGGAATGTTTTATGGCATAATATTGTCAAAA
Organism: Weissella paramesenteroides; assembly: GCF_051903945.1. GTDB lineage: Bacteria > Bacillota > Bacilli > Lactobacillales > Lactobacillaceae > Weissella > Weissella paramesenteroides_A. The sequence continues at coordinate 1,248,373 of NZ_CP192268.1, read as the reverse complement.
TAATGCGTTTCCGATATACTGATTAGGTATGTAAAGATAATTTATGTCGTGAATAGTGTAAAGCTAGCGACTATTGGAGGAAAAAACATGGCAAATGCAGTTTTCACTAAGGGTGAAGGCAATAAGGGAACAATTAAGTTTGAAGTTCCTGTTGATGTATACGCAAAGGGAATTGATGCAGCATTCAACGAAGTAAAGAAGCAAATCAGTGTCCCTGGTTTCCGTAAAGGAAAGATGCCAAAGCAGGTATTTTTCCAAATGTATGGTGAAGAGTCATTGTATCAAGATGCCTTGAACAAGATTCTACCAGACGTTTACGGAGAGGCTGTTTCAGAAACAGGCGCAATGACTGTTGGACAACCAAAAATTGAAGCAGAATCAATGAACAAGGGTGAAACTTGGGTTTTGACTGCTGAGGTTGAATTGGCCCCTGAAATCGAACTTGGCCAATACAAGGGTGTTGAAGTTCCTGCTTCTGACACATCAGTTTCTGATGCAGATGTTGATGAAGAACTTGCAAACATGCAACAAGGTCAATCTGAACTTGTCTTAGTTGAAGAAGCTGCCAAGAATGGTGATACTGTTGTCATCGATTTTGATGGTTCAGTTGATGGTGTTCACTTCGATGGCGGACAAGCTGATAACTATTCATTAGAATTGGGTTCAGGTTCATTTATTCCTGGATTTGAAGAGCAATTGGTTGGTGCAAAGGCTGAAGACAAAGTTGATGTTAAGGTTACTTTCCCAGAAGACTATCAAGCAGCTGACTTAGCTGGTAAGGAAGCCGTTTTCGAAGTAACTGTTCACGAAGTTAAGACTAAGGAAGTTCCTGCACTTGATGACGAGTTTGCTAAGGATGTTGATGAAGAAGTTGAAACTTTAGCTGAATTGAAAGAAAAAGTTAAGGCTCGCTTGGCAGATCAAAAGGCTTCAGCAGCTAAGGAAGCTAAGGAAGATGCCGCCGTTGCTGCAGCTGTTGATAACGCCAAGGTTGTTGGTGATGAAATTCCTGCCTCAATGATTGATGAAGATGTTCATCGTCAAATGAACCAAATGTTTGCATCAATGCAACAACAAGGTATTTCACCAGAGCTTTATTACCAAATTACTGGTACATCTGAAGATGATCTTCACAAGCAATATGAAGAAGGTGCTGAGCGTCGTGTGAAGACAAACTTAGTATTGGAAGCTATTGTTAAAGCTGAAGACATTAAGCCATCTGATGAAGAAATCGCTGCAGAAGTGAAGTCATTGGCTGAAGCTTACAATATGGAAGAAGATGCTGTCCGCAATGCATTGTCAGATGATATGTTGTCACATGACATTGCAATTAAGTCAGTTGTTGACTTAATTGTTGCCGAAGCAGTTGAAGCCTAAATATTGGTTTTAATAAAAAGGTTAGACTTTTGTAGAAGTCTGACCTTTTTTGTCTTTTTCCGGTAAGCGAAGTTTGATACAATACTTACAGTATTATAATTTAATGGATAGAAGTTATAGGAGGTTGGACAGTGTTTAATACGACTGACAGCTCAAATGGGGTTGCATACTGTTCATTCTGTGGTAAACCCTCTACTGAGGTCAAAAAGTTGATTGCTGGCCCAGGGGTTTACATTTGTAATGAATGTGTTGCTTTAGCCCAAGACATTATTAACGAAGATTTACAACAGGATGCAATGGCGCGGACACTAACATTGAAGACACCGCGTGAAATCGTTGATAATTTAAATGAATATGTTATCGGTCAAGACGATGCTAAACATACTTTGGCAGTTGCTGTCTATAACCATTACAAACGTGTTAATGCAAAATTAACGGGTGAAACGGGGATAGAGGGTGTTGATCTTCAAAAATCAAATATCGCTGTGATTGGACCAACTGGTTCTGGAAAAACTTATATTGCACAGTCAATGGCTAAATTGTTGAATGTACCTTTTGCCATTGCAGATGCAACAACATTGACAGAAGCAGGTTATGTTGGTGAAGATGTTGAGAACATTTTGTTAAAGTTAATTCAAGCAGCGGACTATGATGTTGAGCGTGCCGAAACTGGTATTATCTACATCGATGAGATTGATAAGATCGCTAAGAAGGCTGAGAATGTATCAATTACTCGTGATGTGTCTGGTGAAGGTGTGCAGCAAGCATTGTTAAAGATGCTAGAGGGAACAATTGCTAATGTTCCACCTCAAGGCGGCCGTAAGCATCCAAATCAAGAATTTATTCAAATTGATACAACAAATATTCTCTTCATAGTTGGTGGCGCTTTTGCTGGTATTGAACAGATGGTTAAAGAGCGTCTTGGGGCTAAGGTTATTGGTTTTGGTACCGATGCTAAAACACAACAATTGCAAAGTTCGGATAAATCAATTATGCAACAAGTATTACCTGAAGACTTAATGAATTTCGGATTGATTCCAGAATTTATTGGTCGATTACCAATATTAACAGCGTTAGAAGAACTAACTGAGTCAGACTTAGTTCGTATTTTGACTGAGCCTAAGAACGCTTTAGTCAAGCAATACCAAGCTTTGTTGGCTCTAGAGGATGTTGATCTCAAGTTTACTGATGATGCGCTGAAAGCAATGGCACATTTAGCTATTGAACGCGAAACTGGTGCTCGTGGATTGCGGTCAATTATTGAAGAAGTTATGCGTGATGTTATGTTTGATGTGCCATCTCGTGAAGATGTTACGGGTGTGGTAATTACAGAAGGTGCTGTATTACGCCAAGATGAACCTGAATTAATTACAGAATAGTGGGGTACGACGATGGAAGTTCATCAAGTTGAAATGGTGATGTCTGCAGTTCGTGAATCACAATATCCAACGGATGGTTTACCAGAGGTTGCCTTTGTTGGACGATCAAATGTTGGTAAGTCATCATTGACTAATGTGTTAATTAACCGTAAATCTTTTGCACGGACATCTTCACAGCCTGGAAAAACACAAACGCTAAATTTTTATAAAGTTGAAAATCAAGTTTTTTTTGTGGACGTCCCTGGCTATGGGTATGCAAAGGTATCAAAAAAAGCACGTGAAGATTTTGCTATCATGATTGGTGAATATCTTCGCAAAAGAGAGCCATTAAAGGGAATTGTTCAATTAGTAGATGCACGTCATTTACCTTCACGAGAAGATATTGAAATGTATAATTGGTTAATTTCAGATGATATTGGCTTGCCTGTATTGGTTGTTGCAACAAAAGCTGATAAAATATCTCGTGGAAAATGGAATAAAGTTGAAGCTGATATCAAACGGAGTTTACAGTTTAATGAAGAGTTATCAGATTTTGAAATTTTTTCTGCGGAAACCAAGTATGGAAAAGACAATATTTGGGATTGGCTGGAAGCACGAATGTTAGATGGTAGTGAGTTTGATCCATCAGATTTTGAATAATTTGAAAACAGGGAACTAGTTGATTAAGCTAGTTCTCTTTTTTCGTACTTTATTTTGTGTCTATACCCTAAGCTGTATCCTGGTTATTTTTTTGATATACTAATAACTAATGATAAATTAATGGAGGCTAACGACATGGCTGAGAAAACACGTTTTAAAGGAACTATTTTAGGTAAAGAATTAACAATTACATCTAGTGAGTCTCAAGCACATATGAAGGCAGTGTTTGAACTGGCAAATGAACAATTGGATCATATACATCAAGCAGCTCCAAAGCTGAATGATAATCAATTACTAACATTGTTAGCAATTAACGCTTTATCTGACCAATTAAAAATGCAAATTAAAAAGGATAAAGAAGAGTAATGACATTGTTTTCTTTAATTATTGTTATCCTAATCTTTTTAGCGATGATCCATGGTTATCGATTAGGAATGGTCCGTAGTCTGACAATGCTTGTTGGTAGACTTATTGTTTATACATTTGCCATTCTTTTAGCGCACAAACTAGGTAGTTGGTTGTATAGTGCCTTTTTTAATAGTATTTCTGCCAATTGGACTGCAACTAATGTGCCAACGACAGCAGCCAGTCAACCAGCAGAATTTTTGGCATCAGGGATTGCTTTTACAATAATTATTTTAATTGGCATGTCAATCGTTAAAGCGATTGAGAGAAGTTTACGTTTTATTAATAAAATTCCAATATTGAGCACATTAAATCACTTAGGTGGTTTGATTGTTCTGGGTTTGGTGGTATATGTTGAAATTTTTTTCGTTTTGCAAATAACACAGACATTAAATATTCCTTGGTATACACAAGAAATGGCAAATTCGTCTATTGCCCAGGGAATAATGAATAATACACCTTACCTTTCAGAGGCTGTTTATGATTGGTGGTTATTGTAAGTGAATTAGTTTAATCATGAAAGTTGGTAGTAAAAATATAAAATGAATAAAAAAATTTTAAGAACGCTAGAATATGATGCGGTTAAGACACAAATTAAGCCATTCTTATCAACTGTGGCTGGTGAAAAAGAATTACGTAATCTTTTGCCCACATCTGATGCACAAAAAATGAAACAGTGGTTAGCCGAAACCGCTGATGCATCTCGTGTACTTCGTTGGCAAGGAGGAATCAGTATTCCAAAACTTGCAGACGTTAAGCCCCACATGCAACGCCTACGAATTCATGCAGCATTGAGTGGTACGGAGCTTGCACAAGTTGGCCGTGTATTGTTTACGACAGGACAAATTCGAAGTTTTTTTGAAAATTTAGTTGCTGATCGTGGTGAAACTTTGCCAGCATTAGCGGTCTATTATAATGAACTGGTTATCTTACCTGAATTGACAAGACGTGTGAATGTTGCAATTGATGGTGACGGTCGTTTAAATGATGAGGCGTCAACTGAGCTTCATCGCATTAGACAAGCGATTACGGGTACAGAGAATGCAATTAGACAAAAAATGCAGGATTATACGCGAGGTAAGACAGCACAATATTTGTCAGATCCAATTGTGACCATTCGTAATGATCGGTATGTTTTACCAGTTAAATCAACGTATCGTCAAAAATTTGGCGGGGTGGTTCATGATCAATCACAAACAGGGCAGACGTTATATATTGAGCCTGCAGATGTGGTTGACATGAATAATCGACTGAGAGAATACACGTTAAAGGAACGTCAAGAAGAGGAAAGAGTACTGATTGAATTATCAGCTCAACTCGAGCCTGAGGCAGATAGTATTGAAAATAATGCTCAGATTCTTGGCCATTTGGATTTTTTGAATGCAAAGGCACGATATGCGGCTGTAATAAGAGCGATTGAGCCTGAATTTAGTGCAGAAAATCATGTACGTCTATTAAAGGCGCGTCACCCATTATTAAATCCAGATAAAGTTGTGCCCAATGACATTATAATTGGTGAAGATTACAGTGCGATTATTGTGACTGGGCCTAATACGGGTGGAAAGACAATTACGCTAAAAACGCTAGGTTTATTACAAATAATGGCACAGTCAGGTTTATTTATTCCTGTGGCTGAGTATTCTAGTGTTAGCATATTTAAAGAAATCTTTGCTGATATTGGTGATGAGCAGTCAATTGAACAGTCACTGTCAACATTCTCTGCTCATATGGTAAATATAATTGATATTCTATCAGGGACAGATAAAGATTCTTTGGTTTTGTTTGATGAGTTGGGGGCAGGAACAGATCCACAAGAAGGAGCTGCTCTTGCTATGGCTATTTTAGATGCTGTGGGTGAAACTGGGGCCTATTCTGTTGCTACGACACACTACCCAGAACTAAAAGTATATGGCTATAATCGAGCGGATACAATCAATGCCTCGATGGAATTTGATATTGATTCACTACGACCAACATATAAGTTTTTGATTGGTGTTCCAGGACGTTCAAATGCACTTGAAATTGCTAAAAAATTAGGCCTAGATAAAAAAATTATTGATAGTGCGTCTGCATTAACAACTGAAGATTCGCAAGAATTAAACGACATGATTGCTGATTTAGTGGCAAGAAGAAATGCAGTTTTGACACAGCAAGTTGAATTGACCCAAAAAGTCATTGAAAATCGTCAATTAAAGAATGACTATGAGTCAAAACTTGAATCTATCGATAAAGAGCGTGCTAAAGCAGTTGAAGAGGCAAAAAAAGAGGCTAACCATATTGTTGCTGATGCCCGTCGTAAGACTGATAAAATTATTGCCGATTTACATAAGATGGCGCGTGATGGTGTATCAATTAAAGAAAACAAGTTGATAGATGCAAAAGGTGCATTGAACGCTATGCATCAAGAGCCTTCTGCTACAAACAATCGAATTTTACGTAAAGCTAAACAAGCAAAGCAAGTTCCGCTTGTGGTAGGTGATACTGTGCTTGTTCGTGAATACGGACAACAAGGGACAATTGTACGTCAGTTGAAAGATAATAAATTTGAGGTTCAAATGGGTATTCTGAAAATGGTGTTGACTAGTGAAGAAATTGAAAAGCAAGCTAACCAGTCAGCTAATGAACCCAAGTCAACCAAAAAGAAACATCGTAATAGTTCAAGTGTTAATACTAATAAAGCAATAAACCGTGCCGAGGCCTCTGCAAAGTTAGACTTACGTGGTGTTCGTTATGAACCTGCCATGGCTGAATTAGATCGTTTTATTGATAATGCATTGTTAAATAATTTATCTTCCGTTGAAATTATTCATGGAAAGGGTACTGGTGCTATTCGCCAGGGCGTCCAGGAGTATCTTCGTTCACATCGTCAAGTGCAATCATTTAAGTTTACTGGCCCTGATCAGGGTGCGACTTATGTACAATTTAATTAGGACGCATCTATCGACAAATTGCTCACTACGGTTTATACTGACAATAAATAAGTGTTAAGAGGGAGAAAATTTAATGGCTGTAATAGATATAAATGATGATAATTTCGTATCAGAAACAAGCTCAGGCGTGACAATTACTGATTTTTGGGCTACTTGGTGCGGCCCTTGTCGTATGCAGTCACCGGTTGTTGAAACGGTGTCAGAAAAGATGGATAACGTGAAATTTACAAAGATGGATGTTGACGAAAATCCAGCGACAGCTCAAGAGTTTGGAATCATGGCAATTCCCACTTTACTAGTTAAAAAGGATGGTGAGGTTGTTGAGCGTTTGACTGGATTCACACCAGCTCATCAGCTTGAGGCCATTTTGGCTAAGCACGTAGACTAATTATAAATTACATTAATGTACAGCTATCAATTGGCATTTAATAATGCTGATTGGTAGCTTTTTTAGTAGCTAATTATTGATAGGTGATTTCATAAAATTATTGACGGTTGATGTTGTTAGCAGTATATTAATAAAGCACTGTTTTTAGGACGCGCTAATATTTAATTTAGTAATTAATTTATAATCTAAAATTTTATTGACTTTTCTTAAAAATATGTGTATTATTTATCAAGTTGTCGCTTATATTATTTAAAATATAGTTTTAATAAATTTAAATAAAAAAGTTATTGACAAATCAATCTTAAGTCTGTAATATAGATTAAGTTGTCAGCGAGACAACAACCGTTGATCATTGAAAACTGAATATCGTTTCGATGAAACAAATGTGTAGGGTCATCAAGTAATTTACTTGATACAAAAACATTTGCGAAGTCAATTCGCTAATAAATTCGTTTAACTTCTGTTAAACAAATAACAACAATTGAGTTATACTCAAACTTTTAAAATGAGAGTTTGATCCTGGCTCAGGATGAACGCTGGCGGCGTGCCTAATACATGCAAGTCGAACGCTTTGTCTTTAACTGATATGAAGAGCTTGCTCTGATTTGATTTTATCTGACAAAGAGTGGCGAACGGGTGAGTAACACGTGGGTAACCTACCTCTTAGCAGGGGATAACATTTGGAAACAAGTGCTAATACCGTATAATACCAACAACCGCATGGTTGTTGGTTGAAAGATGGTTCTGCTATCACTAAGAGATGGACCCGCGGTGCATTAGCTAGTTGGTAAGGTAACGGCTTACCAAGGCAATGATGCATAGCCGAGTTGAGAGACTGATCGGCCACAATGGGACTGAGACACGGCCCATACTCCTACGGGAGGCAGCAGTAGGGAATCTTCCACAATGGGCGCAAGCCTGATGGAGCAACGCCGCGTGTGTGATGAAGGGTTTCGGCTCGTAAAACACTGTTATAAGAGAAGAACGGCACTGAGAGTAACTGTTCAGTGTGTGACGGTATCTTACCAGAAAGGAACGGCTAAATACGTGCCAGCAGCCGCGGTAATACGTATGTTCCAAGCGTTATCCGGATTTATTGGGCGTAAAGCGAGCGCAGACGGTTATTTAAGTCTGAAGTGAAAGCCCTCAGCTCAACTGAGGAATGGCTTTGGAAACTGGATGACTTGAGTGCAGTAGAGGAAAGTGGAACTCCATGTGTAGCGGTGAAATGCGTAGATATATGGAAGAACACCAGTGGCGAAGGCGGCTTTCTGGACTGTAACTGACGTTGAGGCTCGAAAGTGTGGGTAGCAAACAGGATTAGATACCCTGGTAGTCCACACCGTAAACGATGAGTGCTAGATGTTCGAGGGTTTCCGCCCTTGAGTGTCGCAGCTAACGCATTAAGCACTCCGCCTGGGGAGTACGACCGCAAGGTTGAAACTCAAAGGAATTGACGGGGACCCGCACAAGCGGTGGAGCATGTGGTTTAATTCGAAGCAACGCGAAGAACCTTACCAGGTCTTGACATCCCTTGCCAATCCTAGAAATAGGATGTTCCCTTCGGGGACAAGGTGACAGGTGGTGCATGGTTGTCGTCAGCTCGTGTCGTGAGATGTTGGGTTAAGTCCCGCAACGAGCGCAACCCTTATTATTAGTTGCCAGCATTCAGTTGGGCACTCTAGTGAGACTGCCGGTGACAAACCGGAGGAAGGTGGGGATGACGTCAAATCATCATGCCCCTTATGACCTGGGCTACACACGTGCTACAATGGCATATACAACGAGTCGCCAACCCGCGAGGGTGCGCTAATCTCTTAAAGTATGTCTCAGTTCGGATTGTAGGCTGCAACTCGCCTACATGAAGTCGGAATCGCTAGTAATCGCGGATCAGCACGCCGCGGTGAATACGTTCCCGGGTCTTGTACACACCGCCCGTCACACCATGAGAGTTTGTAACACCCAAAGCCGGTGGGGTAACCTTTTAGGAGCCAGCCGTCTAAGGTGGGACAGATGATTAGGGTGAAGTCGTAACAAGGTAGCCGTAGGAGAACCTGCGGCTGGATCACCTCCTTTCTAAGGAAAATCGGAAACCTACACATTCAACGAAACGATATTTAGTTTTGAGTGGTTAACATTCAAACATGGGGAATTAGCTCAGCTGGGAGAGCACCTGCTTTGCAAGCAGGGGGTCATCGGTTCGAACCCGATATTCTCCATAACAACCATCTGGTTGTTAATTAGTTCTTTGAAAACTGAATCATAATTGTAAATTTTTAAATTCATTATAATTGATCAAATCAATTAAATTGAGCCGAAAAAATACACCGCGTAATTTTTTGAGTTTTTTAAATAAGTTTAAAATCGCTTGTGACCATTGAGTCACAATACTCAAACGAAATCATCAACGAAAGTTGATCGGTTAAGTTATTAAGGGCGCATGGTGAATGCCTTGGCACTAGGAGCCGATGAAGGACGGGACTAACACCGATATGCCTCGGGGAGCTGTAAGTAAGCTGTGATCCGGGGATTTCCGAATGGGGGAACCCAACTTGTGATGCAAGTTATCGTTTAATGAATACATAGTTAAACGAAGGTAGACGTTGTGAACTGAAACATCTCATTAGCAACAGGAGAAGAAAGAAAAATCGATTCCGTCAGTAGCGGCGAGCGAACGCGGAGGAGCCCAAACCAGAGTGCTTGCACTCTGGGGTTGTAGGACTACCGTTGTGGAGTTACAAATTTGTTTATTAGCAGAATCAGCTGGGAAGCTGAGCGAAACAGGGTGATAGCCCCGTATGCGAAAGTAAGCAAACTCCCGTGTAGGATCCTGAGTACGGCCGGACACGTGAAATCCGGTCGGAAACTGCGAGGACCATCTCGTAAGGCTAAATACTCCCTAGTGACCGATAGTGAACCAGTACCGTGAGGGAAAGGTGAAAAGCACCCCGGAAGGGGAGTGAAAAAGTTCCTGAAACCATGTGCCTACAACAAGTTAGAGCCCGTTAATGGGTGATAGCGTGCCTTTTGTAGAATGAACCGGCGAGTTACGATACCATGCAAGGTTAAGGTGGAAAGACCGGAGCCGTAGCGAAAGCGAGTCTGAAATGGGCGTTTTAGTATGTTGTTGTAGACCCGAAACCAGGTGACCTACCCATGTCCAGGGTGAAGGTGCGGTAAAACGCACTGGAGGCCCGAACCCGTACATGTTGAAAAATGTTGGGATGAGGTGTGGGTAGCGGTGAAATTCCAATCGAACTTGGAGATAGCTGGTTCTCTCCGAAATAGCTTTAGGGCTAGCCTCGGAAGATAGCGTGTTGGAGGTAGAGCACTGTTTTGGTGCGGGGCCCATCTCGGGTTACTAAATTAAGATAAACTCCGAATGCCAATCACGTATGTCCGGGAGTCAGACAGTGAGTGATAAGATCCATTGTCGAAAGGGGAACAGCCCAGATCGTCAGTTAAGGTCCCTAAGTGTGTGTTAAGTGGAAAAGGATGTGAAGTTGCATAGACAACTAGGATGTTGGCTCAGAAGCAGCCACCATTTAAAGAGTGCGTAATAGCTCACTAGTCGAGTGATTCTGCGCCGAAAATGTACCGGGGCTAAACACACCACCGAAACTACGGGTGCCACATCAGTGGCGCGATAGGAGAGCGTTCTAAGGGCAATGAAGTCAGACCGTGAGGACTGGTGGAGCGCTTAGAAGTGAGAATGCCGGTATGAGTAGCGAAAGACAGGTGAGAATCCTGTCCACCGTATGACTAAGGTTTCCTGGGGAAGGCTCGTCCTCCCAGGGTTAGTCGGGACCTAAGGCGAGGCCGAAAGGCGTAGTCGATGGCTAACAGGTTGAGATTCCTGTACCAGGTGAACATGTTTGAACGATGGAGGGACGCAGAAGGCTAACAGAACCCAGCGGCTGGAAATGCTGGGCCAAGCAACAAGTCTTAGTGTGAGTCAAATGCTTGCACTTATACGGACAAGTTGTGATGGGGACCGAAATAAAGTAGGGAAGTCTGTGATGTCACGCTGCCGAGAAAAGCTTCTAGTTAGTGTTTACCTGCCCGTACCGCAAACCGACACAGGTAGTCGAGGAGAGCATCCTAAGGTGAGCGAGTGAACTCTCGTTAAGGAACTCGGCAAAATGACCCCGTAACTTCGGGAGAAGGGGTGCTCAGCGCAAGCTGAGCCGCAGTGAATAGGCCCAGGCGACTGTTTATCAAAAACACAGGTTTCTGCAAAATCGTAAGATGACGTATAGGGGCTGACGCCTGCCCGGTGCTGGAAGGTTAAAAGGAGTGCTTAGCTTCGGCGAAGGTACGAATTGAAGCCCCAGTAAACGGCGGCCGTAACTATAACGGTCCTAAGGTAGCGAAATTCCTTGTCGGGTAAGTTCCGACCCGCACGAAAGGCGTAACGATCTGGGCGCTGTCTCAACGAGAGACTCGGTGAAATTTAAAGACCCGTGAAGATGCGGGTTACCCGCGACAGGACGGAAAGACCCCATGGAGCTTTACTGTAGCTTGATATTGAGTGTTTGTGCAGCTTGTACAGCATAGGTAGGAGCCGTAGAAATCGGGACGCTAGTTTCGATGGAGGCAAACGTGGGATACTACCCTCGTTGTATGAACACTCTAACTCACACCACTAAGCGTGGTGGAAGACAGTGTCTGGCAGGCAGTTTGACTGGGGCGGTCGCCTCCTAAAAGGTAACGGAGGCGCCCAAAGGTTCCCTCAGAATGGTTGGAAATCATTCGCAGAGTGTAAAGGCACAAGGGAGCTTGACTGTGAGACTTACCAGTCGAGCAGGTACGAAAGTAGGGCTTAGTGATCCGGTGGTTCCGCATGGAAGGGCCATCGCTCAACGGACAAAAGCTACCCTGGGGATAACAGGCTTATCTCCCCCAAGAGTCCACATCGACGGGGAGGTTTGGCACCTCGATGTCGGCTCATCGCATCCTGGGGCTGTAGTCGGTCCCAAGGGTTGGGCTGTTCGCCCATTAAAGCGGTACGCGAGCTGGGTTCAGAACGTCGTGAGACAGTTCGGTCCCTATCCGTCGCGGGCGTAGGAAATTTGAGAGGAGCTGCCCTTAGTACGAGAGGACCGGGGTGGACGTACCACTGGTGTATCAGTTGTTCCGCCAGGAGCATCGCTGAGTAGCTATGTACGGATGAGATAAACGCTGAAAGCATCTAAGTGTGAAACTCGCCTCGAGATGAGATTTCCCATTCAGAAATGAAGTAAGACCCCTCAGAGATGATGAGGTAGATAGGCTAGAAGTGGACGTGCGGTGACGCATGGAGCGGACTAGTACTAATGGTTCGAGGACTTAACCAAGTAGCAAGTGGTGTAAGGCAAGAAAAACGCAATTATGATTCAGTTTTGAGGGAACTAAGTTCACTCAATAAAAAACGTGTCGTGATGATGGCACTGAGGTCACACCTGTTCCCATACCGAACACAGTAGTTAAGCTCAGTAGCGCCAAAAGTAGTTGGAGGATCGCCTCCTGCGAGGATAGGACATCGCGATGCATTATAATGGACGTTTAGCTCAGCTGGGAGAGCACCTGCCTTACAAGCAGGGGGTCACAGGTTCGATCCCTGTAACGTCCATTGGGTCGTTAGCTCAGTTGGCAGAGCAGTGGACTTTTAATCCATGGGTCCTGGGTTCGAGCCCCAGACGACCCATATTACTAATATGGAAATTGCACCTATAGCGCAACTGGATAGAGTGTCTGACTACGAATCAGAAGGTTGAAGGTTCGAATCCTTCTAGGTGCATTTAACAAATTAATATTTGTTATTATTTCGGGACGTAGCTCAGTTTGGTAGAGCACCTGGTTTGGGACCAGGGGGTCGCAGGTTCGAATCCTGTCGTCCCGATATTTATTCGCGGTGTAGCTCAGCTGGCTAGAGCGTCCGGTTCATACCCGGGAGGTCGAGGGTTCGATTCCCCCCGCCGCGATTAGCATAATGCGGATGTAGTACAATGGCTAGTGCTCCAGCCTTCCAAGCTGGGAATGCGGGTTCGATTCCCGTCGTCCGCTTTGATAAAACTCCGATAAACATTGATTACCAAGTGTTTATCGGAGTTTTTTATGTATACACCTTCCTATGTCATCATAAATTGGTCTCAAATATATCGTAAAAAACAGTCATGTCTATCTGCCAATTAATCTGTCATTAATAATTTTCAATGTTTAGGTTGATGCATGAAATTTGTGAGTGTTATATACTATACTGTATAAATATTTTTAGGGGAAAATTATGAATACGGTTATCTTTGATGTTGATGGTACGTTATTAAGTACAGAAAGTATGTATATGCAGTCACTTATTCAAACATTTCGTGATCGTGGGATTGAAAAATCTTACGAGGAAGTGTATAAAATTTTTGGATTACCATCATTAGATGGATTAATTAGAATGGGTGTGGAAAATCCAGAAGAAATGCAATTAGCTTGGCAAAGCCATTATCACGATTTTTGGCATGAGGTTAAATTATTTGATGGTATTACTGAGATGCTTTCGAAACTTAAATTAGGTGATAAGAAGCTTGGCATAGTGACTTCAAATACACCAGAAGAATTTGCTAGTCATAGTAATGATTTTGATTTCAAAAAATATTTTGATGACTTTGTATTTGCAGGACAGACACCTCATATGAAACCTGCAGCCGATCCAATTTTAAAATCATTGGATAATTTGGAAGCAGATAAAGTAACAGCAATGTATATTGGTGATTCTGTTCATGATATGCAAGCAGCACATAATGCGGGTATTAAGTTTGGCATGGCTGCTTGGGGAGTTCGTGATCAATCTGTCTTTAACAATCAGGCAGATATGATTTTTGAAACACCGTCTGACCTGGTAGCTTATATGCTAAATGATAAGTAGATATTATTGAAGTATTTAGAAATTTTATAATCTAAAATAACTTTTTGAAAGAAGTGAAAAATATGGATAATCGTGCAATCGGATATTTAGATTCAGGTATAGGTGGTTTGTCCGTCGTCAAACAAGCTCTCAAACAATTACCAGATGAGCAGGTCTATTATATTGGCGATACTGCACGAATGCCGTATGGGCCAAGATCATCAAATGAAGTTAGAAAATTCACCTGGCAATTGGTAGATTTTTTAATGGAAAAAGAAATTAAACTATTAGTTATTGCCTGCAATACAGCTACTGCAGCTACTTTGGATGATTTGATTAAATACTTACCAATTCCAGTTGTTGGTGTTATCCAGCCAGGAGTGGATGCGGCTAGTCAGTTAACAGAGTCAAATAATATTGGTATTATTGCAACGCAGGGAACAGTTAATTCCATGGCTTACTATGATGGGTTGAAGAAAATTAATTCTGATTTTCATGTTTTGCAATTGGCCGCACCAACCTTAGTCAAAATTGCAGAGCAACCGGAAAAGAATGAATTAACTGTTAACCAGATAGTTACAAAAGTTTTATTACCAATTAAAACAAGTGAAATTGATACGTTAGTCTTAGGATGTACCCATTTTCCCTTGTTGGCAAAGTTTATACAAGAAGCTGTAGGAGAACAAGTAAAACTGGTTGATCCAGGAACGTCAACAATTGAGGTTGTCGCACAAATTTTGGATGATTTTGAAATTAGACATGAGAGTACAAATCATCAGATAAGAAATTTGGACAAATATTTTACAACTGGCGATCAGGAAATTTTTGATCGTCTTGCAGAAAATTGGCTTCAGATTTCAAATTTAAATGTACAACATGTAGATATTGTAGGTGAACAGCTAATATCTGTAAAATAAAATTTTTGGGGAGAAAAAATGATGACTAAATTAATTTTTGCATCAAAAAATAATGGTAAAATACGTGAGTTTCGTGAATTTTTGTCGCCTTTTGGTGTAGAAGTTATTTCATTAAACGATTTAGAAGATGTACCAGAGATTGACGAAAATGGGTCTACTTTTTTAGACAATGCGACTATCAAAGCGAAGATAATTTCAGAAACTTATCACTTGCCGGTTGTAGCAGATGATTCTGGACTGAGTGTTGATGCTTTGAATGGTGCGCCTGGTGTCCATTCTGCACGTTATGCGGGTGATCATGATGATCTCGCAAATAATAAAAAGTTATTATCAGAATTGACTAATGTAAAAAAGCAAGATCGCACAGCGACATTTCATACAGTAATTGTTGGATTGAAGCCAACAGGAGAAAAAATTGTGGCTGATGGTTCAGTTAATGGTAGTATTTTATTTGAAGAACAAGGGACCGATGGATTTGGATATGATCCGTTGTTCTATTATGAACCATTGCATAAAAGTTTTGCGGAATTAACAGCCACAGAAAAAAACAGTATTTCGCACAGAGGAAATGCTTTAAGACAATTTATTGTATTATTTAAAGATTGGTGGGGAGATTAATTATGGATTATTTGATTGTATCTGATACACATGGTGATCGACAAATTTTAACTGACATTGTTGCGCATTATAAGGGGAAAGTTCGTGCAATGTTTTATAACGGTGACTCGGAGTTACAAAGGTCTGATGAACTTTTTGATACATTACTTCCAGTAATTGGTAATATGGATGATGATCCGATGTTTCCTGATGATCGTAACTATGAAGATGAATTTGTTAAAATTTATCAAACTCATGGTCACTTGGTGCATACTGAAATTTCTCTTAATCAGTTGAGAGAAGTAGCATCGCATAAAGATGTAGATATTGTTACTTCAGGTCACACACATATGTTGGGAGCTGAACAGATTGATGGCAAGTTATTTATTAATCCAGGGTCGATTTCCCTACCTAAGGGACCTTATGCATATCTCAAGGGAACATATGCAATTCTTTCAGTAGAAACTAAAAAGTTTATTGTGCAGTTTTATACGCGTGATTTACAGCCTGTATCAGGACTGAAATTTGAATTTGATAGGTAGAATGTGTGTCAATTTGACTTAATTTAGAAAAAAGTAGATCGTAATAAAACAATTTGACTTAAATTGTTTATTACGATCTACTTTTTGGTTTTCTTAATTAGTACCTTCTTCGTAGTTAACTAAATGAAGAGTTGCATTGGTCGTTCTTTGACTCATAGACGAATTGAAGACATGTGCTAAACCTTGAGATGAAAAATCTGTTGTTTGAAAGGCGTATCTGTTTTCGGTTGAATTATATACGACCATGGTAGGATAGGATACAATCCCCATGTTTGCCGCAATATTTTGATCATCTCTCAAAGCATTCAAAGTTGACAGCGTATTATAATCTTCCAAAAAAATATTTTCATCTAAATTCAGTTCAGCGATGGTCGACAAAACTAAATTTTTAGAATAACTTTTATTAGCTAATAATTTCGTCTGCATTTTAAAATAAAATGCTCTGGCAGCCTTTCTTCCTTGAGATTGGACAGCCTTTGTATCTAATACTAATTGTGATAAATTATTTGCAACGGTTGCGTAATCAACATTTTTGTAACTACGCTTTAATTCGTGGTACGTATCTCGTACTGATTGCATCGTGACAATTGGGATCAATTTGTAGGAAACAAATTGATTCATTTCTTCAAAATAACTCGTAATCATTTCCTCTGATGCTATACTTTCAGCTGAGAGGGGAGTGACGAAGTGGTACACTTCTAACATAACAAGCGACAACCTCCAAAAAACGTTTTTATGCATACCCATCAATAGTACGCTATCATTGCTAGTGTGTCTATATGCTCTTTCTTTTTATAACAGAACTAAGGATAACCCTTTTAGTGAAAAAATGCATAATATAAGTTTTCAAATACTGATTATTTATTAAATAACACTGGTAAGAATTACTTAGTAATTGTAAAATTAAAGCATTGTGTTATTTGTTATAATGAGCTGACTTAATTATATAGTTTTCACAACGAATACGATAATATTCCGCTTGTATAACCTATTATAAATACTCAGCGGTTAGTTATTTTAGCGTGTCAGTTTGATTTTTTAATAGCAGGACACAAATAATAGTGAGATTTATGAAATTTTTGGGGGAGTAAAAATGACACATGATGAGTGGGAAAAATTACTGCAACCTTATGTTCAAACTGTTGATGAATTAAAGGTTAAATTGCGTGGCATGCGCCAAGAATTTGAATTACAAAGTATACAAACACCAGTTGAATTTGTAACTGGCAGGGTGAAAACTATCCCAGCTATTGAAGAAAAACTTATTCGACGTCATATTAACATAGATCGTATTGAACAAGATATGGAAGATTTAGCTGGTGTTCGAATCATGACACAGTTTACCGAGGATATTTATCGCGTGGTTGACTTGTTACGTAAACGCAAAGATATGGTTATTCTGGAAGAACGTGATTATGTGACGAATGAAAAGCCATCAGGGTATCGTTCGTATCATATTGTTATTGAGTATCCTGTTCAGTTAGTTACTGGTGAAAAGAAAGTACTAGCAGAAATTCAAGTTCGAACGATGCAAATGAATGTATGGGCAACAATTGAACATGCCATTAATTATAAATATGATGGTGAATATACCGAAGAGATGCAAGAAAAGTTAAAAAATGCTGCGGACCTAAGCATCAAAGTTGATGAATTGTTTTCTGAACTCCACAATGGCTTATCAGAAAATGGAACAAACGGTAATTTATAAAAGTAAAAGGAAGGCTGCTAAATGAAGATCGCTGTATATAGTAATAATGTACCTCATTCTAGAGCAGTAGTTTCCTTACTGAAAGAAAAACTCATTGCTCGAAGTGAAGGACGAGTCATATTTGACAATGAAAATCCAGAAGTAGTCATTACAGTTGGTGGTGATGGGACATTGTTGGGGGCTTTTCATCATTATACTGATCAATTAGATAAAATTCGTTTTATTGGTGTGCATACTGGACATTTGGGATTTTATGCTGATTGGCAATATTTTGAATTAGATGAGTTAGTTGAGAGTTTGGTTAATCAAGAAACAACCGCTAAAACAGTTAAATATCCCCTCTTGCATGCTAAAATTCATTACACAGATGGACATGAGGAAAATATTTTAGCCTTAAATGAGGCGGCTATCAAACGCCCTCTTGGTACATTAGTTGCTGATGTTTATATTCAAAATGAATTGTTTGAGCGATTCCGAGGAGATGGCTTGACAGCTTCGACACCAACTGGGTCGACAGCTTATAATAAAGCAATTGGTGGTGCAGTCATGCATCCGAGTTTACAAGCAATTCAATTAGCTGAAATTGCTTCGATAAATAGCAGGGTTTTTCGTACGTTAGGTTCTCCTTTGATCATTGGTAGTCACGAGGTCGTTAAGGTACAACTAGAAAACGATGGTTCTGCTGTAACGTTTAGTTATGATCATTTAAATAAAATATCTTCTAATATTGATTGGATTTCTTTCCAGGTGGCTGACCAAAAGATCCAATTTGCTGAATACCGGCATATGCATTTTTGGCATCGTGTACAGGCTAGCTTTATTGGAACGGAGGTGAGATAAGTGGCTCATTTTAGTTGGAAAAATCAAAGTGAAAGTACATTACGTATAAAAACATTTTTAGCACAACGTGGTGTTTCACATCGTATGTTTGCGATTATTAAACGTGGGGGTGGCCAGGTACTACTCAATCATAGACCAGTTAGAACACTAGATGATGTTGCACCAGGTGATTTGGTTGAGGTGAAAATGCCAGCAGAACAATCCAATGCAATTGTGGCTGCTTCTGACTTACCGATTAAAATTTTGTATGAAGATGAAAATTGGTTAGTGGTAGACAAGGTGGCAGGCATAACATCCGTCCCTGGAAAAGCTGATCGAGAGACAACCATGGTTAATCGTGTTAAAGGTTATTTGATTTCAGAAGGGGCAGAAGATCTTGTACCACATGTTGTGACTCGACTAGATAGATTTACATCTGGTGTTGCCTTACTAGCCAAGCACCGTTTTGCACATGGCCTTTTAGATAAGCAACTGCAAACACACACAGTAGATAAGCGTTATTATGCAATTGTTGATGGCATTGTCTCAGACAATCATGGCTTTATTGATGCACCAATTGGTCGAATGGATAATGATTTTATTAGACGTGAGGTACGTGCTGATGGGCGATCATCACAAACAGAATATTGGGTTGTAAACCGGATGTCGAATCAAACATTAGTAAAGGTACAGTTACATACTGGGCGAACACATCAAATTCGTGTGCATTTTAAATATATAGGACATCCATTAATTGGAGATGAAATATATGGTGGCCCAATGGATCGAGGAATTGAGCGGCAAGCATTACATGCCTATTCGTTAGAATTCTATGATCCTTTTAGTGAAATTAAGCGACACATTCAGAGCCCGTTGCCTGAAGACTTAAAGCAAATTTTAACAGGTAATTCTACAGAAGATATGGTGAGTAAATCTTAGATAAATAAAAAATAGCGTGGTGAATAATGAAAGAAACATTACAGGAATTGACGGAAGAAATGCGTGATGAGTTATCAGAACAGGCCCATTATTTAGTTCAATATATTGAAAATAACGATAAAAATGCCTTTTTGAATGGTTTTGATGAATTGCATACATTTGATCAAGCGGTCTTCTATGTTTCATTAACGGCGCAGTTAAGACATCAAATTATTGACTGGTTAAAACCAGTGGAACTGGCGGATATTTTTGATGAGATTGATCCTGAAGATGTCGATTTTAATGATCTATTATCTGAAATGTCCCCTCATTATGCAGCAGAAATGCTAGCAGAAATGTACACTGATAATGCGGTTGATTTGATGTCTGACTTAGACGGTAAACAATTAGCGCTTTACTTGTCATTAATGCCTCCAAAAAGTGCTGAAGAAATCAAACGCTTTTTGAAATACGATGATGATACTGCGGGAGCTCTGATGAGTACCGAGTTCATCGCTATTAATCAACAGCTATCAATTGGCCAGGCCATGGTAGAGGTTAAGCAAGCTGCCCAGGAAGCGGAGCAAATCAATTATATTTATATTTTAGATGACAATGGTGTATTGGTGGGGGTTATCTCACTGAAATCATTGATTGTGTGGCCAGATGCAGCAAAAGTTGCTGAGGTAATGGACACAAATCTGATTACGGTTAGTCCTACAGATGATCAAGAAGAAGTGGCTAAAATTATGGCTGATTATAACTTTGTTGCAATTCCTGTTGTTGCCGAACAAAAGATGGTTGGAATGATTACTGTTGATGATATTGTTGATGTTATTGACGAAGAAGCTGCAGAAGATTATTCACGACTGGCTGGTGTGGACGTTGTCACTTTAGAAGATAATCCAATTAAGTCAGCAATGAAACGTTTACCTTGGTTAATTGGGTTGATATTTTTGGGGATGGGAACTGCATCAGTGATTGATGGCTATAATTATTTAGTAGCAGAGACATCAATTCTAGCTGTTTTTATTTCCTTAATAACCGGTACGGCAGGAAACGCAGGTACGCAATCACTGGCGGTTGCAGTTCGTCGCATTGCTTTACAGGAAAAGAAGTCAATCTTTAAATCACTGTTAATTGAAATTTTAATTGGTGTAATGATTGGTGTACTTGCAGGTGTGACTATTTTCCTAGTTATCTTAATCTGGAAAAATAATCTGTTATTGGGAATCGCCGTTGGATTAGCAATGAGTGTTGCTATTTTGGTAGCTAATGTTGCCGGAGCATTTATTCCGTTGCTTATGGATAAAGTGGGTGTTGATCCCGCAGTGGCATCTGGACCATTCATTTCAACACTATCTGACCTAACATCCGTTATTATCTATTTTAATGTTGCAAAAACATTCATTGATCACTTCATGATGCGTTAAAATATGAAGAGCAGTTACTTGCCTATAGGATAAATTCGTGATACTATAAGGTTTGTTAATGAATATGCTCTTAATTGAGTGGCCGGATTTCTTCTCGGCCGCTCATTTTTTTAAGGAGTTTATTAAATCGAGCGAATATTGATGCATGAAGGGAGGGTTAGAATGGCAAAAGTTACAGAAAATGTTCAAGCAATTTTAAAACCTATATTGGCTACAAAGGGTTTTGATCTTTGGGATGTTTTGTATGAAAAACAAGACAGCGATTTTGTTCTTCGGGTACTTGTAGACCGTGTTGATGGAGAAATTAATATGGATGATCTCGTGATGTTAACTGAAGTTATCAGCGATGAGCTAGATATGATTACTCCTGATCCATTCCCACAGGCTTATCTTCTTGATGTTTCATCTCCAGGTGCTGATCGAGAATTACAGCAACCAGGAAACTTTGTTTGGGCAGTTGGAAAATTTATTGAGGTGATTTTAAATAATCCAGTTGCAGGGTTAGAAAAATTTACTGGCCAGTTGGTATCATTTTTAGATGACAAATTGACTGTAGATGTCGCATTAAAAACAAAGCATCAGTTGATTGAGATTGATTTAGATAATATTCAGAAAGCCAATTTATCTATCAGCCAAGATCGTATTTTGACTACTGAAGAGGATTATGAATGGGCACGTCATAAGTTAGTGCACATCTCAACTTATCAAAAAATTGATGGTCGCAAAGAATTTTTAGGTGAATTAAATAATTTTACACCAGAAGATTTAATCATTACTGATGAGTCCAATGATGAATTGCTGATCCCACGTCGTGCAGTTGCACAAGCACGACAATCAAATGATTTTTAAAAATACGGAGAAACAAAAAATGAGTAAGGAACTAGTATCAGCCCTTGATGCACTTGAAGAAGAAAAGGGTATTAAAGCCGAAGTTTTAATTGCAGCACTGGAAGAGGCCTTAAAAAAAGCGTACGAAAAAAACTATGACGAATCTGAAAATGTCGAAGTTCAATTCGATAAAAAAAAGGGTAGTATTAAGGTATACGCGGTTAAGACAGTCGTAGATGAAATTGAAGAACCATATGAACAAATTAGTTTAGAAGAGGCCTTAGACCTAAATAAGGCTTACGAAGTTGGTGACGAAATTCGTTTTGAAGTCACACCAAAAGATTTTGGCCGTTTAGCAGCACAAACAGCAAAGCAAATCATTATGCAAAAAGTACGTGAAGCTGAACGTGGTGTTGTCTACGATAACTTTGTCGGTTATGAAGATGAAATTATCACTGGAGAAGTTGAAAGAGAAGACTCACGTTACTTGTACATCATTTTGCCAGGTAATCAAGTGGCAGCGATGAAGCCAAATGACCAGATGCCTAGTGAAAATTATCAAATGGGTGATAAGATTAAGGTTTTGGTTTCACAAGTACAAAATGAGCAAAAAGGTCCACAAGTGTTTGTCTCTCGTACTCATCCTGATTTGGTTAAGCGACTATTTGAAGCAGAAGTACCTGAAGTTTTTGATGGTACCGTTGAGATCAAGTCTATTGCTCGCGAGGCAGGAGATCGTTCAAAAATTGCTGTTTATTCACATAATGAAAATCTAGATGCTGTTGGAACGATGGTTGGTCAACGTGGTGCACGAGTGCAATCTGTTGTTACTGAATTATCAGGTGAAAACATGGATATTGTTGAGTGGACAGAAGATCCAGCTGAATTTATTAAAAATTCATTGAATCCAGCAGAAGTTGTTGAAGTGATTTTTGATCCAACTAATGATCGCGCAGCAACGGTCTTGGTACCTGATTATCAACTATCATTGGCTATCGGTAAACGAGGTCAAAATGCACGTTTAGCTGCACGTTTGACAGGATTTAAAATTGACATCAAGCCAGAATCAGCACGTGAAGAAGTTATCGCTGAATTAGAAAATCAATCAACAGCTAGTTCTGTTGCAGAAAATATTGAAGAAGTTGAATTAGACGATAATTCAGAAGAATAGGAGGTCGCATATGAAGCCACGTAAAATTCCAATGCGTAAAGATATTGTTACCGGAGAAATGGTACCTAAAAAAGAACTCGTGCGTATTGTACGAACACCAGAAGGTAATGTCATTTTAGATCCATCAAATCGAGCAAATGGGCGTGGTGCGTACATCTCTCTATCTGTTGATGTGGCAGAAACCGCTAAGAAAAAGCGTATCTTTGATAAAGTATTTGAAACAAAACTTGAAGAACAGTTTTATGATGAGTTGATTGCATATGTTGATCATCAAGCAGCACGTAAGGAGCTTTTTGGCGATGCAAAATAAACAAAAATTATTAAACTTATTAGGCCTTGCTAGGCGTGCAGGTAAGTTAGTTACTGGTGAATCATTAGTTCTGAACGCAATTCGTTCTGGCAAAGTGAGTTTAGTTTTTTTTGCATCAGATGGTGGTCAAACAAGCAAAAAAAAATTTACAGATAAAACAACGAGTTATAAAGTTTCGTTTTCGACAGCATTAACTCGACAAGAGTTGGCAGATGCAACTGGATTAGCACGAACGGTAATTGGAATAGCTGATCAAGGATTTGCTAAAAAAATGCGAGAATACTTAGATAATTAGGAGGAAGTTATATGACCAAGCGAATTTATGAGTTGGCGAAAGATTTGAATGTTTCATCAAAGGATTTAGTGTCAATTGCCAATAAAGCAAACATGTCGGTTAAAAATCACATGTCTACATTAGATGATAAGGCAATTCAAACCTTGACTAACGCCGTAAAGAAAAATAATAACTCAGCAAAGCCTCAAGCAGCTGAGCAAAAAGCACCGAAAAAAAATGTGAACCATAACAAGGATAACAAGAAGGAAGAAACTAAACCTTCTCGTCCACAGCACACTAAGCAAAAGACGCAGCAACAAAGCAATAGTGAAGGCAATTCTGGACGTAATAATACTCGTAATTCACAAAATAAGAATCGTCGTTTTAATAATAACAATAATAATAATAACCGTAATAATCGACGTGGTAAGAAAGGCCCAGGACGTAATCGTAACAATAATGAACATCGTCCAGCACCAACAGTGCGTAAGGATCAGCCACTACCAGAAACACTAGTATATTCTGTTGGTATGAATGTTCAAGATATTGCTAAATTAATTCACCGTGACGCAACCGAAATTATTAAGAAGTTGTTCATGTTGGGTGTTATGGTTAATCAAAACCAGTCATTGGATGCTGACACGATTGAACTATTAGCAGCTGATTATGGTATTAATGTTGAGCAAAAGGTTGAAGTGGACATTGCTGACTTGGATAAATTCTTTGAGGATGAAGATGAAGATAGCGAAAACATGGAGCCACGTGCACCAGTTGTCACTATCATGGGTCACGTTGATCATGGTAAAACAACTTTGCTGGACTACCTACGTAATTCACACGTTACAGAGGGTGAAGCTGGTGGTATCACGCAACATATCGGGGCCTACCAGACGAAGTTAAATGATCGTGTTGTAACCTTCTTAGATACACCAGGTCACGCAGCGTTTACAGCAATGCGTGCGCGCGGAGCAGATATTACTGATATTACTGTTTTGGTTGTTGCGGCTGACGATGGTGTTATGCCACAAACCATTGAGGCGATCAATCACGCTAAGGCTGCAAAAACACCAATTATTGTTGCTGTTAATAAGATTGATAAGCCAGGTGCTAATCCAGAAAATGTTATCAATCAATTAATGCAATATGAATTAGTACCTGAAGAATATGGTGGAGACACAATCTTCGTTAACATTTCTGCAAAGTTCGGACAAAATATCGATGAGTTATTAGAAATGATTCTTTTGACCGCTGATGTTTTGGAATTAAAGGCAAATCCTAACAAAAGAGCTGCAGGATCTGTTGTTGAAGCTCGATTAGATAAGGGTCGTGGTACTGTTGCTACTGTATTGGTTCAACAAGGAACAATGCATGTTGGAGATCCAATTGTTGTAGGTAATACATACGGACGTGTTCGAACGATGACTAATGATCGTGGTCGTCGTGTTAAAGAAGCTTTGCCATCTACACCTGTGGAAATTACGGGATTAAATGATGTGCCTTCTGCTGGTGATCGTTTTGTTGTCTTTGAAGATGAAAAAACGGCCCGTGCTGCTGGTGAGGAACGTGCAAAACGTGCCGTGATTGCAGAACGTAATCGTAATAATATTGTTTCTGTATCTGACTTGTTTAATAAGATGGCTGAGAAGCAAATGAAGTCTGTGCCTGTTATTATTAAGGCAGATGTTCAAGGTTCTGTTGAAGCATTAGCTGGTTCATTCCGTAAGATTGATGTTGAGGGTGTTAAGGTTGATATTATTCATACAGCCGTTGGCGCTATCAACGAATCAGATGTAACACTTGCAGAAGCATCTGGTGCAATTATTGTTGGATTTAATGTACGACCAACACCACAAGCAAAACAACAAGCTGATACTGATAAGGTTGAAATTCGTTTGCACAGTGTTATTTACAATGCCATCGATGAAATTGAAGCTGCAATGAAGGGACAATTAGATCCTGAGTTTGAAGAAAAAGTTGTTGGTACTGCGGAAGTTCGTGATTTATTCAAGGTATCAAAGGTTGGTACAATTGTCGGTGGTATGGTAATGTCAGGTAAAATCACGCGTAATTCATCAGTTCGTCTAATCCGTGATGGTATCGTTATTTTTGATGGTAAGATTGGCTCATTACGTCGTTATAAGGATGATGTTAAGGAAGTCAAGAACGGTTATGACTTTGGTCTAACAATTGAAAAATACAATGACGAAAAAGTTGGCGATATGATTGAAGCGTATGAAATGGTTGAAATTCCACGCTAATTAATTTCACAATGTATATATTGATGGGAGAAAATTAATATGGCACAACAGAATTTTCGAGTTGGTCGCTTAGAACAAGAAATTCAACGAGAAATTAATGATTTATTGTTAAAGCGAATTCGTGATCCTCGTATTGAGGGGGTTACAGTTACTGGTGTAGAAGTCACTGGAGATTTGCAACAAGCCAAAATCTATTATAGTGTGTTATCAGAATTAGCATCAGTTAACAAAAAAGCTGCAGAAGGTCTTGATGCAGCAACTGGATTAATTCGTAAAGAATTAGGTTCACGTTTGCGTATCTATAAAACACCAGAGTTAAAATTTGTTAAAGATGAATCTGTTCAATATGGTAATAAAATTGATGATTTGATTCGTCAATTACACCAAGACTAATCATACTTATTATGAATAGGTATGAGAATAATTAATGAAAGGGCATTTTTACCAGCTTATTTTGGTACAAAAGCCCTTTTTATATACATATAATTACACAAAAATCGAAGGTGAGAAGTATGGACGGAATTATACCAATTTATAAAGAAAAAGGGATGACTTCCCATGATGTTGTTTTTAAGTTACGTCGGATTTTAAAAATGAAAAAGATTGGACATGCTGGCACGCTTGATCCTAATGTTGACGGTGTCTTGCCTGTGGCACTTGGTAAAGCGACAAAGACGATTGAGTTTTTGCAAGAAACTGGGAAAATATATACGGGGTCAATCACACTTGGTATTGCAACAACGACAGAAGATATGGATGGAGAAGTGGTGCAAACTCAGCAGCTTGTTAAACCATTCTCAGTCGATGAAATAAATAAAGGAATGCAGGCGTTGACAGGACATATTACTCAAATTCCACCAATGTATTCTGCGGTTAAAGTTAAAGGGCGTCGTTTATATGATTATGCACGTGCTGGTGAAACTGTTGAGCGACCAAAACGTGAAGCAGTAATTTATGAATTTAAAATGACATCCGCAACAACGTTTGATGAAAAAAAAGGCACACAAACATTTTCATTTTTAGCTAAGGTATCTAAGGGGACATATATTAGAACGCTTGCTGTTGATTTAGGTAGGCAGTTACAAGTACCTTCAGTTATGAGTCAGTTAACAAGAGTTAGTGCTGGAGGATATGATATTGCACAAGCCCATCGTTTAGATGAGATTGCGCAACGCATGGTGGGGAAAGGTTCATTAGATGACTGGTTAATGCCACTTGCAACAGCAGTCGCACAATATCCCCACGTCGAATTAAATGATGAACAATGGGAAAAGGTAAAACATGGGATTGGGCAACCAGCAAGTCTACATGAACCGACTACAGAAAAAATTGTTTTGACATATAAGGGCGATGTGAAATCGGTTTTTGCTTGGCGACCTGATAAAAATCAATATCGTACTTATCGTACTTTTTCAATAGAGTGAAATATTCTTATAATAACATGTGTTATGATTAATACACTAATACACAAAAAAAGAGAAGAAGGGCTTACTGATGGAAGTTATTTATTTGCATCATCCATATGAGGCTAGTCAAATAAAAAAAGAGCCAGTTGTTTTAGCAATGGGTTTTTTTGATGGGGTGCATGCTGGGCATCGTATGGTTATTAAACGAGCTGCAGAGGAAGCAAAAAAAAGGGGTATCAAGCTAGCTGTTTTAACATATGATCATCACCCATCAATCGTATTTAAAACATATAATAAACCACTTACTTATTTAACTAGATTACCCAAGAAGTTGGATCTATTGGCCGAACTCGGAGTGGATTTAACCTATGTTGTTAACTTCACATCTGAGTTTGCACAATTAGCGCCACAGAATTTTGTCGATCAATATATGTTTGGACTACATGCTGAGGCTGTTGTTGCTGGATTCGACCATACTTATGGTCCTAAAAATGCTGATATGAAATATTTACATCAATATGCACAAAGTCGCTTTGATGTGATTGAGGTCCAGCAAGTAAATGTGGATGGAAAAGAGAGTGCATCAACTACTGCACGGAAGATGGTTGATGAAGGTCGTTTAGATAAGTTAACGCACCTATTGATGCGGCCGTATGAAACAACAGGTTTAATTGTGCATGGTGAGGCGAGAGGACGAGAATTAGGATATCCAACTGCCAATATTGAAACGACGCCAGGTGAGAGATTACCAGGTGTTGGTGTGTATGTCGTAGAAATGAAAATTAACCAAACTTGGTATCCAGGTATGGCTTCAATTGGATATAACGTCACTTTTGGTGAAAATAGACCTAAAACAGTTGAAATTAACTTATTTAATTTTAGTCGCGCTATCTATGGTGAAAATGTACAAATTAAATGGCACCACTACTTACGTGGTGAGGTGAAATTTAATAATGTACAGGAGCTAATTGATCAATTGGCCGAAGACGAAAAAGAGGCGCAGGCATTTCTACTAAACCTTTAGTCAGAAAGGAAAGTGATAAATAACATGTCATTCGATGGACTTTTTACACATGCCATGGTGCATGAGTTAAATGATAAATTAGCTGGTGGACGAATCATGAAAATTCATCAACCATATGCGAATGAAATTTTTTTGATTATTCGACATAATCGACAAAATTTCCCAGTTTTATTGAGTGCCCATCCAGCATTTGCTCGTGCCCAGATTTCAAGAATAAAATATACCAATCCGCAGACAGCACCAAATTTTGCAATGATGCTACGCAAGCATCTTGAAGGATCAAAACTAATTAAAATTGAACAAGTTGAAAATGATCGCATTATTCGATTTGTGACGTCAGGACGCGATGAACTTGGTGATGAAGAGCAAACAACATTGATTTTAGAGATGATGGGGCGTCATTCAAACTTGTTTTTAGTAGACGAGGCAACGCAACGCATTATTGACTTAATTAAACATGTACCTGCAGATCAAAATCGAGTTCGAACTTTGATGCCTGGAGGGACTTATATTTTGCCGCCTAAGCAAAATGTTATCAATCCATTTGAAAGCTTGGATGGGGTGGCCAATATTATTTTAGATAATCCTAAAATTAATGACTTGGCAAAGGAAATTCAACAACATTTCCAAGGCTTTGCCCGTGACTCTGCCAATGAGTTGGCACATGTTTTACAACAATCTGGTGATTCATTAGCAATTACAACTTCGTGGTTAAACCATTTTAACGCACCAGAACCAGAGTTAATCAGTACGGATAAAGGGGTAGCTTTTACACCATTTAATTGGGTAACGATTGATGGCATTAAGGCACCTTACCATTCTTTAAGTGAACTTTTAGACGCTTATTTTGCAGAAAAATCCGAGCGTGATCGTGTACAGCAACAAGCGGTAATTGTTTTGCGAACCGTTCGTAATGAATTAAAAAAGAATAAGAAAAAAATTCAAAAACAAAAAAATGAATTGGCAAATGCTGACCATGCTGACGAATATCGTGTAAAAGGTGAGTTGCTAACCACGTATATGTCTCAGATTCAACGTGGAATGACAGAGATTGAATTACCAAATTATTATGATGATAATAAGTTAATGAAAATAACCTTGTCTAACCAAATTGGCCCATCTCAGAATGCACAAAAGTATTTCACAAAGTACAATAAGTTAAAGAATTCAGTAAAATATTTGCATTCACAGATTGCTTTAGCACAGCAGGAAGTTGATTACTTTGAAACACTACTGGCACAGATAGACATTGCTTCACCAAAAGATATTGCTGAAATCAGAGAGGAATTAACACAAGAAGGTTATCTTCGGGTACAGCATAAAAAGAAACAGAAGCCAAAGGTTAGTCAACCTGAAAAATTCTATGCCACTGATGGTACATTGATTGAAGTAGGAAAAAATAATTTGCAGAATGAACGATTATCGATGAAAACTGCGGCAAAGTCTGATATTTGGTTGCATACAAAAGATATTCCTGGTTCACACGTTATTATTCACGATAATGAGCCAACAGAGCAAACTTTGTTTGAAGGGGCTATGTTAGCAGCTTATTTTTCAAAAGCACGAGAATCGGCCAACGTTCCAGTGGATTATTTACCGGTTGGACGCTTGAGAAAGCCAAATGGTTCTAAGCCAGGCTTTGTCATTTTTGAAGGACAAACAACGATGACTGTTACCCCAGAGGTACAATTAGTGCAGAAATTACGACAGAATAATTAAAAAAAACTTTAAAGTCAGGTTAATAACGTGTATTAATCTGTCTTTTTTAGTATCTTATGTATAAAAAGAATTTCATCACATTTTTAAAATTGGTAAGTTGTGTTCTGGGTTAGTAGATTGGAGGGATCATATATGGAAAAAGAAATTGCATTAGCTGATATACCAACAATGAAAGCTGCAATCTCTGCTGGGGTAAATCGCGTTGAGTTAAATGCTAATCTTGAGTTAGGTGGCTTAACACCAGACCCTAAGACGGTTGCAATGGCAGTTCAGCTTGCTGAAAAATCTCAAGTTGATTTAGTTGTGATGATTCGGCCCCGATCAGGTGATTTCAATTATACTTATTCCGAGATTGAAATGATGCGACAATCTATTCTAACTTTTAAAAGTTTGGGTGTTAAAATGGTTACCTTTGGTGTGGTTGATGAAAAAGGTCGTTTAGCCCGTCATCATATGTTAAAACTGCTTGAGGCAGCGAAACCAATGAAAGTTGTTTATCATATGGCTTTTGATGCGATTGACGTGAGTTGTCAGTCACAAGCTTTACAATGGCTCTATCAGTATGGTGTTGTTCGTGTCTTGACGCATGGAGGAGCATTAAATACGGGTATTGAAGAAACAATTCCTCATTTACATGAAATCATTGCAATGGCACCAAAAGGACTGACAATCATGCCTGGTGGCGGTGTGACGTATATGAATGCTTATCGGGTAGCAGCTGTTCTAGGCGTAAATGATGTTCATGGGTCTAAAATTGTTAGACTATCATGATTTATAAACTGGTGGTTATTGGCAAGCGTGCAATCGTGTGGAGGTTGAAATGAAAACAATACTTGAAGCGCTTCGGCAGACTGAAAAACAATATAAAACGGCTTTAACAAAAATTACCAAGGACAATGGCGTAACCATTGCAGAATGGCAGCTCTTACAACATTTAGATGATGAAATTGATACGCAAGATAAACTATCAGTTGATACGGGTCTTGATAATTCAACTTTATCGCGACAACTACACTCATTAGTTAAAAAAGAGTTGGTAGCCAGCGAAGCCATTGGAAAAGATCATAGACAACTGATATATAAACTGACAATTCTTGGATCAGATACTTTAGTGGCAATTAATGAAAAACACCAATATTTTCAAGAAAATGTTTTTAAAGTATGGTCTGAAGAAGAAACTAGTATGTTGCAAATTTTGTTAAATCGTTTGAATAAATCAATGACGAAACCGTTTTAGACTGCGAATCATTTAATCGAAATGAAAACATTACTGATTTGTGTTATGATTTAATATCAGGTGATTAAGTCATTATATATACAAGAATAAGTTCTTAGAATAGTTAATTACATACACAAAAATTACGTAAGAACAAAATAGGCGTACGTTACACGTCAAATGACTTTGAAAGGATTTTATTAAGATGAAACTTGCAGTTGTCACTGATTCAACAGCATATTTGGATCAAGAAGAAATTGATAAGTATGATATTAAGGTCATGTCATTACCAGTAATTATTGATGGAACAACATATCATGAAGGTATTGATATTACAACAGAAGAATTTTACGAAAAATTAGCTAGTGCTTCAGAATTCCCAACAACTTCTCAGCCAGCAATTGGTGATTGGTTATCATTATTTGAGTCACTAAAACAAGAAGGTTATGATGGTGCAATTGTTATTAACTTAGCATCAACAATTTCAGGAACAGTTAATACAGTTGCCGGCTTGGATAACATGATAGAAGATTTTAAAGTTTATGGGTACGACTCAAAGATAACGGTCCGTTTGATGGGACACCTAGTAATGAAGGCAGCACAATTAGTTAAAAAAGGAGAGTCCATCGACAACATCATCAAGATCTTGGACGAACTTTCAGCAACAATTAATGAGTGCTTTATTGTCGATGATTTACAAAATTTGGTACGAGGTGGTCGTTTATCAAATGCTTCTGCTTTTATTGGGACGATGTTAAAGATTAAACCTTTGTTAACTTTTGACGATGAGACAAATCAAATTGTACCATTTGAAAAAGTGCGTTCAATGAAGAAAGCAATGCAACGTGCAGAAATTTTATTTGCTCAAGCAAAAGAAGCAGCAGATTATCCGCTACGTGCAATGGTTATTCAGGGAAATGATAAAGAGGCCGGACAGGCTTGGCATGATAAGCTACAAAAAGAATATCCAGATATGCGTATCGAATTTAGTTATATCGGACCAGTCATTGGTGCACACTTAGGGAAGGGTGCATTAGCTTTGGCTTGGCTACGAGACCCAGATTCCTTATAAGAAATGTCACGAAAGTTGTTGTAATCTTTAGAATAGAATACTGCAACTTTTTTTGTAGCAGGAATATCATTTAGTTATAAAAACCAGATTATCGGTTTTTATATATCAGCTAATTGAAAAATTCCAAAAAAAATGCGATAATTAATCATAATGAATTACAAGAAAACGGGGAATTAAATATTATGGCCCAAGTAAAAATTGTTACTGATTCAACAGCAATGTTATTACCACATGAGATTGAAAAATATGATATAAAAATTATTCCACTAACAATTACGGTTGATGGTGTAACCTATCAAGATGGTATTACCATATCACCAGTTGAATTTATGGACAAAATGGCGGCATCTAAAAGTTTGCCACAAACTTCTCAACCAGCATTAGGTGTTTTTACAGAAATTTATGAACCATTAGTTGCTGATGGCTCATCTGTTATTTCAATTCACTTGACGAAAGGGCTATCTGGTTCTGTAGATGCAGCACGTCAAGCTGCAATGATGGTTGATGGAGATGTAACGATTATAGATTCTGGTTTAATTGATCGCTCACTTGGTATGGTTGTTTTAGCAGCAGCTGAAAAGGCCGCTAATGGTGCTTCGCGAGATGAAGTATTGGCCGAAATTAAATCAGTAAAAGAAAAAACAGAACAATATTTAACTGTCTCAAAACTTGACAATCTTGTTGCTGGCGGTCGTTTGTCAAAAACAGCAGGTTTGTTAGCAGGTATGTTAAATATTCGCATCGGTGCACATGTTGTTGAGGGAAATATTAATGTTGAGACTAAGGGTCGTGGTGCCAAATCAACTAAAGCCTATATACAAAAAATTATAGAAGTACTTCAATCAGCACCAAAGGGTGTGCATGCAATTGGAATTTCAACTGCCGGTATTCCAGATGAAAGAGAAACATTAGGCGAACAATTACGAACGCTTTTTCCAGGGGTAGAAATTGTATTGCAACAGACCACGCCGATTGTTGCGACACACACTGGTGATGGCGCAATTGGGTTTAGTTATCAGTTAAATTAGTAAGTGATATTAGTATGAACTAGCGAGATGTGTAAATCTCGCTTTTTTCGTGTTGCCTTAAAATATGGTAAAATTATTAATTAGGTTATTATTAGTGAACGATAGAAAGGAGCCACCTGTTATGCCAAGAAGGATGTATTTAGTGTTGACCAGTTTATTGGCTTTTTTTCTTATCGGGTTAACAACCGTACATGCAGATAATAAAGACAGCATTAACTTTGTTGCAGTCGGTGATTCATTAACTGAAGGAGTTGGTGATACAACAAAACAACAAGGTTACACGAAACGTGCTGCAAAGCAAATTTCAAAAAAATATAATGTGAAAGTTGATACATCAAATTATGGAAAAGCTGGGGATCGTTCCGATCAAATTTTAGCACGTATTAAAGCAAATTCGCAGGCAAAAAAAGACATAGGAGATGCAGATGTTATTACTCTGACAGTTGGTGGCAATGATCTGCAACAAACCTTATTTAAGGCAGTATTAGCTAGGTCTGAATCTGCTGTTACAAGGCAAGTTGAAAAAGCAATGCCGGATTATACTGAGAATTTAACAAATTTGATTAATTACCTAAAAAAACAAAATAAACAGGCGCCTATTTATTTATTTGGTAACTATAATCCATTGTATGTTTATTTAGCTAACCGGAATGATTTAAATGATGACGTAAAAATTTATAATGATATAAACGCAAATTTAGCATCTGTAGATGGTCGCGTGTTTTATGTATCTACATTTAGAACCTTAACGTTTGGTCAATATAAAACCAAAGCATCGCGTGAAAAATTACAAAAGAAATCCGAAGCTGCCAATCGTGGATCATTAAATAATAAAATGGTGACGGAAACACTAACTTCAGGGAAAAATGAAGAACTAAATCAATATATAACAACGCAGGACCACTACCATCCAAATAATTTAGGTTATGATAAAATGAGTACTTTATTGGTTAAAAAAATGTCATTAAGTGAACAAGATTGGTTGAAAAAATAAGATGAAACAAGACAATGTAAGGTCAAATATAGATGAGATTATTCGTCAATCACAAAAACGAGGATTTTTAAAAGGAATATTAGGAACGATACTTGTATTAGTTATTTTAAGTACAGTTTTGTTATTCTTGCCACAGAGTCATCAACATGTAACGGATTCACGACCAGAAATTGGTCAGGCGTCGTTTGAGGTTAGTGTTAGTCGCAAGGAGTTGAATGCTCTTGTTGAAAAATACATTAATGCTGATCCATCCTTACGGCATCAATTTCGCTTTGAAATGCAAAAGAAAGGTATGATGTTGTACGGCACATATAAGCTTTTTGGCCAATCTGTTGATTTCGGTATGAGAATGACACCTGAAGTTACAAAGCATGGTGGGATACTACTTCATGCAGATTCAGTTGCTGTGGGACAATTACCTTTGCCTGTGAAATATGTGATGGATTATTTTGGTAAAAAAGTAAATCTACCTAATTGGCTGATATTGGATGCACAGAAAAAAACATTGTTAATTGATTTAGGCAAGGCGCCAAAGGTGCAAGGTGTCCATGTGAAGGCAGTTCAAATTAATCCCGAAAAGGATAAATTTGTGTTTAGAGGAGGATTTTCAGACAAATGAGACGCCCTTTTTTCCAATGGCTAATGACCCAACGTAATCCAGTGACTAGTGATGAAGTTGAAAATTTTGCTAATGCAGCTTTTTATGATACGCAGTTTCCAAAACAATCTGATGACTTTGACTTAATTTCGAGATATTTGGAAGAAAATGCCACTTATTTATACAATATGTCAATATTTGATCAAGCCTGGTCAGAATATAAAGCGTCAGAAGAATAAAAAAATTTGAAGGAGAATAACATGTCTCAAATTATACAATGGTTTCCAGGACATATGGCCAAAGCCTTTCGCCTCATGCGTGAAAACTTAAAGCATGTGGATATCGTTTTTGAATTGGTTGATGCACGTATCCCATTGTCATCTCGTAATCCAGAGTTAGATGATGTGCTTGGAGATAAGCCTCGATTATTGATTATGACAAAAACAGATTTGGCAGATCCAGAACGTACAAGTATTTGGCGGAGTTATTTTGAATCACAAGGGTTAACAGTTGTATCTCTAGATACACGAGGACATAAAACACCTCAGATCATTACGAAAGCAGCGCGTACTGTATTGGCAGATAAGTGGCAAAATTTGGAAGAAAAAGGTGTTCAAGATAAAGCAATCCGTGCATTAGTAGCTGGTATTCCAAATGTTGGTAAATCAACATTATTGAATCATTTGGTGACCAAAAATGTTGCAATAACTGGTGATCGACCTGGTGTCACTAAAAAACTGCAATGGTTGAAAACACCAACCAATCTTGAACTGTTAGATACACCAGGTGTCTTATGGCCTAAATTTGTCGATCAACGGGTTGGCCAACATCTAGCCATGACTGGTGCAATAAAAGATCAGTTAATTAATTTGGATGACATTGCTTTGGCTGCATTAAAATTTTTTAGAGACTATAATGCAGAAGCAATTACGACTCGTTACCATCTAAATACATCGATTTGGGAAGAAAAATCCGATGTGGATATTTTACTTATGATAACTGAAAAATTAGGTTTTAAAGATGATTATGATCGAGCATCTGAAAGATTATTGATTGACTTAAGACGTGGTAAATTAGGGCGATACACACTAGAACTACCAAGTGATCATATTGGTGAGGTAGTGAATGACTAAAACAGAGACAATTACCGAAATTAAGCGGCTATTATTTCAGCGGCCATCTTCTGAAGACATTGCCCGATGGCAAGTTGATGAACGTATTGGTGTACAAAAGTTGTTGCGTCAATATGAAAAAAGACAAGAAAAAAATGTATTACAACAAAAAGCATTTAATAATCGATTAGAATTTGAAAGAAAAGCATGGCAACAGGGGCAAGTTGTTGCTGGTATTGATGAAGTTGGTAGAGGTCCATTGGCAGGTCCAGTTGTTGCGGCAGCTGTCGTAATTGACGATAGTTTTGATCTGGCCATTGTTCATGACTCTAAACAACTTTCCGAGAAAACACGCCAATCAATTGATACAGAAATACGTGAAAAAGTTGTGGATTTTGCATTTGGTGTGGTAGATGCAAAAGATATTGATCGATTAAATATTTATGAAGCCTCTAGGGTGGCCATGCGTCAATCTGTAGAATCTTTGAGTGTTCCTATTGATGGCTTACTTATTGATGCGATGACAGTTGATTTAGAAATGCCACAAGAAAAATTAATTAAAGGTGATGATCGTAGTATTTCGATTGGTGCCGCATCAATTT
Organism: Weissella paramesenteroides; assembly: GCF_051903945.1. Lineage (GTDB taxonomy): Bacteria > Bacillota > Bacilli > Lactobacillales > Lactobacillaceae > Weissella > Weissella paramesenteroides_A. The sequence continues at coordinate 1,211,835 of NZ_CP192268.1, read as the reverse complement.
TGGCTAAAAATTATCGAGATAATTTAATGAAAGAATTTGCACAGCAATTTCCAGGTTATGGATTTGAGCATAATGCAGGGTATGGCACTGCTGAACATTTAGCGGGATTAAATACATTAGGCATTACACCAATTCACCGTAAGTCATTTGCACCAGTAAAAAAGTTTTTGAATTAATGAACAAATCACGTTGCTAGGTGTCCTTTTTATAAAGGAGACTTATAATGGCACAACGTGATTTTTTATTATGGTTATTAATGATTCCAGGACTAAGCATAAAGGGGCGCTACCGCATTTGGATCCACTTAAAAGAAAATAAATTATCAAAATTATCTTGGCAACAGATATTAACTATTAGTAAAATGCGGCAATCACAGCGAAATGAGGCAACTCTCTGGTTTAAAGAGACAAATTGGCAAGTCGATTGGCATAAATTGCAAGACCAGACATACATTGCAATTTGTGATGCTTCATACCCAATAACTTTGTCTGAGTGTATTGATGCACCCATTTGTTTATTCTATAAAGGCGATTTATCATTATTGGTGCAACCATTAGTTGCCATTGTAGGATCTAGACAGGCTACATCGTATGGCAAGAGTGTTTTAAAATCATGGATACCAGGTTTAACTGCAGCAGGACTAACAACAGTTTCAGGACTGGCAGCAGGAATTGATGAATTGACACACCGTGAAACACTCAAAGCTAATGGCCAAACAATTGCAATTATAGGTACAGGATTTGAATTTGCCTACCCAAAACATTGTGAAAATCTTCAAAATACTATTAGTCAGCTAGGATTATTATTATCTGAATATTTACCGTGGCAAGGACCCAAAAGACATCATTTTCCAGAAAGAAACCGAATTATTTCGGGGCTATGTCAAGTTTGTTTGGTCATTGAGGCTAGAAAAAGATCGGGATCACTTATTACAGCTATGTTAGCGTTGGACCAGAATCGGACAGTTATGGCATTACCTGGACGGATTGATGGCGAATATTCTGTCGGAACAAATGAATTGATTTTAGCTGGTGCGACACCGGTTTTATCAGTTGATCAAATCGTTTTAGAATTTGCAAATTTTTACTAATTTTTGTATGTATCATACAATGAGTATTTGGCAAAGTTTCGTTGTATAGTGTATAGTACAATATTGTTAGGAACTTAGACTAATGAAAATAATAAATTAAACTACAAGAAAAGAGGTGCACGCAAATGGCTTCACAGACTGCTGTTAAAGAAAAAAAGGCGCGTGCGGTGAAATCAACGACGACAAAAACTAAATCTCGAGCGAAGACAAAAGCAAAGCAAAAAAAGAATTTAGTGATTGTTGAATCACCATCAAAGGCAAAAACAATTGAAAAATATCTTGGACGAAACTATAAAGTAGTCGCAAGTATTGGTCATATTCGTGATTTACCTAAGTCAACAATGGGTGTGGACATCGAAAATGATTATCAGCCAAAGTACATTAATATACGCGGTAAGGGCGATATTATTAAATCCTTAAAGAAGGAAGCCAAGGCTTCTAAACATGTTTATCTGGCATCCGATCCGGATCGAGAAGGGGAAGCGATTGCTTGGCATTTATCACACATTCTAGACCTTGATGTAGAGGCGAGTGATAATCGTGTGGTATTTAATGAAATTACCAAAGATGCAGTGAAAGATGCTTTTAAACATCCTAGAAAAATTAATATGGATCTTGTCGATGCTCAACAGGCCCGACGTATCTTAGACCGGCTGGTTGGGTATTCATTATCACCTATTCTATGGAAGAAAGTTAAAAAAGGATTGTCTGCAGGTCGTGTACAATCAATAGCTTTAGGGCTTGTCATTAAACGTGAGCAAGAAATTCAGACATTTCAACCAGATGAATATTGGTCATTGGATACGATGTTCAAAAAGGATCGTACAAAATTTAAGGCTGTGTTTTATGGCCTCGATGGTAAAAAGGCAGCCTTACCAGATAATGATGCGGTTCAAGAGGTTTTGAAAAAGCTTGATCGAACAGCACCATTTAATATTACTAATGTTGTTACGAAGGATCGCAAGCGCAATCCACAACCACCTTTTACCACTTCAACAATGCAACAAGCAGCTAATACGCAGTTGAATTTTAAAACTCGTAAAACCATGATGGCAGCCCAACAGCTGTATGAAGGAATTAATTTGGGTGGTAAAAATGGCACGGTCGGATTAATTACGTATATGCGTACTGATTCGGTTCGATTATCTGATACTGCCAAAACAGAAGCAGCATCATTTATTAATGATGAATATGGTTCAGAGTACGCAGCTACTAAGCCAGTTGAGGGAAAGCAACAAGAAGGTGCGCAAGATGCGCATGAGGCTATTCGACCAACATCAGTTTTTCGTACGCCATCATCTGTGAAAGATAAATTAACGAATGATCAATTTAAGTTATATCAGTTGATTTGGTCACGATTTGTTGCCAGTCAAATGACACCAGAAATTTTAGCCACGATGGCAGTGACCATTGAACAAAATGGTGTGACTTTCCGTGCTAATGGTTCACAAACCAAGTTTGCTGGATTTACAAAGGCATACCCAGCTGCCAAAAATAAAGATAATAAATTACCTAGCTTGGTAACTGGCGATGCTGTGGATATGGTGTCAATGTCACCTGAGCAGCACTTTACGCAGCCACCTGCTCGATATACTGAAGCAACCTTGGTGAGAGCGTTGGAAGAGAATGGTGTTGGACGCCCATCTACATATGCGGCAACAATAGAAACGATTCAACGTCGAGCCTATGTTCGGTTAGATACTAAAAAATTTGTGCCAACTGAACTGGGAGAACTGGTTCAAAATACTGTTCAAGAGTTTTTCCCAGATGTGACCAACATTAAATTTACTGCCCAAGTTGAGACAGACTTAGATAATGTGGAAGCTGGTCAAAAATATTGGGTGAAAGTAGTTGATGATTTCTTTACACCCTTCTCAAAAGAATTAGAGACAGCTGAAAAAGAAATGGAAAAGATTGTCCTAAAGGATGAGCTGGCAGGTTTTGACTGTGATGTCTGTGGTGCACCAATGCTTAAGAAATTAGGTAGATATGGTAAGTTTTATGCTTGCTCTCGCTTCCCGGATTGTCGCAATACCCAAACAATTGTTGAAGAAATCGGGTTACTTTGTCCTAAGTGTAAGATGGGGCAAATCGTTGAGCGTAAGACAAAACGTGGTCGTAAGTTTTATGGATGCTCACGTTATCCTGAATGTGACTTTGTCTCTTGGGACAAGCCGACGGAAAAAACGTTACCAGATGGTACAACACCTAAAGATGAAACGGATGATAAAGCAAAGTCAGTAGAGACATCACAAACTTCGAAATAGCATTCATATTTAGTGAGGGGTTGAAGTTATGACTGTAAATGAAGCTGAGCGTGCAAAGCAACTTTTTTTAGATTATGTACGTATTGAGAGACAATATTCACTTGAAACACAAAAAGCTTATGAGGGCGATATTGCCGAATTTTTGACATTTTTGTCGGGAACACAAGCTACTAAAAGTATTGTTTTATCAAATATTACGTCATTTGATGTACGTGTATTTTTATCTGAACTTTACGAAAAAGGAGATGGTTCAAGGACAATTGCTCGAAAAGTTAGTTCTTTGCGTAGTTTTTATCGATTTTTAATTAACAATGAAATGGTGGCTGAAAATCCTTTTTTTGGTATTGTTTTAAAAAAGCCAGGACAACATTTACCACGCTATTTTTATCAAAAAGAATTAACGAAAATGTTTGATGTGGTGATGACAGATGAATCTGCACTTGGACTTAGAAATCATTTATTATTAGAAATGCTTTATGGCACAGGGGCACGAGTATCAGAAATCGCAAATATGACTTTACAGAATGTTGATAGTCATGCACGTGTTGTAACCATTACTGGAAAAGGAAATAAAACACGAATTGTGCCTTTTGGTCATTATGCGGCAGATGCATTAGCGAAATATTTGAAAACGGGGCGTCCTGTATTATCTAGTAAGAAAGCTGAGACATCCAATAAATTATTTTTGAACCAACGTGGTGCACCAGTTACTACAGCAGGTATCGAGTATATTTTAAAGCAAATTGGAAAAAAAGCAGGACTGACACAAGAAGTAACTGCGCATATGTTTAGGCACACTTTTGCAACTGACCTTTTAAATAACCAAGCTGATTTGAGAACCGTCCAACAATTATTAGGACATAGTAGTCTAAGTACAACACAAATATATACGCATGTGACGACAGATGCTTTACAAAAGAGTTATCGTAACTTTTTTCCCAGAGCTTCAGAGTAAGCGGATAATAAATTGGTAAAGACCAATTTTATTTGGTATCATTATGATATTACCTAGTTATTTTGGAGGGGTTATGTCAGTCAAACTTGAAAATGAAAATATAATTGTAAAAATATCAGAAATGGGTGCAGAACTTACAAGTGTTAAGCGACGGGACTCTGGTATGGAATATATGTGGACAGCGGATCCTAATTTTTGGGGTCGGCATGCACCAAATCTATTTCCGATTGTTGGTCGTCTGAAAGGAGACCGCTATAAATATCGAGATAAGACGTACTTTATGACACAACACGGATTTGCTCGTGATAATGAATTCGATTTAGTTGAAAAAACCAGTACGATGGCTAGACTTCGTTTAGTAGATACAGAAGAAACTCAGTCGATTTATCCATTTCATTTTCAGTTTGATATCATTTTTAGATTAACTGATCAAGATATGTTGGGAATTACCTATGTTGTTACTAATACTGATACTCATGATATCTACTTTTCAGTAGGTGGTCACCCAGGTTTCCGTGTACCACTTGAAGCAGGTGATAAATTTACAGATTATTATGTCAATGTCGATCCAAAACGTAAATATGCGCGCTCAAAGCTTGTGGGTCCTTATTTAGACAATAATTTAGATACCACGTTTAATTCAGATATTCCACTTCGTTTGCGATATGATGATTACAAAGATGACGCCATTATTTTACGACTAGATGGTAATCCTGTATCAATTATATTGGCTAAACTACGAGAGTCACATGGGATAACGATGCATGTCCAGGATGCCAAGTATTTAGGTATTTGGACACCTTATGGTAAGGATGCACCCTTTGTTTGCTTGGAACCATGGTGGGGAATTGCGGACACGGTTGATGCTGATGGACTAATAAATCATAAGTATGCCATCAACAGTTTGGCGCCTGCCCAAACATTTACAGGGTCATACTCACTATCATTTTTCTAAAATTATTAAATAAAAAAGCTCTCTCAAAGTCTAGAACGAAAACACCTTAAAATGTGTTTTTTAATTAACTAGCTTTGAGAGAGTTTTTTTATTTATTATTTTTTTGAGAACCAATAGATGAGTCCAAAGGGAACTTTTGATTCTGTACCATTTAGTATCCGTTTAACATTGCTACGGTGTCGGTAGAATACAAACACAGTTAATACAAGTGCTATAGTTGTTAAAAACCAATCGTGAAGCCAGAATGCTGATAGTAGGGTAACGACTGTAAAACCAAGCATTGAGCCAACAGAGACCATACTAGTGAGCAAAATTGCTGTTATAAAGGCAATTACAGCGGCGAGAAACATAACTGGACTATAGAGTAATAACACCCCAACAGAAGTAGCGACAGCCTTGCCACCTTTAAATCCAATCCACATAGAAAATGTATGTCCTAGAATGGCACCTAATCCGATCACCATAAACATCCAATGTGGTACTGGTCCCCATAGAGTTGCCATTGAAGCACCTAGGATTCCCTTACATAAATCTAAAATCAAGACAACTACACCAGGAAATGTGCCGAGTGTTCTAAAAGTATTCGTTGTGCCGATATTTCCAGAACCTAATTCTAAGATATTCTTTTTGTAAAAAATTTTTCCAATCCAATATCCTGATGGAATCGATCCAAATAAGTAAGCCAACACAAAACTAATAATAAAATGAAAAATCGTCACAACGATATCTCCTTAAATGTATTTTAATAATTGCATGGTTCTATTTTATTAAAGAACGTTATCTATTCTAGCATGTTTCTAAAGTTTGAGACTTTAAATTTTTTTAATAGTATTGCGTCAGAGGTTAGTTTTGAGCTATTATGAAATTTGAAACGCGTTAAAGCGCACGTTAAATTATATGAAAGGGAAACGTCCATGACAAAGAAAAATGATTATTCGGATGATTCCATTACAGTTTTAGAAGGACTCGAAGCAGTTCGCAAACGACCGGGAATGTATATTGGTTCGACAGATGGTAAAGGTCTTCATCATTTAGTGTATGAGATCTTTGATAATGCTGTTGATGAGGCATTGGCTGGTTATGGTGATGAAATCAATGTAACCATTCATGAAAATAATGCCATTACAGTGGTAGATCATGGCCGTGGTATGCCTGTGGGAATGCATTCGTCTGGCAAACCAACACCAGAGGTTATTTTAACGGTTTTACACGCTGGTGGAAAATTTGGTCAGGGTGGGTATAAAACATCCGGTGGGCTGCACGGTGTTGGCTCATCAGTCGTTAATGCATTATCTAGTGACCTAGTTGTCACAATAGTACGTGATGGGATAAAATATCAGGAACATTTTATAAATGGTGGGCATCCTGATGGCACACTAAAAAAAATCGGTAAAACAAAAGAAACGTCCGGAACTACTGTTACTTTTAAACCAGACCCTAAGATTTTTTCAACAACTATTTATAATTTCAATACGTTGGCTGAAAGATTACGTGAATCTGCGTTTCTACTTAGAAATGTAAAAATCACTTTAGCTGATGAACGACCAGGACAAGAACAAACAGAAACTTACCATTTTTCAGAAGGTATCAAGGCATTTGTTGATTATCTAAATGAGGATAAGGATACACTAGGCGATATCATGTATTTTGAAGGTACTGCGCAAGGGGTCGAAGTTGAAGTATCAGCACAGTATAATGATGGTTTCTCTGAGACAATGATGTCTTTCGTGAATAATGTGCGTACCCCAGATGGGGGAACGCACGAAGCTGGATTGAGATCGGCATGGACGAAAGCATTTAATGAATACGCTCGGCGAGTAAATCTTTTGAAAGAAAAAGATAAAAATCTTGAAGGATCAGATGTTCGTGAAGGATTATCTGCAGTTATTTCTTTAAGAATTCCAGAGAATATTCTTCAGTTTGAAGGCCAAACAAAAGAAAAATTGGGGACGCCGGAAGCTAGAACCATTGTTGATAATATCATTACGGAACAACTTGGTTTCTATCTAATGGAAAATGGCGAGTTTTCTCAGAGTTTAATTCGAAAGTCGCTTCGTGCGCGAGAGGCTCGAGAGGCTGCTAGAAAGGCGCGTGATGAAGCCCGATCTGGAAAAAAGAAGGGCAAAAGTGAGCGCTTATTATCTGGAAAATTGACCCCAGCACAATCGAAAAATGCCAATCAAAATGAACTTTTCTTAGTTGAGGGTGATTCTGCCGGTGGTTCTGCTAAACAAGGACGAAATCGTAAATTCCAAGCAATTTTACCCTTACGAGGTAAAGTGTTAAATACTGAAAAAGCTAAGTTACAAGATATCATGAAAAATGAAGAGATATCGACGATTATTTATACTATTGGAGCTGGAGTTGGCCCAGAATTTAAAGTAGCTGATGCAAATTATGATAAGATCATTATTATGACTGATGCGGATGATGATGGTGCACATATCCAGACGCTATTACTAACCTTCTTTTATAAGTATATGCGTCCATTAATTGATGCTGGTAAAGTATATATTGCCTTACCACCGTTGTATATGTTACGTAAGGGTAAAGGAAAACAACAAAAAATTGAGTATGCGTGGACAGATAGTCAGTTAGTTACTGCTGAAAAAACGATTGGTCGCGGTTATACACTACAACGTTTTAAGGGTCTTGGAGAAATGAATGCCGAGCAACTTTGGGCAACAACAATGGACCCAACGCAACGTACATTAATTCGAGTTAAAATTGATGATGCTATGTTAGCTGAAAAACGGGTAACAACATTGATGGGGGATAAGGTAGAACCACGTCGTAAATGGATTGAAAGTAACGTAGCCTTTAATTTAGTTGAGGAGGGCGATACCCTGCTTGACGAAGCTGCTCAAGGCGAAGAACTGGATTCACAAAGTAAAGAATTTGTTGCGCCAATTATAGAAAGCTGGCAAGACAAAAAGGAGTAATCTGAATGGTAGAAACTGGAAATATTCAAGAATTAAGTCTAGAAGCGGTAATGGGTGACCGTTTTGGACGATATTCAAAGTACATCATTCAAGAGCGTGCATTACCAGATATCCGTGATGGGTTAAAACCCGTACAGCGTCGTATTTTGTACGCTATGAATAAAGATGGCAATACTTTTGATAAACAATTCCGTAAATCTGCAAAATCAGTTGGAAATGTTATGGGTAATTTCCACCCACACGGTGATTCTTCAATTTATGAGGCGTTAGTACGAATGTCGCAAGATTGGAAATTGCGAGCACCACTAATTGAAATGCATGGAAACAATGGTTCTATTGATAATGATCCGCCTGCAGCAATGCGTTATACGGAAGCACGTTTATCTAAACTAGCGGGGGAAATGTTGCGTGACCTAGATAAAGAAACTGTTGATATGGTATTGAATTTTGATGATACCGAATATGAACCAACAGTTTTACCAGCTCACTTTCCTAACCTATTAGTAAATGGCGCTACAGGTATTTCAGCCGGATATGCAACAGATATTCCACCGCACAATTTGGGCGAAGTGATTGATGCTTTGATCTATTTATTAGCACATCCTAATGCTAGCCTAGAAGATTTAATGGGCTTTGTTCAGGGCCCTGATTTTCCAACTGGCGGTATTATTCAAGGGGTTGATGGGATTAAGTCAGCTTATAAAAATGGTCGCGGACGAATCGTTGTTCGATCAAAAACTGAAATAATGGCTTTAAAGGGTGGTAAATCACAGATTCAAATTAGTGAAATTCCATACGAAGTAAATAAAGCAAACTTAGTTAAAAAAATTGATGAAATTCGTTTAAATAAGGACGTGGCAGGTATTGTTGAAGTACGTGACGAATCTGATCGTGATGGTTTGTCAATTGCCATTGAATTAAGTAAAGATGCAAATGTTCAAGGAATCTTGGCGTATTTGTTAAAGAAGACTGATTTGCAGGTAACTTATAATTTTAATATGGTGGCAATTCACAATTTACGCCCAGAACGAGTTGGATTAAAAACGGCTTTACAAGCATTTTTGGATCATCAAGTTGAAATTATTACAAAACGAACTGAGTATGATTTACGTAAAGCGAAAGAACGACAACATATAGTTACCGGACTAATCAAAGCGCTTTCAATTCTTGATGAAGTGATTGCAACGATTCGTAGTTCTGAAGATCGTAAAAATGCCAAGCAAAATTTGGTTGATAAATACGACTTTACATTGGAACAGGCTGAAGCAATCGTTACTCTACAATTGTATCGGTTAACGAACACAGATGTGACACAATTGCAGGCAGAATTTGAGGAGCTTTCAGATAAAATCATGCATTTTAATGCGATTTTGTCTGAACCAAAAGTATTACGTCAAGAATTACGTCAAGAATTAAAAACAATTAAAAAGGAATATAATTCGCCACGATTAACGGCAATCGAGGCAGATGTTCAGGAATTAAAGTATGATTCAACAGTGACAGTAGCCGATGAGGATGTTGCGGTACTTGTTTCAAAAATGGGTTACGTTAAGCGGTCTTCATTACGGTCATTTAAGGCTTCAGGGGATGACAATGGGCTGCGCGATGATGATGAGCCGCTATTTATTGAACGTGTAAATACACTACAACACATGTTTATTTTTACAAATAAAGGCCATGTGATTTATCGACCTATACATGAGTTGCCAGAATTTAAATGGAAAGAACCTGGTGAGCATTTATCACAGTCAATCAGTGGATTTATTTCTGACGAAGAAATTATTCATGTTGAGATTGTAAATGATATAAATTCACTTGAGGGAACTTGGTTGAGTGCAACCAGTGACGGTTACATTAAGCAGTTCAATTTTGAAGATTTGACCCCTAGAAGTACGTATAAAAAGCGTAGTACAGTCTATATGAAGTTAAAGGCTGATGATTCGTCAATCATTGGTCTGGAGTATCTATCAATTGGCGCGGCAAGCAATCGGACAGTGATTCTAACAACAAAGTATGCTGTGGGGTTACGCTATGATGTTAATGAAGTGCCACTTTCTGGTAATCGGACGGCTGGGGTAAAGGCAATGAATCTTGCGGATAGTGATAATATTGTCAATATGGCCACTGCAACAGAAAAACAAGCGTTGGCGATCATTACCCATCGTGGTGCTTTTAAATGGATGCCAGTGAGTGAGATTCCAATTACTAGTCGTGCTCGTAAAGGTGTGGCAATCATGCGTGAGTTAAAGAAAGATTCTCATGAGATTATTGCAACGATTGTCATTGATCAGCAATCGCCAGCAGCATTGTCAATTTATACCAGTCGAGGCAAAAGGTTTGATGTATCGCCGAAAGATCATGCGTTAAGTCAACGTTACAGTAATGGTAGCTTCATTATTGATACGGATACGGATGGACAGCCAACGACTATCAAATTATATGATGAAACAAAAGTTGAAAATTAATGTTTTCTAGATGTTTCGCAATTAAAAATGGTGTATTATTAGAATAATAAAGAAATAATGAATTGGAGAATTATCTGATGACTAAAACATTGGTTTTTGGACACCAAAATCCTGACACAGACACAATTGCATCTGCTGTTTCTGCAGCATACTTTTTAAATAAAGCATATCAAGTTGAGACTGAAGCTGCTGCATTAGGTACACCTAACGCAGAGACCGAGTATGCATTGAACTATTTTAAAGTAGATGCACCACGTATCATTGAGAAGGCTGATACTGACGAAGTAATTTTGGTTGATCATAATGAAGCAAGTCAATCTGTTGCAAATTTGGCTGATGTGACTGTGGCCGGTGTATATGATCATCATAAAATTAATTTCACTTCTGCTGCACCATTATGGTTCATTAACAAGCCTCTTGGCTCTGTCGCTACTGTACTTTATTATGAGTACAAAAACGCAGGTATTGAGATTCCAGCAAAGATTGCTGGGTTGATGCTTTCAGCAATTATTTCTGATACGCTTTTGTTAAAGAGCCCAACAACAACGCCATTAGATAAGCCAGCATTGGAAGATTTGGCAAAGATTGCGGGCTTGGATGATTATGAAGCCTATGGTTTGGAAATGTTAAAGGCTGGTACAGATTTATCAACTAAGTCAGCAAAAGAACTAATTGATGGTGATGCTAAGTCATTTGAGTTGGCTGGTAAAACTATTCGTATTGGTCAAGTGAACACCGTTGATGTCAATGATGTTTTTGCTCGCCGCGATGAAATTGTTACCGCAATTGAAGCAGAGTTAGCAGATGATGGATACGACACTTTCGTATTTGTTGTTACTAATATCTTGGATTCAGACTCAGATATTCTTGTGTTGGGAGAGGATCAAGAAAAGGTTGCAGCTGCATTTGGCGTAAAGTTAGTTGATGGCCGTGCGTCATTACCAGGAGTTGTTTCTCGTAAGAAGCAAGTTGTACCACCGCTTACCACTGCGTTTGAAGGATAAAAAAGAATTGCTGGTTAAAATCCCTAATAAGGATTTTGACCAGCAATTTTTTGTTTGCGGTAAACTGAACAGTTATTCATAAAAGAGATTATAGACATTTTGTACGCTTAATTCATCACCAACAAAGTACAGTGTATCGTTTCTCTGTATTTTGGCATATGGTCCAGGAGATAGGGTTAAGCGATTTTCATGTATAATACCAACCAGTGTGGTGCCAGTTCGATGCCAAAAATTCAATTCACTGACTGTCTTATCAAACATAGGTGAGTCATCAATTAACTTTAATTCATATGGTCGAAATGGATTGTGTTTCTTGTAATACTGTGTTTGTTCAATAAAGGCGTTTAGTGATTGCGTTAATGTGACCAGACCAGCCTGTTGCGTTTCAATTTGTTTCACCAAATCCGTCTGTAAGTTTTGCAGATTCTGTGCATCACTTTCAGAGTTAATAAATTCTTGGGCCTTATCACGTGAAATGATAATCGCACCGCTGCCATGATGAGTTTCAACGATACCTAAGTCTTCTAAAATACTAATTGCACGGCGTGCTGTTTCTGAAGACACACCATAACTAGTTGCTAGGGTTGATCGCGCATGAATTTTTGTACCTACTTGTAATTGACCATTACTAATCTGTTCAGCAATTCGTAAAGCGATTGTCCGATAACGAGGTTGCTTAATTGCTGGCATAATATCCTCCTAAAATTAGTCATATAAATAAAGAATACCATAGATTTCAGAAAACGTATGCTATTAAAAATCATGAAAAAATAATTGGTACAGTTTTTAATTTGCTTGTTTATTATTAACGCTTAATATTTGCATATGATTGGTATAGTTGATATAATTTGACCAATGTGACAACCTTATGTTTACAATAGAATTGTCACTTAGCGAAAGCAACTAGCCTTTCGAGCAAGTAGGAGGAGAAAATATATGTCAAAGGTAAAAATTGAACACCTGACTAAGATTTTCGGAAAGCGTGTTAAGCCAGCATTACAGTTGGTTGAAAAACATGAATCAAAAACTGAAATCTTAAAGAAGACAGGAGCAACTGTTGGTGTATATGACGCTAACTTATCTGTCGAAGAAGGTGAAATCTTTGTTATCATGGGTCTGTCTGGATCAGGTAAATCAACATTGATTCGACTGTTGAATCGATTGATTGAACCAACATCGGGTCATATTTACATTGATGATGAAGATGTTTCAAAACTAAATAAAGAAAAATTGTTGGATGTGCGACGGAAAAAAATGAGCATGGTTTTCCAAAGCTTTGGATTATTCCCACATCGTACGATTTTACAAAACACGGAGTATGGTCTTGAAGTAAAGGGTGTGCCAAAGGCTGAACGACGTGAAAAGGCTGAAAAGGCATTAGAAAATGCAAATTTGTTAGCCTTTAAGGATCAATATCCCAATCAATTATCTGGAGGTATGCAGCAACGTGTCGGACTAGCTCGTGCGTTAGCTAATGACCCTGAAATTCTATTAATGGATGAGGCCTTTTCAGCCTTGGATCCTTTGATTCGTCGTGATATGCAAGATGAATTGTTGGATTTGCAAGAGCAATATCAAAAGACAATCATCTTTATTTCTCACGACTTGAATGAAGCACTTCGTATTGGTGATCGTATTGCGATTATGAAGGATGGGGAAGTTGTTCAAGTTGGTACTGGAGAAGAAATTGTTACGCAACCTGCTAACGATTATGTTCGTGCCTTCGTTGAAGATGTGGATCGTTCAAAGGTATTGACGGCTGAAAACATTATGATTTCACCTTTCTTTACAAATATTGAGGTCGATGGTCCTAATGTTGCTCTAAAGAAGATGCGTACAGAAGAAGTTTCTGGTTTAATTGCTGTTGATCGTCGTCGTCAGTTCCGCGGTTATATTACTAGTGAGGATGCAATCCGAGCTCGTACGGAGGGACTATCGTTGGCTGATGTTGCAACACAGATTCCAACTGTTGAACCAGATATGTTGGTGATGGACATTATGCCAATTATTTATGATTCGCCAACACCATTAGCTGTTGTAGAAAATGGCCGATTGCGTGGTATTTTGATTCGTGGTCGTGTCCTTGAAGCATTGGCAGAAAATGGTCAGTCAGACGAAGCTGAAGCAGTCGAAGAAGAAATCGAAAAGAAACATGCTGAATCTGAGTCAAATCAAGTAGAGACAAAGGAGGAAGTATAAGATGTTTGTTTTAGCAAATTTATTTCCTAAAATACCTTTAGGTCCTTGGGTTGATTCAGGAATTGATTGGTTAACGGCACATTTGAGTGGCCTTTTTGATGCGATTCAAAAAGGTGGTAACGCCGTCATGGATACGATGACTGGTGCGTTATCAGCAATTCCAGTTTGGTTATTTATTATAGGAATGACCATCTTTGCAATCCTAATGTTTGGTAAAAAGTGGGGGATCCCATTTTTCACGTTTATTGGGTTAATTATTGTTGAGAATCAGGGCTTGTGGTCTGATTTGATGAGCACGTTTACCTTGGTCATTATTTCTAGTTTGATATCAGTGATCATTGGGGTGCCACTTGGAATTTGGATGGCTAAAAATGAAACGGTTAATAAAATCGTGCAGCCAATCCTAGACTTTATGCAAACAATGCCTGCCTTTGTTTATTTGATTCCAGCAGTTGCATTCTTTGGTATTGGTGTTGTTCCAGGTGTGTTTGCGTCTGTTATTTTCGCATTACCACCAACAGTTCGTATGTCAAATCTTGGTATTCGTCAGGTACCGACCGACTTGGTTGAGGCAGCGGATTCTTTTGGATCAACTGGAAAACAAAAGTTGTTTAAGGTTGAATTGCCGCTGGCTCAAGGAACCATTTTTTCTGGAATTAATCAAACATTGATGTTAGCTCTTTCAATGGTGGTTATTGCATCTATGATTGGTGCACCAGGATTGGGACGTGGTGTTCTATCAGCCGTACAAAATGCTGACATTGGTAAAGGGTTTGTTAATGGATTCTCACTAGTTGTATTGGCAATTATTATTGATCGATTTACACAAAAACTTAATCGAACACCAGCAGACAAGTCAACACCGTCAAAGCACCATTGGAAAGGTTGGACTGCTCTTGCAGTTGCAGTCGCTATGATTGGTGGTGGTGTCGTGACCTCATTAACTTCTGCAAGTTCACATAAAGAGTCAGTTAAATTGGTTTATGTGCAATGGGATTCAGAAGTTGCATCAAGTAATGTCTTGGCGCAAGCAATGCGTCAGCATGGATACCAAGTCGATTTAACACCACTAGATAACTCAATTATGTGGCAGTCGATTGCGAATGGACAAGCAGATGCCTCTGTATCAGCTTGGTTGCCAAATACGCATAAGGCACAATATAAGAAGTATAAGAACGATATTGACCTTCTTGGACCTAACTTGAAGGGTGCTACAACTGGATTAGTTGTACCTAAGTACATGAAGGTTGATTCAATTGCTGATTTGAAGAATGAAGCCGGTAAGAAGGTAACAGCTATTGAGCCAGGTGCAGGTGTTACTAAGAACGCTGAAAAGGCTATTAAAGATTACGGTCTAAATAGTCAAGGATGGCAAGTTACACCATCATCATCAGGTGCAATGGCAGTTGCCTTAGGTAAAGCCATTAAGGCAAAGCAAGATATCGTTGTTACTGGTTGGGAACCACATTGGATGTTCCAAAAGTACGATTTGAAGTATCTAAAGGATCCAAAGAAATCATTTGGTGGTGCCGAGTCTATTAACACAATGACTCGTAAAGATTTGAAGCAAGATAAGCCGGACGCATACAAGGTCTTAAAGAAGTTTAAGTGGACTAAGGAAGATATGGGTAAGGTCATGCTTGATATTCAAAATGGTAAATCACCAAAGCAAGCCGCAAACACTTGGATTAAGAATAATCAATCAAAGGTTGATTCTTGGTTCAAGTAAGGGAGAAATATATTATATGTTAACCGAACAGATTGAAGATGCCTGTATTTATTTTATGGTCCTTGTACTAGCACTTGTTGTTAGTATGACGATTATGGCAGATAAGTCACTATTTGCCCAAATCATAATGACACTAGGTTCAATTACTGGTGCAGTCATGTTAGTAAGGCAGTGGCGAAACAATTAATGAGGTTGTAACCATGATGATTAAAAGTCATCGTGGTTTTTTTATTTGAAATTTGCATTTGTTTTTATAAAACTGTTGACTAAAAAATTAGAATCGTCTAATATATTTGACGTACACAAAATATTTTTGAAACAAATTGATCAGGAAAGTACATCATCGTCCGATGTTTAGAGAGCTGCAATTGGCTGAAATGCAGTCTGAGGGAGATAATGGAAAATGGCCTGTGATTGGGTTTTATAAATGGCAAGTCCATGAGTAAGACACGGGTTGGTCTTCGTTATTAGACACACGTATAGGCATTGCATCATATCGCACCCTGCTTGCACGTTTGGAGTTTTTATTGAGCAATCATTAGAAAAAATTAGAATGGTAACACGATTTGTCGTTTCTAGGTATATCCTGGAAACGACTTTTTTTATGGAGGAAGATATGTATATTGGGAAAGTACGTACTGTATCAGCAATAGTTGGCGCACTAGGCGTTTCTATTTTGATGATAAACACGGCTAGTCAATCAGTTTCTGCAAATAGTCAAGAGAAGACAGTAACGGTTGGCCTTGTGGGCGATTCTGACAGACAACTTTGGGAATATGTAAAAAAAGATGCAGCAAAAAATTATCATATTAATGTAAAGCTAAAGGTATTTACTGATTATGTAAAACCAAACCAGGCTCTAGTCGATAAGTCAATTGATCTAAATGCGATGCAAACAATTAATTATTTCAATGAACAAAATAAACATTTAGGCAATAAATTGGTGTCAATTGGCAAAACCTATGTTACACCGATACGAATTTATTCTGAAAAATATAAGACGTTGGCTGATTTACCAAAAAATGCAACAATTGTGGTTCCAAATGATGGTTCCAACGAAAAAAGAGCATTAGATGTACTAGAAGCAGCAAAATTAATAAAATACGATCATTCTAAAAAAATACCCGGTGTTGCAGATATTACAACCAATAAAAAGCACTTTAAGATTAAGGAAGTTAATTCTGAACAAACAGCATCAGCGTTGAAGAGTGTTGATGCTGGGGTGGTTAATACAAATTATGCTCTTGATGCAAAGCTTGATATTAACAAAGCTCTCTATACAGAGCCAATTAATAAGGCAAATAAGGGTTATATCAACATAATTGTGTCACGCAAGGATAGTCAGCACAAAAAAATATATCGTGAAGTCGTTAAGGCTTATCAAACAGACAAAACAAAAGGTCACATGAAGGATCTATATGGTTCAGCTGAGAAAGCAGCTTGGGATATTAAGTTAAAATAAGGAGAAAAGATGATGGCAGAAGAGACAGCAATTTTTGCAGGTGGATGTTTTTGGTGTATGGTTGAACCTTTTGAAACGTTACCAGGTATTTTAAAGGTTCGTTCGGGATATACTGGTGGCTTTTTAGAAAATCCAACGTATGAACAAGTGAAAGCTCATGAAACTGGACATACTGAAGCAGTAAAAATTTGGTTTGATAATAGTGTTGTTACGTACCAAGATCTTGTTGAACTATATTGGCAAACAGCTGATCCCACAGATGCTATGGGGCAGTTTCAAGATCGTGGTGATAATTATCGACCAGTAATTTTTGTAAATTCTGATGAACAAGAGGAGATTGCTAATAAGTCCAAAGCATCATTGGCAGCATCTGGTATATTTGGCGATGATGCAATTGTGACACAAATTGAAAAAGCTGATATTTTTTGGGATGCTGAGGATGAACATCAACAGTTTTATAAGAAGCATGCAGATATTTATGCCGATGAGAAACAGGAACGTGATGCGTACAAGGCAAAATTTTGGGGTACTCACAAGAAATAATTGACTTAATAGGCAAACTTTGTGGAATTCGTTATACTAGTAGTTAACGATTTTACGAAGGAGTAGCTATCAACATGGCATATCGTTTTTTTGTTAACCCAATTGCTGGTAACGGCATTGCAGAAAAGAAATGGCGAAGTTTGCAAATTTATTTAAATGAACAGTCAATCGCTTATGATGTATTTTTTTCTAAAACATCAGGGGCTATTGAAGAACAAATGAGACTGTTGAATCAAGATCAATCACAGTTAGTGATTATTGGTGGGGATGGTACACTGCATGAAGCCATTAATGGCTTAATGAAAGATAAGGCACAAGGATTACAAAGGCCGCTTGCATATATTTCAGCAGGTTCAGGTAATGATTTTGCTAGGAGTCATCATTTGTCAGGTGATCCGATTACAGCATTTAAACGGATTCATCAGCAAATAAATAATCAAGACGTGACTTTATTAGATGTGGGTGAGTACATCAATGAGTCCACTGGCATGGTCCGTTATTTTGTAAATAACATTGGTATTGGGATAGATGCGACAACAGTGGCTTTTGCAAACCAATCAAAAATTAAGCGTTGGTTGAATAAATATCATTTAGGTGGCTTGAGTTATTTTTTAGCGATTTTTCAAAGCCTCACTAAGCAAGATGCTTTTGATGTTGTATTCACTCTAAAAGATCAGCAGAAAAACCTTCATACGGACAAAGCTTTTTTGATAACGGTATCTAATCAACCATATTTTGGTGGGGGAATTAAGATACTGCCCGATGCGAGTTCAGTGGATGGTTTGTTTGATATTATTTTAGTTGATCGACCTAAAAGTTTGGGACGTCTAATTTGGTTGATTGGTGCCTTACTACGAGGGAATCATTATCAATATTCTGAGGTTCATCATTTTAAATCTTCACAGATTGGGCTACAGCCCGGTAAAGATGAGTATAGTCATCTGGATGGTGAAGTTGTTCCTGCTAGAAAAAATATTTTGTGTTTGACATCTAAGAAATATCCGTTTTATATATAAAATAAGGCCCCGCCTAACTTTTGACTGTAACTGTCAATGTTAGGCGAGGCCTTATTTTATTTGTTAAATCATGATAAACATCGGCAAGATTAATGGTCGACGCTTCGTTTGTTCAAAGAGGAATCGCTGTAATTGTGAGACAACGGCATTTCGGATAAGATGTTCGTTAGCAGTTGGCTCATGCATTGCAGATAGGATTGCATGGAATATAACCTTACGACCCTCGTTTATTAGGTCTTCAGATTCTCGCATATAGATGAATCCACGTGATAAGATATCCGGTCCGGCAGTGATTTCTTTATTCTTTAAATCAATTGTTGCAACAACAACAACTAAGCCATCTTCAGATAACATCTGTCGGTCACGCAACACAGCTGTACCAACATCACCGATACCATTACCATCGACGTAAGTATCTTGTGCTGGAATATGTCCAGCAACTCTAGCTTCGTTTGGTGAGACCGCAAGAACATCACCATTGTCTAAGACAAAAGTATTTTCTTCAGGGACACCGATATCATGACCAAGTCCTTCATGAACTTTTAACATTCTGTACTCACCATGGATGGGCATAAAGAATTTTGGCTTCATGAGTGAAAGCATTAACTTTTGCTCTTCTTGACCACCGTGACCAGAAGCGTGAATGTTATTAATTTTGCCATGAATAACACGCGCGCCGGCTTCTTCTAGTTCGTTGATAACGCGGTTAACAGATTGTGTGTTACCAGGAATTGGAGAACTAGAAAAGATGACGGTGTCATTTGGTTGAATAGAAATCTGTCGATGCGTACCGTTAGCGATACGTGCTAGGGCAGCCATGGGCTCACCTTGTGAACCAGTAGACATAATGAGTACTTCTTCTGGTGGTAAACGATTGATTTCATGGGCATCTACTAACATGTCCTCAGGAATATCCAGATAACCAAGAGCTAAGCCATTGGTTACAGCACTTTCCATTGAACGACCAAAAATAGCAATTTTACGACCGTGTTCAATAGCTGTTTTTGTTGCCATTTGGATTCTTGACATGTTGGATGCAAAAGTTGCAAAAATAATGCGCCCATCAATTTCATTAAACAACTTGTCGATGGTTTTCCCAACCCAGCGTTCAGATTTTGAGAATTCTGGACGTTCGGCGTTGGTAGAGTCAGACATTAATAATAGGACACCTTCCGAACCAATCCGAGCCATTTTCTGTAAATTAGGCGGCTGTTTTGTTGTTGGTGTCAGGTCGAATTTAAAATCACCCGTTTCAACAATGGTTCCAGAAGGTGTATGAACAGCTACACCAAATGTATCAGGAATTGAGTGAGTCGTGCGGAAAAATTCAACACTCATTTTGTCAAATTTTAGGACAGTATCTTCATTTATCTCATGAAGTTCTGTACTATTTAAAAGACCGTGCTCGTCTAATTTGTTTTTGATAAGAGCAATTGCTAGTGGTCCAGCATATACAGGTACATTGACAGCATTCAAAAAGAAATGAATGGCGCCAATATGATCTTCGTGCCCATGAGTGATAACAAGCGCTTTGATTTTATCTTTGTTTTCTTTTAGATAGGTATAATCAGGAATAACATAGTCAATTCCTAGGAGATCATCCTCTGGAAACTTGACACCAGCATCAACAACGATAATTTCATCGCCATATTCAATGCCATAAGTGTTTTTCCCAATTTCACCTAGTCCACCCAAAGCATAAACCGCTGTTTCATCGGGCCGAATAGTTAAATCAGTTGTCATATATTAAAACTCCGTCAACTTAAAGTCAGGACCTTGTTGCTCGTAAGCAAGGGCCTTTTCTGATAATTGTTCGATATGCTCGACATTATAGTCAGTGTTTGATTCAACAGCCAAACGAGCAGCTGGTAAATCTTGCGCATCTAAATATAAAGAATGTGTGTTTTCACGCTCAGGACTTTGAAAATTATTTGGTTGATAGTAAACTTTAAAAATCATAGTAATAAAGTATCTCCTTATTTTTTTATTCCGATTATTCGTATAAAGCTAGTTTAGCAGAAAAAGGCATTGTCTGCTACTAAGGCAAAGTTTCCTATTTACAAAATTATATACAAAGTACTTAATCCGTACGTTTTAACTTAGTTTGTTTAATATAGTCAGTTACAGATACTTAATAAATCGTTTTTTACTTTGAATTCAGGTACACTAAATATAGTAATGATTAATAATATATAATTTTTCGAGAGGAGCCTATAATGTGGATTCTATGGATACTGGTAGTTATAATAAGTATTATTATCGCAGTAACAATTTATCGCCGATATGGTCGCCGATTAACTGAACGACAAATTATTGCGTCTCAACAAGTAGTGAACAAAGGTTTAACATATGCATTAGGTGATTTGGGTGATGCCCTATACTTAATTCCTGAACGGCATATTTCTTCTACCTTGGTTGCAAATATTTGGGGGCATGAAGTGATGGCTTTTGAATTTGTGTTACCGGTATCTGATATGCAGGAAGTCATTGTTGTGAGACAGGCTGTTAATAATGCATTGAAAGAGTATGCAGAAAAAAATAATTTAAAGAGTGCATCTGAGACAGACATGGCCTTATTGGTAACAGATGTTTGGTATGATGCACGTGTTTCAGAATTACATATTGATATTGCGCATATTGTTAATCAGGAGACTGCTGCGTATATAAGAGATTTAAGGAAATTAAATCAACCCGTTTAGAATTTGGTATACTAAAATTAACTTAAAAAATAGGAGATTCTGAAGATGTATTTGATGAATGAAATTGTACGTGATGGTGATAAGGTTTTGCGTGAGCGTGCTGCTAAGGTTGAATTTCCTTTGTCTGATGAAGTGAAAGAAGCTTCAAAAAATATGATGGAGTATCTTGTGGTCAGCCAGGATGAAAAAGAAAATGAAAAATATGGATTACGCCCAGGTGTCGGCTTGGCAGCGCCACAAGTAGGTATTTCACAACAGTTTACGTCAATCTTAATTCCATCAGATGACGTGGAAGAATTACAAGATAAAAAAACAGCAGAAAGTGATTACTTCTTCAAAGGGACAATTTATAATCCGGTGATTACTCGTCAATCTGTCAAAAAAGGTGCCTTATCAATGGGTGAAGGTTGTCTATCAGTTGATAATGATTTGCCCGGGTATGTGGCACGTTCATATCGAATCACTGTAAAATTCCAAGATGAAAATGGTGATAAACAAGAATTACGATTGGAAGGGTACCCAGCAATTGTCTTTCAACATGAAATCGATCATTTACATGGTACGTTATATTATGATCATATTAATAAAACTGAACCATGGGCGGAGACAGAAAATACGCGTTACTTAGGGTGATGAATATGTCAAATTCGGATAAAAATTTTACCTATCCAATTCTACCTGGCTGGAATAAAGAGGACATTATTATGGCAAGTAATCTGTATTCAGCGGTGGCCAATGCTTATGAAGTTGGGGTTGAACGGGATAAACTTCTAAATGCTTATCATGCATTTAAGTTAGTTGTTCCTAGTAAAAGTGAAGAAAAACAAATTGGACGTGAATTTGAAAGAACCTCGGGCTATAGTATTTATAAAACTATAAAATTAGCTCATCAGATAACTAGTCATCGTCTCAAAATGGAGGACTAGCGTTTATGGATCAGACACAATTACAAAAGATGGATGAAACGGTACTGGGGTGGCTAGATGATATTAGTCATCTTGTCATGAAACGAGTTCAACAAAGAATGCAAATCGAGACCAAATCAAGTCATCGTGATTTAGTAACCAATGTTGATCGAGAAGTTGAACAGTACTATGTACAGCATATACGGACATTTGATCCTGAAGCACAAATTTTAGGTGAAGAAGGTTTTGGGGATGCTGTGAAGTCAACAGAAGGTCGTATTTGGTATGTTGATCCAATCGATGGCACGATGAACTTTGTAAAGCAACAAGATGAGTTTGCAACAATGATCGCTGTTTATGAAGATGGTGAACCAGTGATGGCATGGATCATGGACATTACCAAACACGATGTGGTTCACGGTGGACCTGATTTTGGTGTCTTCCATAATGGTGAACCGCTTCACGCACCAGCAGATACTGCATTAAAAGATGGATTGATTATTTTATCAGGTGCGCGTCTTTTATATGAAGAGAAGGGATTTACAGAACTTGCAAAATCAGCTATTGGTTATCGTGTATATGGTTCAGCAGGAATTTCATATTTACACGTATTGACGGGGAAAGCGGTTGCATATCTTAGTCGTATGCGTCCGTGGGACTTTGCAGCTGGTGTTGCACTTGCAAAATCTTTGGGTTTGAAGGTTGGAACGATTGACGAACACCCTTTGAATATGTTAGTATCAGGTTCAGTACTTGTGGCAACAGAGAAAACATTTGATGATATCAAGTTAATTCAAAAGGAATGGACTTAGATATGTTAGGTTTGTTTTTCGATTGTTACACCGATTACAGAAAAAAGTGACGTATGCGTCAAGGAGAATAGGATTTTGGCAAAACGCGAAAATATCCGCAATATTGCAATTATTGCTCACGTCGATCACGGAAAGACAACGTTGGTTAATGAATTACTAAAGCAGTCTGATACGCTAGATTTGCGTACAGAATTAAGCGACCGTGCGATGGACACAAACGATCTTGAAAAGGAACGTGGTATCACAATCTTGTCAAAAAATACGGCTGTCAAGGTTGGAGATAAGCAGATTAACATCATGGATACGCCAGGACACGCGGATTTCGGTGGCGAAGTTGAGCGTATTATGGGTATGGTTGATGGAGTTTTGCTTGTAGTTGATGCCTTTGAAGGAACAATGCCACAAACTCGTTTTGTTTTGAAGAAAGCTTTCGAACAAAACTTGACACCAATTGTGGTTGTGAACAAGGTGGATCGTCCGGGTGCTCGCCCATCAGAAGTTGTTGACGAAGTCTTGGACTTGTTTATCGAACTTGGTGCTGATGAGGAACAATTGGACTTCCCTGTTGTTTATGCTTCAGCAATGAATGGAACATCTTCATATGATCCAGATGTTGAAACGCAAGAACACACAATGGCACCAATCTTTGAAACGGTCTTCAAGACAATTCCTGCTCCTCAGGATACTTCAGATCAACCATTACAGTTCCAAGTGTCACTTTTGGACTATAACGACTTCGTTGGTCGTATTGGTATTGGTCGTGTATTTAACGGAACGATCAAAGTTGGTGATTCAGTTGCTGTTATGAAGGCTGATGGATCAGTCCAAAACTTCCGTGTTACTAAGTTGTTTGGTTACATCGGTCTAGATCGTATTGAAATTGATGAGGCGCAAGCTGGTGATTTGATTGCTATTTCAGGAATGGATGAGATTTCTGTTGGTGAAACTGTTGTTGATCCTGCTCACCCTGAAGCTTTGCCATTACTTCACATTGACGAGCCAACATTGCAAATGACTTTCCGTACAAATGATTCACCATTTGCCGGAAGAGAAGGTAAGTTTGTTACAGCCCGTCAAATTGAAGATCGTTTGAACCGTGAATTGCACACTGACGTTTCATTGCGTGTTGAAGACACTGATGAAGCTGGTGCATGGTTGGTTTCAGGACGTGGTGAGTTACACCTTTCAATTTTGATCGAAACTTTGCGTCGTGAAGGCTTTGAGCTTCAAGTATCACGTCCACAAGTTATTATCAAAGATGTTGATGGTGTTCAATCAGAACCATTTGAAGCAGTTCAAGTTGATACACCTGATGAATATTCTGGTGCAGTTATTGACTCATTGAACCAACGTAAGGGTGAAATGCGTAACATGGAGCCAACTGGTACAGGAACTACTCGTATGGAATTCCTTGTTCCTTCACGTGGTTTGATTGGATATTCAACTGAATTCATGTCATTGACTCGTGGATACGGTATTTACAACCACACATTTGAAACATATGCACCAGTTGTTAAAAACTGGAACCCTGGTCGTCGTAATGGAACGCTGGTTTCAATCAACCAAGGACAGGCAACAACATATGCAATCATGGGTGTAGAAGATCGTGGAACGATGTTTATTCACCCAGGTGATGATATTTATGAAGGTATGGTTGTTGGTATGAACAGCCGTGACAACGATATCTCTGTTAATGTTACTAAGGCTAAGAATCAAACTAACGTTCGTTCATCTAATAAGGATCAAACGGCTTCAATCAAGACGCCGCGTGATATGACTCTTGAAGAATCATTGGAATTCTTGGATGATGATGAGTACGCTGAGGTAACGCCAGAAAATGTTCGTATTCGTAAGCAAATTTTGGTTACCAACGAACGTGAAAAGGCTGCAAAGCGTCGTAAGATGTCACAACAAGGTTAATTAAAATAATATTAATAAAGCGGTTGTTACCTAGTGATAGGAAGCAACCGCTTTTTCATGAATTTTTTGATAGAAATGAATTATCTATTTGAAGAATAAAGGTTGGGCGCTATCAGATGTGATAAAATAGAAAAAGCTATTTATAAAAGGAGCTCATTGATATGGAAGCAAAAATGACTCGTCAGCATAGTGATGAGAAAAGACATCTGAGCTTAATGGGACGAATAAAAAATAAGTTTCGTTATTTAGATTTATGGTTGCTAATTCCAATTATCGCAATAATGATTTTTGGTGATGCAATGGTTTATACGTCGAGTACTAACATGGCCATCGGATCTGCCAGTAGCTTTCTAATTAAACAAGCTGTATTTGGTTTCATGAGTTTAATAATAATGCTCTTTATTTTTACACTAAAAATAAATTGGCAGTCAAAATTTGTTATCAGGACGATTTTAGGAATCAATGTTATTTTATTGATAAGTTTAGCTTATGCTTTACTGTTTGGACAAGTTACTTCAGGGGCAAAGGGTTGGATATATATCGGTTCTTTTGGAATACAGCCTGTTGAGTATTTTAAAATTAGTATGATTTTGTATATTGCTCACCGCTTCTCCAGAAAGAAGCCAGACAAAAACGGCTGGTTTCCCAAGATTAAAATGCAGGATTTGTTTATCCCCTTTCTGGGAATGACAATGGTTTTTTTGATGCCAGATTTTGGTGGAATTGTCATTTTACTGCTAATTTTTCTAATTATTTTAATGATGGCTGGCGTTAGAATGCGCAGTCTTTTAGTGCTAATGGCCGGCGTACTAGCAATTTATATTGCTATTCCATTTTCATTACCATTGCTTGAGAAATTACCTTTTTTTCAGTATCAAATTGCTAGATTTGAAGCCTATGTTAACCCATGGGTAGCTGGTGATTCTGGACATCAACTAATTAATTCCTATTATGCCATTAGTAATGGTGGTTTGTTTGGCCGTGGTTTGGGTAATAGTATCCAAAAAACTGGCTATTTACCAGAGCCTAATACTGATTTTATTATGGCTATTGTTGGTGAAGAACTCGGAGCTATAACAATCTGTATTGTCTTAATCGTTTTTGCGGTTATCATTTGTCGATTAATAATTATGGGTATCCGCGCCCATCGTATGCAACAAAGATTAGTACTTTATGGTATTGCAACGTATGTTGTGGTTCAAATTCTAATTAACTTAGGTGGCGTGGTTGGTATCTTACCCATTACTGGGGTTACATTCCCAATGGTTTCTTATGGTGGTTCTTCTTTGCTCTCTTGGGGAATAACGTTTGGTGTTGCACTAAACATTATTGGCCAAATAAAATACGAAACGGAATTGGAAGAGGTAGATTAAATGACATTTGTTGTAAAGCCAAGGTGCAGTGTGATTGTCTATTTAAAAAATGTTCGACAAGCTCGTCAATTGCGTCGTTTTGGTGTTGTTAACTATATATCTGAGAAAATGAAATATGCTGTGATTTATATGGATGAGCAAGATATTGAAACAAAATCAAAATTAATTGAGAGATTGGGTTTTGTTTCCTCGGTTAGTTTATCACATTGGTCAGAAGTTGATACAACTGTCGGTGGTGATGGTGAGTCATTTGAATTAATGATTGATCCTGACGAATTATCGGATGAACCTGTTGATGAAGAGGAATTGTGATGCGAATAATAAGTGGTGATTTTGGAGGACGGCCGTTAAAAGCTGTTCCGGGTAATGCAACTAGGCCAACAACAGATAAAGTAAAAGAGGCATTATTTAGCATGATTGGCCCTTATTTTGATGGTGGTAGGTCTTTGGATTTATATGCTGGTTCGGGTGGATTGAGTATTGAAGGTGTTTCGAGAGGTATTAACGAAGCAGTCTTGGTTGATCGACAATATGCTGCAATCAAAACCATTAAAGAAAACATTGCGGTCACAAAGCAGCCAGAAAAATTTCATGTTATAAAAAGTACAGCTGAAGCTGCTATTCATCGCTTACAAGGCAGTTTGCCATTTGATATCTTGTATTTTGATCCACCATACGCTAAACAAACAATTATTAAGGATCTGGAAGCACTGGTTGTTGCAAATCTTGTTGCACCTCAGGCTTTAGTAGTAGCTGAAACTGACCAGTTTGCTGATTTGCCAGAAACTGTACCTGGATTTGAGTTAATTAAGCAAAAGGATTACGGTATTACTGTTATTACTTTATATCGTTACACCGGGAGGTAAAATATGGTAAAAGCATTGTTTCCAGGTAGTTTTGATCCATTTACAAATGGGCATTTAGATGTTGTACAGCGTGCTGCAAATCTTTTTGATGAGATTGTTATTGGTGTTGGTACTAATTTGAGCAAACAGTATCTTTTCAAACCTACCGAAAAAATTGCCATGATCGAAAAGGTAACACAACAACTACCAAATGTAACAGTTCTTGAAATGTCAGGATTAACTGTTGAATTTATGAAACAAATCAACGCGGATTTACTAATCCGTGGCTTGAGAAATGAAAAAGACTATCTATATGAGCGAGATATTGCACAGATGAACCATGAGTTAGGTGATGTTGAGACGGTCTTCCTTTTAGCTAAACCTGATCATCAATTTCTATCAAGCTCGTTACTAAAAGAGGTAGCTAGTACCGGTACGGATATTTCAAAATATGTGCCTAACATTATAGAAGAAGCTTTATATGAAAAGTTAGGTAAATAATATGGAAATAAAAGAAGTAAATAAAAAACATAAGCGGTTAAAAATAGTTGGGCTAGTTGGTCTTGTTTTAGTTTTAATCGGATTAATTAGTCCTTTACCACTCTATGCGGAAACGCCTGGAGAGGCTGATAATTTGAAATCATATATCAAAGTAGATGGCAAAAAGCCAAAAGTTGATGGACAATACATGATTACTGCCGTTTATTTGTCTAGAGTTAATGGACTGGGTGCAATTATTGCAGCGTTGAACCCAACAACAACCTTAATGACAAGTCGTGAGGCCAATGGCGGATCAAGTGAATCAGATAGCCAAGCTATCAACAAAATATACATGGATTCTGCCGTAAATGAGGCAAAAGCTGTTGCATACAAGGCAGCAAATGTTCCTTATCAGCGGACATTCAATGGTATTTATGTAATGTCTATCCAGGAAAATTCAACTTTCAAAAAGAAACTGCACGTTGGTGATACAGTGACCGCTGTTGATAACAAGCAGTTTAGTTCTGCAAAAGGTTTTCAAAAATATATTCGATCACATAAAGTTGGCACATCAATGACAATTACTTATAAACAGAATAACAAATCAAAAACTGCTACTGGAAAATCAGTTGCTTTAACTGGTACAAAGAAACTCCCAGGAATTGGTATTGCTTTGACAGATTCTGTTGATGTGACTTCACCTCGTAAAATTACGGCTAACATGGGAGGAATTAGTGGTCCATCTGGTGGATTGATGTTTGCGTTGGAAATGTATGATAGTTTGTCTTCAGAAAACTTGGCTAATGGTCGTAAAGTAGCCGGAACGGGTACTATTGATAAGGACGGTCGTGTAGGCGAAATTGGTGGCATCGACAAGAAGGTTATTGTTGCTCATGAAGCTGGTGCAAAAATATTCTTCGCACCATATATTAAACCAACTAAGCAAAACTTAAAATATGAATCAGACGGTAAAACGAACTACCAAGAGGCGGTTAAAACTGCCAAAAAATACGCACCGAATATGAAAATAGTTCCTGTTAAAACTTTTTCAGATGCTGTAACATACTTACGTAATTCCTAAAATAAAAGTAGTTGCATATATGGTACACATTAAATACAAAAATAGGTAAAAAAATGTCGCTATTCTAACACATCTGTATGTGTTAATAGTGGCTTTTTTTATTTCAAAAAAATATTTATTGTTTGTTAATAATATAAATAAAAATACCTTATATATAAAATATAGAACTATTTGGAATTTGGAATTCCTATTTTGTATGGTACATAAATAGTGCTATAATAAAACTTGTAGAAAGATGTAAGCGCTTTCTTAGAGGGGGAATATATGTAGTGAGGTACATTAATTATTTAGGCACAGATGCCTACCAGAAT
Source organism: Weissella paramesenteroides (assembly GCF_051903945.1). Lineage (GTDB taxonomy): Bacteria > Bacillota > Bacilli > Lactobacillales > Lactobacillaceae > Weissella > Weissella paramesenteroides_A. Next base: position 1,182,782 of record NZ_CP192268.1, on the reverse strand, counting down.
ATTGCTATGGATAGCTGGTTGTTATACAACCTTAAGCCAAAAGAACCAGTATTTACTTTATGGCAGAATAAGAAAGCTGTTATTGTAGGACAAAATCAAAATACTTTTGGAGAAATCAATCAAGAGTATGTGGATAAAGAAGGTGTACAAGTTGTTCGCCGAATGTCAGGTGGTGGCGCAGTTTACCACGATTTGGGGAATATTTGTTTTACTTTCTTTGTGCCAGTTGAGAGTAGTAGTCAGGTCAATTTTAAGCAATTTGTTGAACCAATGTATGACGCACTACACGCAATTGGCATTGATGCCAAAATTACTGGTCGAAATGACTTAGAAGTTGATGGAAAGAAAGTCTCAGGTAATGCACAACGTTACGTCGGTGGCTACCTAATGCATCACGGTACGTTGATGTGGGACACCGATGTTGAAGCAATGGTTCGTTCTTTAAATGTTGCTGATGAAAAATTCATTTCAAAAGCAGCAAAATCTGTTCGTGCGCGAGTGGGTAATATTAAGAACTATGCACCTGAAGGCCAAACTTTAGAAGGCTTTATGGAAGCTTTACGTTACTATCTAACCAATGAGGGAAAAGATAGTGAGTTGGTACTGACCGATGATCAAATTGCCGACATTAAACGTTGGCGTGATGAACGGTTCTCAACTTGGGAATGGAATTATGGTAAGAGTCCTGAGTTTGATTTCATGAATCATGCTAAATATGATGGCGGTAGTATTGATGTTAAGGCGAATGTTAAGGAAGGTAAAATTCAAGATATTGATTTTACAGGGGATTTCTTAGGTGTTCGTGATTGGCGCGAAATTAAAGATAAGTTCATTGGTCAGGTATTCTCACCTGAGGCAATCCTCAAAGTCTTGGAATCTAATTCAGATGGCCAATATTTTGGTGGCATTACCAACGATGAGTTAGCGGTATTGTTTACTGGAGACAGTGATAAGTAGAAAGGGGCTACATGCAATGGCAAGTATCGCAGATGCAAACAAGAAGGTTTTAGATTTTGATGGACAATTGCAAGCGCAAGATGATTTTTTCCCAACATTGAAGTTGTTGGACAATGACGGAAAATTATTGGACAAAGCAGCTTACAAGCGTTCTGAATTAACAGATGAAGATTTAGTTGCAATTATGAAGAAGATGTTGTTTAGCCGTCAGCTTGATATTCGTTCAACAAAGTTAGCTAAGCAAGGACGTTTTGGTTTCTTCGCACCAACTGCTGGTCAAGAAGCTTCACAAATGGCTTCAGCATATGCTTTTGGTAAGGAAGATTGGCTATTCCCAGGATATCGTGATATTCCTGAAATCGTTGATAAGGGATGGCCAGTTTGGAAGGCTATCCTTTGGTCACGTGGTCACGCAAAGGGTAATGAGTTTACTACTGAAGATGGTGAGCCAGTGAACTCTTGGATGCCACAAATTATCATTGGTGCTCAATATGTTGAGGCAGCTGGTGTTGCTCTAGGTTTGAAGAAGCGTAAGCAAGATGCTGTTGCCTATGCTTATACAGGTGATGGTGGAACGTCGCAAGGAGACTTCTATGAAGGTGTTAACTTTGCTTCAGCTTACAAGGCAAACGCTGTCTTCTTCGTACAAAACAATGGTTATGCTATTTCAACACCACGTGCTTTGCAAACAGCCGCACCTCATTTGGCAGCTAAGGGATGGGGATCAGGTATTCCTAGTCTAGTTGTTGATGGAATGGATCCATTGGCAATGTACTTAGCATCTAAAGAAGCTCGTGCATGGGCTGCTGCCGGAAATGGTCCTGTATTGATTGAAACGTTGACTAATCGTTTGGAGCCACACTCAACAGCTGGTGATGATCCACTTCGTTATCGTACAAAGGAAGATATCGCCGAATGGTGGAAGAAAGAGCCGTTGATTCGTATGCGTAAGTTTATGAGTGAAAAGGGTATCTGGGACGATAAGAAAGAAGACGATTACATTGCTGAAGTAGATAGTTATATTGACGATCAAATCAAGATTGCTGATAACATTGAAAAGCAAAAGATTTCTGATTTCTTAAAGAACACGTTGGAAGTTCCAGGACAAGCGATGAAGGAACAAATTGAGCACTTCGAGAGCGAGGGGAAGTAATTATGGCTAAGAAAACATATATTGCAGCAATTCAGGATGCTTTAGATTTAGCTTTAGAGAAAGACGAGAACACCCTAATTTTTGGTGAAGATGTTGGAGAAAACGGTGGTGTGTTCCGTGCAACTGATGGTTTGCAAGCAAAGTATAGTGATGAACGTGTATTCAATACACCATTGGCAGAGTCTGGAATTGGTGGTTTAGCTATTGGGTTAGCAACAACCGGTTATCGTCCAATTATGGAAATTCAATTCTTTGGATTCTTATTTGAGGTCATGGACTCAATCGCTGGTCAAATGTCACGTGCTCGTTTCCGTTTCAATGGCACACGTAATATGCCAATCGTGGTTCGCTCACCATATGGTGGTGGTACCAAGACACCAGAAATGCACGCTGATAACTTGGAAGGTATCGTTGCTCAGGTACCTGGACTTCGTGTTGTCATGCCAGCCAACCCAGCTGATGCTAAGGGATTGCTATTAAGCTCAATCGAGTCTGATGATCCCGTTGTTTTCTTAGAGAACTTGCACTTGTATCGTTCAATGAAGGGTGAAGTTGCTGATGGTTATTATACAACACCATTGGATAAAGCAGCGATTGCGCGTGAAGGTTCTGATTTAACCATCGTTTCATATGGTGGTGCTGTTCCTGTATCATTAAAGGCTGCTGATGAATTGGCTAAAGAAGGTATTGAGGCAGAAGTTGTTGATCTTCGTACGGTTTCACCAATCGATATTGAGACTATTGGTGAGTCAGTTAAGAAGACAGGTCGTGTTGTTGTTGTACAAGAAGCACAACGTATGGCTGGAGTTGCAGCTACAGTGATGGCTGAAATTTCAGAACGCTTTATCTTGAGTTTGAAAGCACCAATTGGTCGTGTAGCTGCACCTGATACAGTTTACCCATTCGCTCAAGCAGAAAATGACTGGATGATGAAGGCTGATGACGTTGTTGCTAAGGCCAAGGAGGTTGTAAACTATGACTGAAATTTTTAAGATGCCTGATATCGGTGAAGGAATGGCCGAAGGTGATATCACAAACTGGTTAGTTAAGGTTGGTGATACAGTTAAAGTTGATGATTCCGTTGCTGAAGTACAAAATGATAAGTTGGTTCAAGAAATTCTTTCACCTTATGCGGGAACTGTTACAAAGTTATTTGTCGATCCTGACACAACAGTTGCTGTTGGTGATCCATTGATTGAATTTGATGGTGATGGTAGTGGTTCTGCAGCTGGTGAAGCTGCACCCGCACCAAAGGAAGAAGAGAAGCCCGCTGAAGAACCAGCAACACCGGCAGCTCCAGAAGCCCCTGAGGCTCCAACTGCACCAGCTGGAAATGTTGTTGCGACAAACGGTCAAATCTTAGCAATGCCATCAGTTCGTCATTATGCATTTGAGAAGAATATTGACTTGTCACAAGTACCCGCTTCAGGACGTCATGGTCATATTACGATGGCTGATGTCACTGGATTTACTGGTGCTCCAGCTGCACCGACAGCGCCTACACCTGAACCTCAAGCAGCACCTGTTGCTCCTGAAGCAAGTGCACCAGCACCAGAGAAGAAGATTGAAGTAGCTGATACTAAGTCAGGACGTCAACCAATGTCCGGTGTTCGTAAGGCAATTGCTAAGGCAATGTCTGTTCAGAATTCGACAATTCCTACGGTTACGAACTTTGACAGTGTTGAAGTTTCAAAGCTTGTTGCACACCGTTCAAGCTTCAAGGAATCTGCTAAAGAACAGGGTGTTAAATTAACTTATTTGGCATATGCAGTTAAGGCTCTGGCCGCTGTTGGTAAGAAATTCCCTGAAATTAATGCATCAATCGATATGGATACTAATGAAGTCATCTATCATGATACAGTTAATGTTGGTGTTGCCGTTAATGCACCTTCAGGATTATACGTGCCAGTTATCGCACATGCTGAAAGTAAGTCAATTATGACAATTGCCACTGAAATCGCTGATTTAGCAAGTGCAGTTCGTGAAGGTACAATTAAGCCTGCTCAAATGCAAGGAGCAACAATTACCATTTCTAATTTGGGTTCAGCACGTGGTACGTGGTTCACACCAATTATCAATGGTAAGGAATCAGCTATCTTAGGTTTGGGTTCAATTTTGAAAGAACCAATTGTTGATGAGAATGGTGAACTAGCTGTTGGACAAAACATGAAGCTATCACTAAGTTATGACCACCGTTTGATTGATGGTATGTTGGGACAACAGTCAATGAATTACTTGAAGCAATTATTGGCAGATCCTAGCTATATGTTGATGGAGGTATAGAAAATGGTTGTTGGAGCAGAAGCAACTGATGTTGGTACAGTTATCATTGGTTCAGGACCTGGTGGATATGTGGCAGCAATTCGTGCTGCTGAACTAGGGCAAGATGTTACCTTGATTGAACGTGACAATATTGGTGGAGTTTGTTTAAACATTGGATGTATTCCATCAAAGGCATTAATCAATGTTGGTCATCATTATCGTGATAGTCAAGAAGAAAACCCATTTGGATTATCAATGACTGGTCAGTTAGATTGGGCAAAAGCACAAGATTGGAAGCAACATAAGGTTGTTGATCAATTGACCGGTGGTGTTGCCATGTTGTTGAAGAAGCACCATGTGCAGATTATCAAAGGTGAGGCGACATTTAACGATAATGAAACTTTGAATGTTGTACAAGAAGATGGTCATCAGTTATTGCGTTTTGAAAATGCTATCATTGCGGCTGGATCACGACCAGTGGAAATTCCAAGCTTAAAGTTTGGTGGTCGTATTGTTGATTCAACTGGCGTATTAAGCTTGCCAGAAGTGCCAGAACATCTAATCATTGTTGGTGGTGGTGTGATTGGTTCCGAACTTGGTGGGGCATATTCTAACTTAGGTGCGAAAGTAACTATCGTTGAAGGCTTGGATCATACACTGAATGGCTTTGATAAAGAGATGACAAAGCCTGTTTTGAACGATTTTAAGAAACACGGTGGTGAGATTATTACTTCAGCTATGGCTAAGGGTGCAACACAAACTGACAAAGATGTTACTTTAACTTATGAAGTTGACGGTAAGGAACAAACGGTTACTGGTGATTACTTGCTAGTTTCAGTTGGTCGTCGAGCTAACTCTGATACGTTAGGCTTAAATAATACGGATGTTAAAGTTGGTGATCACGGTCTAATCGAAGTTGATAACCAAATGAAGACAAGTGTGTCACATATTTATGCTATTGGTGATATTGTTGCCGGCCCTGCTTTGGCACACAAGGCTAGTTTCGAAGGTAAAGTTGCTACAGCCGCTATCAGTGGGGCAAGCAATGCTCATGATCTTCATTATTCATTACCAGCAGTTGCTTATACACAGTATGAATTGGCAACAACTGGTGAGACCCCAGATTCAGTTAAGGAAAAGGGATTGAATGCTAAGATTAGTAAGTTCCCATTTGCTGGTAATGGTCGAGCCCTTGCCATGGACGCAGGTGTTGGCTTTATCCGTTTGATTACTGATAAAGATAGCAATGCGATGTTAGGCGCACAAATTGTCGGACCATCAGCGTCTGATTTGATTTCTGAGCTTTCATTGGCAATTGAAAATGGATTGACCTCTGAAGATATTTCGTTAACTATCCATCCACACCCAACTTTGGGCGAGGCTATTATGGATGCTGCCGAAGTAGCGGATGGTTTAGGTATTCATGTATAATAGAGTAAAATAACTATATTGAGGTGGGTAGGCAATGTCTTTCTTTAAATCAAATGACGGTGTCCGATTACATTATCAGTTTGATGGTAGTAGTGATCAACCAGTCGTCGTTTTTCTCGGTGGCTATACAAGTATGATAACGACATGGGTGGCTCAAGTTGAAGCATTTAAAAATGCAGGCTTTCGAGTACTAAGGTTTGATTATCGAAATCATGGTCAAAGTGAACAGACGGACAAGAGCTTGCGTATTTCTAGGTTAGCAATGGATTTAGCGAATTTAGTGGACTATCTGCATGTCGATCATTTTACTTTGATCGGACATTCAATGGGCGCAATGGTTGCAAGTCAATATATCTCACTATTTAGTGATAGTCGCGTAGACGTTATTGTAACAGAAGATCAGACACCCAAGATGTTGAATGAAGATGGCTGGCAGTACGGTGTTAAAGATTCCTCCTTTGCTCGTATTAGCCAGATTTCGGATAGTTTTCCGACGACAAAGTTGGTTAGACAAGCCATTCCAAAAGAACTGAAGCGTCAAGTATCAGATGGTTATGTGCCGTTTGATTTCAAAAAAAATCGGCCATTGATGATTGATGGTATTGTGCAAGATTGGCGTGATGTTATCCGTTATGAAAGCATACCACACTTGTTTTTGGCTGGTAGTGCTTCACCGATGTATCCAGTAGATCATGCGAAATATGCCCTTGATTTACAAAAGGTTACTGGGTCAGCAATGCATGTTTTTGACGGTGCAGGTCATATCCCACATTTGGAATTTCCGGATGAATTTAACCAAATTGTGTTAGGATTTTTAAAAAAGTTTAGTTAAGCATGCCTTTAGCAATAAAACTATTCATAATGTGTATAGTTAGAATTTAGATGTTTAGGAATAATATGGCTCTATGTCAAATAGCGTGAAAAATCGTAAAATCGATCTAAAGAGTTTGTGAAATATAGCTTGTGAATCTGATGATTTTGTCAGACTCGCAAGCTTTTTTTAGTTAGTAGGTTCATAAAACTAGCGTTTATATGTTTGCGATTGAATAGTTGTAGACGTATTCTGAAAAAATAATTCAATGAATTACCATAGCCATATGCCGTACGGCCAATTTGTTTAATGCGACGATTAATGCCTTCAATACGTCCGTTAGAAGGTGTTTGTAAAAAGGCATTTCTGATACTTTTTAGATTTTTCTTGTAGGTTAAAATCACCTGGTCCATTGCTGAGTGATTGGGCTTGTATTGCGATAAAATTACTGAAAATTCATCAAACGAACGAGATCGTTGCGCACGTAAGACGGCTTGGTATATTTTATAATCTTGTTTGAATTTTGGTGATAGACCAAAGATAAGTTGTAGAGCATCTTGTGGATATAGGTACTCATTAATTCCTTTGAACCATCGTGGTTGCGTTGTGTCTATCTTTGACTGGTCTGTAATAAAGAATTGCCAGTTAGATTTTAGTAGTTTATATACACGACTACGCTTATTATTAATTGTTCGTTGTAGTGTGATACGTGTGGATTGTACAGCCTTCATGGCTAATTGAATGATATGAAAACGATCAATGATAATTTGAGCGTTAGGAAACATCACCCGTAAGGGTGCGCTATAATTAGCGTTCATATCAGTAACGACGTATTGTACACGTTGACGATTAGATAGGTCGTAGTTAGATAAATACCTACGAATATCTATACTGGTACGGGTTGGAAAAATCTCAATTAAATCACTCGTCGTGCCATTTATCATTTCAAAACCGTAATGATGCTTTGCATAGAGTACTTCATCAACACAAATGACCGTAGGTAATGATTTTGTATAATTCGTACGATATGCTTTAGCGGCATGATGCAGTAGTCGATTAACTTTGCTGTGTGATATATGCAAAATGTAAGCAATATCTTTTTCGGAAATATCACGTTTTGCTAAATCAATAATTTGATGTAACAATGGCCGTGAGATAGTTGAATTGGACATAAAATCTTTTGATTGTGCTATAAATGTGTTTTTACAACGTAGACATTGATAACGTTGCTTGGTTAACAATAAAATTTGTTGATAACCGTTTGCTGTGGGTAATTTGTATGATGCAGTATCGGTACCAGCCAGATAAAAATGTCCCGACAATAAGAAACCACATTGCGGACAATGCTCTGGAACTGTCGTTAACGTTGCGCGATAGCGTAAGATTTGGTGTTGATCATGACCTATGGTCATTAATTCATTAAAATCACCGTTATCAGAAATTAAAAATTTAATGTTTTTGTCTGTTAAACCAACTGAATTTAGGATAGAATCATTAATGGACATCAATAAATACCTCGTATCTGTTTTTTTCGTCGATTACATTTTACGCCGGTATATTATTGGTGTCTTTTTATATTTGTGAAAAAGGCGAAATAAAAAGCGTGAAATTTTTAGTTTCACGCTAGAAAGTATAGAGCCAATAATATTCCTGAACATCTTTTTTTATGTTTCATTTGATAAATTAAAAATCAATTAGACAAATGAGAAATTGCGTGATATTATAATAACACTATTAAAATTAAATTGTTCACAAAAGGGAGTTTGGCATGAAAAAATTTGGAAAAGTAGCCGCCGCCGCTGCATCGGTGGCGATGGTGGGGAGTGTTGCATTACCAGCAGTCTCAGCATCTGCTGCATCAACGGGCAAGACAATTAATTGGTCAGAAGTTGCGGCATTACCAACAATGGATCCAGCAAAGTCTACAGACACTGTATCTGCAGATGCGCTAGGGGCAACGAGTTTACCTTTGTTACAATTTGGTAAGGGTAATAAACTTGAAAATGAGGCAGCGAAAAGTTACGAAAAATCTGATGATGGGTTAACATATACATTTCACCTACGTTCAGGTTTGAAGTGGGAAAATGGGGATGCTCTGACAGCAAAAGACTTCGTTTACGGTTGGCAACGTTCAATTGATCCCAAAACTGCGTCGGAATATGCTTATTTGATGGATAGTGTTAAAAATGCGAAGGCCATTGAGGATGGTCAGAAACAACCATCTGAATTAGGTATTAAAGCAATTGATGATCATACCTTACAGGTAACGTTGGAGTCACCAGCTTCATACTTCTTACAAGAAATTACGATGCCTGTGTTCTTCCCAGAAAACCAAAAATTTGTGGAGAAACAGGGTAGTAAGTATGGAACTTCAGCAGCTACGTACTTGTCTGCTGGCCCTTATAAATTCAAAGGTTGGACAGGCTCAAATAATAAATATTCATTTGTGAAGAATGATAAGTATTTTGATGCTGATAAGGTGAAGACCAAGAAAATTGCTGTTCAAACAATTAAGGATCAGAATACTGGTTACAATTTGTATCAAGGCAAGAAACTTGATTTTACACCATTATCTCCAGATCAAGTGAAGGCTTCAAAGAATAAGAAGGGATACAAGGTTATCAAGACTGGTGCTACCCAGGCACTACAGATGAATGAAGAAAAAGTACCTGAATTTAAGAACACTAAGATTCGTCAGGCAATTTCTTATGCAATTAATCGTGATACATTATCAAGTAAAATTGTGACTGGGTCAGCAATTCCTGCAACGACGTACACGCCTAAAGGTTTAGTTAAGAATCCAAATAATAATAAAGATTTTGCTACGGATGCTGAGGTAAAGGGTGCTGTTAGCTACAATAAGAAGAAAGCTGCTAAGTTGTTTAAGGCAGGTCTTAAGGAAGTTGGCAAGTCAAAGTTGTCTGTTCAATTATTGACTGACGATGATGATACATCAAAGCGCGTGGCACAATTCTTGCAAGAGCAATTAGAACAAAACCTAAAGGGTATGGATGTTTCGATTAAGACAGTACCAAAGAAACAACGATTGAAGTTGAGTACTGATGGTGATTTCCAAATGCTAAACTTCGGTTGGCTAGCGGATTACCCTGACGCATCATCATTCTTGGATCTATACAAGAGCGACGCTTCTTATAATTATGGTAAATGGAATAATGCGGATTACAATGCTGCATTAGAGAGTGCCGAAGGAAAGAATGCTAATAATAATAAGGCTCAGTATGCAGACTTTAAGAAGGCTGAACAAATTCTTGAGAAGGAAGCAGGAGTTGCACCTTTGTACTACCGTTCAACTGCTTCGTTGCTGAACCCTAAGGTTAAGGGAGTTATTGCAAACCCTACTGGTGCACCATTCAATTTCAAGTATGCTGTTAAACACTAATAACTCATAAACGCACAAGTCACTGAATTTGATATTCAGTGATTTTTTTAATTAATGTTAGAATGTAAATTGATAGTACATGTAGAAATTACTAACTAGTAAGGGGGAGCAAATTGAAAATAACTATAATGGGTGGTACAGGATATATTGGTCAGGGAATCTTATCCGTCCTTGTACAGAATAAAAATCAGTATGAACTGGTTAGTTTGTCTCGCTCTGGTGCGAAAAATCACTCAAATTTGGTTGAATCTGTGACTTATTTGGCGGTTGATTTAACTGAATCGGGTGATTGGCAAACGGTCATTGATAGTTCAGACTTAGTTATCGACTGTGTAGGTATTTTTTTACCTAGTAAAAAGAAAAATACTAGCTATGAAAAAAATAGCATTGCGCCTGCAAAAACGGTGATTGATGAGCTGGCAGTAAAAACAAAACAAACGAAATTTATCTTTATTGCGGCAAATAATGCACCATGGATCCTAAATGATTATATGAAAGCCAAAGAAGAGGTTATTGCTTACGGTGTCAAAAAGTTGGATAATCGATTTGTAGCGGTTTATCCTGGTATGGTGTATGACCGTCAGCGTCTTTTTAATTTCATTCCAGGCATAATATTACATATTGCCATTAATGGGTTACATTTAAATTTTTTGAAAAAATACCGACCAATCAAGCGTCAGACGTTCAATCGGGAAATTCTTCGAATTATTAATAATCAGCCCAGTGATTTGACAAACAAAATATCATAATTATCATAGGAGAGAAAAGTTGATCACTTTAAAATCAGATAGAGAAATATCAGGAATGGCCCACTCAGGTAAAATTTTAGCTGGTGCACATTTAGCATTACGCGATCAAATATACGTGGGGATGGATACTTGGGAAATCGAGGAAATTGTTAACCAATATATTCTGGATCACGATGCAACGCCTTCAGAAAAAGGGTTTGAAGGGTACAAATATGCAACTTGTATCAGCATCAACAACGAAGTTGCACATGCAACACCACGAAAGGGACTGAAATTAAAGAACCATGATATTGTGACAGTGGATTTTTGTGTTAACTGGCACGGTTATGAAAGTGATTCAGCTTGGACGTATGTAGTTGGTGAAAGCACGCCAGAAATTGATCATTTAATGGATGTGACGCATACTGCTTTATATTTAGCAATTGACCAAGCACAAGTTGGCAACCGTTTAGGCGATATTGGTTTTGCTATTCAGGACTATGTGGAAAATAAAAATCATATGGGTGATGTCCGTGATTTAATTGGTCATGGAATTGGACCAACGATGCATGAAAAGCCGGATGTATTTCATTATGGTGTGGCACATAAGGGATTGCGCCTAAAAGCAGGAATGGTAATTACTATTGAGCCAATGGTCAATGCTGGTGGCGACTGGGAAATAGAGACTGAAATTGTTCCAGAAACTGGTTGGGAATACTATGTATCAGCAGATGGTAGTTTATCAGCACAATATGAACACACAATTGCTATTACGAATGATGGCCCTAAAATTTTAACATCGCAAGATCCAATTGGTGACGCCAAATATCTGTGGCAAGATTAGCAACTAATTCATTTTGAACAATTAAGACAAAAAGCAACCATCTTATTTATGAGTTGCTTTTTTTATTGCATTCATTTGTACGTATTTGTTCAGATATGATGCTTAATCGGTATTAAATTTCTGTTTTGTATATGAAATTTTCGAATAAACTTCACAAAAACAACAAAAATTATGATTCACTTTTAGTGAAAAGTGTATACTATAAATTGTGTAGCGCTTTCAAAGAGTAGGCAAAGATGGTTGAAAGTGGAAATGATAGATATGGGGGTAGTGTGTGAGAAAAAAGATTTTTTATGAGGCGTTGCCATTTTATATGATTAGTTCTTTAATCCATATTATTGGTTTCGCCCTGTTAGTTACCGCTGCAGTGCAAGATGCGCATTTTTGGGGAATTGGCTTATTGGCTTATACACTGGGATTGCGTCACGCATTTGACGCTGATCATATTACAGCAATTGATAATACTGTCCGTAAATTAGTTCAGGAAAAGAAGAGTTCAGCAGGGGTTGGTTTTTTCTTTTCTTTGGGTCATTCAACGGTTGTCTTTCTTATGGCATTGGTTGTTGGGTTGTCAGTGCAGTTTGCAAAAACAAACTTACCATTTTTACAAGAAATGGGCGGGAAAATTGGAGCAACTGTCTCGGGTGTTTTTTTAATCGTGATTGCCATTGCTAATTGTTTTGTATTATTCAATTTACTGTCGCAACTAAGGCATATAAAATCCGGTAAATTTGACCAGAAAAAGTTTGATGAATTATTAATGTCACGAGGATTCTTAGCAAGGTTCTTAGGCCCTATCTTTAAGTTTATTAAACAGTCTTGGCAGATGTACCCCATTGGTTTTTTATTTGGTCTGGGTTTTGATACAGCTTCGGAAATTACATTGATCGCATTATCAGCAGGAACGGCCAGTCAAGGAGCTTCAATTTGGGGTATATTTGCTTTGCCAATTTTATTTGCCGCTGGTATGAATGTCATGGATACAACTGATTCGGTAATGATGTCAGGCGCTTATCAGTGGGCCTTTGACGCACCAATTCGTAAGATTTATTACAACCTAACCGTTACGACAATTTCGATTATTGCGGCATTTATTATTGGTATTGTTGAATTGTTACAAGTCTCAACCAGTAGCTTTGTAATGAAGACTGGCTTTATAGGTTGGGTACAACGATTAGACTTTAATTGGGTTGGTTATGGACTAATCGTTGTCTTTTTGGGTATTTGGGCAATGACATATATCGGATCAAAAATTATACCTAAAAAAGAAAATAACGCTAATATTTAACATTGTTTAGTATTTAAAGGAGGCATTGTATTATGGAATTTTCTCTACCATATGGCAAGGGGAAACTAGTTGGAGAAATACCATCTAATCGTGCAAAAGGCATTATTCAGGCGGATTCAGAAGCTGTTTTAGCAAAAAGTTATCAATTCTCAGAAGTTGAAATTGTTGAAAATTCATTACTTAATCCGATTGATTCGCCACGTTTATCTGAATTAGTGGTGGGCAAGAATCGCGTGGTTGTTATTAGTTCTGATCACACACGACCAGTACCATCAAAGAAAATTATGCCTAGAATCATTGCGGAAATTAAAAAAGGCAATCCAGAGGCAGATATTACGATTCTGGTAGCCACAGGAACGCATCGTTTAACAACCCATGATGAGTTGGTTGATAAATATGGTGCAGAAATCGTCAAAAACATCAATATTGTTGTCCATGATAGTGACGATAAGGAAAATATGATTAATGTCGGGACGCTACCTTCAGGAGCTGATTGTGAAATTAATCGAGTTGCTGCAGAGGCCGACTTGTTAATCGCTGAAGGATTTATTGAGCCACATTTTTTTGCTGGATATTCAGGTGGACGTAAGGCAGTTTTTCCAGGAATTGCCTCACGAAAATCAGTGGTTGGTAATCACAATGGACAATTCATTCATTCAAAGCATTCACGAACTGGTATGTTGATGCACAATCCGATCCATAAGGATATGGTTGAGGCTGCTCGTTTAGCTAAATTACAATTTATCGTGAATGTAGTCTTGGATCATGATAAGCGAATTGTTGGTTCTTTTGCTGGTGATTCAGTTACGGCACACCTTGAGGGAACTAAATTTGTTGATAGTATTATGGAAGCAAAACCCATTTTTACAGATATTACTATTACCAGTAATGGTGGATACCCACTTGATCAAAATATTTATCAAATGGTTAAAGGAATGACTGGTGCTGAAGCAACAAACAATGAAAATGGTGTCATCATTATTGCTAGTGGTTTAGCTGATGGAACGGGTGGTGATGAATTATATCGCCAATTTAAAGATACTGATAAAATTTCAGATATTTATGATAATGCTGTAAAGACACCAGCTAAAGAGACCCCGCAGGATCAATGGCAAGCGCAAATATTAGCACGTGTCATGATGAAACATCATGTTATTGTCGTTACTGATCCTGCTAATAAACAAATTGTTGAGGATATGAAGATGAGGTTTGCCGATTCAATTCCGTCTGCTTTAGCAATTGCGGATAAATTAGTTGGCGCTGATGCACCGATTGCAGTATTACCGGACGGTGTATCGACCATCATCAAGGCGTAGATTGGTTTGTTTGACAGATTATAACAGGTATTAACTGGGAGGTTAAGTAATAATGATTAGTTCAAAAATGGTAACAGATGAAAAAGAAATCGTCTTGCAAGATACTTTAGCAGCATACAATCGTGTAATCGTTGCATTTTCTGGTGGTATTGATAGTACTTTGGTACTTAAGGAAGCCTTGAATGTGTTAGGTAAGGATAATGTGTTAGCCGTTGTAGCAAATTCAGAGTTATTTACTGACGAAGAATTTGACAAGGCTATTAATTTAGCTAATGAGTTGGATGCAAATGTAATAGGTACGCAATTAGATTACTTATCGAATGAAGAAATTACCAATAATACTGCCCAAACATGGTTCTATCAAAAGCAAATGTTCTTCACTCGTTTAGAAGAAATTCGTCAAGAGAAGGGCTTCGATATTGTCTTAGATGGTACGATTATGGATGATAATGATGATTATCGACCAGGATTGGTTGCAAAGAAGGAAGCTGGAGTGGTCAGCCCATTGCAGACTGCTAACTTGTATAAAACGGATGTCCGTTCGTTAGCCAAAAAAAATGGGCTAAGCAACTGGAACAAAGTGCCAAGCTGTTCAGTATCATCGCGGTTCCCATATAATACGAAAATCAATACACAAAGTATTGAGCAAGTTATGAATTCAGAAAAGTATCTACGCGGTTTAGGTTTCACAAATGCTCGTGTTCGTTACCATGGGGATGTTGCTCGGATTGAAGTGCCAAAGGATGATATCCAATTGATTATTGATAATCAAGATGCTATTGATGATAAGTTGAAATCATTTGGGTTTAATTTCGTCGCTGTCGATTTAGCCGGATTCCAAAGCGGTCGTATGAATTCTACTTTGTCAGAAGAAGAATTAGCAGCCAATAACGGATAAATTAATAGAAGTTGTTCTTCTCAAAGTTATGGTATTGCATTTTTTAGGCCAGAACGTCATGCTACGATGAGTTGAACAACTTTTTTGTTTTATAAAGAAACATTTGAAAAGAGGATAATGGCTTGAAGTTTGTAGATATTGGTTCAGCAAAAATAGACGTTGACCGTGCACAAAGAAAAGGTTTTTCTGAAATAGTTTACGGCAGTAGTAAAACAGCAGAACAAATAGAAAAAATTGTTAATGTGTTATTAGAACAGAATGGTAATGCTTTGGTAACACGAGTTAATGAGGAAAAATATGACTATCTAGATGCTCACATACCAGACTTAGCATATGATGAGGTGAGTCAAGTGTTAACGGTTGGTAAACCAAATCCTAAATTAAAAATAGGTTTGGTTTATGTTGTCTGTGCCGGAACTTCTGATTTACCGATTGCAAAAGAAGCAGTACAAGTTGCCGAGTGGATGGGAGCTAAAGTCAAATATCTATGGGACGTTGGGGTTGCTGGCTTAAATCGCTTGTTGTACTACACGGATGAATTAAGGAAGGCTGATGTTATCATTGCAGTTGCTGGTATGGAAGGGTCTATGCCAACTGTTCTGGCCGGTTTGGTCGATGCGCCAGTAATAGCTGTACCCACGTCAGTTGGTTATGGTGCAAATCTGCAAGGAATAACAACGATGCTATCGATGTTGACGTCATGTAGTTCTGGTATAACTGTTACTAACATTGATAATGGATTTGGTGCAGCTTACCAAGCTAGTTTGATATTGCGACGCATGAATAAAAGATTAGGAGATTACAATGGCTAAAACGTTATTCCTAGACTGTGGGTACGGTATTTCGGGTGATATGTTTTTATCAGCCCTTAGTGGTCTGGGTGTGGATATCGATGATGTACATGCTGAATTAAAGAAAGTTATTACCGATGATTTTGATCTGTCAATTGATCGAATTGATCAACATGGCATTATGGCAAATCATTTAGTACTGAAATTTAAAGATGAATCTTTAAATCATTTTGATGCCGGTGTACATCATCACGAACATGAACATCATCATGATGAAGTGGTACAACACCATCATGAACATAGTCATGACCACCACCATCATGAACATGGTCATAGCCATCAGCATACTCACTATGCAGCCATAAAGGAAAATATTGAAAATAGTGCGCTAAGTGAATCTGTGAAAGCATTAAGTTTACGTATGTTTGATAATGTTGCGCAGGCTGAGAGTAAAATTCACGGGATACCTGTGTCAGATATTGCTTTCCATGAGGTCGGTGTGGTAGATTCATTGGTTGATATCATTGGTGGTTGTGTGGCCCTTGACCAACTAGGGGTAGATAATATTGTTGCGACTCCTGTGGCAACTGGTTATGGTAAAGTGAAAGTAGCGCATGGCTTATATCCAGTACCAGCACCAGCTACTCTAGAAATTTTACAAGGTGTGCCAGTACAAGATTTTGATATTGCCAGTGAACTAACAACTCCTACCGGAGCAGCCATCATTAAAACTTTTGCTACTTCATTTGCTAATAGTATGAAGGGAAAGGTTATTAAGAGTAGTTATGGTGCGGGGACGAAGCAGTTTGACCATCCTAATGTATTGCGTGCAGTGCTATTAGAGACTGCAGATAAAGCAACTAAGGACAGTACGGTTAACCAAGTATGTGAAATAAACTGTGAGATAGATGATATGACTGGTGAAGGGTTAGGACAATTATTAGAAAGTGTCATGAACGATGGTGCATTAGATATGTACTATACACCAATTATGATGAAAAAGAATCGGCCGGCACATCAAATCACACTACTTTGCAAAGTGGCTGATGCGGATCATTTTAAACAACGATTGTTACTTGAATCCACAACCTTTGGTGTTAGGACGATATTAAAAGAACGGGAAATTTTAACTCGTCAGTTTTCTACACTGCCTTTGGCAAATGGGTCTGTAAAAATTAAACAGGGTTACTTTGAGGGTCAATTAGTTAAAGTGACTCCAGAATTTGAATCAGTACGAGAATTAGCTGACACAAATGGTGTGTCATATAATCAAATGTATTATCAGGCAATCGTAGCTATTCAAGAAAATTTTGATTTTTAAAATTAGTTATTAATATTAAATGTTGTGAAATCTAAAAACAGTTTTTGAACAAGAGTTAGTCTGTTCAAAAACTTTTTTTTTGTGCAAAAATTAGTCAGTCAATTCATTATCAATATGATAGTCTAAGAAGTTCTTAGATATATTGAGGTACTGGCAGACAAATACAACAATAAGGAATCATACAACGTCTAAAAAACCTGACTAGTCTAGAAATCCTTGCCTGTATACCTTCTTTCTAAACCTGACTAGTCTAGTTGCAAAATGCCCAGTACAAAAGAATTGAAAACGGTTTCATAGTCATGTACACTGAACCTGTTGAAAGGGGGAATACTGAAATGGAAAAGTATCAAAAAATTTATTCTGACCTTTTGAAGGCATTACAAGAAAAGGTCTATCAACCTGGTGATTTTTTACCAAGTGATGGACAACTTGTCATACGGTATCACGTCTCTCGTGAAACGGTTCGAAAGGCTGTAAAAGCATTAGCCAATGATGGCTATGTGCAAAGGTTGCCTGGTCGTGGGTCGGTTGTTTTGGATCGCAAACATTTTGTATTCCCTGTTTCAACACTTGAAAGTTATCGTGAAATGGTTGCGCAAGCACATTTAGATGCTAGCAATGATGTCATTGCTATTAAGCAGAATGTACCTGTTCCGGAAAAGTTAACAGGAGATAACTCATCAATATTATGTACCTTGGTAGTCCGCCGCCGTTGGGTGGATGGTGAAGAAATGGTTTTAGACTACGATTACATCAATCAAGCTGTTATTGACCATATTCCTCATGAGGCGGCAAAAAACTCGTTGTTTGATTACTTTGAAAATCAGTTAGGATTACAGATTGATTATGCAGTGAAACGAATGACTGTTGAGAAAGGGACTATTGAAGATCGACAGTTGCTTCATATTGATGAGAGTATGTCGATGGTTGTCATTCGAAGCGAAACTCGTTTAGCTGATAATCGGATCTTATCATTTACTGAGTCACGACATCGTGCAGACCGCTTTACAAGTGTTGAATTTGCAAGACGTCACAAATAGGAGGGTTTTATTTATGTTTGGGTTTGGAAAGAAAAAAACGGTTACCAATGATAATCGTTTGTATACACCAGTGACAGGTGAAGTTATTAAATTAGAAAATGTCTCTGATCCTGTTTTCGCTGGCAAAATGATGGGAGATGGTTTTGCTGTCGAGCCTACGGGTGATACGATTGTTTCTCCAGTTGCTGGGAAGGTCACCATTCAGCAAGGTCATGCTGTTGGCTTAGAGCGAGCAGATGGGTTAGAAATTCTGGTCCACATTGGTATTGATACGGTTTCTTTAAATGGTGGTCCATTCACACCACAGGTAAAAGTTGGGGATGTTGTTGATGGTGGTGATCCGCTAGCTGAAGTAGATTGGCAACAAGTAGATGACGCAAAATTGCCGAAAACGACAATGGTTCTAATTACAAATTCAGCAGACAAATTAGATAATTTTTCTGTAGAAGTTGGTGATTCAACTGCTGGTTCCCAAATTGGTCAAGCAATTGCCATAGATTAAGTGAGAGGTGATTAAAATGGCAAAACAAAATTATGATGAGTTAGCAAAGAACATTATCACGAATGTTGGTGGTAAGGATAATGTCAATAAGGTTATTCACTGTATCACAAGATTACGATTTTATTTGGACGATGAGAAAAAGGCTGATACAGATGCAATTCAAGATTTAGATGGTATTGCTGGTGCTGTTTATAATGCACAATTAGGTCAATATCAAGTCGTTATTGGACAAGCTGTTGAAGATGTTTACGATAAAGTTATCGAGCAATTAGGTGATGACGTTGTTGATAAAGAAGCAACTGATGCAGCGGTTGAAGCTACAGGTGGTAAGAAATCTAATAAGCCAGATGGAATTTTCGGAATGATTAAATATGGCTTTCAGTTATTAATTGGTACGATTACTGGATCAATGATGCCCATCATTGGGTTGTTAGCTGCATCCGGAATTTTAAAAGGTATTTTAACTTTATTTACATTTAACTTAGGCTGGATTGATGAATCATCTGCTACTTATCAAATTATAAATACAATTGGTGATTCTACATTTTATTTCTTACCAATTCTTGTTGGATATACTGCTGCAAAGCAATTAAAATCAGATCCAATCATTGTGGCTGCTATTGCTGGTGTATTAGTGCATCCAACCATGGTGGATTTGGGGGCGAAAACGTCAAAGAACTTTGCTGAGTTCCTTGGAGTAACAATGAATGCTGACTTCTTTGGGCTGCCAATTCATATCCCATCATATACGTATTCGATTTTCCCAATTATCTTCGCAGCATGGTTGGCACGTCCGGTAGGAAATTGGTTTAAAAAAGTATTGCCATTGAGTTTACGTTCAATTTTCCAACCATTATTTACATTGTTTATCGTTTCAATCGTGGTATTAGTTGTTGTTGGACCAGTAATTACATTGATTTCATCAGGATTAGCAACCTTTATTAATTGGTTAGTAACATTAAATCAAGCAATTGCAGGATTAATTATTGGTGGTCTATATCAAGTTCTTGTCATCTTTGGTTTGCATTGGATGATTATTCCGCTTATTTCAAACGATATTGCTCAAACTGGTCATTCAGTCTTGAATGGACTAATTAACTTCACGATGATTGCACAAGGTGCCGGAGCACTAGCAGTTTGGGCAAAATCAAAGATTACAAATATTAAGAGTTTAGCGTTTGCCGGTGCATTATCAGGATTTGCTGGTGTTACTGAACCTGCAATGTACGGAATTAATTTGAAGTATGGTCGAGTATTTTGGATGGCAAATATCGGTGGTGCTGTTGGTGGGTTTATCGCAGGACTATTAAAAGTTGATATGTTTGGATTTACCGGTTCATGGATCGGGTTCCCATCATTCTTCTCAAAAACAAATCCAAATAACATTTGGTATTTCGTTATTGCGGGTGTAGTGACGACAGTTGTGTCATTCGTGGCAGTTTATTTCTGGGGATTCAAAGACGAGGATGTTAAGAATGCTAAAGCTGCTGAAAAGAAGAATGTATTTAAGGATGCAGTAAATAACTAATTGAGATGAAAGGAGCTTTTGATGAATTCAAGTAATTGGCAATTAGCCTATGATAAGGTGTCAACAGGGGTTCGTGCGTATGGTGAAGAATCATTACTTACCTTAGGAAATGGCTATTTAGGCTGGCGTGGAGCACCAATCATGACATCTTACAGTGATGATCATTATCCGGGATTGTATGTTGCAGGCGTTTTTAATCAAACATCAACACCCGTTGCTGGTCGCGATGTGATTAATGAAGATATGGTAAATTTACCTAATCCACAACTATTTAAACTTTATGTAGATGGTGACTTGGTAGCATTTGACCCAACTGCGCGGCAATCAACATTACATTTTGATACAGGCATTCTATCAGAAAGCTATACGATACCAACTGCTAAGGGAAACATTACTTTAAAAACAAAAAAGGCCGTTAATCCTATTAAGATGCATCAAATTGGTCTTGCAATTGAACTTAGTGGAGATTTTACAGCAAATATTACTGTGCAGGCTATTATTGATGGTCGTGTGGAAAATAAAAACGTCAAGCGATATCGTGATTTTGAATCTAGAGAGTTTGACGTAACTTCATTAACGGCTAATAAATTAATTGCTGAGACGAAACAGTCAAAAATCAAACTTGTTGTCGGTGCGGAAACAACGAGTGATGTCACGGATTTTTCGGTGACAACTGGGGATGACCAAATAACTGCTACAGGTGAATTTACTTTATCACCGGATAAAAAGATAAATATTGAACGAATTGTTGGTATTGCAACAAGTTATGAAGAAAAAAATCCAGAGCAAATTGTGAATGAGCAATTGAAGGATGCTACTTTTGAAGAAATTGCAGCTGATTCATTTAAATATTGGCAAAAAGTTTGGGATGAAGCAGATATTGTTTTGGAGAGTAATGACCCTGATTTACAACGAATGATTCGTATGAACGTTTTTCATTTGCGACAATCGGCACAACACAACGCCAATCAGTACTTAGATGCGTCTGTCGGTTCTCGTGGTTTAACTGGTGAGGGTTATCGAGGCCATATTTTCTGGGATGAAATTTTTGTGGTTCCTTATTTAGCAGCAAACGATCCGGAAACTGCTAAGGACATTTTAAGATATCGAATTACCCGTCTAGATGGTGCCAAACTTAATGCTCAAACTGAAGGTGAAAGTGGTGCAATGTATCCTTGGCAATCTGGTATGACGGGTGATGAACAGGCACAAATTATTCATTTAAATACGGTGAATAATGAGTGGGATCCAGATAATTCTAGATTGCAGCGTCATGTTTCATTAGCTGTAGTTTATAACTTGTGGGTTTATGTACAGATAACTGGGGATGAAAGTATTCTTCTTGAAGGTGGGCTTGATGTTGTCGTTGAAACTTCAAGATTTTGGTTAAATAAAGTGATATTGGGTGATGATGGTCGATATCATTTATCAGGAGTGATGGGTCCTGACGAATTCCATGAAGCTTATCCCAATGCAAACACTGGCGGTATTACCGATAATGCCTATACAAACTTAATGTTAACTTGGGCATTAAATTGGTTGCAAGAACTAGGAGCAAACAAGCATTTACCTGCAATTAATACAACATTGCTAGAAAAAGCTCAAGATGTCTCAACGCATTTATCACTA
Source organism: Weissella paramesenteroides (assembly GCF_051903945.1). Lineage (GTDB taxonomy): Bacteria > Bacillota > Bacilli > Lactobacillales > Lactobacillaceae > Weissella > Weissella paramesenteroides_A. The sequence goes on along the minus strand of NZ_CP192268.1, from coordinate 1,160,883 downwards.
GAAATTGACAATGGTATTATTGCTCAGTATGCAGGATACTTTGATTTGAAAGAAGTTGACTTTGAAGCATATAGTCAGAAATATGGTGATATTCACCGTATAGATCGTTTGATGAAGGCGGAAGGGTTATCACCAGATGATTACCAAGTTGCAAAGCAAACAGACACCCTGATGACGCTTTATAATTTAGGATCTGAACATGTTATAAGATTAGTTAATCAGCTTGGCTATACTTTACCAAGTGACTGGTTGAAAAAAAACACAGACTATTACTTGGCAAGAACTGTTCATGGGTCGACGACATCACGACCAGTCTTTGCTGGAATCGACATTTCATTAGGAAATAAAACAGAGGCATTGGATTTTTTGAAGACAGCTATTGGTTCTGATTATTATGATATTCAAGGTGGTACCACTGCTGAAGGAATCCATATTGGTGTGATGGGTGAAACCTTGGCTGTCATCCAAAATGAGTTTGGTGGTGTGTCATTGCGAGATGGACATCTTGTTGTTAATCCAAGTCTGCCTGATGACTGGACAAAGTTATCATTCAAACAAATATTCCATGGTATTTTAATTTCATTAGATATTTATCCTAATGAAATTAAAATAAAAGCTAATCAAGATATTAGTGTGACTGTCTATCATAAGGAAATTAATTTGCGTGCAAATGAAGAGCAACATATTACGGAGGATTAAACATAAATGAGTGATTTTGATGTAATTAAGGGATTTGCTTTTGACATGGACGGTGTTTTAGCTGATACGGCACGATTTCACACGATTGCGTGGCGTAAGATTGCAGATGAAGTGGGGACTACCTGGACAAAAGAGTTAGAAGAAGGACTCAAAGGCATTGATCGTATGGGTAGTTTAGCGTTAATCATAGCCGCTGGTGGTCATGAAGATGAATTTGATCAAACTGCACGTGAAGAATTAGCTGAAAAAAAGAATACGAATTACCGTGAGTTAATATCAAAATTAACGCCTGCAGATATTTTACCTGGGATGCAGAACTTCTTAGATGAACTTAAAGCAAAAGATTATCAATTAAGTGTTGCTTCGGCTTCAAAGAATGCACCATTTATCATTGAACGTCTTGGACTTGATGATTATTTTAAAGCTGTTGTGGATCCTGCATCAGTTTCTGCGGGTAAACCCGATCCAGCTATTTTCTCGGCAGCAGCAGCGGTGTTAAATCTAAAGCCTGAGCAAGTAATTGGCTTAGAGGACTCAGCGGCTGGTATCAAGAGTATTAATGGTGCAGGAGAAATTAGTGTTGGTATTGGGGATGCAACTGTTTTAGCTGAAGCAGATGTTAATTTTGATCAAACTGCGGATGTCACGTTAAATGCAATTAAAATAGCCTTAGGTAAAAGATAAATTAACTAATACCAAAAGATAAATTAAAGAGTACCAATCTACAAAGTAAATTAGTAGATTGGTACTCTTTTTGGATCTATTATTTACTTAAGTTAAAAGCAGGTTTGCCGCTTTTTTAAAGTAGTAAGAAAATTACCATAGTTTTTTATTATAGTGGGTTTTATAGGGTAGTGTACTAAATTCGTTAGATTACCTAACACGTATTATTAAATTCTAATGTATTTCTCTAATTAAAAACTCATTTTAATCAATAGCGATTTTGCTTTTGGATGACTATATTTCTGGATTTTGCTTAAAAATTTTCAGGTTTAATTTTAACCATGCCACATAATAACTTTTAATGAATAATGTTTATATAAATGGTATATAAATAATTCTATTAATATTTTTTTAAATTATATTATATGATTAAAGGTCAGTAAGCGCTTTCAAAACAAAATAACGAAACAACATTATTTTAATCTAATGAGTTGCTTTCATCACATGATTACCAATGTTTTTTATTTACAAATTATTTTTCTAGTGATAAAATCATTAAAATCAAATGAGAAAGGGAAAAGATTATGTCATCATTATTTCGAAAGAAAGATATTAATACGCTGACGAAAAATGCTTCACCGTTAAAACGAACTTTACGTACTTGGGATTTAACCTTCTTAGGAATTGGAGCGATTATTGGTACAGGAATTTTTGTTTTAACTGGTAAAGGGGCTTTAACTGCTGGTCCTGCGTTGTCAGTATCATTTTTAATTGCTGCAATCTGTTGTGGTTTTGCTGGTCTGTGTTATGCTGAATTTGCTTCAATGGCTCCCGTAGCGGGTTCTGCATATACTTATTCATACATTGCATTTGGAGAAATTATTGCTTTTATCATGGGGTGGGATTTGATTCTTGAATACGCCTTAGGGGCAGCAACAGTTTCAGTTGGTTGGTCAGGTTATTTTGTTAATTTATTAGAGAACATGGGTATTCACATTCCAACTGTGCTAACAGCTGCAGCAGGTACAACACCAGGTGTTACCACGTATTTTAACTTACCAGCGTTTGTGATCGTTTTGATTATTACTTGGATTATTTCAATTGGGATTACACAAACGAAACGAGTTAATGATACGATGGTTATCATTAAGTTAGCCGTTATTATCTTGTTCATTGTCTGCACAATTTGGTTTATTAAGCCTGGAAATTGGCATCCATTTAGTCCATTTGGTTTGTATTCACATACTAACGGTGTCGCGACTGGAATTATTCCAGCTGCATCAATTGTTTTCTTCTCATTTATCGGATTTGATTCTGTTTCTTCTAGTGCTGAGGAAACCATCAATCCAAGTAAAACGTTGCCTAGAGGGATTCTATATTCTCTTTTGATTTCTACAGTTCTTTACATTATCATGACTTTGATTATGACTGGAGTTGTAAAGTATACCGTATTTGAAAAATACTTAAATGCACCAATTCTAGCCGTCTTAGCAAAAACGGGCCAAACATGGTTGTCGATTATTGTTAGCTTGGGTGCTATCCTAGGAATGACAACTGTTATTTTGGTTCAACTCTATGGTCAATCACGTATCAGCTATTCAATGTCACGAGATGGTCTTTTCCCAGAATTCTTTGGACACGTTGATGAGAAACATCAGACACCTTTCAAAGGAACTTGGTTCTTTGGTATTATCACTGCCTTAGCTGGTGGATTTATTAATTTAAATATCTTGTCAGAATTGGTTAATATTGGAACATTAACAGCATTCATTCTAGTATCTGCTGGTGTTATGATTATGCGTCGTACGCAACCTGATTTACATCGTGGCTTTAAGGCACCTTGGGTTCCAGTTACACCAATTATTGCCATCGTCTTCTGTATCGTTTTGATCGCTGGTTTGAATTGGGAGACTTGGTTACGTTTCTTAGTTTGGTTGGCCTTTGGTATGATTCTATACTTTAGCTATGGTCGTCGTCACGCTGATGCAAAGTTTTAAAAGACAAGGAGAAATTTGATGACCTATAAGAATATTTTGGTTGGTTTAGATGGTTCTGATCAAGCAGATCGGGCTTTTGCAACCGGGCTATCTTTAGCGAAAATTTTATCGGCTGAATTGCATATCGCATGGGTAGTAAATCGTGATCGTGGTATGGCCTCATCGTTTGGTGTTAGTGAAGACTTCTACCAAGATTTGGCGAAAAAAGTTCAAAAAAAAGTGCAGCCGTATGTCGCTAAAGCAGAAGCAGAAGGTGTCGAAGTGTTTGGTCATACCGTAATTGGTAATATTAAAACAGTATTATCTAAAGATTTACCGGAAGAACATGATATAGACTTGATTGTTGTTGGAAATACCGGTGCTAACGCTGTAGAAAAAATGTTACAAGGTTCACATAGTGGCTATGTAATCAGCCATTCAAGTAGTGATGTTTTAGTTGTTAAATAACTTGGGTTAATGAACAACTTAGTAAAATAATGAAAGAGATACGCAAAATTAAACAAATTTTGTGTATTTTTTTGTTTTTATTTTTAAAACGGTTAACTTAAATTAGTGGGTTAATAGCTAAAGAGAAATGTGGTATGATTTGTGAAACATATCATTAAATCTCAAAGAGGTGTAAAAAATGGCAAAATTTGTTTTTCCTGTATCGAGTATCGATGATTTAAAAGAAAACTATGATTTAATTGTAATTGGCTCTGGTGCTGCAGGTATGACAGCAGCTATACAGGCACAAGAATTAGGACTTAACGTAGCTATTCTTGAAAAGTTAGCTAAACTAGGAGGAAATTCAAATCGTGCTTCAACAGGCATGAATGCTACAGAGACAGTGACTCAGTTAGCCCATCAAGTGATTGATGATCAAGCATCTTTTTATGAAGATATTTGGCAAGGTGGGGGGAAAATGAATAATAAAGAGTTATTAAAATATTTTGTCACACATTCTGAATCAGCTATTAATTGGCTAGAAAAGCATGATATTTTCCTAACAGATTTAACATCTACTGGTGGTATGTCACAAAAACGTGCTCATCGACCAAATAATAAATCGGCAGTGGGTAGCTACTTAGTTAGAGGATTACAAAAGCAATTACTGGATAAACATATTCCACTATTTTCACAAACACAGGCAATACAGATTATAAAAAAAGAAGATAGGGTAGTTGGTCTCAAAATTTATAATAATAAAATTGGTGAAAAAACGATTAAGACAAAGTCTATTTTGATTGCATCAGGCGGTTTTGCACAAAATCAAACAATGTTAAAAAATTATGCACCTGATTTATTGTCATTAAGAACAACTAATCATCCAGGTGCTACAGGTGATGGCATAGAATTAGTTGTTGCAGCTGGTGGGGCAGTGGTTGACATGAACAAAATTCAAGTACATCCAACAACACAACAAGATACTGACCACGTCTATTTAATTGGTGAAGGCGTTCGAGGAGAAGGTGCTATTTTAGTCAATCAAGCAGGACAACGATTTGTTAATGAAATGACCACTCGTGATAAAGTAACAACTGCAATTAATACTTTACATGAAAATGGTGCAACTCTCATTTTTGATCAGGGTGTTCGACAAGCATTTCCTGCTATTGAGTTTTATCAGGCAGTGGGTCTCGTGATGACAGCTGATAGTATATCAAAGTTAGCCCAAAAAGCTCATCTAGATGGAGAAAAATTAACGGAGACGATTGCTAAGTGGAATGCTAATCAATTAGCAGGCCTTGATACAGAATTTGATCGGAAAACGGGGATGGATCGTGACTTAAATTTGGCACCTTATTATGCGATTCATATTAAGCCAGCGATCCATTACACAATGGGCGGTATTAAAATAAATAGATCAACGGAAGTGTTGACAGAGACAGGAAATAAAATTAGGGGGTTATATGCGGCTGGTGAAGTGACTGGTGGTTTACATGGCAATAATCGTATTGGGGGTAACTCTATTGCAGAAACGGTTATTTTCGGTCGTCAAGCGGGGATTCAAGCGGCAAAATATATTTTTAGTAATGAATTGAAGGGTTAGTATCTATTTAATAGGTTTTGCATGACTAATTGTCGTATTTACGGTAATTAGTCATTTTTTTATAAAAAAATTGGAGACCATACAACTTGTAAACGTCAGTTGTATAGCCTCGGGTATAAGTATACTTTATATATATTATTATTATGTTCTTTATTGCGCTGTATAGCCACCATCAACCACAAATTCTGAACCAGTGGCAAATTTTGACTCGTCTGATGCTAGGAAGACGCACATGTAAGCTATGTCATCTGGTTCACCTAAGTGGCCCATGGGTGTCTTAGACCGTTGTGACATTGCTTCAACCATGCCAGGCGTGCTTTCAACCATTGGTGTTTTGATATAACCTGGATGAACCGAGTTGATGCGAATATCATAATCTTTTAATGCACAGTCAACTGCTGCAGATTTAGACATGATGCGGACAGCACCCTTTGAAGCATTATAAGCGCCTAAATTAGAATCACCAACAAATCCTTCAATTGATGACATATTAATGATTGATGCACCGAGATGCTTATTTTTCATTCGTTGAATTCCTAGGCGAGTACCAAAGAATACACCATCTAAATTAACAGCCATAATCTGACGCCACTCTTCGGTTGTCGTATTTTCAATACTATTGCCAACGGCAATGCCGGCATTATTTACTAGTGTTGAAACAGGACCGAATATTTGTTCAGTTTGATTAAATAGGTCAATCCAGCCAGCTTCATCAGATGAATCATGCTGGATGAAACGAATAACATCTGGGGTACCAATTTTTTGGGCGGCTTCTTCACCGATTTGTGACCGGCGACCCGTAATGATAACTTTAGCACCTTCTTGAACAAATCTATTTGCTATTGCCCAGCCAATCCCCAAAGAACCGCCAGTAACAATTGCGACTTTTCCCTTTAACCGTTCACCCATTTTTAAGCCCTCCAAAAAATTCTGTAGTTTATCTATATGTGAATCATATCACATAATAACGAAAAATTGTAAAATAGAAATAATAACTTTTTTAAAAATAGTAATTAAATAAAGCTTTGTAAATAAAAAATATAAATACCTAACTGATTTTTATTGTTACAAAATTCACTATTTCGTTTTTGATTAATATCGTATATAATCAAATCGAGCAAATGTTTATGTAAATACTTATATGTGGTCTATTAGGAAATAAAAAGCAATTACTTACCAAAAATCATTAATATGTATTTACAAAAACCACTTGATAATATTTGCGTAAGCGTTTACTATATAGGCGAAGGTTAGTTTTTATATAAAAGGAGATTTTATGATGGAAGCACTTGTTTTAACTGGCATTAAGGAATTAACTGTAAAAGACGTTGATCGACCAAAGGTTTTACCAAATGAGGTATTGATTCATACGGCGTTTGCTGGTATCTGTGGTACTGATCATGCATTGTATGCAGGCTTACCAGGTTCTGCAGACGCTGTTCCACCAATTGTGTTGGGACACGAGAATTCAGGAGTTGTTGCGGAAGTTGGGGATGCAGTGACAAATGTTAAAGTTGGTGATCGTGTTACTGTTGATCCAAATATTTATTGTGGTCAGTGTAAGTATTGCCGGACAGGTCGGCCAGAATTATGTGAAAACTTATCAGCAGTTGGTGTTACTCGTGATGGTGGATTTGAAGAGTACTTTACGGCACCTGCATCTGTGGTATATCAAATTCCTGATAACGTCTCATTGAAATCAGCTTCCGTTGTGGAACCAATTTCGTGTGCTGTACACGGAATTAAATTGCTAAAGTTATCACCATACCAGAAGGCGCTGGTTATTGGTGATGGTTTCATGGGTGAACTATTTGTTCAAATTCTTCAAGCTTACGGTATCCACCAGGTAGACTTAGCTGGTATTGTTGATGAAAAATTGGCAATGAACAAGGAACAATTTGGTGTTAAAAATACATTTAATACCAAAAATGGTGATCAAATTCCTGCTGAAGAATATGATGTTGTGATTGAAGCTGTTGGTATGCCACAAACTCAAGAAGAGGCGATTGCAGCAGCAGCCCGTGGTGCGCAAGTACTAATGTTTGGTGTTGGTGGTCCTGATGCAACATTTGAAATGAATACTTACGAAATCTTCCAAAAGCAACTAACTATCCAAGGTTCATTTATTAATCCAAATAGTTTTGAAGATTCTCTAGCCTTGCTATCATCAGGTAAATTAAATGTTGAGGCATTGATGTCACATGAACTAGATTACAAAACGGTAGATGATTTTGTTAATGGTAAGTTGGGGGTTGTATCAAAGGCGGTTGTTAAAGTCGGTGGTGAAGAGGCATAAAAATGGACAGTGTGGGGGAGAAACAAGCACAGCGAAATTTATCAATGAGCGCTTCCATTATGTATTTCATAATTTCCTTGATTCTTAATTCTTTAGGAAATGTGTTGACTTTGGTTACATCTGCACATGTGCATCCATCATTTCTTGGATCGGCATATTGGACTGCAGGTGAAGCCAATTTAGGTAATGCAATTTTAGGAAATAACTCATTGGCGCTATTTTGGGCGTTCCTAGTTCTTGGTATGTTGATATCATTTTTAAATGCATTGTTAATGAGAAAACTGGATTGGAAGCGGATCTTCGGTAACTTTATTTTCATGTTACCATTCTCCATTTTTATCCAATGGTTCTCGAATATCTTTAATCAAATTATGCCAGATGCAACGACATTACCCATGATTATTTTGTACACGATTATTAATTTTATCGGTGTTGCGCTTATTGCGACAGCAATTTCTATCTATCAAAGAGTAAACCTGGTTTTGCATCCTGCAGACGATTTGATGCAAATTCTCAGATTTAAATATTTTAAAGGATCAGCTTTTAAAGCGATGTGGGCATCTTATATTCCACCAACTATTTTTGCGATAATTGCGTTTATTATTACTTTCCCATCACTTTATAATTTTGGAATTGGTACATTGTTTGCGTTCCTTTTTCAGGGTAGTATAACAGGAGTTGCTGATCAGTATGTCTTTCGTAATCTGCATCATCAAGCAATTGATGTTGGTAAATAGGAAAGTATTGAGGAGATAAAAATGGCATTTACGGATTATTATTCAGGGTTGCAACACGTGGGGATTCCAGCCTCATCATTACAAGAATCAGAACGTTTTTGGGAAAAATTAGGATTTAAAAAAGTTGGCGATTTTCCGGTTGGTCATGTGATTTTCATGCAACGGGAGAATCTTGTTATTGAAACTTGGACTGGTGATGAAATTGTTGGTAAGCCAGGCGCAATTAATCATATCTCGATGGATACATCAGACGCTGATGCTGCATTTACTGCCGCTAAAGCTGAAGGATTATTACTAATGAATTCTGAAGTACAACACTTACCATTCTGGGATAAAGGCATTAAGTTCTTTAATATTCAGGGACCAGATGGCGTTATCGTTGAATTTTGTGAAATAGTTAAATAATATGGATGAAACGAGTCGGAACAAAATAAAATGTTCCGGCTTTTCTTATTAAAAAACAATATAAACTGCTATTTAACCCTGCCTGAGGAATTTATTCATTTGACTAAAGTGACAACTTTATGTTTATAATTAAGTTGTCACTTTTTAGAAAGCTTGATTTTTACTAAACAAGCAGGAGGAGAAGGTATAATATGTTTGTTTTAGCAAGTGTTTTACCAAAAATACCATTTGGCCCTTGGGTCGATGACGGTGTTAATTGGTTAACAAAACATTTAAGCGGCTTCTTTGGGGCAATTCAAAATGGTGGGAATGCCGTGATGGACACTATGACTAGTGCCTTGACAGGTATTCCAATCTGGCTATTTATTGTCGGAGTAACTATATTCGCCGCCTTAATGTTCGGTAAAAAATGGGGATTCCCACTTTTTACTTTTATTGGATTGATTATTGTTGAGAATCAAGGCTTATGGACAAGTATGATGAATACATTTACCTTGGTTATTATCTCTAGTTTGATTTCAGTTATTATTGGTGTGCCATTAGGGATTTGGATGGCAAAGAATGAAGTTGTCAATAAGATTGTGCAACCAATTTTGGACTTTATGCAGACCATGCCAGCATTTGTTTATTTGATTCCCGCTGTAGCTTTTTTTGGCATTGGTGTTGTACCAGGTGTATTTGCTTCAGTTATTTTTGCATTGCCACCCACAGTTCGTATGGCGAACTTAGGAATACGCCAGGTACCCAATGATTTGGTTGAAGCTGCGGATTCATTTGGATCAACAGGAACACAAAAATTATTTAAAATTGAATTACCATTAGCCAAGAAGACGATTTTTTCAGGAATTAATCAAACCCTAATGCTTGCGTTGTCAATGGTTGTGGTTGCATCAATGATTGGTGCTCCTGGTCTAGGACGTGGTGTGTTAGCAGCTGTTCAAGATGCTGATATTGGTAAGGGATTTGTCAATGGTATTTCGTTGGTTATTTTGGCAATTGTCATTGATCGATTAACGCAAAAGATTAATCAAATGCCAAATCAAAAAGCAGTTCCTTCTAAGTATCATTGGAAAGGGTGGACTGCGCTTCTCGTTGCGCTTGCTATGATTGGAAGTGGTGCTGTCACAGCATTTACAACAGCAAATTCGCAAAAAGAAACGATTAGGATTGCAACGACACCATGGGATTCAGAGAAAGCTTCAAGTAATGTGCTTGCACAAGCATTGAGACAACATGGCTATAAGGTTGAATTGACGTCATTAGATAACTCAATTATGTGGCAATCAATTGCTAATGGCCAAGCCGATGTTTCTGTATCTGCTTGGTTGCCAATGACCCACAAAGCACAGTATCAAAAATATAAGAGTCAGCTTGATATGATGGGTCCTAACCTAAAAGGGGCAACAAACGGATTAACGGTACCTACTTATATGACTGATGTTAATAGTATTAGTGACCTGCAAGATCAGGCAGGTAAGAAGATTACCGGAATTGAGCCAGGTGCTGGAATTACAAAGCTCGCTAAGAATACAATTAAGGCCTATGGACTAGATAAAAAAGGTTGGAAGCTTTCAGAATCATCGACTGGGGCGATGACGGTTGCATTGGGTAAAGCTATCAAAGAAAAGAAACCAATTATTGTTACTGGTTGGCAACCACATTGGATGTTCCAAAAGTATGATTTGAAATACTTAAAGGATCCAAAGAAGTCAATGGGTAGTAAAGAAAATATTTATACAATGTCTCGTAAAGGTTTGAAGAAAGATAAACCTGATGCTTATAAGGCTCTAGATAAATTCCATTGGAGTAAAGATGATATGTCAAGTGTGATGTTAGACATGTCTAATGGTAAATCACCGAAGGAAGCAGCAAATATCTGGATTAAGCATCATCAATCACAAGTTGATTCATGGTTTAAATAATTCAAATTTTTAGTTAGATAGAAGGTTGTGTCATTTAGTAATGGATGATGCAATCTTTTTTTATATGTAAATGTGCGTTGTATTGTATTTAGATGTTTAATTTTATATAATTTATAAAATTATGTGGATTTGATCATTTTTATAAACAAGGGGGAGTTATGAAAAAAATATATCCAGAAAAATTGAAACTAGGTGATGAAATTCGTGTTATTTCACCAAGTTCGAGCATGGCAAAGATTGGCGGAATGGATGCTAATCTAGTTGCAAAAAAGCGGTTAGAGCAATTAGGGTTTAAAGTAACCTTTGGTAAACATATTGATGAAAATGATCAATTATCTTCAGCATCGATACAATCAAGAGTATCCGATTTTCATGAAGCATTTCAGGATGAAAATGTTAAGGCTGTAATGACAACAATTGGTGGCTTTAACTCAAACGAATTATTACCGTATATAGATTGGCAAATTGTATCGCAGAACCCAAAACTTTTCTTTGGATATTCAGACACAACCAGCGTACATTCAGCTATTTTCACCAAAACAGGACTTGTTACCTATTACTCTCCAGCATATTCATCATTTAAAATGGATGAATTACAAGATTATCAAACAGAGCAGTGGCTTCGAGCTGTTAGTGACAAGGATGATGCACACGAATACAAATTATTACCTAACAACTTTTATACCAGTGATCCTTGGTATGATCCAACTATCCCTAGAAATTTTTTGAAAAACGAGTGGAAAATATATAATGATGGACGTGCACACGGAACAGTAATCGGTGGCAACATTCAGACTTATACACTACAATTGGGAACGGAGTTTTTTCACAAGGTACAACACCCGATTGCCTTTCTGGAAGAAGCAGAAGAAGGAGACTATACTGATTTTGATAGATTATTGGCGCAGTTCTTGCAAGTTCATCAAGATTTAGAGGGATTAGTTATTGGTAGATTTCCAAACGAATGTGATATGTCGCAAGAAAAATTACTATATATATTGGATAAATATCCTAAGCTTAAAAAAATTCCAGTTATTTATGATGTTGATTTTGGACACACACAACCCATTTTTACTTTTCCTTTAGGTGGCCAAATTGAATTTTCTACTGAACCATTATTTTTAAAAGTAGTGGAAAAATAATTTCCAATTGCTGACACTTTACTTTTGTGTAAGATTGCGGTATTTTTAAAGCGAAATAAGAGTAGATCACTGAAGGGGGGTGAGGTAGTTGATTAAAGTTAGCATGCTTTATATTTTCTACTGAAAGGCGGTGATCTTATATCTCCCAGTTGTGGGTCAAACAACCGGCAATGAGTCGTTAATTTGTTTAGCGCAGTACTAACTTGCAATATAAAATAATTCATATAGGTCGTGTCAAAGGGCACGGCCTATATTTTTACAGATGAAATGAAGTTATTAGATAGAAGCTTTTTGTTTGGCATAATAAAAAATTATCCCTTGTTTTAGTGCTAAATATTGAGATAAATGAAGAGGGAACGTTAATGAAAGAAACAGGAATCATAAATCATATCGAAATTTATGTTAGTAATTTAGAAAAAACACGGTTATTTTGGGAAACGTTACTTATTCAAAACTTAGGCTATAAAATTTACCAACAATGGGGAAATGGTATTAGTTTTATCCTTAATGAAACCTATATCGTTTTTGTTCAAGCTAAAAAAATTGTGCTTGAATATAATCGCACCAGAGTAGGACTAAATCACTTGGCGTTCACTGTACCAACTAATAAAATACGTTCACAACTGCTTAAGTTTAAGTATAAAGAGTTGTACGCTGAACAATATCCTCATGCTGGAGGTACTGAAAGTTATGCCTTATATTTTGAGGATCCTGATCGTATAAAAGTTGAAGTAGTTAGCAAAAAATAGTCAGTCAATTCAAAATTTAGACTTGAGTAATTGAAATTCAATTAAATACCCCAATTTTTCTTATTTTTAGTTGTATGAACTTTATTCTTAACTATACACAGTACTCTAAACGTTGATATAAAGGCGTTTAGAGACGTGTATAGTTTTTTTATTACATTGATTACAAAATAATGACAGACTGATTTTTAATCAAGTATATAGCTAGTCACCGGACTTAGTTCGGTTAATTTTTTGGTAAGAACTTCCATTATCGATATTAAAGAGTAAGGAGGTGAGAATTAATGGATTATAAAGAAAAAGAAACATTGGGGCAAGCAGTTAAAGCTTGGCGTGAAGATCATCATTATCGCATGGGTGACGCAGCTAAAGTAGCAAAAATCCCATATGCAAGCTTTCAACGCATTGAATATGATCAAGGCAATCCACGGATTAAAAACTTAGCTTTAATTGCTAAGGCACTTGATATGTCAACGGATGAAGTCATTGCACGTTGGTTTACTGACGATGATGACAAACAAAAAGATCAATAACTGAAGATAACATCTAACACAGTAAATGAACGATGTTATCAACAGCTATTGATCTTGCACAATTTAATACATTACCCTCTGTTGCGATTAGTACTGGCATACTTTTTAAAACAGAAAGTAAGTCTATCATTTTCAAAAAATGATGAAAATGAGCTGGTTTCAGTGTGCCATTTTTTAGCACCAAACCTAATGTGAATTCATTATAGCATAATATATTATGCCTTGTGAAGTCATGAATGAAGTGAATTCACAACTTAGGATTATAACTAGTGTTACAAGACGTTACTAAGAGCCACAGAGGGGGTATAGTAGCGTTTTTTGACTATACCAAAATGGTTCTAAGCAGTTACGGTATGCGACGTGGTAACTTGTATGAGCAACTAAGGGGTTCGCATCGCCTACACGTCGTCAGAAAGGTGTCAGAGAACGTTGTAGCGAACGTTTAAAGTAATGTGGTGTAATTGATAGCCACTGGTGGTGACAACCAGACAAACGCGTCAAAAGGTCAGGGTGGACGTACTGAAAATGGCGTCACACGGCAATCACAATGGCTTCATGGTGCTTAGTTCATAATTCGACCGTTTAACTCGAAATGATGTTGTGATGGTAGCTGGGCAGTGCTGGCTTTAAACGTGTGCCAATTCTTGTAATTGGACGACAAAACAGTGATTTTGATCACTCTGATCGCAGTTAGTGTTTTGTTGGAATAGCTCGCTCAAGGGCGAACTCTCCTAACTAACGCTACGCGTTGTTGATGAGTTGTTAAGTATCAGTCTAATTAATGATTAACTACATCAAGTATGTCGTTTTGTTGTCCAGCAAGTTGGACAGAACGGAGAAAGAATATGTTAGAAATTGATAAATTAAAAACGATTGAACGCATGGAGCATCAACCAACAGCGTATGTGTATGTTGCTTTCGATAAGACCTTTTCAACTATTAGAGCTTATGCCGATAAGCAAGCCGATTTACATAAGCAAGTCTTGGCAATGCAAGCACAAAAGGCAGAGATTTTTTGGTTAGGACGATTGTCTAAAGCAGCCTGGGATGATGTGATGCAGCATTGGCAAAAGGGGGTTAGATTGCAGGATTGTATTGTGTTAGAAACAGTGCGTGGGTGGAGGTGAATGAAATGAATTACCAATACATTGCAGTAGATTGGCAACGACGTCATATCTTATTAAGTGCCGAATCAATGGCGAGTTTGAATCGGCTAATCTTATCTGAAAAAGGGCAAGCATTAATTCATCAACAAGCTGTTTGGATATACCGTATTGAGGCAGAAGTATTTGTCAAAGTGGTACAAGAAATTAATCGAACTGGTGTCGCTTTTAGTCAATTAGTACGACCTGATCATTAGGTAATTGTGGGAGGTAGGTTATGTGGGAGCAATTAGATTTATTTGACCAGCAGTTAGTTGTGACCAAACAAAAAACAGTCTATTTTGCCAGACCATTAACCGGTACTGGTTTGAGTAGTGTGGGACAATTTGTCAGCTCAGTTAATGAAAGTGAGATACTAAATGGACAGATAGTGACTGCAATAGATAAGCAACTATTTGTGATTGAAAACCCCGTTGCTAGTACGCAAATGATTCCAGAAAAAGACATCATTCAAGTTACTAAAACGCAACAAAATCTAGAACAGTTTTTAAGTGATAAGTTACAAGCTAGTTACCCAATTATTCGGATACTATTTGATGAATAAGGGAATAAGAGGAGGAAAGAATTATGCAAACAAATATTCATGTGGGACGTCTGTTAAAAACATTTAATGTGCAAATGGTGGGTGAGAAAAAAGACATTAAAATGGTGCGCTTAGGTTTGGCAGTTAAACGGTATTTGAGTCAGAAATCCCAAACAGATTTCATTTATTATGTGGCGTTTGGTAAGACGGCGGATATGTTATATCAGTATGCCAATAAGCAAGGACTACCACTTGAAGTTCATTTTAATATTCAAAGTCATCGCTATGAAACGACCGACGGTCAGCGTAAATATCAAACCACTAATGTGATCACATCATTCATGCCCTGGTCAACTAATAATCAAGATAAATCTGGTGTGACAGATGATGAACTGTCAGCTGCAAATGACGAAACAGAGGCAGATGTTTTACAAGGATTAGCCGGCCTAGTTGCAGATGATTTAGAAATTAGATAGGAGGTTTTCATGCAGCATGTCAAAGTTAAATATAGTGAAAAACCGCATCTAAAAGAAGGTACTGGTTGGTTCAGTCGTTGGTGGTATCGCAGACGTGTTAAGCATGATAATCGGCAATATAATCACTACGATCAGCAACGCAGAACCGTCACGTTACGTTTCCTAAGTTTACTCGGATTAGCTGCGACTATTTTGATTTATTCTATGGTAATGCCACGGCCGTCAAGTACCGTTTCAACCAAATTAAATCAAGAGATGGCGTTTGGTAATCAAGGCACTAATGTTGCCTTAACAAAGAAAATTTTTAATGATGAAACGGGACTATTAGAATTACATTTTAAGTTTACCGGGAACGTTGATGATTCGATTACGACAGGCATTAATATGAAACGGTATAAGTTGTCATTTGCTGGTGATCGGTACATTCAAAATGGGCAATCCGAGTATCATATTGTGGCCACTTCACCTAATACGATGGTCGTCCAATTTGAGAAATTAAAGACTAATTTTCAAGACGTACGTGTTAGTTTTGCAGACAAAACAATTGATACAGAAAGTGTCAAAACGGCCGCTAATGATGACGAAAGTACCACCAATAAACAAGCCAAAACAAGCGATCAATTAGCGACAATTATCATAAACAATGATGATAAATTGCCCACTAATCAACAGCGTAAAGTATTAAGCAAAAAGCAGTTAGTTGTGGCCCAAACGAGAACAAATATTCAAGAACATGAACACAATATTAAAGAGAATCGTGCTGCGATTAAAGAGTGGCAAGCGGCCATTAAAGAACAAACGGAAAACGTGCGGGCAACGCGTCAACAAATGCAAGATATGACTGATAAAGAACGGTCACAAGCTAACGAAACAATTGCGTCTTATGAATCAAAAATGACCGATCTCAAGAAAAATATTAGTGATGCCAAGACGGATATTCAGAGTGAAAAAGACAAAATTAAACACTTAGAAAAACAAAAAACCAAGCAACAAAATGGGCAACTAAATGTCCCTAAATTAGCGCAATAATTTTTGCGGAATTGCTGCAAAAAAACAGTAATTCCGCAATATTTTTAACCAAATACGTGGGCTGTCCAAGGGGTGTCTGGTGGTATGTCCAAGGGCTGTCCAACGATACGTCCAAGGGCTGTCCAGTGGGCTGTCCAAGGGCTGTCTTTAGAAAAATGGTAGTATCACCAAGAATGCCCGCACAGCGGGGTTATATCACAGCGTGGTATCATTCCCCCTTAACCTGTTATTTATTATTGATGTATTTGAACTTTAATTTGGGTGCAATAAAGAATTTGAATTTTGACTTAACGATGGAGGTTTAATTTAATGGCAAATCAATTTATAATGCGCAACTTATCTGACCATACTTTAAAGATTATTGATGCAGAAGCTGCACGAAATAATATCTCACGAAATGCTTTATTACAAATTGTGATTGAGAACTTTGCGAATAATTTAGAACAAGCCAATGCAAATGAAATTTTGTTGGAACCTTTGCAAGATGTGACGAAACAATTGAATACATTAACGCATGCAACAACCGAATCACAAGCAGCTATTTCACATGATTTAACCGCACTAACCAACAGCATTCGACAACTCATTAAGTACATGTACGACGATACATTTGAATAGAAGGAGGATAAAAATGTATGGTTACCAACGACGATGGTTGCGTCGATTAATGGTGATAGTAATGACAGTGGTAGCAGTCTTAATTTTTGTTAAACGAGATGCTATTTTAGATCATCTTTTTAACCAATTTAGTCAGTCAACAGCTGCACTTAAGACACCACAAAAAGAGGACCCACAGAAAAAATTAGCCGCACAAGATTTTACAAATCAACAAGTGATTGCAGTTAATGATAATCAACCTAACTTTACAACGAATGATTTAAAAACGACTGCAGGATCCTGGCAAAAATTATCTCATCGTGATTGGTTAGGACGACCTAGACAAGCCAATGCGTTGTTGAACAAAAAGCAAATGCCAACCATGGAACGCAAAGCATTAACGGTGAAAACACCGGGGTATCATGTCTATCAATTTAAGCAAAATAATCAACAAGTTTATTTATACAATCGGTCACATTTAATTGGGTATCAGCTGACTGGCTTGAATAATGATGCACGCAATTTAGTAACAGGTACGCGTGCCATGAATGCCATTCATGAACAAGATAATCAAGTTTCGATGGAAACTTATGAGAATCAAATTGCAACTTATTTACGGCAATCATCAAAGCATTATGTTCGTTATCAAGTGACGCCATTATATCGAAACGTCGAACGCGTACCACGAGGTATTGAACTGGCTGGCCAATCGATTGGTGATGATGTGATTAAGTTCCATGTTTATATTTTTAACAGTCAACCAGGTTGGCAAATTAATTATTACACAGGCACAGCTTTACAACAAAATTAGGAGAAATAATCATGCAAACATTAAGTGAATTTCGTCAAAAATTAAAGCGGAAAAATCAGAATCGTATTAAGTATTTACGGACAAAATTTAAAAATTATGCTGATGAGGATTTGGATGAAAAAGTTGCTGATGAATTAAGAGGATTAATTAATGTCACTGAAATTTTGGACCACGAACCAACCGAAGAAAATAGCCGACGACGCTCACTTACGATTAAAACTAGTCAACAAGAAGCTTGGTATCGTGACGCATTGAAAGATTGGTTAGGTCAACATCCTGAAGTCGGGGTTAGTGGTGATAATAATGGTGGCATGTATCGCTTTGCCTTAACTTTTTTCGTTAATCAAGTGGTTTTAAATCCCAAAAATAATAGTCTGTCATATGCTGATTTATTAAAGGGCATGGATGAAATCAATGACCCAGATCCAATGTTAAATCAAATCAATTTACAGATGAACGATTTAAAAGAAATGACCTCATTTATTGCAGCCATGGATTACTTAGAAAATATGCAAGTCTTTGGTCCAACGCGACAAATTGATGAAATAATTCAAACGGATATTCGTTCAGAAATTGACGAGAGTAGTCAGTATGCGAAAGACTATGATGCCTACCAGAAGCGTCGTAAAAATGATCTTGCAAACAAACGTCAGCGCCGTCGTGGTGAAGGAATGGAATTTAAACATGACTAATCAAAATTTTGATTTACAAGCAGCTTTAGAAAAACTACATGAAGAAGATTGGTTGCATCCTGATCAATCTGCCTTTCAAGATAAGATGACGGTTCAAGAAGTTGAAACGGAGAAGAACTATCGGCAAAAAAATTATTGGCTTGCGCAATTTTCCCATTTATTAATGAACCAGTATCAACAAAGTAGTCATGCATGTGCTAGAATTTTGCACCAAACAAGTCATAAAAATATTACGCGAGCTGTTGCCCGTTATCCGGAATCAGATTTTGCAACTTTAAAGGACGTTCAGGAAAGTTTAGCAGCTTATGCACGACAACAAGGAGTGAAAACAGATGGCTAAAACAGGGGGCTTTGCGAATTTTGCAACGGGGGAAAAGAAAACAGGTGCCGTGTTATTACCAACACATTTTACGACAGCAGCACAAGCAACTAAAGCCGGTAAACAATTTGGTAATCTAGTGCGCACTTATGCGGCAAAAAGTTCCAAAGTAATGGATGAAAATAACCAAGCTTTGGTCGATATAACTGATGCTGAACAAGTCCAAGAGTCGAGTAATAGTTTTGGTTATAGTTCCCGCTTTTCCGCTACTGGTGATGAACACCCGTTATTTGATAGTCACACGTTAAATATGACCGATGAGCAGATGGATAACCTAGAAGAGAAACTAAATTTAGCACAAGCCAATGGGAATATATTGCATGAAATGGCATTCTCGATGCGGGGTGATTGGTTAGTTGAAAACGGTTTGTATAATCCTGAAACGAAACAGTTAGATCAAGATAAATTGAAACGGGCTGAACAACATATCGTGAAAGATTTGTTCGAAAAAGGTGGCCTACAACCCTTAGGCGAAGGACCCGATGATGTGGTTTGGTTTGGCGCAGTACATCAAGACACTGATCACTTAAATATGCACATTTGGTATGCCAAGATTTCACCTGAAAGCCGGCCTAGTATGTTGCACAAAAATGGTGAACCTAAGGGGGTCATTGATTTCAAAGCCAAGCATCAAGCTGAAAGTAAATTCCGTTATGAATTAGAGTCAGAAGCAACTAAAATGCAACGGGCAAATGTGTATGAAGCCGTGGGTAATTACCGGGGCCAAATTAAGCAAGATTCACTCACGCAGCTGGATCAAGCCCATAAATACACGGCGGACCTGCAGAAAATTTATGACGTTTTACCGCAAGATTTACGAGGACGTTGGAAAGTCGGTAACACTGATACGTTAGTGACGGATGACAAAAGCCGAATGGCACCAGCTAATCATCAGATGAACACGTTAATTGATAAATTATTGACGCATGAATTAAAAGACGACTACCAAGCCTTTAAAGAGACAGCCCAAAAGATGGATACCATGATGACTGAAACACACGGGCAACAACATCAAGACCAAGCGAAATGGTCAGAGATGCAAGACCAACGATTACGTAAAGAGTTGGCAAATGGGATTTATCGGCAGTTTAACGAACAGTTTAAACCAGGCAGTCATGAAAATGATGATAAATTCCATAAAGAAGCTAATGGTAATTTTGAAAAAGCGAAGCAAAAACAGCAACCAGCAGAAAAGCCACAACTTAAGCAACATAAAGCGGCACCCTTAGGTAAATTAAATAAGATTGCTAAACGGATGACGAAACAAAGTCGGCAAGAAATGCAACAAGTGGAACGAATGTTGCAAGAGACGATGGCAGAACAAAGCCAGTATGTCAGTGATGAATCACTTACACGGCATCTATAAAGTTTTACGGAGTTAACACCAGCTTAGTCATCGACAAAGATGTATGATTAATTTACGGATATAATCAGATAACAGATTGCTTTCAGGACAGAGGTTATATGAGTAAGAAGGAGTCACGAGAACAAAGAAAATTAAGAAAAGCAAAAGAACGAAGACAAGCAGAACAAGCCATAAAAGATATTCAATTTTATTCACAATTTGTACCAACTGTTGAACTAAGAACACCTGAAGAAGTAGCTGCATGGCTAAATAAAGATGATAATTGGTAATTTTAAAAAATAAGATTAAATTATTAATCAATACAAAAAGTGCCACAAACACTGTTATATTAGTGCTTGTGGTATTCTTTTATGTTATAATAGTTGCACAGGTTAAAGGCGGTGGCTGACTTTCTAGTAGGAAGAAGGTGATGCCTATGAATGCAATTCATGGACACCAGAATATAACGAAAGGAGGATCAGCCAGAAATGTCTGTTCACGATGCAATGTCCTTAGTGATATTGTTCGCGACTTTCTTGTTGGCGTTGTTGACGTATATCGACAACCACAACAAGAAGTAGGACAAACTAAAAACCGCCCTATGCTTTGACTGGCAAGGCGGTTTTAAAATTATTTAAAGCAGCTACCGTCAAGGTAACCTGGGCCTCGTGTTGGTAGCACGGGGCTTTTTGTTTACAAATAAATTATACCATAGCTATGAAAAATTCCCAAATTTTAAGGTGTCCGGAGTCTGTAGAATAATAAGCATAAGGTTTGATATGGGAGTTGAAATACCTCTGTAACATACCTTGTGCTTATTATTTTGTGAAAAAGGCTTGATTTATTAAGAAAACCTAAAAAATACAAAAAAGCACAAAAAAAGACCAGCTAATGGCTAGTCGATTTGTACATTGAAAACTAAATATACTCTTGATTGATAAAATAATGCCTTCGACAACGTTATTATAAGAATCAAAATTTAAAGTTATTTCCAATAACCTAATTTTATATGATTACAAGCCATCAATCAAGCGCAGGTACAGAGAGAAAAGTCTGGGACTGTGTTGAAGAAAATCATAAGACCGATGAGATGAGCACTTATTGTGGCATATAAGTTGCGCCTAAGGCTTATGTCGTGAAATATCATAAGTGGGTGAAAAACTAAAAAAATAAAAAGTGATTTAGTCAATAAAAAGAGTGATATGACACGTGCTATTATTTGAACGTCCCTATAAGTATTGCAGAACATATTGGTCTACAATACTTATAAACCCGGATTATTCATGCACTAAATTTTTAACCACAGCTAAATCAGTAAAATACAATAAATTACCTTGAAACTGCCAGTACCTTGACACAGTTTCAGGGTGTTTTTTTGATTGAGCGTTTTTTGAGAAAAATGGGCACACTAAAACCAGCCAGATTTTGCTATTTTTTTGAAAATATAATTCGTTGTTTTATTGCCACAAAGCATTTAGTCGTTCCCAAGCTCGCCAGAACAGACCATCGAATTGTTCTTGGTTGCGGCTATCTAACGTCAAGATCACCTTGCGGGCGTGCTTAGTGATACGTCCACCGATTTTTAACAAACGATCTCGAAAGGTGTTGATTGTCCACGATTGTTGCTGGTCGTCCAACGCAATACTCTTCATCAACCGCATCAAGTTTGATGCAATCACTGAGATCCACATGCGCGCTTTGTTGGCGAAAAATGAACTGCTATCAGTTTTGCCGAAGGCAAATCCACCTTTAAGCTCGCGAATAATATCTTCAATCGCCGCACGCTTGCGGTAAACACGGACGATGTCTTTTTGTGGAAGACTTAGGTTAGTGACGATGAACTGTGTACCGCCATGTTCATCTTTTAAAACGATAACACGACGTGCTTTGTCCCATGAGGCGGCTTGATACTCAAATTCATCGGTCGTCAACTGACCTTCAATCATCAAAAGATTGTCGAAATTAACATATCGTCCATCAAGTGCCATACGCTTCAATCGAGGATTTGACTTCAATCGGATGGTATAAAAAATATTGTTGCCTTATAATGTTTCCATCAAGTCTGGCGTGGCGAAGCCACTGTCACCACGCAAAATAATTGTCTGATGTTGAGCGGATAGACTAGTTGACAGATACCCTTGCACAAATTCAGTTGCACCATTACCGGTATAGGTATTGCCACTTCGCAACGATACCTGACGCACGGTTCCAGTTAAAGCATCGGTCATGATAAGCGGATGGTAACCGACGTTCAAGTAGTGATAATTAAAACCAATTTTTTCTTGATGACCAAAGGTCTCAAAGTAGGTTGAATCCAAATCTAGCACCAGTTCAGTGTTGGCTGATCTTTCATCAATTAAAGAGACAATACGACGATTTAATTCTTGTAGCTCATCAATGTCTTCGTTCGTGAGATGTGATAGAAATCTGGAAATAGTTGGTTGAGATGCCATGTTTTGCGCATAAACAAGTCGATGTTCGATATCTTGGGTCAAGTAATCTGCAACGTCGTCGTTGCGATAACCTTCGATAACTTGAATGAGCATTTGCAATAATAATTCTACCTTAGCATAGCGTGGACTTTTGCGATTATCGTTGAATTCAACGTTATTAAAGAGCCTGGAAACTACAGGTGAATTCAGAAACATACTAAGCAGCACGTTGCCACCATCTGAGGTAATTGGTGCCCCATTGTCTGAAACTGCAACTAAAGGGTTGCTAGGTAATACTTTTTGAGTCATAATTTTAGACGCTCCAATTTTTGAGTATTTGGTTTGTTTTTCACTAACAAAATATCATAAAAAAGAGCTCCTATGGTTTTCACCCAACGGGTGAAAGCGCAAAACCCGCTGAAACGGTATTAACTTGCTGTTTCAGCGGGTTTTTGTCTGTCTTGATGAATAATCCGGGGTAAATAATTCATTTTGAACAATTAAGACAGTAAGTAACCATCTTATTTATATATGATGCATAAAACCGTATTAACTACCTACTTTGTATATGAAATTTTCAAACAAATTTCACAAAAATAACAAAAAATGTGATTCACTCTCAGCGAAAAGTGTATACTATAAATTGTGTAGCGCTTTCAAAGAGTAGGTAAAGACAGTTGGAAGTGGAATTAATAGGTATGGAGGTAGTTTGTGAGGGAAAAAATTTTTTATGAGGCGTTGCCATTTTACGTGACTAGTTCTTTAATTCATGTTATTGGTTTCGCCCTGTTAGTTATCGCTGCAGTGCAAGATGCATCTTTTTGGGGAATTGGCTTATTGGCTTATACACTAGGTCTGCGTCATGCATTTGATGCAGATCATATTACAGCAATTGACAATACTGTCCGTAAACTGGTTCAAGAAAAGAAGAGTTCAGCTGGGGTTGGTTTTTTCTTTTCTTTGGGTCATTCGACTGTTGTCTTTCTTATGGCGTTGGTTGTTGGATTATCAGTGCAATTTGCAAAAGCAAAATTACCATTTTTACAAGAAATGGGCGGGAAAATTGGGGCTACTGTCTCGGGTGTTTTTTTAATCGTGATTGCTATTGCTAATTGTTTTGTATTATTCAATTTACTGTCTCAACTAAGGCACGTAAAATCTGGTAACTTTGACCAAAAGAAGTTTGATGAATTATTAATGTCACGAGGATTTTTAGCAAAGTTTTTAGGCCCTATTTTTAGGTTTATTAAGCAGTCTTGGCAGATGTATCCAATTGGTTTTCTATTTGGACTTGGTTTTGATACAGCTTCGGAAATTACATTAATTGCTTTATCAGCAGGAACGGCCAGCCAAGGAGCTTCAATTTGGGGTATATTTGCTTTACCAATTTTATTCGCCGCCGGTATGAACGTTATGGACACAACTGATTCAGTGATGATGTCAGGTGCTTATCGGTGGGCTTTTGATGCACCAATTCGTAAGATTTATTACAACCTAACAGTTACAACAATTTCGATTATTGCGGCATTTATTATTGGTATTGTTGAATTATTACAGGTCTCAACTAGTGGTCTTGTAATGAAGACTGGATTTATAGGTTGGGTACAAGGATTAGACTTTAATTGGGTTGGTTATGGATTAATCGTTGTCTTTTTGGTTATTTGGTTGATGACATATATCGAATCAAAAATTATCCTTAAAAAAGAAAATAACGCTAATATTTAATATTGTTTAGTATTTAAAGGAGGCAATGTAATATGGAATTTTCTCTACCATACGGGAAAGGAAAACTAGTTGGAGAGATACCATCTAATCGTGCAAAAGGCATTATTCAGGCGGATGCAGAAGCAGTTTTAGCAAAAAGTTATCAATTTTCAGAAGCAGAAATTGTTGAAAATTCATTACTGCATCCGATTGATTCACCACGTTTATCTGAATTAGTGGTTGGTAAAGATCATGTGGTCGTTATTAGTTCAGACCATACACGACCAGTTCCATCTAAGAAAATCATGCCTAAAATCATTGCGGAAATTAAAAAAGGCAATCCAGAGGCAGAAATTACAATTCTAGTAGCAACAGGAACGCATCGTCTAACAACTCATGATGAATTGGTTGATAAATATGGTGCAGAAATTGTTAAAAACATCAATATTGTTGTCCACGATAGTGATGACAAAGAAAATATGATTAATGTTGGTACGCTACCTTCAGGAGCTGATTGTGAAATTAATCGAGTTGCTGCAGAAGCTGACCTATTAATTGCGGAAGGATTTATTGAGCCGCATTTTTTTGCTGGATATTCAGGTGGACGTAAGGCTGTCTTTCCAGGAATTGCTTCAAGAAAATCAGTGGTTGGTAATCATAATGGTCAATTCATTGACTCAAAGCACTCAAGAACTGGTATGTTGATGCATAATCCCATCCATAAAGATATGGTTGAGGCTGCACGTTTAGCTAAACTACAATTTATCGTGAATGTGGTCATAGATCATGATAAGCGTATTGTTGGATCTTTTGCTGGTGATTCAGTCACTGCGCACCTTGAGGGAACTAAATTTGTTGATAGTATTATGGAAGCAAAACCCATTTTTACTGATATCACGATTACCAGTAATGGTGGGTACCCACTTGATCAAAATATTTACCAAATGGTAAAAGGAATGACTGGTGCTGAAGCAACAAACAATGAAAATGGTGTCATTATTATTGCTAGTGGTTTAGCTGATGGTACCGGTGGTGATGAATTGTATCATCAATTTAAAGATACTGATAAAGTTTCAGATATTTATGATAATGCTGTAAAGACACCAGCTAAAGAGACCCCGCAAGATCAATGGCAAGCACAAATATTGGCACGTGTTATGATGAAACATCATGTTATTGTTGTTACAGAACCTGCTAATAAACAAATTGTTGAAGATATGAAGATGACGTATGCCAATTCAATTCCATCTGCTTTAGCAATTGCTGATAAATTAGTTGGTGCTGATGCGTCGATTGCGGTATTGCCAGATGGTGTATCAACCATCATCAAGGCGTAGATTGGGTTGTTTAATAGATTATAAAAGGTATTAACTAGGAGGTAAAGTAATGATTAGCTCAAAAATGGTAACAGATGAAAAAGAAGTTGTCTTACAAGACACTTTAGCAGCATACGATCGTGTCATTGTTGCATTCTCTGGTGGTATTGATAGTACTTTAGTACTTAAAGAAGCCTTGAATGTGTTAGGTAAGGAGAACGTGTTAGCTGTTGTAGCAAATTCAGAGTTATTTACTGACGATGAATTTGATAAGGCTATTAATTTAGCTAATGAATTGGACGCAAATGTAGCAGGTACGCAATTAAATTATTTAACGAATGAAGAAATTGCTAATAATACTGCCCAAACATGGTTCTATCAAAAGCAAATGTTTTTCACTCGTTTAGAAAAAATTCGTCAAGAGAAAGGCTTCGATATTGTCTTAGATGGTACGATCATGGATGATAATGATGATTATCGACCAGGGTTGGTTGCAAAGAAGGAAGCTGGAGTGGTCAGCCCATTGCAGACTGCTAACTTGTATAAAACGGATGTCCGTTCGTTAGCCAAAAAACTTGGCCTAAGTAACTGGAACAAGGAACCAAGCTGTTCAGTATCATCTCGGTTCCCATATAATACGAAGATCAGTACACAAAGTATTGAGCAAGTTATGAATTCAGAAAAATATCTACGTGGTTTAGGTTTCACAAATGCTCGTGTTCGTTTCCACGGGGATGTTGCTCGGATTGAAGTGCCAAAGGATGATATTCAATTGATTATTGATAATCAAGATGCCATTGATGATAAATTGAAATCATTTGGCTTTAATTTCGTTGCTGTTGATTTAGCTGGATTCCAAAGCGGACGTATGAATTCTACTTTATCAGAAGAAGAATTAGCAGCCAATAACGGATAAAATAATAGAAGTTGTTCTTCTCAAAGTTATGGTATTGCATTTTTTAGGCAAGACAGTAATGCTACGATGAGTTGAACGACTTTTTTGTTTTATAAAGAAACATTTGAAAAGAGGATAATGGCTTGAAGTTTGTAGATATTGGTTCAGCAAAAATAGACCCGGATTATTCATCAAGACAAACAAAGACCCGCTGAAACAGCAAGTTAATACCGTTTCAACGGGTTTTGCGCTTTCACCCGTTGGGTGAAAACCATAGGAGCTCTTTTTTATGATATTTTGTTAGTGAAAAACAAACCAAATACTCAAAAATTGGAGCGTCTAAAATTATGACTCAAAAAGTATTACCTAGCAACCCTTTAGTTGCAGTTTCAGACAATGGGGCACCAATTACCTCGGATGGTGGCAACGTGCTGCTTAGTATGTTTCTGAATTCACCTGTAGTTTCCAGGCTCTTTAATAACGTTGAATTCAACGATAATCGGAAAAGTCCACGCTATGCTAAGGTAGAATTATTATTGCAAATGCTCATTCAAGTTATCGAAGGTTATCGCAACGACGACGTTGCAGATTACTTGACCCAAGATATCGAACATCGACTTGTTTATGCGCAAAACATGGCATCTCAACCAACTATTTCCAGATTTCTATCACATCTCACGAACGAAGACATTGATGAGCTACAAGAATTAAATCGTCGTATTGTCTCTTTAATTGATGAAAGATCAGCCAACACTGAACTGGTGCTAGATTTGGATTCAACCTACTTTGAGACCTTTGGTCATCAAGAAAAAATTGGTTTTAATTATCACTACTTGAACGTCGGTTACCATCCGCTTATCATGACCGATGCTTTAACTGGAACCGTGCGTCAGGTATCGTTGCGAAGTGGCAATACCTATACCGGTAATGGTGCAACTGAATTTGTGCAAGGGTATCTGTCAACTAGTCTATCCGCTCAACATCAGACAATTATTTTGCGTGGTGACAGTGGCTTCGCCACGCCAGACTTGATGGAAACATTAGAAGGCAACAATATTTTTTATACCATCCGATTGAAGTCAAATCCTCGATTGAAGCGTATGGCACTTGATGGACGATATGTTAATTTCGACAATCTTTTGATGATTGAAGGTCAGTTGACGACCGATGAATTTGAGTATCAAGCCGCCTCATGGGACAAAGCACGTCGTGTTATCGTTTTAAATGATGAACATGGCGGTACACAGTTCATCGTCACTAACCTAAGTCTTCCACAAAAAGACATCGTCCGTGTTTACCGCAAGCGTGCGGCGATTGAAGATATTATTCGCGAGCTTAAAGGTGGATTTGCCTTCGGCAAAACTGATAGCAGTTCATTTTTCGCCAACAAAGCGCGCATGTGGATCTCAGTGATTGCATCAAACTTGATGCGGTTGATGAAGAGTATTGCGTTGGACGACCAGCAACAATCGTGGACAATCAACACCTTTCGAGACCGTTTGTTAAAAATCGGTGGACGTGTCACTAAGCACGCCCGCAAGGTGATCTTGACGTTAGATAGCCGCAACCAAGAACAATTCGATGGTCTGTTCTGGCGAGCTTGGGAACGACTAAATGCTTTGTGGCAATAAAACAACGAATTATATTTTCAAAAAAATAGCAAAATCTGGCTGGTTTTAGTATGCCCATTTTTCTCAAAAAACGCTCAATCAAAAAAACACCCTGAAACTGTGCCAGGGTACCGGCAGTTTCAAGGTGATTTATCGTATTTTACTGATTTAGCTGTGGTTAAAAATTTAGTGCATGAATAATCCGGGTAAAATTTATATTAGTTATGATGACATAATAAAATGAGAAAAGGGATAGCAATTGATAAAATAACTTTCCGGCAAATTTTTTCTAAAGTTTCGCTTCGATATTAAGATTGGGAATGGTAGCCGTGGTGGTTTTTGATTATAAGACGGATGATGTCGCTGCTGATGGGGCGGTGTATGATGCAGTTTACGATACGGTTGGCTCAGATCGGGTGTTGACGGCTTCCTTTAAGGTTACCAAACCAAATGGACATGTCTTGTCGATCGTGGCGCGTTCACATCGCGATCCATGTTTTGTCTACTTCTTTAATCAAGCGAGTGGTGACACGGTTCAGACGTTATTGGATGGCTTGAGCAGCGATCGCTTTGTTAGCGTGATTGATAGCGAATTGCCATTAAGCGCTGACAATGTACGGTTGGATTATGCGCGTCTGTAACAGGGTGGCATGCGCGGTAAGTTGATTTTGACGGTTGAATAGTAGTTACGTTCAGGCGGATTGCTTAAAAATTGGTTTTAAGACTGAAAGGGTGTAGATAATCTTTCAGTCTTTTTAATTTTTGTTTTATTATTTCAGTGTGGTTAAGTGTATAATGAATAGGTATGCATGTAGAATGATTTCTACACCAATCAGTAAATAAATTTTCATAACAGAACTGACGAAGTCGATGAATAAATAGCATCTGGGACGGTGTAATCGGAGGCAGTATGAAGAAAAAATACGCAGCAGGACAAGTGTCGCAATCTTTCTGGCAGAAAGAATTTGGTATAGGTGTTAATCTATTCTTGGCGGGAAAGTCTCCTATTGAAATGCGTGAGATGAGCTTGAATGAAAATATTTATCTTCAGGCATCTAAGGGAAGTCGTATTCGAGTTGCGCAAGCTATGAATCAACGATTGTCGGTCATTCCTGATAGTCTGCTTGATTTATATAATGATGTTGATTCACAAAATCAAAAGCTTATAAACTTAACAGCGATAATGAAACTTAATCAATTGCTTGAAGACTTTATTGTTGAAGATTTTCGAAATGAAATTATGTTGGGCGATTCTAAAATAGAAGATTATGAGTGGAAAGCTTTTATGCGACGCAAAGAAGGCGAAAGCGAAATTGTCGATAACTGGACGGATGAAACGAAGCGACGAATGCTAGTGCTGTTAAAAACTTTCGTACGTTCGTCTGGCCTAAGTGTGGTTGACGAACAAGGCGTGGATATTATTCAGCGACATTTGCTAGATTCACGAGTTTTAAATGAATTGGAAAAAGAAAATCTAGGAATTTACATAACCGCATTTACAGGGGTGTAGGAATGAGTGAACTGACTGAGAAATTTGAAAATTTGAGGCACAGGCTAAAAGTGGATGGCCTAGCAGCCCATCACGGACTTTCAGGTGAGGTGCCATACTTTATCCTTGATTATCGTCCTCAAGATGAGTTGTATGTACGTGATGAGATTAATCAAATTGTTAATGGCGGACCATATGGTGAGCGTCAAATGAATATCAAGCTGTTCAACTTGTTCGATATTATGATGGATACTCTGAATGAATTTGGGTATACGGAAATCATTTATCAATTCGAAA
Organism: Weissella paramesenteroides; assembly: GCF_051903945.1. GTDB lineage: Bacteria > Bacillota > Bacilli > Lactobacillales > Lactobacillaceae > Weissella > Weissella paramesenteroides_A. The sequence goes on along the minus strand of NZ_CP192268.1, from coordinate 1,130,953 downwards.
AAGAACAAGGGATGGACTTTGTTATTGAGCAAATTAACAATTTAATGGCTACAAACGAAGAAAATAATCGATTTGTCGAATACATTAAGAGTCGGGTTAATCCGGATGAGGATATTATCTTTATTGAGGGGATTGGACAAATTTTCCCGCTTGTCCGTACACACAAAATTTTAAATACAATGACACAAGTGATTGATTACATGCCAGTTGTGTTGTTTTATCCTGGTAAGTTCGACAACATTAAACTAAGCATGTTTGGTGAGTTGAACGACGATAATTACTATCGAGCAACACAAATTAATTAATTTTAGAGAGTAAAAAAATGAAAATTCAAGATATTTTTGAAAAGGATATTACCCGTGATATTCAAGGGGTTATCAAAGTGGGACAGGATGATGTTCAAACCATTAAACAGGATTTAGATGAGTATGTTGTGACGTCTGAGTTGCAACGTTATTTCGCTGATTTTTTTGATGCATATCAAAAGGGAATCAATGGTACGACAGACAAGATGGGTGTTTGGATTTCTGGTTTCTTTGGATCTGGTAAGTCTCACTTCCTTAAAATCTTGTCATACCTTTTGAATTCACAAGTTCGGGTTGATGGCATGAGCGCTGTTGAATTTTTCAAACAGCAAAATAAGGTTGCTGACCCAATGACAATTGCTAATATGTATTTGGCCGCTAGTGTTCCTTCAGATGTTATATTGTTTAACATTGACTCTGAATCAAAATCAGGTAATAAGTCTTCTGAAAATGCCATTCGTAACGTGTTTTTGCAAGTCTTTAATAAGATGCAAGGCTTTACGGACAAAAACTTTTGGCTAGCTGACATGGAACAGATGCTAGTTGCAGACGGGTTGTATGATGACTTTAAGGCCGCTTATAAGGGATTGAATCCTAAGCATGATGATTGGGAGAAGGGCCGCGATCGTTATGCATTTGAGGCGAAAATTGCAATCGAACCAGCTTTGAAGCAAGTCGGATATCAATATGATATGCCTAATTTCTCTGCAGATTACGAACTGAATATCAAAGATTTTGCAGAGCGTGTTGCTGCCTATATCAATGCTAGGGGCGACAATCACCACGTTGTGTTCCTAGTGGACGAGGTTGGTCAATTTATTGGTGATGATATTAAGCGCATGTTGAATCTTCAAACAATTGTCGAAGAGCTCGGTGTTGCCACTGGCGGAAAAGCTTGGGTAATTGTTACTTCTCAGCAAGCAATCGATGAGGTTACCACTAACCTAAGCGGTACTGATTTTTCAAAGATTCAAGGTCGATTTGATACAAAGATTTCTATGAGTTCTGCCGACGTTGCCGAGGTAATTAAGAAGCGATTGCTCGCTAAAACAAATGATGCTGCTGGATTGTTGGAGGGTGAATTTGAAAACAATAAGCAAGCCATTTTGAATAAGTTTAACTTTGGTAGTGAGCGTAAGTGGCGAAAGTACAAGTCTGCTCAGGATTATACAGACGTGTATCCATTCGTACCTTATCAATTCGAACTGTTGCAATCAGTTTTGACAGCAGTGCGAGAACACGGATCTGACGGGAAACACTTGTCAGAAGGTGAACGCTCTATGCTGGCTATTTTCAAAGAGTCTGCAGAAAAGGTTGGCGAAGACGACACCAGTACGCTCATTCCATTTAGTTCATTCTACGATGGGCTTGAGGGATTTATTGATCACGAACACCGCATTGTTATTTCGAACGCTGAGAAAAATGAAGCGGTGAATCCGAATGAAGAGAAAAATCCGTTTGCCCTTCGTGTTCTACAAACGTTGTTCATGGTGAAGCACGTTGATTCTTTCGAAAAAAATATCGATGGAATTACAACCTTGTTGATTTCAAGCAATGATGAAGATGTTATTGAATTGCGTAAGCGTGTTGAAGACGCACTGAATGTGCTGATTAAGCAAGGTTTTGTTGAAAAAACGACAAAGGGATATGAATTCCTTACTAACACAGAACAAGATATTAAACGACAAATTGACAAGCAAATGGTTAATGACAGTGATGTTGATAAAAGTTTGGGTGATTTCTTGTTTGCTGAAATGCCTACTACATTCACACCAGATGGAATGGGAAAAAACTATAACTTTAAGTTCAACACATTTGTGGATGAGTATCTTCAAGGTTCAAATCGAAACGCACTAAATATGAAGGTCATCACGCCACTGAATGACATGAATAATGTTGATGTGAAGCTTGAGATGGAGAGCACAGAAGTTCACACTCTAGTCATTGATTTACCAAATAATGCTGAGTATATTGATGAATTACGTCAGGCTATTCGAATTGCGCAGTACCTCAGCCGATCATCCTCGCTTGATTCTAAAGCTAGCCAATTGATTAGCGTGCAATCAGAAGAACGAAAAAGCTTGATGGATTCTGCTAAGAAACACGCACTTGATGCACTTTCAGAGGCACGTGTATTCGTTAATGGAAATCAAATTGAGGGTAGCGTCATAAAGACGCGTCTGGAATCAGGAATGAAAAATGTTGTTGGAAACACATTCCGAAAGTTAAATGATTTGGTTCAGACACATACAGACCGTGATATCGTTTCACTTTTCGCATCTGATGACGGCATGGTATTGGATGCGGCCGATGTAAATCAAAATGCATTGGAAGATGTAAAAAACAAGATAGCTAAAGAACTGACAAAGAATCCTAAAGTGTCATTGGAAACCATTATTTCGCAATTTCAAGCTATTCCATATGGATTCTCACCAATTGATACGCAATGGCTAGTTGCTAAGCTGTTTGTTGACGGTAAAATCGACATTGAGAGTGATGGTGAAAAAATCCTTGTTAAGGATGAACATTATTCTAAAAAGCAAAAAGCCGATTTATTCTTAAAGAATCAAAAGAGACTCGCATTGACGATTAAGCAAGACATTCCGATGAAGCAACGTAAGGCGTTGAAAAATTTGGCTAAAGAGGTCTTTGGTAAGCGCGCCTTTCAGGATGAGACAGACGATGGTATGGTGCTTGAATTGCGCGATGCAACAATCAAGTATGAATATGACCGATTGTCAGATTACGAGGGGCGCAATTCAAAATTCCCTGGGCACGTTGAATTGCAAAAGGGAATTCAGTTGCTCAAGCGATTGCTGGGTGTGAAAGATACGGCCGAATTTTATGCGCAAATGTCGTCTATGGAGGAGGAATTGCTTGATTGGCATGAAGATATGGAAGACAAAGATGTTAAGGACTTTTATGGTAATAAATCCTCTCAGGCAATCTGGGAGCAGGGAATAAAAAATGTTGATATTTATCATCGTTCCGAAGGCTTTATCACGAATGTTGAGCTAAATGAATTTGTAGACAACTTGGAATCGTTAATCAAATCAGGCACGGCTAAGAAAGTGCAAGAAGTTAAAGCCAAGAATGAAGAGTTTTCAAACCTGTTTAACTCGGTTCTGGATGATGAGCAACAAAGAGTAATCTTGAGGGTACAGGGTTACCAAGAACGTGGAGAAACGCTGATTTCTGAGACTGATTTGAGCGATTCTACAAAGTTATTGCTAACTTCAGATTATATTTCTGAAATGGAAAACATCCGATCGCAGGCTACGAAGGCTGTTGATTTAGAAACTTTGAATGGTAAGCTACCATTGGCTAGTTCAAAACTTAATCAATTGATGGCTAAAGTGCAGTCGGAAGTGGCGAAGCAGCAAGTGCTTCCCGTTACTAATCAGGATGAGGGTGAAGGAATAAGTCGACCTGCTGAACCAGTCAAGATTCCACGCTTCGAAAGTTTACGTGACTACACCGGTACAACGAGCTGGCACATTACTTCTGAGTCAGACTTGGATGAGCAACTAGCGGAATTGAAGCAACGAGTTTTGGCACAACTAAACGATGGGAAAACGTCATTTATTGATTTGAACATCTAAAAAATTAGTCCAAGAGTCTATTCTTGGACTGTACATAACCTAATGAAGGCGAGAAATAAAAATGGACAAACGGGCAATAAATAATTTTGCCGTTAAAGCACGTCGTGACTTAATTCGTGACATTACGAATAAGTTGGGGCTACTTGGTATTGATGAAGCTGGCATTCAAGAAAAACGTGCGGAATCAACGGCTGAAATCGAGTATTATGGTGAGTTAGCTTACGAGATTAGTGGTGATGATATCAGGTTACGCCGAGAACTAGTGAGCCAATTAAAGTCACGTGTAGCTGATGATTGGAATACGGTGCTTCAGGACTTTATTGAAGAGGTAGCATATACCTGGTTCAATCGAATTATTGCGATTCGATTTATGGAAGTTAATGACTATTTACCATCTAAAACACGAGTTCTATCATCTGAAAATGGGCGTACAGAGCCTGATATTTTGACAGAAGCGTTTGATATTGAAGACGATTTGCACGGATTTAACAGCAATCAGCGTGCTTTGTTAGCTAAAGCACTTGATACTGAAATTCCAGAAGACTTGGATAAGGCGTATACAATGCTATTCATTAAGCAAGCTAATGCATTGAATGACAATTTGCCATATCTGTTTGAGCGTACCAGTGATTACATGCAATTATTGTTCACCCCCAGCTATCACGATGGGGTCATTAAGGACTTGATTGATGGTATTCCAGAGAGTGACTTTGATGTGCAGCTTGAAGGTCAAGTTGAAATTATTGGCTGGCTCTACCAGTACTATAATGAAGAACCTCATAATGCAGTAGTAAATATAAATGGAGGTACTGTCAAAACTAATGACATACCTGCAGCCACACAACTATTTACTACTGACTGGGTTGTTCGATATATGGTTGATAACTCATTGGGAAAATATTATCTTGAACGTAATGCTCATTCAGAGTTAGGAACTCATCTAGAATTTTTACTTCCTGATAGCTTGGAGATGGTTTCTGATGATTTAGACGTTACCCAAATTAAAGTAATTGATAACGCAATGGGTTCAGGACACATTCTCGTGTACGCATTTGATGTTTTGATAAAGATGTATGCTGAGCAAGGATATTCGTCTCGCGAAGCATCAAGCCTAATTCTTGAAAACAATTTATTTGGATTGGAAATAGATAAACGCGCTTATCAACTGGCTTACTTTGCACTTATGATGAAAGCTCGCGAGTATAATCGTCGAGCTTTAACTTCGAATATTTCACCAAAGGTTTATGTTTTTGAGGACACTTCAAACATCAATGACAACTATTTCGAAAGTCTACCTGTGTCTGAATCTAACATTCAAGATTTGAAATACATTGTGTCTCTTTTCCATGATTCACGTACGCTAGGATCAATCATTCAAATCGATAAACCTGTGAAAACAGGTAATTTGCGAACAGTTCTAACTAACATTCCACAGGACACTTCGCTAGACTTAAACAACACTCGTGAAATTACTTATCAACTATTGCGTCTGTTAGACATAGTTGAAACAATGCAAAATAAGTACGAAGCAGTCATCACGAACCCGCCATATCTAAACAAAATGAACAAGGTCCTGAAAGAATATGTGAAAACGCATTATAAAGATTATTCAAGTGATTTGTTTTCCGTTTTTATTTGGCACAATATTAACATGACAGTAGCGAACGGATACGCAGCTTATATGACGCCTTTCGTATGGATGTTCATTAAAAGTTACGAAAAATTACGTATATCAATTTTGAACAGCAAGTTAATTTCTAGCTTAATTCAAATGGAATATTCCGCATTTGAAGAAGCTACAGTACCAATCAATACCTTTGTGTTAAAAAATACAACTGAATCAGAAGATGGTGTCTATATTAAATTATCTGATTTTAAAGGTGGAATGGATATTCAAAAAACAAAGGTACTGGAAGCTATTGAACAGCCAAATGTTGATTTTTTTTATCGAACTAACCAATCGAATTTTAATAAAATTCCAGGCAGCCCTATCGCGTATTGGGCTTCAGATAATTTGTTACGAGACTTTGAGATTGGAACTCGCATGGATGAGTTAGTCGATCCACGTCAAGGGTTAGCTACAGCAGACAATAATCGATTTTTGCGTCAATGGTTCGAAGTTAGTTACGATAAAATTAAGTTCGATGCCAAGGATATCTCTGAATCGGTCTCATCAAACAAAAAATGGTTCCCTTACAACAAGGGCGGTTCATATCGAAAGTGGTACGGAAACTATGATTATGTAGTTAATTGGGAGAATGATGGCCGTGAAATTAGAAATTTCAAAGATTCTAAAGGGAAACTCCGCTCGCGACCTCAAAATACTGATTATTACTTCCGTGAAGCAATAACATGGCCGAAGATAACTTCTGGAAAATTTAATGCTCGTTACAGAGAGCCAGGATCAATTCATGATACGGCCGGAAATGAGGCGTTTACTAACAATCATAAGTCATTATTGTACATTTTGGGCTTGCTGGGAACTAAAGTAACTGAGTACATGATGGACACTTTGAACCCAACAATAAATGCTCAAATTGGTGACTTTGGAAACTTATCAGTGTTGAATACCAGTTTCGAAGATGAAAATCGTGTCATACAAATGGCGAGTCATTTGATAGAAATAGCAAAAAATGATTGGAATAACTTCGAAAATAGTCATGAATTCAAATTGCACCCATTGATACGTCATATCGATGAACATAATCGAAATTGGACACTTAAAGACGCTTTTGAAGTTTGGGCTAAAGAAGCACAAGATAGATTCAATCAATTGAAATCCAATGAAGAGGAGTTAAATCGTATATTTATTGATTTATATGGTCTTCAAGATGAATTGACGCCGGATGTGGCGGACAAAGACGTTTCTGTGTGCATTGCTGATGAAGTACGTGATGTAAAGTCATTCTTATCATATTTTGTGGGTCTTGTATTTGGGCGGTATTCGTTAGATGTTCCAGGATTGGCTTATGCCGGTAGAGATTGGGATGATAGCAAGTATAACTCTTTCCAGCCAAATAAGGATAATGTCTTGGTTTTATCTGACGATAATTATTTTAATGATTCTAGAGATATTATTAGTCGTTTGAAAGAGTTTTTAATGATTGCATTTGGTGATGATAATGTCCAAGAAAATCTAGAATATATTGCTCAAGTTGTCGGAAAGAATGGAGATACTGCAGAAGAAAGAATTCGTCAGTACTTTATTAAAGATTTTTATAAAGATCATGTTTCTGTTTATTCAAAGCGGCCAATATACTGGGAATATAATTCTGGTAAGAAAGAAGGATTCCGTGCGTTGATGTATGTTCATCGATATGATGCAGATACAACAGGAACGATACGTATGGATTACTTACTACCGCTTCAGGAAGCTTACGAAAATGCATTAGTAAATTTTGAATCTCTTGTAGAAAATGAGACAGTGGCAAAGACTCGTAAGATTTACGCAAAGAAAGTGACTCGTTTAACGAATCAAATTGATGAAATTAAATTGTTTGATCAGGTTCTGCAGCACTTGGCAACGTTAAGAATCGAAATAGATTTAGATGATGGTGTGGTTAAGAATCATGAGAAGATTCAAGCCGGACAAAAGTTATTAACAAAGATTAAATAGTAGTTAAAAGGAGATTCCAAGGTGGAATCTCCTTTTTTTGTGCCAAATATTGTGCCAATTATTTTATGGAACGAAGTAAGGTTAAAATCTTAGTGTCATCCTGTTCTTCCATTTCCTTAATGATATGCAAATACGTCTGTTGTGTTGTTGTTACATTGCTGTGACCTAGCCTTTTTGAAACAGATAAGAGATTAACACCACTGTACAACATTATAGAGGCATGAGTGTGTCGAAGCCCGTGGAATGGAATTCTTGGGATATTTAGACTACTCATTATTGAAGTGAACTGAACCCCATGAGTTGGAGTAAATCTAACTCATGGGGTTTTCTTATGTTCTCGAAAGAAATTCAAATTGAAGCAGTATCGATGTATCTCAAAGGTGTTCCGCCCGTTGAAATACGGAGAAAATTCGGAATCAAAGCTCATTCGACTCTTGAAATCTGGGTGAAATCAATCAAACAGGATGGTATTTATGGAATCAAAGATTCCCACAGAAACAAGACAAGTTATCCGTATTCCTTTAAAATCAAGGTAATTAATTGGCGACTGAATCACAACGCGTCGTATCCCATAACGGCTAGAAAGTTTAGGATAACAAGTCCATCTTTAATTTGGCATTGGGAACGTGCGCTAGAGTCTGGTCGGCTAAAACCTGATAAACGAAGGCGGAAACGAACTATGAATAAGCAAGAACACGACAAGATCAAGAAGCTCGAAGAAGAGAATGAACTACTTCGAATTAAGGTAGCCTACTTGGAAAAACTCGAGGCCTTAGCTCAGGAAAAGAAGAAATTACAAACCAAGACAAAGCGGTAGTAATCACTGTGCTAAGGCAAGAGTTGAAGTGCAAGTTGAAGCTGCTTCTTCAAGTAGCCGAGATGTCTAGCAGTAGTTATCATGACGCGTGCAAGCGTGCGTACAAGGAGTATCCACGTGAGTTAATTGATGCGATTATATCAATTCGTGATGACAACCCGGACTACGGTTACCGTCGTGTCACACAAGAGCTTCGTAATCGTGGCTTCAACACCAACCATAAGGTTGTGCTGAAAATTATGAAGATGAACGGGCTTCTCTGTACTGCTTTCAACCGTCTGACACGGAAGTACAATTCTTACGCCGGCACTGTCGGACATATCTCACCGAATCGTGTAAACCGTCGGTTCACAACGGATCGACCATATCAGAAGGTTCTCACCGACGTCACTGAAGTCCGTTGGGGATCAGGCACGATGGCTGAACGTGCTTATTTCACCGCCTATATTGATGTTTATAGTGGTGAGATTCTCACTTGGAATATCGATCTTCATCCAACTGTCGAGTTCGTCACAAAGCCATTAGATGAGCTTCTACAAAATAGGCCAGAATTGAATTATCGAATGACAATTCACTCTGACCAAGGTTTCCAATATCAAAATTATGAGTATGTATCACGGCTAAAGACTAACCGTGTGTTCCAGAGCATGAGTCGCAAAGCGACATGCCTAGATAACGCAATGGCTGAGAGTATCTTCCACATCTTGAAGGTAGGAACGGTACATAACAACCATTATCAAAGTTATGACGAATTAAAGTCCGGCATAACTAACTATGTCTATTACTACAACAATAAGCGGATAAAAACAAAACTGGCCGGAAGAACTCCGGTTCAATACCGAAATCTTTCCGACCAGTTAGCCGCTTAAACGTCACTCCAATTTTTGGGGTTCAGTTCAAAGACAGCTTTTTATTTATTTCGGCACTTACGATGCTGTGATTGTCGTATACAAAAATTGGGATTTCATCGAGAATATGATGTTTATTGATAAATTCCTTGATTTCAGCGATTGTTTGAGAGTCTACAAGAATGTTTCTTTGAGATGACTTTGTTTTAGTTGGTTTAAATCCACTATTAAATTTATAATCCCAAGTTTTAGTTATTGAAATTAAATTATTATGGTCATCAATGTCAGTAGGAGTTAAACCTAATATTTCGGCAAATCTCATTCCCGTCACGATTGCAATATATATTATGATGTCTTCTAATTCAGATAAATCAAGATGTTCAATGAGTAGTTTTGTTTCTTTGTAGTCCAGTGCCATACGTTGTTTACGAGGTAATGTACCATTGATTACAATTTTTCTTGTAGGATCAGTCGAGATAACTTTATCATCTAATGCATCAAGCAGGGCAGCCTTTAGCTGTTTATGAAATGTGTGAACTGTTCGAATGCTGTGTGTTTCTGAAAACTTATTAATTCTTTGTTGGTAGATTGTACGAGAAAGGTCACAAAGGCGAATTCCTTTAAAAAGACGTTTAGTATGCTGCAGAGTATTCTGATATTTAATAAATGTTATGTCTGAAACGGACGGCTTTTTATATAGATAAATCCAGTGTTCAAAATAGTCCGAGAATAGTTGCTTTCCAGATTGTGCAGAATTTAAATTTGGATGGTTTGATTGAACCTGTGCAGCTGCGGAAATAGCGTCGGATTTTCTTTGAAAACCAGATTTTCGTATCTTTTTATATTTACCTGCTATATCTTTATATGAAATTTCGTATTGCCATACTGATCCTCGTTTACGATAACTAACCATAATTAACCTCCAAAAAAATTTTTTGGCTCAAACTTGGCACATTATTATGCTTAAGTAAAGAAATAGCTCCTTGATTTTGATTATGTTCATCGATATATTGAATAAGTGGATGTGTTTTAAAATCCCATGCTATTTCAAACGAATTCCAATCTATCTTCGAAAGATTAATTAGTTTATTAACTATTGGCAAGTGTTTATCACTATTAGTTGTTAAAACTGGAAAATTGCCTACTACTCCATTAGATAAGTTAATTGTTGGGTTTAATATTTTGAAAATACTGTTCCCAACGGGGGAATTTAACAGTCCAAGTAAAGAAATTAGACGGTTATGATTATTTGAACTTATAAAAGGAGCTGCTATGTCTGGTAGGCTAGAAGGTTCTCGATATCTAATAGAAAAACCTCCTGAAGTAATTAGTGACCAAGAAATAGTTTCACGGAAGTAATAATTAGGGTTTCGAACAACGGAACGTTGCTTGCCGTTTGGAAATTTAAAATTCTTAATGTCTTGGCCATCATTCTCCCAATTAACTACATAGTCATAGTTTCCGTACCACTTCCGATATGCCCCCCCTTTGTTGTAAGGGAACCATTTTTTGTTTGATGAGACCGATTCTGGAATATCCTTGGCATCGAACTTAATTTTACCGTAACTAACTTCAAACCATTGACGTAAAAATAACGAATTATCACCTGTTTGCAGTCCAACTCTAGGGTCAACTAACGTATCCATTTGTTGACCAATCTCAAAATCTCGTAACAAATTATCTGAAGTCCAATACGCGATAGGACTACCCGGAATTTTACCAAAATTCGATTGGTTAGTTCGATAAACGTTCTTTGATTCCGTCGAATTTACAGCATTAAGATATGCAACTTGCTTCTTTTTTTGTGAGTCGTAGTTTACCAAACGAACAAAAGCCCCAACGTAATCGGACATTTGTGTATTTTGCATTACAAATGCCGTTGTTTGGACAACCTCTCCGCCTATTTCTTCGAAAGCTTTAGTTCCGAGGTGAGCCATATTAATAATAGATTGCTTATTAATTTTATTTCTTAAGCGTTCAAAACTAGATAAAAACATCCACTGATGCTGAGTAATCATAGCATACAAACCATTTGAACCAACAAACTTTGCAAGTCGTTCAATGAACACGGCAAATAAATCAGACTTTGAGTCAACATAATTTGATGTCACATAGGCCTTTAAATCTTTTGGCATTTTGCTAGCTTGCATATATGGTGGGTTAGTTATAGCTATAGTAAAGCGACTACTCAAAATCTTGGCCACTGGCAACATGTTTCGAAGCGTCTGCTGCATTTTACCAGCTTCAATCGCATCAAATCCGTCTTCGTTAATAAGCAAATTTGATTTTGTTAGTTTTTGTAGTTCCTTAAAATCTATTGCTGGATTAATTTCAATAATTGACCCAAGTGAATCTCCATGTGAAAAAACAGAAAGTAATTGACGCAGAGAATTTTTTATTCCATTCGTATCAACGACATCCGCCTTCTTGATAAGGAGATCTGCGAAGTCAACTGAATCAGATATGTTTGGCACATCAAACACATTTGGCCGAATTCCTTGCGACAACACCTTACGATTGTCTTGTCTAGCTTTCATCATTATTGCAAAGTAAGATAACTGGAAAGCTCTGTTATCGATATCCAAGCCAAACAAGTTTTTTTGCAATATTAATTCTGCCGAGTCCTTCTTTGAAAAACCTTCGGATTCGTAAATTTGTTGCAAAACATCATAAGCATAAACCAAAATATGACCAGAGCCCATGGCAGGATCAATGACGGTTATATCTTCAGGTGTAGCAAATTGTTCTGGTGTGGAACTTGAAACTAGTAGTTCTTGGTTATCAGCTGATTCTGGAAGGTAGTATTCCCAACCGAAAGATTGCGCAATTTCCTTTTCGCTTCGAGGGTCCCCTTTTTTTAATAGGCCGCGTATCCAATAACGACCTATCGAATTTTCAACCATGTAGCGTACTACCCAATCCGGGGTAAAAAGCTGGGTAACTGCTGGAATATCTTCTTTCTTGTATGACTTCTTTTTAAATGCCAAGTCTTTTGGCTCTTCATTATAGTACTGGTACAGCCAGCCAATAATTTCAACCTGACCTTCAATTTGAACATCAAAGTCATTCTCTGGAATGACATCAATCAAGTCCTTAATGACCCCATCGTGATAGCTGGGGGTGAACAATAATTTTATTGTGATAATAGGCGATGCTAACTAATTTTGATATAATGAGCTTAAAGACCGTTTATGACGGGACAACGTATAAAAGAAATGAGTATTAGTACATGGTTGAATTAAATACAGGGGAGATTGCTGAACGGATTCGTACATTATTCGCGCAAGGAAAACAGTTTGTTTTTTGGTATGACGCAAATGCGGATTTCGCAGATAATATCGGAGAAATCACTGCGCAATTGACTCAAACAACAATTGAAATGCTTCCGGGTGAACAATTTAAGACTAAGTTAGAAGTTTTGAGTCTTGAGAAGAATGGGGAAGCTGCATTAATATATTCGCCTGCAAAAAAGCCTGACTTATCACAAAATTTAATGGCCGATGTAGAACGCTACTCGGTTGAATTTACAGCGGACGCGACTGTAATGCTTCGTGAAGAATTAGGACTGGAAGAGAAACATCAACAGTTTGTTGTGGACAACATGAAGTTCTTCGGAAATAAGGAGCGCATTAATAAATTTAAGGCTTTGGCTAATGGTAGAAGAATTAACAATCCAATTATTGCTATTTTGGCCGTTCTTGCCAAGTCAAACGGTATTTCATCTCTAGACATTCTTAAGTCAGTTATTCAAACGGACTTAGAAGAGAATCAAGCGTTGAATGAGTTTAAAAAATTCAATGTTTATGATTACTTCTGGCAAGGAATGAGTAGCCAATTCGGTTATTTTTCTTCAGAGCCGAAGTTGAAAGAACTGTTGAGTGGCATGCTTGTTATCACGGCATTCGATCAAATGGAGTTGGATCTTCCTTCCCAAGTAAATGTCTATCAAACGTTCGCGAAGGCTAACGTTATTGCTGCAGTTTCGCAATTGATGAACATGGCTAATTTCACGTCGCGTATGAAACAAATTGCCGATGAAGTTTGGCAATTTGTTAACGGAGAATCAGTCTTTAAAAACGTTGAGATGAATGATTTGATTAAATCTGATGTCTTTAGAAATTTTGATTTAAAAATCATGGATTGGGCTGCTACTAGTTTAGTGAACTCAGAACTTCAGCCTAATGGGGTTGATTTACGTTCCTTGACTCATACACGACAGGATACGATGTATGCGAATGAGTACGAATCGGCGTACAAGATGATTCGAAAGGCGATACCAGTATTGGCTGGTAAAGCGTTTGGTGATTACGAAAACGTAGAAAAATTTGCAGAAGCGTATGTGGATACAAAAAACGGGCTCGCTAATATCGATACATCATATCGTAAGTTTGTTGACTATCGTTGGACGTTAGATTCTGAATTGTTTGACTCGTTTGATACGCTTGCACAACGTGTAGAACAAAGCTATTTAAATGGCTTTTTGAACCCGTTGATTAAGCGCTGGTCTGATGTGTATGATATTAAGTTCATTGAATCACAAAAATTGCAGAGAAATTTCTATCGAAACAAGGTTGCTTCAAGCAAAAATCCAGTTGTCGTAATTGTTTCTGATGCATTGAGGTTTGAGGCAGGACAAGATTTAGCGAAGTTTATTAATAGAGAAAATCAACTATCTGCTGAAGTTGATTATATGATTACCGGCGTGCCGTCGGTGACATACTTCGGTATGCCGTCATTACTTCCACATGAAGAGCTGACGTATGATGCGTCGGTGCCTACGGTTTTGGTGGATGGTGTTAAAGGAACAGATTTGGCTTCAAGAGAGTTGGTTTTGCAAAAACGCAATGCTAAATCAATGACGATTGCTGCAGATAAGGTGATGAGTACCAAAACGGAAGACTTAAAGTCTGAATTCGTGGGCAAAGATGTTATTTACGTATATCACAACGGCATTGATGCAATTAGCGACAATGCAAAAACCGAACGTAAAACGTTCGAAGCGACTGCTCAGACTGTCAGCGAAATTCAATCAATTATCAAGCGGTTAAGAAGCGCAAATCGCACAAACTTTATTGTGACTGCGGATCATGGATTTATTTATCGTGATTCCGAACTGGACACCACAGATAAGATTGATCTTAAGCCAGCTAACTTTATGAAAAAAGCACCAAGATACGCCGTTTCGAAAGAAAAATTTGAACAGACGGGCGTTGATTCAGTGGCGATTAGTGATGTTTTGGACAATGACCAAGAGGAAATAGTGTACTATCCAACTTCCGCAAATATCTTTATGTCGCAAGGGGCTGGTAAAAATTACGTTCACGGCGGTGTTTCGCCACAAGAAATGATTGTGCCGGTGATTGCTGTTCACTCAAAGCGTGGGGCAGATACATCTGAAACTGTGGAAGTTCAACTGAGTCCAGTCCCACACCGCATTACTTCTCGAACTATTATTGTCAGCTTTAACCAATTGCAACCAATTAGTTCCGATGTGAATGGCGCTACGTTTGAAGCGAAGTTTGTGGACCAAGCGGGTGACGTCATTTCTTCTACGGAAGTTATTAATGCGTTTAGTGATGACCAAAATCCAAGTAAGCGAATTATTAAGAAACGCTTTGTAATCGAGGACCAAGTGTATGATCAAACGCAAAGTTACTTCTTGATTGTCGAAAATGTTGAAAATAAGCAAGAAATAATTCGAGAAGAATTTACGATGGATCTTGCAATCACTGGAGGTTTCGATTTTGACTTTAGTTAATGATGACAACAACTTACACGATGACTTAGAGAGTTCAAATGACGACGTAGATATTACTGCCACTGAAGTTTTAGCCTCTGGAAGTGATAGTAATTTCGACTTGCTGGACAAGTTAGAAATTAACTTTCCTGGTCGTTTTGTTCGTAAGGATTTGACGCAGCGAATCAAAGAAGGCGCAAACGTGCCGTCTTATGTGTTGGAGTATCTGCTTGGTATGTATGCAAACTCATCGGATCCAGCAACTATCGAGCAAGGTGTAGAAAACGTCAAGAAAACACTAGCAAACAATTATGTTCGTCCAGACGAGGCGGAGAAAATTAAGTCAAAAATTCGAGAGAACGGTGCTTATACCGTAATTGATAAATTGACTGTTACTTTGAACACGCGATTAGATCGGTATGAGGCGGCATTCAGTAATTTAGGCATTACGGGAGTGCCAGTGGATTCACGTTATCCTCAGGATTATGAGCGTTTGCTAGGCGGGGGTATCTGGGCGATTGTGCGACTAAGTTATTATCACGATGATATGGAAAGTGATAGCACAGCGCCATTCAATGTAGAAAAGCTTACTCCAATTCAAGTTGCCGGACTGGACATGTCTGAAGTTCGACAGGGAAGAGAAAAATTTACTACGGACGAGTGGATCGATTTGTTGCTTCGAACGATTGGGATGGAACCAACTCAATTTGAAAAGCGACAAAAGTGGTTATTCATTTCACGTCTAATTCCAATGGTGGAAAACAACTACAACTTCGTGGAACTGGGTCCTCGTGGAACCGGAAAGTCACACGTGTATAAAGAATTATCACCAAATTCCATTTTGGTTTCAGGTGGTCAAACGACTGTTGCAAACTTGTTTTATAACATGAGCCGCCACCAAGTTGGGCTGGTTGGAATGTGGGATACTGTCGCTTTCGACGAAGTGGCGGGTATTACATTTAAAGATAAAGACGGCGTTCAAATTATGAAAGACTACATGGCATCGGGATCATTCGCACGAGGCAAGGATGAAATTCAAGCAAGTGCGTCAATGGTGTTCGTTGGAAACATCAACCAAAGTGTAGATGTCGTTATGCGGACGTCACATTTGTTTGATCCATTCCCTGATGTAATGGCCAACGATTCGGCATTTTTGGACCGAATTCATAATTACTTGCCTGGCTGGGAGATTCCAAAGTATAAGCCTTCATTTTTTACAAAGGGATATGGCTTCATCACTGATTATTTTGCGGAAGTGATGCGTGAGTTGCGTAAAATTTCATATGGTGATGCTTTCGAAGCGTACTTCAAACTAGGAAATCAATTGAATCAACGTGACACAATCGCTGTTCGTAAGACAGTGTCTGGAATGATCAAGCTTATCTATCCTCATGGAGAGTTTAGCAAGGAAGACGTTGAAGAAGTACTCCGATTCGCCATTGAAATGCGACGCCGTGTTAAGGAACAACTTAAGAAAATTGGTGGCATGGAGTTTTTCGACGTGAACTTAAGTTACATTGATAATGAAACGTTTGAAGAGAAGTTTGTCGCAGTTCCTGAACAAGGATCTTCAACATTAATTCCTGTTGGAACTGAGAAGCCGGGGCATGTTTACTCAGTTGGTTATGATGCTGGAAACCGACTGAGTTTGTTTAAGATTGAGACTCAAATGACCGCGGGTAACGGCAAGTTTGCGACTACTGGTATTGGTGGTCACCGTGGCGCGAAGGAAAGCATGGATACAGCCTATAAGTATCTGAAAGCAAATGCAGGCCAGGTTAGTGGTACTATCTCGTTGTCACAACATGACTTTGTATTGAACGCTACCAACTTAAATAATGGCTTGATGACAGACCGTTTGTCATTGGCGACGTACCTTGCTTTGATTTCAATTAGTCTCGCAAAGCCAACTGTTGATAGCCTTGTTGTTCTAGGAGATTTAACAATCGGCGGATCAGTAGTTAAGCCTGAAAATCTTGCTGATACGCTACAGGTTGCACGGGATAGCGGTGCAAAGAAAGTGCTACTACCAATGACCTCAGCTGCTGATTTAGGTACTGTCCCTAGTGATTTGCTAGGATCATTTACAATTATTTTCTATAATACGATTGAAGAAGCTGCCTTTAAGGCTTTGGGTGTTGAATAGTTACAACATATCGTGATTTAAATACAAGTATTGGGTTGATTCGTGTGAATCGCCCCTTTTTATTATCTGTATTTTATCTATTAAAAACTAAAATTTAACTGGTTTTATGCTATATAATAACAGTATCTATTAATAGGGCGGACAATGAAAATGACAGTGGAATCAGATAAGCTTGTAATTCAAAATATTCCTTATTATGAAAAAGGAATAAAAAGTTTAGAACGCATATCAACTGCCGACCGGCAGGTGATTTTAGATCGTAATACTGTTTATATTGTTAATGAACAATCGGGTAAACAATATAAGGTCTATGTAGGTGAAACGAACAACATTCAAAAGAGAACCTTGCAGCATTTTAAAGGATAAGGATGATGTTCTGCAACAGATTAAAGACGGTTATCTGTATGTGATTGGTGATAGTGAGTTTCAAAAGTCGATGACTTTAGATAAGCAGGACCAGCTGATAATGTATGTTCACGATGCGCTATCTTTGATGTTAGCGTTTGGTGGCTTCTTGTTGGCTTTGTTGACGTATATCGACAATCACAACGACAAGAAGTACGGGCACAAAAAACCACCAAAACTTTGAATGGTGCGGCGGTTTAGTGTAAATTAAATTCAAGCCATCGTCGAGACAGCCTGGCCCCGTGTTCACGCACGGGGTTTTTGTTTATGTGTTTAATATAGCACGGTAAGCAGAAATTAAAAAACGACCAGTCGCAGAACGGGCAACTGATCGTCTACATGGTGCTGGATAAGTCACCATGAGTATTAGTAGGAAATATAAGTATAATCTAGTCGTGGGGAACACTCAACAGGAGCACTCTTTTTGACCTATACCAAAGGTAGTTAACATAACAATGGTTATAGTTAGTTGTTGATTTGACGGGCTTGTCAATGGTTTGTGCAGTCACGTCAATTCACAAACTCATTTTTTAGTTGGCAGCCAAGTTCACAAGCAAAAATTTTGCGAAATTTCACAATCTAGACCATTCATTAAATTTAGGGTTGATTCAAGCGATATTGTTGCCATTTATTGTGCATGTAACGCCATGACCAACCAAGACAAAATGCGATGCCACAGAGTAACCACGTTAATAAAATCATGAATAACTTGCCTAATAGTCCTAATATTAACTTAGCAATGCCTAAAATAATGCTAAAAATATAGGCAACGAGTTTGGCCGTCCAGCCAAGCAACACCCAAAAAATGGCAAAGAAGATAATTAAAATGAAGTAGGGCATCAGGGGCCTCCTTTCTGTCGGTTCTTAATGACATATGTATCCCAACTCAACCATGAGTTAGGGGTTCTGGCACACAGGTGTCAACAATTTGTTTTCAAGTTAATTGTCATGCATTAAAGGAGCATTTTTTTGCCAGAGCGATCTTTTAAGGCAGCCACGTTCCTAGGTTTAATATAACATGATTCAGTTTTTGCAGTAGTTGTTAGGTTTTAATAGCTGCGTTGCCAATTAGGCAGTTCTTGATTAATGATTTGCTGTAAATTTGATAGAAAATGGGCATCAGACATGGTGGCTTGAAATGCCATCGCTAGGATACCACCTAAATAATTTACAAAATAGTGGGCGATAGCGGTATCACTGACCGTTAACCGAAAGGTTGCCGTTGCTAAATTAGGGGTGTTGGCGTCAATAGCCACCGAAACTTGATTGTAGTGTTGCTGGACACATAATTGATAGGTGTTTGCTGGGGTTGTAATGGTTGTCTTTATCATGTAGTTGCCTCCCTAAAAATTTTCTGTTGGTCAATTGGCTTTGATTAACTAACCAAGCTTTCATTTTGACAGGAGAAGTGTGATATAGACACTGGCCAATGACAAGGGCAGCGGAGCTGTGCTATTTACCCTTGTCATTGGTCGTAGTGTTGCTTAGGGCATTAGCCCTTAGCAATCACTGTCTATATTAGAGTTTGGATGGCAAAAAGAAAGGTGCAGTAATCTAAGACGGTTGCGCCGAGCGAAACCGTTTGTCCCCGGTGGGGTCGGGGGTACAAGGGAGCCCCGCTTGCGGGGACTGGGGCACGTAGAGAAGGGCGCAGTGCGCCCCAGTGATTTAGATTTCAACCCAACCATTGTCAGTGGTTGGCGTATTGATGAGATATTGGGCATCTGTTAAGTCGGTAGCAGATAACACGACTTGTTCATTCTGATAGGCTTGTCTTACTTGTTGGTCAAGGTCATTTTCACTATCGACCGTAAGAGCAACGGTACGGGTTAGGGTTTCTTCAAATGTGACATAAATTTCTTTTTTCATGGTTTCACTTACCTTTCAAAATCGTTTTTAACATGTAGATGAACCGTTTGGGTATCATCTGGGGTTAGAATAATCTCGCCGTTGTCGTACATGTGCATGGCTTGTTGACTTAAATCATCAATGTTCATTTCAGGGGTTAATTCAAGGGTCACTTCTTTTTGACGATATTCTTCAAATAAAATACGGACTTTCATTAGTCGTCTCCTTCATTTTTAAAGTGATACAATGTGCCGTTTTCTAATACTTCATTAAAGGTTGTATGTGTTTGTTCATTTAACATATGCGCCTTTTTTGTTTGCTCAAATTCATTAGTGGCAACGGATAACGCTTGATACTGACTAGCTGACATAGTACTGGGTTTAACGCCGGCATCAATTAAAACTAAGGCTTGAAAGAATAACCGGGGGCTTTCTTTTTGTAAGCCAATTAACATGTTGTAAATCGTTTCAACCAGTTTCACACTGACATTTGCCGATACCATTTCTTCATAACCAGTGCCTAAAGCTTTTTTGTAGTGTTCTTTAGGCACTTTAGTTTCTTGATAACCGTAGGTTATATCTGCCATAGCTTGTGCCATTTTAGCAATGGGTAGTTTTGTAAAATCATCATAATAAGTTTTGGTCATGGTTATTCTCCTTGTTCAGCGTATTTAAGCAATGTTTTTAAACTTTCGACATCCTTTTCATAGTCGGCATTACTTAAACGAATGGTTACTTGTTCATGATGCGCTTTTGCTAATTGTAAAGCGGTTATTAAGTTATCAATTTCTGCAGTTGATAAATCAATATCAGCAAAATTATCATTTGCAAAAGGTAGCGGTGTGGGTCGAAAACCACGCCATGCTAAAAACGTTAATGAAAAATCGGTTAAATTTTGAGACATAGTAAAACTCCTTTAATGTTGACTAGGTGTGACAAAAATTTTTTCTGCCAGCAACCACCTGTTGTTGCTGGGTTTGTCGTTGTGACGGGAAATTTTTAGCAGATAGCGGGACCAAGCACAAGGGCGGCGTAGCCGTGCTATTTACCCTTGTGTTTGGTCCTAGTTAGTCCTTAGTCGCTAGCGACTTAGGACTAACTGCTGTCATGCTATAAATGATAGGCACATAAGGCAGGCCCAGTGACATCAGGTGGTGGCAGGCGTAAGCCTGCTTGGACCCCCGCTTGCGGGGCCTGGTGTTATTAATAAATCTTCTTTGTATAACTGTTAAAAATTTCTTTGGGACACTTTTACATAGGCCTTAAAAAATTCGTTACGATAACCCTAGAATCAAGAAATTAAAAAAATTTTTAAGGGAGATTGCACATGGTATCAAAGAAATTAGCAATGCGTTTAGACAAGAAACAAACTGAATTAGCCAATGCCGAGGCCAAAGTTAAGGTCTTAAAAGGCGAAGTGGCCGAATTAAAGCAACAAGTCCAACTAGAATTAGTTAAAAAGTTACAAGATAATCTACACACTGATGATTTAGGAACGATTGAGCAGTTTATTGCCCAAGTCGCACCGACTGATACTACAACGTCGACAACAGCGGATGGAGGTGAATTAGATGACCATTAATCGTGCCGCCATGAAAGCCTTACCGATTCAAGGCTATTTAGATTACAAAGGGATTGATTACACCACCGAACACAATCGTGTGCGGCTAGTTGATCATGATAGTTGTGTTATTAATACTGATAAAAACGTCTTTTTTTGGAACTCAAAGCAATTATCTGGTGATTTAGGAGATTTTATTACCGCTTATGAGGAGGTAACCCCTAAAGAAGCATGGGTCCGTTGGTCAGAGTATGGGCGCCATTACAATGGGCAAGATGCAGCTAATAAAGCGAAGTACGAAACACCTGCAACAACAGACAATTATCAATTTAATTGGCAAAGATGGCGTACCGCGCAAACGACGAATAATTCAGAAAATTATTTGGTAAATGAACGAGGCTTTGATGCCACATTTGTGCAACGTCTGGCAAACGCTGATTTTATCAAACAAGGCAAGCCAAGACAGGACCGACAGACAAAAGAATGGCAAAAACCAGCCATTTTATTTCCATGGTACGATGAAAATGACCAAGTCGTCGGTTTAGATCAACAAGGGACTGAAATTAATTTTGAAAAATATGGCAAGCGTGGGACGCAAAAGAAGGTCGGCGCTGGATCCGATACCCGTTACGGGTATAACTTTCGCACTGGAAATGGGGCTGATCAGTTGATTGTTTTTGAATCACCGATTGATGCACTCTCATATGCACAGATGCATTTTACGGAACCTCAAAATAAAAATACAACTTTCTTATCACTATCGGGGACGGATCACCAAAAGGTATTGTCTCAACTAGATCGCATGAAGCAATTAAACGGCCATTTACCCAAGCAACTCGTTTTAGCAACGGATAATGATTTAGCCGGATTTAAAGCAGCAGCACCCTTTGATATGTTGCAATTTGAGGGTATGACAAATATTAGGCAAATCCCAACACAAGGTAAAGATTGGAACGATCAATTAAAGGCACATGACCCCGCTATTAAAACACTCACAATGGATGAAAACCAACAACAATTAGCCGCACTAGAGACGTTTACACAACAGGCCAAGCCAGCAGTGGCAAAAGCAACGACTGATGAAAAGCAAGTTGCCCAACCGCAACGTGTGGCGCGCCAGCAACGGCGGGAAGTCCGTAAGGGTAAGAGTCGTGAGCGGAATGAAGAAATTATTAAAGATGCGTTGACGCGTGTACAAAATTATCAGAATGATCCCAAAGAAGTGCAAAACTATTTGGATTTTGTGGCCCAGGGCCAAAACTATTCACCCCGAAATACATTACTAATTTATGGGCAACGGCAAGATGCCACGATTGTGATGGGTTATAAACAATTTGCTGAACGGGGCATTCAAGTGAATAAGGGCGAAAAGGGAATGAAGATTTATGGCGCCCCTAAAAATTTGCAAAGTATTGTGACTCCCGAAGGTGATCGTGTGTACTGGCGTGATGCCACTGCTGAACAACGCCAACAAGCCAAAGCCGGTGATTTAGAAACGCGCACGGTCAAGCACTATCCAATTGAAACGGTGTTTGATGTCAAACAAACCAATGCGAAATTGGATGACTTACCGAAGTTGTTACCCAACCGGCCGGTTAATTTAGCCACTGATCAATCATCGGAACACCTGGGAACCGTTTATCAAACACTTAAAAAGTATGCGCAAGATGAACAGCATGCCCGGGTGGTTGACCAAGACCAAGGGGCGATTAAATTCTTAGCGGATCATAAGCCGATGACGAGTCACGGAGTAGCCAAGGGGGCGACAGTGATTAATCGGCAAAAACCGGATGAACCAACAATTATTTTACGCCCAGATTTACCCGTGACGGATCGGATTGCTACGTTAGCACATGAAATGGGCCATACGGCGTTACATCAACAAAGTGATGACAAGATCCCTAACGGGGTGCAAGAGTTACAAGCTGAAATGACCAGTTATGTGGTCTTAAAAAATGTCGGCGTGGAACCTGGTGATATTAGTGAAAAATATATGAGTGATTGGACTAATCACTTAAAGGAATTTTCCGACCTAAAAGAGAAATCACCTAATCTAATAACCGATGTGACCAGAGCGAGTACGTCAATCACAAATTATTTATCAGATCGCCTCACAAATGGCCAACAAATAACGTATGCCCGGCGAGCGGTGCCTAACATCCAGCCAACCGCTGTACAAATGGCCACAAACCAGGTTACCCAAGATCAAGCCAATGAAACGAAAACACGAGGACAAGCAAGATGACCACAATACAAGGTAAGTTAGTCCAAATTGCCCAAGGCAACGGACTGTATATGTTAAGCGTGGATACTGAACAAGCAGCGGACGGATTACTAGAATTACCCGTCACGGCTGAACATTATCATGTGTTATTTCCAGCCGGTGATCCCGTTTTAAATGAAATCTATGAATTTACGATACAACCTGCTGATCAACAAATGACATTAGTTAATGTTTTCCCTGTTGATGCAGAAGTCATTCCAGCAGATTTAGTCCCGACTTTAACAGCAACCCAAAACATGGAATTACAAGGAGAGCATTTTATGGATACACAGAAAGCTAGTGCAGCGTTAGAAAAACGCTTAGATGCTATTCGACAAGATGACTCATTGATGCAAGATATTCAAACCGAACTGGATCAAGAAGCGCAACAGCGCTTAGCTAATATTAAAGCCCGCCAACAAGGACAAGGGATTGAACAACTCTTTACGGCTGAAGAATTAGCGCAGCTGCAACAAAAGCAACAACAACAACCAACCAAAACCGTTTCACTGTCAGAACAAACCCGCGTTGCGGGTCAGGATGGTGATTTACCCTTGGGAGGAGATGATGACGCATGACAACCAGTTATTTAGACGTCTTTACTACGAATTTAAACCAAGTAATTGCGGCAGATCCAACTGAATACGGTGCCTTTGGCCGTGATGTTGAACTGGGTCGTTTGGTCCGAATTTTAAATCAACATAAGAAAAATAGTGCCGCTGTATTAGGTGAAGCGGGTGTTGGTAAAACGGCGCTAGTTGAAGAACTGGTTAAACGGATTTTAACCAATGATGCCAGCTTACATGGCACATTAGTTAATCGCGAGGTGCATTCATTAGAGTTAGCCAGTTTAATGTCAAATACTACGGGCAATAATTTTGCAGCTAATTTGCATCATTTGCTGGCGGAAGTCAAAGCCAATCCGCAGATCTTATTATTCATTGATGAGATGCACGAACTCATTGGGACGGGTGCAGAAGGTAGTTCCGGTATGGATGCAGCCAATATTTTAAAGCCTGCCATCGGTCGTGGTGAGATCCAAGTCATTGGGGCAACCACTAATCATGAATTTAAACAATATATTGAAGCGGATAATGCCATGGAACGTCGATTTGACAAAGTCATGCTGGATGAATTTACACCAGCACAAACCCGGACGACTTTACAACGCATTATTGCGGTTAATCCAGATCATCTGACCGTACCGGATGAGGTAATTAAGACAATCATTCAGTTTTCTGATCGCTACATTACCACGCATTT
The DNA here is from genome assembly GCF_051903945.1 of Weissella paramesenteroides. Taxonomy (GTDB): domain Bacteria; phylum Bacillota; class Bacilli; order Lactobacillales; family Lactobacillaceae; genus Weissella; species Weissella paramesenteroides_A. Next base: position 1,106,543 of record NZ_CP192268.1, on the reverse strand, counting down.
CTTTCCGGAAAAGGCCATTACCTTACTAGATAATGCTTTAGTTGAGGCAAAAATGAATGACCGTTCGGTCTTAACAACCCAAGATGTGGCCAGTATCATCAATGAACGTTACCGGGTGCCAATGTCTGTTTTAACTGAACAAGATAATGACCGGTTATTCCAGTTATATGAACGGATGCAAGGGCAAGTGATGGGGCAAAATGCCGCTTTAAAGAAAATTGTCACGAGTATTCGCGTGCGTGCGGCTGGATTAGGTGATATGAGTAAGCCATTATCATTTCTGCTGGCCGGTACACCCGGTGTGGGAAAAACGGAAACGGCTAAAGCCTTAGCCGTGCATTATTTTGGAGACGAACGGCAATTAATTCGCTTTGATATGTCGGAATTTAAATTTGCCAAGCAATCAATGGTGCGGTTTGCTGAACGAGCCGCTGAAGCTGTTAAGTTTAATCCCTATTCAGTTTTGCTACTGGATGAGATTGAAAAAGCAGACCCGATGGTGTTGGACTTATTGCTACAAATTCTTGATGATGGGCGCTTAACTAACGAACGCGGCCAAACGATTAACTTTAAAGATTTAATTATCGTCATGACCACCAATATTGGTCATCAATTAATTATCGAACGAGCTGCCAAAAGCGATAGTTACCGCCATAATCCACAACATCAAGTGACCTTCAGTAAAAACTTTGAAAATGCCTTGTTAGGTGCCGATTTAAGACAAGAATTTATCAGTCGTATTGGGGCGACCATTATTTTTGAACCGTTAGAAGTGCCAGACGTGAAGCGAATTATTGACTTGAAATTAACCAAACTTAATCGTCAAGCGCAACGACAAGGCTATCAATTGGTTTATCGGCCACAAGATGTCAGTCAATTAATTCCAAGTTTTGCCAGTGGGCAAGAATTTGTCAATGATCGGGTGGTTGAAACGCATCCATTAATTGATTTCTTAGTGGATAAGGGGTATCGCAAAAGCCTAGGTGTACGGCCATTAGATGATGCCATCATGGAATTTGTCGAATCACAAATGGCAACGGCGATCTTACATGAACGACGAACCGGCCAAGTGAACGGACATTCCTTTGTCTTTCGTGCCTGGGGGAATCCACCGGATGCGACGCATCCACGTGGTAGTTGGCAAGCCGTCGTCACACAAGCAGAATTACCCATCACACAAGAGGAGGTTGGTGCATGAGTAGAGAATGGTTTGGGAATCGTTATGAGAAATCCCGGTCGTATGAAAAACAAAGCCAAATTCGTTTGCGCGGGCAATTTTGGTTTCAACTCATAATCTTTATTGGTTATTGTGCAGTAGGAATCGTGATGGCGCTACTCGTTGGCACATTAGCCGGGGCGCTTTGGTATATCATTCGATCAGGTCTCGGTAATATGGCCTTAAATCTATTCAATGTTTATTTTAAACCGGCTTTTAGCTGGGATTACTTACAACAATACGTGATGTTTTCCTTATCTGGTGGAGTTTTACATGAACATTCTTACATCATTTGGGCGATTATGTTGCTAGTGTTTGCCATTTTCTGTCGGTTAGGGGTTAAAAATTGGTATGACTGGGTGCAAAAATTTGGTGATCGCACCACTAATCAAAACCGTTGGGCGACACTAAATGAAATTGAACGCACTTATGTTTTAATTCCCGATCGGAACAAGTTTTACAAGGGGCAAGCAGGTCAACCAATTAGTCATATTTCGGGATATGCGTTTGCTTTTTTCAAATTACACCCGCTCCTTTGGCTAAAACAAGTGGTCAAAGCCCCACTGGGCTTAAATCGCGAAAGCTTTCCCAAATGGTACCAACAAGTGCGACCACGGTTGATGCAACTACCACTATTAAACAAGTATTTTGATGCCCAACGCACGGTTGAAGGTGGTTTTCAAGGCTTTTACTGGATTGATCCAAAACCGACACACGCGATTACCACCGGGGCAACCCGTTCTGGTAAGGACCAACGGCGAGGCTATATTTTTATTGATATTATGCGTCGAGCCGAAATTCAACCCAATATCATTGATACCGATGCAAAAAATGAAGATGCCAAGATGTCATTTATTCCGCTACAAAAAGCCGGGTATGAAGTGCAATTACTCAACATTGCCGACACGGATTGGTCTGAATCGTGGAACCCGTTTCAAGTTGCTTTGAATTATGCAATGGCGGGTGAATTAGATAAGGCCCGAGACGAGGCAATGGTGATTGTACAAATTATTGGCTCATCGAGTTCATCTGAAGGTGGGAATGATATTTGGGATAAAACCGCTGAGGATACGCAACTAGCGATTATTTTGATTCTCTTATGGTTAGCGATGGAGCAGGATGATCAAACGTTAGCCACGCCAGCCGGCGTGCCACAATTTATTAATTCAGTTAATCAATTTAATGATCCAAAGGATAAAAATTTGGATGGCTTGACGCAGTATTTCAATATGCTACGCAAACTAGATCCGATGCCACCGATTATTAATGAAGCTATCCTAAAGGCCGGGTCTTACTTAGGCGCAACAGGTGATACCAAATCATCCGTCATGTTTACCTTACAAAGTCGATCAAGTTTGTTTGCGTCAGAAACGGTGGCGCGTTTAACGTCACGTTCAACCATCCAAATTTCAGATTACGGTTTTCCCCGCATGTTAAAGGTTAATGTGCCAACAGATTATGCTGGGGCAACCGCCATGGTGGAACTTTACAAACGACAAGATGATCAAGCGCAAGGACATTACCTAGAACAAGATGCCGTGAAGGTTAGTCGAGCGGGGGTTATTCAATATCCGTTCCAGCATGTCTTTCCGGATGACTGGTTAATCAAGATTCATTTTGCGGATAAAGGTAATCCCAAGCATCTACAAAAATCATGGTTGCAAATTAGTGGTGAAAAGCGAATTAAACGCCAGTTGAATCACCAAATTAAAGTGGATCCACAGAGTCAACGGCCGGTTAAGCAAGTCGTCAGTTATCCGTTGCAACAACATTTAATCAATGATGAGATACCAGCTACCTTTAGCTTACGGTATTCAGAAAAACCTAAAGCCGTGTTTATCGTCACGCCACAAAGTAATGATAACTATGCTGCAATTGCGTCCTTGTTCCTAGGACAAGTTTTCTCCGTGAATACACAAATTGCCTCGGAAATCACAAGAAGAAAAATGGACCGACAGATTATCTACAAGTTAAATGAGTTTTCTATGTTCCCCCGGATTCCGGGGTTTGATAATTTCTTAACCCGTGGTCTAACCTACGGTCATATCGTTGATATGTATGTGCAAGATGACGTCCAAGTCGCTAAACATTATTCAGAGTCAGAAGCTAAAGAAATCATGAACAATATGTTGACGCAATTCCATATTCAAACCAAGGACCGGGATACCAACCAAGCCGTTTCAGATCGTCTAGGTGAGATTGAGGTGCAAAAGGAAATTGTGAACTCACAGATGGGTGAACAGCAACAAGATAAAGGAAATCGTCAAGTTTCTATTGATAAGATGCCATTACTGTCAGCCAAAGAGTTAGAGGAGTTGAACGATGGGGAAATGGTGATTATGCGAACGGCTAAGCGTAACGATAAAAAGTGGCGCCGTATCCGACCACTGCCAATCTTTGATACTGGGAAAACGTTGATGCCCAATGCCCGTGATCTCATTGGTCAAACTTATCGTTTGGATTATTACACTACCGACTTACGGATTAAAAACAATACCAAGCACTTGAGTTATCAAGATATTTTCCAAGATTACAGTGGTTATTATCAACAATTAGCTGCGCAAGTTAATCCGGAAAAAATTGTGACGGACGAAGACGATAAGTTAACAGAGCAAACACAAACGATCATGCCTGAACCACAAAATCAAACGTTAGCTGATACCACAAGCAACGATAAAATTGGTGAAACTAACGAGGTGGCTGAAAGCCAGGAAACTGCAACTAATGAAAATGAATCTAATGCTGCTGATGACGATGAAGTCGACGATTTTACGATCTGGCAACGTGAATTTTCGGCACATGCCGACGAACCTTTGATATCAAAGATGGAGATGTCAAATTGGGCGTTTGTTCAACAAGTAGAAGATGCCATTGCCGACGCTTTAGATACGCCAGCCATAACGGCTGATACTGATAAGGTAGCAGTGCAAGCAGATGCCTTGGCACATAAATTCTTTAAGCGCCATGAACAATTAAACCAACAAGCAGCAATGCGTGATTTTATGGTCGATGATGACCGTTGCTTTAATTTGTTGATGACCATTGCGGAATTACGTGACGCACAAGAAGTAGAAAATTAAGAAAGCGAGGAAATGCACATGATAGGATTGGTACCACTGCCAGCAAATGGGCCCACCAATGCGTTTTATGAGTCATGGGCCGATTATTTACAACCAAAATCCCGGATGTTTTTGTCGGTCTTACAAATGATGTGTCAAGGGATTGCCGATTTATGTTATGACTTGGCCAATGCGGTTTTGACAGCGTGGAATGCTGCTTGGAAACTAGCCCAGTTTAGTACAATTTTTACTGAATCCGATGGCACGGGTCAAGATATTTCAGGGTATAGCTTAACCCAGTATATTGGCACATTTTTCATGATTGGGATTATTATTTTAGCCGTGATGATGGCCGTGCAATTAATTCAATTTAATTTAACGTCAGGGCGAAGAGGTAAAGAATGGCCGTCCGGCATCGTCACAGCCATTATTATCATTGCTTTAGTACCTATGTTAATTTCAGGAGGTACTAAAGTTTCAAAAAGTATGAATCAGGCCATGTTAGGAACAAATACCTCGTCGGCACAAAAAGGTGGGCACAGTATTTTAACTGATATTTGGCGAAATAATTCAGTTGATCTCAAAAAGTTGGCGCAAGCCGACTTTAAGGTCAAAGAAGGTAATATTCACGATTACAGTCCAATTAAAAAAACGTCGTCGAATGCGATTGTTAAATCGTCAATTTTTACAGATACGATGGACGACAAGGCACAAAAAGGTATTAAAAATGATAAAGCTAAAGCAGTTTTTGCCAATAAACAAGGTGAAAGTACAACTGAAAAGGTTGATAAAGGTGGTTGGTTAAAAGGAACCGAAGAAGTTTACCCTCGAGTCAAAGTAAATTGGATTGGGATTATCGCTGCCGAAATTGTCTTTGCCATTATCGGATTTTTGGCGATTATTGAATTAATCGTGCGTTTCTTCCGACTGGCTTACTATTCACTAACCCTACTAGCTTTAGCCTTTCGTGATATGGAAGGTAAAAAAGCGATGCAAATTTTACATGTGATGGAAGGTAGTATTTTAGGAATGGCATTGTTGCCGCTGAACCTTATTTTGTTCTTTGCTTTCGTCCAATGGGGTATGACGGCCATTAGTGACCAAAATCTATCATGGGGACCTTACACGATTATCAGTGTGGCGTTACTATTAGCAGCTGGTAAAGGCTTATTATCCGGGTTTGCTTTGATTGATGATTGGACCGGTATGCCAACGGGTCATGGCAATACTGCCAGTGGTTTGATTGGGGCAGCAGTCACCGGGGCAACCGTGGGTCGAGCCACCAAGGGTGTCACGGGTACAGCAGCACATATGATTGGTGGTGTTACGCGTGGTGCCGCAAAAAGCGGTAAAAAAGCTGTGGGTAGTGCCCAGTCGATGAAAGCCAAGATTGCCCAAGCAGGTAAGAATAATCAAGCGACGCAACAAGCGATACAAGCAGGTGCCAATGCAAAATTTGGTAGTGATGGCACAAGTTCAGGAAAGCAAAAAAATAGTGCGACGACGCGCTCAGCAAATGGGTTGAATGGTTTGCCCGTTAATGCAGCTGCCAGTCAATCACCAGCAACTGGTGGTGGTTCTCATGAGACTATGAACAAAGGTGAGGATAACGGACAACAAGCGCCTGGTACAGCTACTCGAAAGGCGGGTCAAACGGCTGGTTCTAATGGCTTGCGTACACCCGCCCAAGCGCATAACCCTGGCACACAACCTATTAGCTCATTAAGCAGTAGTAGTGGCAGTAGTAGTGGCAGCAGTCAATCAGCAACCACGAGTCAGTTAAGTCAAACGACCGGACAAACAACTAGTACAACTAATGGTAACCTTCAAAGTACAGCCAAGCCGGCCATGACACCACCTAAACCAATGCCAGCAAGTAGTGTTAGTCAAAGTAGTGGTAGCCAACAATCAGCAACAAGCGTGACGGGTGGTACATCAAATACAACAGCACCAACAAACACACCTCAATCAGCAATGCCAGGACGATCAGTGAGTGCAGGACCGCAGCCAACGACGAGACTAACACAACCAACTAATCAACCGATGACGAGTCAACCGGCACCTAATCAACATGCCAATAATGCGGGTCAGACAGTACAAAATAGCACGGGTCGACAAACGAGTGGTCAACCAACTAGACAGACGTCAGCTACCCGGAAATCATCAAATGCTGTATATGATAGACTTGAAAAGGAAGTACAAAATGATTTGCGTCAGGCTTATCCGAAAAAAGATAATCCGCAACGATCATAGTCAGGGCATGATGGAGGATGAAAATGAGTAACAAAATGAAATGGTTTATTGGCATCATTGCAGTACTAGTGGTGGCGACGGGTGGTGTGTCATATGGTATCTATAAACATAATCAACCCTTATCAGATGAAGCTTTTAGTAAGTTGGAAATTGATGAACAATTTGAAAAAGCGCCAGCAGGTCATTATGTGCATTTACGGAAGAATGATCCCAATTTATACCGAACAACTTGGTCACCAGACCACATCAGACATTACTTTTTTAAAAAGTATAATGTAGGGGTTAAAAACAGACCTGACGGTACTAGTAATGAAAAAACAAAATTAGGAACAAATCACTTATTTAATAATAATCGACTGATGGATGAACAACAGGGATATGGTGAGATTGGGCAGATTTATCAAGAATTATATGGTAATAGTAAGTTTAATTCAGATATGACATACTATTCCGATTCAGCTTATAATTGGTACTTTAATAGTCCCGAACAAGCACAAAAAGATCCTGATGTTAAAGAGTACGTCAATGATTTGATTCGTTAATGATACAATATACTTAAAAGTATACGTTTAAGTATAACTATAAGTATACGTAGTGTTATACTATTACGTATGAAAAAGGCGTCCAACATGAATTCTGTGTTGAACGCCTTTTATTATGCACTTAATTAATCTTTTGATTGTTGATCTAAGATGGCTTGAAAAATTTCAACGGCAAAACTTGATAAACCGGTATAACCGTTTTGCTTCGCAAGAGCTGTTAATTCCTCTTTCATCGTAGGGGTCATTGTAATTGATACGGATTGCTTACGTTCACTCGTGGGTTTGGTATTGATATTAAGACTAGCTACTAAATCAGCAGCATTGTGTTGGCGAACGGGGTTTTGAGCAAAGGCCTCTTTCATCTGTTGGTCACTAGTAGATTGTTTTGAATTAAATGACATAAATATACTCCTAACTGTGTTGATTATCTTGCAAAGTTTGCGTCATGCGTGTGAATTGGGTTATTAACTGCTCTTTAAAACCGGGGTACTGTCTCAAGATACTAGCGGGCATCTCAACGACGGCTTGTTTTTGAGCAGTTGATTTGCGCATGATTTCACGGGCGTCAATTTGGGCAATGACATTTGGCATCGTTGCTAATGCTTCACGAAACTGGCGACTTTCAATAGTATTATGTTGGATTTTATTACCAACATAATAAACTTGGGCATCAATATCACTGACGCCCGTCCGGGGGTCAATACTGTCTTGTTGGTATTCGGTCATGCGGAGTTCAAATTGGGTTTTGAGCTGTTTAAAACCATACTCACTGGGTTCCAACGGCACGATGACGGCATCACTAACTGCAATCATATTTTTCGTGAGTAAACCAAATTCTGGATGGGTATCAATCAAAATGTAGTCGTAAGACTGGATAGTATTGACGTGTAGACGCATCTACTGCATCAATAAATATTCACGATACATTTTCGTTTGAATTAAGCCTTCAACGCGATCCAAATTGGGCGAAGCTGGCAATAAATCAATATTTTGGGCAACTGGTCGGATGACGGGTTCACCACCAATAAACACATCTAATAACGTATTTTCGTTGGTAATTAAATCATATGTGGCACTTAAGTTAGCCTGAAAATCACCATCGATTAATAGGACGTGATAATTGTGTTGTGCCAGCCAGGCAGCGTAATTAAAGACCAGCGTGGTTTTACCAACGCCACCTTTTGATCCAGTAAATGTCATAATTTGCATCATTATTTCCTCGCTTGTTTATTTGTCAAAATGAAAGTTTGGTTAGTTAATCAAAGAAATAATTTAACGCTGTAAACAGTATAACACCAGGCTTTTATTAAGTGTATACGTTACGTATATCTTTAAACATACTTAATATTATACGTATAAGTATACGTAAAATTACATTTATAAATATACTTAACCGTATAACAAAGCGTATACGGTTAAGTATAACGTTACATGCTTGATTTTTTCTTTGGGACACTTTTACATAGGCCTTAAAAAATTCGTTACGATAACGGTAGTTAATCAAAGAAATAAATTATTGAAAGGTGGCATTTTTATGCAAGGTTATAACTATCGTGAGTTTTCACCAGGTAACAACATCTGGAAAAAGCAACCACGACTTTTATTTTTAAATTTTGAACGACTAGCGGTATTAGGAGGCTTTTTCATGTTTACCTATATCATGCTATCCAAAGCGTTTTCATATCAATTGACGTTTTCAAAAGGCTTTTTTCTGGTGGTCATGGTGGTTACAGCAATTTACGCCATCTTACCAGCACCCAGCAATCCGAATAGTTTGGTGATTGATGAAGTCTTTGTACGCGGTCCTAAAACGGTCAGTTCACAAAGTCTGCACGGCTCAATGAAATGCATGCCGTTGGAAAAGGAGGATTAAATGGGGTTTAAACAACAAAAAAAGCACCAATTATCATTGAAACAAGTTGCTGAATTAAGGCGACCAAAAGTTGACCTGTTGGATTTATTACCGTTTAAACGTTTCGAAGGAGAGGATAATTTATTAGTGTTAGCCGGTAATGATAAACAAGATGCGGGTTACATGGATATGTTGACGATTTATGGTAAAGACTTAGATTTCGTCTATGGTGTCGGTTCCGAAGGAGCCTCAAATATTATTCGCGACTACCATTTGTTACTCAATACGTTTACCAGTGATTTTGATATTATCATCACACGAATGGCCGCTGAAACTACCATCCAACAACGGGCTTGGTTGGCTAATCGGCAAGCAATTGATGCAGAAATGGCGCAAACCACAGATGCACGACGTTATCGGCAATTACAACTCCGCCATCAATTAGTCACGGATCAAATTGCCAGTTTACGCCACGTGGCCGAAAACGTGAAGCACCAAAGCTATACGGCTTTTATTTATGGTGAATCAGCAGCAGAAACCCGGACTGCCAGAGAAATCTTTATCAGTTCCGGTGGTCGTGCCATCACAGCCCAACCGATGTCATTAAAGCAAAAACAAACGATGTTGCAGATCTTACAAGATCCGACACAACAATTAAATCAATAAACAAGCAATAAATTAAAGGAGGCGTAAACATGAAAAAAAGTGTGGCAGCAAAACTACGCAATCAAGGTTATGATTTAGATTTAATCTGGCAGGTCCAAAATCCGAGTCCTACGATTTATCATTCTGATTATATTCATTTCGGTAATGGGGTCGGTACGATTGTCACCATCTATGATTATCCAAAAGAAACCCAACAACAAATGTGGTTCCGTAATTTGTTAGATACTGATAATACGATTACGATTTTGAAGGTTGGAACTGAATCACGGGCCAAAGTGGAAAAAGCCTTACAAGATGCAGCGAATGCCAATAATGCGATTTTAGGGGATAAGTGGCAAAACGATCAACGCAAGTTGTTGGCGGGTAATGAGTACCAACAAAACATGGCCGATTTGAATGATGCCTTAAATGGGCAAGAAATCTATAAACGCTTGTACGTGCGCGTATTATTTACAGAACGAACGATTGAAAAATTGCGCATGAAGCTAGATGATTTTCGACAACGTTTGAGTAATTATAAATCAATGGTCTATGCTGGCGAAATGGCTAATCATATGCGCCAATTCTTTATTCCAGCGATGAAGGTACAAGATATTGCGCTCAAAGATAAAGGCTTTCCCATGAAATCTTATTCATTGGCCGGCACTTATGCCTTTAACCAAACATTTTTGGCTGATCCACGAGGTGCCAATTTGGCCACGACTTTTCAAGGGGGTGAGGTCACCTTTGACCCCAGTCATTCGGATGGTAAACATCGTACCACGGCCTATAACTTAATTATTGGTGATTCTGGTTCAGGTAAATCAACCTGGATGCACCAGCAATTGGATCCGTTATTTGCTCGTGGCGACACGATTTGGTTATTCGATCGTACCCGCCGGTACTTTCCCCACATTCAACAGTTAGGGGGCCTAATTCTAACCATGGATGGTTCCCAAAACCGGGTAAATATCTTGCATGTTTTTGGCACAGTGCTAGATGAACATGGTCAAATTGATGTCATTAATTCCTTTTTACAACACTTAGAAAAGGTTAAAACGTATTATGCCACCTTAAATCCAGAAGCCGGTGTGGGTGAATTGAATCTATTCATGGATGAATTACGACGCTTTTATATTGAAGATCAAGGGATGTGGTCATATTCACCTGAAGATCACCCGGAAGAATTACGGATTATTGGATTAGATGCAAATGCCTATCCAACTTTGGAAACGTTTATTAGTTATCTACAGGCCCGACAACTAAATGCGCGTGACTTTACCGGTAATAACCGAGACCGCTTAGATAATATTGTCATGGTATTAAATAATCTTTTAAATCAATATGGCTCAAAAGTGAATGGTCATACGGATGTGCCTGATTTGTCAGACGAACAATTGATCATGTTTGATACGTCAGGTATGGCCGAATGGGAACCAAAAGTTTACGCTGCGCAATATTTTAGTATTATGTCGTTAATGAATGCTTATGTCGTCATGAATGGATACCAACAGTTAGCCCGAGAACAACGTGGTGAATTTACCAAGCAAACGGTTGCCAATGGAACGGCAGCACCGAAATACTTCTGGTGGATCCAGGATGAGGCTGATGACGTCATTAACTATACGAACCCGTTAGGCGTTTCGTTTGCCGATAAGATGATGCAACAACAGCGTAAGAATTACTTTGGGTTATTTATGATTTTCCCTGGTTTAAAGAACGTATTACCGACTGGACAACAACAAGATTCAGAAGAAACCCGTGCGATGACCGACTTTTTCAATCGTTTCCAAAATCATCATATTGGCCGGTTACCAGAAGATGACAAAAATCGTTATGCCAGCGTGACGAGTCGTTCAGATGCCACGCCGGATCAATTAGATACGTTACCGATGTTACAAGTGGGACAATTCTTATTAATTCTGCGGGGTTACCAATCAATTTTTATTACAGCTTATCGGCCAACCGATGCCCAATTACGGATGTATGGTGGAGGTATCTAAATGAGTCAAAAAGAACATAATAAAAGCCGTTTAAATCCTTATAAACCCAGTACCATTTGGGCGGATGCACAACGGGATTATGAACATTATAAAGCAACAGGTGAATGGTCCAAAAAGGACCCGGCAGTGGTGAAACGCACACTGCGCTTATTATTAATCACCGTCGTGATTTTCTTAGTGTTGGGTATTATTTTGTTGCTGCAAGCGATTGGGGGTTAGCCGATGAAAAAAGCCATCACAATTTGGTTTTGGGTTAAAATCTTGGTGCCGATACTGCTTGTGTTAATTGGTTTATTATTCTTCTTTCTGGTGGTGATTAATCTGTTTGCCGGTGGCAGTAGTGATGATAGTCAAGTTTGCTACCCCAGTAATAACGACACTTCTGCTGGTGCCGGCATTGGTGGTGATTGGAAAGATAGTAAATCCAATACCCACAAAGCGATGCAAGCAGCAGCTGATAAATTTAAAAATGAGTTACATATGAGCGGCGATAACATTGCTGCAGCATTAGCGATTGGGTTACGTGAAAGTCAATTTAATCCCAAAGCTGAAAATCCGAGTGGACAAGTGAAAGGGATTTGGCAATGGGGTGCTGGTGGTGTAAATGGTAATCGATATAAAGACACGCAAGACAATGTTGATAGCCAAGTTAATTTAGCAATTAAAGAATTAAAGTCTAGTCATGCAGCCACCTTAACGCATATGCGTAATGCCGATTTAACGCATTCGTTAGAAGCATGGGACGTGCATTTTGAAGGTGTCGCCGCCTCGGACCCACAGCGTAAGTCAACACAAACCTTAGCGACAGCGCAAAGGGTTAAGCAGGTGTTTAAGTTAGACTTTTCCGGGAGCTTAACGGACCTCACCGGCGGTGATGCCACCACGGCTCAAGGTGGTGCCACATTGAACCCTAATAATTGTCCACCAGCAACTGGAACGAGTTCTGGACTACCCGTTAAAGGCCAGTACAACATTACCGGGGGTTATCCGAACTACCAAGGTGCCGGGGGTAGTCCGCATTACGGCGTGGACTTTCAAACGGTGGGCGCCAAAGAAAATGGTGATGCCAGCAATGTTTATGCTGTTGCCGACGGTAAAGTCTATGCCAAAGCCTTTGATGCCACTGGGGGTAACAATGTCATTATCAAAAATAACGATGGTAGTTATACCTATTATGGGCATGCCCCTTCACAAGAATCAATTGTTGTAAATAAAGGGGATACCGTCCATAAAGGACAACATATATCACACCAAGGCCAAACCGGTCTCGCAACGGGTGTGCATGTGCACTTTGGGGTTAATAAGAAGAAGCCCGCTTTCGCACCTCAATCAGATGGGCTCGTAAGTGGTGGCGATTATCTATCAAAAGTGCCCCGTAAAGCAGTTCCGGAAAAGGGGCAGACCATACCTGCCGGACCATTTTCAACTGATCAAGACAAAGATAAAAAGTAGGTATTAAACATGAAAGTTAAACAATATGCAACCACGATACTGGCTTTGTTAGTGAGTATTGTGATTGCCGTTGGCGGTTACTGGACATGGCGTAATTATACGTACCATGATACCAAGCAGCCCCAACAAATCTTACAGCAACAACAGAAAACACAGGATGACGTCGTGTTAATTTTTCATAAAACAGGTTGTCCGGATTGTCAGCAAGTGGTCCGGCAGGTGAATCAAGCCGTGCAAGCAGGTCAAGCCGATCACTACGTGATGGTGGATACCAAAGATTCAAACTTATATCAAAAATATAATGTGATTGAAGTACCCACAGCCATTCATTTAAAGGCCGGTCAGGAAGTGGCCCGGTACGCAGGTGCCAATAATCCGGATCGTTTAGTTAACGTCATTAAAGCCACGAAGGAGTAAGCCATGGACAAACAAAAAGTCACGAAAGGGCTACTGAAAATAGTATTAGGGTTAAGCATAATCTTTGCGGCTCTGGCCTTTGTTTACGACCAAAAGCAGTCCCAGCAACAACAGACCACGCATAATCAAATACAACAAGTGCAAAAGAAACAACGGTCAGCACAAAAACAACAGCAAAATAAAGAAACATTGGTTACTGATACCGTTTATCAAAAGCGGGCGGTGACGTTTCTGAACCGCGCTTTAGCGCGTGCCACGAAATCAGGTGATATTAGTGCTAAAGATGAGACTTATGGTAATGCCGATGCTTATACGGCGATTCAAGCAATGGCCGGTATGAATAGTGGTATGAAATTAACCCAGCACGACTTACATTTTAATAAAATGGCCGATGGGGAAATTGTCGGTGAGGGTCAGATTGAGATTGAAGCATTTGGTATTTCGGATGATAAAGAGGCTAAGACGCGCCATATCAAATCAAAATTTACCGTCTTATTAACCTTAGAACAATATCAAGGTCAGTTACGCGTTGAAAGCATCAAGTTAGGGGAGGTGAAAGCCAGTGAAAATGCCAAAGATACCGTCTACTAAGTGGTTCTATTTGATTACTAGCGGGTTAAGTGTTGTGGCCATCGTAATGGGTTGTGTATTCATGCTTAATGGGGCTAATCACCAAACTGAACGTAAGCAACAGCAAGTGCACCTCAAGCAACAACAGACGCAACGCAAGTTGTCAAAATTTGAACGAGAACGCCCGTTGTATAGTCGGACTGAAGAACGGTTAGATACGTTTATGAGTGCTTACTTTAATTATGATGATCAAAAAGCCTATAATCATCGCCGTCAAGCCGCTAAAAAAGTGGTGAGTCCCGCAGTTTATGATAACCGACGGTTATTTAAAGAAGATAAGTACAGTAAAACCCGGCAGTTAGGCTTACAATCGACGTTTGTTAAAAATCAGATTGTGCCAACCAAAATTACCGATCAGCAACTAGAAGCAACTGTTTATACAACGCAAGAGTTAAACTTTGAAGATGAAGAAGGGCAAGATACCATCAAAGTCTTTCAGGTTACGTATGATGGTAAAACTGATAAACTAGTTAAAATTGATCAACAAGGTGTCTACAATATCGCTGTTGATAGTACGGAAACTGTTGATTAATAAAAGTATCCCAAATTAAGAGGAGGGCGTCATATGAATTGGATACCACACATTATGGCTGCTGGTCAGGGGGATTTAAGTAGTCCAGCAGCGCAAGAATTGGGCCACAAATATTGGCAAACGTCGGCACAAGGACATTATATTGTTGATTATGCCAAATACTTTAGTAATTTAATTGCATTAAGCGAATTTTTGCAGGTCACACAAGTCCAATTACGAATAGCAATGATCAAGGCTGACGAACGTCATAGTCATCAATTCACGATGAATGATCATATTATTCGCTTTAATAACAATGAGGGCTATCAATCATTTTTGAAACCCCAATCATAAACGTATACGCATTAACATACGAGTAAGTATACGGTATATCATACGCAATCGTATACGATACGTATACGTAAAATTATCGTTCGTGACAATTAGTTAATGTGCTATACTAACTTTGGTAATTAGATTTCAAGAACAACCGTTCACTTGGTGCCGTGCACTGCCAAGTTGAGCGGTTATTCTTTTTTTAATGACTTAAAAATTTCTTTGGGACACTTTTACATAGGCCTTTAAAAATTCGTTACGATAGGGTTGCACTAGAGATAGTGACATTTAAATTTTTGGAGGTCAGACAATGACAACATATACAAAACCATGGTCACGCGGCTTCGTGACGGCAACGCTTAGTGTAGGGACAATACTATTAGCTAGTAGTCAAGCAACCTTGGTCCACGCAGCTGCTTTGGAAGAAACGGCTAAAAACACCGGTAGTAAAGTGATTACCTTTTTAATTTTACTAACGGTTGTTTTAGGAGCGATTGGGGCTGCTTTAGGTATTGCCATGATGGCATCAGGTAATCAAATGCTGCATGCATCTGGTACGAAAAAAATCATGATTGGTTTAGCAAGTATTGTGGGAATCCTATGCTTGAGTCTTGGGGTAACTTGGATCGTTAATACCGTTACCAGTGCCGGTGGTGGCTTTAACTGGACTTGGCCATTTTAAGCGGCTGTATTTAATTTGAAAGGAGGGACATATGCATTGGTTAAAATCAAAGAAACGACAACCGCCGGTTGATTTAGGCGATTATCGCGCCCAAGTGGTTAAAAGTACGTTAGATAGTGACAATCCGTTGATTAAACAATTGCTGGCTGATACGGGTCAAGTGACGCAAACCTGGCCTAATCTGAAACTAGATGAGTTAAAAACGCTGACAGAAAAAATACAACAAAACGTGGCGATTGCTACCGGTGAAGTGGTGCCGTTAGGTGACATCAGCTTTTTAACGGTGGACCCGAAAAACCCGAAGAAAACGGTGGAAACGGGCTTAACCTGGGAAAACGCTGTGGTAAGAGGCGACATGGAAAATTTTGTCGTGGAAACAGTTAATCAAGTATTGAACGATGAACAAGTACGTCTGGCCGATGATTTGACGTATCAAGAATTAACAGACGCATTGACAGCCTTTTTAACTGCCAGTCATGAGCTTGGAGGCTTTACCGATCAAGAGTTACCGACCTTGCCCAGTGAAGACGAATATATTGAAGCTGTTGAGCATAATGAGCTCTTTAACCGGTTACCACAACGGTTAGTGGTTCGTGATGAACCAACGACTGATAAACCTGAACAGACGGTTAAATCAAGCCAACCACAATCTGAAATAACCTTATCAGAAGCTTCATCACAAGCAGCTAACGATGCTGAACCAGCTAGTGCGGTTAGTCAAGCTGCAACAGCTGTCGCAGATGCTGCTTCGGTTGCCACGCAACCGGTAATGCCAGCTGCAGCTACCGCCGATAGCACTTTAACCATTGCCAAACTTATTCAAGCCTTTCAAGTTAAAACTTCGTTTTTCAAAACGAAACCGTTGGATGAAAAACAAACGGTGGTACCGGAAAGCGATGATTATGTTGACGTGATGATGGTACGCGAAACTAAAGAAGCAAATGTCTTCATGCAACAAACCGCCGATAAGGTGGCCGATGCTTACCGTGAGACACTGACGCAAAACATTGCTGATGTGCATGAAGATACACAAGCCATTGATGACCTGCTAACAACAGATTGGCAAACACCAATTAAACAACAGGTAACGCAACGTCATACGAAAGATTATGGCGATCGTTTGGACAATTCGTTAGCAGCTTTAGATAATGATTATCAACAAGCTGTTGCCGAAGAAGAACAACGTCATGAACAAACGTTAACCAAGCTTGAACAACAATTAGCCACTGATAAAGCCAAAACGACGGCTAAATTAACGGGTGATCGTGACCAAATTATTCAACATGAAATTGCCCAAATTATTACCACGCAAAAGCAATATATCGAGCAAGAAGTGCAACAATTGCGCTATAACCAAGCCGAATTTAAGCGCCACAAAGTGATCGACCAAATTGTGGCTGGGCAAAAGGAAGCTAATGATTTAATGACGAAAGCTTATCGGCAGTTATCGAGTGATTTAGAAGTATGCCGCCAAGATTTTATTAAGGAACATGAACATGCCTTAGCAATCCGTGAGGATTCAGATAAAGCCCAAGCTGAAAAGGAACGTCTTCAATTTGCGAATGCAGAAGTGCTTAATCTTGAGAAACGCCATGACCAATTGAAATCAGTTAAAATGGACCTGGAAGGCCAAATTGGCCAACTGCAAGCTGAATCATCTAAGTGGCAATTCCGTGCAGAAACGGCTCAAGAAGATTTGGAACGGGTTAAACAACAATTGGTTGAAGTTAATCAACAATATGAGCATCGTTTACAGAGTGATCAAGTCGATTTAGCCCAACACCAAGAATTGGCACAACAAGCCCGCCAAGCTAAGTTAGCCAAGTGGTTACATCCATTTAAAAATCGGCAAAAAGAAACGAAACACGTCTCGCAGCCGTGAGACATAATCACGTCATGCCTGGTGGTCAGTCCTAGACTGAATGAGGTTCGATTCCTGATCATGATGATTGCTGAATTATCAGCAAATAATTTCTAAATACTAATATCAAAAATGGGGGGAATATATGATATTTCAATTAAAACAATTTAAAAGACGTTGTCGCTATTACTTTGGGTATATGTATTCAGTTCTTTTCTATGTAGCACCTAGCCTACTAGCAGCTGATCTTTTTGAACAGGGCGAGGATTATATCGCCTTTTTGATGCTAGGTACAGGTTACCTGATGAGTATTTTATTTTTTGTTGCCAGTCGTAAAGACCAAAAATACTACCATGAAGTTCGTCATGAATTTGCGGGACTTTATGCAAAATTAGACCAATTAGAAAAGCGAGGTGACTAAATGAGCACGGTTATTCTAGCAGAGAAACCAAGCCAAGCACGGGCTTATGTGGATGCTTTGCAACAGAATACCAAACAATCGGGTTACTACGAGGTCAGTGACCCGATTTTGCCGTCAGATACAACCATCACGTTTGGGTTTGGTCATTTAGTTGAACTGGCACCACCTGATGATTACGATGCCAAATTTAAGCACTGGTCGTTGGACAATTTGCCGATTTTTCCGGAAAAATACCACTTTGTGGTTGGGGCAGATAAACAAAAGCAATTCAAGATTGTTAAAAAGCTATTACAAGCAGCAGATACAATTATTATTGCAACGGATAGTGACCGTGAAGGCAGTAACATTGCTTGGAGCATTATTAAGCAAGCTGGAGCTTATACAAAGAACAAAACCTATCAACGTTTGTGGATTAATAGTTTAGAAAAAGCAGCGATTCGAGAAGGTTTTCAACATTTACGTACAGGCGCTAGTGATCTACCGGCTTATTACGAAGCACAAACGCGCCAGATTAGTGATTGGTTAGTCGGCATGAATGCGAGTCCGCTATACACGTTATTATTACGACAAGCAGGTGTCCACGGCGTTTATTCAATTGGGCGGGTGCAAACCCCAACGCTGTATATGGTTTATGAACGTGATTTAGCGATTAAAAACTTTCACCCGACACCTTATTTAGAGTTACAAGCACAAGTCCAAGTTGAACAGCAAACATTTCAAGCGAAATTAGAGCCGTATCAGCGTTTTGATGACCAAAAGCAGCTCAATACCTACATGACGACTAAAAACGTGCAAATTGGCTTACAGGACGGTTTCATTGCGGGTGTTGATACAACGGCTAAGCAAACTACTAGTCCGCGTTTGTTTTCGTTATCGAGTTTGCAAAGTGCCATGAATAAACAAGCGCATGTCAGTGCTAGTGAAACGTTAAAAGCGGTGCAAGCCTTGTATGAAGCGAAATTATTAACTTATCCACGAACGGATTGTCAGTATATTACGGATCAAGAATTTGATTATTTGCTGGATAACCTGACGGCTTACCAAGCCTTGATTCCAGAAGAAGTTGTTTTAGATCATCTGACCGCCAATAAACGTTATATTAATGGGGCTAAGGTGCAAGAACATCACGCCATCATTATGACCAAAACTATACCTACACCAGCGCAGTTACAAAAGCTCACGCCTTTGGCACAACAAATTTATGATTTGGTCCTACGAACGACATTGGCCATGTTTGCCCAGCCGTATGAGTACCAAGAAACCGTCATTATAACGCAAGTCGGCCAAGCCCTATTTAAAGCCACGGGTAAAGTTCCTACTAATCCAGGCTGGCAGGTATTATTAAAACAACCATTGAAAGAAAAAAAAGAATCAAAAGAACCGGCTGTTTTGCCCAAAGTTACCCAGGGACAACGCGTACAAGTGACGTTAGCTGCCACTAAGAAACTAACCAAAGCGCCGATACCTTTCACGGAAGGAACGTTAATTACAGCTATGAAAACAGCTGGTAAAACATTGGAGGATGCCGACGAACAAGCTATTTTAAAAGAAGCTGAAGGAATTGGGACTGAAGCCACCCGGGCTAATATTTTGGAAGTGCTTAAAAAGCGGCAGTATTTAGTGACGGCAAAGAATCAGTTACATGTATCGGCAAGTGGACAAACCTTATGTCAAGCTGTTTCATTACAGCCACTATTAACAAGCCCAACTATGACGGCAAAATGGGAAACCGCTTTGAAACAAATTGGTCAACAACAATGGACGCCAAACAATTTTCTTGGCCAAATTAAAAAATTTGTGCAGAAATTAGTGGACGAAGTACCGGACCAACTAGGCCAATCAACAGCCATGCAGCAGCAAATTAACGTACAAAAAGAGGATGAATCTAAGCAACAAGCGGCAGCTAATTTAGGGCAATGTCCGGTCTGTCAGCAAGGTCAAATTGTGGACAAGGGTAAGTTTTACGGCTGTACAAATTATAAAGCTGAACAATCATGCCAATTTACGCTGCCCAAAAAATGGAGTAGTAAAACACTGACACCAACCATTGTCACAACTTTACTAACGAAAGGGACGACCGCCAAGTTGAAGGGGTTTAAATCAAAGAAAACGGTCAAGTCGTTTCAAGCAAAATTGCAGTTAAAAAATGGCAAACTAGCTTTTGATTTTGGTAAGCAATAATATGCTGTATAATATTCAGTAACATGACGCTGATATACAGACATAAAGGGGAACTATATTATGGTTATGAGTGAAAAGTTAATTCAATTACGAGTCGAAGAAGATGTTAAGGATAAAGCAGATGCCATTTTTAAGGCACAAGGGCTAACGACACAGTCAGCAATCAAAATGTTTTTAACACAAGTTGCGCATATAGGTGAATCACCTTTTGATCATTTGTTTAAAAATTAATCTGGGTTTATCCTCTGATTAATATTAATTGCAGAGGTGCCGTAAAATTCGTACAATATAGGTGATAGATATTAACAATAGGTACCTATTAACTTGTTTTTACTACATCTTATTTTTTCGTTTGTTTCATCTTTTTCAAATATTCTCTGATTTGCGAAGATATTTAAGGCCAGTAACTTACTGGTCTTTTTTAATAGATTAAGCAAAGTTTGTCTCTACAAAATAATATTTGATTAATCATTTAATTAGTTTAAAATTAATGATATACAGTTAAAACTAACAATTAAGTGGCAAGGGTTCTTTCTTAGTGATCACACAGCAGATGTGGCTAGCTACTCAAATAACAGAGCTCAAAATATAGCGCGCCAGGACCAGCAAGAAATGACACAAGAAGCCATTGGTCGGTATTTAATGAAAGCTTTTGATCAACATTTCCCAGTTACTTTGCAATTACGGAATCACAATGATGAAGGGGTGGTGAGTCCGTTTTATCATGGCAAAGTGCTAGGATTCCAAGATGATGATGTGATTCTTTCAGGTCATCAACGCCGATTTCCAATGTGTGATATTTTATATGTTGCACGACACTAACACTAGTTATAACTAAAACATCAGTAAATTAGGACTAGCGTCTGCTGGTCTTTTTAATTTGGCAAAATTTAATTTCTGTGAAACGCATTCTACGGCCATTTTTGATTGTAAAGTGACCAACTATGCACGATTTATTTAATCTAATCACTTGTGTGAACGGGTATTCTATTATTAGGTAAAGGTTTTAACGCTATTTTTAAATTTACCAATCAATACTTTGTTGAGGAGATTAACTTATGAGATCTTATAAACGCTTAAGTCGTTCAGAGCGCTACTACATTTATATTTGGTACTATGAACAAAAAATTAGCTTACGCCAGATTGCCTTACGGTTACACCGGACACCCAAAACAATCTATGACGAAGTGCATTATAATCGGCGCCGTACTGATGTTTCATTAGACAAAATTCCCTATGATCCGGAATATGCCGATTGGTTAGCTGCACAAAATCGTATTAATCGTAATTACGGTAAATTACATACGTCACGTGGTACTTTAAAACGCATTCAAAAAGTGGTTGAGGAAAAGCATTGGACGATCCCGATGATAGCGCACCGTGTGAAAAATGCGCCTTCAGCGGCAACCTTATATCGTTATTTAAAATTAGGCGTGCCTGCCTTGCTTAATTACCAAAAACATAAGTATCACATGCGACCAGTTTCTATGCGTGAAATTATGCGATCGCATCGCGAAAGCGATTTTATGCAAACTCACAGTATTGAGCAACGACCATCAATCATTAATGAGCGACGTAATTTTGGTCACTGGGAAATGGATTGTATTGATTCCTCTAAAGGGGTTAAAGCCAGTCTCTTGGTTTTTTACGAACGTAAAAGTCGGTATGTGGAAATCATGAAGTTAGCCAGTAAACAAGTCAGTGCCATGCATGATGCAATTGAACAATTTTTAAAACGGCATCCGAATCAAGTTCAATCAATCACGACAGATCGGGGTCACGAGTTTACAAACTTTGATGTAATGATGTTGCTTGATAAGTGGCAGGTGGCTGTCTATTTTACCCATGCATATAGTCCGGCAGAAAAGGGGGGTATTGAACGCATTAATCGTGATATTCGGCACTTCTTTCCCAAAGGGCAGAGTTTTACTAAAATTACCTTAGTGGCACTACGTGCTGTTCAAGATATTATTAACCACTATCCCAAAGCAGTATTAGGGTGGAAAACGCCGCAAGTCTGCTATAACCAATTCTTACAAAGCCAAAAATTCCGTCAAAAGAAAGCGCATCGGTTAAATAATAGCCAATTAGCTTAAGGTCAATCAGGTAACTGAATAACTAACTAAACTTGTATTTTTGCTGCTTAAATACAAGTCCTTTTGGCTGCCTTGAATTAGCTGCTGAACACATGTAAATATTTCTGTCAGATAATTGGTTTCAGCCAGCAATAAAAGTCACAACGAGATAATCCAAAAATGATATTGAAATGTAAAAAAGCGGGCAAAGGTTGGTTTAATGCAGTGCACGTCCTTTGCTTAAAATTTTTTTAAGAAATTGCTAGTTAAAGACTTGACAATTCCCGGCAACACCTAGTCGGTCATACACAAGACTATTTATCTGATTTAACCGATGATAATCAAGAAAAAGTTGATTGGGCAATCCAACGAATTAGCCGAGCATATGGTCATTACTTTATGAAACAGTTGCCAGAAGAACAAAAGCAAGCAATCAAAGATTTAATGGGACCAGCGTTGATTCGTTTGTACTAGTCCCTGTCAAGTTGACGGGTGAAATAATATAAAATTGAATTAGGCGCTCGCACCACCGTAAATGTCCATATTCCGGAATTTTTCCGGGGTATGGACATTTATTGTTTCTGAGCGTCGAATAAGATTAAAGTAATCAATTCCTGCTTTGATCGCCTCAATTGCTTCCTTGAATGTATAACTGTGTTGCTTATCCCACCATTCTACTTTAAAATCATTCCAAAACTTCTCCATGATGGCGTTATCATATGGTGTGCCCGGACGAGACATGCTCCGTCGCGCATTATGGTGCCCTAAGTAATTTTTGAAAGAACCTGATGTGTAGGCGGACCCTCGATCCGAATGTACTAAGGCATGTTGTGGATTTTCTGTATTTTGATATGCTCGTTCAAACGCTTGTATAGCTGCTTTGGACGTCTCTGTTGCACTGATGTTAAACGAAAGTACATAAGTGCCATATAAATCAATTACTGCTGATAATTTCAATGTGTGTTCCAAGTTATGTCCATAACTTAATTCCGTCATGTCAGTTGCCCATTTTTTATTTGGAGCAGTAGTTCGAAAATTTTGATTCAACACATTGTCTGTAATGTACATTGCATTTGTCTTAATGCGATTGTGTTTCTTCTTGCGAATATCCGGACGGATACCAGCGATGCGCATTAAGCGACGCACTCGCTTGATGTTTATATGATAAAGGATATTTTCATCGTGATTAAGATACATTGTCATTCGCTTCACACCTAAATTATGATGATGATTGTCGTCAAGTTTCTTAATTTTATACATGAGTACTTCATTTAATTGTTCATTTGCAGTTTCTGAACGATTTAGCCATTTATAATACGCTTGCTTAGAAACTTCGCCAGCTATTGCTAGCTGTTCAATCGTGTAGGTGCTTGAATCTGAGTTATGTAATTCACGCATAGCTTCGTACAACGGAACATTCGTAACTCGATTTACCATTACCTGCCTTTGCTTAGGATTTCTTGTAATTTTTTTGCTAAATCAATTTGGATACGTTGTGCTTTTAACTCGGCTTTCAACTGTTTATTCTCAAGCCTAAGCTTTTCATTATCTGACAGTTCATCCTCAGACTTCTTGCGACCACGTCCATCGCGAAGTGATTCAAAGCCACTAGAATCGACTTTCAATACCCATGAACGTACCTGTTGGTAACTCACTTGGATTTTTTGAGAGGTTTTGATGTAATTACGATTGTGTTCAATTGCGTATGTCGCAATTTCAATACATTCTTCGAATGTTGTCTTACGTGATGCCATGGGAATTCTCCTTGTTGCTACGCCCGAAGAGCGTAGTTCTTCATTCCCATTATACTTTGAAAGCCAACTTTGTAATTGTGTTTTACTGCGTAGCTTAAATCGTCTAGTTAATCCCCTAAGAGTTCCTTCGCCAGACAAGTATGCTTGCACAACCTCTTGCTTAAACTCACTTGAATATGACTGGTTAAATCTTGATTCACTAAGCCCCTCCAATCCGAATTCATCATACAAGTGCATCCAGTTTTGTATTGATCCTTGACCAATATTGTGCAACTTCGAGAACGCACGTTCAGATGAAGTTGACTCTTGATATAACCGAATGAGGTTGAGCTTTTATAAGGTTAAAAGTTTTGTTCTTGGCATATAAAAAAACCTAGAGATTGACTGGAAGAAATTATATTATTTCTTCCGTCAACCTCTAGGGGACTATAGCAACTAGTACAAAAGCAACATTTTTGATGGCCTTTTTATGACATAATTACATGGCCCTTGAAACAATTTAATCAAAATTGTTTTGTCTTGATTTCTTTGATGATTTTAATTGTATGTAAATTAATATGCAGAAAAGACTTTTTTCTTTTTTATAGGCGTTTCATCAAAGCGAATGAGGGAGTCGCCATTAATAAGTGCCTTAGCATTTTCATCAAATAGGCGACTCCGACGTTGACCATATTTTTTCTTTAATTTCACAAAAGCGTCACTCATTTCATAAGTACGACCAGGCAAATGATGGGCATCAGATGCAATAATCTGTGCCAAACCATTGTCTAAGATATCTTCTGAAAATTTCTGAACTGCCTTGCCAAAAGTACCAACATATGAACTAGCTGTGACCTGTGAATAAGCACCATTATTTATCATGTCGAATAGTAATTCAGGGTGCTTCATTAGTTCCGTGTTCCGTTCAGGATGAACAATTATAGGTGTGAGCCCACGTTCTTGCAGACGGAATAACATTTTTTTAGTAAAAGTGGGAACATCATGTGAAGGAAATTCAATGAGAATATATTGGCCTTGTTCATCAGTGGTCAGGATATCATGGTGATCAAGCAATGACAGTAAATTCCCATTAATTCGAACCTCTTGCGAAGGGAAAACGGTAAGTGGAATATTATTTTTATCTAACTCAGCCTGAAACCAATTAGTTAAATTTATTACATCTGCAGCATGGTTGATAAAGTGCCCATTCATATGATGAGGTGTCATCAGTGCGTGAGTAATACCATCTGCTACAGCATCGCGCGCCATTTGTAACGAAACGTTTAAATTTTCCGATCCATCATCAATACCAGGCAATAGATGACAATGAATGTCAATCATAAAGAGGCCTCCTTAAATGTAAAATATTAATTATATTATAGCGTATGTTTAACTTTGTCGACAACAGTTGGCGTGCAAATTGATTAACATTTACATCCTAGAAAAGATATAATCTTGTGGTATTGTCTATTATCGGAAACAATTAATTTTATTAAAACTGCAATTGCACAAACGTAATCACAAGTTTTTTATCAATGTATTCATTAATACAGCGCTATTAATTTATATTTGTTTATCAATCAGACATATTTATTTATTAATCGCACATTTTTTCCATAATTAATCAATTTAATACTTATGAAAAGAATACTACACTTATTCTTAAATTTATAATACAATTATTATTATAAGTCAAAAAATAATGGATAGGTGGATGTTTTAATGGATAACATAATCGACATAAAACGACTATGGTTAATTTTACGGAAAAATATGATATTAATGATTGTTTGGGGCATTGTGTTAGCTGGTATTGCTTTTGGTATTTCGAAATTTGTTATTCAACCGCAATATAGTTCATCGGTGGCTTTGTTGGTTAATCGTAAAGAGGACGAAAACACAGCTGCACAATTTCAGAACCAACAAGCCGACATTCAAATGATTAATACATATAAGGATATTATTACACGGCCTGTCATTTTAAATACAGTTGTTAAGACTCTAACAACAACTCAAAAACAGTTAATAACAAAAGCACGACCTGCAACATATAAAACATTAGCTGATGGTACGCAGATTATTGATAAACAAGCACAGACCGCTGAATATAAGGTAGTTGATGCAAAATATGATAAATCTGAAATTAGTGCAGGAGAGTTATCTAAGAATATTTCTATCACTAACCAACAGAATTCACAGATATTTACAGTCAATGTAACCTTAAAAAATAGTCAATTAGCACGTGATTCAGCTAATGAAATTGCGAAAGTCTTTAAACAAAAAGTATCTTCCATTATGAGTGTCTCTAATGTGTCAGTGGTCTCAAAAGCGACAAACAATACGACGCCTGTTTCACCTAATGTTAAGTTAATCACATTAACTGGTTTGGTAGCTGGAATTTTTATTGGTTTCGCATGGGGAATTATTAAAGAATTAAGTGATCGAACAGTTAAAGATATTAGTTATTTGACTGATGAGTTAAAGTTAATCAATTTGGGACAAATTAATTTTATTGGAAAAATTAAAAGCATCGATAAAGTTGTTAACACTGTTTCAAGATCGAATGAAGAATTTAGTCGTTCACGCAGTAAGCGTCGAATTTAATTGAAGAGGTTGCTATGGGATTATTTAGAAAAAAAGACGCTAATAAAGATACGGAAACACAAGATAAAGGAGCACGATTAATAACAGTTGTTGAACCTAAAAGTGTTATTTCAGAGCAGTTTAGGACGTTAAGAACAAATATTGAGTTTGCGGGCGCAGGCTTAGATAAGCTACAAGTCATTATGTTTACATCAGCAGAAATTTCTGATGGAAAGACAACAGTCTCTACTAATACAGCAGTTACTTGGGCACAATCAGGTAAAAACGTCTTGTATGTTGACGCAGATATGCGACGTTCAACGGCACAAGCAACATTTCGGTTAAATAATATACATGGATTGAGTACAATTTTGGCGTCAGCAGAGCAGCCTAAGGATGTTGTTCAACAGACTTTTGTAGAAAACTTGGAAGTATTAACCGCTGGTCCAACACCACCAAATCCAGCTGAATTATTGAATTCAAAGCGAATGGCGGCATTAATTGATTGGATGCGAAATAATTATGACGTTATTGTTTTGGATGTACCACCAATTATGACTGTGTCTGATGCACAAGTACTATTACCGCTAATTGATGGGACAGTAATAGTTACAATGATGGGCAAAACTACGAAAACATCTATAAAACGGACTGTTGAAATGCTTCGTTTAGGTGAAACTAAAATTTTAGGTGTAGTAGAACGTGTAAGAGATTCTAGGGAAGATGTTGGATATGGGTATGGTTACGGAGATATAAAGGAATTATAAATAAACATATGGAGTAGCATGGAGTAAATTTAAAAAGGGAGAGGTAAAAAATTGAGAAACGTGTATCACAATTTTTTAATTCGAGGGCTAGATATTATTGGAGCTATTGTTGGATTACTATTATCTATTATTCCTGTGTTAATTATTGCCATTCGGATCAAGAGAGAAGATGGTGGCCCTGTATTTTTTAGACAAAAACGGGTTGGTAAAAATGGTGAAATTTTTTTAATGTGTAAATTGCGATCGATGGTTGTCCAGGCTGAAGATCTTCGCCAAGAGCTACTTGATGAAAGTGATGTTGATGGTATGTTTAAAATGAAAAATGATCCCCGCGTAACACGCGTTGGCCAATATATCAGAAAACATTCTTTAGATGAATTACCGCAATTTTGGAATGTGTTAAGGGGAGATATGTCACTAGTAGGCCCAAGACCAGCGTTAATAGAAGAAGCATCGTTTTACTCTGAACGTGAAAAACTTAGGTTGAATGTCAAACCAGGTATAACTGGTTTATGGCAGGTAAGTGGTCGAAGTAATGTTAGCTTCGATAAAATGATTGACCTAGACTTAGAGTACATTAATAATGAAAGTTTCATTGGTGATATCATTATTATGATTAAAACAATTTTATTGATATTTCCAGGTGAAAAGAACGGAGCTTATTAATATGCAACACGTATATATAATTGGATCAAAAGGAATTCCTGCTAGATATGGTGGCTATGAAACTTTTGTAGAAAAATTAACAGCTGGACAGGTGTCCTCGGAGATTAAATACCATGTAGCTTCTCGTCGAGATAATACTAAATTAAGTCGTGAAAATGATATATTTGAATATAATGGTGCAGAGGTCTACTCAATTGATGTACCTAATATTGGTCCAGCGCAGGCAATAGTATATGATATCAAAGCACTTAAATGGGCAATTAATAGTGCTGAAAAAATTGGCGCAGAGTCTCCAATTTTTTATATTTTAGCTGCTAGAATTGGACCGTTTATTGGAAACTATGTCAAACAAATTCACAATCTGGGAGGCATATATTTTATTAACCCAGATGGACATGAATGGAAGCGGGCAAAATGGCCATTTCCTGTCAGAAAATATTGGAAATTTTCAGAAAGAAAGATGATCAAGCATGCTGATCTAATTATTTGTGATAATCCTGCAATTGAGCGTTATATCCAGATGGAATATAAAAAATATACTCCACACTCTACTTATTTGTCGTATGGTACAGATATACAGAGCTCTAGTTTGAATAAAGAGGATAACAAAGTTAGAGATTGGTATAGAGATAAAAAGTTACATGAAAATGAGTATTTCTTAGTAGTTGGTCGATTTGTACCAGAAAATAATTATGAAACTATGCTCCGTGAGTTTATGAAATCAAGTACAAAGAAAGATTTTGTACTGATTACTAATGTTGAAAAGAATAAATTTTATGACAAATTACTTAAGCAAACTCACTTTGATAGAGATCCTCGCATTAAATTTGTTGGAACAGTTTATGACCAAGAGCTATTAAAATACATACGTGAAAATGCTTTTGCATATTTTCATGGTCACGAAGTTGGTGGAACTAATCCAAGCTTGTTAGAGGCCATGGCAACCACAAAATTAAATTTATTAGTTGATGTGGATTTTAATCGTGAAGTTGCTGGTAAGTCTGCTATATATTGGACAAAAGATCAAGAAGCATTATGTACTGTCATTATGAACACATTACAAATGTCTAATGAACAACTAAAATATTATTCTACCAATTCTAGAGAAAGGGTATCAAGACTTTTTAATTGGGAATTGATAATTTCTGAATATGAAAAGTTGTTGTTAAAAAAATGAGTGAACAAGTTTCTATTCTGAATAAAATTAAGCAGAAAGGTATTTTAACACAAATACGCCAGTATTTGTTATCGGGTATGTTGCTAAATACTGGCATTAATTTGCTGACTCTTGGTAAAAGTAAAACGGCATTAGAACTTATTCAAATGAATAAGATGTTAAAAGTAAAAAAAAGATTACGACGTAAATATACTAATGAGCTAGCAAAAAATCTGGATATCAAGGAACGTAATGTTAGTAATATAATATGGACTTTATGGTTACAGGGGATGAAGAATGCTCCTGCGATTGTAAAAAGGTCTATAAAGAGTATAAAAAGGGCCTTGCCAGAACAAGAAGTGGTGATTTTAGATGGTGAAAACTTTAAAGAATATGTAGATATTCCTGAGGATATTTTAAATAAATGGAAGACGGGAATAATTTCAAACCAGCATTTTTCTGATATTATTCGTATGGAGTTATTGATTCAGCATGGGGGTACTTGGATTGATTCAACAGTATTTTTAGAATCGAATTTTGATTTGCTACAGAATATACTTGATAGTGATCAGACATTCTTTTTTCAAAATATGCGTCCTGGTCAAATGGGAAATAGCATTTGGCTATCAAGCTGGTTTATACATTCAACCTCGAATGAGCCAACTTTATTAAGAGTAAGAGAAATTTTGTATAATTATTGGCGAAATAATAATTTTATTATTGATTATTTTTTGTTTCATATTATTTGGCATCTTGTGTATGAATCACATCAAGAAGAATTTAACAAAGTAAAAAAGATTCCTAATGCATTACCTTTACAACTTATGTACTTACTTAATGAAAAAAATGACAAAAATTTGACTGAAACAATATTGGAAGAATTTCCACTACAAAAATTAACTTATAAAAATATTTCAAGTGATCGAAATACGACATATTGGTATTTAATGGGACGGTATACTACTAATGATTAATATTATTGGGAAAATAATTACTAAAATAAAAGGTTCTCCATATATTATAGATTCGGAAATTTCTTTTTTTTCTTTTTTAGGTATCATACTTTCTAGATTAATTATGATATGTAGAGGCACAATCACTAAGCCATTTTTGAATCATTCAGGGTCATTTTTCTTTAGAGGGAAACATGTTTTATTACATGGAAAGAAAAAAATAAATATAGGTAAAGGTGTCACTCTATCTAATTACAGTAGTATTGATGGAAATGTAAAAAAGATGATAACTATTGGAGATAATTTTTCCTTAGGAGAGAACTCACGTATTGAAGGATTTGGTGTTTTGACTAATTTAGGTGAGTCAATTTCAATAGGTAGAAACGTTGGTATTTCTTCCAATGGGTTAATAAGTGTTAGAGGTAATGTAACTATTGGAAATGATGTTATTATAGGTCCATATTTTTCTTTACATTCTGAGAACCATAATTTTAGTAAAATCGATATACCTATTAGATTACAAGGTGTGACTAGAGAAGATGTAACAATTGAAGATAATGTTTGGATTGGTGCTAAGGTAACAATATTAGCAGGTGTTACGATTAAGCAAGGATCAGTCATAGCTGCAGGATCAGTGGTCACAAAGGATACAACAGAATTTGGAGTATATGGTGGCGTTCCTGCAAGACTTATTAAGGAAAGAATATAGTAAATGAAGAATAGTTTATCAGAGATACAGCAACTTGAATTAGAGGCACTAAAAGAAATTAAGTTAATAGCAGAGAAAAATGATATAAAATTTTTTTTGCGTGGCGGCTCTGTTATGGGTGCAGTAAAGTATGGGGGGTTTATTCCATGGGATGATGATATGGACATTGCTGTACCAAGAGGACAGTTTGAAAAATTAATGGAGTTATTAAAGAATGATTGGTCGGATAAGTTTTGGTTGGCTAATTATCGTAATGGAGATGAAATACATGCGTATTTTCCAAGAGTTTTAGTGAAAGAAAGTTTTCGGAAGCAAAAAAATTTACCAACAAATAATCATTTGGGATTCTCTATTATTGACGTATTACCCTTGGACGGTGTTCCGGGTACATTTTTGGAAAGAAAGTTTTATAAATATCACGTCATGATTTTAAGAGGCATGGGTGCAGTTTTTACTAGAGATGTTAAAGACACTATTGTTATACATTCTAAAAAGAAACAGTTTGCGATTGATTTACTAGGAAAACTGGGAGTTAAGCACTTATATACACAAGATAAAATATACGACAAAATAGATGTTGTATATCGTAAAAATAAACTTCAGGGGGCTAAATGGGTTGGAACTATCACGGGTTCTCTATTTGATAAAGAAATTTTTCCTGCTGATTATTTTGGGGAGGGTGTGAGTCTTAATTTTGAAGATACAGAATTTTTAGTACCTGCTAAGTATGATGAGTATTTAAAACAATTGTATGGTAACAATTATGCATTTGAAGAACCTGATCATAAAAAATCACATATAGAGGTAAAATAATATGTTTGTTTTTGTCATCCTACATTATCAAGCGTTTACTGAAACAGTAAGCGAAGTAAATCATATTATAAATGATATCTATGGACAAAAGAGAGTGGTTGTTGTTGATAACGCTTCACCCAATGGATCAGGTGCAAGATTAGAAAGACTGTTCTCAGATAACAAAAAAGTGGATATTATATTAAATGGTTGTAATAGTGGGTATGCTGAAGGTAACAACCTGGGTATAAAATTTGCTTTAGAAAAGTATCAACCTGATTACGTTATTGTAGCCAATAATGATATTGAATTCAGACAAAATAATTTTTTGTCATTAATAGAAACATCTTTTCAAGAACAGCATTTTGATATTATGGGTCCGAAAATATTTGTTCCAGAAACAAGTATCTATCAAAATCCGAAAAAATCAGATTCATATACGTTAGACGAAGTTCGTAAAATTAACGAGCATTCTAAAAAATTATTAAATCAAAACATTTTGTTTTTTAATTTAAGGGCAAATTTAAAAAAGTTCAATGGGTTACGCAAGCTTGTTTTAAAAAAAAGAGAAACAACAGTTCGTAAAATTAATGAAGAGCAATTTAATATTGTATTACATGGTTCGTTATTAATTTTTTCCAAGAAATTTTTTAGGAAAATCGCTGTTCCTTTTGATAAAAGTACATTTTTTTATTTTGAAACAGAAATATTGGATAGAAGAATGCAGTCGTTTGGTATGATTTCCAAGTATGACCCTAATTTAATTGTGTATCATCACCAGAACACTTCAACAAAACAGTCATTTAAGACTGCTACAGCTCAGCAAAAATTTCAATTGACAAATATGGTTAAATCTACTCAAGTATTCATTGATATGTTTGACTAGCAGAGGAAAATTTAAAGTGAAAATTTCTATTATAATGCGCTTTCATGATAATACACCATCTGGTGGAAGAAAAGTTATTTATGATTATGCAAACTATTTAGCAAAAAAAGGGCATGATTTAGAGATAATATATCTCGCTGATGTATCTTATAAGATGAGAAAACATAATTTATTAAAACATATCGGCCATTATGTTAATTATGTAAAGGAAAGTAAAAAGCAAAAAAAAGTAACATGGATGGATATAAATCCTAATATAAGTCTTAAGGCACAATATTCATTTAATAAAAATTTATACCAAAATCGGGATATTGTCATTGCATTTGATTATGGAATAGCGCTGAATATTTCAGAAACAAATTTTAATTTGGATAAAGTTGTTTACGTAATACAACATGATGAAAAGGTGTATAACGCTGAGAGAATTGTTCGTGCGGCTTGGAGTTTACCTATTCAAAAAATTGTTGTGTCATCATGGTTATATGATTTAGTTACAGAGTACGATAAACACGTACAATTAGTGAAAAATTATGTGCATGGTGAAGATTTTTATGTTAAAAATCCTATAGATAATCGGAAACATGTTGTAAGTCTGATTAATCATCCAAATAAATATAAAGGTACAGAAATTGGCCTTAAAGCGTTAAATTTAGTACATAATTCTGTCCCAGACTTGAAGGTGTTACTATTTGGTAATTTTAAAGAGCCAGATGATTTACCAAGTTATATTCAGTATATACAGGGAGCTACTCAAGAAGGATTGAGAGAAAATGTATATAACGCATCATCAATATTTTTATTTACTAGTATTTTAGAAGGTTGGGGACTTGTTGCAACAGAAGCGATGGCTTGTGGCGCAACTTTAGTTTCGACAAAAAATGGTGGAGTTAGTGATTTTGGAATTGAAAAGAAGACTGCTCTTTTAAACGAAGTAGGAGACTATGAGGGGCTAGCGAATAGTATAATTTATCTATTTAAACATGATGAATATCGAATTAAACTTGCATTAAATGGGGCCAATTTAGTACATGAGTTAACCTTTAATTCCAGTGTCAGTTTGTTTGAACAGATATTAGAAGAAATAGTAGAAGGAAAAAAGTTGAATGGGTAGAATATTTGCACTTATAGTTACATATGGAGACCATAAAAAACAGCTTTCTCAGGTGCTACATCAAACACTGATCAATAAAAGAATTGATCATATATTTGTTATTAATAATGGTAGTTCATACGATTTATCACAAGAAATTGACGAAATTTCCTGTGATAAGGTTTCATTAATTTCTCTAGCAACGAATACAGGGTCTGCAGGTGGATTTAGTAGAGGGATTCTAGAAGTAGTTGAATATTCAACAAATAAGGATGATCGACTGCTAATTTTAGATGATGATAGTTATGTGGAATATGATGCTTTAGAAAAAATAGATTCATATGAAAGAAATATGAGTAAGAATTACGATCATATATGGAGCTTGAATCGTTTGAAAATTAATGAGCAAGCAAAGATTGATTGTAATTGTTTCGACTATTCTTTAGAGTCTTATTACAATTCTTTTTATAGATTTTCTGTAACGAACAAGTTTAAAAGAAGAAATCATAGGATAAAGAGAGAAAATAAAAATATTAAGCGAATGGTGGTTGCTCCATATTCTGGATTGTTCATTAATATGTCAGTAATACATAAAGTTGGGTATCCAATTCAGGAAATGTATCTATATTCAGATGACATTGAATATACATTTAGAATATCGAGCTATGGAATTGACATTCTGCAAATGTATAATGCAAATATAAGAGATATTGCAGGATCATGGTTTGACTCGAAAAAAATAAATGTACATGATGCATTTTTTCAAACTAAGCAAGATAATTATAGAGCACTTTATGCCTATAGAAATGAAGCATATTTAGCAAAATATGTATTTAATAAAAATAAAATCTTGAGTTCAATAAACTATTGTACATGGATTTTAAATATATTGATTCGAAAAATGCCTAAGAATAAAGCAGGTATAAAGAAATTCAAAAAAATAATTAGAATGGTTCATCTTGGGAAAAAAGCTGAATTAGGGGAGCTAGATATTTAATTATTGGAGAACTGAAATTAATTAGGAGATTGTACAGCTTATGAATTTTAAAACTATTAGTTCCTTTGTATATTCTAGTTTAACTATGATTTTTTTAGTTCCAGGAACTTTAGGAAGAATATTAACTGTATTTCATATACCATTTGGAAATATTATTTCTAACTTTACTATGTTAATGTTATTTTTTATGACAATTTTCTTAATAATTATCGATAGTAAAAAAACAATTAATATATTCTTTTCGTTTATGTCCTTTTTATTTATACTCATTTTATATGAAATTTCTTCCATTTCTGGACAGCCAATTTCTTGGAGATTATCAGGATACATATTTCTATTAATTTTGTTAGCTCTTTTAATATTTGACAGGAAAAATTCTTTAGTTTCTAGTATGGGCATTTTTTTGGGTGTGATAGTTTTTGGCCTAATTAATTCTGTGATTGGTTTAACACAATATTTTTCACAAAGTGTGATCTTGCCTGATGTATCAACATTACATGAGTCAACAATAAGGTTAAATTCGGACATGTGGTTCTTAGGGAGTACAGGTACACTTAGAGCATTTGGATTCCTAAGTAGTGGAATGTCATTCGGGACAATTATGGTGCTGGCTCTTTCTGTCATATGGTATGAAAAAATTAAACTTCCAAAGTTAATGAAATATATATTTCTAGTACTATTTTTAGCTGGGATAATAACTAGTTTAACCAAAAATGTATATGTGCTTGGATTATTAACCATACTATTAAAGTATGTTCCTAGAATAATAAAAAAATTTGTTTTTTGGGGAGGAGTTGTTATCCAGTTTTTAGGTGGATTATTAGCAGTTTTAATACAAAATAGTCCTTACTTTCAATCAGATTTTTTTGCAACGTTTAAAATTAGATTTACTGGATTAATTTATTTCAAGGATTATTATGCTAATGATTTAAGGAGTGTACTATTTGGGCACGGATTTCAATACGATGCGTCGTATAAAAATTTTACAAATCTAGCTTTGGATAACCAGTTATGGGCATTATTTTTTGAAGGAGGAGTTCTATTAATAGTATTAGTGTATTTCTTAATATATGTAGTGGCTTTTGATAAAAAAATTGAGCACTATTGCTTCACTAATGTGCTAGTTTTATTCGGAATATTTGGGATATCGAATAATTATTTGATGTTTTTCTTAGGAACCGCAGTTTTAGCTAAGTTAGTAAATGTAAGTGACTATGGGGATTTATCGAAATCATCAGAAAGGATTGAAAGTGGAAAACATAAATTCAAAAGTTAGTTTTATAGTTCCCATCTTCAATGTAGCATCTTACTTAGAGGCTGCGTTGGATTCTTTAATCTATCAAACATATGATAACTTTGAGGTTATTATGGTTGATGATGGCTCGACAGATATATCTGGCTTTATAGCTAAATCTTTTTCGGCTACTGATTCTAGATTTAAATATTATAGAACTGAAAATAAGGGCCAATCGCACGCTAGAAACATTGGATTGACAAAAGCTACTGGAAAGTTCATTGCTTTTTTTGATCCAGATGATAGTTTAGAAAAAAATTTTTTAGAGAAATTAGTTTTACAAATGAATGAAAATATCATGATAGTCTCATACCTGTTCCCTTCTGCTAAACTTGGTAAATGTAATAGGAAAATTACTGTTGACGATTTTTTCTCAAAGATGTTTTCAGGGACTATAGGAACTGTTGTTTGGAACAAATTATTTCGAAAAGAAATTTTAAAAAATGTAAAGTTTCCAGAAGGACAGGTTCATGAGGAAATTAATTTTTATAGGCAATTATTAAGTGTAGTCCATGACTATCAAATATTAATAATCAATGATAATAAAGAATATAACTACCGTGTGGATAGACCGGGAAATACTACCTCTACATTTGATCCTAAGCAAATAATCGGTGCTAAGGATGCGCAAAAGTTAGTTGGAGACTTAAGAAAATCAGGGAAAAAAAAATCTATTCCGGTTGTACAATTGAACACATTGATTTTCTTAAAAATTTATCTACAGAGATCAATTGATAATGATTATAAGGAAGATGCAAAGAATATGTTTAATAGTCTATATTTGGAAACTGATAAACTTAAATGTTTCCTTATTGATCCTTTTATGACAGTTAGTGTGGTTAAATTTAAATTGGGGTTGGAAAAATGAATAACTTGACAAGAACAAAAGCTGCTCTAATGAATTCAAGTATTGCAGCAGTCGCACAAATTATTAACCTTATTTTAAATTTTGTTTCACGTACTTTTTTTATAAGAATTTTAGGAGAACAATTTTTAGGTTTGAACGGCCTATTTGTTAACTTATTAAATATCCTTGCTTTTTCAGAACTTGGAATCGGGTCAGCCATTACATTTGCACTGTATAGACCTTTAGCTGAAAAAGACATTCCACAAGTAAAAGCATTGATGGAATTATATAAAAAAGCCTTTCATATTATTGCAATAATAGTTGTCATAGGTGGTATGTTTATCATGCCTTTTTTACCTAAAATGATTGCTGGCTCTGCTAACGTAGGAAATGTTTTTTTTGCTTTTACATTATATTTGAGTAATTCAGCCTTATCATATCTTTGGAGTTATAAGCGCTCTATTTTAATAGCTAGCCAACTAGGGTACATCAATACCGTTAACCAGATGGTATTTAATGTGGTATTACAAGTAGTTCAAATTATGTTTCTTTTTTTGATGCCTTCGTACAGTCTCTACTTAGCCATACAAATAATATTTACTATTGCAAGTAACTATCAAATATCCAAATTAGCAAATAAGAAATTCTCTTATCTAACTGAAAAAAACATTGATAAGGTTGAACCTAGTGTCATTTCTTATTTAAAAAAAAATATTATAGGAATGCTTTCATCAAAGATAGGTGGCGTTGTTGTCTTTGGAACGGATAATATTATTATTTCTACATTTATTGGGTTGGCTGCAGTAGGAAGATATTCCAACTATACACTTGTACTTAATGGTATTAATTCTGTTATTACTCAGCTAGTAAATGCGGTTACCCCTTCTATTGGAAACTTTAAAATTAATAAGGATAAAAAAGATCAAATAAATCTTTTTTATAAATATACGCAATTAAATGCATATATAATTTTGGGAGCATCAATGATGCTGATAATGTTATTTCCCAGTTTCATTCAATTATGGATTGGGGAAAAGTATAGACTGAGCGACACCTTAACAATGATAATTGTACTGGGCTTTTTTATAAATGGATTACGAAATAGTAACCTTAATTTTATGAATGCATATGGAACATTTTGGGAAATGCGGTTTAAATCTCTTTGGGAAGCAGGAGTGAACTTAATTTTATCATTACTTTTAATTAATTTTACAAAACTAGGTATTGGAGCCGTTGTTTTAGGTACCATTGGTGCTAATTTATTAATCAATTCGTGGTGGGAGCCTTATATTGTTTTACGAAATGGTATTAATACATTGGAAAAAAAATATATAGGCCTTTATATTAGCATCTTAGTTCTAGGAAGTATGTTTATTACACTAACTCAAAAAATCGGTGACTGGATGGCAAAAATTAACTTTTTGGTTGCTTTAATTATTTCTGTGCTTATATCAATAATTATATTGTTAGTGTTTCACTGTACATTGGTTGTACTTTATCCAAAAAAATATGAACCATTACGTTTAAAAGATTTAGTTGGGACGGTCGCTAAGTTTTTTAATTGACACCGACCAATGTTGTATACTAACGTTAAGAGTTTGTAGTTACAAATCAAATTTAGAATAAGATTAATTCGTATAATAACTAGGTAAAGCTGATAAGATGAAACTGTTAATGGCGTTATACTTATAAAAATCTACAAAAATAATAAAGGTCTTAAGTGGGATTAGATAAAGATTGTCACATTGTGCATTTGTTAAGTCGTTTAATGCACAATACGTGTGAGAACGTATTCCCAAAGAATATATTTTAGATAACCAGTTAGAATTTTTATATTAATTATCACACTCAAATAATAATATTCATGAACGTATCAAATTGTTATTTTCGAACTACTTAACAGCTGGGGCATTTAGTCAATATATTATATTAAAAGTATTACTTATTTTGAAGAAAATATGAGAGAAATCATTGATGTTTCTGTTATAATACCAGTTCACAATAATGAAACTACGATAGTAAGAGCGATAAAGTTTGTGCTAAGGCAAATTATGAAAAGTGATGATAGAGTGAGCATAATTAGATCTCAAAATGGAAGAAGCCGCGCTAGAAATAAAGAAATATCTCTTAGCAAGAGGAAATTTTATAGGCGTTCACAAGTTCATTGATGGTAGTAATACAATGATCCAGAATAGAAAAGATATGATTTCTACACAAATAATTGTTATGGCAATTTTAAAAGAGAAGAATGTACTAAAAAATTCATTTAATTACATTGAATTAACAAAGAGAATGTTAAAATTTCCACTTAGTGATAATTCGAATGAGGATATCTTATTTCGTATAGTTAGCTCACACTTTCATTCGATAATGGTTATATCAAAAATTATTTTGAGGATACCTATAATTGGTAAAATAGTTGTGCGTCATTATTTGTAGTACAGTTTTATCTAAATATCAAAATTTTATAAATTAATTTTTGCTAACAATGCAGGATATTTTTGGGAGGCCATATGTCAAATAAACTATTAATAGTACCCTATTTTGGGAAATTACCAAATTATTTTCAAATTTGGCTAAATAGAATTCAGTTAAATAATAATTTAGATTTTTTATTGTTTACTGATCAAAATTTGGACAACTATAATGTTCAATTTAGAAACTTAAAAATCATTAAAATGAGTTTAGCCGAGTTAAAAAAAAACATTGAATTTGTAACCGGAACTAGAATTAAACTACACAAAGCATATAAAGTAAATGACTACAGGCCACTATTTGGCGAAATATTTTCCAAGTATACGCAAGGCTATTTATGGATAGGGACGATTGATACAGATGTTATTTTGGGGAATACATCACACTTTCTAACTGATGAATTAATCCAGAATTATGATCGTATTAATGGAAACGGACATTTTTCTATTTGGAAGAATAATAATAAGCTGAACGAATTATGGAAAAGCAAAGGTCAAAATAAATATAAAGATGTAATTCCTTTTGACTTGGTTCGTTTACTTAACGCTAATGCTGCTTTTGATGAATATGGTTGGAAATTTGGTAAGGGAATTTCTACCTTTATGATTAGAGAAGGATATACTATCCAAGATACGTTATCTCGTGCTGATTTGGATTTTAATTTTAGTGGATTTCGCTCAGAACATATTAATCAAAGCATGAAAAATTTTGCCAAAATAGAGGTTAATAAAGAAGGTATGTTTGCCATTAATGAATCGGATGTACAGGAAATTATGTATGTCCATCTTCAGAAACGTTCTATGGATGTTTCTAGATTTGTAGGTTCCAGTGAAAATAAGTTTAATATAATTCCAAATAAGTTTATTTCTGATGATGAATGTATAACAGAAAATGAAAAAGAGAAAATGTTAAGAAAATTTAACATAGAAAGAAAGCATCGCATTTTCAAAACTAGACGAAAGAACTTGTTTTCAGATTATATTGTATTGAGAATGATTATGTGGTTTAGATCGAAACATCATGGAAAAATGAAAAAATATAAAAAGAATATAAAAAGCATGAGGAGAGATATAAAATGAAGGGTATTATCTTAGCCGGAGGATCTGGCACACGCCTATATCCAATCACAAAAGCAACAAGTAAACAACTGGTACCAATTTATGACAAACCAATGATTTATTATCCAATGTCTGTTTTAATGTTGGCTGGTATTAAGGATATTTTATTGATTTCTACTCCAGAGTATCTAGAACAGTTTAAAGATTTATTTGATAATGGACATGAACTTGGGCTGAATATTCAATATGCTGTGCAAGAGGAGCCACGTGGCTTGGCAGATGCCTTCATTGTGGGTGCTGACTTTATCGGCAATGATACTGTTGCATTGGTATTGGGTGATAACATTTTTTATGGTGCTGGTTTGTCACAACAATTACAAGAAGCGGCAGCAAAGACCACAGGTGCAACGGTCTTTGGTTATCAAGTAAAGGACCCAGAACGTTTTGGTGTGGTAGAGTTTGACAAAGATGGTAAGGCGTTATCAATTGTTGAAAAACCAGCACAACCAAAATCTAATTTTGCTGTTACTGGCCTTTATTTTTATGATAATGATGTTGTAGAAATAGCTGCAAATGTGAAGCCGTCAGATCGTGGCGAAATAGAAATTTCTGATATTAATCAGGCTTATCTTGATCGTGGTGATTTAGATGTACAGGTGATGGGACGAGGTTATGCCTGGCTTGATACTGGAACGCATGATTCGCTATTGGAAGCATCATCTTTTATCGCTACCATTCAAAAACAACAAAATTTAAAAGTCGCATCATTAGAAGAAATTGCTTATCGTATGGGGTATATTGACGTTAAACAATTGGAAATTTTAGCACAACCATTGAAGAAAAATGACTATGGGCAATATTTGTTGAGAATTGTTGAGGAAGAAGGTTAAAAGAAGCAATATGGGTGAAAAATTTTTTGAAAAAGAATTAGCTGCTCGTTCAATCGATGAAATTCCGGGGATGATGGAATTTGATATTCCAGTTCATGGTGATAATCGTGGCTGGTTTAAAGAGAACTTTCAAAAAGAGAAGATGCTACCTTTGGGTTTTCCAAAAAGTTTCTTTAAAGATGATAAACTGCAAAATAACGTGTCGTTATCACGTAAGGGCGTATTACGTGGATTACACGCAGAACCTTGGGACAAGTACATTTCAGTAGCTGATAATGGAAAGGTCCTTGGTGCATGGGTAGATCTTCGTGAAGGTGATTCATTTGGGCATGTTTACCAAACAATTATTGACGCTAGTAAGGGAATTTATGTCCCTCGTGGTGTTGCCAATGGTTTTCAAGTATTAAGTGAGACAGTTTCATATTCTTATTTAGTTAATGACTACTGGGCATTAGAGTTAAAGCCGAAGTACGCTTTTGTGAATTATGCTGATCCTACATTGGGAATCACATGGGATGATGTTGATAATGCAGAAGTCAGTGAAGCTGATAAAAATCATCCATTATTGAAAGATGTTGAACCATTGAACAAAATCAATTGAAATAGGAGTTCATTCATGACGGAATATAAAAATATATTAGTAACCGGTGGTGCGGGATTTATTGGTGCGAATTTTGTTCGTTATATTGTTGATGAACATCCTGATGTCAATGTTACTGTACTTGACAAATTAACATATGCTGGTAATAAAGAAAATTTGTCTGGCCTACCTGAAGATCGAGTTAAATTAGTTATTGGTGATATTGCAGATGCACCATTAGTTGATAGATTAGTTTCGAAAACTGATGCCGTGATTCATTACGCTGCTGAAAGTCATAATGATAACTCATTAAAAGATCCAGCACCATTTATTCAAACTAATATTATGGGAACTTATACATTAATTGAAGCAGCCCGTAAGTATAATAAACGTTTCCATCATGTGTCTACAGATGAGGTGTACGGTGATTTACCATTACGTGAAGATTTACCTGGACATGGTGAAGGAAAAGGTGAAAAGTTTACGCCTGAATCTCAATATCGTCCATCAAGCCCATATTCATCAACGAAAGCTAGCTCTGATTTGTTGGTACGCGCCTGGGTACGTTCTTTTGGCCTTAAAGCAACTATTTCTAATACGTCTAATAATTATGGGCCTTACCAACATATTGAGAAGTTCATTCCTCGTCAAGTAACCAATATTATTTCAGGTATTAAGCCAAAGTTATATGGTTCTGGTAAAAACGTTCGTGACTGGATCCATACTTATGATCATGCAACAGCTGTTTGGGCAATCTTAACTAAAGGTAAGATTGGTGAAACTTACCTTGTTGGTGCTGATGGTGAAAAAGATAATATTACCGTATTACGTGCTATCCTAAAGGATATGGGCAAAGATGAAAATGATTTTGACTTTGTTCAGGATCGTTCAGGACATGACTTACGTTATGCTATTGATGCTACAAAGATTCGTGAAGAGTTAGGTTGGCAACCAAAATACACTGATTTTGCAACTG
Organism: Weissella paramesenteroides; assembly: GCF_051903945.1. GTDB lineage: Bacteria > Bacillota > Bacilli > Lactobacillales > Lactobacillaceae > Weissella > Weissella paramesenteroides_A. Next base: position 1,063,955 of record NZ_CP192268.1, on the reverse strand, counting down.
GTTTGAAAGATACTATTAAGTGGTATGAGGATCATCAATCGTGGTGGAAAGCTGAAAAAGCAGCTGTTGAAGCTAAATATGCACAGAATAATCAATAAATAGTAAAGTCAGCGAAAGCTGGCTTTTTTCGGAGGAATTATGAAGTACTTAATTACGGGAGCTAATGGGCAACTAGGTAAAGAGTTACAAAAGCTTTTATCAGAACGACAATTAAACTTTGTAGCATTTGATTCGCATCAATTAGATATTACTGATAAAGAAAAAGTAATGTCAATTTTTGAACAAGAAAATCCAGATGTTGTATTTAATGCTGCTGCCTACACAAAGGTTGATTTAGCTGAGGATGAGGGACGTTCTCAAAATTGGCAGGTAAATGTTGAAGGTACAAAAAATATTGCTGATGCAGTGAAAAAATATAATGCGAATTTAGTTGCTGTATCAACAGATTATGTATTTGATGGTATGAATTTAGGAGAATATAAAGAAGATGATCCTGTTAATCCCCAAAATGCATATGGACGTGCAAAGTTAGCTGGTGAATTAGCTATTAGTGAAAGTGGGGCTAATGCCTATATTGTTAGAACTAGTTGGGTATTTGGTGAATTTGGTAATAATTTTGTTTATACAATGCAACGCCTTGCTGAAACCCATCCTAAATTAACAGTGGTTAATGATCAGATAGGTCGACCTACTTGGACAAGAACTTTAGCTGAATTTATGTTGCATCTGATTGAAAGTAAAGCTGAATATGGTATCTATCATTTATCAAATGATAATACAGCTACTTGGTATGAGTTTGCACAAGAAATTTTAAAAGCAACCTCAGTGGAGGTTATGCCAGTGACGAGTGCAGAGTTCCCACAAAAGGCATACAGGCCGGAACATTCTGTAATGAGTTTGGGAAAGACTAAGTCAACGGGGTTTGACATACCGACTTGGCAAGATGCTTTGAAAAAGTTTTTAGGATTAATAGTTTAATGATTTTATGAAGCTGAAAAATATGTGTCAGATTATAATCATTTAAAAAAGTGCGTCTAAAAGGAAAAGGTTGGCATGAAGTTAGTGTCGACTAAAAATAAAATCTTAAAGTATGTTTTTGTTATTTAGATGGCCAAACTTAAGTGATTAGTGTAGTATTTACAGCTTATTAACAGTCTAAAAGAGAACATTCATTCGATGTTTTTAGATAAAGAAATATTTAATTAATGTTTATTTTGGAGAAAATTTCATGGAGAGGCCAAATTATTCTAATGATTTAACTTGTCGTACTATTGCGCTTGCTTTATTGGAAAACAAATTAACTTTTCTTTGGGGAACAGGTATGAGTAAATTTCTTACTGAAAGTCAAGAGAAGGGTTCTGTTGATAATCAAGCCACAAGTGATGCACCTAATTTTGTTGATTTAATTCATTATATAGACCAAAATTTAGAAAATACTCTCAAGCAGGACTTTGAGATTGATGAATATTATCCAGAACAGCCACTTCCAAGCATTGATGTTCCAGTGCTTTTAGGTCGATGTACAAAAGATGATAGCGTACCGAAAAGCAGTTTTGAAAAATGGTCATCTATCATAATGGCAGATAGTCTAATAAAAGAGTATGAAGGCGATCATTTTTTCATATACGATTCGGATAATACGTTCATCAACGATTTGAATGATTTTTTGGAGAAAGTGGGATATTAGATGACTGAAAAAAAATCCCGACAACAATTATATATTGCATCTGTAGCATTGTTAGTAGCAAACTTGGGTAGCAGTATTTTTTCGTTTGCTATGGGGCTGTTTCTATTACGACAATATTCATCGGCAAGTGTTTTTGGAATTTCTCAGGCTATTGGGCCGGTTGTTAGTTTGGCACTTGCACCAGTATTAAGGCTGTTTATTGATAAGGCAAACAAAAAAAGGATAATATCATTATCTCAGATACTAAGTATGATAGGGCTTATAACTTTCGCAATCTTGTTGCTCAAATTTGACAATGAAGTTTTATTGTTAGTTATGTTCATTTTAGTAATATTGAGGATATCGGATCAAATATTTGATGTAGCATATATGGCATCTGCTACATTGATAGTGGATAGTGCAGATATTCAAAAACTAAAGAGTTACGAACAGATGGTCTCTTCATTTTCAAGCATTATTGGTCCAATTATTGCAGCAGCATGGTTTTCAATTTTTGATATGCACTTTGGAGTTTTTATCATTGCTGAGTTAGTTTGTGAGACTCTTGCTTTATTATTGATGTGGGTAATCAAATATAAAGATAGTATGAAACTGGCAAGAGCAGTAACTGAGAAAAATGAATTAACATATATTTTTAAAGATAAATTGCTCGTATTTGCAATCTGGTTTGGTTGCGCTATTAATTTTTTCTATACTATCTTTAGTATTGGGCTACCATATATACAAATTCATGTTCTAAGGTTACCTAACCGAGTATATGCTTTGTCAGAAGCTGCAGTGTCAATTGGAATGCTGGTAACCAGTTACCTGTTATCAAAACGTTCTGAGTTTAAGCACCCATTATATATATCATGGAAAATGACATCTATTTTTAGTATCTTATTTTTAATAATGGGGCTATTTCTCTTTTCGAGTGTTCATTCAAAATTGATTTTTTCAATTTTTATTATCATTTTTAACTTTGTAACGGGAAGTTTAATCGCACTTCTAAATACACCGACCCTAGTGTGGTTAACAACACATGTTCCAGAAAACATGCAAGGTCGAGTATTCAATATTTCACGAACATGTGTCCAAGTCTTGATGCCAATTGGAATAATTATTGCCAGCTTCTCATTTGATACTCTTTCTGCCGGAACTGTTTTCATTATTTCCGGTATACTCTTCTTTGTTTTAGTTGTTTTATATCCAAAGATGTTTAGATTAAACCTAAGACAAAGCTAACTTTGTCACTACAATTTATGGTCGTACTATATCGAAACAAAATCGATACTAGTGAAAAATCGTGAAATCGACTAAAGAGTTTGTGAATCTGATAGTTTTGTCATACTCGCAAGCTTTTTTAGTTAGTAGGTTCATAAAACTAGCGTTTATATGTTTGCGATTGAATAGTTATAGACGTATTCTAAAAGAATAATCCAATGAGTTCCCATAGTCATATACAGTACGGCCAATTTGTTTAATGCGACGATTAATTCTCCAATTTTTTGGTTTTAGTTCATAAAAGGATTGCTCAATTTTTTAATTAGATTGAAATTAATTACATATGGTTAATGTTAATTACTATGTTAATAATTTATACGATGGAGGCAACAAAAATGTATGATCAAGAAGAAATACAAGCATAATTAAATCTGGCAGCTAGTTTTTTTGCCAAAGATTATCAAGAACGTAGTATGGTAAAATGGTAAGGATTTTTTCTGAGGGATCATACAGAGAATGTGGCTAAATACTCGCAACAACGGCAAAGAAATAGTCAACGACAAGACCATGTAGAAATGTCAGAAAAAAATATTAGTCAACACTTACTGAAAGCCTTTGATCAATAATTTTCAGTGACAACTCAATTAAAAAATCATGATAATACGAGAACAGTTAGTCCTTTATATCGTGATAAAGTGTTGGGTTATCAGGAAAATAATAAAATACTATCAAACAATGTCAATCCTTTTCTGTTGACTGATATTTTGTATATTGAATAAAAAAGGCATTCTAAATTTGTGACGCAAAAATTTATAAATCAAATTATTTGAAAAATTCATCAAAATTTTATAGACTTACACTTGTGGAGTTACTAAAGTTATAGTAATCGACACCAGTATTTTTACTACATGATTATTCTTGAAGGTTTAAGAATAAAGAGTCGACATTTGTCGGCTTTTTTTATTGATTTAGTATCCTTTCAATGTTGAGAATGAACTGAACCCCAAAAATTGGAGTGACGTTTAAGCGGCTAACTGGTCGGAAAGATTTCGGTATTGAACCGGAGTTCTTCCGGCCAGTTTTGTTTTTATCCGCTTATTGTTGTAGTAATAGACATAGTTAGTTATGCCGGACTTTAATTCGTCATAACTTTGATAATGGTTGTTATGTACCGTTCCTACCTTCAAGATGTGGAAGATACTCTCAGCCATTGCGTTATCTAGGCATGTCGCTTTGCGACTCATGCTCTGGAACACACGGTTAGTCTTTAGCCGTGATACATACTCATAATTTTGATATTGGAAACCTTGGTCAGAGTGAATTGTCATTCGATAATTCAATTCTGGCCTATTTTGTAGAAGCTCATCTAATGGCTTTGTGACGAACTCGACAGTTGGATGAAGATCGATATTCCAAGTGAGAATCTCACCACTATAAACATCAATATAGGCGGTGAAATAAGCACGTTCAGCCATCGTGCCTGATCCCCAACGGACTTCAGTGACGTCGGTGAGAACCTTCTGATATGGTCGATCCGTTGTGAACCGACGGTTTACACGATTCGGTGAGATATGTCCGACAGTGCCGGCGTAAGAATTGTACTTCCGTGTCAGACGGTTGAAAGCAGTACAGAGAAGCCCGTTCATCTTCATAATTTTCAGCACAACCTTATGGTTGGTGTTGAAGCCACGATTACGAAGCTCTTGTGTGACACGACGGTAACCGTAGTCCGGGTTGTCATCACGAATTGATATAATCGCATCAATTAACTCACGTGGATACTCCTTGTACGCACGCTTGCACGCGTCATGATAACTACTGCTAGACATCTCGGCTACTTGAAGAAGCAGCTTCAACTTGCACTTCAACTCTTGCCTTAGCACAGTGATTACTACCGCTTTGTCTTGGTTTGTAATTTCTTCTTTTCCTGAGCTAAGGCCTCGAGTTTTTCCAAGTAGGCTACCTTAATTCGAAGTAGTTCATTCTCTTCTTCGAGCTTCTTGATCTTGTCGTGTTCTTGCTTATTCATAGTTCGTTTCCGCCTTCGTTTATCAGGTTTTAGCCGACCAGACTCTAGCGCACGTTCCCAATGCCAAATTAAAGATGGACTTGTTATCCTAAACTTTCTAGCCGTTATGGGATACGACGCGTTGTGATTCAGTCGCCAATTAATTACCTTGATTTTAAAGGAATACGGATAACTTGTCTTGTTTCTGTGGGAATCTTTGATTCCATAAATACCATCCTGTTTGATTGATTTCACCCAGATTTCAAGAGTCGAATGAGCTTTGATTCCGAATTTTCTCCGTATTTCAACGGGCGGAACACCTTTGAGATACATCGATACTGCTTCAATTTGAATTTCTTTCGAGAACATAAGAAAACCCCATGAGTTAGATTTACTCCAACTCATGGGGTTCAGTTCAGAAACGCATTCTATGGCCGTTTTTTTTAATAACGTTACCAATTATGCATTAATTAAATAATTGTGATACATTCATATTAATAAAATTAAAAGATTTTTGTTATTTGGGTAAATGGTTGACCTGTTAAGGAGATAAACGGATGAAATCTTATAAACGCTTAAGTCGCTCTGAACGTTATTACATTTATGTATGGTATTATGAACAAAAGATTAGTTTACGCCAAATTGCCTTACGTTTGCAGCGAACGCCCAAAACAATTTATGATGAAGTGCATCACAATCGGCGGCGACCTGATGTTTCATTAGATAAAATTCCGTATGATCCGGAATATGCTGATTGGTTAGCTGCCCAGAATCGCATTAATCGCAATTATGGTAAACTTCACGCATCAAATGGGGCTTTAAAACGGGTTCAAAAAGCTGTTGAAGAAAAACACTGGACCATTCCGATGATTGCCCACAGTTTGAAAAATGTGCCCTCAGCAACCACTTTATATCGCTATTTTAAAAAAAGAGTACCGGCGCTTTTGAATTATAAAAAACGTAAGTACCATATACGGCCTGTTTCGATGCGCGAAGCGATGCGTTCACATCATGAAAGTGATTTTATGCAAGCGCATAGTATTGACCAACGTCCCCAGGCGATTAATCAACGCCGTAATTTTGGTCACTGGGAAATGGATTGTATTGATTCACCTCAAGGGGTGAAAGCCAGTTTATTGGTATTTTATGAACGTAAAAGTCGCTACATGGAGCTAATGAAATTGGACAGTAAACGCGTGAGTGCCATGCATGATGCCATTGAACAATTTTTAACCCGGCATCCAAATCAAGTGCAGTCAGTCACTACGGACCGTGGTCATGAGTTTACCAACCTTGATGTCATGATGCTATTTGAAAAATGGCAAGTAACTGTTTATTTTACGCATGCGTATAGTCCTGCCGAAAAAGGGGGAATTGAACGTATTAATCGTGACATTCGGCGTTTCTTTCCCAAAGGGCAAAGTCTTACTAAAACCACGTTAGTGGCACTAAGAGCGGTGCAAGACATTATTAACCATTATCCAAAAGCTGTCTTAAATTGGCAAACGCCACAACAGTGTTATCGCCAATTTTTGCAAAGTCAACGGGCACGTCAGAAGAAACGCCAACATCGGTCACAATTAGCTTAATTAAAATTCTAATTTTTACTATTTGAACTTGTATTTTATAGCAATCAATACAAGTCGTTTTAGTGTGTGAGTAAATAATTATATTTTAAAAATTATTGTGACAACCACAACATGGGCAGACAACCAGAGCAAGCAAACCAAAAAAAGATACAAAAATGTAATAAAGCGGGTAAAGGTTGCTGGCAAGGCATGCACGGCTAGTCGTTAAAAATTTTTTTGGAAAATTGATAGCTAATAACTTGACAATTCCTTCTTATTTTTAGTTTACATAATACTGCAACCTAAAAATAAGAATGTTGTCATAACAAGATTTATGTGTTTTCATAGGGCTTGACAAGATACTTGCATATTAAATATTCAAGCGTATAATTATAGGAGCTGGAAAAGTTCATTTTCATTGGAACGGAGGTGAAATATTATGGCACGAATTCCACAGAATCTCGTTGAAGAAATTCGTGAGCGCGTTAATATTGTTGATGTTGTTTCACCATACGTACAGTTAAAGAAACAAGGGCGTAATTTGTTTGGGAAATGTCCGTTTCACGAAGAACGAACACCTTCATTTTCTGTTAATGAAGAGAAACAAATTTTCCACTGTTTTTCATGTGGTCGGGGTGGAAATGTCTTTAGTTTTCTAATGGAGATTGAGAATTTATCATTTCCACAGGCTGTTGCAAAAGTTGCGCCACAGGCTGGTGTTGATTTGGATGAAGCGTATCTTGATAATGATCAGAACGTACAGGTTGATCCAGAGATTAAAGCATTGCGCGAGTTATATCAAGAGGCAACAAAGCTATATCATCACTTGTTGGTTAATACTGCTTCAGGTGAAGAAGCACTGTCGTATCTAACTTCACGAGGATTAGATGAGAAAACAATCGATGCATTCATGTTAGGGTATGCACCTGAAGGAAATATTCTATATGATTACTTCCAAACACAAAAGGTTGATTATCAGTTATTGCGCAAATCAGAATTATTTGTCGAATGGTCTGATGGCAGTCTTCATGATCGATTTGCTAACCGTGTACTATTTACGATTAGAGACAGTGCAGGACACCCGATCGCATTTTCTGGTCGAAAGTTAACTCAAAATGATGATGAGCCAAAATATATTAATTCACCCGAAAGTCTACTATTTAATAAATCAGCAGAATTATTCAATTTGGATTTAGCAAAAGATACCATTAAGAAAAAGAAGCAGGTCATTCTTTTTGAAGGATTTATGGATGTCATTGCAGCGTTTCAAGCTGGTGTGCAAAATGGTGTTGCTTCAATGGGAACATCACTGACGTCTGAGCAAATACAACGCTTATCGAGAATGACTGATAAGATTAGTATTAGTTATGACGCCGATATGGCAGGACAAAAGGCGACAAAGCGAGCACTTGATTTAATTACACAGCAAGGACGTTTGTCTGCACAAATTATTCATATTCCGGATAATCAAGATCCTGATGAATATTTGCGTTCAAATGATGCAACGGCATTTAATCAAGTTTTAGTTCACAATGTTGAAGACCCGGTTACTTTTAATTTAAGATATTTACAGATTGATCGTAATTTACACAATCAAACTGAATTGTTTTCATATATTAGTGATGCATTAGTGGTCATTGCAACAGTAAAAGAGCCTGTTATACGTGAACAATTTTTACGTCAGCTTGCTAATGAATTTGATTTGAGCTATGAAGCATTACAGGATCAAATTCGTCCAATTTTATTACAAAAACAAGCGCAACGATCACCAGGAGCTACTAACGCTGAAACGGGTAATAGACAAAAATCTCGACATCAGTCCTTTTCTGATAATCAAATCATTAAAAAGAGTGTTACACGTATAGAAAAAGCTGAGCAAATATTGCTAGCATGGATGCTCCGTGATAATGATGTTTGGTTGCAAGTTACTAATCATGCTGATTTTTCTTTTCAGGATGTACCATATGAAACATTGTATATGATTGCTATGGCGTATCGTGAAGAGTATCAGCAACAACCAGCAACAGACATGGCGGCATTTATGGATTATGTGCAAAAACCTGAATTAACTCGAATATTAGCATCATTGGAAGAAATTGATTCAGAGCTATTTATGGATCGAGAGCAAGTCTCAGAGTATATTCGTGTGATTAGTGATGAAGCGCCGTTAGAGGAAAAAATTCGTCAATTATCACGTGATATAAAAGAAGCAAATCAATTGCATGATCATGCACGTATTGCACAACTGAGCGTTGAATATATGACAGTTTTAAAACAAAAGCAAACAAAGAATTTAGATAATTAAGGAGTTTACTATGACTGCAAAGAAAACAGAGGAAAGTGCTGCTCAATTCAGTAAAACTGATTTTGATAAAGCGGTTAAGAGTATCATCAAAGAATTTAAGAAAGATAAGCAAATCAAGGAAACTGATTTGCAAAAGGCAGTTGTTAAGCCAATGTCTTTGAATGCGGATCAAATTGATGATTTATATGATCAAATCGAATCAGCAGGAATTTCTGTTGTTGATGAAAATGGTGAACCCACTGCGCGTGCGCTAGAAAATAAAAAGACAAAGCTGTCTGCAAAGGAATTGAAACAAGCTGCAGATGCACCAACTGGAATGAAAATTAATGATCCGGTTCGTATGTATCTGAAGGAAATTGGTCGAGTTTCTTTGTTGACTGGGGATGAAGAAGTTTCTCTAGCCGAAAGAATTGAAGCTGGTGATGAAACGGCAAAACAAGAATTAGCTGAAGCAAACTTACGATTAGTGGTTTCTATTGCCAAGCGTTATGTTGGTCGTGGTATGCAATTCCTTGATTTAATTCAAGAAGGAAATATGGGATTGATGAAGGCGGTTGAGAAGTTTGATTATCGTAAGGGATTCAAGTTCTCAACTTATGCCACTTGGTGGATTCGTCAAGCAATCACCCGTGCAATTGCTGATCAAGCGCGTACCATTCGAATTCCTGTACACATGGTTGAAACAATTAACAAATTAATTCGAATTCAACGTAATTTGTTACAGGATTTGGGACGTGAACCAACACCTGAAGAAATCGGTGCTGAAATGGATGTTGCAACTGAGAAGGTTCGGGATATTTTGAAGATTGCACAAGAACCAGTTTCTTTGGAAACACCCATTGGTGAAGAGGATGATTCTCATCTAGGTGATTTCATTGAAGATAATGAAGCTGTCTCGCCAGCTGACTCAGCAGCCTATCAAATGTTGAAAGAACAACTAGAATCAGTGCTTGATACACTAACTGATCGTGAAGAAAATGTGTTGCGACTACGTTTTGGTCTTGAAGATGGTCGTACACGTACTTTAGAAGAAGTCGGTAAAGTATTCGGGGTTACTCGTGAACGAATCCGTCAAATTGAAGCAAAAGCGTTGCGAAAGTTACGTCACCCATCACGCTCAAAGCAATTGCGTGATTTCTTGGATTAAGTAACATAAGGCAACAATTATAGAGTGGTTTAACTATTAATTCGTAGTTAAAGCCACTCTTTTTACATAAAAAATCTTGTTAATGTGTAAGGAGTAGGCAGATGGTTTTTATTTCTTTAGGATGTGCTCTTTTAGCTGGATTTTTATTAGCTAATCAAAATCCAATTAATTCTGACTTGAGTAGAATTGTCAGGTCACCATTTTTAGCAGCATCAATTTCTTTTTTAGTGGGTACAGTATTTTTAGGATTATTAAGCTGGGGAATGTCGGGTAATCTATGGCCTACGAGAGAATTTATTACTACCCAACCAATGTGGATCTGGCTAGGTGGTTTATTAGGAGGCATTTACTTAACGTCTAATGTTGTCTTATTTCCAAAACTTGGTGCGATGCAAACAGTGATTCTACCAATTCTTGGTCAGATTTTAATGGGAACAATCATAGATACTTTTGGTTGGTTCCAGGCAGCGATTATTCCGTTAACCGTACTGCGATTAGTCGGTCTGGTGGTTCTAATATTGGGCGTTGTTTGTGCGGTTGTCTTACCTAGCAAGTTAAAAAGAGATGAACTGATGTTGAATAATTTAGAAAAAGGGACAGGTAAATTATTCTGGCAAATTTGGGCAATTATTGCAGGGGCTATTTCGGCAACCCAACAAGCTATTAATGGTCATTTGGGTACCCTATTACATAGTTCTGAACAAGCTGCATTTATATCATTTTTTACAGGTTTTATATTAATTGCGATTTTTTCACTAATTCTTGAACGTCGGCTACCTAAATTATCTGAATTGAAAACGACAAAGCTTTGGAATTGGTTTGGTGGTATACTCGGCGGTTCCTTTGTCCTTGCCACAGTACTAACTGTTCCAAAAATTGGTGCAGGACTAACAATTACAATGGGATTAATTGGGTCGATCACGGGTTCAATGCTGGTTCAACAATTTGGTTGGTGGCGATCTGCTAAGTCTTCAATCAATCTGATTCAAATTATTGGTGTCATTATTATGGCAGTGGGTGTAGCGATTATTAAGTTTCTATAGTAAAAGGGGGTATGATGTATGGAAGAACATCAATCTAAATTAACAAATTTTAGTTTTCCATTACTCGCATCGAACTTTGCGTCAGTCTTCGGCGATGGCGTTTATCGATTTGGGTTGAATTGGTTCTTGGTAGCAAGTTATGGTAATGCTGAAATTCTTGGGATATTGACTGGTTTCGGGTTCATTGTCTATGTCCTTAATGATATTTTTGTTGGCTCAATTTTAGACCGATTTAATCGAAAAAAAGTCCTACTAGTAGCTGATTTGTTAGGCGCAATCGGGGCATTAGGTTTATCATTCTTTATTGATCCAGCTAAACCACAAATATGGATATTATTCATGTTGACCTTTATTCTAAATGTTGATGTTTCATATTCATATCCTGCAACGAGAGCAATCTTACCTGATGTCATCAAAGAAAAGTCGTTAGCAGGCTTTAACGCATGGGCCAGTGCAGCATTTTCAACAGGACAAGCAATGGGACCGTTAGTAGGTGGTTTATTATTACATTTTGAGTGGATCAATCTAAGAACTTTCCTGCAAATCCTTGGCATTATGCTATTGGTAACAGTACTGTTTAATTTAGCAATCAAGTATCGACCAGCACCAAAGGAAGAGCCGCATATTATTGAGCCTTTCTTACAAAGCTTAACGGCAGGATTTAAATATGTGCAACAATCACCTAAACTCTTTGAATCAATGCTATTGACGATATGGACAAACTTTTTCTTTGAGGGATTTATTCTAGCAATGCCGTATCTTATTCAGCATAATTATCATGGTACAGCAACGAGTTATTCAACAGCGTTAACTTTAGCGGCCATTGCGGGCGTTTTTGTTAGTGTAATATTAGCAAAATTACCACAATATAATACAATGAGTTCTATGTACCGAGATTTCTATTTGTTAGGTGCTGCATTTTTAATAGCAACATTCTTTAAGTATCTTTGGGTATTTATTGTATTAGTAATTCTGTATGGTTTTGCCCGTTCAGCTTTTGTTATTAAAATCAATACTGTGCGACAGCAAGCCAGTGCACCGGAATACTTGGGTCGTGTTTTTGGCATCTCTTTCTTTGCAACTGATTTATTCTCACCAATTATCACAGTAGCGTTAGGATACGGTGTATCCATAATGGGTGAGTGGACTATTTTCTTACTTGGTGCGCTATTAATTGTTGGTATGTTAGTAATTAAAGTTCTAAGTAATTACCATGCACAAAAGTTAGTAAGAAAAAACAGCTTTTAATTTAATGAATATTCAGTTATTTAAAAAGCAATGATTAACCTTAATGTATGTCAGCAATTTACCCATTTTTCGTGGTAAACTTGTAATTAATAGATAAAAATAGGAGTTTTTAGTTATGACAAAAGTTTTGGTCGTTGATGACGAACCATCATTACAAACTCTACTAACGTATAACTTAAAGAAATCTGGCTTTGATGTAGTCTCGGCCGTGGATGGTAAACAAGCATTAGACATTATTCATGAACAAAAAATTGATATTGTCTTATTAGATATTATGCTACCTGAAGAAAGCGGTGTGGACGTTACTCGTGAATTACGAGCTGAGAAAAATCAAATTCCAATTATTATGTTGACGGCTTTAGATGACGAAATTGATAAAGTTGTTGGTCTAGAAATTGGTGCAGATGATTATGTGACGAAACCATTCAGTCCAAGAGAAGTTATTGCACGCGTCCATGCAGTTTTACGACGCTTTAGTCAGAAAACACAAACGGAAAAAGAACAGAGTGTGAAACATAGTCAATCATATGGTCATTTAACGATTGATTTTGATAAGATGGTTGTGCAATTTGACGGTGAAATTGTTAAACTGACCCCAAAAGAATATGAATTATTAGCATACATGGCTGAGCGTGAAGGACGCGTTCTTAGTCGTGAGACCATTTTAGACGGCGTTTGGGGTTATGAGTTTTCTGGTCCAGATACTCGGATGGTTGACATGCACCTTTCACATCTACGCGATAAAATTGAACTGGATCCAAAACATCCTGTTTATTTAAAAACAGTTCGTGGATTTGGCTATCGTTTTGACCGCTCACATGATGAACAAGAGTAAGGGGTTGAATGATGAATATTGATGAATTAATCCAATCAGCAAAACGTTTTGTTCTTTTCTGGTTTATTTATGCGGCAATTATTTGGCTCATACTATGGTTGACCTCACTGACGGGTGACCAAAATGTGACTCTAAAATGGCATGTTTTAGTATTACTTTCAATGATTTTGGCTGGTGCAACAACCTTAGCCTTAGAAATTCAAAGACAAAGACGAGATGCACATTTAACATTGTTTATTGAGAAATTACAAGATCTGGAAACGACTCATACACATACGGCGCATGTCTTGATGCACCCAGATGATTCTTTAGCACCTCTTGCAGCAGCAATTAATAGTGTTCAGCATTTAAATAGTAAGCGCATTAAAATTATGCAGGAACAGAGTAGTACAATGGAGACCTTGATGGAGAATATGCCATTGGGAGTATTACAAATTACTCCTGAACGTAAGATTATTCAAGCGAATGATCAAGCAAGTCAATTACTCGGTGTGCAACATAGTTTGATCAATCAACACTATGATAATGTGATTAAATATCATCGTTTAATGGAGCTTTTTGAACAAGCGCTGAAACAAAAAAAGAAATTTCGCGAATTAGTTAAAATTGATGATAAGACAGTTGACGTTTCAGTCGTTTACTATGAAACACGCGAACGACACTTTGAACTATTAGTTCTGCTCTATGATATGACAGAAGTCATTCAAATGAAGGACATGCAAACTGCGTTTGTTGCCAATGCATCACATGAATTACGGACACCTTTGACATCAATTTCTGGATTTACAGAAACATTATTAAACGGGGCGCAAGAAGATCCAACAGATAGACAACAATTTTTAGAAATTATTCAATCTGAGACAAAACGCTTGCTAGACCTGACTAATGATATTTTGACGTTGGCAAAAGTACCTGAGCGAGCAAACACGCTACAACAATTTAATATGTCTGAAATGGTTGAGAAGATTTTTAATGCGAAAGCCGAAATTAAAGACAACTTGAATTTAACACTTAAAAATGCAGTTAACGATACACTTGTTGTGAATCAAAATAAGAGTAATTTTGAACAAATTTTGACGAATTTGATTGGTAATGCGATGAAATACAATCGGCAAGATGGTTCAGTTAAGGTCTCAGCGATGGTCACAGCAAATGAATTAGTATTTGCAGTAAAGGATACTGGACTAGGAATTCCAAGTGACGAACAAAATCGTATTTTCGAACGTTTTTATCGTGTTGATAAGTCTCGCACAAAATCAATTCCAGGTACTGGCTTAGGGTTAGCAATCGTGAATGATTTGGTTGAGCAAGCACAAGGAAAAATTGAATTGACCAGTCAAGTGGGCGTTGGTACAACAATCACAGTCACTTTACCACTGCAATAAAGATTATTTTAACTATAAAGAAAGAGGTTTAACATGTCTATTTCACGCCCAATGGTTATCGGTGTCACGGGAGGATCTGGATCTGGAAAAACAACCGTTAGCCAGGACATCATTAAACGCCTTAGAGGTGAGTCGGTCGTTATGGTTCCGCAAGATGCGTATTATCGTGATCAAAGTGAAAAAAGTATGGCTGAACGGCGAATGACCAACTATGATCATCCTGATTCACTAGATAATGAATTATTGATTTCTCAATTAAAGCAATTATTAAATCGTGAATCTATCGAGCAGCCAACTTACGATTATACAAATCATACACGTTCAGATAAGACAATTACAGTAGCTCCAGCGGATGTAATTATTTTAGAAGGGGTATTATTATTTACAGAGCCAAGATTACGTGATTTGCTAGACATTAAGGTATACGTTGATACTGATGATGATTTGCGTTTTATTCGTCGGATGCAACGTGACATTGTTGAGCGTGGACGAACGGTCGATTCAGTAGTCAACCAATATATGGAGACTGTTAAACCGATGTATCACCAGTTTGTGGAACCCACAAAGCGTTACGCTGATATTATCCTACCGGAAGGTGGCGCAAATACGGTCGGTATCGGAATGTTGGAAGCTCAAATTCGAGCAATTTTAAGTCAAAACAAGGCATAAATAAATTTCCTAAAGAAAGCGTGAGAATATTGGAAGAACGAATTTGGAATCGTGTTGTAAAGTATACGGAACTGCAGGGGACGTCTGGTCAGGAACATCTCGTTAGACAAGCATTTAGAGACGATCTTTCACCATTGGTTGATGAAGTTGTTCAAAATGGTTTGGGTGGTCTTTATGGTATTAGGCATAATGAGGATGCTAATGCACCACGAATTATGTTTGGTGCCCATATGGATGAAGTTGGCTTTATTGTCACACAAATTACCCAACGCGGAATGCTAGTTGTCGCACCAGTTGGTGGTTGGAATCCATACACAGTCTCTGCTGAGCGTTTTACACTTTTCACGCGTGATAACGCTTATCCAGTTGTTTCTTCTTCAGTTTCACCACATCTTTTACGTCAGGGAAATATTAATGGTACGTCACAAATTCAAGATATCTTGTTTGATGGTGGCTTCACTTCTGCAGATGAAGTGGCGGAATATGGCATTTATCCAGGTGATTTCATTGTCCCTGACGTCACAACGAAAATGTTGGCTAATGGTAAGCGCGTTGTATCGAAAAGTTGGGATAATCGTTTCGGTTTAGTGACAATTTTGAATGCATTAGAGAATTTAAAAAACAAAGAATTGCCAAATATTCTGATTATGGGAGCTAATACGCAGGAAGAGGTTGGATTAAGAGGTGTTGGCCCGGCTGTTAACCAGCTAAAACCTGATATTTTCTTTGCATTAGATTCATCGGCAGCAGATGATACGCTATCCTCAGCGGGACAAGGTCAAATGGATCACGGTGCATTATTACGCGTCTTTGATCCTGGTGTGGTTATGCCACTACGATTAAAGGAATTTGTTTTAGATACAGCCACTGATGCAGGGATTCCGTTACAGCATTTTGTTGCCAAAGGTGGTACTGATGCACATGGTGCACAGTCACAGAATCAAGGTATTCCGTCTGTCGCGTTAGGTGTGGCATCACGTTATATCCATACACACCAAACAGTTTGGTCAGTGGCCGACTTTGAATCTGCGCAAGCATTGGTGGAAACACTAGCGCAAAAGTTAGACGCGACAACAGTTAATGACATTATTTATGGCGACTAATTATTTTAAAAAATTAAATTAATAAAAAGGAGTACTGACAGTATGCTAATTGCCAGCTATAATCCATCAGGAATGGGTGACAACCTAGTTGTATTAACTAATCAAGCAACCAACTTCAATATCAATCATGCAGGGAATGTTGTTCAGTTTATCGGTGATAATGACGAATTAATTGGCTATAATTTTATTAATATCAGCCAATCATTAGATTTATCAGGTGTTTCGGGGCAAGTCTTTCTCTCTAGTGAACAAGTTGAAAAACTAAATATACTGATTAAGAAAGCAGCATTTACTCAAGAATTGATTATAGATGAAGAACCTAAATTTGTTGTTGGTTATGTTGAAAAGGCAGAGCCACATCCAGATTCTGATCACCTTCAAGTGACAACAACGGTTATTGATAATGATGAACGTGTTCAAATCGTTTCAGGGTCACCTAACATGCAACAAGGTATTAAGGTTGTAGTCGCTAAGGTTGGGGCAATGATGCCTTCAGGACTTATCATTTGGCCAGGTGAACTACGGGGAGTTTCGTCAGATGGTATGATTGTTTCTGGTCGCGAACTGCGATTACCAAATGCGCCACAAGTTCCAGGTGCTTTAATTTTGCCAGATGACTTTGCACCAGTTGGTACACCATTTGACGTCAACTCTATGGCTGCACAATCACTGTTTAAGTAAAAAGGTGGTGATTTAATGGCTTTGCAGCGACCAATTGTTTTATACACAAATTTAATGCATACCTATGATCAACAGGTTGCAGAATTGTTGGCTGCCAAGACAGAATATATTTCTTTGGCAACTGATGATGATTTGGCAAAAATATCGAACAGACAACCGGTGATAGTAGAACTTTTAAAACCTCAAAAGTTACCGACTACAAAAAAACAAACAGCCTCAAAGACTAAAAAGGTTGTAAACAAAGTATCAAAGGTTAATAAGCCGAAATCCATTAAAACTGGATTGGGACTTAGCCTAGATGACATTCTTTTAGAAGAAGATAGTTCAGCCGCTAGGGATCACAATGGCTACTTTACTGGTCATTAACCTTTAAAAAACATTTGCTGAAATTATATCAGCAGATGTTTTTTTCTGATAAGATAGATTTAATAGAATTTAACGAACGATATTTACGTTAGAATGGATGAGAAAAATGAACAAAAATCCAAATTATTATTTTATTGGTATTAAGGGCTCAGGAATGAGTGCGTTGGCGTTAATTTTGCACGATCAAGGGTATCAAGTCTCTGGATCAGATATTGATGAATATACTTTTACTCAGAAGCCACTTGAGGAAGCTGAAATTCAAATTTATTCATTTGATGCAGCTAATATTAAGCCGGGAATGACCGTCATTCGAGGAAATTCATTCGAAGATGATCAAGTTGAAGTTGCTGCGGCATTAGCTATGGCGGATGAACTAACAATTTTGACATACCCTGATATGGTTGAACAATTAATTACGCAATATACTTCAATTGGGGTTGCTGGTGCTCATGGCAAGACTTCTACAACAGGGTTACTTTCACACGTATTATCAGGAATTGCACCAACTTCATATCTAATTGGTGATGGTACTGGTAAGGGTGTACCAAACGCACGATTCTTCATTTTTGAAGCTGATGAGTATCGTCGTCATTTTAAGGATTACACGCCTGATTATGCAATCATGACAAATATTGATTTTGATCACCCGGATTACTATACGGGTATTGATGATGTCCGCAGTGCGTTTGAAGACTTTGGTAATAACGTTAAAAAAGGCATCTTCGCTTGGGGTGATGACGAACAACTTCGTAAAATTAATGTGTCTGTTCCAGTCTATTATTATGGTACGAATCAGGAAACTGATGACTTTTATGCAACTAACATTAAGCGCTCAACGAAGGGATCAAGTTTTGATGCCTACTATCACGATGAATTCTTAGGTAATTTCAAAGTGCCTTTGTTTGGTCAGCACGGTGTTTTGAACACATTGGCGGTCGTTGCTGTTTCATACTTTGAAGAGATTGAAACGCAATTAATTCAAGAGGAATTATTGACATTTCAAGGAGTTAAAAGACGTTTCACGGAAAAACATATCGGGCCAGTGACAATCATTGATGACTATGCACACCATCCATCAGAAATCACTGCAACGATTGATGCGGCCCGTCAAAAATATCCTGATCGTAAATTAACAGCTGTTTTCCAACCACATACGTTCTCACGAACCATTGCATATCAAGATGATTTTGCAAAAGCACTTGATTTAGCTGACAATGTATTTTTAACAGAGATATTTGCTTCAGCACGTGAAACTGCAGGAGAAATTAGCTCTGCTGACTTAGGAAAGAAAATCTCTAAGTTTGAAGGTATTGTTTCGCCAACCGAGGTAGCTCCATTATTGGCGGATGAAGAAGGAGTATTTGTCTTTATGGGAGCTGGGGATTTACAAATGACTGAATTTGCTTTTGAAACATTATTGGCTAATACCCAAACTAATTTACAATAAAAGTTAATTTTTATGCTAAATATTAATTTTAGGATAAGCTTTCTGTTATACTATAATTAGTGGGAAGGTTCACCAAACCATTGTCACAATTTGACAACGTAGGAGGTAGATATGGATAATTTTCAAAAACAAGAACCAAGGCTCGTAAACCCTGATGTAAGTGGTGTGAATAACTTTTTTAAAAAAGTCTATTTATATATGGCGTTAGCATTGCTTGTCACAGCGGTGACAGCATACTTGGGAACAACATTCTTTGCTGCACCAATTGTTCGGATTTTTAGTAGTCCAATTTCGTCACTGATTATTTTTGGTATCATGATGGGATTTGTTTGGCTATTTTCAAGCCGTGTGTACAAAAATCCAGCACAGGCATTTGGTATGCTAATGGGATTTGCAGTTCTTAACGGCTTTACGTTTACGGTTATTGGCTTAACTGTGAACATTGGGATGATTGCAGTAGCATTTCTAACAACTGCATTTTTGTTCGCTGTAATGGCTGCATACGGTTATTTTACTAAGAAGTCATTAGCATCTTTGTCTTCAATCCTATTTGGATCGTTGATTGCTTTGATTATCGGAGGTATTATCAATCTATTTTTCTTTAATAGTGTGGTTTACTTCTTCATATCAATTCTTGGGGTGCTTGTCTTTGCTGTTATGACTGCATATGACATGAATCGCTTGAAAGCAATGTACTTTGAATACGGCGAAAATGATGCGCAATTGACGCAGGGAATCGCTGTTTCAGGTGCTTTAAACTTGTATATGGATTTCATTAATATGTTCATTTACATTTTGCAATTGTTTACAGCATTCGGTTCACGTGACTAATCAATAACTTAAAAGCGTTACCTTGTAACAACAAGGTGACGCTTTTTGTATGTAAAGGGTGTCATCACTATTTGAACTCTGATAAACTGTTAGTAGAGAAAAAGGGTATGTTACCCAGAAACGAGATAATTATGGCAAAACCAACTTTACTTTTAATTGATGGTAATTCTTTGGCTTTTCGAGCATTTTATGCATTGATAAACCAAGTCGATCGTTTTGTTAACCATGAAGGTCTACATACGAATGCGTTAGTTGGATTTAATAATCTGTTAGATGGTATTATTGATCCTTTTAATCCTGACTTAGCACTAGTTGCATGGGATGCGGGTAAAACAACTTTTCGTACAGGAAAATTTGATAATTATAAAGGAAACCGTGACAATACGCCACAAGAATTAGTAGAGCAATTTGAACCGTTGCGTAAAATGGTGGAACTACACGGTATTAAGTCTTATGAGCTTCCTGGTTTTGAAGCAGATGATATTATCGGTACAATGGCCCGTTTGGGTGAAGAGAATGGTTATTCTGTTACCATTGTGACTGGTGATCGTGATATGACCCAACTAGTATCGGACGATATAACTGTTTGGGTAACGAAAAAAGGAATTTCAGAAATTGATCACTATACACCAGCTATGATTGCAGAACTTTATGATGGTTTAGAGCCAAAACAAATTGTTGACATCAAAGGTTTGCAAGGTGATACCAGTGATAATTATCCTGGCGTTGCTGGGATTGGTCCGAAAACGGCATTGAAACTCATAAAACAATATCATTCAATTCCTGAAATGTATGAGCAAATTGATGAGATGAAGGCATCAAAGCAAAAGGAAAAATTAGTTAATGGAAAGCAAGATGCGATGTTATCACGTGACTTAGCTAAAATTTTAACTGATGCACCAGTGGCAATTTCATTATCAGATTTGAACTACCATGGTCCAGATTATGAAAACATTATTCCTTTTTACCAGCACTTAGACTTTAAAGCACAATTAGTAAAACTTGCTAACCAAGGTTATACCGTACCAACTAGTGGTCATACAAAAAATGCAGAGTTTGACATTAATAATACAACGTTAGATGTATCAGCTATTACACCAGCAAGTTTAGCCCATGTTTCTCAATTAAAAGACACAGTAAGTTTTTATCTTGAATTAGATAATGAAAATTATCATATAGCAAATCCGATTGGTTTTGTAATTGGAAACCAAACAGATGGTTATTTTGCTAGTCGGGACATTGAGTTGTTAACGCAAAATTCACCTGTTAAGCAAATTCTTGAAGATCCAACAATTCTCAAAAATGTTTTTAACGCAAAAGAACTATATGTTAGCTTAAAGCGACTAGGCATTGCACTGAAAGGTGTGTCTTTTGATTTATTGTTAGTATCTTATCTGCTGGATACTAATGATAACAATAATGACCTAGGTGCATTAGCACACGATAATGACTACTATGCTGTGATGACTGATGAAGAAGTATATGGTAAAGGGGCTAAGTTTGCCATCCCCGCAGCTGATGCAGATTTTTTTGAACATCTTGGTCGCAAAGGGATGGCCATTAATCTACTACGTGAACCTTTATTAGACAGATTGTCAAGCCATGAGCAGACAAACTTGTATGAAGATATTGAGTTGCCACTAACCAAAATTTTAGCGGTTATGGAATCAACTGGCATTACTGTTGACTCTGAACAACTGTTGCAAATGCGTAGTAAATTAACTGAACGGTTAAGTGAGCTTGAACAAAAAATTTATCAACAAGCTGGGCATGAATTTAATATTCAATCTCCTAAGCAATTGGGTGTCGTTCTGTTTGAAGAAATGAAGTATACGCCAATCAAGAAAACTAAAACTGGTTATTCAACCAGTGTTGAAGTGCTAGAAAAAATGGGTGATGTACCAATCGTAGAATCAATCTTAGCTTATCGGCAAGTTGCTAAGATTCAATCAACATATGTTGAGGGTCTTTTACGGGTTATTCATGGTTCTGATTCAAAGGTGCATACAAGATACTTACAAACTTTGACACAAACTGGCCGATTATCTTCAGTTGATCCCAATTTGCAGAATATTCCTGTGCGAATTGAAGAAGGACGTCAAATTCGTAAGGCATTTGTGCCAAGTCAGCCAGACTGGCAAATTCTAAGTGCTGATTATTCACAAATTGAATTACGTGTTCTAGCCCATATTACTGGTGACAAAAATCTGCAGGCTGCCTTCATAAATGATGAAGATATCCACGCAGCAACTGCACGTCGTATTTTTGGCATCAAGGATGATGAACCTGTCGAAGGTAATGTGCGTCGTCAAGCGAAGGCGGTTAACTTTGGAATTGTGTATGGTATTTCAGATTTCGGGCTTTCAAAAAATATTGGTGTATCACGCAAGGAAGCGAAAGCAATTATTGAAACCTATTTTGATCAATATCCAGATGTCAAAAAATGGTCTGATAATATTATTGCTTCCGCTCGAGAAACAGGTTATGTAGAAACAATTGCTCATCGTCGTCGTTATCTGCCAGATATCAAAGCAAAAAGGTTTAATGCACGATCATTTGCAGAGCGTACGGCCATGAATTCACCTATTCAAGGTTCAGCGGCTGATATTATTAAGATTGCGATGATTAAAGTTCAGGCTGCTATTGAGCAGGCTGGTATGCAAGCACATATGTTGTTACAGGTGCATGACGAATTGATTTTTGAAGCGCCCGCAAGTGAAATGGTTGACCTAGAGAAACTTGTGACCAAAGTAATGGATAGTGCGGTTAAACTAGATGTACCCTTGTTAGTTTCTTCCCACGTTGGTGCATCATGGTATGATGCAAAATAATGTAAATTTAGAAGATGTTATTCATTTTTTCAGATGATTAACATCTTTTTTTAATAGTGTCGTGTGTGGTACAATCTAGGCAATTCTAGAGACACAACCATTTATTTAAGTTACAATAGATAATTGAAAACGTTTCCATAAACGTTGTATTTATTTTAGGGGGATATTATGACAGCAAAGTTAGAATGGCTAGATGATCCAACTGTGTTTAGAGTAGGTAAATTACCGGCACATAGTGACCATAAAGTCTACCGATCAGCAGCTGAAGTGGTGCAAGGTGAATCAAGTTTAATTAGTAGTTTAGATGGTACTTGGCGATTTCATTTTGCAAAGACGCCAGCAGAACGACTACTTAATTTTGAAGAATTAAATTTTAATACTGAAAATTTTGATGATATTCAAGTTCCTGGGCATATAGAATTACAAAATTTTGGTCAGATACAGTATATTAATACGTTATACCCATGGGAAGGTAAAACTTATCGGCGACCACCTTATGCATTGGGTGCAGATAAAACATATCCAGGTACTTTTAGTGAGGCAAGTGATAACACGGTTGGCCAGTATGTTAAAACTTTTACGCTACCTGATAATTTTAATGGGCATGATGTTCATATTCAATTTGATGGTGTCGAAGAAGCCATGTATATCTGGTTAAATGGTCAATTTGTTGGTTACTCTGAAGATAGTTTTTCGCGGGCAGAGTTTGATTTAACGCCATATTTGGTTAATGGTGAAAACAAGCTGGCTGTTGAAGTGTTCAAGTATAGTACGGCTGCTTTCATTGAAGATCAAGATATGTTCCGTTTTTCAGGTATTTTCCGAAGTGTTAATTTGGTCGCAATCCCACAAGTTAATGTAGTCGATGTTCACCTCAAGCCAATTGTTTCAGATAATTTACGTTCAGGAAGTTTGTCAGTTGCATTAACTTTAGCAGGTGAATTACCTGATACAACCGCTCAGATTATTGTTAATAACCCAAGGGGAGAGGCAGTACTCGAACGAACGATGACTGCTGAACAAACTATTCAGATCAATGAATCATTTGAAAATATTGCGCTTTGGTCTCACAAGCAACCCGATTTATATGAACTAACCGTCACAATTTTTGATTCAGATAAACAAGTTATCGCTGTCGTACCATATGCCTTTGGATTCCGTCGTTTAGTTAAGGATGCGGATAACCATGTAACAATCAATGGCGTACCGTTACATTTAAATGGTGTTAACCGTCATGAATGGAGTGCAGTAGGTGGTCGCAGTGTTACCCTTGATGAAATGAAAACAGATATTGAAATATTCAAAGAAAATAATATCAATGCTGTTAGAACATCACACTATCCAAATCAAATTCCATGGTACGGTATGTGTGATGAAGCTGGTATTTATATGATGGCCGAAACTAATTTGGAATCACATGGTACCTGGCAGAAAATGGGCGCAGTTGAACCATCATATAATGTACCAGGTTCGATTCCACAGTGGTTAGATGTTGTTTTAGACCGTGCACAGTCGAATTTTGAGCAATTCAAAAACCACCCATCTATTCTATTTTGGTCATTAGGTAATGAATCATATACTGGTGATAACCTTGTCGCAATGGATGAATACTTTAAATCTGTAGATGATTCAAGACTAACGCATTATGAAGGTATATTTCAAAATCGAGTGGATGAAGATCGTATGTCAGATGTTGAGAGTCGTATGTATGCGTCACCCGCTGATATCCAAGAATATCTTTCAAATAACCCTAAGAAACCATACTTAAATTGCGAGTATATGCATAGCATGGGAAATTCAGTCGGTGGTTTTGATGAATATGTTCATTTGTATGATGAATTTGACACCTACTTGGGTGGTTTTATTTGGGACTACATCGACCAGGCTTTATATGTGACGGATGAAGTAACAGGTAAACAGGTACTTCGCTATGGTGGTGATTTTGATGAGCGACATTCAGATTATGAATTTTCCGGTGATGGGATTGTCTTCGCAAATCGTCAGCCTAAGCCAGCAATACAGGAGGTAAGCTATTATTATGGACGCTACGATAACTAATCAGTTGCAAATCGTGTATGGTGATGGATCATTAGGTGTACAAGGTAAAAATTTCCATTACCTTTTCAGTTATGAAAAGGGTGGTCTTGAATCATTAAATGTTAATGGGAAGGAATGGTTATACCGGGTACCAAAATTAACTTTCTGGCGAGCAACAACAGATAATGATCGTGGTAGTCATTTTTCGACAAAGTCAGCAACTTGGTTCGGTGCGGATATGTTTACTGAGGCTACTTCAGTGACCGTGAATGTTGATGGTGAAGAACTTGGATTACCGATTGCTCCTGAGAATAACCGTTTTTCAGCTAATGAATATGCTAGCTCTGTGTCATTGACTTATACATTTTTAACTGCTACAACGCCACAAACAACTGTAAAGGTCATCTACACGGTTGTTGCAAATGGACAAATAAATATGCAAGTTGACTATACTGGTCTAGCAGGCTTGCCTGAGTTACCAACATTAGGCTTGCGATTTGTTATGCCAACTGTCGCAGATGGTTATAGTTATGCAGGATTATCAGGAGAAACCTATCCTGACCGTATGGCTGGTGGCCAAATTGGCACTTATGAAGTTGCTGGTTTGCCATTAACACCCTACATTGTACCTCAAGAAATGGGCATGCACATGCAGACCTCAAGTCTGACAGTCAGTCGTTCAACAAGTTTAAACAACGCTGATGCTTCAACAGAAGCTGGATTGTTAACGTTTAAGCAATTGACTGATTCATTTGCCTTTTCAGCATTACCCTATACTGCTATTGAGATCGAAAATGCCACTCATATTGAAGAATTACCAGTTCCTAGAAGGACTGTGGTAACAATTTATGGCGAGGTACGTGGTGTTGGTGGTATTGATAGCTGGGGAACAGATGTGCAGCCACCATATCACATCTCTGCTGAAACTGATCACACATTTGACTTTACAATTCAACCAACAAAATAGTAAGACGATAGTTAAGAGTAAAGTTTATTTTTTTAGATATCCGCAAAGGTCATGGATCTAACCGTTTGGTAGATTAATGGCCTTTTCATGTTCTAATAGTAATTTTCGTATTTAATTTTTTAAAAGTTCTAACAATCATACCTGAATTCTGATAGAATATTAACTTGTGTTCATTAAGGAAAGAGGTATAAACGATTGGCATATTTTAAATGGCTTTATAGAGAAATTACATCGATTAATACAGCAGGTGGTATTATGCTTGCCTTTATTTTCGGTGTGCAATTAGCATTATTTTTGAGTAATCCAATCACCTTACTATCTGTGATTACTTTATTAGCGACTTTAATTGGCTCATCATGCACCGTATACATGATGATTGGTAAGCCCATTAATGGTTTATTAGGATTAATTAGCGCACTTGGTTATATTTATATTAATTGGCAAGCAGGACATTATGCATCCGTCCTTGATCAATTCGTGTTTATTTTATTAATTGATATTCCTTTGATTGTCACTTGGAAAACATGGGGACATCGTATTGTTGGTGGTGTAAAGTTTTTGCGTTTGCGGGGATGGAGCATAACGATAATTTTGATGTTGTTATTATGGTGGCCAGTTATTTGGATTTATACACAACTAGGAGATACTAATCCAATTTGGGATGCCATCGTCTTAATTATTGGTGCGACCGCCTCGTTATACGTTTTCTTTGGTTATGGAGATTCGTATACGCTTTGGTTAATGTCCGATGCAGTAAACATCATACTATGGATTTCGGCTCTCTTTGCAGGTTATTCAGCAAGTTCATTACCTATGCTGCTGACAATGGCCTTCTACCTAGCAACGGCATTATATGGTCGTTTTTGGTCAATTTGGAGTGGCAAAAAGCTAATTGAAGTGAAAGACTAGTCGAATATTTGTTGAAAATAAAATTGACTGGTACAATGTAGTTACAGGTAACTAGATTGTTGCCGGTATTTTTACTACATTAAGTGTCTATCAACCTGATAGGCACTTTTTGTATGATGTCTATTTTAGGCAACTTTAATTTTTAAATACTATAATTTTTAACCGTAGGCGGTGATACGCTGCCTATATTTTTACTACAAGTGCACCTATTCTTTTCCTTAGGGTTAAAGATAGGTGTATTTTTGTATAAAAAAACGTCTACTCCTTGGCTATGGGTAGACGCTAATGTAATTAGAATTGGGACTCTATTACACAACTAATAGTAACACCAGAAGTGTTAGTTTTCAATACTAAAAGACAAAGTCTTGGTTATTTGGAATTTGCAGAAAATAAAGCATAATATTACATAGAGGGATACGTCATTAGTGAGTACTACAAACTAAAATGGCCACCAATATGCCTATGAATTGAAGTCGGTAGATTGGTGGCCTGAAATGTGTTTTAAAGACTGTTACGGTCAGTCTCACCCCATATATTTTGTGTCACTAGTAATTATCCATAGAAGAGATAATACCTGAAATAATTGCACTGAGGAAGAAAATATAAATTAGTACAAATAAAATGCTAATAATGAAATTAACTAACCCAGCTCTATTCCAAGTAGCTTGAACTGCTTTAAATGTTTCAATATCTTTATAGTCGTTTTTTTGCCACGCCCATTCATTACCTTTGAAGCCGACGACAAATATCCATACTATATTGAATAGTGGTATTAAGCAGAGCAGGGGAAGATATGTTTTATTTCCAATCCCCCACATAACGTTAAACATAAATGCGCCCCAATTCCAACCCTTAACTTCTTGTGGGACGTTCTTGCCATTCTCATCCATAAAACTGCTCCCATTAAAGCTTTTAACGTGAATCCTTCCTGCACGTATGTAACCTTTTTATTTTCGTAAACATAATTAGCTACAAGATAATCTGTAATTATTTGAATTCGCTTTCATTGTATATAGAAGTGCAGATTATCGCAATTATTTAGTACTGAATGTTGTATATCATAAGGATAGCTACAGGTATGTCGTTCTTTATTTATCTTGTAATCTTCAATAAAAAAATAATGACGGCATAGTTTAATAGTAAAACTATATATAAAAAGCACCTTTGATTAGGCATTTGATTAACTGTTATGTTACAATTCAACTGTAAACTTATATGAGGTTTATGAAATAATATAGCGGGGGTAAATTTATGAAAAAAAGTAAAAGTAAAAACAAAAATAAACAAAGTCTTTTAGAAAAAATCATGTTAGTTATTACTATATTTCAATTTATTTCTAGTCTGTATGGTAAATTAAAAAGACACACACAACGCAAACAACATAAATAGTTTAAAGGAGAATATAATGAGCACAATTCTAAAAGTTCTATTATCAACCTTTTTAATAATCAGTGGTCTTGCTGTTTTTACGACTATTTTTCTTTCGAAGCAAATCGATCATGCTGGTGATTACTTACAAGATAAGATTTATAACGACTAACTTAGCATGAGTCATGTTTAAAGTCATTTTAAATTATGAGGAGGAAATCATTATGATTTGGTCAATAATCGTAGGTGCCATTATTGGTGCAATTGCAGGTGCAATCACGAACCGTGGCGAGTCAATGGGATGGATTGCTAACATATTTGCAGGTTTGATTGGATCAGCTATTGGGCAAGGTATTTTGGGGAGCTGGGGACCAAGTTTGGCCGGGATGGCTATCATTCCATCAATTATCGGTGCGATTATCTTAGTTTTGATTGTTTCAGCGATTTTTGGGGTTAGAGGAAATAAGTAAAATCGCCTCATTAATATTTTGTAATTTTGACTAAGTTAATTGATGCTGAAAAAACTTGGCTAAAATAGTAAAAAGAAATCACTAAATAAAACCGTCTTCATTAAAAGTGAGACGGTTTTATTTCATTATTAACATTTTTAATTCAAATTAACAACTGAATTACAGTTAAGGAACAAACTTCTATACTTTATGGCTTACATCAGATAACCAGTTTATATGATGTAAGGATTTTATATAGCGTAGTTTTATTCTGCACATAATAGGCACCAACAAGTGCCTTTTTTAAACTTCGATCCCTTTGTTTGCTAGATTCTTAACGCACTCAAGAAGATAGACATTATTGTGTTCAGGAAAAATAGGTGAAGTTAGATCTACAGCATGTAATGAATCATATGGTGGTACTTTAGTGCCTCGATATAATGGATCTAGCCAAAGTTCATTAGGTTTGTATCCTCGGCGTTGCATTTCATGCATAACTTTTTCATGGTACTGAAAGAGCTTGTAAGGCGACTGTGTGAACACATAGTTAACTGTTTGGTGTTTCTTGCCCCAGCCACCACCACGAAGCGCACAGCATTCTCTATGTTGGCCAAGCAATTGTTGTCTAGGTAATTTAGGTATCAATGTTTCGTGCCAAAGTCTCATTAGCTTGCCTTTCGAGGGATATACGTATGGCCACCAGCAGGGTATTTTTTACTATTAATTGATGAGAGTAGTCTGTTTAGCTTTCCAATCTTCTAGCTTTATGCCGACCCAGAAACTATAAATTCCAATCGTTATTATAATTAGGAATAACCACTTAATCCAATTTCCAAATAGTCCAAAGGCGGATCCAGTAAATCGCATACGATGACCATCAATAACGGTGTGGTTAATTTTCCATCCATAGACCATAACTAATGACCAAGGATATAAAATTCCGAAAGATAATACAGTGACTAAGAAACCTAAAATTGTCCAACCAATTAATGCTAATAAACCGCCATCAAAGAATGATGACCTACCAAATTTTCTTTCTGGTCCCATATCAATACCTCATATTTAAAATTATAAAATTTTTTCTGCAAGCAAGCGTTGAACATCTAATAAATCTTCACCTTTTTAAATTGTAAAACTTCTGAAGGTGCAACTTGATCAGAAATCCCAATTTTTATTACTCTATCCAAGTCAAAATGCCCGGCTGTTTCAGTAGCAAACTTAGAAATTGAACGATAAATGATTGATTTGTACGCAACCTTAGTAGCGTTGCCCATTATCCCATCTAATAATCCTAATAAGCTTTTAGCGTGGATCATTGTTGCACGTAATATGTATGCCAATTTTGTTGCTATTCTGCAAGTATTATTGGGTTAACTTGTCTGATTCTCTAATCATATTTATTAATTCACTTTTTGAAACATCGGTTTTATTAACAGTTATGGTATTCCAATGAGTTTTATTCATATGATAGCCGGGGTATACACCATTACGGGATCGCATAAGTTCACCATGTTGAGGTTCTAATTTAAGATTGATCATCAATTTTTCATCTTTTTCAAAAATTAAAGCAATTATCTTTTTATTAGACACTTGTTTTATAGCTGTCCAAATGATTTTTTCGTGACTATTTTTTTTATTAAAAGGATAGTCTTCAAAAGAATTTGTATGCGTTTTGACCAAATTAATTAATTTTTGACGATTCATGTCATACTCCTTTGGTACGTACTGATTAGTTCCCAATATTTATTTCTCATTAATATTTACATGTTTTATTTATTATTGGACGTTTTTAAATTCCCCAAATATTTACAATTCGAAAATAGGTTTCGGCAGACAACCAATTATAAAAAGTAGAGCACTTAATTCACCAGCTATTATACGTCAATATTCAGGTAAAATATATTAAAATTATTGTGTTTAGGAATGATGCGTTGTGATTAAACATTATTGCATTTAAGCTATGCTAAATTGCATAACTTAATACCAATATCACTAATAAAACAATAGTGATTGATTAAAATATAAATATTGATACAACGGGGGTTAAAAGAGATATTCTAGAGCTATCAGAAATAATTTAATAAAATTAGGGTAATTTAGCCAATTTAAGTCGAAAGTACACATAGAAACTACACATGAGAATTAGCTTTAGTTAAATCCAGTGTCTAAGATTTCATCGATGATTTCATCTTCTTTGTTTGTAGCATGAGTATAAATTTGCAAAGTCATTACGACATCAGCGTGACCTAATCGTTTTTGAACAGCTTTGATAGGTGCTGCTTTTCCCTGACTAGCAACTTGTTCAACTAGGAGGGTCGCATGGGTGTGACGTAATCCGTGCAATGAAACATGTTTAAGATTATTATCCTGTTTAGGAAGTTCTTTTCGCATACGCTGAAGCCAACGTTCAGGAACATTAAAATCCATGTAAGTTTGTTTGCCTGGCCAGATAACGTTCATCGCATTTTTAGGTGCAATATATGCCTTCATACATTTCGATTGTCTTACTATCTATGGATAGTATTCGATTACCTGCTCCAGTTTTTACGGATTTAAGGTACAAGTTAGTCGTATGATTTCTATAATCTAATCCAACCGATTTGTTAATGTGAACCTTTTTATTTTTAAAATCTAAATCATCCCAAGTGAGAGCAATTATTTCACCACGTCGCAATCCTGTATACGCTAGAAAACGGAAATAGGCATACTGTGGGACTGGTTTAGATTCCCAATAGTGTAGGAATCGAGTGAGTTGTTCTGAGTTGAGATAATTTTCTTGTTTACGTTCACGTTTAGTATTAATTTGTGTAGGACGAGTCACGACATCAAATGGATTTTTAGGATAATTTCATGGAGTTAAGCGTTATCCAATCGACGTATTGGAGTATGAGCAACCATCTGTACATGGCAAAAGTGTACATCCAACTGAGAAACCGGTTAACCTGCTTAGCTATTTGATTAAGACCTATACGAAGCCAGGTGATTTGGTATTAGATAACATTATGGGCAGTGGCTTAACTGGTGCTGCTGCTAAGTTAACAAATCGTGATTTTATTGGCATTGAGTTGAACAAAAAATTCTATGATATTGCAGTTGAAAGAATTAGATAATTAAATTTATACAAAGTAAAAGCACTATCAAATTTGATAGTGCTTTTTTGCTATTTGTAACTATTAAATCCTTCTTCATATCCATCTCTAACCCCGTTAATGAAGTCAGGGATGTTAGTCATTAAGAACCAAATTATAGTTGATATAACTAAAATAATGATCCATATTTTCTGAGATTTTGTAAATGATTTAAATGATGGCCTTAGAACAATAAAAGTTCCAATAGCAGTAATAAATATAATAGTCGCCAATATATTAATAATAACATTAAACATACGTATACCCCCTTATTTACCTACTTAAATAATATAACATAAAATAAATTCACTGGAGACTTATTTATGTAACCGTGGTATCGAAGTGTTGAGGCCTCCATTATTGGCAAATTGGATGCACAAGAACGAAAAGAATTAAAGAAACAAGCCCAGATTAAGCAACACAAGTCAGTTAACAAGAAAAGGGGTGGTGATATGTAATGAATCTAAAAGAACAGGCTAAGCAAGATTACTTAGCTGGTATGAAGATTAAAGATATTGCGCAAAAGATTGGTAAATCCACCTCAACCATTCGTTCA
Source organism: Weissella paramesenteroides (assembly GCF_051903945.1). GTDB lineage: Bacteria > Bacillota > Bacilli > Lactobacillales > Lactobacillaceae > Weissella > Weissella paramesenteroides_A. Next base: position 1,032,184 of record NZ_CP192268.1, on the reverse strand, counting down.
TGGAAATCACGTTACAAATGGGATGATGTTTCAGATAGAGTTTCTAAAGCTGCGACAAAAAGTGCTGCAACAAAACGCAACAAAAATGCAACGCAACACAAACACGTTGCAGTGTCTCAAAAGGCGGACCAAGTGATTGATGAGTTAGCTGATAGCGACTTAACGGATAATCAAAAAGCCTGTGTATCAAGTATGTGAGACTTTTCAACGCCACGCAAGCATACATCAATGTGTATGATGTGGACTATGCAACAGCAATGGTTAACGGTTCTAGGATGCTAAGAAATGCTAAGGTACAATCGCTTATTCAGGAACTGCGTGAAGCACGATTGCATGACTTAGGAGCAAACCGACAAGACATTTTAACTGACTTAATGAAACAGTCGTTTTCGGATATTGGTAATTACTTAGAGTTCGGTGCTTATGATGTCTTAGCAATGGATAGTGAAGGAAATGTAAAGCTTGATGTTGATGATGATCAGTCAAGTGAAGAAGTAATGTTGGCTAGAATTATGGATGCACTGGAGGTAGGTAATTTGAATGATGAAGAAGTTTAGTCTTAAAAGAGCTTATACACCTCAGTAGCGTAAAGTTTTAAAAATTGCTATGTCTGATGATTTCAGAACGTTGATATTAGACGGTGCCGTTAGTAATGGTAAGTACTTCATTAATGCACATGTAAATCATGTTGCAGTTAATAAGGCATTTCCAAATGTAACTTGGATTGCTGGTTATCCGGGTACATCTTACCCCGATTTCAACTACTTCTCATCAGTAGACGGGGTGATTACTTGGCAATACACCAATAACTGGAAGTCACTAGGACTGGACGGTTCAATATTGCTGCCTGATTGGTCAGAGAAAATTAGTCAGGCGCAAGCGACCACAAAACCAGTTGCTAAGCCAACTGTGAACCAGCCCGATCAGGTATTACATGTTGGTGAGCATTTCAAGGATCGTCCTGCATATCGAGTAGATGCCATGAAATACGTCAATGATATGTGGCAAGTTGTTAACTATGAATTGGCAGGTGGTAAGGATATCAATTGGATTACTAATGGACTAGGAGTTGCATCAGTCGATAAGGTTGACAAGAATGGAAAGAAAACTACTGACCAAAAATTGGCAGTTGGCGATTATTTTCGACTATATTCTGATCGGATTGAAGTACTTGGTGTTGATAAGGACGGTATTGCATTTGGCACACGTTATGGCAACGTGTGGGAAGATGCAGAGACACTAACTGAAGCTAAATAAAATCAAGCCCACTAGGTTATTCTGACAGAATGACTTAGTGGGATTTTTTCTATAAGAGGATATTAAATATCAGTATTTTTAGAAGAAATCAGATAAGCATTTTAAATAATTATAAGAACGGTTTGTTACAAAGTTGATATTGACGATTATGTCGTGTACGATATAATTGTCAAAAAGGAGATCATATATGTCTAATAAAGATACACTGTATGATGAATTGTGTTTGTCTGTATATACTACAAATCGTTATTTTCATCATTTATATGGAGAGGTGCTAGGAGATTATGACTTGTCTTACTTGCAGTATATGTCATTGCTTATCGTCTATAAAAATAAATCTGCTAAGTTAATGGATGTCGGTAAGGCATTAGATCTATCAAGTAATACACTTACACCAGTAATTGATAGATTAGTTAGTAAAAAATGGCTTATCAAGGTACCTAGTGAAGTGGATCGACGTGTAAAATATTTAAAAATATCAGAATCAAAGCGTTTAGTTTTTGAACAAATATTATTGAATATTGCAATTATACGAGATGAATTGATTGCAACTAGTACCAAACCAGTATCTACAATTATTTCTGAAAATAAAGTTTTAAACGAGACATTACAGAAAATGATTTTAGCTCGTAAACGGGAGAATCAATTAAATGGATAACTATGATGTAATATTTATTGGGAGTGGTCATGCAGCATGGCACGGAGCACAAACCTTATCAAGAGCTGGTAAAAAAGTTGCCTTGGTAGAAGAAAATAAAGTTGCTGGTACTTGTACCAACTTTGGATGTAACGCTAAAATCTTGCTAGATGGTCCAGCAGAATTAATCCATCATTTGCATCACTATCATGGAATAGGAATTGATGAAACACCAAATATTATTTGGCCAGAATTAATGGCATACAAACATAAGGTAATTGATCCGTTGTCCGAAGGCCTTGCACATATGCTTTCAGTAGATGGTATTGATATTATTTCAGGACATGCCAAATTTACGGATGTAAAAACATTGATGGTAAATGATATAACATACCAAGCAGATAAATTTGTTATTGCTACAGGACAAAAACCTGCAAAATTACCTATTCCTGGTAATGAATTATTACATGATAGTACTGATTTTTTGGAATTATCAGAAATGCCACATTCAATTGTGTTTATCGGTGCAGGGTATATTGCAATGGAATTTGCATCAATTGCTCGTGCTGCCGGTAGTGAGGTGACTATAGTTGAATATAGTGATCATGCACTTTCTGGTTTTGATAGTGAATATTCGCAAGAAGTTGTGAGAGATATGATTAATAGGGGTATTGAATTTGACTTTAATCAACGTGTTTCTCAAGTAATTTCGACAGAAAATAATCAGTATATTCTTGAAACAGCTCAAGGAAAAAAGTACACGACTGAATATGTGATGGATACAACTGGACGTATACCTAATATTGAAAATCTTGGATTACATGCTGCTAACGTTGAATATAATAATCATGGTGTCGTTGTTAACGACTATCTACAAACGTCTAATGTAAATATTTATGCTAGTGGAGACGTTATAGATAAATTAATACCACGCCTTACACCAACTGCAACGTTTGAATCAAACTACATTGCTAGAATTTTATTAGGTGATTCTAATCCTATAAAATATCCTGTTGTACCATCGGTTGCGTTTACCCTGCCGCGATTAGCTCAAGTTGGTGTCACAGTTGGTATGGCAAAAAATGACAAACAATTAAAGATATACGAAATACCATATGGTAAACTTATGCGTTTTCAGACTTTGAATGATGAAGACGCCAAGATAAAAATTATTCTCAATAAAGACAAAAGATTAGTAGGTGCTTCGATAATTGGCGATTTCGCGCCAGAGATCATTAATGATCTTGTTCAGGTAATAAATCATCAATACACTTCTGAAGATATTCAAAATCAAATTTTTGCCTTTCCGACACATTCTGGTATCTTGTTGCCTATGATTGCCCAGTATTTAGCTTAGGAGAAAAATGATGAAAGCAGCTATTATTAAAGAATATGGTGATGTAACTCAACTTGAGGTTACTGATATAGATAAGCCTATCCTAAAAGAGGATGAGGTGTTAGTAAAAAATTTTGCTAGTAGTATAAATCCGATTGATTATAAAGCTCGTCAAGGTTTACTTCAATCAATGTTTAAATGGCAATTTCCAGTAGTATTAGGTTGGGACTTAGCTGGAAAAATTGTTGCTTTGGGAGATAAAGTACAAGGCTTTAAAATTGGAGATGAGGTATTTGCTCGGCCAGATATAGATCCTATTGGTACGAACGGATCTTATGCAGAATATACGGCTGTAAAAGAGGATAAACTAGCGTTGAAGCCTGAAAATATTAGTTTCGAAGAAGCAGCTGCAGTTCCTCTGGCAGGCTTAACAGCTTTACAAATGTTAAGACAACTCAATTTAGAAGCTGGTCAAAAAATACTTATCCAGGGTGGTGCAGGTGGCGTAGGTATCTTTGCAATCCAATTAGCAAAAATATTTGGCGCTTTTGTTGCTACTACTGCTAGTGAAAATAACACTGAATTTGTGAAGTCGTTAGGTGCGGATTTAGTAATAGACTATCATGAAAATACAATCACTGAAGTACTATCTGATTATGATGCTGTTTTAGACACGGTTAATGATATAGAGGGTGGTATTAGTATTCTTAAAACTGGTGGAAGTTTTGTAACGATTTCCGGTGCGTTGACTGAAGAACAAAAAGAGATGTCAGATAAGCATATAATGACTGGCTGGTTACAGCCAAATGGTGAAGACCTTAGTTTCTTAGGCAAACAAATTAGAAATAATAATTTGAAGATTGTGATTGATAGCACATATCCGCTTACAACTGAGGGAATACAATCTGCCCAAAAGCGTAGTGAAACACATCATGCTCGTGGAAAAGTTATTGTTAAGATAAAATGATGCACGTAATTTCTGTCACAGGAGAAAAAATTTATGATTGAAACTATTTTGATAGCTATTGTGAGCATTGAGGCAATAGGTATTATGATTTTAGAAATGTTTGGAGCGCCTAAACAACAAGCAAATGCATTTGAATTAGATGAATCTTTTGTTAAAATGCCTGAAGTTAAAACTTTATTAGCCAATCAAGGAATATATAATGGCCTTTTTGGTGCATTGATTATTGGTACACTCGTATTTTTGAAAGGGCCACAGCAAACAACAATGTTGGAATTAGAAATGTTGTTTGTGGTTCTAGTAGCGATTTATGGTAGTCTAACAGCTGCTAAAAAAATACTCATCATACAAGGATTACCTGCTTTTTTAGCTTTTGTGGTTTTAATCTTCTAATCTGAATTAGATAAAATTAAAGCTAGTGCAACTAGTATCATGAAATTCAGCACTAGTTATGAAACATGGCAAAGTGTAACAGTTACTAACTGAAGTTAAATAAAATCAAACCCACTGAGCTATGCTAAATTGCATAACTTAGTGGGCTTTTTTTCATGTTTCGGATAAGATAGTATAATATTATGTAGGACTAAAACAGGTAAGGTTAAACTTAATAAAGGTTAAACAAAAAATCATTAGTTAAGATTTTTGTTAAGAATAAAATTTAAAACATTGATACAACGGGGTTTAAAAGAGATATGCCAGAGCTACCAGAAGTAGAAACTGTTCGTCGCGGACTGACAAATTTAGTGGCAGGTCGCACGGTTGAAAGCACAGAAGTTAGATGGGAAAAAACAGTCGGCGGGTTTACAGCAGAAGAATTTGATCAAGCTTTACGAAATCAAACAATTCTAAAGATCGATCGTCGCGGAAAATATTTATTATTTAGATTTACAGGTGGCATCACCATGGTGTCACATCTTCGCATGGAGGGGTCATACTATACCGTACCGGCTGGGACAAAGCCAGGTAAACATGATTTAGTAACTTTCCATCTAGATCATGGGGTGGATCTGTTCTATCGAGATACGCGTAAGTTCGGTCGTATGAATATCGTACCCAATGATCAGGTTATGACAGTGGCCGGATTAGCAACGATTGGACCTGAACCAACAGAAGATACATTGACATTGGATTATATGATTTCTGAATTTGGTAAATCAAAAATGCACGTGAAGCCGTTTTTGTTAAATCAGAATCATATTGCTGGATTAGGGAATATCTATGTGGATGAGACACTTTGGCAATCAAAGATTCATCCCCTTACAGCAGCAAATCAATTAACGACAGACGACCTAGCTATTTTACGTAAAAATATCATTGCTGAACTAGCACGAGCCACTGAGCATCATGGGACGACAGTTCATAGCTTTACAAATGTATTCGGTAATGCTGGAGAATTCCAAAATGAATTGCAAGTTTATGGACGAGTGGGAGAACCTTGTTTACGCTGTGGAGAACCATTGGTCAAGATTAAAGTTGCTCAGCGAGGGACAACTTATTGCCCAGTTTGTCAGGTTGAAAGGACAAAATGATGTTCAAATTAGGACTTACAGGTGGTATTGCGACAGGCAAAACGACCATTTCAAACTATTTAAAAACTAAGGGAATTCCGGTATTAGATGCTGATGAATATGCCAGAAAGGTTGTCGAGCCAGGTATGCCAGGTCTAACTGATATTATGAATACTTTTGGTAAGCAAGTGTTGCAATCAGATGGCTCATTAAATCGAAAACTTTTAGGACAAATCATATTTAATGATATGACAGCTCGTCAAAAATTAAATGACATTACGCATCCCCGGATTCAACAAATGATGACTGATGAATTACAAAAATTAGCTAAGGACAAAACGCCATTAGTTATTTTAGATATTCCACTATTATTGGAGAATCATAATATCGCTGGTGCAGACGCGATTATGGTTGTAACAGTACCAGAATCAATACAATTAAACCGATTAATGCAACGAAACAATTTAACTGAGGAAGAAGCACAGCGCAGGATTGATGCGCAGATGCCTCTTTCTGAGAAAGAAAAATTAGCCGATTTTATCATTGATAATTCAGGTACAATTGCAAACACGTTAACACAAGTGGATAAAGTTATTCAAAAAATTACTGAATCGATTTAGTAAAGGAGAACGTGAATCATGGCAGACTTTTCTATACAACAACGCTATCGGCTTGTATATGATGAATTAATTGATATGACTGCAGTACGATCATTAACTAAAGTATACTTACCAATCATTGGCCGTGATGCGTATACGCTTTATCTAGCCTGGGCGACAATTGGAGAAACATCAGAGGCAAAAAATAGACATATCGATCTTTTGGATCAATTAGCAATGAATCAACAGGCTTTCCTAATTGCCCGGAGTAAATTGGAAGGTATGGGGTTAGTAAAATCATATAAGCAAACTACTAATTTTGGTTCACAATGGACGTATCGAATTTTTCCACCAATGGCAGTACGAGCATTTCTTTCAGATGCATTACTTTCTAGTCTGCTAGCACATTATCTTGGTGATGAATTATTCGATGAACTGGTCAAGGATGAACTACCTGATTCACAAAAAATTGCTGGTGAGAACGTGTCAAAGACTTTTTTTGATTTAGCTGGTCAGGAAAGTTTCGTTCATCGAAATCATGCACCATTTTCAACAAGTGATCATGAACAAGGTTTAGCTCAAAAAGTTCGTGAAGCCACAAAATCTCTGAATTTAGGTTTGATGGCTGATATGTTGAAGTCTTATGGTATTAAATTGAGAACGCTACAGACTAATGAAGCTGATTTAATGATTCAAAAGACACTATATGGTTTATCGGATATTGAGTTAGTCAGAGTTATTCAAGCGACAACTTCACCAAATAAACAAATTGATTTGCCAGCAATAAAGAAGTCACTTGAAGGTAATTTCAGACAAATACAAGTACGTACAAAAGGGGTTGAAACAAAAGTACAAACCAACGAACCCAAACAGTTATCACATGATGAATCTAATCCTGCAATTCGATTAGTACGTACTGCGCAATCAGTAGCACCGTTACAATTTTTAAAGAATTTACGGCAAAAAAATAATGGATTTGTTGCTGATAACGAGGTGAAAGCTATTTCGGATATTGCAGAAATGAATATTGTGGCGCCTGAAGTGCTAAACATTGTGCTGTATGAATTAACTGTTATTGAGAACAAAACAACATTAAATAAAACAATTTTACAGACACTTGTGAATGATTGGGCACAAAGTGATGTTACTGATGCAGTCAGTGCGTTACAATATCTACAACGTCGATCTAAGAAACAGCAATCTCGACAAACGTTACAACCATCAAAAAAATGGTCACGACAAAATAAGCAAGGTAAGCAAGAAACACGACCTGATTGGGAAAATCAACATGGTACACCAATTTCCAAAGCAGATGCTGATTCGGCTAGAGAAGCTTTGGCAGCAATGCGAGCCCGACGCAAACAGAATAATTCAGAGGAGAACTAACTGTGAGTGAACAAGAATTTGAAAAAGAAATAAAAACATCAGACTCATCTCCAATGAATGTTGGGGATGCATTACGGGACTTTATGGATCGAAAGCAATTAAATACGCGATACCAAGCATTACAAAATGAAGTTTTTAAAGATGCTGATATTCGCCGGTTTTTCAATGAGAATAAGGTGACACTTTCTCGTAAAATAATTGAACGTGATTTTGCAGTCCTTTACGAATATTATTCACAACGGAATAATGCAAAAAATGGCAAACCAGTAGTACATAAGGGATATACACCAGCTTTAACTGTGACAGAAGGACGGATTGTTATTATCTATGAGCCGGATGAAGAAACGCTCTTAGCGCAACGCATGAGTATGCAGGCACATTTAGTAAAGTCAATTGGTATGCCAAAGTTAATTAAAAAGGCGCGTTTAGATGACTTTTCTGGGAATGATGCTGAACGACTTGCTGCTTTAACTGGTGTATTAAACTTTATTAATGAGTATATACAAGACCCTGATGATTATCACCGTGGACTTTATGTACATGGTTCGTATGGTGTCGGTAAAACTCATCTGATGGGGGCAATGGCAAATGAATTAGCTTTAGAAGGTATTCCTGTTACTTTAGTACATTTACCAAGCTTTGTTGTTGAAATTCGTGGATCAATTGGAACAGACCAAAAGCCACAAGAAATGATTAATACGATTAAACAAGTGCCTATTCTAGTCCTCGATGATATTGGTGCAGAGTCATTAACCTCATGGGTCAGAGATGATATCTTGGGCGTTATTTTAGAATATCGCATGCAAAATGAATTGACGACCTTCTTTACTTCTAATTTTTCTATGCAGCAACTAGAAAAAGAACACTTTACTGTTACCAAGGATGGCGCAGAACCTGTCAAGGCAGAACGATTAATGCAGCGAATTAAGTTTCTTTCTAAAGAAGTCCAAATGGCAGGAGCGAATCGTCGGGAGTTTAATTAATGCAAAAAAGAAGCACAAAAATCATTGTTTTAAAATTCCTCGTTGTGTTTATTTTGATGATTACAAGCTTTTTTGTATTACGACATAATGCAAGTTGGTATCAACAACCTGTAGGGGAAGTGATGAGTGTGAAACACTTATCATCTCAATCTTTACAGGATCAATACGGTAATAATATCAAACAACATGACGAGCGGGTTAAGGTTAAAATATTAAATACCGAGAAGAAAAATGAAATTATTTCATTTACAAATACTTATGATGAGGCAATGGCCATTACACAACCCTTACACCAGCATGATCAAATTTTCTTATCAAAGTCAGAAAAATCATGGGGTTTAAAGGACTTTAAAAGAGATACTTTTTGGATACCAATCTTAATTCTAGTTATTGGTGTATTAATCATTACCACCGGAAAAGCGGGTGTAATGATGACCACATCACTTTTTCTTAATGTACTGCTATTTATTTTTACAATATACCTGAATTTAATCACAAAAGATGCTAATATTTTCTGGCTGTTTATTTTGTTTAGTCTGATTGCCTCAGCAATAACATTAATGTTTGTTATGGGAATAAAGAACAGACTCACTTGGACTGTTTTGTTAACTGTGATTACTTCGACAATATTAGCCATGTCAATTGGTTTGCTGGTGTTCAACTTAACAAAGGGTAAGGGACTCCATTTTGAATTAATGTCGTTTATAACCCAATTACCACAACCAATGTTCTTATCAATGACGTTAGTCGGTGTGCTTGGAGCTGTCATGGATGAGGCAACAGATATGATTGCGACACTTTTCAGTGTTGAACATGAACATCCAGATATTGGTTTGAAGGACCTATTAATCACTGGTCGGCATGTTGGTCAGGAAATTTTTGGGGCATTAAGTAATACATTGTTCTTAATTTTTATGGCTGAACAAATTCCAATGGCAATTTTATACCTGAGAAATGGGAACAATTGGGGATTCACTTACACAATGAACTTATCACTGGGGATGATTCAAACACTAATTAGTGCCATTGGTATCGTCTTAACAGTTCCAGCTGGTATATTTTGGGTTTGGATCCTTCATAAATGGCAACAAAAGAAAGCAGGTATCCAATCATGAGCGTTCTAATGATGTTATCAGTTATCTTATTCGTTTTAATGCTAGCAATTGGTGGTGTTAAAGGAATTGGTGCTTTTGTTAGTTTATGGATCAGTTTTGCTATTATGGTCGTGATGACTATATTGATTAGTTTTCAATTTAATGCTTTTTGGGTGTTACTTATTGGTGGTGCAAGTCTATTAACTGTCACCGTTCTAAGTGCAAGTGCTGATGAAAGAACGACAATCATTGCGTTAATTGCAAGTCTCATTGTTATGTTAATTTTATTAGCGGTTATATTACCTACTGAACATATTGCCATTGCGCAGGGGTTTGCAGAAGAAAATTCTGAGGAGTTAGAGGGATTATCACTAGCTATTAATATAAACTTTGGTACCTTAGGAATTGTTGCTGCCCTATTAGCAACATTGGGAGCGATTGCTGAAGCATCGGTTGCCATTGCAACAGGTATTGGCGAATTATTAAATAGCAAACCGTCACTTCAAGACAATGAATTGATTGGTGTTGGTCAATTACTTGGCAAACAAATTATAGGTACTGCTGTTAATACTGTACTCTTTGGATTTCTTGCAGACTTTCTTAGTCTAGCTGTATTATTTAGTAAATTAAAATATACATTTAGCGAGATTTTGAATGCAAAATTATTTACTTCCTCAATGTTGTCACTACTATACGCGTTACTAGGGGTCATAATTACGCTACCAATCACGATTATAATTTTTTTGCTTTATCAAAAACATCAAAAAGTCGACTCTAATAGGGGAGAACTATGATTTATTAGAAAATCATGGTATGATTAGAATAAATATGCCAGAGTAGTGGAGTGGCATTATATCTTGTAAGAAAGTAACCAGAGGTATAGCGTATGAGCAGTGTGCTTGTGATTGAAGATGAAGAAAATTTGGCTCGTTTTGTTGAGTTAGAATTACAACATGAGGGGTATGAAACCCACGTTGAGGATAATGGGCGTAGTGGGTTAGATGCCGCCTTAGCAAATGATTTTGACTTAATTTTGCTTGATTTAATGTTACCCGAGTTAAGTGGTTTAGAAGTTGCCCGCCGCTTGCGTGAAGAAAAGAATACACCAATTATTATGATGACTGCACGTGATTCTGTTATCGACCGTGTATCAGGATTGGACTACGGTGCAGATGATTACGTTGTTAAGCCATTTGCAATTGAAGAATTATTGGCTCGAGTTCGTGCACTTCTACGTCGTATTGATATTGAAACAGAAGAGCATAGTACTCATCAAAGCGTCGTTCGATATCGTGATTTGACAGTTGAAAAAGAGAATCGAATTGCCCGTCGCGGTAACGAAATCATTAATCTCACAAAACGTGAATATGAATTACTATTAATTTTAATGGAAAACATTAATGTTGTTCAATCACGTGAAGAGTTACTTAAGAAGGTTTGGGGATACGATTCAGAAATTGAGACCAATGTTGTTGATGTGTACATCCGTTACCTTCGTAATAAAATCGATCAACCTGATTCAAGAGCATCATATATCCAAACGGTTCGTGGTACTGGATACGTAATGCGCCAGTAATTTGGAGGAATTTTAATGGGTAGGCAAACGTCCATTATTAAAGAAACACCACAACGTACAGGCCTTTCCTTAAAATGGAAATGGGCACTTGGATCTGTTGCTGGTGTTTTTTTAATATTTATTATCTTTACATGGTTTGTGATGCAAGCATTTGCAACGCAAATGATGGACACTGAAAAGCAGCAGGTATCTAGTTCGCTAAATGCCGTAACTAATCGACTGCAGCATATTAATGAATCTCAGATGTTACCCTCTGAAATTGATAAATTACTACGTCCAGATAGCACAGATCTTGATCAAGTCGTTAATGATCCAGTGTTGCAACAAATTACTCGAAAAGATTATACAATTCGTGTATATAACGAAAATGGTGCGCAAATATATCCTGTCGGAGGAGCCAGGATTCCATTTCATGAGACTAAGAAGCGAGTTATTAGAACAGAACGTATTCAAGGTGTAAAGATGCTGGTTGGCCATCAGGAATTACGCAATAATAACCATACGATTATTGGTCACATTGTTGTCGAAAATCATTTAACGAGTTATCATAAAACGTTCAATCGTGTTTATTCTATCATTGCAATTCTTATTATTCTTGGTTCATTTTTGATTGCATTATGGGGTTATTGGTTGTCAGGATTTTTCTTACGTCCAATTGATAATATTAAGAAAACTGTTGATGATATTAATCGTGATCCACAGGCTCAAGTTCGCGTTGTTAATGAAGAACGCAAACCGGATGAATTAACTGATTTATCTAACCTGCTAAATGATATGTTAGACCGCATGCAACGCTTTATTCTACAACAACATCAATTCGTAGAAGATGTTTCTCATGAATTACGAACACCTGTTGCAATTGTTAAAGGACATATGGAACTACTAAACCGTTGGGGAAAAGATGACCCGAAAGTACTAAATGAATCAATTGCTGCATCGCTACAAGAAATAAGTAGAATGGAAGGCTTAGTGTCAGAAATGTTAGACTTGACCCGTGCTGACCAGGTAGAATTAACTTTTCGAGATGGCGATACTGATGCGAAAGAGTTGATAAATGGCATTTATACGAACTTTAAGATGATTCACCCTGAATTTACTTTCATGATAGATGATGATTTAAAAGGTCCAACTATTGTTAATATGAATCGTGATCATCTAGAGCAAATATTGATTATTTTGTCTGATAATGCTGTTAAGTATAGCCAGTCTCGAAAAGAAATTCATTTTGCTGCTTCACGTTCAGGAAATGTTGTTGAGTTAGCTGTTCAAGACTTTGGTGAAGGGATTAGCCCTGAAGATGCCAGTCGTGTCTTCGATAGATTCTATCGTGTTGATAAGGCAAGGTCTCGAAAACAAGGTGGTAACGGTTTGGGGCTAAGTATTGCTCAAAAGCTGGTAGAAGGTTATGGTGGACATATTCAACTGGAATCTGCTATTGGACAAGGATCAATTTTTAGAATCACATTACCAATTAAAAACATGGATAAAAATTAATAAAGAAAGTAGGGCATGATAGTTACGAGAAAAATTTCTTATTGCTATTTGACCTTACTTTTTTGTTATGAAGGATATAAATATGATTATTAAGCACGTGATTTTGCATGTTTTAGACAAAAATAGTGGCAATTTAATTGCATCTCAGAATGAATTAGATTTAGCTCAGCCTAATTTACATGATTACATTGAGAAGTTGATTGAAAAATTTGAAAATAGCAACTACAAGGTAGGTCAATTAACTGACAACGACACAATTGGCAGGGTTGTATCAGATAATGACACACGTTCTTTTACAGAGAAAGCAACAGATTTAGCTGAACAATTATTCGAAATTATTGCTCCCAGTGAATCTATTCCAGCAGGAGATTTATTGGCTGTCGAATTCTCAGAGGGTGCTGATGATTTCTTTGGCCTGTTGAAATTGAATTTCACGCCGAGATATACACATGCAGTTGAATATCAAGATGACAAATTAATTAATAACTTGGTCTTAAATCAAGCAGTATTACCCGCCGCAACACAGACTGTTGATGAAGGTGTGTTAATTAATTTAATGTCTGGTACCTATAAACTACTAGAAAAACGTTATCTAATTGATGGCCATCGCGTTAATTATTTTTCAGAAAAATTCTTGCAGCTCTCACCAGAGAATTCAACTAAAGACAATATTAAAGTGATCAAACAAGCTGTTAAATCTGTCGCTAGTAAATTTGATCTTCCCGAACATGAAGTGTTAGCAAATACACAGAATACAATTTTTGATAATGTTCAGGATGATGGTGAAATTAGTACTGCTGCAATTGCTGAATCAGTTTTTAATGGCAATACTTCAGCAAAAGAAGCATATCACGAAATCATAAATGATAAGCATTTAAACGAGGATATTGCCGTACCAAATATTGAAAAGATTGAAAAAAAATATCGTTTACAACGTTTTAAACTTGATTCAGGAATTGAAATTTCTATTCCAATGGATGTCTACCAAGATAAAAGTAAGGTTGAATTTATTAACAAACCAGACGGCACAATGTCACTCGTTATTAAAGATATTGCGTCTATTATTAATAAATTTAACTCTTAATTTCTTAGGGGAGCCAAAGAATTAGAACATATATCACGTTTCGTGATATAATTATTACTTGAAAAAATGAAATAGGTAGGATGACATACTCCATGAAAATTAAAGGTTTAACACCCATATTATTAATTGTGCTAGTCGTTTTGTTCGTTACTGGACATGCAGATTTTCTGAAAAGTCCATTGACTGACTTTATGAACTGGTCAGAATCAACAATAGGGGGAGTAAATGCAGTTGGCTGGTCAATTATTATTTTGACTTTAGCTGTACGACTAATTTTGCTACCAATGATGGTTCATCAACAACGTAACGCAACAATCCAACAAGAAAAAATGCGTTTATTGCAACCACAATTAAAAAAAGTACAAGATGCTCAAAAAAATGCGCAAACCCAAGAAGAACAATTATTGGCTTCACAAGCAATGATGACAATCTATCGTGAGAATAATGTCTCGTTATTAGGTGGTATGAACTTTACAACATTGATTATTCAATGGCCAATCTTTATGGGACTTTATTCAGCAATTAGATATTCTAATGAAATAGCTCATGCATCATTTTTTGGTATTAATCTTTCTTCTCACGCACCAATTTTAGCAATCGCAACAGCAGTTGCTTATGGTATTCAAGCATACCTATCAATAATTGGGGTTCCTGCGGAGCAAAAGAAACAGATGCAAATGATGATGTATGTCATGCCAGTAATGATGTTGTTTATGACTTGGGTTACTAATGCTGGTATTGCGCTATACTTCTTCGCTGGTGCACTAGTGATGATTCTCCAAACTCTAATTATTATTGTTTGGCGTCCAAAGTTGAAAGCTCATGTTGCTGAAACTTTTGAAGTGAAAGATGTTGTTGATGACGCTTTGGCTGGTAAAATTAAATCAAAGCCAACCGGACGATTTGCTGAAGCAATGCAAGCTGCTCAAGAACAACAACAGCAGCAACAACAGCAAGCTGGACGTAAAGATATTACAAAATCAACTCAAGAACGTACAAGCAATTCAAATGGTGGTCGTAACGCTGGAAAGCAACAACGTAAATAACACATAACAAAAGGACTTGATAAACAATTTATCAAGTCCTTTTACTTTATATAATTAAATGTTTGCATGTTGGTCAGTGGTCATTTCATTTGCAATTTCTACCATCTGGTCTATTGATTCATGTGCGCCAGTTGCAATCCAACGGATAGCTAAAGCAAGCATACCTGATGCAGTAAAGTCAGAAACGTAGTCAATTGAACGATTAAAAGAAATCTTACTTTGTAGTAATTCTGCGTATAAACCATGCAATATATCTCTTAGTGGGGGATAGAATTGTTCTCGTAACCCGGCATTAAGTAAGACAGCAATTGCAATACCATTTGCTTTTACAAAGCCAAAAAATGCTCGTGAAATTTCACTAGAATTTAAAGGTAATTCCGCAGCTTCCTTTTCAAAATCTTGTGTTAATTGGACAACAATAGCTTTAATGACTGCCTCTTTTGTACCAAAATGGCGATAGAAAGCCATCCGTGACACGCCTGCCTTACGGGTGATTTCTGTAACCGCAAGTTGGTCGTAGGATTGACTTTGCAACAAGGTCAGCGTTGCGTCAATAATTTGATCGTCAGTTTTTTGACGAATACTTTCTGTTAACATGTTTTTCATATCTTAATTTTACGCCTTTGCATTTAAAGTAGGTGAGAAATTAAGCAAATTGAAGATTCATTTTAAATGTTTAAGAAAACCTTTGTAATTACAACCGAAACGTTAAAATTATAATTGTCGTTGATTTTTATAATTTTGTAACTCTGTCGATAGTATGTAGGAGACTTTGGTTAAATCATTTGCAGAATGAGCACCAACAAGCGCATATAATTTTCTTAATTGTTGCTGCCAATTTGTAATCTCATTAATTAAACCAGTTGTGCCATCCTGAAGAGTTGTATGAAGAAAATGTCCAGCAACTCCCACAGCTTTAGCCCCTAAAACTTGTGCTTTTAAAACATCTAACGGATTTTGAATACCACCTGTTGCAAAAATGATAGGTTTTTGCTGTAATGACTGTGCTTCTAATAGACTTTCTGCGGTCGTTTGTCCCCAATCATATAAAAAATCATAATTGAATTCCTTATCACGATGACGGCGATTTTCAATAACAGCAAAATTTGTACCAGAACGGCCACCAACATTAATGTACTCGGCACCATTTTCGTATAATTTTTTAATCGTTGCCGCATCCATACCAAAACCAACTTCTTTAATTAGGACAGGAACAGATACGGTTTGAATAATTTCGATAATATTATCAAGCCATAAGAAATTTTCATCTCCTTCAGGCATAACGATTTCTTGTGCGACATTGACGTGTACTTCAAGCGCATTTGCACCAATCATATCAACAACTTGCTGTGCTGATTGTGCTGAATGCCCGGCACCAATATTGGCCATAATAAAACCGTCTGGGTTTGTCTCACGGGCAATGGTAAAACTGTCAATAGCATCTTTATCTTTTAAAGCAACGCTTTGAGAACCAACAGCCATTGCTAAGCCGGTTTCTTTAGCTGCTTCAGCCAATTGTTGGTTAATACGACCTGTACGAACACTACCACCAGTCATTGCTTCAATATAAAAAGGGGTGGTAAAGTTGAAGTTTTCATCCCTAATCGCTGTCGAAACATCGCTAATTTTTAATTCCGGTAAACTTTGGTGAATCAGCCGAACTTGTTCTAATGATGATACTGGTTGATGCCTCCGATATTCGGCTTCAGCCAATGCTAAATGTTCATCTTTTCGATGTGCGTGCGCTGATTCCATAACGATCATTCTCCTAATAATGCAATATTTAATGGCAACGGAATAATTCCTTCATTTTGCCAAGCTTGACGAAGCTTTTCAGCCACCTCATCATTATCGGCGATAGCAATAGCGTTATCACCACCACCAGCTCCAGAAACCTTTGCAGGAACATCTAAATCTACGGCTTCGGAAATGGCATTTGATAAATCTTCAGTTAAATAGTTAATACCAACTTGATGGGTATATGCCATTAAGTTGGTCAAATTATAAAAAATGTTTATGCTAATCAATGAATAGTCGGCATTATTGATTCCCATACTGATATTTGTAATAATATCTCGCGTTTGTAACGCTAACATTTCTTTTGCCTTTACTTGTTCTGCTGAAGATACTGTTTCAAGCAATTTCTGTGTATCTGCAATCTTGCCAGTCCAACCGACTAAAAGTTGCCATTCTGATGGCCAATTTAATTGTTGAACGTCTAAATATGGCCAAGGTGTACTTATGATTGTTTCGTAATCTGAATTTTGTTGTATCAACTGTTTTACAAATTGATCATCAAATTTACGATATGAAATGACGCCACCATATGTTGCAGCTGCTAAATCACCCATTGACCCTTTATCAAAGTGGGGTAGGGTTAACATCACAAGTGTCCCTAATTTAAATTGTTGTTGTTCAGTTAACTTAAGATCAAGCAGTTTGTGGAATGCCTTTATGATAGACATGACAACTGCAGCAGAAGAACCTAATCCTAACTTTTTACCCTCAAAAGTGAGATCACTTGTTAGAGTTACTTTAATACCTGGAAAAGCGGAAGTATCATCAAAATGATATTTATTCAACACTTGGATCGTGCGTATAACCAATTGCCAGTCATCTGGATAGGATATCTGATCCAGTTGCTCGACTGGAATAGTAAGATCTCCTAATTGGTCACTATTCAATTGAATTTCTTGAATATCGATCTTATCAATTTGTGCTGTAATGTACTTATCAACGGCGACAATAATTGCACTCTGATTTGGAAGAGTAATTGAGTATTCACCGGCAAGGTACAATTTACCTGGCGCTTTAGCAGTTGCTATCATATTTTATCTCCTGAAGTAACTTTTATTCCGGGACCCGGACTAGCGATAATAATTTGCGAACTTGTCACTATATTGGCAAGTTCTTTTTTAATAATGAATGTGTCCTCTGGTCTAGAAATTAATTTCACGTTAGGGCCAGCATCCATCGTTGCATACACAGGAATTCCTTGCTCTCGCAATTCCTGAGCAATCATTATAACTTGCCAACTTTTATCAGTCAAATAGTTAAAAGGAGGGACAGCTGTTGTATTCATTGCATGCATCTGCAAAGCATTTGCTTCAGCAAGTTCACCCAATTTCACTATATCATGTTGTTGAATTGCCAAAATCATGTCATTAACTTGACTATTAGCTAATCTTACCCACATGTCATAAAAAGGGGCAGTGTTTTTAGCATGTTGCATACCTAAACGTGATCCAATTTTTTTAGGCTGATCATTAATAACCACCGTCAATAATTGAATAGGCCAATCAACTTTTTCAAATATGGGCATAGCAAATGATGTACGATCATCACCAGGGACCCATTTAGCAAAACCACCAAATATTGATCTTGTCGCCGATCCTGAGCCGTGACGTGCTAATCTAGATAATTCCGTAACACTTAAATTTAATCCAGCAGCTCGACTAGCAGCACCAGCTAAAGCCGCAAAGGCTGAGGCTGAGGATGCCAATCCAGCAGCTGTTGGTACATGGTTATTAGAAACAATGTATGCTTTGTCATTGACATCAGCCATTTCTCGGACTACATCTAAAAATCGACTGACCTTTTGAGCAGCACTACCAGAAACTGTTTCACCATCAAGAATTAATTGATCACTCTGCAACGACTTATCAAACCAAACAGTTGTATCAGTATAAAATTCGTCTAGTGTCAATGAAATTGAGGTTGTCGTAGGTGTAATGAGTGCCTCATCTACTTTTCCCCAATACTTTAGTAATGCAATATTTGTATGCGCCCGAGCGGTATAATGCATGTTAAATACTCCTAAAACTATTTGTCATTGGTATAATTTTGTGTCCAAACTTCTTGTGCGCCAGCATCTTCTAGTGCTTTGATCACTCGAGTTGTTTGTTCATCGTCTTTTGTGATTGCAATCATCGTACCACCGACACCACCACCAGTTAATTTAGCTCCTAAGGCACCAGCATGACGTGCTGCCGCAATTAATTCATCTAATTTTGGATGCGAGATGCCTAAAGCAGACAGATGCTTTTGAGCCTCGTTCATAAAATGGCCTATTTTCGCTAAATTATTTTCAGCAATTGCTTCTCTTGTTGCTTTAACGATTTCACCAATTTTATCAATATGTTGTTGTCCAACTTCAGGATCGTTTGTTAAATGCTCACGGACAACCGAAATGGCTAATCCCGTTTGACCTTGGATACCTGTATCGGCCAAAATTAACGTGCCATCTAGAGACATATCAATTTTTTCAGGTTGCTGCCCTTTAATAAACCAAACAGCTTCATCATGTGCTGCCGTTGCGGTATCTAATCCAGAAGGGGATCCATGTGTGATAGCTTCTTCGATACTTGCCCAACGTTGCAGTTCTTGTTTAGATAATGACTCACCAAAAAAATCAAAAAAGGCTCGAACAATTGCGATTGCAGTTGCTGCTGATGAACCCATACCTCGTTCTTGAGGAATATTGGATGTAATCGTCATTGTAAAGGGCATTTCATCTGATTTGAAATGCTGCAATAAACGGTTGATAAGTTGTCGAATTCCCTCATAGACTTCCGCCATTGCTACCAATGGGCCTTGATAGGATTGTGATAGCACAACCTGACCTGCTTCACGTGATTCGATTTTTACAGTCATTGCTAAATCCGTTAAAGGAAGTGCAATAGCTGGCTGGCCGTAAACGACCGCATGTTCGCCAAGTAAAATAACTTTGGCATGGCTGACGCCAATTCCTGGTTTTTTCACTTTGAAATTACCAATCCATTCTATTTTTTATTTTAGCTTTCTTAATCATACCAAATTCAATGACTAATTACATCATAGATATTAGGATTTCAAACTTAAAAGTTTTTTTAATCTTTAATTTTAAAATATTCTGAATAAGTAATTTTTAGATATATTTTATATGTTTGGGAAATAATTTGTTGCTATTATCGATAAATATTAAACTGCAAATATGCTATAATCAACATAAGATTACTAAGAGAAAGTCGTGGTACGTTTCGATGCTAAATAAGGACATCTATGCGGTTGTCGACCTAGAAACAACCCGTACAACGAGCGAATCAGGTCGTATAATTCAAATTGCGATTGCGTTCATACAAAACAAAAAAATAATTAATCAGTTTTCAACACTCATCAATCCTCATGAATCAATTCCACGTAATGTCATACAACTTACGGGCATTAACTCCGAAATGGTGGCAGGGGCTCCCTCATTTGAAGAGGTTGCTGAATCAATTCATACAATGCTAACTGGCACTATTTTTGTGGCTCACAATGTCAATTTTGATTTACCATTTTTAAACGCAGAATTTCAACGAATTGGCATGACGACTCTGAATTTAGTAGCAATTGATACGGTAACATTGAGTCAAATCGTTTGGCCAACCGCACCGGGATTTAGATTAGTTGACTTAACATCATATTTGGCCTTAACACATGGACGACCACATCAGGCAGATAGTGATGCATTAGCTACAGCAGCACTATTGATTGAAATTTTTAATCGTCTTGAAAGTTTGCCGATGGTCACTTTGCAATCGTTGGTTGACTTGCCGTTGGTGTTACCTCAAAACACAAAAACGTTGTTTGAGAAGGCCCTTACAAAAGCAAAAATCAAGCGACAACCATTACCTAAGCAATTACAGGTGATTGATGGTTTGGCTATTCGTCGATTTAGTGATCCGGAACCATTAGCTGCCAAAAAGAGTGTCACTTATCCTGCAAAACGAGCAGCTAAACAACAGCTGTATGGTAGCCAGTTAGTTTATCGAGAGCAACAAGCAAAACTAATGAATGCTATTAATAATCATTACTCAGGTAATTTATTATCAGAAAAGCCTGGAGAATCTGCATTTATAGCTGAGGCGCCAACAGGAATGGGTAAAACATTAGGGTTTTTACTACCTTATGCATACCTAGCCAATCAAAACCAAAAAAAGGTGATTGTTACTGAACCAACAATCACTTTGCAAACTCAAGTGACAGAAACCGTCAATACAGTATTGCATGACGTGCTACCATTTGAGGTACGTGCAGTTAGCCTGAAAGGTCGTCGACAGTATTTGAATTTGCAAAGTTTTAAACGCTCTTTGCAAATTGATGAAGGCACAACATCTTTGCAATTTATTAAAGCGCAAATTTTAGTTTGGCTGACGGAAACAATGCGAGGGGACTTTGATGAATTACACCTCATGAATGCACAACAAAAATTTATTGCAAAATTATCTCAAAACGCAAATAATCCTGCAGGATCGCCATTTTATGGTTACGAGTTTTTTGATAGGCAATATGTACTTGCGCAAAATGCCCAATTTTTAATTGTCAACCACAGTTATTTAGCAGAATATGCCAATGAATTAGGTACCTCTGAGAATAAACCGTATTTAGTTATTGATGAGGCTCAGAATTTACCGGACGCTGTTTTAAATCAAAGCCGTCATCAGTTGCCAATACAAACATGGCTGGCACGAGTGCAAACTGCAATTAATCTTATCTTGCAAGATGCAAAACCAGCTGTTGGTGATATTTTAAGAAACATATTTGGTGGTAATCAATTAAAGAATAAATTACTTCGTTCATTAGAAATGCTGTCAGTTGAGATTCCACAATTACAAGTTTCGTTGTATCGCCGCTTTCTATTGAATCAGAAAGCCCCTGCAACACAAGGAACTTATGAAATTGCGTTAGCTAACAATGATTTTGCACAATTTTGGATTGATCAGAGTAACCACGTTCAAAGTATTCATACGGGAGTTTCCGACTTAGAAAATGCTTTACAAGAATTGCTGACACAATTTAGTGATACAAAGGGAGCTTTTTCATTAGGTGAACGGCAACAGTTAGCTGATTTTCGTCGATTACTAGATAATATCAGCCAGTACGAAAAACAATTAACTACCTTCCAACAAGATTTAGTTGATTTTCCAGAGGCCAGCATCTTTTGGCTAACAGAGACACAAAGTCATGATAGTAGTAATTTACAGTTAAGTGGTGGTCTACTGCATACTTTAAATTATTTTAAAGAGAAAGTGTATCCGCACTTCATGGCACCCACAATTATTGGGGCGACTTTATTCACATCAACCAAATCAGGATACTTATACGATCGTTTAAATTTGGATAAAGAGACGGCAACGGTCAGACATTATCCTGATATCTTTGACTTCAAAAATCAAGCTGATTTGATTATGGTGAAAAATGCACCTTTACCAACAGAAAAAGATTTTTCAAATTACTTAGCAAAACAATTGGTTGATGTGACAACGTCTGTTAATCAAAACACATTAGTATTATTCAATTCATTAGATACTATTCAGCAAGTCTATAATCACATACAATCAAATAAAAAATTTCAACAAAGTTCACTAACTTTATTAGCTCAGGGCGTCACTGGTACCCGGGGGAAGATAAAGAAACGCATGCAATCTGAAAATGGCCTTGTGGTACTTGGTGCTGCTAGTTTTTGGGAAGGCATTGATTTACCTGGTGATCAGCTCAGGCTGCTTATCATAGCTCGTTTGCCATTTGATCGACCAAATACAGTACTACAAAAGGCTGAAGAGGCTGTTATCAGTTCAGAAGGTAAACAACCGTTTTATCAAAGTACTTTACCCAAAGCAGTTTTACGATTAAGACAAGGTATTGGTAGACTTATTCGGACACCTACAGATTATGGTGCGGTCATTATTTATGATGCTAGAATTTTGACTAAATCATATGGCAAAACCTTACGTAAAATGATGCCATCTAATTTACCTCAAAAAGAAATGAATGATTATGAAGTAGCTCTAGAGTTGAAGAATTTCTTTGATGAACATCATAAATATCTTTAATATGCTGTCAAACTTTGGTAAAGTAATAAGTGGTTTATTTTTACAGTGGGCAAAAACTATACACAACAAAGGAGCTTAGTAATATGGAGATGCGATCAACGGTACACGGACGCCGTGGTAAGCGGCTTCGACACTGGTTACTTGGCATTCTGATGTTTTTATTCATTATTTTGATTGGCGTATCGATCCTGGGAGAAGCACAAAAACCTGTTGATACAGCTAAAGAACGTGTCACAAAAATTGCAAAGCAATCAAATAAGTTGACCTCTGTATCAAAATTTTATCGTATTTCTAGACAGAAAGTTTACTATAGTGCTGTTGGCGAAAACAAAAAAAATCAGAAAGTCGGCGTTATTGTTCAAGGAAAATCAGATAAACTAACAACTATAAATATGACGGATGGTTTATCCGAAAAACAGGTTAGAAGGCTAGCAAACAAGCAATTTCATCCGAAAAAGGTAACGAGTATTGGTTTAGCACTTTATAAACAAGTACCTGTTTGGCAACTAACTTTTGTTGATAAGGACAATAACTTAAATTTTATTACCTATCAGTTTTCAGATGGTAAACAAGTTCAAACGATTCGTCATTTATAAAAGTAACAAATAACAAGGGAGCTCAGGACAATGGAGACAATTCGCATTGAAGACGCGAAAAATTATGTTGGCCAAGAAGTACGTTTAGGTGCTTGGTTAAGGAACAAACGTGGATCAGGTAAAATGCAATTTTTGCAATTACGTGACGGAACTGCTTTTTTTCAAGGAGTGGTTGTAAAGTCTGTGGTTGGTGAAGAAATTTTTGCTAAAGCAAAAGCACTTTCACAGGAAACAAGCATGTACTTAATTGGAACAATTGTTGCCGACGAGCGTTCACCATTTGGTTACGAAATGCAAGTTAAGGATTTGACAGTTGTTGGCTCTTCAGAAAATTATCCAATCACTCCTAAGGAGCATGGTACAGATTTTTTGATGGATCATCGCCATCTATACTTACGTCATATCCAACCATTTGCTGTCCTTCGAATTCGAAATACATTGATAGCAGCAACCTATGAATTTTTCAATAAAGAAGGGTTTATTAAAATTGATTCACCACTTCTAACTGGATCTGCTCCCGAAGGAACTACTGAGCTATTCCATACAGAATATTTTGAAGATGACGCTTATCTCTCACAAACAGGTCAATTGTATGCGGAAGCAGGTGCAATGGCATTTGGTCGTGTCTTTACATTTGGACCAACATTTAGAGCTGAAAAGTCTAAAACACGACGTCACCTAACTGAATTCTGGATGATTGAGCCGGAAATGGCATGGATGACACAAGAAGATTCTCTAAAAATTCAAGAACGTTATATTGCCTACCTAATTCAATCAGTGTTGGATCGTAATGAATATGAGTTGGACCTACTTGGTCGTGATAAAGAACTATTAAAGTCATATACACAACTGCCATATCCACGTGTATCTTATGATGATGCAATTAAGCTATTGCAAGAAAATGACTTTGATGTGAAGTGGGGCGTTGACTTTGGTTCTCCTGAAGAAACGTTCTTAGCAAACCATTTTGCAAAGCCCGTATTTATCACAAACTTCCCTAAGGAAATTAAAGCATTTTATATGAAGCGACACCCAGATCGTGATGATGTTGTCATTTCCGCCGATCTATTAGCTCCTGAAGGCTACGGTGAAATCATTGGTGGATCAGAGCGTGATACTGACTTTGATTACCTAGAAAAGCGAATCAAGGAGCAGGGGTTGGATATCGATGAATACTCTTGGTACTTAGATTTACGTAAATATGGTTCTGTACCACATTCAGGATTTGGTCTGGGACTTGAACGTGCAGTCACTTGGATCACTGGAGAAGAACATATCCGTGAGGCGATACCGTTCCCAAGAACTATGAACCGTCTTTGGCCATAAACTAAATATAAATACTATTAGACCGCTACGAATGTTGTTAAATCAACGTTTGTGTCGGTTTTTATTTGTTATTTTCATTTCTAAAACTTCAATCTGTACTTGAAGTTAAGTATTCATTGTCACATGCGACTATGGTATGCTTATAATTGATATTTATTAAGAGGTGACCGAAAAATGGAAATTGATCAGGATAAACTACTAACATTTTTAAATAATGGTCATACAACATTAGATAATTTTTTGCTATTACATTACCGAGAAATTGGTATGAATAATGAAGAATTACTTGTATATATTCAAACAAAATTGGGAATCGATAAAGGAAATTTCGAACCTAGTACTGAATTAATTAGCCAGACAATGGGGTGGTCAGCTAAAAAAGTTTTTTCATATTTAGATGCCATGCGTAAAAAAGGGTTAGTAAACTTTAAAAGTCGTCATGCTAGTGATGGTAAGGTGACAACAGAATTAGATTTTAATCCACTTTATCTAGCATTATTAAATATAAAATCAACAGAAGGACATGCGGATGAACGTGTTAATAATCAAGGTATTCCTAATATAGATAAACAACAAACGCAACAGGCAGATATCTACAATTTAATTGAACAAGAGTTTGGACGTCCTTTAAGTCAGATAGAAATTGAGACTATTAAGCAATGGTTTGATATTGATCATTTCGATCCAAAGTTTATTAAAGCTGCTGTTCAAGAGGCTGTGTTAAACTCAGCACTCAATTTGCGGTATATAGAAACCATCCTTGTTTCTTGGCAAAAAAAGAATTACCATTCACTAAATGACATCAAAAATGAAAGACAAAAACATCGTCAATATAAACAATTGCAAGCTGACGAAGTCGTCGACATTCCAACCGATGTTGATATTTTAAATACTGATTGGGATAAATTTAAATAGAAAAATAATCACCAACTGAGTTGAGAATAATCTTAACTCAGTTTTTTTATGTTAAATTTATAATTTAACATAAAAAAACTGGCCGGAAAATCTGGTTTAAAACCATAATATTTCCGACCAGTTAGTCGTTTAAACTTTATGCAATTTTTTCAAATCTATCTTACTGTGAGTTGCCATTACCATTATTTGACGATGGTTGACTCGGCGTACTTGATTCCTCAGAAGTACTACTGCTCTGTGGTTCTGAAGAAGAAGTTGACTCATCAGAAGACGATGTCGACGCTGATGATGAGGAACTACTACTTGATGATACACTTGAGCTTGAAGACGGCTCCGAACTAGTACTTGATGACGAGCTAGATGAGCTACGTGATGAAGAAGATTTAGATGAAGAACTCTTAACAACTTGACTGATTGTATCTTCAGAAGATGTATCGGCACCAACAACTGAATACTCTTTTACACCATTAACTGTTGTACTCTTTACAGTACTTGGCATGGTCCAATCCGAACCATCAGTACCACTACCTGACATAATATAATCCATCAACGCCTTGTATACACGAAGAGGAGTAAACTGTTGCTCACCAGCTGCTAACGAATGTCCAGTTTCGTTTGGTTGATCGTAACCAGTCCAAACGGAAATTGAAGCTGCTTTCGTGAAACCAGTAAACCAAGCATCTGAGGCAGAGGCATCTGGCATATTCAATGAATCATCATAAGCTGTAACACCAGTCTTACCAGCTTGGGCATAATCTGATGTGTTAATAATCTTGGCATATGAATCAGTAATAACTGACTTCATCATATTAGTTAACATAAATGCTGTTGACGATTTCATAGCAGTGCTTCCTGAATTTTTAAATTCTTTGACAGCGCCACTTTGATCAGTAATTTTTGAGATATATTGTGGCTTATAATACGTACCACCATTGTCGAAGGCAGCAAATGCTGCAGCTTCTTGTTCACTTGATACATCAATACCAATCGCATTTGCTGCCACTAGGTTACCATTATTGCTCTTGATCGTGATCCCTAGTTTTTTTAGGAAGGCAGATGAATTATCATAGCCAACTTCCTGCAATGTCTTAATAGCCGGAATGTTTCGTGAAAGGGCAAGGGCCTTACGCATGGTTATCTTTCCTAGATAAGCACGGTCAGCATCATAAACAGAAGTATTTGTACCAGGATAAACATAAGCTGAATCATCAACAGTATGGTTGGTTGACCAACTTAGATTTTCAACCGCTGGTCCATAGTCAACCAATGGCTTAGCAGTTGATCCTGATGAACGGTTTGTGTTCGTTGCGCGATTTGTTCCTTGCAAGTCACTCTGCTTACGACCACCAATTTGAGCCATAACTTCACCATTATTTGGATTAGTTACTGTCAAACCTACTTGCATCAAGTCATCTGTCCATGAGACATAATCATTCGTATTAGTAATATCGTAGGCTCGTTGTTGAACATCAGGATCTAGGTTGGTTTGTACGACCAAACCATCTTTGTTCAAGTCATAACCTAAGCTAGTCAATTTATTACGTACAGATGTGATATAGGCATCATCAACCTTAGCATTTTTATCTTCTGAATCAACTGCTGCGTGTTCAGCAGTTAAACCATCTTTGATTGATGTTTTGCTATATTTTGTAGCATCAGCTTGAGAAATGACATGATTATTCGCCATTGCCTTTAATACATTATTTCGACGAAGCGTGGCACCCTTAGGATTAGTATATGGGTCGTAGCCAGAAGGTGATTGAGGTAGACCAGCAAGTAGTGCCATCTGCGGTACCGTCAATTGAGACAAATCCTTGTTAAAGTAATATTGTGCGGCAGTTTTCATACCATACACACCGTTACCCATGTAAACCTTATTCATATAAAGAGTTAGAATCTGATTTTTTGAATATTGCTTCTCTAATTTCATTGCCAACCAAGCTTCTTGTGCCTTACGCTTAATCGTTTGATCACTGGCATTTGTTGAAAAAACAGTTAATTTAATTAACTGTTGCGTTAGCGTTGAACCACCTTGTAAGCCTAGTGATGAACCGGTTACATTAGCGAAAGCTGCACCGATGATACGACGAGGATCTACACCATGATGCTTATAAAAACGTCGGTCTTCAATTGAAACAACGGCCATACGCATTTCCTTTGGAATTTCACTCTGTCTTGCCGTTTCTCGTTTTGAACCAGTTGTATAAAATACATTGCCATCTTTATCTAAGAATTTAGTTTGTGAAGTTCCAACTAGTGCGGCATTCGTGACCTTAGGAGCAGAAGATGCATAATAAGCAAATAAACCTGCACCAGCAAATCCACCAACCACAAATAAAATAACAAGCGTCCAGAAAGTGTACTTCAAAACACGCTTTACTTTAGAGCCAGACTTTTTAGGTTTCGGCTGCGTTGGCCGTTTGTTATTTTTCGTGCTGTTACGTCCTCGTTCAACACGTGACATTTCTTCCGTCATACTAAGTTATCTCCTTTTTGTTCACGTCGTGCTAGTAATTTATCCACTGCCGTTAAATAAGGAGTAGTAGGGTTAATTCCTTGTGTAATCAACTCGCCTGATTTAACAACTACTTCATATGGAATGGACTTTCTACCAGTTTCCTTATTATCCCAATATTGAAAAATAAGATCTGCCCACACGACGTAAGTTTCTTTTAAAACCGAAAATCTAATTATCATAAACGCTAAGCCGTGTTGTTTAACAATCGATTTTAAATGTTCGACTTGATGGTCATGAATATTATTTAATGGAAACGAACGTTTATGGGTTGTTTCCTTTGCATCAAAGTCAATATAATATCCTTTGTAGATACCATTGTAATCTGTTGTAGAGGCTTGACGAAAATATGCCTCTGTAATTTTAGCTG
Organism: Weissella paramesenteroides; assembly: GCF_051903945.1. Classification (GTDB taxonomy): domain Bacteria; phylum Bacillota; class Bacilli; order Lactobacillales; family Lactobacillaceae; genus Weissella; species Weissella paramesenteroides_A. The sequence goes on along the minus strand of NZ_CP192268.1, from coordinate 1,003,645 downwards.
CAGAACGAGCCGGATAACTAACATTAACAATTTGAATTGGTGTTGGTTTCTTATGGATAACTGCCTGTCCAGTTGCTAAGTAATAGTTATTCGCTGCGTTGATATCAGCCTCTAAAGACATTCCTCGATTACTTTGCGAACCACCTTGACTTACTCTTGGTTGTTTGAAAGAACTGTTATCAAAGGACTGTCCGTTCGGATAATTAAAAGCCATGACGAACTCCTATAGTTAAACTTTATCTTTGTTATTATACCAAAAGTAGCGTAATAGTGACAGGTTCCATAGATTTGTCAAAAAATATCAGTTATAGGAAGGTGTATAAAACTTAATGAATCGTATTTGGATAACCGGATTTCGAAGTTATGATTTAGGTATTTTTAATAATAAAGATCCAAAATTAGCCATTATTAATTTTGCCCTAAATAAACTTTTGACTAACGCTATTTATGATAATTGCAGTTGGCTCATCACTGGTGGGCAACTTGGCATTGAACAGTGGGCAATAGAAGAAGCACTGCGATTAAAGCAAACAAATTTTCCAGACTTCCAAATTGCTTTGATGACACCATTTTTAGATTTTGGAAAAAACTGGCAGGAGGGCAACCGGGATAAATTGACTTCTTTAAAGCAAGCTGTCGACTTTAGTAGTTCAGTATTTGCTTCAAATTATGAAAGTCCAAAACAATTACAAGCGTATCAAGAATTTATGTTAAACCATACGGATAGAGCAATTATTTTTTATGACGAGGAAGCAGAATCATCACGTGCTCGATTTGACTATCAAGCGATGAAAAATTATGCGTCAAACCACAATTATCCGGTCATGTTAATTGATTTAGATCGTCTACAAGATTATGCTGATGAATACCAACTTGAAAAATCTGACTATTTAGAATAATAAATATTATTTTTTACATAACTAATTTTGTCATCTCTAAAGAAAGCTGGTAAACTAGGATAAGAAGAAAACTAAGGAGTGCAAGTGATGGAAAACGTGCAACATACTCGTGAAGAAATTCTAAACAAGGATTTTAAAAAAACTCGGATTGGTACCGGATACGATATAACAGATGTCGATGCTTATTTAGATGAGATTATTTCTGACTATCAAGCCTTTCAGACTAATATCAATGAATTAAATAATCAAAACCAAAAACTAAAAGATCAAGTTGCTGAGTTAACAAAACAAGTTTCAGCAGCTCCAACGTCAACGCCGAAAGCATCGCCTGCTCCTGCTGTTAATACAAATATGGATATTCTAAAGCGCTTGTCAAATTTGGAACGCCGTGTATTTGGTGCTTCATCGGATCAATTTAAGAGAAATCAAGAAAAAATTGATGACAAACCTGAAGAAGTAGAAGATGTTATTGTAAAAGAAAGTAGTTCACAATCCGCTGAATAAGTGTATAATGATTATTCGTGATGTGTTGGTGGGTAATTGCGTGTGGCTTATGCTGCATGAGGAAAGTCCATGCTCGCACTAACTGTGATGTTAGTAGTGTTCGCGCTAGCTGAAAAAATAAGGCTAGGCATTCAAGTAACTTGAATGACGGCCAGTGAAAGATCTAAGGACTTTGTCTATGATCTAGTAACTGTTAAGGTGCCACAGTGACGAACCATCAAAGAAATGCGATGGGTGGAACGCGGTAAACCCCACGAGCGGGCAACCCAAACTTTGGTAGGGGCGCTTGACCTAACAAAAAGAAGTGATGGTCGGGGAAACAGAAATGTTTGAGATAGATGATTACCACCAAATAACAATTGCCAATTTTTATTTGGAACAAAACATGGCTTACAGCTAATACATCAGGCAGCCGACGTCCTTGTGGCGTCGGTTTTCTTTTTGCCCAAATTTTTAATCTCATTTATAATAAAAAGTATCAACTTGAAAAGAGAACGGAACATGAAAAACTTTAAACTTATGGCAACAATGGGTGCTGGTATGGAATCACTAGTGGCCCGCGAACTAAAAGAGATGGGGTACGCAACTGAAACAGAAAACGGACGAGTTTTTTTTGATGGTACTGTTGAAGATATTTATCGAACAAACCTATGGTTGCGCGTCGCTGATCGAATTAAAATAGTTGTTCAAGAATTTGATGCAAAAACTTTTGATCAATTATTTGAAAAAACAAAATCATTTCCTTGGGAAGATTTACTACCATACGATGCTAATTTTCCAGTAAATGGACGATCAAAAAATTCAATACTACATTCCGTTCCAACTGTACAGGCAATTACTAAAAAAGCAATTGTTAAGCGTTTATCTGAGGCTTACCATACTCATAGTTATCTTCCAGAAACTGGTCAACGGTATGTTTTAGAAACGGCCATCGATAAAAACCACGTTATGATTACACTAGACACAACGGGTGATTCATTATTCAAACGTGGTTACCGTACAGAAAAAGGTGGGGCTCCCTTAAAAGAAACCATGGCTGCAGCACTAGTTAAATTAGCACATTGGTTCACGGATAACCCATTTGTCGATCCGACAACTGGATCAGGTACAATTGCTATTGAAGCGGCATTAATCGGACGCAATATTGCTCCTGGTTTAAATCGTGAGTTTGATATTACTGATTGGGATTGGTTTGATAAAAATATTGGTCAAACCTTAAAAGCACAAGCACGTAGTATGATTAATTTTGATGAATCATTAGACATAACAGGTTACGATATTGATGAAAATATGATTGAGATTGCTAAAGCCAATGCTGAAGCTGCTGGTGTAGGCGAAGATATTACATTTAAACAGTTAGCTGCAGCCGATTGGTCAACTGATAAAATTAATGGTGTCCTAGTCGCTAATCCGCCTTATGGTGAGCGTCTAGGAGATGAAGAAGCTGCTCGTAAGCTATACAGTCAAATGGGACATATCTATAACAATATGCCAACTTGGTCTAAATATATTTTGACATCAGATGAAGAATTTGAAACCGCATTTGGTAAAAAAGCAACAAAAAAGCGCAAATTATACAACGGTGCACTAAAAGTTGATTTATATCAATATTGGGGTAAAAAAATTCGCAATTAGTTAGACAATATTTGAAATTCGAGAGGAGACATACTATGAATCCGTTACTTGCGGGTATGAATGATAAGCAAGCTGAAGCTGTTATGACAACAGAAGGGCCACTATTAATAATGGCTGGTGCGGGTTCTGGAAAAACACGTGTGTTAACGCATCGGGTCGCTCATCTAATACAGGATTTGGATGTTTTACCTTGGCGTATTTTGGCAATCACATTTACTAACAAAGCTGCGCGTGAGATGAAAGAACGTATTAGTCAGCTTGTGGATGAATCAGATGCCGAGGCTGTTTGGGTATCGACTTTTCACGCACTGGCTGTTCGTATTCTACGCCGTGACATTGATAAGTTAGGTTATAAAAAAGACTTTTCTATTATTGATGCAAGTGCCCAGCGTACTTTAATAAAACGGATTTTAAAGGATTTTAATGTTGATATTGAAAAATATGCTCCTCGTTCAGTATTAGGTGCCATTTCTAATGCAAAGAATGCAATGGAAGGGCCAGAAGAATACGCTAAAAAGGCAACGGGTCCATTTGAGGAAATCGTTGGTAAAGCTTACAAAGAATATCAACACCGTTTAGCTTTAGCCCAGTCATTAGACTTTGATGATCTGATTATGTTGACAATAGAATTATTACATAAAGATCAAGAAGTCCTTAGTTATTATCAAGAAAAGTTTCTTTATGTGCATGTTGATGAGTACCAGGACACGAATGATGCACAATATGAGTTAGTAACATTACTTTCGGGTAAGCACCGTAATTTAGCGGTTGTTGGGGATTCAGACCAATCGATTTATGGCTGGCGTGGTGCAAACATGCAGATTATTTTGAACTTCAGTAAAGAATATCCTGATGCCAAAACAGTCATGCTAGAGCAAAACTACCGATCAACACAAACGATTCTTGACGCTGCGAATGCAGTGATTCGTAATAACAATGAACGAATTGCTAAAAAACTTTGGACTGATAATGGTGAAGGTGAAAAAATCACATACTATCGTGGTCAATCTGATCGCTCAGAAGCCCTTTTTGTTATTAAAGAAATTCGTGACACCGTTGATTCGCAACAACATGATTATAAAGACTTTGCCATTTTATATCGAACAAATGCACAATCGCGTGGGGTTGAAGAGGCGTTGGTAAAGGCCAACATGCCATACACTGTCGTTGGCGGTTCAAAATTCTATGATCGTAAGGAAATCCGTGATGTTTTGGCGTATTTGTCATTAGTAACAAATCCAGCTGATAATGAAAACTTCTTACGCATTGTTAATGAGCCAAAACGTGGTATTGGTCAAACTTCACTAGAGAAATTACGTCGATTTGCACTAGAAAACAACTGGACACTTTTGGATAGTGCGGCTAATGCGACTTTAATTCCTGGACTTTCTGCAAGAGCAGCTAATAAACTAACTGATTTTGCTAAAATGATTTCGGACTTTATCAAACAAATGTCATTTGATTTAAGCTTGACTGATTTAACAAAATCTATTTTGGAAAAATCTGGCTATGAAGCCCAACTTAAAAAGTCACCAACGCCAGAAAATGAAGGACGCCTTGAAAATTTGTCCGAATTTTTATCAGTTACAGAAGAATTTGATAAAAATTATGAGCCAAGTGATGAAAGTATCTCAAAGTACGTTGACTTTTTAGGTGAGCTAGCATTAGTTTCTGATTTAGATAACGTTGATGAAAATAGTAATAACCAGATCACATTAATGACTCTTCACGCTGCGAAGGGATTGGAGTTCCCTGTGGTCTTTCTAGTTGGTATGGAGGAGAATATCTTCCCATTATCAAGAGCGGCCGCGGATGATGATCAACTTGAAGAAGAGCGACGCCTAGCCTATGTGGGTATTACTCGGGCAAAAGAAAAACTATTTCTAACAAATGCTTATTCAAGATTATTATATGGACGAACAACTAGTAATCCTGCTTCGAGATTTATAGATGAAATTGATGCAAAGTTAATCGATGAAAAGTATGATGGTTCCGGTTTCCAAGCTTTGAATCGTGAAAGAGATTTACCATTCAGTAAACGTTCTATTCCTGCACAGGGAGTAACATTTAGTGGCCGTAAGCGACAACAACCTGTCCAGCTCACTAGTCAATCAAGACCAAATGTCACCAATACTGGTGCTGAAAAGAAGGATTGGGTAATTGGTGATGCCGTGCAACATAAAAAGTGGGGAATTGGTCATGTCATCAAGATTACAGGAGAGGGCGAAGATAAAGAATTAGACATCGCTTTTCCAGATCAAGGCATTAAACGACTATTAGCTGCCTTCGCTCCCATTAGTAAAGTTGAATAATAGACAGGAGGTTAATCATGACAGAGGTTACTCTAACAGACCCAACTGAAGCTGCTCAACAAATGGAAAAGCTACAATTGCAGTTACAGCAATGGGCCAAGGAATATTATGAAAATGATTCTCCAACTGTTGAAGATGCTGAATATGATAAAGTTTATAAACGTTTACAAGAACTTGAAGCATCCTTTCCAGAATTAGCCAGCCCAGACTCTATTACACAACAGGTTGGTGGTCATAAAACAAAATCTGAATTACCTAAGGTTGAACATGACGTTCCCATGTTATCTTTGGGAGATGTTTTTTCAATGGATGAATTAACCAACTGGATGGTAAACACACAAAAATCATTTACCGAAGAACTGAGCTATAATGCGGAGTTAAAGATAGATGGACTAGCAATTAGTTTGGTCTACCAAGAAGGACTGTTAGTCCAAGCTTCCACACGTGGTGATGGTAATGTTGGTGAGGATGTAACTAGCAATATTAAGTACGTTGATGACATCCCTAAAAAATTAAGTGAACCGCTATCTATTGAAGTTCGTGGTGAAATTTATATGCCTAAAGAAGCATTTGTTTCATTAAATGAAAGTCGTGAACGAGATGGTTTGCCGACATTTGCAAATCCACGTAATGCCGCAGCAGGATCACTTAGACAATTAGACCCGCTTATTACAAAAAAGCGTAGACTATCTGCATTCATGTATCAGGTAGTAGATGCACCTCGATATTTAAACATTACAACACAATCCGAACTGTTAAAACGATTAAGTCAATTAGGTCTACCAGCAAACAGTACAAATGCTGTTGTTACAAGTATGGCAGATGTTGAAAATTATATTGTTTCACAAACAAATCATCGTGATTCACTTTCATATGGTATTGATGGTATTGTGATTAAAGTAAATAATTTAAGTTTTCATGAAGAACTAGGGAATACAGTGAAAGTGCCAAAGTGGGCAATTGCATACAAATTTCCACCAGAAGAAGCAGAGACAGTCATCCAAAATATTGAATGGACTGTCGGACGTACTGGAGCTGTAACACCTACTGCAGTGATGAATCCTGTTCAACTTGCAGGAACAACCGTTTCTCGTGCGTCACTGCATAATGCCGATTATTTACAAGCAAAAGATATTCGAATTGGTGATACGGTCACCCTGCATAAAGCTGGTGATATTATTCCTGAGGTTGGGAAAGTTATTATTGAACGACGGCCAGAAGATAGCGTACTTTACGAACTACCAAAAGAATGTCCTGCCTGTCATCAATCACTTGTACACGTTGATGGAGAGGTTGCATTAAGATGTATTAATCCAGCTTGTCCTGCACAAGTACAAGAATCATTAACGCATTTTGCTTCTCGAAATGCCATGAATATTGACGGACTAGGTCCTAAAATTATTTCACAATTACTAGCACATGGATTAATTACAAAAGTTACTGATTTATATCGATTACAATATGATGATTTAATTAACTTAGATAAGTTTGGTGATACAGCTGCAAATAATCTATTAAATGCTATTAATTTATCAAAAAATAATTCTGTAGAACGTTTACTATTTGGCTTAGGTATTCGAAACGTTGGGGCAAAGGCTGCTAAAACAATTGCTACAAAATTTGGTAATCTTCAGGCAATAGCTGAAGCAACAGCTGATGACATTGCCAAATTACCAGGTATGGGGTTAACGATTGGTGATAGTGTTGCACAATACTTTGCCACAGAGCAAGCACAGCAACTATTAAATGACTTTATAAATCTTAAAGTCAATACAGAATTTACTTCCCAAACAGCTGTAATCGATAATCCAATGTTTTCAGGCAAAAAAATCGTATTAACAGGTTCGCTATCACTATTTTCAAGACGTGATGCATCTGCATGGTTAGAGTCTCAAGGAGCTATTGTGGCCAGCTCAGTTTCGAAAAAAACTGACTTGCTGATTGCTGGAGAAAATGCTGGTTCTAAACTCACAAAAGCCCAAGATTTAAATATTGAAATTTGGTCAGAAAAACAATTGCGTGATACTATGGATAATAATGAATAAATTTCTAAACTAAATGGTTTAGATTAAAAGGAGAACACGTATGCGTGCAGTAAAATGGCTTTCTGCCATTGGTGTTGTTGCGGTGTTAATTGCAGCACTAGTTTTCTTTGGAAACTTTTTTTCTAAAAACTCTTCTTCAGTTTCAAATTCAAATAGTGGCAAAACAACAACCACGGCAACAAAATCAAGTTCTAAAAAAGGAATTCAAATAACCGAAAAAAATAACAACTCATCTTATCAGACAGTGATAAAGAATGGTCGATATTTAACGAGTAAGGCTAGAGGTGTTTCTGCAACTCAACAAAATAACACTTATGATCAAGTCAGTTTTGAAAATGGTTTACAGGATTTCGCGAAAGAGCACTTTAGTACATCAAAATATATTTTCCAAGAGGGACAATATTTAACAACCGATACCGCTAATAATTGGCTGGATCGTAAATCAAATAGTAATCCAACTGGCTTAAATCCAGTAGATAATGGTAAAACAGACAGCAGTCGTAATCCAATTTACTTGCAAACTATCGAAGAACAAGACTTTATGACTAAAGAGGGTAGCAATCTAAAGTTGAATGGTATTGTACTTGGGTTAGCTATGAATACACAGGATGTTTACCAAAAGGAACAATATGGCGCTAGCTATACACAAGATATCAATAGTGCCGATCGTATTCAAAAAGGTAAAGAAATGGCCAATGAAATTGTCCAAAGATACCGTAAGATGAGTGGTATTGGTAATGATATTCCAATCTACGTTGCTATGTATGCCCAATCAAAGGATGACTCACTGGCAGGTGGTAATTTCTACAGTTGGAATGTCTCAAAGTCAGGTAATACACTTGGTAATTGGACAGACATAAATGATCAAACTGTTGTATTACCTATGCAGACAGGTACTGGTGATGAAAAAGCAGTTGCAACAAAATTGAATACAAGTTTTACTAACTTCTCAGATAACATTCAAAGCTTTTTCCCTAATTTGTCTTCTGTAACTGGACAGGCATCCTATGAAGGAAATAATCTAAAGGGATTGATTGTTGATGTCTCAACGCAATTCTACTCAGCCACTGAAATAGAAAGTTTTGCTAACTATATTGCGCAGAGTGCACCAAATTATCTACCTAAGGGCGTACCAGTAAAGATTAAAATAGAAGCATCAACGGGTATGCAAGCATACTTAATTCAAGGAGCAAACGATAGTAAATATAAAGTCACTATCCTAGGTTCATACTAATCGCAATAAAAGAGTCACAGAAATGTGGCTTTTTTTCTTGCATTTCTATACATTTAACAGTAGTATGATAAAAATATATATTTTATGAGGAGGCATATACTAATGGGAATGCACCAATATTTGTCAGGTTTGAATGAGCTAGAGATGATTACTCGAGCACCCGGATATTTTAAATACCAACCACATTCGGTTGCTGCTCATTCTTGGAAAGTGGCTGAGGCGGCTCAATTCCTTGGAGATATTGAAGAAGCACATGGCAAAGAAGTTGATTGGCGTATGTTATATGAAAAGGCGTTGAATCATGATATCACTGAACGTTTTATTGGTGATATCAGAACTCCTGTAAAATATGCATCATCTACGTTAAGACATATGCTTGCAGATGTAGAAGATACGTTGTCTGATAATTTTATTCGGACTGAAATACCTGAAGAATTACAAGAAGTCTATACCCGTCGTCTTCATGAGGGAAAGGATGATACCTTAGAAGGCCGAATCCTATCTGTTGCCGATAAGGTAGACCTATTATATGAGGCATTTGGTGAACTTCAAAAAGGCAATCCCGAACCGGTCTTTACGGAAATTTATAAAGAAAGTCTCGAAACTATTTTTGCTTTTCGTGATATGCCAAGTGTGGCATATTTCATTAAGGAAGTATTACCTGAATTATTAAATGAACATTTCCCAGGTTCCGAAAAACTACAACGTATTTACATTGGTATTTTTAATGCTGATTAGTCTGTTATAATGGCGTTAGAAAGTTTACAAAATAGCATTAACAAGGGCAGCTGCAGAAAATAAACTGTCTCAGCTGCTCTTTTAATTTTAGCTAGAAAGCAGGATATCTATAATGATTAATCGTCATACTGATAATGAATACGAATTAGTTTCAAAATATCAACCAACCGGCGATCAGCCTGAAGCTATAAGAAAGTTAGTTAATGGCTTAAAAAATGGTATTAAAGAACAAATATTACTAGGCGCAACTGGGACTGGAAAAACTTTTACCATTTCGAATGTTATTGCGCAAACGAACAAGCCAGTCTTAGTACTATCACACAATAAAACTTTGGCGGGACAATTGTATGGTGAATTTAAGGAGTTTTTCCCTAATAATGCCGTGGAATACTTTGTTTCATATTATGATTATTACCAACCTGAAGCTTATGTACCATCATCAGATACCTACATTGAAAAAGATTCATCAATTAATGATGAAATCGATAAGTTGCGTAACTCTGCAACTGCTTCACTATTAGCTCGTAATGACACAATTGTTGTCGCCTCAGTGTCATCAATCTTTGGTTTGGGTAATCCAGAACAATATCATGATCATGTCATTAATGTTCGAGTAGGAGATATTTTAGAAAGAAATGACTTAATGCACCGACTAATCGACATTCAATTTCAACGGAATGATATTGATTTTCAACGTGGCCGTTTTCGCGTTAGAGGTGATGTTTTAGAAGTATTCCCAGCATCATCCGATGCCAAAGCACTACGAATTGAATTTTTTGGTGATGAAGTCGACCGTATTCGCGAAATTGACTCGCTTACTGGAGAAATAACTGCTGAATTGGACCTTGCCACAATATTCCCAGCAACTCACTTTATGACCAATGATGCGATACGTGATCGTGCTTTAAAAACAATTCAAGCAGAGCTAGACGATCAATTACAAAAGCTTGAAAAGGATGGTAAACTACTTGAAGCACAACGGTTGAAACAGCGAACTGAATATGATATTGAAATGATTAGAGAGATGGGCTTCACGACGGGAATTGAAAATTATTCACGTCATATGGATGGTCGGCAACCAGGCGAACCACCTTTTACATTATTAGACTTTTTCCCTGATGATTTTATTATTATTGTGGATGAATCGCATGTTACCATGCCACAAGTTCGAGGTATGTATAAAGGGGATCGTGCTAGAAAAGAGACCTTGATTAACTACGGGTTCCGTTTGCCATCAGCATTGGATAATCGACCATTGCGTATTGAAGAGTTTGAAAAACATGTGAACCAAATTATTTATATGTCAGCAACACCAGGTGACTACGAAAACGATCGTGTACCTGAAACAGAGGTTGCACAACAAATCATTCGTCCAACCGGGCTATTAGATCCGGAAATCGAAGTACGTCCAGTTATGGGACAAATTGATGATTTAATTGGAGAAATTAACAAACGTGTTGATAATGAAGAACGTGTTTTTGTTACAACTTTGACCAAAAAAATGGCTGAAGATTTAACGGATTATCTCGAGGATGTTGGTATTAAAGTTAAATATCTACATTCCGATATTAAAACATTAGAACGTACCGAAATTATTCGTGATTTACGTCTTGGTAAATTCGATGTATTAGTCGGAATCAATCTATTACGTGAGGGAATTGACGTACCTGAAGTTTCATTAATCGCAATTCTCGATGCTGACAAGGAAGGATTCTTACGTAACACACGTTCCTTGATTCAAACGATTGGGCGTGCTGCCCGTAATGAAAATGGTCATGTTATTATGTATGCGGACTCAGTCACTGCTTCAATGCAAGCAGCGATGGATGAAACTTCTCGGCGCCGTCATATACAAATGCAATACAATGAAGATCATAATATTACGCCGCACACGATCAAGAAGGCCATTCGTGATTTGATTTCGGCAAGCCATGAGGTTGAGAATCAATCTACCGAGAAGGGTAGCTTTACCGATGTTGCCTTTAAAGATATGGCACGTGATGATCAAAATGCAATGATTGCAAATCTTGAAGACCAAATGCGTTCTGCAGCAAAACGACTTGATTTTGAGGATGCAGCTAATCTCCGTGATGCAGTCATGGAATTAAAATTACAAATCGGTAAGTAAATAATAAAGTGCGCCATAATTGTTAGATTTTCATGTCTAACAATTATGGCGCACTTTACTTAATTAGCTTCACTTAAACTATCATTCAAAATTTTTATTTTTTTGGTTGCAATCCAAAGCAATAACCCTGCTAACACAGTAACAAGTCCAATAATCAAGAAGTAAGCAATTTCAGTATTAGGTGCATATAGCTTAACTAATTGTGCATTGGCTGCTTGAGCAGTCGCATCAGATAGATTCCAAACAGTTAACATTTGTGCTTGGAATGCAACAGGAGCCATCTTGGCTGATGCTGATAAACCAACTGGAGAAATTAACATTTCACCAATTTCAACTAATGCCCAAGAAGCTACAAGCCAAAGTGGGTTAAAATGATTATTTACACCAAATAGCATCCCTGGGAAAGCCATCCAAACATATGACAAACCTGCAAATACAAGTCCTAAGGCAAATTTTACGCCCGTTGCCGGTTGCTTATCACGTAACTTCTTTGACCATAACCAAACGAAGAAAGGCGTAAATAGCATAATAAATAGTGGGTTCAATGATTGAAACCAAGAAGCAGGAATGCCATGAAGCGCTGTTTGGTTTGAGGCAAATAGCGCCAAAACAACTGATCCCTGTTCTTCAATGACCCAGAACAACATTGCTGCAATAAATAATGGAATATATGCCACAACTTTGCGTCGTTCAAACTTAGTCGTTTTACTTGATGTTAACATGACGACAAAATAAGCAATTGGCACAAGGATAGCAACAGCCGTTAATAGGTTAATAATTGAATTAATATTCAACGTGCCTGTCATTTGTAAAATAGCTAAGATTAACAGAATAACAATAATTCCCAATCCAACTTTCCAAATTAATGATTTGATTTCTTCAGGCTGCAAAGGTGATGGCGCTTTTTTCGAAACATTACTTAAGTGTTTCCGTCCATCAATCGTATATTGAATCAGACCAATAAACATTCCTATAGCAGCTAATGAAAAGGCAACATGGAAGTTAACATGTACTTGAAACCATCCTACTAAAATCGGAGAGATAAAGGAACCTAAATTAATTCCAAAAACATAAATTGAGAAACCAGCATCTCGGCGCTCATCATCGGCGGCGTATAGATTCCCTACCATTGTTGCGACATTTGGTTTCAACAGGCCGGTACCTAAGGTAATTAAGAAAATCGAACAAAAAAGACCAGTTGTTCCCAATGGCATTGATAAGGCAATGTGACCAAACATAATGAGGACACCACCATAAAATACCGTCCGCCAAGAGCCTAAAATACGATCTGCTAGATACCCACCAATGATACCTGATAGATAGACCATCGAGCCGTAAATAGACATAATTGCCGCACCAGTGACGGCATTAAATCCCAAACCACCTTTATCAGCGGCGTATATCATATAAAATAATAGTATGGCTCGCATACCATAGTATGAAAAGCGCTCCCACATTTCAGTAAAGAACAAAGTCATTAAACCTTGTGGTTGACCAAAAAATGAGGCACTATCTTTCTGATTCATCAAAAAAACCTCACTTCACATCAAAAAAATGTGCATATTTATTCTAAAAAACGAACGTTTGTAATTTTAAAACGAACGTTTGTAATTTTACGCTTATTCAAAATGAAAATCAAATACATGATTGTCTATCATATTAGGCAATAAAAAAGATGATCACGCCACTGACCTGAAGTCGGAAGATTGATCACCCTTAAATACGTTCCAAGAGACTGAAATTAATTTTTGCACTCTCTTCGGTATGTCTATTCATTTTTTTTGCTTTTTGGGAAAGTTAGCTAAAGATTCCGTGATGCGTGTTTGTGCTTCATTAATACGCTCAAGATGAGGTTTATTTTTGAAATCCAATTTTTTAAGTTGACCTTGCAAGTCATTTACTAAAGAATTAATACCATTTAAAGACTCTTGAATGTCTGAGACTGATTTTTTTATATCATTAACAGAATCTTTCTCATATTTAATAGCATCTTTCAAATCGTGGAATCGTATTTTTGCTTTTTCAAACATAAATTAATCCTTTTCAAATTGTGCTGCAATTTTTTTTGCGCGTTCTTGATAAATTGTGTCAGTCATTTTTTCACTATTGTCAACTACAGGAATATCGAACTCATCATCAATATAGCGGGGCACTAAGTGGAAGTGTGAGTGAAAAATAGATTGCCCAGCTGCTTCACCATTATTATTGATGATGTTTAATCCGATAATTTTATCATCACTTGCTTTGATAGCACGAGCAATTTTAGGCAAAATACCCAATACACGTGCAGCTAGTTCGTCATCATATTCATAAATATTAGCGACATGCTTCTTAGGGACAACCAGTGTATGCCCAGGTGTTGCTTGCGTTAAATCTAAAAATGCAAAGACATCGTCATCTTCATATACCTTATATGAAGGAATCTCACCATCAATTATCTTATCAAATACATCTGACATCTTAATATTCCTCCTCTAACATTAACTTCATTATACAGTTAATTATAATTCCTGTCTGGTATAAATAATGGAAAGTTTTTTGGTAAAATAGAATAAATAATAGAAATACAGGTGTATAACATGAGTTTAGAAATTAAGAACTTATCTGGAGGATATGGCAAACTAACTGTTTTAAAGGATATTTCATTTACTATCCCTGATGGGACATTAACTGCGTTAGTCGGTTTGAACGGCTCTGGAAAATCAACAACGATCAATCATATTATTGGTCTATTAAATCCCAAGCAGGGTAGTATTACATTAAATAATTTAACATTAAGAGAGAACCCTGTTGCATATAAAGCGCAACTTGCTTATATTCCTGAACAACCAATCGTTTATGAAGAGTTAACACTAAAAGAGCATTTAGCATTAACTATCGCTGCTTATCAGCTAGATGAAAAGGTTGCTTGGCAACGAGCTGAACAGTTGTTAAAAATTTTCCGACTAGAAGATAAATTAACATGGTTTCCTACCCATTTTTCAAAGGGTATGCGTCAAAAAGTAATGATTGTGATGGCCTTCATTACAGAGGCAAAGTTGTTTATCATTGACGAACCATTTTTAGGTTTAGATGTTATTGCTGTTAATGACTTACTAACCCTTATTGATAGTAGAAAAAATGAAGGTACTAGTTTTCTTTTAACGACTCATGTGCTAAATACCATTGCAAGTCATGCTGATCAATTTGTTTACCTAAAGGATGGACAAATAGCTGCAGAAGGGCCAGCAACTGATTTTTCGAAACTCGTACCTGAATTAAATGTAAATGAGGAATAAGATCTATGAAATTAAATCATCTATTCCAAGATCGTGTCGCTAAGCGATGGCATCAATACCTCAAGTACCTCAGGTATGTATTTAATGATCATGCTGTCTTAGCATTATTTATTTTAGCAGGGGCTGGGGGACTAGCATATCAATCATTATGGCAAACTGCTCCCATAAATATTTGGACAAGATTACTAATCATCATTATCATCATAATGACATTCATCTTTTTCAAAAATCCAACTAATTTTATCAAACAAGCTGATCCAACAGCACTGTTAAGTGATGAAGCATCCTTGCGAAAATTAATAAAGCAAGCAACGACATATAGCATGATTATTAATGGAATTGTTGAAGGCATTGTATTGTTAGCATTATGGCCCATGATTTTTCGATTGTTAACAGATTCTATTCCATTAGTTCTAGTTGCTACAATCGTTTTAGTTGCCTTAAAAATGTTACTAACCAAACATATTGCACAAAAGCAGCGTTTATTTTTAGATACTTCCAATTCAAAATTAATTAATTGGCGGCATTTAGTTACATCTGAAGAAAATCATCAATTTATCGTACTATCATTTTTCAACTTATTTATTGACGTACCAGGAATTACACCATGGATAAAGCGGCAATCCTGGGCTGATAAGCTTATTGTTTTTTGGGATAAGCACAACAACAATCCAATTACCAGGTTGTATGTGACGGCATTTATACGTCGGACACAATATATTAAGTTGTGGCTTCGACTAACTATATTTGGTGGACTAGCTGCATGGTTTACTACTGGCTGGCTACAAACAACACTATTAGTTATATTATTTTACCTACTAGTGTTACAGTTAATACCACTAAGCAATGTACATCAACATATCGTCTTTAATTTCTTGTATCCAATCCCAAATCAACAACGTTTACGAGCATTTCAGTTAGCAATGCTACCTTGGTTAGTAGCAACACAATTAATATGGGTGATTGTTGGCTTTATCGCCGACCCTAGCATTAATTTGTTGTTACAAAATCTAATTTGTCTTGTCGTGGTAGGTGGCATTTTGGTATTCTGGTATACGGAACAAAAAATCAATAAAAGCACACAAAGGAGAAACACTCGTGCGTTTACGAAATAAAAAGTGGGCACAACCATGGTTAGAAAATCATGCGGACCTCGTTATCAACCAAGACCGTGCTGTTTCATTAAAAGGCAATTGGCAGAGCATTTTTACGAAAGAACAACCTCTACAAATTGAAATTGGAACTGGTAAAGGTCAATTTATTATTGGTATGGCTAAGAAATATCCTGATATCAATTTCATTGGTATGGAAATTCAAGAGGCAGCAGTGGCTGTTGCCGGTCGTAAAGCAGATGAAGATGAATCTGAGCTACCAAATCTAAAGTTTATCTATGGTGATGGTGCCGGTGTAGACACATACTTTGCTAAGGGTGAGGTTAGTAAACTATTTTTAAACTTCTCTGATCCTTGGCCAAAAACACGTCATGAATCTCGTCGCCTAACTTATAAGTCATTCCTTAAAAGTTATCAAGCCGTTTTACCCACAGGTGGCGAGCTTGAATTCAAAACTGATAATCGTGGTTTATTTGAATATTCACTTTATTCTTTTGCTAACTTTGGCATTCGTTTTAATCCAGCTGGTATATCTTTAAACCTTCATGAGGATGAAGATAAAATGATCGACAATGTTGAAACAGAATATGAACATAAGTTTGCCTCACAAGGTTATCCAATTTATAAGTTTGTGGGTTCATTTAATTAAATTTACGCTACTATAAAAAGAGACCTATAAATTAGCTTTTTGCAAGCTAATTTATAGGTCTTTTATTTGATTCGTTAGTCTGGCATCTCAATGGATTCTTCAGTGATAACAGTAATGGTTACTGAATTTTTACCATTTTCCCACTGTGCCTCTGCACCACAATTTGTTAGTTGTTGGATTTCTTGTGCCAAAAATCCAGCTTCAAACGCAAAACTTGCATCTGGATGCTTAAGCAACCGTTCGTCAACAACAGGACCATTTAGTAACCATTTTTGTTCAAATGATTTTTGAGAAGTGTTTGAAAGGTAACCAAACCCAGCCGACATAAAGAAATTCTGAATTTCATTAGTTCCAGTTAATTGGAACTCATTTGCGATTGACTTACCAGCCCAGTATGTAATCTCTGATTGATCATCTTGTAATAATTCAGGTAATAGATGATCACGTAACAATACGAGTGAAAAAATGTCAAAGTTCTGGTTTACTGTTGATTCTGTCATTGTTTGCTCCTTTAAATGTTCAAAAATAATTATAGTGTATTCACGCTTAATTTGCCAACAGTTTACATGAGTGTTACAATAATATTCTTGAAAGGATGGAGTTTTACATGGTTTTACCGTATAGTCCCCTAAATAACAGTACGCTAGGTTTAGTTACTGGTGATTTAATCGCACAACGGCAAGTTGACAGTCAGCGAACATCATGGAGTGGAGACTCCGCTTTAACTTTAGCAACAATCAGTAGCCTGTCATATGGTTATAATTTAACTGACATGATGGATCGATACCTAAGTTGGTATCAATCCGGTGAATACACTAAACATGCCAAAAAACCCATAACTGTTGGTAGCACAACAACCTTCGCATTGGATAAGTACGAGCGAACAAGTGATCCATTTAATTCAGGTGGTCGTGAACTATCCGACAATGGAAATGGTGCTCTAATGCATATTACGCCGGTTATATTGTATCTACGATCGCAATATGGTGAAGATTTTGTCTCTCATGAACCGGCGATGTTAATGTTACATCAGATTACTGGTTTGACCCATAATCATCCCCAGTCATTAATTGCTAGTGGTTTATATGCAATGCTAGTAAATAACATATTACAAAATATGTCGCTTATTGAAGCAGTTGATCAAGCAGTGAGTGGTTCTTATGAATACTATTCACAACACCAAATATTTGCACAATTTTTACCAGCATTTCAAGCACTAAATAAACCTGATTTAAAAAGTGAATCTGTAGAGTCATTGCATACATCAGGATATGTTGTTGATACATTGGCAGCAACGATTTGGGTCATACTGAATAGTACAAGTTTTGAAAATGCAATATCACTTACTCAAACTTTACCAGGCGAATCAGAGCGTATTATGCCTCTTGTTGGTTCACTAGCTGGCATTTTATATCATCAAGAATTTCTTGAAAAATATAATACTAATGACAAAGAATTAGCGTTAGTGATGGATGTACTTCACATAGCAAATAAAAGCCATAATTTTAATTAATACTGTTGCATAAAAGATGGCTAATTAGCCATCTTTTTTTTATCTTTTTAGAAAGAAGGAATTTATAGTTAAATGGCGGCATTAACCCATAGTATAACTGGTGTTTTAATGATTTTAGGGTTAGTAGCAATGGGGTTTATTTTAATTAGGGGAAACATTTTTGATGATTCCGATGGTAAAATAAGTCGATTTTTATCTGGCTTTATTTCAAAAGTTGCATTACCAGCTTATTTAATTGTTCATATACCTCAAGACTTCACACCTAAAACATTATTGGCAATGGGAACAAATATTTTATTTCCACTAAGCAGTATGATGCTACTGTTAGTCTTATCATTTTTTATTGCGCGCATTATTCACGTTGATCCAAAACATAAAGGCCTTTTTCAATCGCTACTTTTTAATTCAAATACAATAACCGTTGGTTTACCAGTTAATATGGCATTATTTGGTATGGATAGTTTACCATATGTCTTAATCTATTATATGGCCAACACGACTGTATTTTGGACAATAGGTGTTTATATGATTTCAATCGATGGCAATCATGACAATAACCATTTTAATATGAAAAAAACGCTAGCTGGTGTCTTTAACCCACCAATGATTGCGCTACTCATCTCACTAATCCTAGTTTTTATTAATATAAAACTACCATCATTTTTAGTTACTGATTTAACAGAATTAGGGGATACAAATGTTCCTTTGGCACTAGTATTTATTGGTTTCGCCATTGCGAAGACTTCTCGTAAAGACTTGTTACCAAATAAAGAGACTGTAACCTTATCATTAAGTCGTTTTGTTTTAGCACCACTCACAATGGCTCTCATTATGATGCCATTTGATTTGCCTACTTTATTGAAACAAGTCTTTATCATTCAGTCCGCTATGCCCGCGATGACCAACGCAGCAGTCATGGCTCTCGAATACAAAGCAGATTATAAATTTGCGTCTATTAGTATTACACAAACAACCTTATTGATGTTGTTAGTTATTCCAATACTGATGTTCGTTATTCAATAACATCGTAAAAGCTTTTCCTTGCTTTACCTGCCTTGTTCGTACTATGGTTACTTTGTGATGATTATATTTTATATAATCATTTATTTCATAGTTTAAGTCGACAAAGGAGGCATAATAATGGCATTGTTTGGAACAAAAGCTTGGGCTAAGCAAACATTGAAGGAGGCTGGTGTCAGTCAAATTTTAGTAGCTAAGCGGCCAAAACGACTTGCAAACACAACAATAACGGCACTATATCAAGAAATATTTCAGCGTCATTTGATTTAGTTTGCACAATTTGATACAAAAAGTGAGTGTTCCAAAAGACTGAAGCCGATTGTAACAACAAGGCTTCAGTCTTTTGGAACACGTTTAAAGGGGCAGAAATCCACCAAATTCAAATAGGTAGATTTCTGCCTTCTTAGTTTATGATAGCTAGTTATATATCAGTCTCTTTTTTGTTTATTTATTCGCTTTTAATTATTTTTATTGCATATTATTTCAATAATTGCTAAGATTATGATAATATAATGAATTATTTGGGAGATTTATTAAATGAATATAATTAATACAGCAACATATCATGATGCTTGGTTAAACGATTTGACAGAATTGCTTAAAATTCATTCTGTAAGAAATGATGCACTAGCCACAACGGATGCCCCTTATGGACCTGGTCCAAGAGCAGCTCTTGATTTTATGATGACAATTGCCAAGCGTGATGGCTTTGAGAAAGTGGGAACAGTTGGTAATCGAGCAGGATACATCTATATTGGACCTGAAGATGATGAACAGCCAATTGGTGTCATTGTGCATGTCGATGTTGTGCCTGTAAACGATATTGATCAATGGCAAACTGAACCATTCACGCCAGTTATTAAAGATGACAATCATATTTATGCACGAGGGGCAGATGATATGAAGGCAGCCGTTATGTTAACTTACTATGCAATTAAAGCTATTAAAGATGCCCAACTCCCATTGAAACACCAAATTAGATTTATCATTGGTACTGATGAAGAGAGCGAATGGGCAGATATGCACCAGTATTTTGCAGAGGAAGGGGACCTACAATATGGTTTTTCACCTGATGGTGCAGCAAATCTATCATACGGTGAAAAGGGTATTAGTCAGCTTGATTTATATTTTGATGCCACAAATCCTAAAGATGCCCCAATTAAGTTAATCAACTTTAAAAGTGGGTCAGCAACTAATGTTTTACCTGGATTTGCTACTGCAACTTTATCTGGCATTTCTGTCAATGATTTGCAGAATAACTTTGACCAATACTGTCAAACAGAAGATATTTCAGGAACTTTAAATCCAAACGGTGAACAAACTGTTCTGACAGTACAAGGCGTTGCAACCCATGCTGCACGCCCAGAAACTGGCAAAAACGCCGCAACCTATCTTGCTAATTTTTTAGCACAGTATGACTTTAAAGGTAATGCGGCTAACTTCCTACAATTTATTGGACAAAAATTACATAAGGACCCCTACGGTGAGCATTCTGGGTATGGTAAATCAGAACCAAAGCTTGGAAAAACCAGTCAAAATGTTGGCATTACTGACTTCATTAACAATACAGCTGGACATATTAACCTGAACTTCCGTCATTCACTAGCGTTTGATGAAGCCGAAACCGTTGAGCAAATATTGATTGATGAACCTTGGTTAACTAACATCGTTCGTGATCCGGCAGGACTTGTGCCACATTATGTGGGCCAAGATAACCAGCTTGTTAAATTGTTAGCGAATGCTTTTCAGTCTGTTACTGGTAAATTACCCGACCAAGGCGTTAATGGTGGGGCTTCCTTCGGACGTCTAATGTCAAGTGGTGTTGGATTTGGTATCATTCCAACAGATGAACCATCAACAGCTCATGGAGCAAACGAATCCTTTAATTTGGCGAACTACCAAACTGGTATCGATCTTATCGTAGCAGAAATACTAGCCCTATCAGATAATTTATAATTTGTTGACCTACCCAAAAATAAATGTGATAATTAGCATGTAATTTAATATTTACTAGGGGAGCCTTTTGGCTGAGACGTTAATTAACGGACCCTTTGAACCTGTTTAGTTAGTACTAACGAAGGAAAGTAATGGTCAATGCGATTTAAAGCACAGAAAACCAATTTCCTGGTTTTCTGTGCTTTTTAAATTGCCATAAATGCAGGAGGAATCATGATAGATATACCACAAGTTATAACAATTGCTTCAACTGATGCTAGTGGTGGGGCTGGTATCAATGCGGATTTAAAAACATTTCATAATCAAGGCGTTTATGCTGCGACGATTGTGGTCGGGCTAACCGCTCAAAATACTTATGGTGTGCAGGATCAATATCCGATTCCTGCAAAGTTTATTTTAGAGGAATTTAAAAGTATTGCTGATGACTTGGATATCAAAGCAGCCAAAACTGGCGCATTACTGGATGAGGTTCGTGTTCATGCGGTTGCACAAGGATGGCAGACACATAACCTTGGAAAATTAATTATCGATCCAGTAATGGTAGCAAAGGGTGGCGCGCACTTATTAAGTGATGCAGCGATCGATACTTTAAAGACAGAACTTATACCACTCGCATTCTTGATAACACCAAATCTACCGGAAGCTGAAGTACTTGTTGGTAGTGCATTGAAAAATGATCAAGACATTATTAATTCAGCTAGGACAATCCAAAATATGGGGGTTAAAAATGTCTTGATAAAAGGTGGCCATCGTGCTGATTCAAAAAATGAATTTGCTGACTATATGCTATATGCTGACGGTTCATCAGAATGGCTCACAATGCCTGGTATCAAAACTAAACGTACGCATGGAACTGGTGATACCTTATCATCTTTTATAACTGCAAATCTAGCAAAAGGATATGATTTGAAGGATATTATGCCTGTTGCTAAAAAATTTACTTACGAAGCCATTCGTCAAACAATCAATGTTGGTCATGGTCATGGCCCATTAAATCATTGGGTAGCTATCACAATGGGGACGGAGGGAAACCAATGACCTTTCATGAATTTCTATTACAACAGTCAGCATCAGTACGGAATGATATCTATCACTCATCTTTTGTACAAGGCATAGGATCAGATAATTTATCGCAAACACAGCGAGATTATTATGTTGCACAAGATACCTATTATACCGACTATTTCGGTAAACTATTTGACTTAACGATAGAAAAATTAACACCATTACAGCAAGCTTCAAAGCCTGTGTCTACAGATGAACAAACTGCTCACGATGCCTTGTTAGCAAGCCAAGCAATGCTAAATATACCACCTGACCAACATAATTTAGCCTATCTAGAGCACATGGAAAAGACGATTATGCAAGGTGATGCCACAAATGCGATGTTGGCTTTATTACCATGTACGGAGTCGTACCATTTAATAGGCGCTCATTTTATTAATAAGTTTCCTAGTAATACCTATGAACCTTGGTTAGCTTACTACACGAGTTCCGATTATAAAGCATTCACTCAACGGAGCTGGCAAGTAGTTGATCAGCAGGTACCTGACTGGCAGAAACTATCTTTTGAAACACAGCAAGCTTATTTATCAACATATTTAACATCTTATCAATATGAACTTACTTTTTGGGAGCAAGCGGCACAACACTAAGTAATGTATTAAATGTTATAATAAATATAGACTATGTATTGAAGAGAGGGATTTAAAAATGAATACGTTAATTTCAGTTGCGATAGCACCATTTGGTGTTGGTGATGAACTAAGTAGCTATGTAAACGATATAATTGGGGTAATCGAAGAATCTGGACTTACTTACAAAACAACCGCCATGGGTACTGAAATTGAGGGGGAGTGGTCAGATGTTATGAACACTGTGCAAAAGGCCATTCAAACGTTAACAGATAAAGGTATCCGTGCATATGTTTCTTTGAATGCCGATATTCGACCTGGTCACACAAACACAATTGAAACAAAACTACAGAAACTTAGCCATAAATTAGAGGGATAATCGTTTTTGTATTAATATCAATTTAAATGAGATAGGGCACTAAATAAGGTGTACCTATCTTTTTTCTTTCAAAAAGAATCTGGAATAAATAAATTCCCGATTTTTATAACGATTTATGTAGACAAATCCTTTAAATGGGACTATATTTAAATACCGTAAGCGTTTTCACGACGTGTACGTTTAATTTAGGTTTTTTAAGGAGATATTATTATGCAAACTGCATTATCGTCAGAGAGTCAACCAAAAGTTGTCAATCGTTGGTTGGTAATTTTTGGTACTGCTCTTGTGCAATTGGGTGTGGGAACCTTTTACGCATGGAGTATTTTTAACACACCAATTTTAAAGATGTTTCATCAATTGGTATTAGATCCAGCTACAGGTAAACCTGCGGCTGTCCAGCCACATTTAGGATCTATTTCATTGATTTTTTCAATTGGTGCATTAGCCTTATCATTATCAACAATTTTTGTTGGCGCATTAGTTAAGAAATTTGGTGTTCGTAAAGTCACGATCTCAGCAGGTATCTTATTTGGTATTTCAGTCTTTATCGCATCACGCGTTAGTTCTGCAGATCAATTATGGCTATACTATTTGTCAGCAGGTGTTATGTTAGGCGCTGCCGATGGTATTGCGTATATGTCAACACTATCAAATGCCATTAAATGGTTCCCTGAGAAAACAGGACTTATTTCTGGTATCTCAGTTGCTTTCTATGGATTAGGCTCATTTGTTTTCAAATATATTGATTCAGCTTTTCTAGGAACGAATATCGTTCATAACTTGCCACACGCTTTAATGGCATGGGGATTCTTATCAATGCTTCTAATCGTAGGTGGTGCATTATTCATTCATGATGCACCAGAAGCAAAGACTGAGGATGTTATTGACGATCCAACTCACCATGAGTTCACAACTCGTGAGATGCTACGTAAGCCACAAGCATACTTGCTATTCATTGCCTTGCTAACAATTTCTCTGTCTGTTTACTTAACTGGAATTTCATCTAACTTAGGTACAAATTTGGCCGGATTAGATATTGCACAAGCGACAAATATTGTTGCCGTAGTTGCAATTGCTAATACTATTGGTCGTTTCTTGATTGGATCACTTTCAGATAAGTTTGGCCGTAAGCCAATGTTTATTCTTTCATACATTGTAACCTTTATTGCCGTAGCTACTTTGGCATTTAGCAGTCATCTAAGTGTTCCGGTATTTTATGCCGCAATGATTGCCGTTGGTTTCTTCTTTGGTGGTACGATTACTGTTTATCCAACTATGGTTGGTGACTACTTCGGCTTGAAAAATCATAGTCAAAACTACTCTCTAATTTACCAAGGATTTGGTTTCGGAAGTTTAGCAGGTGCCATTATTTTATCACTTGCTGGTGGTAATTTATCCGTTGTCTTTAATATCTATATGGTAATGTTGATCGTTTCATTATTGATTTGGGTATTTATTAAGAAACCAGTTTACAAAAACTAATTTTTTTACAAATATAAAATTTTTAGCTACCGATTTTGATGAAATCGGTAGCTTTTTTGATACTATTTTCTGTATAATATCATTTATGATAATTTGTATAAATCAAATACATATTTACTGAGAGGTATTTTTATGAAGACAAAGCAAGGACATTTTCTACAACTGACGACCTTTGATATTAAGGTCATTGGATTAGTTTTAATGGTCATTGACCATTTTCATCAAAATTTTGCACCGTTTGGCGCACCAGCATGGTTAGATTGGTTTGGTCGTCCAGTAGCAACTTTATTTTTCTTTACGGCCGTTGTCGGCTTTGCCCATACACATAGTAAGAAAACTTATATGCTTCGTTTGTATATTAGTATGGTGGTCATGGCAATACTAATGAACTTAACACAACAAATTATTGGTTTTGAACAAGTTCAATTGATCAATAACATATTTCGTGATTTGTTTATTGGAACCATTTTTATGGTTGCCATCGATCAATTTGAGAAAGTAAAGGATGGTCATGCTGGTAAACATATCACGGTGGGTGTGCTCTTATTTTTGTTGCCATTCTTGTTATCAATAATCATGATGCCCTTACTTGCATCAAGTGGTTCAATTTCTTTAACTCAAAAATTGATCATGCAAGCTTTATTAGCCATTAATCCAGCAATTATGCTTGCAGAAAATGGTGCCATGGTTTTGCTTATTCCAATCATGTATATATTCCGAAACGTTCGATGGGCACAATTATTAAGTATCGTTGTAGTCGCAGCTATCTATGGTTTCTTTGGTTCTACACAATGGATGATGATTTTCGCCATCATTCCAATTGCTTTATATAACGGATCAAAGGGACGGGGTATGAAATACTTCTTTTATATCTTCTATCCAGCGCATCTCATTTTCTTATATGCACTTGCCGCTTGGCTATATTAAAATTAATAACACAAAAAAAGCACATCAAAACGATGTGCTTTTTTGTGTTATTAATTTTTGTAACGATATACCTTTGCTTCAAATGGACGCAATGTTGTGCCTTGATCATCTGGATAATTACTAATTAGTACCTCTGCATTAGCAGGAACATCATAGTCACGAGACTGTTCTAATGCAGTAAAGTTATTAATGACTAATAACTCTTCATCATCACCAATACGCTTGTATGTGTATACTTCTTCATCATCTGGATCCAAGAGTTGATAATGCCCAGTTGTGATAATAGGTAACTCATGACGTAATTGAATCAACTTTTGATAATAATAGAAGACTGAATCTTTATCAGCTAAAGCTTCCTCAACATTGATTTCGCCAAAATTGTCATTCATCTTTAACCAAGGAGTACCATCAGTAAAACCAGCATTCTTACCAGCAGTCCATTGCATAGGGGTACGTGCATTATCACGTCCTTTGTAGTGAACATAGCGCAACAATGTATCATCATCAATTAAGTGATCTTTATTAACCAAATACTCACGCGCATTTAAAATTTCAATATCATTGAAATCATCCCAGCCTAAGTTATAAGCATTTGTCATACCAATTTCTTCACCTTGATAAATATAAGGCGTTCCTTGCATGAAGTGTAGTAGGGTACCAACCATTTTAGCAGATACAACGCGGAACTCAGGTTTGTCACTACCATAGCGACTAACTGCACGTGGTTGATCATGGTTATTCCAGTACAATGAATTCCATGCTTTACCATCTAGTTCATATTGCCATTTACTTAGATTTTCCTTCAATTTAGGTAGAGAAACACGTTGATCATACCATTTTCCTAAAGCAGCATCAGGATTACCATCTAATTCAACATGTTCAAATTGAAATACCATGTTCAATTCTTTGCCATCGTTTGATGCGTATTCTTTAGCATTTTCAATATCAACACCTGAGGCTTCACCAACCGTCATCATGTCAGCATTGTTCAGTACTTTATTACGCATTTCTTGTAAATACTCATGAACATGAGGACCATTGGCAACAGCACGATTTGAATTACCGTAGATATCTCCTTGAGGAACTTCGCCATCAGGTAATCCATCTGGCTTAGAAATCAATGAAATAACATCCATACGGAACCCATCAATTCCTTTATCAACCCACCAATTCATCATATTCCAAACAGTCTCACGCAATTTAGGATTTGCCCAGTTAAGATCTGGTTGTCCCTCGGCAAAGAGGTGTAGGTAATACTGACCTGTCTTTTCATCAAATTTCCAAGCTGAACCAGAGAAGAAAGATCCCCAATTATTAGGCTCATGACCATCAACTGGGTCACGCCAAATATAGAAATCACGCTTATCATTATCCTTTGAAGAACGACTCTCAATAAACCACTTATGTTGATCAGAAGAATGATTAACAACTAAATCCATCACAATCTTCAGACCACGTTCATGCGCTTCTGCCAACAAGTGATCAAATTGTTCCATATCTCCAAATTCTGGGTTGATGCTTTGATAATCAGAAATATCGTAACCATTGTCTTTATTTGGTGAATTGTAAACTGGATTCAACCAGATAATATCTGCACCTAATTTCTTAACGTAATCTAGATGTTGTTCAACACCTTTTAAGTCCCCAATACCATCATTATTTGAATCTTGAAATGAGCGAGGGTAGATTTGATAAACAACTGCTTTTTGCCACCATTTAATATTTTCTTTTGTCATTATTTTCTCCAATTCTTTTTATTGATTATCTTTCATTTAGTTAATTATATTAAATCTCATCTCGAACCATCCAAATTGCAATTCCTGCAATAAAGAAGGCTATTGCTGCAACAATAAACATATGTGCCATTGAACCACCTAAAGCTGGTAGAATTAAAAAACTAATAGATGATGCAACAATCTGTGGAATACAGATAAAGCAATTAAATAGTCCTAAAACAATACCATCATGTTTACCATCTAGTGCATTTGTCAAAATTGTAAATGGAATAGTAATTAATGCAATCCAAGCAACCCCAAATAGAGCAAAGGCGATGATTGATGACAACTTGGTTGTGCCAAATGCTATCATTAAAAATCCAATACCTCCAAGAATCATGCTGACCGTATATGCAGGTCGACGAGTCTTCTTAGTTAAACGTGCAAAGAAAAGTCCAACAATAATTGCAACGATAGAGTACACTGCTTGAACAATTCCAAACCAATTTCCAGCTGCTTGATAACCAGCCGTTGATGGATCTGTCACATGCCAAATGTTTTCGGCTAAGGCACCCGTTGAGTAAGTCCACATATAAGGAATCGCAAACCAAACAAAGAATTCAACAATACCTAATAGCCAGAATACCTTTGGGGCACTTTTCAATACATTGACAATTGAAGACTTTTCATTTTGCTCTGCTGCGGAAATATTGTGATACTTTGCCATTTCTTCCGGTGTATATTCTTTAACGTTTTTAATCGTGAAGAAAGCCGAAAGAGCCAGAATAATTGCCGATGCATAGAATGAAATTTTAACAGACATCGGTACTTCACCACGTGGTGCAGTATTTGCAACTCCTAAAGCAGTTAAGAGGAAGGGGAAAACGAACGCTACTAAACTTCCTAAACTACCCCAAACATTCTGCATTGACCATAACGAATTTGACTGTGTTTCATTCGCCATATCAGGAATGATCATTTTAAATGGTTGTTGTGAAACGTTTGCTGCTAAGTCCATAAATAATACTGTCACGGCCCCAAACCATAGTGCAGCTGCAGATCCGAACCCAAAACCTAATGAACCAGCATTAGGTAACATCAACATAACGATAAACGAAACAACTGATCCACCAATCAAATAGGGCATTCGCCGTCCAAGTTTTGGCAACCATGTTTTATCAGAGAAATAGCCAACTAGTGGCTGCATAATCATTCCAGCCAAAGGAGGTAGGATGAAGAAAAATCCCAAATTATTCGGATCTGCACCAATCGTTTGAAAAATACGACCCATGCTTCCGGTTTGCATTGAAAAAGCTACTTGAGTACCAAAATAACCAAATGTCATCATAAACATTTGAACTTTTGTTAAATTTGGTAATCTATTTTTAACTATCTTAGAAGTAGATGTTGCTGATTCTTTCAGTTCACTACCTGTCATCATTGAATTATCCATATGAAACCCCTCATAAATCAAAATAAAATCTCAAAAGTTTTGCAAAACTTGTACAAACGTTTACGCAATTATTGTAAGCGTTTCCATTTGTTATGTCAAGTTGTTTCTAAAAACTAAAAGTTTGTGAATTTGTCGCAATTTGTATGGTGTTACAAGAAAGTCCGTGTATAATTAAACACATCAAGATACAAGTTAGGAGTTGCTCATGAAAGTCACTTTAAAAGACGTTGCTAATTCAGCCGGGTTATCGGTTGCTTCAGTTTCGCGTATACTGACAAATCGTGGTCGCTACAGTGAAGTAACAGCAAAACGTGTTAGAGAATTAGCACAAGAAATGGGATATTACAAGAATCAAAATGCGGCTGATTTATCAAGTAAAAAAAGTCGTGCTGTTGGCGTCGTTGTACCGTTAATACATACAAACTTTGCTGATGAGATAATCAAGGGACTTTATGAAACGACTATTTCATCAGGTTATGAATTATTAATTACATATCTAGATGAAGACGAAGATCATCAGTACCAAGTATTTCAAACGTTGTTATCTAGGCAGGTGGGGGCTGTCTTTATGTTGTCTTTAGATATTCCTTCTTGGATGATCGATAAACTTCTAGAAGAACAGATCTCAGTAGTTTCTTTAACAGCTGTGCTTAATGAACAAATTTCTGCGGTTACTTCGAACGAATTTGAAATGATGAATAATATCGTCGATTATCTAATAACTATGGGACACAAAAATATTGCCTTGATTGGTGATACAAAACTGACAACTAACATATCAAGTACTCGTCGTACAAACTTTATTAAATCAATGACAGACCATTACTTAGCGTATGAAAATATTTTCCTATATGGTAATGATCACTCGTACGAAACTGGTTATATGAGTGTTACAACTGGTTATGACATAAATCAATTGCCATTTACAGCAGCAATTGCAACTGCTGATATGATTGGTCAAGGACTAATAAACGCAATGAATGATCATGGGAAAAAAGTTCCTGAAGATCTTTCTATTGTAACCATTGACGGTCTCCAACAAACTCAAATAGCTCGACCTAAGCTAACAACTGTCAAACAAGATTTTCCTGAAATTGGACGTATTGCTATGCAGCTTTTTCTGAACTCAAATATAGAAAAGACTGAACCTCAAATTATCTACATTCCAACAGAATTAATTCAACGTGACAGTGTTTTAAATCTGAATTCAACGAAATAAAATAAAAATGATCCGTGAATAATTACTGTTATAGATAAAATTTACGGATTATTTTTATATCTAATATCAAAATTTGTTAGGTACTAAATGTTTAGATATTATTTGTCAGTATAAATAGCTGAATATCAGGGGATATGTAAGAATTATTGCCAATATTTATATTGTTGAAAAATTACTTATTTTAGTTTACATAATATATATTATCGAAAGTTAAACATGATCGGGCACTGTCAAGTATTTGATGCAACATTATTTTTATTGCCAGGTTTTGCATGTACTGTAAACGTTATCGCACCAGTTTTATTGGCATTTTTTTACATTTTTATAACAAAAATCATTTTGGCAAAAATTTTGTCTTTATTTACTTTTTTACCTTTAATTAGTGCTTTGTAACTTTTTAACATAATCTATGTAGTATTGTTTGATTTAGACTAGCATTTTAAGACACATCAAAACGCACCTCATCAAAATACAATTTTAACCAGATGTTCCTGAACTTTTTGCGATTAATCAAATTGCTGTACTGCTGTTATGTATGTTGTTTAACCATTTTTCAATTAGCTAGCTACTAATTGATCGTTATGCTGGGTACGTTGCCGTAGACGCCTAGTCGCACGTTTAAACAGATATTGTGGTGATTTCTGCTGCTTATTAACGTGCGTTAATGGCTTACTATTAATTTCAGCGACCACTTGATTGACTTGTTGTTGGCTGACATCGCTTAATTGCGTTCCCTTAGGGAAACATTTGCAATAATAATTCTACCTTAGCATAGCGTGGACTTTTGCGATTATCGTTGAATTCAACGTTATTAAAGAGCCTGGAAACTACAGGTGAATTCAGAAACATACTAAGCAGCACGTTGCCACCATCCGAGGTAATTGGTGCCCCATTGTCTGAAACTGCAACTAAAGGGTTGCTAGGTAATACTTTTTGAGTCATAATTTTAGACGCTCCAATTTTTGAGTATTTGGTTTGTTTTTCACTAACAAAATATCATAAAAAAGAGCTCCTTTGGTTTTCACCCAACGGGTGAAAGTGCAAAACCCGCTGAAACGGTATTAACTTGCTGTTTCAGCGGGTTTTTGTTTATATTGATGAATAATCCGGGTATTAAGTATACTTAGCTATTAACCCTGGTGTTATAATATTTATAGTCATTAATCTAATGTTCCTTTGATTAACTAATGTTTATTTCATTTTGACAAGAATAAAAGAAACAGTGAGGAAAATAAGATGCAAATTATGACGTTTACAGGTTCAAAAGGCGGCGTTGGTAAAACTACTATTATCTTTAATTACGCTGCTTGGCTAGCAAAAAACAACTATAAAATCTTATTAATCGACGGTGATTTTCAGGCTAATTTAAGTTCTTCGTATAACTTAATTACCATTGAACATACTTTGTTAGACGTGTTCATTGATGGTGACCCTGAGATAAGAAACGCAACGAAAAATATTGATTTATTACCCGCTTCACCTAATTTAGATCGTGTGGAAGGTTTAATCCAAACCAAAATGTATCGTGAATATTTACTAATGCAATGGATGAACGCTAACGCTGAAAAAATTCAAAGCTAGGATTTTGTTTTAATTGATACCCATCCAGAGTTTGGTTTACTAACGAAGAATATGATTGCAGTCAGTGATATTGTATATCGTGCCACTTGAACCTAGTGAATATGGCTTTCAACAACTAAAAACTCAGTTTGATTTACGCATGGCTGATTATCGAAAGGATAGCGTTGATCCACGCACCGGTGTTAGTGACATTGATGCAAAAGTCTATTTTCTTGGTAATAAAATACAACATAACACCACAGAAAGTCGCGAATTTAGACAAGCGCTAGATAATATGCCTGACGTTATTGCTCAAATTAACGCCCGTGAAATTATGCGAAAGTCTACGGCACAAAAACAAGCCGTGGTCGATATGCCTGATAGTGAAATTAAAAAATATCCTGGTTTCAAAGAACACCTCATCAATCAATTTACCCAAATGACACAGACTATTCAAAATGAATCGGAGGCTTAACCATGTCATTTAATTCAAAACAAAATCAATCTTCTTCTGAATCACAAATGAAAGATGCTTTTGCCAATAATCCTGTCCGTAACAATCCGGCAGCAAGTTTGGTCGCTGGGGTGGACTTAAATCAAAAAAAGGCAACTGAACGTAAACAATCCGTTTCCATTACAATGTTGCCTAGCATGAAACAAGATCTCGTTAAGTTAGCTAAAAAGAACGGCTACAATGGTTTATCAAGTTTTGCCGTCGATGTTTTCCAAGCACTACTCGACCAAGAAAAATAAAATATTCAGTACACAAAAAGGCATCACATTGCGTAACGTGGTGCCTTTTACTATGCGTATATTTATTATTATACTTTTGCGTATACTTATAAGTATGTTTCTAAGTATACTTAATATTATCGAACAATCTGAGTAACATTATCTTTAACGTCAGCGTCCTTTTGCGCTTGTTGCGGACTATTGAAATACCACTTGTAAAGATCTGATTTATCAGAAACATTCTTTTTAGACTCCCAGTAGCCATTGTCGTACATACTATCCCAAATTTCACCTAAAATCCCATCACCTTCTTCTTCATCAAGAAGAATATTATCGTTAAAGACATGGTTAGTTCCTAATTTTGTTTTTATATTAGTAGTCCCATTAGAGTTTAAAGTTTTCTTTGTTGTAGTTCCATCTTCATTTGTAATAACATCATTACTTCCCCAATTGATCATAAAATTTTTAATTTTATATTTACTCCAGGTAGTTCTATATAACGTAGCATCATTCTTGCGTAAGTGCACGTAGTGACCCTCAGGAGCTTTATCAAATTGTTTGTCAGTTTCTAATTCTTTGAACTCTTGATCTGTCAGAGGTTTGTTATGTTGATAAATTCCATAAGACGCACCTCCAGCAACAACGATTAATGCAATAATTGTCCCAATAATCCATTTTAGTTTTAGACTCATATAACTCTCCTTATTACTAATTCATTACCGACCCTCTTTAAGGTTATCATGACTTTATAATCTTTGTTTATTAGCATTTGTCTTTGGATAAGCTTTTTTAAGATCATTTTGTAACTCTTTTTGTAGCCTAGAATACTGACTCTGTGATTTATTTTGCGATTGTCTAGATTCACTAAATCTTGAATCTTGTGTTACCCCTGGATTTCCAGCAGGCTTTGGATTTGATTGTGGATTAAAGCTTTGATAATTACTATTAGTCGATCTATTACTTGGATTAGCATTTGGCATATCCGTTGACCTACTTGGTTGCTGACTCATTGTATGCGTTACAGAATTTGTAACTCGATTACCAATATTACCAGCAGGTACCGTTGTATTGACCGGGTTACCAGGCTGTGACGTATTACCAACTGCCGTAGGTTGTGTGGTCTTTGGCGAGTTACTTGATGGTCTTGGATTATTGCTGGTGTTACTGTTCATTGTCCCAGAAGAATTGTTTGGCGACGAACTAGGCGTATTCGTTATAATACTCATACCAACTGGCACCGTGCTGTTATCACTTGAATCCGAACTTGAAGCGATTGACGGATTAGACAGCTCATTATTTAAAGATGAACCTGTCGTTTGACTACTTACAGTTGAACCACTATTTTTAGAACTTACCTGACTACCAGATAGATTATTGCGACTCGTCAATGGTCTACCAGGTTGAATACCTGAATTATGCGCATCCGCTGGTGTTCTAGATCCTGTCTGCTGATTACCAGGCCCATTAATCGTACCTGATTGTCTTGTATCATTGTCATGACTTTCTTGGTTAGCCGCTTGACTTGTATTAGTTGTTGGAATGCCTGTGACATTCTTTGATTGATGAACATCGCTATTCGTTGTGGCCTTATTACCAGTACCAGATGAGCTGGATTTACCAGCTTGTTGTACAGCATCTGAGTTTGACGAATTACTGCCTGTTCCTACATCAATTAGATCAGACTTCTTATGTTTGCCACCTTGGACATCATTTTGAGTATCATCACCACGTTTCCGTGCTTGTGCCACTTTATCTTTAAGCGATTTGGCACCATTGGCAGTCTTTTCCCCAGCTTTAGCTGCACCGCGGCCAACTTTAGCAGCACCATGGAAAAAAGGCGTTGCTACTGCGCCTCTAGTGCTATGACCAACACCAGCTATTGCGGCACCAGCACCAATCAGACCAGTAGCAGTACCACCATGTCCAGTAGGTGTTCCCGTCCAATCATCAACTAACGCAAAACCAGATAACAGACCTTTTCCAGCAGCTAAAAGTAGCGCAACACTAACAACCGTATAAGGCCCCCATGATAAACTTTGATTATTAATTGCTGTCATACCCCATTGCACGAAAGCAAAGAATAAAATAACATTTAGTGGTAACAAGGCAATTCCTAGAATGCTACCTTCCATCACATGCAGTATTTGCATTGCTTTTTTACCTTCCATATCACGGAAAGCTAATGCAAGTAGAGTTAGCGAATAATAGGCTAATCGGAAAAAGCGTACGATTAATTCAATGATTGCTAAGAAACCGACAATCGCAAAGACAATCTCAGCAGCAATAATTCCCATCCAATTTACTTTAATTCGTGGATAGGCATCCTCACTTCCTTTGATCCAGCCACCTTTATCCAACTTTTCTTTATCATCGTCACCTTGTTTATTTTCAAATACCTTTCTAGCATTTTTATCCTTAATGTCTTTTTTGTCTTTATCATCAATCACGCTAGTAAAAATAGATGATTTAACAATTGCATTCGATGAATTTTCTTTGATCGGACTGTAATCATGAATATGTTTTTCATCAACATCAAAATTGGCTTGTGCCACCTTCTTTAAATCAACAGAATTATTTTTCCAAACGTCCGTTAAAATACTATGGCCACCATTTTTTGCAGACTCGGTATTATCACCAAGCAGTGTCGTATTCATACTCTCAGCAACCTTAGTACCCCCTGAAATCAGCATAGGTACTAAAGCGATAATGATCACAGCGGTGACGATTCCAGCTGGCCATTCTTTACCACGCCTACCGGAAGTTAAATTAAATTGCACTAATTGAATAGCCATCATAATCGACATAATGACAAGTCCTATCGTGAAAAACATGCCTGTATATTGGACTAACTGATAACCGGTCATATCATTGGCTTCTTTGGCATCTGTAAATAAACCACTAAAATCAGCCAATTTCCAGGCCGCGTTCCAAGCCGTTAAAACAGCGTTGGCTAGATCATAGAAAATATCTGCAAGTCCTTGAAACATCATTTGTAAAACAGACAGAAACATCCGTGACTTAGGTTGTAAATAATCCGCCCACGATTCGTAAAAGGCATTATTCACGCCACCAGCTGGTAGAGTTATTAACCCAAACATCGCTTTTCCTCCTTAATTTATTCATATTACCCAGCATTTGCTGCCTTGAATTCTTTTACATCCTCTTCTAAGTTAAAGACTTCCTCTTGCTCGTCATTAAATAAATGTAATAATTCCTGACGTGTCTTAATACCAGGCATCTTTCGAACTAATACATGTTCTTTAGCTAGTTTTAGCGCCTTCATCTGTTGTTCTGATAAATCGGTATTATCTTCTAATTCGGCAATGACCAATTCTTCAAACTTTTGTATTACACCCGGATTTGCTAAATCTGTTCCTGTAAGAATAGATGCAGTTGGATCCTTCTCAAATTCTTGTTGCCATAATGTAAAGTCGTCAATTCCAACGTCATCAGGCTCAGAAACAGCTGAATTAGTTTTAGTATCAGTTGACTCTTCTGTATTAAAGATTGTTTGAGATGCTGATTCTAATGTGTTTTTTTCAGGCAGCGTAGCTGCAACATGATTACCGCTTGGTTCAGGTGCTGTCGTCTCCGGGGTTGTCGCTGTGTTTGCTACCGTTGCTGGCTCCTGAAAATTTTCTTCTGCCGGTTGGGTTTCCGGATTAACTTGTGTAGCTAATTGTTGATAATAACCACTGTAATCCTGGAAAATATCTTGATAGCTGAGGCTCTTAGTATTGTTTTTAATCCGTAAGTCTGTTGTGTAGTAATCCAAATGATAACTTTGACCAATTAGATCATGCGCATTTGGCATCAATGTCTTACCAGTATCAAAGATTGGCAGTGGTCGGATACGACGCCATTTCTTATCATTACGTTTAGCAGTACGCATAATGACCATTTCACCATCATTCAACTCTTCAAGTTCCTTAGCAGAAAGTAACGGCATTTTATCAATGGATATTTGTCGATTACCTTTATCTTGTTGTTGCTCACCCATTTGAGAATTAACAATTTCTTTTTGAACTTCAATTTCACCAAGTCGTTCAGAAACAGCCTGGTTAGTATCGCGATCCTTGGTTTGAATATGAAACTGCGTCAACATGTTATTCATAATTTCTTTAGCTTCTGATTCTGAGTATTGCTTAGCAACTTGCACATCATCTTGGACATACATATCAACAATGTGACCATAAGTTAGTCCACGCGTTAAGAAATTATCAAAACCAGGGATTCTTGGAAACATTGAAAACTCATTCAATTTGTAGATAATCTGACGTGTAGATAATCTGACGATCCATCTTACGACGGGTAATTTCTGAGGCAATCTGTGTATTAACTGAAAAGACTTGTCCTAAGAATAGCGAGGCAATCGCGGCATAATTATCGTTGCTTTGAGGTGTCACGATGAATACCGCTTTCGGTGCCTCTGAATAACGTAAGCTAAACGTTGCCTTATTATCAGTCTCTTTACTACCATTAGTTAAATGTTGTTCCAATGGATACGTCACGATTTTTTTAACTGAATGCTTGCTGTGCGGATTAATCTTAATGGTGTGGTTTAAATTACGTTTGACACGTTTTTCACCACTGATTTGTATCCATGAATCCCGTAGATGTTTCGGATTTCCTTTGTCTGCAAAGTGAACTTTGATTAACCACTCATCCGGAAATACTTCATGAAATGGATATTGAATAACACCAGCTCGACTCACCTTGACGGCATCCTGTTCTAGATAACTACCTTTTGCCTCTTTATCTTCACGTTTATATAATTCCACCTTGGCCGTTGTACCTGCGTAACCTGTTGGTACATTGACCTTTAACATTCTGGGGAAACCATAATCGGCAATTTGAATAGTTGACCGTGAGGTAAGTCGTGCGACTGTTTCAGACGCAAATAAGCTTGAACGGCTTTGCAAGGTAAACATAACCGACGACTTCGTATCACCAGTTGCTCCTAGATAAGAACCAGCTTTTAGGATCGCCTCATTAATAATTGGTGGCATCGGATCAAGTTCACGTAACATGTTGAAATATTGGGTTAAACCATCCATGTTTTTATCTTTTGGATCATTAAATTGATTAACTGAATTAATAAATTGCGGGACACCGGCAGGTGTTGCTAGGGTTTGGTCTTGATTTTCAATGGCTAACCACAAGAGAATTAAAATAATTGCTAGTTGCGTATCTTCGGCGGTCTTATCCCAAATATCATTGCCACCTTCCGATGAACTAGAAGAACCAATAATTTGCACGATAACCATTGCCTCATCACGGGCTTTATCAAGTTCACCATCCATTGCATAATTCAAAGCAACTTGAAATGGATTCCATGATTCTGACCAATCAGTATCAGCAATATTTAATAGCTGCACTTCATAACCCGCTTTTTGCAAAGGGATAAATGACATTTTGGCATCTTCGTTTTTCGCATCGGTATCAATAATATTTGGTTGAATTTCTGCACGCCGCATAATATCAATAAAGATATACCCACGACGTTGGTCTTTACCTGAACGCGTGGCACCAGTTGTGATGGCATGTGTTGGCTTAGGATCAATCCAGTAAAAACCAGTAAACCCACCTTCAACTGTTTCCTGTCCTTTGAACCAACGCTTGGTGAACTTCAAATTCATCAGTTTTGGTCGTAATGTTTGATAATAACCGGGAAAGGTTTCACGATTCAATCCTCCAAGTTTTTTACCAATTTGCTTTAACCAAAGGATTGGATGTAATCGAAGAAATTCATAGGAATACCCCGATATATGACTAATTGGTTGTCCGGATGCACCTTTATAAAACTTATTGCGATCTGGAATTAAAACATAAGTACGATCTATTTCTTTTAAGGTTGCCCAACGATTTTGGTTAGTGGTACGATCTCCGAATTTTTGTACCCAGTCATACCAGTTTTTAATCCCTAACCGTAAGAAAATCCCAAAAGCAAGGAGCATGATAATCCAAATAACAAAAGAATTTTCATGTAAGACGCCACCAGTTAAGGTAAATGTTGCGTATTGTTGCAAGTATTCCCAGCTAAACGCCGGTTGGAAGTATACATTGAACATGTTTAATGCCATGTTTCCAAGACCTGAACGAATAATGTACCAAATGACCTCTGATAGGGTTCCTAACAGGATGGCAAAAATTACACCAACCAAGCAATATAATAGAAAAACAATTAATTGAAACCACCAACGACCGCGTAATCTGATTTGGCTACTTTTTTCATAGGCACGCGATTGCTCATAACGATTCCCGAACCATTCTTTACTCATGAATACCTACTTTCTGCGTGTCTAAGTCAACTTGAGTCACCACTGACTGCCAACTACCTTTAGGATGTGTTTCATCTGGTGGCGCTCCCCAAGCACGAAAAACAAATGTATGTCCATTGGCTTGCCCTGTTCGCCGTTCGTTCAAAATAGATTCAGCCATCCTTGCTTGAACGAAATCCATGATGCTATCATCCAACGGACGGACTCCCAAACTCTTTCGATAACCCTTATCAACCAAAAAATCAATTAATGAGTGTGATTCAACTACCTGTTCACCAACATATTCAAGGCTGTCAGAAAAACTAGGGATTAAATTAATCACATCTTGATCACGAAAGATTAAGTGATAACCTTGTCGCTGCGCTCGTTTATCTAAATGACTGAGTTTTAAATCAATAATCTTTTTAACATTTGGTATTTCTAGCGGTTCAAAGATAATAATTGCTCCAATACGACTAATAAATTCTTGTCGTAAGTCAGCTCCTAATAATGCATTTTCAAAGTTCTTACCAAAGGTTTCTTGATGCTGCGAATCACGGCGATAAGCTTCACTTTTTGCTGCCCGCTCAATGATTAATTGATGCCCAATATTCGTTGTCATGACAACGATTAAGTCCTTAAAGTTAATCGTTTGGCCACGTTCATTGGTTAAACGACCATCATCCAAAATTTGTAGCAATAAATCCAACACCATTGGGTCAGCTTTTTCGATCTCATCTAATAACAAAACTGAATAGGGATTAAACTTAACGGCATCTGCCGCCCGTTCCGCAAATCTTGCCATAGACTGCTTAGCAAACTTGAACTCTGACATATCAAAACGAATTAGTTGTCGCTCGTCACCAAAATAATGTGTCGCAATTGCCTTAGCGGTTTCGGTTTTACCAACACCAGGTGTGCCTGCCAGTAGAAATGATAATGGTTTCGTCATATCACCTAAACCAGCCGCACGAACGCGAATACTGGTAACAATCTTCTTTAGAGCGGCATCTTGACCAATTACTTGCGTTTGCATCCGTTCATACAATTGAAATAACCGTTTATCATCCTCTTCGGTTAAGACAGACATGGGGACGTGATACCTTTCGTGGATAATACTTGCAATATCACTCTCCATCATTACCGAATGGTTGTTCATTTTTGATTCAACTAGCGCATTATCTAGTAAGGTAATCGCCTTTTCGGGGAAAAAGTGGGTTGTAATGTAGCGGTCAGAAAAATTAATGATTGTATCTAATGCCTCTTCCGGTACCTCAACACCTGCTGGTAAATCATCGACAATCTGTTTTAAAGTTGCTCGCGTTTGACTTGGTGTAAATTCATCCAGCAGCACTTTATCAAAACGACGTTCCATCGCGTTATCTGACTCAATATATTGACGAAATTCATTATTAGTCGTTGCCCCAATCACTTGAATTTCACCACGACCAATGGCTGGCTTTAAAATATTACCGGCATCCATACCTGAGCCACCCTCAGCACCTGTACCGATCAATTCGTGCATTTCATCAATAAATAATAGAATCTTCGGATTGGCTTTCACTTCATCAACGATATGATGCAAATTTGAGGCAAAGCTACTACCAGCTGTTGATTCCATTAAACTAGCTAACTCTAGAGAAATTACCTGTCGGTCTAATAACGTCCCATGCAAAATATCATCTTGCGTTATGATTCGCTTCACCAATTCCTCGACTAACGCCGTTTTACCAACACCCGCTTCACCCAAAATAGCAGCACTATTCTTTTTATGTTGATTCAAGATGCGCACTAATCGTCCTAATTCAACATCACGTCCAAAGGCACCATATTCATCCGGTTGAGCGCTAATGATTTGATTCAAGTTGGTAGTAAAACGATCTAAATATGGTGTATTGGTCATTTGATTAATCTCCTTCCATTGGTAAATCATTAGCATCGGTGGCAACTTGCGTTCGTGCCGATAATGAGGCACCTTGTGGTTGTGTTTTTGGCTTATAGGCGTTCATATTGGCAATTTCTTCTTCGGTAAATAATTGCTCAATACCTTGTCCTTCTTGCCGTGCTTTAATATTTGCTAATCGTTGCTGCTCTTCTTGATCAACTTCCGCTTGAATATCTTGCATCAATGATTCATCTTGTCGGATGGCCGCTAAACGTTTCTCTAAAGCAGCAGCTTCCTTTTTTGTATCCATAAACTCTTCTCCTTGTAAGTCAAAATCTTGTGTCGTGATTAAAGTGGGAACTAATTCCGCTGGTACCACTTCATCAGCTAAATCAAATACACTGAGTAATTTTATTTGTTCAGGTGTTTGTTTAAAAGTTATTTCATAGTGGTCATTTAGTACGGGGTCACCTGCTGGAAATAATAGGTGATATTGCTCGGCCGTTGCTGGTAATACCAGTAAACCGTCTGCCCGACCGGTTTCAACTGACAACATATATAGCCCATTACCGCGTGCAACTTGAACTAATTTTCCTTGTATTGTCGTGTTGCTCATCTTGTTCGTCCTCTTGTTTCCTCTTGTGCTTGATCTTGTATTGCTTGATTCGTGGCCATTTGTACAGCCGTTGGATGTATATTAGGCGCCACCCGTCTCTCATTGGTTATTGTTTGGCCATCAGATAAGCGGTCTGACAAATAATTAGTGATCGACGTACTCGCTTTGGTCACATCAGCCATTAAATTAGGATTTCTATCTTTCATATCAGCGACTTTTTTAAGTCTTTTCGTCCAATCACTCATGTACTTTTCACTAATATCACCCGGTTCAACACCAATATTTTTTAAAACAACATAACTAGTCATTTCTGCTTGTAATTCCTTCTCAGCAGTTGAGGTATTAGCGTCACTCTGTTGATGCAACGCTGTATGTCCCATTTCATGCGCCAGTGTCGCAATTCGGTCGGTGACTGGTAAATCAGGTCGTAAGACGATACTTCTATCTTCTGGATCCTTACGATTAATGACAGTCGCACCTTTCGCAATACCATTACTTGTCATTGGCTTGTGATCTGCTAAAAATTTCATTGCCCCTTTATCTTGATCAATCACCTTCACATGTTGTTGTTCAGTTGCGTATTCTTTCAACGTGTCATACACCGTTTGTAACTGTTCATCGGATTGATCAGTTGATAAATTAACTGGTCGATTAGGCAGCAATTTGGGTAAATCATCA
Organism: Weissella paramesenteroides; assembly: GCF_051903945.1. GTDB lineage: Bacteria > Bacillota > Bacilli > Lactobacillales > Lactobacillaceae > Weissella > Weissella paramesenteroides_A. Next base: position 962,082 of record NZ_CP192268.1, on the reverse strand, counting down.
AGTGAGGCATTTGTTTGTTTAATATCAAACACTGTTTGAATTGGATAATGTTTAATCGACCGCATTTCTAGGTCACCAGTTTTAGCTTGTTGACGCTGCTCTGCGGTTGCATCACGCCAATAAACTTGCTTACCATCTGGCGCGATAATGCTTTGCAAGTTTTTAGGGGCGCCGTATATTTTCATACCTTGTTCGCCCTTATTAACTTGAATGCCCTGTTCGGCAAATTGCTTATATCCCTTCACGATAGTGGCGTCTTGACGTTGCCCATAAATCAGCATCGTGTTTCGTGGTGAATAGTTTTGTCCTTGAGCCACAAAATCTAAATAGTTTTGTACTTCTTTCGGATCATTTTGATAATTCTTCACACGTTGCAAAGCATCTTTGATAATCTCTTCATTTTTTTCACGACTTTTGCCCTTTCGGTCAGTCCGCCGTTGCTCGCGTGCTAATCGTCCTGACTTAGCACTAGCGACTTGTTTTTCATCCTTAACCTTCATGGACTTGTTCGATGGTTGCTTAGCTTGCTTACTGAAAGTCTCTAATGCCTCTAATCGTTTATGACTTTCTTCCATTGTCATTGTTTTAATACCAGGATCATTTGCTTTTAGTTGGTCATTCCAATCTTTTCCTTTGGTTGGTACTTGGCGGATATTTTCCATGCCTTCAAATTGCAAAACACTAAATTGATCAACTGCTTTAAACCCGGCTAAATCATTATCAGTCGCTAGCACCAATTTGTTAGGCAAATGACCGTTCAATTGATTCATACGATCTAATTGTGACAGCACTTTTTGATGATCAGTTCCTGATAATGATAAAAATGTCGCATTTTCATGCGCCAATTCTGGAAAGTGTTGTTGTGCGTACGATAAAGCATCAATTGGTGATTCAAATACTAATAGTTGATCAGCACCATTCCCTGTATGGAAGTTATACCCGTAATTAGAATCTGAGCCAGCGGCAACTTTCTTTTGCGTACCAAGCTTACCATATTTCTCATAATCAATTTCAGTTCCTTGTTGATCTAATCCGACAACTTCGCCTTTTTCATCATGCCAAGGAAATAAGACGGCCGGCTTTTGCCATTCTTTTGTCTGCCGGTCTTGGCGAGGTTTCCCTTGTTTAATAAAATCAGATGCTGTCAAACGCTGCACAAAGGTTTTATCAAAGCCTCGTTCATTCACTAAATAATTTTCAGTATTGTTAGTTGATTGCGAGGTACGCCATCTTTTCCAATTAAATTGATAATTATTTGTTGCGCTTTTTTGCTTATATTTGTCTTGTGCCTGTTCGTCTTGATTATCATAATGATTTTTATAGTCAGACCAGCGCACCCAAGCCTCCTTTGGCGTGACATCTTCATAAGCACTAATAAAATCCCCTAAATCACCGGATAACTGCTTAGAATTCCAAAAAAAGACGTTTTTATCAGTATTAATGATGCAACTATCATGATCCACTAACCGTAAACGATTATGTTCAGTGGTATAATCAATACCTTTATAATCTAAGTATCCTTGGATAGGTAAAGCTTTCATCGCCTCACGATTAATCGTCATTCAACTCACCACCCTCATTGTCAGTTTGTGATTCGATTGGTGAAACTTGCTCGATAAACTTTTCAACATCTACTAAGTCTTCTGTTTGCAAATGTTGTTGTAGCTTTTGCACCAACTCTAACTCCACCTGTTTCTTAAGGTAGGCTACTTCACCTTTAAGTGTTGTCACCTTTTCTTGGGCATTTTCTAATTCGTCCTGTTTCTTTGCTAAACGTGCTGCTAATTTCTTTGATACCATGTGTCAATTCCCCCATTACTTTTTTGTTTTGATTAACTATGGTTATCGTAACTGAATTTAAAAGGCCAATGTAAAAACGCCCCACCCCTTTTATGACCACTAAAATCAAATCTTTAATACAAAAACAAACAAAATAAAACTCCACAAATATTGGATATTTTTCCAATACTTGTGGAGCTATTTTGTTCATATTAACTAGCAATTAACTGTATGGCCTTTTGATAATACTCTTCTGAATAAGCAATAACACATGACAAAATCCACCTGCCCTCATCATCCGTAATATTTGTGGCCAATACTCGACGCAAGTCCTGTACAACTTCTGGAATTGACTTCGGATTATGTTGCTTATCAATATATGCTAATACTTTTCCCTCATTTTTTTGATCATTAGTTAGCTGAATCATTGTTTTTCCTAAATCAAAGGTTTCTTCTGGTTCAACATACACTTGCTCAATATGATTAAATTCATCCGGATCAACTTGATTGCCCTTTTGAATCTCTCTCAAATAAGCTAATTTCCCTTTTGGTGACAGATTATTGTATATTTGATCGTTTTTAAATAAGATAGTTTTTCCCTTCCCAGTCATTAAAAATTCAACTTAATAATGCATCTATGATTCGTATGCTATCGAAATAATAAAATATATTCAAGTCGTTACTATGTACCCCAGTCCCCGCCAGCGGGGGTCTAAGAAGGCCTACGCCTGCCAACCACCTGATGACACTGGGTCTGCCTTATGTGCCTATCATTTATAGCAGGCACCAGTTAGTCCTAAGTCGCCAAGCGACTAAGGATAACTAGGACAAAGTACAAGGGTAAATAGCACGGCTACGCCGCCCTTGTACTTTGTCCCGGTACCTGCAAAAAATTTCCCGTCACAACGACAAACCCAGCGACAACAGGTGGTCGCTGGCAGAAAAATTTTTATAGGTTACCTGGCCTAAGCAAGGAGTTTTAGTATGTCACAAAACACAACCGACCTTTCATTGTCTATTTTTTCATGGCGTGGAGACCGTCCAACACCAGTCCCTTTTCCTGAACATGACGAAAGTTATTCCGACGTTGATTTATCAACCAAAGAAGTTGATGATTTAATTTTTCACTTAATTGTTGCACAAGCTAGAGATGAACAAATCACTATCAGATTAGCTAATGACGAATTTCAAGGTTTTAAATTAGGATAGGAGTTAAAAATGACAAAAACTTATTATGATGATTTTACAAAATTGCCCTTAACAAAAATGGCGCAAGCTATGTCAGATATTACTTATGGTTACCAGGAAACCCAAGTACCAAAGGAGCATTACAAAAAAGCTTTATCAACTGGTTATGAAGAACTGGTTTCCGCCAACGTTAGCGTAAAACTGGTTGAAACCATTTATAACATGTTGAACGGCTTGCAAAAAGAAAGTCCTCGATTGTTCTACCAAGCGCTTGTACTACTTGATATGGGCATTAAGCCAAGTACCATGTCAGCACAACAATACCAAGCCCTAGCGCTAGTATCAGACGACTTTGAACAAAACAAAAAGGCGCACATGTTAAACGCTCAAACATATGAAACCTTTAATGACGTGTTATTAAATGGCACAACCTACCACTTTAACAACTAAGGAGAATTGACCATGAAATGTCGTGTAGTATTTGAAGAGTATCGCAAAAAAGAAGTTGAACTTGAGATGACCCCAGAAATGAATATTGACGACCTAGACGAAAAAGCCATGACAATGTATGACAACGGCGAAATCGTTCTAACCCCCGACGATATGCAATCTGTTCACTTCCATGTTAAAAACGATTTTGAAAGGTAATTAAGGTAATTCATGAAAAAAGATATAATAGTAACTTATGAAGAAACGCTAACACAGACGGTCACGCTAACAGTCGACGACGAAAAAGATATTGATGAACAAGCCCGGCAAGCTTACCTAGACGAAAAAATCGTCCTGGATAGCAACGACTTACAGTATGCTCAATTTGAGATTGAGACACCATTTAGCGACTGGATGACAATCTAAGAACCAGGGGCGCACTGCGCCCTTCTCTGCATACCCCAGTCCCCGCCAAGCGGGGTTCCAATACTACCCCTGTCCCCTAAAACAAGGGGAACAAATGGTTTCACGTTGTTCAACACTGCTCAGTTTACTAACATTTCCTTTTGCCATCCAAACGATAAAACAGCCAGTGACTGCTAAGGACTACGTCCTAAGCAGCACTAGACCAAATAACAAGGGTAAATAACACGGCGTTGCCGCCCTTGTTATTTGGCCCGCCTGTTTAATTGTCCTCCTGTCAAAATGAAATAAACGTTAGTTAATTAAGCAATTGACCAACAGAAAAAATTTAGGAGGTAATAACACATGATTCAAACAAACATCATAACACCCGAAAATACATATCAACTGGTTGTACAACACACAACCAATCAAATAAGTTTTGGTATTTTTACACCGGCTTTTGGTCAGACAACTTTTCGTTTATTCGTGAGCGATTTAGCTACTGCAAATTACTTTACGCAATATTTAGCTGGTATCCTTGCTTTAACTTTTCAAAAACATATGTCGAACGTCAACTTTTTATCTCAATTACAAAAACTAATTAATAAACAACTTGCTAATTGGCAGGTAACGAATCAATAGATTTACCCGTGGGTCATTTCAACAGCTTATTCACAAAAAATGATATAGTGAAAATAACTTAAAAATTATGGAAAGTGGCCGCCTTAAAGATCGCCTTGGCATCCTCCTTGCGTCATAGATTGATGCGATAAACTATACTAATGAACTACTGCAAATTGCCAGGAATCCTAACTACGACATACAGTTAGGATACATATATCTTTAGAACCCCCATGAAAGGAGGCAACATATATGATTAGTTTTATTATTGTAATTGGTAGTTATATAGCCGGATTATTAATCGGTTTGATATATCGAATAGCTGTTTGGTGTGTATTGATTCCTTTGGAATTGATTTGGTGGTTAATCAAAAAGATTGGTGTCGACTTAATCTGTGCCATTGCCTTCTGTATTGGGTACATTTGGAGTTATATCCGAAATCGGTGGCAAAATTACCAAGCACAAAAGTCAGTATAAAAGTATCCAAAAAAGGAGCCAACAAATGAAATTAACCAACGATCAGCAAAAAGAACAAGATAAGTATGATAAATCAAAAGATGAAAATATCGAAACTTTACTTGAATAACTTGGTAAAGCAACCCAATCCCTGCCTAAAAAAGAAGTTTCCCAAAGAGATCTAACAAAAATGATTCAAAACAATGAATAGTAAAACAATTGGTCTAGATTGTGAAATTTACAAGGATAACTACTTTGTGAAAGAACAAAATCAACTAAAAATTAGTTTGTGAATTTGTCTTAGTGAGCAAGCATCGATCAAGCCCGCCAAATCAACAACTAATTATAATCGGTCTTATGTCAACTAAGATTGGTCTAGGTTCATAATCTTAGTTATTTAGTTAATTAATTAATTCATGCTATAATCTGATGGTAAACGAAAAGCCCCGTGCTGGTAACACGGAGCCTGGGCTACTTCAACGGTGGCTGAGTTAATATAAAGTAAAGCCGCCTGACTCGTCAAAGTTAAGGGCGGTTTTTAATTTGTCTTACTTCTTGTGGTGATCGTAGCTATACGTCAACAATGCCAACAAGAAGCTTCCAAACAGTATTATTAAAGATACTGCCTGGAAATAAGTGTTTAAGTCTACGAACACTTGTTTATCGGCACTAACCCCTTTTCAGAAAGATTACCTATCGACTTTTAACTCATGAAACATGAAGCAGATTACAAACACTGATATTATCAAGTTTGCAACCTACATTTTATATTACCTATTTGATAAAAGCATAAGGTTGCATTTAACTATAAATCTCAAATCACAAATTTTTAGATATCCACTAATACTAATTCCTCTTGCATTTAATTATTCACTTGCTTTTGTACCACCGGCATTACCATTAGCACCTTCTTCAATACCTGGATTGTACCAATCGACATGTGCATTGGTTTTTTGCTTTGTTAAATCAAAGTATGAAACAACCCTACTAGGCGCTTTTGCCCATGTATAATCTTTTTTCAAATATCCTGTAGTAATAATACGATATGACGTGCTAGGAAATAGACAGGTAATTATTGTCACTTGTGCACGTTTTGTAGGATTAAGGACATTCACATCATTAGCTTTAACCAATCTTTGTTGCTTAATCCGATATTCATAAATACCATCTTTATTAGCTAAGTAAATCGCTTTATGATTCAACCAGTTATTTGTTTGCTGCTGCCCATTTACCAAGTATGGTGCATCATTTTGATAATTCTGCTGTAATCCACTAAAACCAGTTAACCCATCATCAAAGTTATGGCTTGCTAATCCATAATTACCCTGCCCCATCACTGGTACCTGCTTACCAGTTGGATCGACTTGACTACGATTTGCGTAATTGGCACCTGCTTGCAGTCCTTTTTCTGAATAGGCATCGTTAAAAATTGGTTCGAGGATACCTACGGTAGGAATACTAACATATCCCTGTTTTTTCAATCCAGTTTGTGTTTCACGCATTAGTCGTTGTCTAACTTGATTACGCTCGTTCAAACGAATTTTCTTATGACTATCAATTTTCACTTTCTGTGTTCGAATAGTTTGAACTGCCTTATTGTGGATATCAAACCAATCTTGCTGATAACAGATATAACTAACGCTACATAACACAATGATCGTTAAAATGATTTGAAAAATTTTTTTTGCCGTTTTCATTTTTCATTACCTTTCCATACATTTCAATTAAATTTAATTCTAAAAGGTAACAATAAATTATAAGAATATCAACTTGCTTATTCAATGGGGAAACTAATTGGAATATCTACAGAGAAAGTACTTCCTTTATTTTCTTCGCTTTTTACGGAAATGCGGCCTCCCAATTGTTCAACAAGTTCTTTAGCAATGTATAAGCCCAGTCCGTGTCCTCCGGTTTGTGAATTTCGGGATTCATCAACACGGTATAAACGTTGAAATATGTTATCAATGTCTTTTGGAGGTATTCCTTTACCATGATCTGTAATCTTAAAAGTAAATAAATTCCTTTTTAAGATTGTATCAATTCTTATTTTCGTTCCTTTATCTGAATACTTTAGTGCGTTATTAACCAGATTAAAAAGTATCCGATATAATTTATCCTTTTCCGTATATATATTAGCATTTTCAGGAATAATGTTGACTTCAACATTTCGATGTTCATTTTCTAATTGAAATTGAAATTCAGATAAAAGTTCAATTATTAGTTGATCTACGTATACTTCAATCACATTTGTAATTGGTCCATTATGCTCTTTATTATTTGAAACATAACTTAATTCCTCGACTAATGAATTTAATCGATCAGTTTGGTGGTTCATTGTATTCAAATAGAATCCAACTTCTTCTTTGGGAATAATCCCATCAGTAATAGCTTCAATTGTTGATTTTATTGATGTAATAGGCGTCTTAATATCATGTGATAACTGGCCAATCATTATATTTTTTTCATATTCACTTGCGTGTAAGGTTTCAAATGTATCCTTTAGTTTAAGTGACATATGATTAATATCATCTGAAAGTTCTTTAAATTCTAAAGGATAATGAATATCACTAATCACAGCAAATTCACTATTAGAGATACTCTTTGTTTGATTACGTAAGCTATTTAATGATTTAAATATTGGCCTTAGTAGCAACAAATTAATAACTACGCCCAACAGGCTTGCAGATAAAGTTGCAAAAACAATTAAATATCCTTCTTTTTTATCAATTAACATATAGTTAACAGCAATAAATGTAACAACTGTTGTCAAAATTATGGACACCAGATAGCCTGAAATTATTATATTTTTTAATTTGATAAATTATTCCTCCATTTTGTATCCTAAACCCCAAACCGTATTTATTTTAGGTGTAGATTCAGATCCATTTTCTAATAACTTTGTTCGTAAGTCATGAATATGAACATTTAACGTATTTGAATCTATATTCTCTCGATAATCTTCATGCCAAACTTTCTGATATAATTCGGATTTTGAAAAAGCATGATTAGAATCACTTATTAATATCCATAGCAATTCAAATTCTTTAACTGTCAACTCAAGGCGGTGACCATTAATCTCGGCTTCGTGTGCATGATAATTTATTTTTAAATTACCTAATATAGTAAATTCATTGTTACCTTCATTTACTCTTCTCAATATATTTGTTACACGTAGGACTAATTCACGGGGACTAAATGGTTTAACAATATAGTCATCAGCACCTAAACTTAAAGAAAAGATTTTATCTTGATCAGATGATTTTGCTGTAATAAAAAGAAAAGCTTGTTTTTCACTCATTAATTGAATTTCATCAATTAACTCATACCCATCCATTTCTGGCATCATTATATCTGTAATAATTAAATCAAAGCTTTGCTTACGAAATTTATCTAACGCCTCTTTTCCATTGTATACAACAGTTACATTGTAGCCAGCTCGTGTAAGATATTTCATATTAATTTCTGCAATTTCAAACTCATCATCAACTAATAAGATATTTGCTTTCATAACAATAATAACCTCCTCTAAAAATAGCACCATACTTAATGAGTATGGTGCTATTTCTTACTAAACTAAAATATAATTACTTTGCTTTATTTTTACGCGTCATTATCAGTCCAAATAATGAAAAGATTGATAATAACAATGTCCCTAGAAGAACTAATGGCTTACTTTCATTAACACCAGTACTTGGTAACATGGCAGCCTCTTTCATTTTCATATCTGAAGTGGCTGAATCTTTTGAATTCATCATACCACTATTTGCATCTGAAGTGGCTGAATCTTTTGAATTCATCGTACTATTATTCATATCTGGATTTTTTGAATCCATTATATTGTTTGAACTAGACCCATCTTTCTTATCACCAATAGCAATTTTAACATCATCTTTAACTGCAACTGTATGTGTTAAGTCAGGTTTCCCATCTGCGCCTGCTTTATAAATCTTAACAGTAGCACCGTACGTCTTCGCTCCATTTGCACTCAATTTATCAATAAGTGCTTGTCCTTGTAGTCCAGATAGATCACCTGCTAAATCAACTTCATAAAAGTACTGACCATCCTCCAATCCACTTACCGGCAGTAAGGCTTGATTCATAGCAGTACCATTATTTGACCAAGGAGACATTTGCGCATCTTTTAATAATAAGCGAGTCAACATACCATCACCACCAAACGATTCAAAGGGAATCACTTGGTTTACACCAGCGGTAAATGGCCCATCACCCTTGGCTTGTTTAACGTAGTCAGATGGGATCATAACATTATTTTGAATATTTTGCACTAATTTTGAATCTGATTTATCATTTTCGTCATCATCGACAGCAATTTTAACATCACTTTTAACTGCAATTGTATGTGTTAAGTCGGGTTTCCCATCTGCGCCTGCTTTATAAATCCTAACAGTAGCACCGTACGTCTTCGCTCCATTTGCACTCAATTTATCAATAAGTGCTTGTCCTTGTAGCCTAGATAGATCACCTGCTAAATCAACTTCATAAAAGTACTGACCATCCTCCAATCCACTTACCGGCAGTAAGGCTTGATTCATAGCAGTACCATTATTTGACCAAGGAGACATTTGCGCATCTTTTAATAATAAGCGAGTCAACATACCATCACCACCAAACGATTCAAAGGGAATCACTTGGTTTACACCAGCGGTAAATGGCCCATCACCCTTGGCTTGTTTAACGTAGTCAGATGGGATCATAACATTATTTTGAATATTTTGCACTAATTTTGAATCTGATTTATCATTTTCGTCATCATCGACAGCAATTTTAACATCACTTTTAACTGCAATTGTATGTGTTAAGTCGGGTTTCCCATCTGCGCCTGCTTTATAAATCTTAACAGTAGCACCGTACGTCTTCGCTCCATTTGCACTCAATTTATCAATAAGTGCTTGTCCTTGTAGCCCAGATAGATCACCTGCTAAATCAACTTCATAAAAGTACTGACCATCCTCCAATCCACTTACCGGCAGTAAGGCTTGATTCATAGCAGTACCATTATTTGACCAAGGAGACATTTGCGCATCTTTTAATAATAAGCGAGTCAACATACCATCACCACCAAACGATTCAAAGGGAATCACTTGGTTTACACCAGCGGTAAATGGCCCATCATCCTTGGCTTGTTTAACGTAATCAGCTGGGATCGTAATATTATTTTGAATATTTTGAACTAATTTATCATTTGTGCTCTTCATAGACATTGCTGTCTCTTTATTGACATTTCCATCCGCATGTATATTATCAACTGAAGTATTTATTCCAATAGCTAGGGAAGAAGCAATAATTGAACTGAATATCCATATCTTCCCAGCTTTATACATTTTATAATTTTTTTTTGTACTTTCCATAATACATACCTCGAATCGTATTTATTTAACAACATATTATTTTCTCTATGTCACCTATAATATAGGAGTGCTATTAAATAACGATAATCAAATTCTTAATTAAACATTAATTAAACATTAGTTCAATACGGACGTTAAATTATTCATAGACAATTGTCACAATTCTATCAAATTCATTTTTTTCTTTTGACGTTTTAACATTCCTTTGTAGACGATCTTCACTAAAAATTATCTGACCTTTCTTAAATAGTTTTCATTTTTATCCAGTACAAGCAACGGTTATATCATTAGTAGTGTTAATATTTGATACACATGTCTCCTTTATGGACATAATTACTTAATTTAAGTAGTTTTTAGCAAAAAAATAGATAGCATGGTATAATCGTTTATATAGAAAAAGCCCCGTGCTGGTAACACGGAGCCAGGGCTACTTCAACGGTGGCTGTTATAAAAAGTATTTTAAACCGCCTGACTCGCTAAAGTTAAGGGCGGTTTTTAATTTGTCTTACTTCTTGTGGTGATTATCGATATACGTCAACAATGCCAACAAGAAGCTTCCGAACAGTATCATCAAGGATACTGCTTGGAAAACAGACATGTCTAGCTAATCCTCCTTTCGTTAGATTTTGAAGTCTACGAACACTCGTTCATAGGCACCAACCCCTTTCGGAAAGATTAGCCACCGCCTTATAACCCATGAATATATTCTAACATAAAGCCAGTCACAAATGCCGATATTATCAGGTTTGTGACCGGCTTTTTCATTATTTAATTGCTAAAATATCTGTTATTGGAAAGCTCTGCGTATTATTGGAAAGTACCACATTATCTCCCTGAAAGCCCATGACTTTGCCATGATAAAACGGACTCGCAAGACCACTAGTCGTATGATTGCGTAATTGGATTGTCACCGGGAATCGTTGGTCAAAGGCTTTCATCAGATATTGACTAATGACTTCTTGCGACATTTCCGGTTGATCTTGTCGTTCTCGATTAATAGCTCTTTTTTGGGAATATTTGCCCACATCTTCGGTGTGATCACTCAAAAAGTACCCTTGCCATTTCACCATGCCTCGATCATGATAATCATTGCGAAAAAAACGCTCTGCTCGGACTAATTGATTCGTTAACTCATCTTGATCAGCCATACGCGTTTCCTCCATTATGACCACCCACTAAACCAGCTCGTTGAATCATCGTGCCCCCTTGACTTAGCGAGGAGAGCTTGACTAAGCTCGTCACACCAAATTTCTGCCGAATCTCATCAATCACTTGGTCAATCTTTGATGCATTTAATTGTTGCTTGACTGGTGTGAGTAAGTCTAGTTGATCATAACCTGCCGGTTGTAGTTTACCTGCAGCAACTCCTAAGTTACGCACGTTGCCGCCCTCAAAGTGAGCATCAAATAGTTTAATTAACGCACTTGAAATAATGTTAGATTGATTCGAAGGGACAATTTTAGTTTGCACATGAAAGCCATGACTATGTTTCATTTCACTAGTCGCATACGAATACCCGACAAATAATGAAATCGTGCCGGCTGCTTCATTTTTAGCTCGTAGCCTTGCTGCCACCTGTTCACCAATCTCCCGAATAACCACCTTAATCTCATCAACTCGGTTATAATCGCGTGGTAAAACTTGGCTATTAGAAACATTGCCATCTTTAATATGATGCCGATGTCGCAAAATACTACGATCAACACCCCATGCTAAAGCAAATAATTCTTCACCGCGTACACCTAACTTTTGTTTCAAATAATAGGGATCTGCTAATGCTAAATCACGCATTGAGAGAATGCCTAATCGCATTAAACTCTTCGCCGTTCGTTTACCAATACTCCAAACATCGTCTAACTTAGTAATTGACCAAAGATGTTTAGGAATTGTTTCAAAATGCCATTCGCCGATTAAATTAAAATCATGTTTTGCCTGAATATCTAACGCCAATTTTGCCATCACTGGCGTATCACCAATCCCTACCGTCAGATATAAACCAAGGGTTTGTTTCACTTTTAATTGAATAATGCGGGCAAGTTTCTTTAAAGTCAGATCTTTGCCATAGACAAATTTCAAATATTCCCATGTATCAGTAACATCTAAGATGCTTTCATCAATGGAATATAAATGCAGATCCTCCTCGGCTACAAATTGCCTGAAAATATCATTAACTTTCTTATTCATCGCAATATATCGATTCATCCGTGGCTGGACAATTAATAGCTGATCATCAAATGGTACATCACGTTGACGCATCACATTTTTAACACCCAATTCTTTTTTTGCCCGTGGTGACGCTGCTAAAACCAACCCACCATTGGTATTTTCCTGTTGACTCATCACGATTAATAATGTAGTCAGCGGATTTAAGCCCCTATCAACACTCTCAACACTGGCATAAAAGCTTTTAGAATCAATGACCATCACTTTTCGTCTGGGTTCATTGCTTGTCACTTGTTGTACATCCATCACAACACCTCATTAGATAATTTATTATTTCCTAACAAAGTTAGTTTAAACCTAATGAATAAGTTATGCAATATTATTCCACTCTCACTAGAGATAAAACATATAAAAAAAGTTGTCACTTTCCTTAAGGGAATGACAACTTTTATTCGTTTTATAAGTGATAAAAATAAATTGATGTTCAGATTTGAGAAAGCATGTACCATTTTGATGCCCTTACTCTCTGATTCATTACTATAATCCCTCATGAATTGACTTAAATTAATTACGTACTTAACGTTAATCTTCAGCCTGTTATACAGCTAGACTTATTATTTTTGTTCATAAACTCGTAAAATGAATATCTATTTGTATTTTTATTTAAATTAGCTACAATATTTAATAAGACGAACACATGTTTGCCATTTTAAATCAACTGACACTTGAAATTTCTTTAAAACGAAGCAAAATATTACTCATTCATTTAAATTTTTAAATTTTCTAATATTTCCATCAATAATTATCAACCATGAGTATTATTGATTGTTTGTACATCAGAATCGTTTGTCTTCTTTATATCAAACACTTTATTTCTTTTTTCAAATGCTTCGTCCACATATTTTTCAACATTTTCAAAAAAATTAGAGTATCTATAAATACCACAATATGCTTCAGAATCACTATAATGTGGAAAAGCAGATTTGTTGTTTTCAAGGATTGCGTTATTCTTTCTAATCAAGAAAGGGACCTTTTCATAAAACAAAGAAGTTCGTCTTCTTAATGTTATGCCACAATTGCATCCGGGTACACTACATAAATCTTTGTCATAGATACGATCATACAAATCATCTCTAACTACACCTATCAACCCAACAGGACTTTGTCCCCACAACCCAGCCTGTATTTCAGAATTGACAAAAGGACGGTCAGCTGTTTGTTCACCTATCAAAACCACTATTACAGAGGAATCTTTAATAAAATCTTCTCTTAATTTTCTCATTATTGTTTCTTCTGACAAAGATGGGTCAATATCACCATCTGAAACGGATTTATCAATAAAATATTCCCCCATATTTGCATGGTCTATAAGTTCATCTTTTAAATCTTGTTCTCCTGAATGGTGATAACTAATAAATGTTTTATGCATTATTCTTCCCCCCAAATAAATTCGTTAATTTTAAGCATATTTTTAATTTTTTCTTCTGACATATAATTATTTAGATTCTTGATATCTTGTAATAATTCATCATATCTATAATATTGTTTCTGAACTTGTTCTATAGTAGTGTTATGTGCTCTTTTACCTTTATTAGAAGCTATACATTCATCATCAGAAATAACTTTATCATACCAACGTCTATAATCATTTTGGTGTTTTGTAAGGAACTTGTTTAATTCTTTTAAAATATTAACAGAAGTTTTGTACAAATCACTATTTTTTTCATAATCCAATAATTCTAAATTACTTCGTATAAAATTATAAACATCGTAGTAAGCATTTAAAACCTCATAAATATTATCTCTTTTTTCGTTAAAACTAAAAAGTGATCTTTTAGAAGAAACATATGTTCCAACAGTTTTAACATAAATTTCACTAGATTTATCGAAAAGAACATTAATGCCACCAATATTAAACTTATCTATTCTTAAAGTATATTTTTTGTCTAAAAATCCAATTGAAGCCCCCAAAAATGCTAACACAGCAAGTATTAAAATAATTATTTCCAACAATTCTTTAAAATTAGTAACATATTTTTTTACCGTAGTGCTGTCAAAAACTTTAAAAGATCCTAAAAGATATACAAAAATAACTAATGCCAGTAGCAATAGAATGACAGTACACAATTGACTAGATGATTTTAATTTTTTTTGTCTGTATCCAATTGCGATTAACAGTATGATAAATAAAGTTATTAATACGATTGTCATAAGTTTTCCCCATTTTATTATTTTTTTAAGATATACTTATTGCATTTTAATTAGCTATTAAATTTACTAATGCAATCAGTTTAGTGCTTATCTTTTTATCAACTTTGTCATTAATTATGTATCTAATTAAGCATCTTCAAAATTGATTTAGACTCTGACAAAAAGTGAAATCGTCTAAAAATTTGTTTGTTTTATCAGCACTCAATAAGTAATTAGTAAAGAACATTGTCTTAGTCTTATTCGATGAAATATTTTGATAAAAATAACCTACTTCCCAAGCACACCATTGCCTTACATTTTGGTTTCCTCTAATCCTTAGTTCACTATGTAAAGATCTTAAAAATAAAAAATCATCTGAATTAGACAATTCTTTACTTAAACCCGGATTATTCATGCACTAAATTTTTAACCACAGCTAAATCAGTAAAATACGATAAATCACCTTGAAACTGCCGGTACCCTGGCACAGTTTCAGGGTGTTTTTTTGATTGAGCGTTTTTTGAGAAAAATGGGCATACTAAAACCAGCCAGATTTTGCTATTTTTTTGAAAATATAATTCGTTGTTTTATTGCCACAAAGCATTTAGTCGTTCCCAAGCTCGCCAGAACAGACCATCGAATTGTTCTTGGTTGCGGCTATCTAACGTCAAGATCACCTTGCGGGCGTGCTTAGTGACACGTCCACCGATTTTTAACAAACGGTCTCGAAAGGTGTTGATTGTCCACGATTGTTGCTGGTCGTCCAACGCAATACTCTTCATCAACCGCATCAAGTTTGATGCAATCACTGAGATCCACATGCGCGCTTTGTTGGCGAAAAATGAACTGCTATCAGTTTTGCCGAAGGCAAATCCACCTTTAAGCTCGCGAATAATATCTTCAATCGCCGCACGCTTGCGGTAAACACGGACGATGTCTTTTTGTGGAAGACTTAGGTTAGTGACGATGAACTGTGTACCGCCATGTTCATCATTTAAAACGATAACACGACGTGCTTTGTCCCATGAGGCGGCTTGATACTCAAATTCATCGGTCGTCAACTGACCTTCAATCATCAAAAGATTGTCGAAATTAACATATCGTCCATCAAGTGCCATACGCTTCAATCGAGGATTTGACTTCAATCGGATGGTATAAAAAATATTGTTGCCTTCTAATGTTTCCATCAAGTCTGGCGTGGCGAAGCCACTGTCACCACGCAAAATAATTGTCTGATGTTGAGCGGATAGACTAGTTGACAGATACCCTTGCACAAATTCAGTTGCACCATTACCGGTATAGGTATTGCCACTTCGCAACGATACCTGACGCACGGTTCCAGTTAAAGCATCGGTCATGATAAGCGGATGGTAACCGACGTTCAAGTAGTGATAATTAAAACCAATTTTTTCTTGATGACCAAAGGTCTCAAAGTAGGTTGAATCCAAATCTAGCACCAGTTCAGTGTTGGCTGATCTTTCATCAATTAAAGAGACAATACGACGATTTAATTCTTGTAGCTCATCAATGTCTTCGTTCGTGAGATGTGATAGAAATCTGGAAATAGTTGGTTGAGATGCCATGTTTTGCGCATAAACAAGTCGATGTTCGATATCTTGGGTCAAGTAATCTGCAACGTCGTCGTTGCGATAACCTTCGATAACTTGAATGAGCATTTGCAATAATAATTCTACCTTAGCATAGCGTGGACTTTTGCGATTATCGTTGAATTCAACGTTATTAAAGAGCCTGGAAACTACAGGTGAATTCAGAAACATACTAAGCAGCACGTTGCCACCATCCGAGGTAATTGGTGCCCCATTGTCTGAAACTGCAACTAAAGGGTTGCTAGGTAATACTTTTTGAGTCATAATTTTAGACGCTCCAATTTTTGAGTATTTGGTTTGTTTTTCACTAACAAAATATCATAAAAAAGAGCTCCTATGGTTTTCACCCAACGGGTGAAAGCGCAAAACCCGTTGAAACGGTATTAACTTGCTGTTTCAGCGGGTCTTTGTTTGTCTTGATGAATAATCCGGGTTAAAAATTTTTTTATAACAATTCCATTTGCATGAGCAGGATTTTTCATCCAATCAACAAATAACATTATATTCTCCTTATCGTAAAAGAAAACAACTAATGCCAACGTATAAAAATAATCATCATGAGCATAAGATAAAAAAACTTGTTTATTAGTTTGTTTATTATCAATTACTTTAAATACATTTCTCCCTAATTGTGTTATTAACTTTTTATACTTTTTTTCGATAGATTTATTAAAAAAATTCAATACTTTATATAAATTATCCTTATTATCCCTTGAGTTTATAGTCCCAACATCTTCAAAAGATGAGTTATTTTCATTCTGATTAAACAAATATAATTCTTTTGCCTTACTTAGGTCATTTTCCCTTAACTTTTTTGAGCTATCTTTTTCTAAATCATCAATCAATGAAGACAATGGAGATAATTTATCATAATTTGCAAAGCCTATATTAGTACTCTCCAAAAAATTCTTGAGTTCATTCAAAATTTCAATAAACTCTATTAGCTCCTTTTTTAAATCATCATCTTCTTTTTCAAAAAAATTTGTTTATTTTGTTCTAAAAAACTTATAAAAGTATCTAATACATTACTATAGTGTAATCGTGCCATTTCAGTCCCTTTCTCACGTAACAATAATCGTAGAATAATATTTAAAAACTCGAACTATTCTAATTTATTATTTTATTATAATACTAATTATTTAGTCATGTATTTATCTTTGTTGTTCTAAACCATAATAATTATATAATTTTATCTTTTCAAATTGTCAAATCAAGTGGAGAAATTATAATATTTTCTCGGCGCCATTTATTGAAGTGCTTTATTATAGATTTAATTTCAACTGTATATTTCAATGCTTAGTATAAAATTCAAGAAACTAAATTAGCGTGCTACAATATAAATTTACAGAGATAGTTTGATAACTCCTTACATAAGACTCTAGTCAACAGCAGAATTTTCTTTCTAATCAAAAATTGACCACTGCTTTTTATCATGTAAAATTTAGTTCAACGTTAAAAATGTTGTTATTCTGTCACAAAATAGAACAACAACATTTTATTTTCATCTAATGTTTAAATATGTCGTGAAAGTGATTCATCACTAACGTTTTGTACCATAGAACTATCCATATCATGCATCATACGGTGCATCTGTTGTAGTTCTTGTCGGCTTTGTTTGGTCATTCGTTTAGAAATCCTATTAAGTTTACCAACTGGTGCCAACGTTTTTTGGTGAACCATTGGTCTTTTTATGTCCTTTTGGTGTTCATTATCAATCCCATTGGCATGACGAATCTTTTCAAAATTACCGTGTTGATCTTTTTGAAATGGTTGATCAGTTGCACTTTTCCTCTGTTGGTCATTAGGATCGTCTTTAAAATTTTCATTGAATTGACGATAAATTCCGTTAGCTAATTCCTTACGCAGTCGGTTATCTTGTTTTTCTGACCACTTTAACTGCCCTTTATGTTGGTGACCATGTGTTTCCTTCATCATGCCGTCCATTTTTTGTGCTGTTGCTTGAAAAGCTTGATAATCATCTTTTAATTCATGTGTTAGCATCTTATCAATTAATTGATTCATTTGCCGATTAGCTGGTGCCATCCGGCTAGCGTCATCAGTTACTAAACTTTCAGTATTGCCAACCTTCCAACGTCCCCGTAAATCTTTTGGTAATACCTCAAAAATTTTCTGCAGGTCGGCCGTGTAATGGTGCGTTTCATCTAGCCTAGATAACGTATCATTTTTAATGCTGCTACGGTAATTACCCACCGCCTCATAGATATCAGCGCGTTTAATTTTAGTAGCGTCTGATTCTAGCTCGTAGCGAAATTTACTCTCTGCTTGTTTCTTAGCATTAAAGTCAATCACCCCTTTGGGTTCACCAGACTTATGCAACATACTTGGCCGTGTTTCTTTAGATTCTTTAACATACCAAATGTGCATGTTTAAGTGATCCGTATCTTGATGGACAGCGCCAAACCAAATAACATCATCTGGACTTTCACCTAACGGCTGCGGCCCACCTTTATCAAATAAATTTTGTACAATATGCTGTTCCGCACGCTTTAATCGGTCTTGGTCTAATTGCTTAGTTTCTGGATCGTATAAGCCATTTTCAACTAACCAATCACCACGCATTGAAAAAGCCATTTCATGTAAGATATTACCATTTTTCTGTGCGGTATTTAAACGATCTTCTAGACGATCCATCTGCTCATCAGTCATGTTCAATGTCTGCCCATCAAATAGTGGGTGTTCGTCCCCCGTTGCCGAAAAACGAGAACTGTACCCAAAACTATCATTAGCGGTTAAGTTCATTTCCGCATCGGTAACATCCACCAGTGACTGATTATTTTCATCCATGACTTTAGAACTTTTTGCCGCATATGTCCGCACTAAATTACCAAATTGTTTACCCTCTTTATTTGCTTGTGATGCCGTTGTAAAATGCGTGGGTAATAATACGGCACCGGTCTTTTTTTCGCCAGTTGCAAAATTAGCAAAGCCCCCTGTTTTTGCCATCTTATTTCACCCCCTGCTCCTTGCAATACGTATCCAAAGCTTCTTTAATTTCTGATAAATTATTAAAGTCACTTTCTGGGAAACGTTTCATCGCACGTGCAATATATTTATGATCAGACTGCCGTAAAATACGTGAACAAGCACGGTTACTTTGGTTAAATTGATTAATTAATATATGTGAAAATTGTGCCACCCAATAATACTTTTGTTGATATTTTTTATCCTTGTCTGATTCGATAATGTCATCAGTATCGTTAAAAGCCTTTTCTTCTGGATGCAACCAATCTTCTTCATGTAACTTTTCCAACGCTGCTTGTAAATCAAATGATGTTTTAGTCATGTTTAAACTCCAATCCTTCATTACTACGACGTTTTTGTTTATGAGCTAGATCCTGCTTACGACGTTCTTGATAAGCAGCAAAGTCTTTCGCATACTGACTAGAATCGTCTAACTCTGATCGAATATCTGTTTGTATAACATCATCAAGTTGTCGAGCCGGGCCAAATGACGTGACATTTTCTAAATACTCCATCGCTGCTGTAAATGAAACAATTTCCTTTAAGTCCTTCATCTGATAATTAATTTCATTCAGCATTGGATCGACATCATTTATTTCGTCCATTGCTTTCAATAAGTCACCGTACGATAGATTATTATTCTTTGGATTTAGAATGACTTGATTAACAAAAAAAGTAAAGGCAAAGCGATACATGCCCGCATTATTTTCACCACTTACCCCGACCTCTGGATGCTGCGATAACCAAGTAGACATTGCATTGCGATACCACACTTCCTGACGGCTAGTTTTAATAGCAATCTGTCTTTTTAATAACTTTTCATCAGTAGGATCGTAATCTAAAATTTGCGAAACATTGATAATGCCATGGACTTCATCTGCTACTTGTTGGTCTAAATCTTCATCTGAATAGTTTTTAAATTTCTTTTTTAAATACTTTAATCGATTCTGATTTTTACGCTTTAATTTTTGTCGAAATTCACTTAATGTTTGCATTATTTATTCTCCCCATTTTTCTGTAAAGCAGTTCCAGTATAATAATTAATCTGCCAGCCCGGTTGACTGTTAAATACATACACATGAAACTTGATACTATCATCACCAATTGACTGAGCTTGCATTTCTACACCACGTGGGACACGTTCCACATTTCGATACAACGGTGTTACTTGATAACGAACAAAATGTTTAGATGATTGTTTTAAATAATCAGAAACTGCATTCTCGTAATCTTCCATTGACTGTTGTTGATCATATTGATGAGTCGCATTAAATGCCATCGTTCCAGTAACTAAATTGCGGGCATCGTTATTTAAACCAGATAACTGATAACCAATTAAATGTGACCGATTATAAAGATAGTTTTCCTGTCCGGCCTGGTTAAATTTATAAACATGATAGCCAGGCGTTTTAACTGTTAATTGTTTCCTTTTTTCGGTTGGCATTCGCGTTTTATCTAACATGGCATTGGCTTGTTTTGGCCGACCTAACCAATCTCGTCGTGATAGGTCTAACCAACCGCCTTTTTGTGTTTCTAATTCACTTTGTTTAAAGTTGGGTTGGTTATTTGCAACTGGAATTGTTTGTTGGTTCGTGTAATCTTTTGCAGCTAAGTCATTAGATTGATTATCAATATTTTTAGCAACAGGTGCAGCACTGGATTCTCCAACTCGATTAAAGACTTTATCTAAAATCGCATCACGTTTTATAAAAATAAGCAGTGCCAAAATAATCACGAAAATGATACTAAATCGACGAATCCAACGATGATGAAAACTATACATGCTGACCTCCCTATCTGCCGTAAGAATCGTCGTACATATACTGGATCATTCGATTAATTGAATCGTTTAATGTCATTAAATCTTTTGAAATGGCATGTTGTGATTCAGTCGTTGCATGAGTCAACGTATTTAACTGTTTAGTAACATCCTGCAATGGCTCTAATAAAATCTCAGTAGCATTTGCTTGTTCTAAGTTCTGCGCAAAGTTATCTATGATAATTTGTAAAAGTGCATTACGTGAAACGTTATTGCGCTCTGATTCATCGTTTAACACTTTAATTGTATGTTCAGATAACCCTTCTACTTGAATAATATTTGCCATAAACTATACCTCCGCTCCAATGCGCATATTAGAATTGTTTTCCAAGACAAAATAATAAATAAAATAAATCAATAATAATTAACAGGTTAAGGGGGAATCCCAGGACGTTGTTCTGGAGTCCCGCTGTGCGGGGATTCATAAACCTTGGAAACATTGTCATTGGCTACCCTAGTGGTAACCCCTCGGATGTCCTAAAGCTACCCCCATAGCTACACCTTTGGTAACCCTCTGTCTACCCTAGTGATACCCCCCTGATTTAGGTAAAAATATTGCGGAATTGTCATTTTTATTAGTCAATTCCGCAAGCTTTTATTCAGATAACTTGGGGACATTTAACTGTCCATTTTGTTGCTTAGTTTTTTGTTTTTCTAATTGTTGAATCTTATTTCTTTCGTCTGAAATATCTTCTTTGGCATTAGAAATATCTTTCTTAAAATCTGTTATTTTCGACTCATACGTTTCAATTGATTCACTCGCTTGATCTTGTTCATCATCCGTCATATCTTTCATTTGTACATGGATTGATTTAACATTTTCTTCCTGTTCATCAATAGCTGTTTGCCACTTTTTAATTGCTGCCTTATCTTTCTTAATGTGTCGCTGTTGTTCTTGAATGTTGTCACTCGTTTGTGCGATTACTAACTGCTTCTTACTCTTTAAATCGAGCTTGTTATTCAGGTGCAATTGATCATCGTTATTAACAATCACCGTTGCTAATTGATCACTTGATTGGGTCTTTTTAACTGAGCTATCACTCTCATTAGTTGCAATATTTATGTCCGCAGTATCAACAGTTTTATCCTCAAACATGACCCGAACATCCTGGAAATTTGTCTTTAATTTTTCAAACTGAACAACCATTGTATTCGCTGACGTTGGGATAATATGATACTCAGATTGGCCTGATTGAATATAACGATCACCTGCAAATGAAAGCTTGTAGCGTTTCATGTTAATACCTGATAAAGTTGATTCATTGTTATTACCAGTAAACTTAAAATGTAGCTCAAGTAACCCCGAATCTTCATTAAAACTTTTCTCTGTCAGCTGTACATTTGCCCCTTGATTTCCGAATGCCATTTCCTGATTAAGCTTAGTTGAAACGGTACCTGATGGACGCGGCATGATCATTGAATAAGCAATGATTGCAACACCAATTCCAAGTAAACCAAGCAACCTAATTGTCACTGATTTTCGCTGTTGATCATACCGATTATATTTGTGGTTACCACGCCATACTCGCCAGTTATACCAAGTTCTACTCCACCATCCAGCCCCTTCTTTCAAGTGTGGCTTTTCGCTATACTTCACTTTGACATGTTGCATTAAAGCCTCCTACCTAATCTCTAAATCTTCATCTGTTAAACCATTTAGTCCTTGCAAAGTCGACTCATATTCATCAACAATACCGTCATTTTTAGCAATCTCTTTTTCAGATTGTTTCGTCGTCCACGGCATGAATGACGTGACCACATTAGTTGCCCGATATTGTGATTGCCCCTCTGTCGTTTCATACATTTCACTCCGTATATTGAACTGTACTTCGATTGGCGCACCCTTTTTATTTGCATATTGATAAAGCATCTCAGCAGTCTTACCAAATGCCACATAATAAATAAAATCCGTACGAGCTTTTTTACTTAAATAACGCTGCACTGCTAAACCAAAACGTACCATTTTAATATCTTTTTTTTCACCAACTGTTTGTAGTTCAAAATCTTTTACAAGTCGACCAACATGAATATTTGTTTGCATAACTTACCCCTTCTTTCTTCCTACTTATTAAAAAGATGTTCTAAATCATCGCAACCACCTTGCAACTTTTCTATTAGAAACTGTTCCAAATTTTGTGATGTTTTTGTTACCTCAACTAAGCAATCTTTATACGAAATCTGTTCATTAACTGCTGCATCTTCAATAACAAATAATTGACCATCTTTTGCTACCATTACTTGTCCCACAAGTATCTCATCTTTATCTAGTACGCTGACAAAATGCCCCACACCAACTAAGCCATCACTTTGCAAACATCTAGCAAAATAAATATTGGTTTCAGGTTCGTCAACAAACAACGGTAATTCCATTTGTTCCCACATAAACTACCCCCGTTTATTCAACTGGACGTACTAACTGACCAAATGATGCACCAGTTTGTGTCATCTTTTGTTGGACTTGATTTAATGTTTGACTATCAATTCGATAGATCCAGACTGCTTGCTTTTGAATAATTGTTTGCCCTCTTTGAGACAAAATCAATCGATTAAGTTCTGCCATTGAATTAGCTACTATTAATATACGTTGACGCCCTAGATCAACTGCAATGTATTTAAAATCCATCCTCGTTACCTCCCTGGCTCTGCTGCACTAACCCACTTAATACAGCCCCCTTCTGCCATTTCATGAAAGTACGTTGCCATAAACCAATTAGCAACCACTTACTCCACAAAATACCTACTAATTTTTCACATCTCTTACTTACTCTTTGACTTAATATAAAATCATTTGCTAACATCCTTGTGCTCCTCTCTAGCTACTCACTTTAACGACAAAGCTTTCATTATTCGGTGAAGCATTTCATGTTATCTACCGGTGCTTAACTCATCAAAACAACGCGTAGCGTTAGTTAGGAGAGTTCGCCCTTAAAGCGAGCTATCCCAACAAAACACTAACCTCGATCAGAGTGATCCAAATCACTGTTTTGTCGTCCAATTACAAGAATTGGCACACGTTTAAAGCCAGCACTGCCCAGCCACAATCACAACATCATTTCGAGTGAAACGGTCGAATTATGAACTAAGCACCGTGAATCAATTATGATTGCCGTGTGACGCCATTTTCAGTACGTCCACCCTGACCTTTTTGTGCATTTACATGGTTGTCACCACCAGTGAATATCATTACTTCACATTACTTTAAACGCCCGCTACGTCGTTCTCAGGCACCCTTCTGGCGACGTGTGAGCGATGCGAACTCCAACCGCCCATACAGGATTACGACGTCGCATTGTGTAACTGCTTCGGGGCTAATGTTGGTGTAATAAAAAACGCTAATACACCCCCTCTGCGGACATTAGTAACGGCATTCCCAAACGCTTATGGCCACAAGATATGGCTTAGGCCATATCTTCACAAGTAACACAAAAGATGCTATACTGATAGACGTATGGTTTAGTCAAAAAGAGCGCACTAAAACCAACTACATTTTTATCGTTTTTTACAAAAATGCAATTTGTACTATCTGTTCCAAACGGTATGCCAGTACCATTATCAACAGAGGGTATTTTATTTAAATTTGGAAGATCAATAGCTTTTGATAACATCCTACATTTTGGTCGATGTGATGTTATCTTAGGTTATTGATCTTTTTGTATATCGCTAAAGTATTTATCAAATACTTGACCACCTGTCATATGAAACACTGCCCCAACTCGTTGCAGATTTCTTAATTCAGGAACTGCGCCTTGTTCAATTCGTTGCACGGCTGGTACGGTCATGTTAGCCGCTTTAGCAGCTGCTCTCATCGAATATTGATTTTCTCGTCGCCACTCTCGAAATGCCTTAGCTAACGTCTTTTCATCAACATAGCTCATCGGCAAACCTCCTTTCTATAAGTATTGTACTCGATACGTTCAGCCCAAAAAATAAACCGAACACATCGGCATCGAGACATATAAAAAAGCCCCTATGATTTAACAAGGGACTTTGCTGTCAGTTATGTAGAAGCATTAACTGCTCCACTTTTTTCACTGGCAGCAAGATTACAAACCCTGTAATATCAAGGGTTCCATGTCTCTTGTTGCCTTAAATATAAACGTAATGCTTCAAATAACTGTCAAGTATTTGATGCAACATTATTTTTATTGCCATTTTTTGCATATACTGTAAACGTTATCGCACCAGCTTTACTGGCATTTTTTTACATTTTTATAAAAAATCATTTTAGCAAAAATTTTTGTCTTTATTGACATTTTCAGCTTTAATTAACGCTTTATAACTTTTGAACACAATCTAGGTACTGTACTGTTTTTAATTTAGACTAGCATTTCAAGGCACAACAAAACGCACCTCATCAAATAAAATTTTAACCAGGTGTTCCTTGACTTTTTTCGATTGATCAAACTGATGTACTACTGTTATTAGCTAGCCTTTAACTGATTGTCACGCTGGGCACGTTGCCGTAGACGCCTAGTTGCTCGTTTAAACAGATATTGTGGTGATTTTTGTTGTTTATAGGTATGCGTTAACGGTTTGCTATTGATTTCTTTAACAACTTGATCGATATGCCGTTGACTAATATCACTAAACCGCGTACCTTTAGGAAAATACCATTTGGCACGGAGATTACGATTAGTGCGCTCATTGGTACCACGTTCATATGGTGCACAACTATTGGCGATGTATAAATCACCTAAGTATTGCAGAATATACTTGGATACCAAACCATTTACAAATTCTTTACCATTATCACATGTGATTGATTTCACATAAACACCAAACTGACCTTTAAATTGCATGATTACTTTCAAAATATCAAGCGTTCGCTTAGATTTAGCTTTCAAAGCAACTTGAAAGCGTGTTTTTCGTTCAACAAACGTGACTAATAATGAATCATTAGCCGAACCTTCCACCCCGTCCATCTCCCAATGTCCAAATTCTTTGCGGTAATTGACCTTTGCTGGGCGTTCATTAATACTCTGTCGCTTGCCAATATAGTGAATGGTCTCTTCAGGTTGTTTTACGGGTTTGAAGTGATGTTTCTTACGACTAAATCGTTTATGTAGATGGACTTTATGCCCTCTCAGCTGTCGATTAATATTGCGTTGAAAACGTTTCCCATGCATTGGTAAATATCATCACTTGAGACACCCGGAACTTGATTATGATTAATCCAAGTGTAGATGACTGTTGTATTGGAAAATAAACGTCGATGCTTTGCGACCACTTGCCCTGGAGTAAAATGATGTTCATGAATTTCCTGTTGAATAATTTGGCGTTTGTATTGCGTTAATGATGAAGGCCGCCCTGCACGAATAGCTTTTTTAGTACCCTACATTATCACAACAATTATGGAGTTGTAGTTCCCATGTAACCTGAAGCGGCATTTGACTTTTTTGAGTTCTTCTTAATTAACTTTTGTAATTTCAATAATTTGCTCATAATATAGAGCCCCTATAATTTAATTCTGAGAAGAACTTCTTCTTAAGTTACATTTAACATTACTATTGATTACAGAAAAGTAAAAAACAAACTAGAGAAAGATTACAAAACAAGTTTATTTTGGTGGAGAAAATAATACAATTAAATGAAACAAAGTCAAGAGGGTTGATTTGTAGTAATAGCCCCTCTAACATTAAAGGAGTTTTTATGAAATTAATTCAATATTCTGAACCATACGCACAACAAATAGCTAACTATGTTCTGAAAAACGATTATTATTCTAGACATCCTCAAACTGCAATAAAACTGGCTAAAAAAAGTAAAGACAGTTTCCCAGTGCTTTCATTCAGTAATGACACCTTAGTCAGTTTCTTTACTTTAGACACTGGGACAGAAAAAGCTAATTATACAAAACAAGAAAACACAATTTTACTTAAAAGTTTCTCAACAGATTCAAGGTACACTGGTAGAGGCTTTGCGTCTAAAACACTGAATGCACTTCCTCATTTTATGAAAAAAACTTTTCCAAAAATCAAATCAGTTACTTTAGGCGTTAATCAAAACAACCTTCCTGCCATCAATTTATATAAAAAATGTGGCTTTCAAGATACTGGGAAAAAATATTTAGGCGAAAAAGGCTACCAATTGATATTTGTATTGCCATTAAAATAATTACTCATTAAATCACTCCTTCAAAACCTTGTCAAAATAATCTCCAATCTCTATGTCAAAGAGTGAGGTGTACCCAAAAAGATAAAGTTTAATAATTTGTTTGTTAGGTGGTAATTTGTCGAATTCTCTCGGCGATTTACCACCTAATTTTGTTTGTATACGTTGATTATTGTAATAATTCAACCAACTATTGATTTGATTTACTAATTCTTGTGCGGATGCATAGTTTTTCAAGGGATTTATTAAAGAAACTTTCTATTGCTGCATTATTTAAGTATGTTGCACGGCGTGACATACTCTGAAACACGTGGTGTTGCCTAAGTAATTTGCGCCATGAACGATGGTGATACTGCCATCCTTGATCTGTGTGAATGGTTGTTCGGTAGGCTAATTTAGGTAACTTATGCAATAACTATTGTAAAGGTTCTAAAGCAAATGCCAAATTAGGTCGTGTGCTTAATGCATAAGTGATAATCTCATTATTATACAAATCCATAATTGGTTCTAGGTACACCTTTTCACCCGTGCTTGGCAGTTTAAATTCAGTGACATCACTAACTAATTTTTGATTGGGTCTGTCTGTTTTAAACTTACGATGTGTAAACGATTTTTACTCGCTTTCCCTCAGACCCTTTTGACGAATCATAACGTCGTGATATTCGACGGTACCCCGCACCTTGAAGGTGCATTTCATGCATTAAGCGTTGCACTTTCTTGTGATTAACCCCTTTAAAAGTGGTCACTTTCCTTAAAGCAAGGTAAACACGTCGGACACCATAGTGTGGATTTTCTCTGCAGATATTCTGAATAATTAGTTTGAGTGCTTGATCTTTATCTGTTCGATTGAAACAACGTTTCCAGTAGTGATAAGTTGCCTCTGAAATAGGTGGTACCCGCAATAAATTAACTAGTCTAAGTTCTGCCTCGAGTCGATAGACGACTTCTTGAAGCATCAGCTTGCAATTGACCAACCTGTCCTTCCAGATCAAATTTCATCTTTTCTAAGTGATCACAACGTTCTTCAAGATTAAGCACATTAGCATTTTCCACCTTGTAGCGTTCTTTTTCCGCTTGTGCTTCATCAATATTAACTAGCAATTAACTGTATTATCTTTTGATGATACTCATCTGAATAACCTATAACACATGACAAAATCCACCTGCCCTCATCATCTGTTATATTTGTGTCCAATACTCGACGCAAATCCTGTACGACTTCTGGAATTGGCTTCGGATTATTTTGCTTATCAATATATGCTAATACTTTTTCCTCATTCTTTTGATCATTAGTTAGCTGAATCATTGTTTTTCCTAAATCAAAGGTTTCTTCTGGTTCAACATACGCTTGCTCAATATTATTAAATTCATCCGGATCAACTTGATTGCCCTTTTGAATCTCTTTCAAATAAGCTAATTTCCCTTTTGGTGACAGATTATTGTATATTTGATCGTTTTTGAATAAGATAATTTTTTCCTTTCCAGTCATTAAAAATTCAACATAATAATTCACTTATAATCTGTATGCTATCGAAATAATAAGAGATGTTCAAGTCTTTACTATGTACCCCTGTCCCCTAAACAAGGGGTACGGGTGCATATGGTTCACGTTGTTCAATCCTGCTCAATTTACTAACATTTCCCCCTTTTGCCATCCAAACGATAAAACAGCCAGTGACTGTCCTATGCATCACTAGACCAAATACCAAGGGTAAATAACACGGCGTTGCCGTCCCTATTATTTGGCCCAGCTGTTTAATTGTCCTCCTGTCAAAATAAAATAAACATTAGTTAATTAAGCAATTGAACAAAAAAAATTTAAGAGGTACCAACAAATGATTCAAACAAACATCATAACATTCGAAAATACCGGTCGTACAACACACAACAAAGCAAATAAGTTTTAATATTTGTACAAAGGTACCATCTATGATTAGTTTTGTTATTGTAATTAGTAGTTAATATAGCCGGATTATTAATTGGTTTGATATATCGAATAGCTATTGGGTATGTATTGGGTTCTTTAAGATTGATTTGGTGGTTAATCAAAAAGATTAGCGTTGCCTTAATATGTGCCCTTTCCTTCTGTATTGGGTACATTTGGAGTTATATCCGAAATCGGTTAAAACCACCAAACACAAAAGTCAGTATAAAAATATAGCAATATAACAACTAATATTTGCAGCCACTACTATCAATTGAGTTTTTAATAATTATCAGATATAATGTTTGGTACATAAGAAACAATATCAAGACATTTAGGGGTGCTTTATATAAAAGCTGAGATGGATTTTTCCAAACTCTCTGAACCTGTGAGGTAAGCCTCGCGTAGGAAACAATGCTTAATAATTGACTACTCTTTATATGGTCAATTATTGGGTGTTGTTTTTTTATGTAAAATTTACATTTTCAGAGAGGTAATGAAATATGAAAACACAACATTTTAACACCCATTTATTAGTAGAAATAGCATTATTTTCAGTTTTATGCGTTATTTTAGACCTTTTTTCTTTCAAGGCTTGGGGACAAGGAGGCAGTATATCCCTCCAGATGCTGCCTATATTTGTTATTGCATTTAGACATGGTTTAAAAGCTGGTTCAATCACAGGCCTAATTTTTGGACTCCTTCAATTGTTACTGGGGGCTTACATTCTTAATCCCATTCAAGCATTTTTAGATTATCCGTTAGCATTCATGCTTGTGGGTAGCGCCGGGGTCTTTTCAAAATCTATTCAAGCCGCAATATCTAAGGGAAAGAATGGTCGCCTAATATTCTTTATCTTCATAGGAACTCTATTAGGTAGCTTATTACGCTTAATTGTACATATTATTTCGGCGATGATTTATTTTAGTGCTGGCGCAACAGGTCATCAATCTGTACTTGCCTATGCCACAATCTACAATGTTTCATACATGGTACCAAGCTTTATTCTAACCACCCTGATCATCATGGCTATGTTCAGTGCTTTTAAAAGGTTACTGGTAACTAATCAATAAGGATATAATAAAGGGTCTGGGACAAAATTCAACCAGTTTAAAGCACCAGGCCGAAGGCAAAACTCTTCGATCTGGTGCTTACATTTAGCTGAGTTTTATTCCAGTCTTGATCTTCAATTTAACTGAAATTATTTGTTATTTAAATAAAAATGTCATTTAGTCATCATAGTACTGTGCTTGCTTTTGATACATGTCATAATATAATCCCCGTTCTTTCATGAGCTGTTGATGGTTGCCAGAAGCGATTAACTTTCCGTCAGCCATAACTAAGATACGATTACTGAATTGTGTTGCACTCATACGATGTGAAATAAAAATAGCAGTTTTATTTTGAACTAACCCGTTAAAATTACTGAAAACATTAGCTTCTGCAATTGGATCTAGCGATGCTGTAGGTTCATCCAAAATAACAACCTGTGAATTTCTGTACAACGCCCTTGCAATTGCAATTTTTTGTCGTTCTCCGCCAGACAATTCAACACCACTTTCATCTAGTTCAGTTGTTGCCGGTGTGTTAACCCCTTTAGATAAAGTTTTTATTCTTTTTTCTAGTCCCACTAATTTCAATATTTTTAACAGTCGTTGTTCATCAAATGCTTGTTCCATAACAATATTTTCCTTAATTGACCAAGCAAATATATTAAAATCTTGAAAGACGGTACTAAACTGTTTTTGATACTGACCTAATTCATAGTGTTCTATGCTGATGTCATTAATAAGAATTTGTCCCTGACTTGGTTGGTAAAGTCGTAACAACAGTTTAATTAGAGTCGACTTCCCGCTACCATTTGGTCCCACAATCGCAATTCGTTCGCCGTTTTCAATAACAAAATTTACGTCAGTTAGTATATAATCCTCATCGTTAGAAAATCTAAAGTAAACATGCTTAAATTCTATTTTTTTTATTACACCATCAAATTCAATCTCTTCTGGTGTATTAACATTAGTTAACTTAAAGTTCATAAATTTAATATATTGTGACATTGTCGTAAACGCAGCTTTGCGATTGCTCCATGCTGAAAAAAATTGGCCCAAACTACCAATAAGTATCTGTAGATATCCAACACTCGTCACCATTGTCCCAAGTAATAAACTTCCATCAAGAACACGAATCGAAAACAAACAGTATAGAATTCCAATAACTAAACTTGTCACAATACTACCTGCATTGCCCAAAACTGCTGCTTTCAACTGATATCTTTCATCTTCATTGACCTGGTCAGTAATTATTTTCCCTGCTTGATTCGTGATTTTATTTTGAGGATCATAAATCTTCAAAAATTTTGCATACTTAGGTTCTTTAAACAGAATACCAGAATAATAATCCAAAGCTCTATTAAACTTCATATTGTAGGCAAAAAATTTTTCCATGACTTTTCCTTCTTGTTTAGCCAAAAATATTGAAGAAATAATAGGGATTAATAGCAAGCAAAAAATAAATAATTCATAAAAAAAATTTAATGTTGTTCCATAAGACGGTGAAGAAAATATTTTTACCATCAACCCACCTGAAATTACTAATGTTGTCGTAAACTTTGTCATATTATTAATAATATTTGAAACAAATATATCAAATCCACCAGTATATTCAAATCCTGTTTTGACGGCACTGTATAATTTTCTAAAATCATCATCAATATGTGTTTTATAGTTTACATTATTGAGTCTCTCAGCCAGATTAGCTTCTGCTCTAATATTTAGCATCTGCTTACCCTTCTCAATTTGTACATTCACTAAGTTATCAACCACACGCAAAAAAAGGGTTAGTGATAAGAAAACAACGATAATTAAAACAATTTCATTCATAGTTGTGGTAATTAAAACATTAATAATTTTACCTAAGAAAGTTAAAAGTAATAGCTGATTTGCTACTTGCAAAATCGAACTAATTACTTGAAAGCTTACCATATGCGGGTATAATTCATTCGTTGTCAAAATAAAATCATGAAAGCCATATTCTTTATTCATTAGTGATCTCACTTTCATACAACTGTTTTTGCACGTTGAATATTTTTCTGTACTCTGCAGACTCTGATAATAAAGCCTTATGTGAACCATAAGCTTCAATTTGACCATCTTTCAATAAGATAATGTTATCTGCAAATTTCGTGGATGCTAGTCTATGAGAAATAAACAGACTGGTTTTCCCTTTAAATAAGTTCTCCATCTGCTGATATAATAAACTCTCAGTTAGTGAATCTAATGCTGCCGTCGGTTCGTCCAAAATGATAAAGGGGCTATCTCTATATAGAGCTCTCCCTAAAATTATTTTTTGTAATTCACCACCAGATGGTATTAACCCGTTATCATGTATATAGCGCGTTAAATATGTCTGCATACCTTGTGGTAGTTTACTAATGGTTTTATTTAAAGTCACTTGCTCAGCTATTTTCATTAGTTTTTGTTTATTAATACTCTCAGAAATAACAATATTTTTCTCTAAAGTATCCGCCCATAAAACATTCTCTTGAAAAGCTGGTGCAAAGAGGCGCTGATAGCTTCTTACCCACGATTTTGACAATGGTATGCCATTTACTAAAATTTCACCAGAATAAGGTTCAATAATTCCCATAATCGTTAGAACTAAAGTCGTCTTCCCTGCACCATTTAAACCAACCAGTGCAATATGCTCACCTGGTTTAATACGTAAATTTATGTCTCTCAAAATGAATTTTTCCTGATCTGGATACTTCACAAAAATATTTTTTAACTGAATTTCTAAGTGGTCTGGTGAAATAGATTCGGGTAGCCCCTGATTATCAGCATGCTCATCCAATGTAATCATTCTCTCAATAGCATCAAGATAAACTCGACTTTTTGATATATCATTGTTTGCATTTAAGAACTCTTCTAAATTATTACTTCCCTCTTTAATATAGACATCAAGCATACCCAGCAAAGAAAATAAAAATGAAAACTCTACAACAGACATTTCACCATGAAAAACCTTTTGTGCCAACACAAGGTAGATAGGTATTGACCTACAAAAATTTACAAGAACAATCAACGTCTTAGCTTTAAAACTATTCAAAGCTAATTTTTTCTTTATAACTGTAATTTCATCTCTACATTGTTTAATTTTGAGTCCGAACTTTATTTCCAGAAAGTATGTTCGGATTTCCTGTCCAGCTGAAGTATCAAATGATTTCCTATAAAGATAATTTTGTTCTAAATAAACTTTTCCTAGATCTTTTTGTATCCTTAAGCGCTGTGAACTGAAGTATGATAATATTTTGAAAGAAATTATGCACGTAATGGCGACAATAATTGGGCTCCACCAGGCCACAATGGCTGACACACCACCAGCAATCACTAACATTAGTACATTTTGACAGAGTAAAACCATCGCTGGAACAAAAAGTCCCACACCACTATTATCATTTTCATATCCATAGGCAGCACTTTGAGCACGTTCTTTTTGTGTATCTACATTGATTAACTTAAAATAAGGTAGATTGATAAACCCTTTCCCATCTAACACTTGTAGTGTCATACGGACCTTAATACTCTCCCAAAACACTTTCGTTACAAGCCAACCGCTTATCCATAAAAAAACACCTAAAATAAAGCTTAGTGACAGAATAATTACAAAATCATTGTTTAAAGTAACTGTCCTATCTAATAAAAAAATAATTATTGAAGGAAAAGATATACCTAAAAAATTAGTAACTACCCCCAAACAAACACTTATTGGCAGATAAATAGTCAATAAACGCCGCTGTTTTTTCGCCATACGAAGCAACCACTTGAAGTTATTTAAAAATTTATATACGAAATTTTTTTCTTTCATAACCATATTGCCTCACTACTCATGAAATGTAAGAAACATTTTGTCAATTGTGGTTTGTTGATTTTAGTCTCTTTTTCCCACTCAAACCACTATAATCGGACAAACTATTATATTCAGAGTTACTCGCCAAAAATATTGCTTCTCTAATCAACGCATTTGTTTTAAAATACAAATATATTTCGTCATTATCTTCCTTATTTAAAATTTCAAATACTGTCCTACTGCTTAACATAGGAGGCCTTACTTGGAAATTTTTTAATATTTTTACCTCATTTTATGCCTTCCCCAAAAAAGACAATTGCTTAGACTTTATAAAATAAACACTTATCTTTTCTAAAATAGCTAATCAATTAAATATTAAGACCTTATTAAACCTGGGTTCTACAGGATTACTACAACAACCCGACGCTGTAACTCCAGCCTTCACTGCTGCTTGATCACTTCTTAATTCAATTTGTTCCATATCCAAATCCAAAAGATTCATAGTTTCATTTATAATTTTACCTCCTCCATAAAACACATTTTGTTTGTTAGATTTCGATTAATTATTTTCAATAATTTTAATCTATATTTAATTTTTAGAGAAGTCAAATTTAAAATATCAAGATGCTACTATGCTTTATTGCACGTATATTTTGTTCATTCAATAATCGGAAAAGTCATACTATAATTATTTCTCCCATCCAGTTAGTGTAACTTTACCCACCATTCTTCCGGATTCGACATCCGCATGTGCCTTACGCAAATTATTGGCATTAATAGGCACATAGTTTATGGTATCTACAGGAATTAATTTTCTCTGTTCATATAAATCCTTGATATTATTTAAAATATTATGCTGAGTAATCATTGACTCTAATTGATAATACGATTTGCTATACATCCATTCCCAGCTGAACGTAACTCTTTTTTTAGTAAGTTTTTGCAAATCAATTAGTCGCCTATTCTCTGTTGTAGCTACAACATGACCTTCAGGTTTAATAATTTCTGCTATTTCATTCCAATGTGCATCCAAATTGTTTAAATTAAGAATATAGTCTACTTCTGGTAAGTGTAAGTCCTTAACCTGTTTAATCAAGTCCCGATGATGATCTATAACAAAATCTGCTCCCAATTTTTTCACCCATTCAACTGATTTTTCTTTGGACGCGGTTGCAATAACTGTTAATCCTGCTAATTTTGCTAGTTGAATGGCTAGCGATCCAACACCACCAGCACCATTGATAATCAGCAGTACCTTTTGGTTATTACTTTTTAAAGTAACACCCATCTTTTCAAACAATGACTCATACGCGGTTAAAGCTACTAAAGGAACAGCTGCGGCTTGCTGATTACTTAAGTTTTTAGGCGCTAGTCCAACAATACGCTCATCTACTACCTGATGTTGTGCATTACTACCTGAACGTGTAAATTCTCCTGCATACCAAACCCGATCACCTGGCTTAAATAAACTCGTCTTTTTTCCTACGGATATAACTTGCCCCACTGAATCCCAACCAATAATTCTAGGATGTACTAGTTTGTTTTTTCGTCCACCTCGTCGCACCCCTGTATCCACTGGATTAACTGAGACACCATCCACTCTAACTAGAATATCTCTATCTTTTAAAACTGGTTCTGAAATAGTTAAATCTTGTAGACTATCTTTCTCAGAAACCGGTAAATGCTGATAGAAACCCACTGCCTTAATTTTATTTGTCATATCGATCCTCCTCACAACATAAATAATAGTCGCATTAGAAATTATGTTAAGACGTGAATTTAAAGACACATGGTGGAAAAATTTATACTAGGTGAATCATAATTCACCTAACTAAATTGTATTATGTCGTGATAATATTAATTATATTAAGGAGAAATATGGAAAATATTTATAAAAGAGGCCATTATGATGAGGGAAATTTATAATTGTGAAGCAGGTTGCCCTGTTCAAAATACGCTGCAATTTATTTCTGGAAAATGGAAAAGTGTTATTCTATATCATATTTTTAAAGATAAAGTATTGCGTTTTTCAGAGTTACAACATAGACTACCCTATGTAACCAAACGTATGCTTGCAAAACAATTAGCAGAGCTAGAAGAAGACGGCATTATAGATAAAAAAATTTATCCTGTTATTCCAATTAAAACTGAATATACAATTACAGAATTTGGTCAAACCCTTAAGCCAGTAATTAATGCAATGGAAAACTGGGGTGAAGGATATCTAAAAACATTAGTTTAGTTAAATCCCTGTAATTAAGAAAAGATTGGTTACTTTGATAAAAAACATAATAAATTTTCTTATGGATTTAATTTTGTCAATAAAACAAGTCATGTTATAATTTACTTGTAAACAAAAAGCCCCGTGCTACCAACACGAGGCCTGGGCTACTTTAACGGTGGCTGTGATTATACTTAAATATAAACCGCCTAGCTCGTCAAAGTTAAGGGCGGTTTTTTGTTTGTCTTACTTCTTGTTGTGATTGTCGATATACGTCAACAATGCCAACAAAAAGCTCCCGAACAATATCATTAAAGATATTGCATCGTGAACAGACATGTTCAGCTAATCCTCCTTTCATTAGATTTTGAAGTCTACGAACACTTGTCCATAGGCACCAACCCCTTTCGGAAAGATTAGCCACCGCCTTTTAACCCATAAATTATTATATCATAAAAGTCGTTAAATCCCTGTTATATCAACGGATTTAACGACTTTTTAATTTGTATATATTAAGGTTTTAGATGTGATACGATATTAATTTATCTCTGAGCATTTTACCTGCCGTTTATCTATATTGGTCAACATTTTTAAGATTGCACTCATTCACTACCAGGCAATAAATTTATTTTTCCCATCCAATTTCTAAGTATGGCGTTTTTTCCTTCAAATTTTGTAATGAAATCTTACGATCATCATTTAAATCCACTGGAAGTTCATTTTACTTTTTGCTTTTCCATTCATCTTTAAGTAACGTCCAAATATTACCATCATAAAATCCATCTGATAATAATTCTATATCTCGAAAAGAACCATCAAAATGAAAGCCTGCTTTTTTAGCAACACGATTGCTCCGCTGATTTTCCACTGCTGCTCCAATTTCTATTTTATGGATATTATAATCATAAAATCCTATGTCACACATACCAGACACTGCACGATGCATAATTCCATTACCTACAAATTTTGTTCCTAACCAATAACCTATTTCTGTACTTTGATCCATTGCCCTAAATTTATTAAAACTAATCATTCCAGCAGGCTGATTTTTAAAAAGAATAGTAGTATTCAATGAGTAACCTGTCCCAAAGTGTTTCATAGCATCAATTAAGAACTTTTCTTCATCATCCACACTTTTCATACCTATTACCCAAGGCAACCATGGTTCTAATTCTTTTCTGCTTTCATCAACAAGAGTAAATAAAGGCTCAGCGTCAATCTTAGGCCTTGGTAAAGCTAGACTAACTTCATTGTCAATTTGATATGTAAACATTTTTATCCCCCTAATAAAACATAAATGTAATAAAAATAATGGTTATAATCATTCTAGTTACATGATGTGATAAATGAAAATTGTTTTGATGCTTTCCATTAAGCATTGCTGTTATCTGCATACCTACCAGAGAAAAGGTGATAATCCATTTAACAATTAAAATTCCCATAAAATAATCGAGCACAATAATTATTACTGTGAAAAATAAATTGGCATATATTATTAAGTCATGTTTACTTTCTTTTTTAATAAACTGTACTGAGGCGATTAAAATCAGGGCTGAGTATAAAAGCAACATGATTTGAATAATAATCATAATTAATATTTCTCCTAAGGTATTATTTGAATTTGAAATAGGCTTAACAACAATATTACAAATATCGTCAAGAAAAATACCCTGTCCCAAAAAATAGGTAGTATGCTTAGGGCTCCTCCACTTTTCTTATAACTTTGAATTAATTTTCTACCTCTTAAAAATCTAAAAAATTTTTTCTAGTGTCATAATTAAACAAATTTATTATATCAATTCAGCATAAATATATGATTCATGGCTGATTTTCAATCTTAATATTGAACCATACGGCAAATATTTCCAAAATTCAAAACCTTTACCTGGATAAACAAGTTCATATATAGTGCTCATCACCGTTCCATGTGAACCAATGGCAATATGCTCATCCTCTTTACATTTATCCTTAATAAAAGAAATATACCTAGTTTGAGCATGTTGTAATGATTCTCCCCCGGCTTGATAATATTTAAAATCTAGCCATTGATGGTTAATATAATCTGTAAATTTTTGACTTGAATCAAACCATTCCGGCATCTTTCGCTCAACAAGAAGGTTATTAGTTTCAACTGAAATATTCTGCTTTTTGGCTAACGGAACTACCGTTTCAACAGATCTACGCAGTGGGCTTGCGAAAATATGTGTATATGGTTGCTTTTGTAATTTTGACGAAACCATTTCCGCTTGTCTAATTCCAGTTAAAGTTAATGGTCTTAGAAAGTCGTCATGTATTGATGTGTCAGGCTCCCCATGTCGTACT
This sequence comes from Weissella paramesenteroides, assembly GCF_051903945.1. GTDB lineage: Bacteria > Bacillota > Bacilli > Lactobacillales > Lactobacillaceae > Weissella > Weissella paramesenteroides_A. Next base: position 923,651 of record NZ_CP192268.1, on the reverse strand, counting down.
AGATCAATTATTTTCATTTTCACCTCGTACATTTTTATGTTTGAAATTTACAAATTCAACTTACTTGTTCTCTAACTGAAAAATATTTTGCATAAAATTCATTAATTATTTTTGTAAACGCTACAGGTGTCTCCTCGTTTAGCATGTGACCACCGTCAATGACCTTTATCTCAGAGTCACGAATCTCAGCATGCAGTGCTTTGGATGCCGGTAAATTAGCCTTATCTTTAGTACCACAAATGATAGCGGTTGGCATATTTAACTGATCTAATTTTGGGCGCAAATTTAATGACTTCATTGATTGACAAAATGCAATCATTTGTTTCTTTGTAATACCTAATTCAATAAAATTTTTACTAGGCATAAATCGAAACATAAGATTTTGCAAGTCAATCAATAATTTATTAGGACTCTCAAATTGGGCACCAGAAAGTATTAGACCTTTTACTAAGCGATTACCATCCAGTGCACTTGATAAAGCCAAGATTGCACCTAATGATAACCCACACAAAATATATGGTTCATCTATAACTTGCAATTTTTGTGCTATTTCTCTATGCAGTAGTTCAAAAGTTAATTTTGTATTATCATCAATTGTTGAAAATAAGTTTAATGATTCTGGTTCAAGATTTATATTTAAATTTTCTATCACTTTGTTCCACGCCGTGGCATCTTGTCCTAAACCTGGTAAAAATATTATTTTCATTTTTATACCTCTTGTTAAATAATTAGTTACGGAAAGGCTTTAATTTGTCATATTCTGATAACTTTTAATGATTTTATTTACACGATAATCTTTGCAAGTTCAAAACTCGCCTTGATTAAATTATCATTAGAAAAATTAATATAAAGTTAATTTATAATGATGATTATACACTTAAATCATTTATGATAGATATAAAATTAAACCAGGGAACTTAATATATTCTGAATAATCACCTTTATTTTTAAATAGGAAGACATTATTATCTCCTATTCAGAACAGCTAGATTTATTAGTGTCTGAATTTTGAAAAAATAACATCGCATGCTATAATGAATCTAAACAAAAAGCCCCGTGCTACCAACACGAGGCCTGGGCTACTTCAACTGTGGCTGAGTAAATATAAATTTAAACCGCCTCACTCGTCAAAGTTAAGGGCGGTTTTTTGCTTGTCTTACTTCTTGTTGTGATTGTCGATATATGTCAACAATGCCAACAAAAAGCTCCCGAACAATATCATTAAAGATATTGCATCGTGAACAGACATGTTTAGCTAATCCTCCTTTCATTAGATTTTGAAGTCTACGAACACTTGTCCATAGGCATCAACCCCTTTCGGAAAGATTAGCCACCGCCTTTTAACCCATGAATTTATTATATCATAAAAGCCGTTAAACCCTTGTTATATCAACGGATTCAACGACTTTTTAATTTGTATACGAGTAGTCTAGGTTGTCATCTTTCAAAAAACAAAATAGTAGAAAAATAAATTCGTGAATTTGTCCTTGTAAGCAAGCGTTGTTTAACTCATTCCAAATCAATAACTGGTTATGCAAACTTTAATTGTTATATCTTCAAATGTCCATGATTTTGTGGACCAGAAAAACGCGCCATAATTTATTTTTCTTTAGGTAAGCACCACCACGGATCATTTTCTCGTTGCATTGCTCGTTGTCGCCGAGCAAAGGGTTCAAAATTAATCGTTAGCGGTTCAATTTCATTAAATTGTACTTGCTTTTCATCAAAAGAACCTGGCACTGCAATCCGCTTCCATCGGGCATGGTGCTCTTTAGCATAGGAAACAGTGTCTGTACTATCCTTCCAAATCTCAATTTGTTGTTTAAATAGTTCCGGGTCATCATATTCATCCATAAAGAACCAATCTTCTATTTCAGGATCTCGCTCATTAACCCGATAAAATGTTCTAGTTTTGCTATACAAAATGTTTTCTGGATGCCAGCGCTGTTCATCGATTCCACGACCATCACGCTCGATACCACCTGACATTAGCTTAATCATGTCATCATGATTTTTTACGGGAACTTGCCACTTCACAACATTTACTAACCCTGCCATTATTTAAGTCCTTCTTTCAAAAAGATTGATTAAACATCTGCACGTTCGTCCTCTTTACCTAAATAGTTATATTCATAAATCATATCACCAGACGACTCATCAACATTATCACCATCAATAATCTTCACATCACCATCTGCGTAATATCGCATATAGACTGGGTTAATACCCATTTGATCGTAGGCTGCCTTTTGTTGTTCATTTGCATCACCATAAATATCACGTGTTTCAATTTCATCACGCCATTTAACCGTGAAAATAACCTTTTTGTTATCGTTTTTATTTTGGAAAGTATACTCACTAGTCTTAGGAAAAACCTTGCCTGTTGAATTGATTTCTAATTCAGAATCCAAAGTTACATGACCGTCTGTCATATAAACCACATGCCCTGTTTTATTATCTTCAATACCAAAGAATGGTACACGTTCAAATCCAAAACGCTCATTAGAAACAAAATCATAAACCATCACCGTGTACTTCTCAGTGTACAAATGACCCCACAACCAGTGATGCCAAGCCTGCATTGGATGAATATTCATCCATTGGTGGTCATGATAACCAAGACCAGTAACCTCATGTTTCTCACCATCGTAAAATAGAGTTCCGGTTACTTTATTTTTAGGGACATTTAAATCAGTATAATGATATTCATCATTTTCACCCAAAGTGATAACCGCACTATTACCTTGTCTAAATGGATCAACCAGTGCTTCAAAATGTAAATCTAAGCCAACACCATTAACTGGTTCAAAATGAACATCATAGTTTTTAAAATCACCAACTGCAGTATGTGGTCCAAATTGCAAATCACATTTATCCTTACCAATATGAGATTCTTCACTTGAATATGATTGGAAATCCTGTTTAGTGGCTCCATCCGGAGTAGTAATCATAATATTAGTATTAGGTTCGTCACCAGCTTCATTTAATTTGTAAGGTGATTTTGGCCGGAAAGCAACCATAAATTTACCACCATCATCTAAGATACCGTCAAAGTACCAAACTTCATTATGACCAGCTTCATCCGTATCACGGCGTCCATCTTCCCACGTTTGTACCTTTGTAGGATCAATCCCTAATTTTTTAAAATCTGCTGATGTGTCCATTACTCGAGCTTTTACCATAAAAATCACTCCTTCTATTCAGGCTAGATTAAATCAAATAGACATCTGTCTATAATCTGTACTATAATCCCCTTATAGTCAGTACACAACCGACAAAATTCATAAATGTGGCTATTATCAGAAAGGAAATACCACCATGACAACAAAGACAGATTTACGAATTAAAAAAACTAATTATGCAATTAAAACAGCATTTTGGCAATTACTTTATACTGAAGATTATTCCAAGATTACAGTTAGACAAATTTTAAACTTGGCAAACGTAAATCATGCAACGTTTTATAAACACTATGCTAATAAAGACGATTTGTTAACTGCTATTGAAGATGATTTACTGTCTGAATTTAAAAAAGTAACCCTACAAGTTCCAACGCCACTCATAACACAAAAAACAGAAACAGAACAACCCCAGATGGAGTATTATTATCAACAACTTGTGTTATATATCTATCGTAATGGAAAAAAATTTTCTACTCTTCTAGACTCAACAGAAGATCGCTCATTCATTAATAAATTAATTGAAACAGATCAAGAAATTTGGCAAGAAAAACATTTATTAGAACAGTTAGCAATTCCTCAGCGCTATGCCTCAACAGCCTTAGTAGGTATGGCACTTAATTTAATTTCTGAATGGGTAAAATCTGATTTCCAAGAGACGCCACAAGAATTTCTCGCTATCATGAAGAAACTTTTGACACCCTTCTTTTCTGATGGCATTCTTTTCTATAATGATAAATAATTTCATGGGTAAGTCTATTTCAAAATAGTTTTCCAATACCAAAATGAATGGCGACTGTTGCAAGACCAATAATAATATTTCGAATAATCGCACGTTTGATAAGACCATTAGAGATTCTAGCACTCAAAAATCCAGTTAATGCAACAGCGACAACTGTTGCACCAATTGTAGCGACAAATTGATAGTGCCCAGTTACCAATACCAAAGCTACTAACGGGAAAGCACCACCAATAGCGGCACTAAACAATGATGACCACGCTGCCGACCAAGGATTCATATAATGGCCTAACGTGAAATCATATTTAACACTCAAAACTGTTTCTAGCGGTTTTTTAGCGAGTAGTTCATCTGCAATTTTATCAGCCGTATGTCTTGAAACACCACGTTCTTGATAAAAATTAGTGACTGCAAGCTTTTGTCCATCAAAGTCATCAATCAGTAATTGTCGTTCTTTCGCAACAACGACTTTTTCGCTATCAGTTTGTGAACTAACAGATGCATATTCACCAGAAGCCATTGATAATGCACATGCTAGTAGGTCAGCTAAGGCAGCAATAAAAATGGCAAAATGATTAGTTGTTGCAGCAGCCACAGAAAAAAGAACACCAACAACAGTTAAAATACCATCATTTGCCCCCAGAACACCGGCACGTATAGTATTCAATCGCTCATCCATAGTCATTTTAATACTATTTTTCTTTTCCATTATCTCTACCCTCATCTAAATAAGCTACCAATAGCATAAGTTACAAGCATGGTAAACACACCAGCAAACACATTACGAATTGCAGAATGCTTTTTTTCAGCACCATTTAAGTAGGCGGCTGTATAGCCTGTTATGGCCAAAGCCACAATAACAGCAAAAAAAGTTACTAATTCTCGCACACGAAGTGATGACAGTGAAATTGCCAACATCGGTAGCACTGAACCAATCGGAAAACTAATCAAAGATGCTAGAGCTGCATCTTTTGCACTTAACTCATGATCTAACGAAAAACCATAACGTTCACGCACAGTTGTCACCAAGGGGTCCATATTCATCATTTCTCGAGTTGCTTGTTGGGCCAACTCTAATGAAATACCATGCGCTTCATATTTTTTTTGGACAAAGTCAAACTCCTTATTATAATCATCCGCTAATGCTTTTGTTTGTTCCCGACGAACTTTTTCTTCTGCATCATGTTGTGAACTGACTGAAACGTACTCCCCCATCGCCATTGAAACAGTACCCGCTAACGTGCCTGCAAATCCAGCTAACAAAATAGTTCCGGTATGACTTGTGGCGCCTGCAACACCCAATATGATTCCCGAAACAGACAAGATGCCATCATTTGCTCCCATTACTGCTGCACGAATAATATTGTCGCGTTGCATCAAACTTTGTTTTTCTGACATTATCATCACTCCTATTTTAGAATCATTCTAATCTATTAAAATCATAACCCTCTTTGTCGCACAATTCAAGTTGGTTTGTAGAATATTTTAGACGTGATATAATGAGGTCATATTGAACGGAGATGCTGATGCTTGAGCAAAAATTACGAAATATATTGCAAGGGCGTGGACTTAAAGCGACGACTCAGCGTATGATTATTTTAGATTATCTGATGTCTCATAAAACTCATCCGACAGCTGAAATGATCCATGCTGACTTACAATCAATTAGTCTAGCCACCATTTACAACACACTTGAAAAATTAGTGGATACTGGGTTAGTCATTGTTATTGATAGTAATGATGATAAACGTCATTTTGATTACTATGGTGAACCACACTACCACATCATCAATCAGAAAACGCACGAAATCATCGATGCTAATAATTTTGACGTACAACCATTACTTGACGCAGCTCGAAAAGCCAGTGGTCTCAATATTTCTGGTTATCATATTGAGCTATATGGTATTGACCCTAAAGATGCAAAATAAAAACACAACTGTTTCGATGTACCCAATAACTTGAACAGGGTAAAATCTATTCAGATCACTGTGTTTTTTTATGTCCACGTAAGTCACGTTATAATTTACTCGTAAACAAAAAAGCCCCGTGCGATAACACGAGTCCTTACTTACGCCAACGTTGACTGTTTAAATTTGAATTTAAAGCCGCCTTTTTACCTATCAAAGCATGAGGCGGTTTTTAGTTTGCCTTACTTCTTGTTGTTGTCGATGTGTTGGGATAAGTAACTCATCACTGATTATTTGACTACTTTTGAAATTGGTTTTGTGTTCGCAAATGATAGCAAATTATATGCTTACGCCACTTTTGATAGTATATTAAAAAGTGAAAACGATTACTGAATATAATCTTATAATTGACCATATTTGCATTTGATTCACTAATACACAACTAGTTAAAGAGTGGTTTTTATTCATGAATCTAAATTTTATAGGACCATAACTTTAAAATTTAATTAGAAACTCAACAATAAATAGTAGGAGAAAATAATTGATTAAAAAAGAAAAATACTTATTCTGGGCTAGACTATTTAATCCAATTGTCATTGTAGTTTTTGCTATCTTAGTTTGGTTACTCATCAATATAGCAAATTTTGGTAATGTACTTTTAAACCTTCCCTTAGTCATCATAATTAGCATCAGTATTTTGACTTGGTTCATCTGGTGTATTATCCATTTTAATTCTTGGAAAAAAGTACAAAAGTATTTTTCATCACGAACTTTATATAAGTCTTGGAATTTTATAGGACCTGCAATATTTCTTTCATTGTGCATTATACTAGTAATTGGTCAATATCGAAGTGCACAGGAAATTGGTACCCGTCTTAATTACAGGCTAGATTATATTTTTAAAGTTCGTAGTGTAAAAGTAACAAAAGATAACATATACAATAACGGTTTAAATGAATTTTTTGCTAGCATAGGACAAAAAGTAAACTTACCAAATAAACTTTATGTATCTCCTGATGACCCGTTGAAAATTACTTTTGATCATAATGGAAAAATCACCCTGTTCGAGGGTTATCTAACCGGTCAAAATAAGAATAAATCTGGACAAACATACCTAATCAATTACGACACTAGTAAAAGTAATAAAATTATAATTCGTAGAAGTCAAAGTGATTTTGATGCTACAGTAGTTAAAAAATCTAACAATATTGACCCTCTGTTAAAAATTACGAATACATCAAAGTTTTCTAATACTTTAAAAAATGAAGCTGGATCAACTTTCGATTTATACTATGCTGGAATAACACAATTAAAGCCTACACAACAAGGAATTATTGATGTTAATAAAAATGGTGATACCACAGACATTGAGCAAACATTCCAGTATAATGTGCCAATTTACATTCATGGAGAAACAGCACAAGCATTCTTTAGATTCTTTGATAGTCGCATAAAGGCAAGTGCTGACTTACCAGCACCAGATCCAACAACTGATTTAAACACAAACGAAGTCCAATCATTCAGAAGCAAAAAAATTGGGTATCGTCTACAAGTGGTCAATGCTGCACTAGGTACGTATTATTACAAATTAATGCAGACTAATGACGGTGGTAGAACCTGGACACCTCTGAATAATGATCCATTTCATGGAGAAGGTGGTACAGCATTAAATGTAAAGTTTTTGAGCAAGTCCCTTGGATTTGTTGCTTTATCACAGAACTCAGGTACTAGTTCCAAATTATATCGTACTGAAGATGCTGGAAAAACTTTTTCCGAAGTGACCTATGATACAAAAAAAATATCATTAGACAATCAAGATGATTATGAACCATTTGTTGCACCTGATATGCCTACTAAGACAAAAGATGGTCTACAAATGAAAGTTGGTCAAGGAACTCAGGGTGATTATGAAGGTGGTCTTGCACAAGCTCTTTATCATTCTATAGATGAAGGTAAAACATGGTCTTTTGTTAAAATTATTCATCATAAAAATTAAATAAGTATACTTCAAAGTATAATCTTAAACCGCCTTACTCGACAAAGTTGAGGGCGGCTTTTTTGTCTTACTTCACTTATCAGGCACATTTTAAGTGAATGACTGTTTACTTATTGATGTAATTATTAGTTTACTTACTGATGTAATTATTAATAGTTTGCAAAATTGCTTGCTGAGGATCATTTAGTGGCACATTTTCACGTGTTAAAAGAAAAATGTTGAATGTTGGTAAGTTTTTGTTCAATAGATTGATGTAATGCATATCATGATCAGTTTCACGCAACGCCAAAGTTGTAATCAATGCCATGCCCAAACCTTCCCTTACTACGCTTTTGAGCGCCTCAACATTTGAGGTTTGATACAAAATATGGGGAAAAACTTCCGTGTTATATGTTAGTTCCTTAAAGACACGACTGTGAATAAATCCTTCATTAAACAAAATGAAATCTTCACTTGCAACATCTTCAAAATAGCATTCATCAGGCATGTCATATTTCGTGGTTGCTAATACAAATGGGAATGAGGCAACTTTTTTTTCATTAACACCAGGAATATGGACATCGTCAATCGATGCAATTAAGCCAAAATCTAATTTACCATCCTTAACTTGTGCCATTAAATCATCGCTCCCAAGTTCTACTGCCTCAAAATTTGGAAGTAAATGCGTTTTAGCAAGTTCACGCGTGACCGGTAAAAAATAATAATTTCCAATGATTGGTGGCAATCCGAATCGCAGTTTCTTTAGTGAATGTAACCGTATCTCTTCCTTCGTGAAGGTAATTTCACTTTGAATTTGTTTAGCTAGATCCAACACAAGTTCACCAGTTCGAGTTAGTTCTACCGACTTTTTTGAAGCATGACGTTCGAGTAGTTCGCTATCAAACTCATCCTCTAGTCGTTTGATAGCATATGTAATTGTCGGCTGAGTGACACCGAATTGCTCAGAAACAGCAGTGAACTGTTTCAGCTGCGCCAAGGCAGAAAAATATGACAGATCCTTTAAATTCATAACAATTCCTCCATCCGTTGATTTATAAATAAATTTTATCATATCTGCATAATTTGACTATAAAAATTTATAGATAGTAAACTAGGCATCGTTAAGAAATTATTATTTAATTTTAAGGAGACAATTACACAATGCGTGGACAAGAAATTTTAAACAACCCTTTCTTGAATAAGGGTACTGCTTTTACTGAAGAAGAGCGTGCAAAACTTGGCTTAACTGGTTTGTTACCAGCCCATGTTCAAACAATCAAAGAGCAAGCTGATCAGGCTTATGCCCAATACGAAACAAAGGTTAACAACGTTGAAAAGCGTATTTTTCTATCAACATTATTCGACACAAACCGTACTTTATTCTATTACTTGGTAGATCAACATGTTGCTGAATTCATGCCAATTGTATATGATCCAACCATTGCAGACACAATCGAAAACTATTCCGCATTATTTGTAAATCCACAAAACGCTGCCTTCTTGGATATTAATCACCCCGAGAACATTGCAGCTACGCTAAAAAATGCTGCTGATGGACGCGAGATTAAATTATTAGTTGCCACTGATGCTGAAGGTATCTTGGGAATTGGTGACTGGGGTGTCCAGGGTGTTGATATTGCCGTTGGTAAGTTGATGGTTTACACGGCTGCTGCCGGTATCGACCCTACCTCAGTCTTACCAGTTTCTGTTGACGCTGGTACGAATCGTAAAGAGTTGTTGGAAGATCCACTATATTTGGGTAACCGCCACGAACGTGTTCACGGTGAACAATACTTTGAATTCATTGATAAATTTGTTAAGACTGCACAATCACTGTTCCCAGACATGTACCTACATTTTGAAGACTTTGGACGTTCAACGGCAACGAAAATTTTGAACACGTATAAGAAAAACTGGCCAACGTTTAATGATGACATTCAAGGAACTGGAATCGTTGTCACATCAGCTGTTTTGGGTGCCTTGGCTATTACTGGTGAAGACATTAAGTCACAAACATACTTGACGTACGGTGGTGGTTCAGCTGGTACAGGTATCGCTAGTCGTGTCTTGGCCGAATTTATGCAACAAGGTTTATCGGAAGAAGAAGCTCGTAAGCACTTCTATATGGTTGATCGTCAAGGACTATTATTTGACGATGATGAAACGTTGACACCTGAACAAAAACCTTTTGCTCGTTCACGTTCAGAATTTGAAAATGCTGATGAATTAACGGACTTATTAACAATTGTTAAGACTGTTAAACCAACTGTTTTGGTCGGTACGTCAACTAATCCTGGTTCATTTACCAAGGAGATTGTTGCGGCAATGATTGCTAACACTGATCACCCAAAAATTTTTCCATTGTCAAACCCTACAAAGTTACACGAAGCAATGCCAGATGAATTGATTAAGTGGTCAGACGGTAAAGCCTTGGTTGCTGCTGGCGTACCTGTCGATCCAGTTGTGGCTTCAAATGGTGTAACCTACGAAATCGGCCAAGCTAACAACATGCTAGTTTACCCAGGTTTGGGATTGGGAACAATTGTTGCCAAAGCTAAGATATTGTCAGACGGTATGATTTCGGCTGCTGCCCATGCTTTAGGCGGTATGGTTGACACTTCTCAACCTGGTGCTCCTGTTTTGCCACCTGTATCACGTTTGTCAGAAATGTCATTTCGTGTGGCAGTTGCTGTAGTTAAACAAGCAATTGCTGAAGGATTAAATCAAATTAAAATAGATGACGTTGAAGCTGCTGTTAAGTCTGCTCAATGGACACCTAAATACTAATCAAATATAGGAGTTATTTCGTAAAATGTCTGCATTGCTAACATCAATCTCATCCGTTGTTGAGATTATCTTCGTGATTGCTTTGGGTTACTTACTACGAAACGGTGGCAAGTTCCAAGACTCATTCAAACATGATATTGAATTCTTAATTATGAAGGTTGCCCTGCCCTTAAACATCTTCGTTGGTGTTTTGGATAACTTAACCCGTTCAAAATTGATTGCACTTTCTGGGTCATTAGTTTTCGTCATTATTTCATTTGCTGTTGGCTACCTAATTGCTTGGCTCTTGACGAAAATTTTGAAGGTTCGAGAAGGCCGTCGTGGCACGTTCATAAACATGTTCGTGAACGCAAATACAATCTTTATCGGTTTGCCGTTAAACTTGGCATTATTTGGACAACATTCATTGTCGTTCTTCTTGGTTTACTATCTTGCTAACACTGTTTCAACATGGGCAATTGGTATCTTCTTTGTTTCTAATGACGGACCAAAGTCTGACAATACCAGAAAGTTTAACTGGAAGAAATTGTTACCTGCTCCATTGTTAGGCTTTATCGTTGCTTTAGTATGGTTGTTACTAGACTTACCTTTACCTACGTTAGTTGATAAAACCTTCTCAATGGTTGGTGGCGTGGTAACACCATTGTCATTAATTTACATTGGTATTGTCCTAGCAGACGCTGGTTTAAAGTCAATTCACTTCGATCGTGATACGATTGTCGCTCTAATTGGTCGATTTGTCTTTGCCCCTGCCGTTATGATTATTATCATGATGCTGTTTAAGCATACAATGAACATTCCATCAGTTGAACAAGGTACATTGGTTATCCAAGCTGCTGCTCCTGGATTAGCTGTTTTGCCAATTTTGGTTGGTGATGCTAAGGGTGACGTCGAATATGCGACAAATGTTGTCACAACTTCGACTGTCCTATTCGTGATTGTCGTACCAATTTTGATGCAAATTATTACGATGTTGTAATTAAAAAATTAGACAAGTGGTATGCACATAAACAAATATGCAGAACACTTTCACTATCAATACGTGTAAATACCCTAAAAAACATCGAAACTCATTCAGTTTCGATGTTTTTTCCATCTCTTGATCATTATTTTGTTAAGCAAAAACCTTTCATGCAAACACACGGATTTTTTAACTAATCTCTTAAACATTTAGTTCCTAGACTAGAACTTTTGGATTTCATTACGATATTCTGCCACTTGTTCCTTTAAACGATCAATACTGTCAGCATCAAATTTGTCCAATACTGCCTTTGCAAGCTCAATAGCAACCATAGATTCTGCAATAACTGCTGCTGCGGTAACTGCCGTTGTATCAGACCGCTCAATTGATGCTCTGTGATTTTCATGTGTATCAATATCAACACTTTGCATAGGTCGATATAAAGTAGGAATTGGCTTAACCACACCACGGACGACAATGACACCGCCATTGGTCATACCACCTTCAAATCCACCTAAATTATTACTAGTACGGGAAAAGCCCTTATCTGCATCCCAAATAATTTCATCCATAACCTCATCACCAAATTTTTCAGCATTGGCAAATCCACCACCGAAATCAACACCTTTAAATGCATTGATACTAATAATTGCTCGTGCAAGCTTAGCATCCAACTTTTCATTTGCTGATACATATGAGCCTAACCCAGCTGGCATATTTGTTGCCATTACTTGTACAGTACCTCCTACTGTATTAGCATTGATTTTTGTTTGATCTATTACCGCTTGCATATCAGCATCACCTTTTACATCCAGCGCTCTTGTCGGAAATTTTTCAGAAGTTTTACGAATTTCATCCAGATTTTGAAAAGTCGTCAATATGCTCATATCACTGTGTGCCGGACCAATATTACATACAAAACCATGTACATCTACATCAATTTCTTGCAATAATTTTTTGGCAACAGCCCCAACAGCAACTCGCATGACGGTTTCTCTAGCTGAAGACCGCTCCAAAACATTCCTAAGATCCTGATCGTGACGATATTTCATTCCCCCTACAAGATCCGCATGACCAGGTCGTGGACGTAAGACTTTTCGCATTGAATTCTCGGCAGTGGCCGGCGTGTTTGGATCCATTATTTTTGACCAATGACTATGATCATCATTATGCACATTCAGAGTAATTGGCGAACCCAATGTTATTTGGTGCCGTACACCTGATAAGATGCTAACACTATCTGTTTCAATTACTTGTCGTTGCCCTCTACCATAACCATGCTGCCGTCGTGCAAGTTCATGATTGATATCATCTTGAGTAATTTTTAATCCAGCTGGAATCCCCTCAATAATGGCGATTTCCTCTGGTCCATGGCTTTCGCCCGCTGTCATATATCTCATTATTATTGACCTCCGTCTTTTTTCAGATTAGTTTCACGACTAACCCATAAGTACACAAGAATTAAAACGACATTAATTAGGGCCACGAAAATTAAACTTTGCATGACTTGTTGCAAATTGTTTTCGGCAAAATGACCTGTAATCAATGGCATAATAAAGATAGCCAAACTACTTGAAAAAAGTACCATCCAGTTAATCGACCACTAGCTGCCGGTTTTTGCGCAATATATTGACCAATACCCAATTGTAAAGCTCCTCCCGCTGCAGAGATACCAAATAAGGTAACACCTATAGTGACGATCATCGACGATTGATTTTGATCAACTAGAATAATAATTAAGCTAAAGAATGATACAAGATTCATTACAATCAATAATAACTTTTCACTTAGTACCTGCCGATTAGTTAACAAAAAGACTGTTATGACACCAATCACAGAGCCAATACTATAACTAGTCATTAGCAAATGCGCATGCATTGACGAATAATGACCAATAGTTTCAAAATACTGGGTTACCCATTGTGTGAAATGAACCATCAACCACATTGCAAAAAATCCATAGGACAAAAAGATTGCATTCATTAGGTACCAATGTTCGTTGTTATTTGTACTTGTATCCGGCATTTGCTCATGCGTAGCATCCATAAGATGATTAGGTATTTTTGAATACCACAGACTAATAGCCGCACCAATCAGCAAAATAATCGCACTCCAGAATGCCCATCCGAACCACAGACGACGGTCATCCAATAGTAGAATGATTAACGGTAACACGCCTTCTCCAAGTGAAATCATTGCCTTTATGAGTACATTTCCACTAGATTTTCCATGATGTACTTGTAATAAAGTTGGGTAAGCAACCGCGTCTAGTTCTGCATTCGCAATACCAGCTAAAGTTGTTAAAATCATGCCTTGCCAGACAGCCATTGTTAACGGAATGAAAGCAAAAAAACATGCATACGTGCAAATTGCACTAAAGAGTAGTCTTTTACGACTAATATGATCGGCTAATTCACCAAGCAACGGATAAGCAATTAATTTACCAATTCCAATAGCTGAAACAACACTTGTTGCACCTGCTAAATTTGTTTGCCATATGTGTGTTAATGAAACAATGGTTTGTGCCAAAATAATTAATGCAAACCCTTGAACAATATAAATGAGATAAATACTAATTTGAGTCTGGATGCTATTTAAATTTTTTATTTTCATATTTGTTGCTCTTCTCTAGAAATTGCGGCTCCAGTAACGAATGACATGTATTCTTCAATTAATTCGTTTGATAATTTGCCCACAAACGCTTTGTTTAATCTTTGTCGCATGTTTGCCATCCGTGCAGTTTGAAGGACTGGAATTTTGTGATTCTTCTTAATCAAAGCAACTTGGTCAACAACAGTCATCCGTGCAGCCAGCTGTTGCAGAGTTGCATTGTCAAATGAATCAATTTGGCTTCGGAGCGTATCAAATTTTGTTGGATGATCCATATGTTGAATAATTTCATTACTAATCTCAGTAATGTTCTTATGATCTGTAATTACCTCAAAATTAGCAGTATCCGCATAGATATTCTGACGTCGTTTCCAAAGATTGAAAAAGTCTGGTAATGGCTTCCCTGACAAGAGTGGACGATCAACCACTGTGTTTAATAATCGATCAGTTACCGTAGAAAACGTGCCATTTAACCAAATCACCAGGCCACCAGATTTCCGTAGTATGTCAACACATTGGCGAGTTTCAACAACTCCACCTCCTGTACTAATCACAACCTCTTCCATTTGAAGTGCTTTTGTCAGAAGACTTGCCTCAATTGTTCGAAAAGAACCTTCACCTACTTTTGAAAAAAAGTTAGGAATACTCTGCCCAGTATGTTCTTCAATCATACTATCCAAATCGATAAATGGTTTATGCAATACTTCTGCTAAATTATTCCCCACTGTTGATTTTCCAACACCCATAAAACCAATTAAAATAATTTTCATAATAATGTTCGCCTTCCATTTTGTATTTTTGTTAATATCGCCGTTAAAACTGAAGGATCATTCTCACTTAATGCTTCTTGTAATTTTTGTAATTCTTCTAAAAATTTCGTTACTGCTATATATGTCGCATCTCGGTTTGCATGTAATATTTGTGACCATAGTTCTGGATTAGCACCAGCAATGCGAGTGGTATCCTTAAATCCAGGCCCAACATATTCTGATAATGTCGTTTCAGTCTCCTGATTTTTTATGACGGCTGCAACAAGCGCATCAGCAACTATGTGTGGCATATCGCTAGTCATGGCAACATTTTCATCATGCGCTTTAGCTGTTGTTTGAATGAAGTGTGAATGGATTGGTTCAAGCAAATCAATTACATGGTTGATATCTAATTGTTTACCCATCAAAAAGAAATTTGCTGACCTATAGTTAACTGCATGTCGTCCACCATAACCCTTTTTTTCAGTACCAACCATTGGATGACCACCCACAAAATGGAAATGGTTTTCACTTGCCTGCATAATAGGTGTTTTAACAGAGGCAAGATCCAAGATCAACTGTTGTGGATCAAGCAGACTTAATAGCTCACTGATTGCAGTTGGAGGGGTCGCTAAAATTATTAAATCAACAGATGTATTATTTATTTGATTACAAGAAATTGCTTGTTGGATCACACCATCGGAAACAGCTGTTTGTGAGACACTATCCAATAAGTCATAACCATAAACGATATAATTTTGATGTGTATTGAGTGCCTCTGCAAGAGATGCTCCCATAGCACCAAGACCAATAACAATGATTTTAGGCATGCGTTAACTCCTTCAAATCTTCATAAAACTGTGGGTAAGATATTTTCACACTATCCCTTTTTTTAAAATCTGTGGTCCCATCACTCGTAACAAGTGCTGTAATTTCCTGCAACATTGCAATTCGATGATCGTCATGATCAGATACCTTTTTCACAGGTACTTTAAGACTTGCAGGTCCACTAATCGTAAAGCCATCTTGATTTGCCCTAATTTTGGCACCAAACGAATTCAAGGTCTCTGTTACAGACATGATGCGATTACTTTCTTTTACACGCAATTCTTCTGCATGCGTCACATGACTAATGCCGTTTGCCTGACGCATTGCTAAAGCAATAATCGGGACTTCATCAATAAGTGCAGGCATTTCACGTTCATTTATATCTGTTGCATTTAGCTGCTTCGCTGTTTTGATAACAATGTCCGCAAATGCCTCGCCAGCATCATTTGTTTGATTACTAATCAAAATATCAGCGCCCATTCTTTGTAACACTTGAAGAGCACCACTTCGAGTAGGATTAATGCTTATGTTACGTAATGTGATTTGGCTATTTGATACCAATGTGCCTGCCACTAGCCAAAAAGCTGCAGAAGATGCATCACCTGGTATAGTCAATTTTGTTCCATGTAACGACTGATTTTCAGGAATATAAATCATACTTGCTTGTTGATTTACATTCACACCAAAAGTAGGCAGCATATTTTCTGTATGATTTCGTGTCCCAAATTTATCATAAATAATAACTGGTATATTGGCACCTAGACCGGCAAGCATTAAACTCGTCTTGACCTGTGCAGATGGTATTTGTAAATCCTCTCGAATCTCTTTTCCCGTAATTCCTTGTTTGATAGTCAGCGGTAATTTACCTTCATGAGTTTCAATCTTAGCACCATATTTTTCTAACAATGTCACAACACGATCCATTGGTCTTTTAGATAAACTGTCATCTCCAGTAATAACTGCTGACTGACCAATTCCAGCCAACAAACCAATCATTAGACGTGTCGTTGTCCCAGAATTACCAAAATCAAAAGTTAAGCTGTTACCACTAACCATTTTTTTAATGGCAACAATTCCTGGGCTAACGATTATCATGACACTAGACTGCTCATGTGTAACACTAATTCCCAATTGTTGAACTGCTCGTATCGTCTGTTTTGTATCAGCAGCAATTAGTGGATTGTTGATGATTGTTTTTCCTCTGGCCATCGCAGCTAAGATAATTGCCCGATGTGTCATACTTTTGTCACTGGCGACCTGGATTTCGCCAACCAATCCTTGATTTTCTGTCATATGTTCCTCCGGATAAAAAAAACGAACCGGCATGCCATAATAGCACCGATTCGTTCAGAAAAATATCCAGCTGGTTATATTTTTCTATCTCCAATCGAGCTATCTTAGTCGCCCGATTCGCAATAGAAAATGCTTCTATTTCGGGCACGTCGTGATCGACGTGCCGCGCACATTAATCACGATGATTAGAAATAGAAGTAATAAAAATTATTAAATTTTGAGTTGTTAAATGTCATATCCATTAACTCTTTCCTCATAAATTTACTAACAGTCGTAATATTATGCGTATTATCATCTTTTGTCAACATCTAATTTGAAAATAGTAATTAAACGACACAAGTATTAGGTATTATCCCAATACTTATGTCGTTATTTTATGAATGTTAACTGGCAATTAACTGTACTACTTTTTGACAGTAGTCATCTGAACGTGCCATGACACATGACAATATCCATCTCCCATCACTATCAGTGATATCTGTTTTTAATATTTGACGCAAGTCTTGAACAACTCTAGGAATTGATTTCGGACTACTTTGCTTATCAATATATTGCAATACTTTTTCTGTATTATTCTGATCATCAGTTAGTTGAACAATTGTTTTAACCAGATTGTACATTTCCTCTGGTTCAACATACAATTGCTTAACATCGTTAAATTCATCAGGATCAACTTGGTACCCGTTTTGAATATCTCTCAAATAAGCCAATTTCCCTTTAGGTGATAAATTATTGTATATTTCATCGTTTTTAAATAAAATAATTTTGCCTTTCTGATCACTAAAAATTGAAGATAGTAATTGATCTAAAGAAAGCCTCATACAACTTCAACGGCAGTTAATTAAAAGTTTCTGTGTCATTTAGCCAATTGATATTTACATTACATTTTTTATAATATACAATACGGTCAATAAATAAAGGAACAATTTTTGTATAAGGAGGTGTACTGTGATTAATTTGTTAACACCAAAAGCCGCTTTTAAAGAAGCATTACCAACTATTTTTGGCTATATTGGCATTAGTGCTACTTTTGGTATCATTGGTCAATCATCTGGTTTGAATCTCTTGACTATTTTACTTATTTCAATAATTGTTTACGCAGGAGCGGCCCAATTTGTCTTAGTTCCCATGTTACTGACACATAGTCCTATTTTATCGATAGTTTTATCTGTATTTTTGGTTAACTCACGTTTAATTCTAATGAGTGCTACTCTTGCACCCTATTTCAAGAAAGAATCATTGATTAAAAACATATTCATTGGCACCTTTCTTACGGATGAAAGCTTTGCCCTGGGCATGAATAAATTAAACTACACTAATAATCACTTAAATTTCCGGTGGTTTCATACGGTAAATATCGTTTCTTATCTTGCTTGGATATTTGGGACATTTTTAGGAGCTACAGTAAGCAGCTTAATTACGAATCCCGAAAAATTTGGATTTAATTTTGCCATTACTGCGATGTTCATTGGTTTGTTATATTTACAAATAATCTCTGATCAATCAATAAAAATAAATATCCAATTAATGGTCATTATCTTTACCCTTGCAGTTGTCTATCTTGGGCTAATTTTTATTCCTGCAAATTTGGTTATCCTGTTTGCAACAATTATTGCATGTTATTTTGGGACGGTGATTAAAAATGCCCTTAACTAATTATATACTCTACACGGTCATTGGCTGTGGCTTGGCTACTTGGCTCTCAAGAATACTACCCTTGGTCATCCTAAAAAATATGACACTATCAAAAAAAGTCATTGAATTTTTAAGCTTTGTCCCTATTGCCATAATGTCTAGTTTATGGTTTGAAAGTCTATTTATTCAACACATTGGCCATTTGCCAAGCATCGATTGGCCAAACTTAATAGCATCAATTCCCACCATAATGACTGCAATACTTACAAAAAGTCTGTTACTGATTGTCCTAATTGGTGTTTTATCCTTAAGTTTAATCAACATCCTAAATTAATAGTGGTAAATCATGTTTTGTAATGCGAAAGGTCGTGTTGTTCTCTTGAAAAATAAATACATTTTAGTCACAAACATGTTAGTAAATATGGGAATTGGCTTAATTATGCCAGTCACTACACTTTATATTCACAATGTGTTGCATATGAGCTTGGTTGTTGCCGGTTACACACTTTTACTTTTTTCTGGTGCTATGGCTCTAGGAAATTTGGTAGGTGGTCGATTATTTGATAAATGGCGAACTAAGCCACTGATGTATATTAGTACAGTTACTATCATCATTTCACTATTTCTACTGGCACTATACCCCTATTGGCCATTATATCCAATTTTGTTAACGATGTATGGGGCTGGCTTAGGAATTTTAAATGCTTCGATTAACAGTTATTTGGCTTTTTTACAAAAAAGCGATGCTAATATTTTCAACAACGGCTACTGGGCTGCGAACATTGGTATGGGGTTGGCTACATTCCTATCAGGAATTCTTTTTAGTATCAATATTCAGCTAGTGTTTGGTAGCTCAGCAGTTCTTTTTTTACTGGCCTTATTTATTATCAAATCACAATTTGTTTCAACTGATGCTCTGCGTAGTTCAGATACGGAAAACAGCTTTCACAATTCACTTAATAAGCGTACACTTGGCTACATTTCATTACTTAGTTTAACGATGATTATTATTTGGGCATGTTATGAACAATGGAACAGTAATGTTTCTGTCCTAATGACTAATAATGGTATTTCTGTCAAAAAGTACAGCATATTATTTACAATCAGTACAATAGAGATTGTTGCTTTACAGCCTTTTATTGTTCGCCTATTTCCAAAAACGTTTAATGCAGATAAATTACGTGTAATTTTAGGTGTTTTAACTTTTGCTTTATCATATTTATTTATTATTAATACTAACGATTATTGGCGTTTTGTCCTTGGCATTACGTTTGTCTCTATTGGTGAAATTCTTGCGCTAACTGCCATTCCAAGTTTGTTAAATCACTACGCTAATGATACTAATCGTGGTACCATTCAAGCAATTGGCAGTCTCTCTGGATCAATTGGTCGTGCATTAGGGCCATTACTAGGTGGTTTTATGATAACTAGTTTTAGTTTTGATACAACCTTTTTAACTATCTTTATTATTCACTTGATTGTTGTCTTCTTTTTATTGTTATTACGGGATGTTAAACCAAAATATTAGAAATTGTGATTATGAACATATGCCCGCTATTTGGTTAGTTATTTAAGTCATGCGATACGCTATCTGTAATCAGAAAAGCCCCGTGCTACTTCAACAGTGGCTGTTTAATATGAAATTAAAACCGCCCTACTTGTCAAAGTATTGGGCGGTTTTTAGTTTTCTTACTTCCTTTAGTGGTTGTCGATATAGTTGGAATCTGATGTTCATGAATAACATTCATAGACATCACCTTCTTTCTATAGTCAGAAGTCAGCCGTCGCCTTTTAACCTGTAGAATTTTAACATACAAAAGTTGTCATTCTGTCATATGAAAAAATGACAACTTTTTACTTTTATCTAGCCGTTAAATATTCTGCAATAGTGTGACGTAATGATAATAATTATCATTAACTTTTTTATGGGAGCATTTATACTATCTTTTTAACAAATTTATTAAACCAATTCCGCATAAATATATGCATCATGACTGACTTTCAATCTTAGTGTTGAACCATATGGTAAACTCTCCCAAAATTCAAAACCTTCACCTGGATGAACAAGTTCATATATAGTGCTCATCACCGTTCCATGTGAACCAATGGCAATATGCTCATCCTCTTTACATTTATCCTTAATAAAAGAAATATACCTAGTTTGAGCATGTTGTAATGATTCTCCCCCGGCTTGATAATATTTAAAATCTAGCCATTGATGGTTAATATAATCTGTAAATTTTTGACTTGAATCAAACCATTCTGGCATCTTTCGCTCAACAAGAAGGTTATTAGTTTCAACTGAAATATTCTGCTTTTTGGCTAACGGAACTACCGTTTCAACAGATCTACGCAGTGGGCTTGCGAAAATATGTGTATATGATTGCTTTTGTAATTTTGACGAAACCATTTCCGCTTGTCTAATTCCAGTTAAAGTTAATGGTCTTAGAAAGTCGTCATGTATTGATGTGTCAGGCTCCCCGTGTCGTACTAGATCAATTATTTTCATTTTCACCTCATACATTTTTATGTTTGAAATCTATAAATTCAACTTACTTGTTCTCTAACTGAAAAATATTTTGCATAAAATTCATTAATTATTTTTGCAAACGCAACAGGTGTCTCCTCGTTTAGCATGTGACCACCTTCAATGACTTTTATCTCAGAATCACGAATTTCAGAATGCAGTGCTTTGGATGCCGGTAAATTAGCCTTATCTTTAGTACCACAAATGATAGCGGTTGGCATATTTAACTGAACTAATTTTAGACGCAAATTTAATGACTTCATTGATTGACAAAATGCAATCATTTGTTTCTTTGTAATACCTAATTCAATAAAATTTTTACTAGGCATAAATCGAAACATAAGATTTTGCAAGTCAATCAATAATTTATTAGGACTCTCAAATTGGGCACCAGAAAGTATTAGACCTTTTACTAATCGATTACCATCCAGTGCACTTGATAAAGCCAAGATTGCACCTAATGATAACCCACACAAAATATATGGTTCATCTATAACTTGCAATTTTTGTGTTATTTCTCTGTGCAGTAGTTCGAAAGTCAACTCTGTACTGTCATCAATTGTTGAAAATAAGTTTAATGATTCTGGTTCAAGATTTATATTCAAATTATCTATTACTTTACTCCATGCAGCAGCATCTTGGCCTAAACCTGGTAAAAATATTATTTTCATTTTTATACCTCTTGTTAAATAATTAGTTATGGAATTGCTTTAAATTGCCATATTCTTATACATATTTAGTCAAAAAAACTAAATCCATGCCATTTTTGATATGTAATTCTGGCTGACTGGTTAGTGTGTATCCACTTTTTGTATACAAATGTAATAACTTAGTTTCCTGCTTAATGGTATCAATATCCCATTCCTTAACATTAGAAAATTTATTCTCAATATGAAACAATGCTGACTGAGCAAATCCATTATTTTGATATTTTGGCAAAATAAGTATTGGCGAAATCTTGGCGCGTGCTTTGTCTTCCGAATCTGTCATTACTCTAATAATCCCTACTTCGTGTTGATTATAAATTAAGAAAAAGAAATAACTATTTTGTTGACGAATTTTTCTAGATATAACTTCTTTTGATTCCATATATGGATTTGTATCAATGTCATGATAGCGTTCAAATAGTTCCTTGAATCCTGACTTATACATTTTAATGATTCTATTTACATCAGTAATCTTTGCAAGTTCAAATTCCAATTTAATTAAATTCATATTATAACCCTCAACGTAACATTAATTTATAATGATAATTATACGCTAAAATCATTCATGATAGATATAAACCTGCATAGAGGCATAAAATGAGGCTTAGTATAAACTGAATAATCGACTTTTTTAACTTTTTCTTGCTATGGACTCATCATTAAGTTATAATTTTCGTGAAATAAATTACATTTTAATTAGAAAATATATAGAAATAAATTTTATGATTTTCAACTATAACTAAAGCAGGAGAAAAACATTGAAACCCGGATTATTCATGCACTAAATTTTTAACCACAGCTAAATCAGTAAAATACGATAAATCACCTTGAAACTGCCGGTACCCTGGCACAGTTTCAGGGTGTTTTTTTCGATTGAGCGTTTTTTGAGAAAAATGGGCACACTAAAACCAGCCAGATTTTGCTATTTTTTTGAAAATATAATTCGTTGTTTTATTGCCACAAAGCATTTAGTCGTTCCCAAGCTCGCCAGAACAGACCATCGAATTGTTCTTGGTTGCGGCTATCTAACGTCAAGATCACCTTGCGGGCGTGCTTAGTGACACGTCCACCGATTTTTAACAAACGGTCTCGAAAGGTGTTGATTGTCCACGATTGTTGCTGGTCGTCCAACGCAATACTCTTCATCAACCGCATCAAGTTTGATGCAATCACTGAGATCCACATGCGCGCTTTGTTGGCGAAAAATGAACTGCTATCAGTTTTGCCGAAGGCAAATCCACCTTTAAGCTCGCGAATAATATCTTCAATCGCCGCACGCTTGCGGTAAACACGGACGATGTCTTTTTGTGGAAGACTTAGGTTAGTGACGATGAACTGTGTACCGCCATGTTCATCATTTAAAACGATAACACGACGTGCTTTGTCCCATGAGGCGGCTTGATACTCAAATTCATCGGTCGTCAACTGACCTTCAATCATCAAAAGATTGTCGAAATTAACATATCGTCCATCAAGTGCCATACGCTTCAATCGAGGATTTGACTTCAATCGGATGGTATAAAAAATATTGTTGCCTTCTAATGTTTCCATCAAGTCTGGCGTGGCGAAGCCACTGTCACCACGCAAAATAATTGTCTGATGTTGAGCGGATAGACTAGTTGACAGATACCCTTGCACAAATTCAGTTGCACCATTACCGGTATAGGTATTGCCACTTCGCAACGATACCTGACGCACGGTTCCAGTTAAAGCATCGGTCATGATAAGCGGATGGTAACCGACGTTCAAGTAGTGATAATTAAAACCAATTTTTTCTTGATGACCAAAGGTCTCAAAGTAGGTTGAATCCAAATCTAGCACCAGTTCAGTGTTGGCTGATCTTTCATCAATTAAAGAGACAATACGACGATTTAATTCTTGTAGCTCATCAATGTCTTCGTTCGTGAGATGTGATAGAAATCTGGAAATAGTTGGTTGAGATGCCATGTTTTGCGCATAAACAAGTCGATGTTCGATATCTTGGGTCAAGTAATCTGCAACGTCGTCGTTGCGATAACCTTCGATAACTTGAATGAGCATTTGCAATAATAATTCTACCTTAGCATAGCGTGGACTTTTGCGATTATCGTTGAATTCAACGTTATTAAAGAGCCTGGAAACTACAGGTGAATTCAGAAACATACTAAGCAGCACGTTGCCACCATCCGAGGTAATTGGTGCCCCATTGTCTGAAACTGCAACTAAAGGGTTGCTAGGTAATACTTTTTGAGTCATAATTTTAGACGCTCCAATTTTTGAGTATTTGGTTTGTTTTTCACTAACAAAATATCATAAAAAAGAGCTCCTATGGTTTTCACCCAACGGGTGAAAGCGCAAAACCCGTTGAAACGGTATTAACTTGCTGTTTCAGCGGGTCTTTGTTTGTCTTGATGAATAATCCGGGTGAAAAGAATGCAACAAATTGAACTTACCAATATGTGCATTATTAGAAATGGCGACGATATTCTTGTCATGGATAAAATTGATTCCGAATTTGAAAATACCATTACCTTTCCTGGAGGACATGTTGAGCCAAATGAATCTATTGAAAAATCTGTCATTCGCGAAATCAAAGAAGAAACTGGAATTGATATAAAAGAACCAAGCTTGAAAAGCATCGTTAATTTTAATTTAGGCAATCAAAATAAGGAATTTATTTTCGTTTATGAAGCTGAATATAATTTGAAAACTTCTAAGGGAGATATAAAACAGACGTATGAAGGAAAAACTTATTGGCTCAATAAAGACAAAATTAGATTTTGTAAATTGAACCGGGTTATTGAGACTGTTTACAATACATGGCTTAGAGGGGATATTAAAGAAATTTACTTTGAAAATTAATTTATACTAACTTTGACATTGCTAATAGCATATACTGCATACTGATCATCTTCATATAAACACGAGGCTCAGGCTACTTTAATGGTGACTGCTTAAATAAAGATTTCAAACCGCCTTTCAACCTGTAGAATTTACTTTAAAAAATAAAGAATTATCATCCTCCACTCTCTTAAGAACGACAACTCTTTATTTATATTCATAATAATATATTACTATTTCCGTGTAATACGCTATGTATACAATTAAATTGTAGGCAAAAAATTGGCATTATTGGTAGAAAAAATTCTATCATAGAGGTTGTAACGAAAACCCGTTCCCTTTAAGGAGGTAACTATCCATGAGTTATGCAGCAGTGAATCCATATAACGGACAAAAAATTCGTGACTTTGATAACGTAACTGACCAGCAATTAGATATTATCTTAGACACAGCTCAAGATTTTTATAAGCAATCGCAGAGTCAAGCTGTCGAAGAAAGAACAGATTTTCTGTATAAGTTAGCTGATGAGTTCGAAGAAAATATAGAAAAATATGCTCGTGTACTATCAACTAACATGGGAAAATTATTGACAGAGGCTCGTCAAGAAGTTAAAAAAAACGGCTCTTTTGCACGTTACTACGCTGAAAATGGTGTGAAGTTCATGCAGCCTAAGCCATACAATGACCTACCTAACGGACAAGCTCAAGTTGAATTTTCTGGCACAGGTATTGTCTTAGCAATTGAACCATGGAATTTTCCATATACGCAAGTCATGCGTGTATTTGCCCCTAATTTCATTTTAGGAAACCCAATTATTCTCAAGCACGCTAGCATTGTACCCGAGGCAGCACTAGCTTTTCAAGAAGCGTGTGATAATGTTGGTTTGCCATCAGGTGCCTTTACCAATATCTTTGCTGATTATGATCAGATTAATCGGATTATTGAAGATCCTCGTGTGCAGGGTGTTGCCTTAACAGGATCTGAAAATGCCGGTCGTAGAATTGCCGCTAGTGCCGGTGAAAATTTAACAAAATCAACTATGGAACTTGGTGGAACTGACGTTTTTGTTGTCTTAGATGATGTTGATATCGCTGATGCTGCGAAAGATGCAACCAAAGCACGATTGACCAATGCTGGTCAAGTATGTACAGCTGCTAAACGTTATATTGTTTCTTCAAGTATTTATCCTGAGTTTTTAGCCGCATTAAAAGAAGAATTCACTAAATATAAATTGGGTGATCCATTGGATGAAAATACAACCTTAGCTCCCCTTTCATCTAAGAAAGCGCAACAACAGTTACAGACTCAAGTGGCAAAAGTGATTGCTGGTGGTGCTAAAGTTTTGTATGGTAATCCGACACCTATCAGCGGTGATGGCGCAGGTTTCTCACCTTTGATTTTAACTGGTATGGATGAAAAAAATCTTATGTTTGAAGAAGAATTATTCGGTCCAGTAGCACAAATTTATCAAGCACAATCAGACGACGAAATCATCAAAATTGCAAATAATTCTCGACATGGTCTAGGTGGCGCTATCTACACCAAAAATATTGAACGTGGTAAAAAACTTGCTTCACGAATTGAAACTGGTCAAGTTACGATTAACTCTATTTTGAGTTCTCAAGCTCAAGTACCCTTTGGGGGTGTCAAAGATTCTGGTTATGGTCGTGAACTAAGCGACTGGGGTATCTATGAATTTGCTAACATAAAACCTGTAATGTATTAATTAAAGACTAAAAAATTACTTTATAGGATACGCTAGAACAAATTTAGCGTATCCTTTTCTATACAATGAATCTCACCATAAATAATAATACCTGGAACAGCACACATAGAAAATCTGAAATAAACAGTAAAGGAAGTAATCAGCATGCTTATTATTGATTGTGTAGTTAAAGACGCAATAAAAGCGTATCAAACATATGCGACTGTTTTTGAAACTAGGTTAATTGAATCTAGCAAGAACCTATCCAACTTATCATTTAACGAAGTAATCTTTGAAATTGAAGATATGCAGTTTCACTTATTTGATGCTAATCCTCAGATGGGATGGCAAGTGCCAGACTCGAATGCCGTCCAATCCATGTGGTTCAACATTGTTGTTAATGACGCAAATGCACTATTTGAACGAGTCATAAGTGCAGAATTTGAAGTAGTTGTACCCTTAATGAAAGATGAAGAATTAGGTATATGGAATGGTGTTGTGAAAGACCCCTTCCACTATTCTTGGGTAATCGAGCAAAATATTCAAGATGTTGATTTTAGTACACGCCGACAAATATTAAATAAGCGTATACAAAAATTAGAATAAGATTATAATAATTAGTAACCACTTCATATGTGAATACTTATTGTATAAATTACTTTAATCAAAATTTTGTACAAAACATTCCAATTCATGTACAAAGTTTTATGAACCCTAATCTTCCCTATCAAAGCGGAGAGTTATTTTTATGCTTACATATAAAATTGATGATGAAATTTATTTATCCTTACCAAGACCTGAAATCGATTCAACTGCCCTGTTTAAATTAATCAATGACAGTCGTAATGGACTGATACCCTGGTTACCTTGGGTATTAAAAATTAAAAGTATTGCAGATGAACGAGAAACGCTAAAAAGAAACGCGCACAGTTTAGGTACGACACGTTCCCTAAATCTAGTTATTTGGTATAAAAATGAAATTGTTGGGTCAATATCTCTTAAAAATTGGGATAAGAATAATAAAAAAATTGAAATTGGTTATTGGCTAGGCACTGAATTTACAGGAAAGGGAATCATGCTTCGGTCATTAAAGGGTGTATGCGATTTAGCATTCAATAAGTTTGAAGTTCATAAAATCGAAATTTATGTTGCATCGGACAATCGTGCGAGTAATCAAATACCTAAAAATGCCGGTTTCTATCTAGAGGCCAAGTTACGAGATCATGCCTTACTCTTTGGCCGTTTTCATGATGAAAATCTTTGGTCATTACTTGAACATGAGTGGCGGAATCAATAATAATGATTAACCTTTTAAAAGATAAATACATAAATACTTCACTAGGAACTTTTAAAATATCAGTTAGATCTGGAGATACACTGTTAATCTTTCTTAATGGCTATGGACCTTACGATACTGCACAAATTTTTCAGCCCATTATACAAAAAATTCCAAAAGAAATTGGTGTTTTAGCAATTGACTATTTAGATTCTGGACTAAGTTCTTCTTCCACAAGGTCATTCTTATTAACAGACGAAGCTGATTTAATTACGAGAATCATACAAAATCAACATGCCTCAAAAATTGTGATAATAGCCCATAGCTTAGGCGGTTTTTATGCCTTATCCATTGCACAAAAATTAAATCAGTTAATTGGTTTCATTGGCATCGAGCCTATAACGAAAGAAGTTCTCTTAGACCCACCCGATGAAGCAAACTACAATAGAGACGCAAAAGAAGATTCAGAAATGACGGAAGATGAAATTACTAACCTAATGCATGAAAGAATTTACACCTCATTTCAAAAAACTTTAGCTGATAAAATTTGGAACACTGCTCTGATTTCTGAAGAAAAAGATTCCAAAATCACAAAACCACACGGATTAAATCTTGGAATCGATATTTTAAAACGTCCAGATTTTTCAAACTTAAGCTTAGACCAAACCGTTTCAACTACTCTTTTTGTCCGTCCCTATCGAATTAATGAATATAGTCATTCAGAATATTACACTGAAAAAACAACTATCGAACCCTTAGGGAAAAATCATTATATTCATTTTGAATTTCCCGAAAAAATTAGTGAAGCCATCCTTAAAATTTTAAAGGAAAATAACAACACATGAACTTACAATTAAAAGAACTAAAACGTAACGAATTACTAGATTTTTGGAATCTAGCTTTTAGTAAACCCGACGCTGAATGGACAAAATGGAATGGTCCCTATTTTCATGACAAACTACCTGAGAAACAAAAATTTATTGATTTAGATTTGGAAAATAGTTATGTACAAAATCCCATGCGTAAGATCATCTGGGTTGATAATACCATGGTTGGCATGGTCTCGGCTCACTATGAGGATGAACCATTAAAACAATGGTTAGATGTTGGTATTGTCATTTATAAACAAGATAGCTGGCATCATGGCATCGGTAAGACTGCCTTAAAGCAATGGATTGACGAATTATTTGAAATGACACCCCTACCTCATATTGGTTTAACAACATGGTCTGGTAATTATCGCATGATTGCTTTGGCTGAGAGTTTATCTCTTAAAAAAGAGGCTGAAGTTCGACAAGTTAGATTTTGGCAAAACAAATACTGGGATTCAGTTAAATACGGTGTTTTACGCTCTGAATGGATGCAATGATCGTAAAATACCATTAACCACTCTGTTTTTAATAACCTTCTATGGAGGAACAAAATGTTTACATATCAAATCGACGACGAGGTCAGTCTGGCACTACCTAGACCAAAAATTGACGCTGAAACCGTGTTCCAACTAATTGATGAAAGTCGAAATGAATTAGTAACTTGGTTACCTTGGGTAACAGGTACAACGGCCGTTGTAGACGAAGAAAAATTTTTATCAAACGATTTAGAAAAATTTGGTATAGGTACCTCAATGACAACGATTATCCTTTATAAAAATCACCCTGCCGGTATGATTAGCTTTAATAGATTTAGAGAAATGGATCAAAGTGCAGAAATTGGCTACTGGCTAGGAACTAAATTTATCGGTAAGGGTATCATGCATCGTGCTGTAGCTGGCATGTGCCAAATAGGATTTAATGATTATAAGATTAATAAAATAGAAATCCATGCGGCAGTTGATAATGCGCGTAGTAATCATGTTGCTCAAAAAGCAGGCTTTCATTTAGATGGTTCAATTCGGGCCAATGAACTATTGTCAGACGGATTTCATGATGGCAATATTTGGACAGTGCTTAAAGATGAGTGGAAAAATCGTCGTTAACATAGTACTCGCCTTTAACCATCATATAAAAGCATCTCATAGTTAGAAAACCTGACTTTCGGGATGCTCTTTTTATAATCAAGATTAACTTTCAAATGATGCTATTATTACTGCGTCTCTCTAAAAATTATTAATTTACTGATATAGTAATTAATAATTACAACAAAAATATTATCTATAAACTTCCAAACAACTGGACTTTGGCACAAATATTGGACACCATACCAAATAATTATCATTTCCAAAAATAGTGTTGTAATTCTAGTCAAAAGAAATAAGCAAAATTCTATTACCAGCCCATTATTAAATATAAATTTAGAATCAAAAACCCATAATTTATTTGAAATAAAAGCAAAAAAACTGAAACTAACCAAGATATAACAACAGATATTTGATTATTTAAATTAACATATAATAATAGTAACTAAGTAGAAATATTAATGATTGTAGTAATTATCCCCCAAAAAATATAGAAAATTAATGAATAGTTTTTTTTACAAAATATGACATATTTTTAATCCTTACTTGCGCTTTTTCTATGATTTAATTAATCTCATAAATTATTTTTCTACTATTTCCCACCTTGTTATACTTTGTATTCTTTAAATTATAATTTTTTTATTTCATCGGTAAATTTCATTTCTATTTATTAAAAACAAACTGGACCTCCTAAGAAAAAATCTACTTAGGAGGTCCAGTTTGTTTAATATAATTATCAATAGCTCATGGCTACTATTCTACAATTTACCTGTCAAAAACTGCGCCTCACCAAATCCAAAGCTCCAATTAGCATCCCCATTAATAGTCATATTGACAACTAAATCATTCTTTTCAACAAGCTTCTTTTCTGACAAACCGTTCGCTAAGTCAGCATAGAAATTCTCTATGTCACTTTTCTCCCTTGGACGACTCGTAATAGATATAACTAGCACATTTTGACTTCTTTCAATATCCAGCCCTGTATCCATAATATTCATCTCATAGGATTCATGCTGAGTTACTATTTGGTAACAATCTCGTTGATCGACATGAAAGTCCTTAACGACCATTTCCTGAGTAATCTTCATAATGTTTTCAATATCTTCTTGTGTGCGTCCTTTAATTAAATCAAATCGTACAAGTGGCATGATATTCCCCTCTTTCATCGTCCCTTTTTAAATATCGTAGTAAATACGTTAGAATATTCATAGCAATATCTATTGTATCTAGTTTTTTATTTTACTACTTAATTCATTAAAGAGCATTATTAATAAAGACCTGATACAACTAGAAAGATTCCTAAACTGAGGTAGTTTATTATGCAAATTATTATTTCACCCGCAAAGAAAATGATTGTTGACGAAGAAAACTTTCTGCCAATAAATACACCACGTTATTTACAGAACACTGCTGAAATTCTTCAAGAAATGCGTACTTTGTCCTACGCGGATGTTCAAAAATTATGGCATACGAGTGACAAATTGACGAAAGAAAACTACCAAAACCTACAACATATGGATTTACAGCATCCTTTAACACCGGCCATATTAAGTTACTCAGGTATTCAATACCAATATATGGCACCAAGTATTTTTAGTTCAACTGCTTTAGAGTATTTGCAAAAAACACTCTGGATTTTGTCTGGATTCTACGGTGCTTTGCGTCCTTTTGATGGAATCGTTCCTTATCGATTAGAGATGAACGCTCAATTACAAGTTGCTGATAATAAAAATCTATATGAATTTTGGGGCGATAAATTGTATCGTGCCGTACATCAACAAGGCCCAATCATTAATTTGGCTTCTAAAGAATATTCTCAAGCAATCACGCCCTATTTAAAAACAAATGATCAATTCATTGATGTTGTATTTGCTCACTTTATAGATGGCAAACTAAAGATAAAAGCCACGTTGGCAAAGATTGCGCGTGGTGAAATGGTTCGTTTTATCGTTGAAAATCAACTAACAACCGTCGAACAACTTAAAAGTTTTCAATCCGCAACATATACCTTTGATGCACCCCTTTCAACTGCAAAAAGATTGGTGTTTGTTAATAAATAATAGCTAATGGTAGATTTAAGACGTATTTTATAACCTTCGTTTAATCACTACAAAGTAGAAGACAAATCAACCAAATAAAGATAATTTTGTCGCTCAACATATAAGGAGAACTAATGACACATAAAATTTTAATTACTGGAGCAAATCGTGGTATCGGCTTTGAGATGAGTAAACAGCTGGGATTACAAGGTTATAAAGTTATTCTAGGTGTTAGAGATTTATCAAAAGGACAGACTGCGCTGCATGAGTTGGTTCAAGCTGGGATTACACGTGCACAGCTTGATTTGGTACAAGTTGACCTTCAAAATTCAGAGTCTTTGATAAATGCCACCAATTATGTTGAAAAAGAACATCCCGATTTAGATGTCCTCGTAAATAATGCAGGAATTGCTGCTGATATGCAAAAATCAGCCTTAGACACACCTCTTTCGGATTATAAAGAAACACTTGATATAAATTTTTGGGGAACTTTACAAGTTATTCAACACTTTTTACCCGTTATTAAGCAAAATAAAGGCAAAATTGTAGCTATCACTGGTCCATTCACAGCAACAACTTGGTATAATCCAGCAGCTTATCGCGTTTCTAAAATAGCTTTGAATGGCCTTATTCAAACATTAGCTGTTGATGTTATCAACAAAAAATTGCCAATCTCAATCTTTGGTATTTTTCCTGGCGGTGTCTCAACAGATATCAATGGTCATAGACAAGGACCGTATATGAAATCAGTTGTTGAAGGGGCTCGTGATATCATTAATATTATGCTAGCTGACAAAGAACAGAATGGTAAAATTATTGGTCCAAATGGTAACGTTCTCTCAGAAATTCAAGACTGATCAAACGGCCGTTTCTTAAATCTAATTTTGTAATTTCTTTATTAAACTTATCTCTTTATAAAAAAGCGGATGACTTGCATTTTATAGCAACTCATCCGCTAATTTACAATCGAAAACTCAACCTTGTTAAATATCTAACTTAAGGAATTTTAGATATAAAACTACTAAAACAAAGAAACGTAGCTCGAATCCTATAATGAACTTACTCAGGAGTATGGTTCTTCTGCTGCCTCGATTCGTCTTTGGTTTAAAAATACCCAACCTGTTGGTATTGACGAAAATGCTTATATTAAATGGCTTTTCGTTCGATATTTCCAATGATATCTAAGAAATCTGCTAGTGTTTTTTCCCATGTGATTTGGTTTAAATAGCTTTTAGCATTCTTAGTTTTTCTTTCTAATTTTGTGGGCTCATTACAAATTTCTTCAAATAAATGTAACAAATCATATTCATTGAATTTAGTATAGTAGCAGCAGTCGTCAGGAATAAAATCTTTGCCAGTCCCTTCTTCAAAGTCTAGAAATGGCAAACCACAACTCATCATTTCAAAAGGTACTAAGGAAAAATTAGTCATTAATGGCGCAATTCCAAAGTCAGAATTGTAGTATAGTTCTCGTAACTGTTCTTTGCTAAGCTTTCCCAGATTTTTACCATTAATTTAAAGTAGTCAGCTGAATAATTTACCATCACTATTCTTTTCAGAAAATGGGAGAAGCTGGTTTTGATCAAGAAAAAATAACTCAGGGGTTACAGGCCTTCAATTTGTTATATGCCATTGACGTAAGAATCACAGATGCTTCATTTCCAGACTATGCACAATCTTTTGAAACTTTAGTTATTTATTTTGTTAAAGGTCTATTCACATAAAGGCGGTGTCTTTATTTTGAATAAAGTAGTGACCGTACTTTATATTTATAGTTTGCCAGAAACAGAATTGATTATAAAAATTAATTGGTTTTGTACCAATGATTGCCTTAGCAAGTTGGCTAACAGTTAAATTTTGGAAGTGAAAAAATGAAATGCCCCATAATAGTTAGGCCAATACAATCTAACTATTATGGGGTATTTCATATTACTATTTCTCAAAAGAATTAATATTTTTACGCAAAATAACAAGCGGTATAAACAACATAATTGTCAATAGCGCATAAATACCCCAAGAAATTTGAACACCAACAGCTGAAGATATAGCGCCAAAAAAAGCAATCATCACGACTGGCAAAGTTAATGAAACAGAATTAATCAATCCTAATATCATACCAATTTGCGTATTCCCCAAATTTCGCATTAAATTACCATAGAATCTTGGCGATAATTTAGCTAGCGTGTATCCTAGTGCTGCAACTCCAACGACAATCATCTCGGCATTTCCAGATAAAAATGCTATTGACATAGCAAACTGAACAAGCAAATGGATAAATAATAAATGTGATAAACCTATTCGCTTAAACACGTCAGATGTCCATAAGGAGCTCACAAACATAGCGATTGAAAAAATCGAAGTAACCAGGAAAAACATTTCACTAAAATTAAAATGCCATAACACCACATGATTACGTAGCGATAAAACAAACAATACATTTGTTGACGCCCCTAACCCATTGATTACAATCAAATATGACAAAACAGATTTAATCCCCGATAATTTTCGTATTTCTTGAAGACCTAATAGCATACGCTTCATAAAATTTGATGAATTTTGAGTTTGTTGATTACCTGTCTGATTTTCTTTTGGTTCTCTAATCTGTTTCCGCGACAAAAATACAATTAGCCCAGACAAAGCAAACGTCGCCGCATTTAAAATAGCAAAAAATGCAAAATTATGATTAACTAAAGCAAGCAATGCCAAGCCAATACCGCCACCTACCAGATCAATTAAAACGTTCACACTTTGTGAAAGCCCTTCTGCCTCTTGGAACTCATCATTTCCCAAGTTAACCTTTAATAAATGATTGTAAATACCCGAACGAACACCACCAAAAAAATCTGACAAAACATTTAAAAATAGCATAATTACAATAAACAATATCGTTGGTTGCTGGATAATTAAGGCGACAATAATATATATAAATGTTTGAACCCAGCGAATCATAGCAAAAGCTTTTACTTTATGTTTTGTACGATCCGCAATATCTCCTGTTAATGCCCCCATAAGAATCGGAACCCAATTCAATACGGAAATAATTGTAATCCAAATTTCTGCATGTTCGACCTTATTAATGTAAACAATAAAAGCAAAGTTAAAGAGCGTCGTGCCTAAAATATTCAATACATTGGAAAATGCCAAACTTCTAAAAACACGGTTGTTAAGTAATAACTTCATCCTAAAATTTCCTCGCTCCCCCCAACCAAATTTATGTACTCGAAGTCAAGATTTTTTCAATATTCATGAAATTTAATGCTTAACAACTTACTTATCTTTCACACTACCAAAACTCAACCCTTTTTAATGTCTAACTTAAAGAACTTGGGATATAAGACTACTAAAACAAAGAAAAGTAGACCAGAGATAATAAAAACTGTACCGGCATTTAATTTATCAAAACAGAAACTAAAAATAATTATGCCGATTGGAATCAATACTTGTACACATGTTCGTGACACATTGAATACCCTGCCTTGCATGTTCTCAGGGACATGCATCGTTAGCCAAACCAATGTTGGTGTATTTAACAAAGCTATCATGATGCCCGTTATAAAATTAAAAACGATGACAAAAATTGAAAAAACAAATTTTGAATGGACATTGGAGAATAAAAACATTCCCATTAATAAAAATAGTACACTAAAAATCGATGTCATTTTCCAAGATATATACAACGGATGCCTAAACTCTGAACGTTTTGAAAGCACGTAACTGGCTATCAGTATGCCAATTGAAACGGCAGCCTCTGATAAAGCGTAGACATGGTTGGGTAACTTTAAGACGTGAATTTGTACATATGGCAACCCAATACTGAATACTGTATAGAAAAAATTAATGGCACAACCAAACCAAATTGCAAATAAAAGCAATTTATCTTTAAAAATATATGTCAATTCATTTCTTTCGTATGCAATATTTTTGTGCGACGTTTTATCTGTGTACTTAATTAACCACATTGAGAGTAAAGCACAAATCTCGCATATTAATTCAGTAATGATAAATATTCCAAAATTCATATTAAAAGTAGAAAATAGTGTCGCTGCAATAATTGGTCCAATAATGCTTGAAAACGAAGAAACCATTTGCTCGTAACTTCTGAGTTTCTGAATATCTGCATTATTTACTATTAATGTCGCAGACGACATATACGCAACATCAAATATTTGATCTGACAGCTTTAGTACTACAAGAATGAATATTACTAACAACAAAGTTTGATTGTCAGAATAAACAATAAAAAAAGCAAAAAATATAAGCCCAATAATGCTTAATATTTGAGAAAAAAGTATTATTTGTTTTTTGTTTATTTTATCAATAACAAGTCTCAAAATTGGCGCTATCACAAGACTGACAATAGGTCCAATAGCCTGAGAAATCCCAAAAATACTAGCTGATGAATACTGACGTAAGAGAAATAGTCCCATAGCAAATGAAAAAATACTGCTACCAAAATTTGCAACCAATAAAGCTATAGATGCAATGTATAATTGTTCTTTAGATTTCTGCTTCGTTAACAACCAGTTCACCCTCTTCACAAATTTTGAGGTTGAGACAAAAGACGACACTCTACCCTTTTTTAGCCAATTCAGGCTACTTCAAATTCCAAGCTGCATATTGCGAATTACCAAACAACTTTTTAATCTCAGCTTTTGTTTCCTTTGTTTGATAGATCTTTACAATTTGCTTATAAACTTTCTTGTTTGCTTCACTCTTGCGGGCTGCGATTAAATTGATATATGGATTAACGTTCTTTTTTAGATTTTGCGTTAATAATATGTTCTTATCCTTCAAATTTGCATCATGCGCAAAATTACCATTAATAACTGCAGCATCTGTCGTTTGCAATGATGAAACAGCTTGGCCAGCATCTACTTCTTTAATCTTCAATTTCTTAGGATTATAAGTAATATCCTTAGCTGTTGGATCAGTGACCTGCTTATTGTACTTAATTAATTTAGCCTGTACTAAGACATTCAAGGCGCGTGCTTCATTAGTTGCGTCATTAGGCACAGCAATTGTTGACCCTTTTTTGATTTCGCTAATCTTATCAGCCTTTAGAGAATAGAGACGCATTGGGACAATCACCGTCTTACCAATTGACTGTAATTTATTGCCCATCTTCTTATTTTGGTCATCAAAGAAAATCTTTGTTTGGAAAGCATTTAGATCCAAGCTACCATCAACCAACGCTTGATTTGGTTTAACATAGTCATTGAATTCTTTTAGTTTAATGGTGATACCATATTTTTTTTGTGCTCTTTGACCAATATCTTGCCAAAGTTCACGTGATGTATCACCAACAACACCTACTGTTACTGTCTTACTTGATGCTGCGTTAACACTTAATGGTGCGACAGCTAAAGTAGCCAATGTCACCGTGGCTAAGCCAATACTAAATTTAATACTATTCTTCATAATCTTCTCCTTAATAATCAAAACTACCATTTCTTAATACTTAAAATCTTGCTTAACAACTACAACTATTCATTTCCCCTCCAAATAAAAAGTCCCGTTGCTACGACATAATGTCATATCAACGGGACGACTAATA
Organism: Weissella paramesenteroides; assembly: GCF_051903945.1. Classification (GTDB taxonomy): domain Bacteria; phylum Bacillota; class Bacilli; order Lactobacillales; family Lactobacillaceae; genus Weissella; species Weissella paramesenteroides_A. The sequence continues at coordinate 886,403 of NZ_CP192268.1, read as the reverse complement.
ATCGTGTTACCACCCGAGTTCTGTCCAAATAAAATGGACACTCAAATTAAGTACGCGCATTTATGCGGTGATACTCTAGCGCTATAACGGGCACTACCGGAAACAACTCATCACAGTGACTCATCATTTCTCACACTCTAAGGCCATTTTCGTTAACTAAGATTGGTTGTTTTCCACCTCACACAACTCTCTGAACAACTTAGGTTTAACTACTTACCTCTTCCTCGTTGCATACATTATATTTGGCATAAAATGAAAAGTCAATAAGTATATTAAAATTATCTCATTTTTCATAATGTACTTGCTATTAGTTATACAAAACTACATGAAGCGAGGAAATAAATGATTGGATTGTATGCTTTCTATTACGAATCAATTAAAGTATGTTACCCTAGTAATAGAAATGATCAAGGAGGAAAACATGGACGCACCTTATGACAGAAAATCCATTCGCAAACAATTAAAACAAAACGCTAAAACAGTTCTACATAGAGATTTATGGGGAAATATTGGCCTACAGGCACCGATCATTGTCATACTTTATCTGGAATTTTTAGTTTCTTTCCTGATGGATGAAAACAATACAGCCACAACACCACTAGTTTTAAATCTAATTCTATCAATCGTTGGCGCCTTTATCGTCATTTATACCCAATATATTCAATCCTATCAATCTATAAAACAATTACGCGATGAAACAGCAACAGCACGTCCAATGCAATCGTGGTTTAAAACTTACCTCACCAAGTCTTGGCAAAAAACATTATGGCTTAGTGTCTGGATGATTGCAATCTATCTCATCGGTTGGGCAATTTTGGCATTTCTAGGCGACTTAATGGTCCAGGCTTCAGCCTTAATTATGATTATTGCACAATTAAGTTATACAATTGTGCCAAGTTTTGTCTATTGGTTACTAGCGATTGGCGTCATCTTGCTAGTAGTGTTTACCTTTATTTATATTATAAAGTGGTACAAGTACATCTTGGTACCCTTTGTTGGCTATAATGATCAATCACTCAAGGGCTTTCAATTAATTGCCAAATCACGTGAATTGATGGTCAGTCACCGCTGGGAGTTGTTTGTTATGCAATTAAGTTTCTTCTGGTGGGGATTGTTAACATTGGTTACATTAGGTTTAGCTGGTTTTTATACCATTCCTTACATGGTATTAACACTAGCCGGATATTTTGACGTATTAAATAATGCGCAAAATAAACAATCACAACTTGATGAATCAAACGAACAAAAAAAGATTCAACCCATTATATTAAAGCCTTCAAATCAAATTTAAGACACATAGAAAATGCGAGTATCACCAAAATGTGATGCTCGCATTTTTATAGTATTATTTTTCAACAATGATTAATTGTTGCTTGCCTGATTGACTGGCATTTTCTAACCCAACTTCTTCAATTATTTCAATCAACTGTTTATCGTTGCGTGGAATAACTAAAAACTTCGTAAAACCTAGTCTATCTGGTGTCTCGGTTTCATAATACTCTGTTTCAATTTGTGCATCATCCCCCACAATAATCCAAACATCCTTAGCTATGTGGCGTCTTTTCCCCATCAAATGCAAAACACCTTCACGAATATGGAGTTCGCTACCATCAACTGTTTCAATATATTTCATAATGGGCACCCTGTTTTCCAAAAAATATTCTGAGTATTGACAATACACTACTTAAATACCTGCTTATTAACAACTCGTAAATGATCATCCAACGTATAAATAATAGGTTTAGCATTTGGTACATCAATTTGGTCCAATTGATCATCAGCAACCTGATCCAAATATTTAATTAAGACACGTAGGCTGCTACCATGGGCAACAATCATTTCATTTCTACCTGCTTGCAAACGTGGCACAATGTTCAAATCCCAATAATTTTTAACTCTTACAAAGGTCATCTCTAAACTCTCAGACAATGGTACATCTACACCAATGCGATCATAAATCGGTTGATGGTCTCTAACCGACAATTGTGGTGGTATATCTTGATAACCGCGGCGCCACTGCTCAACCTGTTGTTTACCAAACCGACGACGTGCTTCGTCCTTATCCAGTCCTGCTAAAGCACCATAATGGCGTTCATTTAATTGCCAAGCTTTAAAAATTGGTATCCAGTTGATCGCCAATACATCACAAACAATATAAGCAGTGGTAATGGTCCGCTTTAACAATGATGTGTGCACATCATCGATCTGAATATGCTCTTTATTTAATATTTCACCAGCTTCTTTCGCTTGTGCACGTCCTTTATCCGTAAGTGCTGCGTCGGTCCAGCCAGTAAAAGTATTGTCTTTATTTGCAGTACTCTCACCGTGACGCATCAGGATTAATTTAACCATGTTCAGTCTCCTTAATTTATTGTGCAATTTGTAAAAAAGCTTCAATTACTCCGATGGTAAAACATTACCATAATGACTCCATTATAAACGCAACTTACTATTTGTTAAATATGTAACATGCTTTTTAAATTTGTTTTTTGCTACCAAAGTTGTAAGATGAATGCGTGTTGATATTTTATTTATACAACAATGTTTTTGAAAGGAAGTTGGATTTTCATGGAAAGCCAAGTTGTTAGTAAACAAACAAAATATGCCATTAGTGCAGTTGCTTTATTGTCGTTTCTAGGTATTTTAATAGAAACATCATTAAACGTTGCCTTACCCTCCCTTACTCGAGAATTTTCAGTATCATTAGGAACAATGCAATGGGTCACCTCAGGATACCTTTTAATGGTAACCATTATTATGAGTACGACCGGTTTCTTGACCAAGAAATTTTCTGCCCGTACCTTATTTACTGTTGCTATTATTTTTAATCTAATCGGAACCATTTTTTGTCTATTTGCCAGTGCTTTTCCGGTACTGCTGTTAGGTCGCTTATTACAGGCCATCTCAACTGGAATCTCTACACCACTCATGTATCATCTGGTACTATCATTAATTCCACAAAGCAAACGTGGCGTGTATATTGGATTTTCGGCCATGATCATTTCCTTGGCACCAGCACTTGGACCTACCTATGGTGGTACATTAACAGCATTTTGGTCTTGGCGAGGTATTTTTATTATTGCGCTATTTTTACTAATAGTTACGGCTTTACTCGGTGAAACTTACATTCGCTTACCGGCCCAAAATACCACCCAAAAATTTGACTGGTTGGGCGTTGTCTTGCTAACCGTTATGTTTGTTAGTCTGAGTCTAGCATTTGCGGACGCTGCTAATGCTGGTTTCCAAAGCTTGAAATTCGTTTCACTCTTGCTTGCTTTTATTGTTTTTGCAAGTTTATTACTTCTGCATCTAAAAAGATCTGAAAATAAAATTTTAAATTTCAGCATTTTGCATCATCCAGTAATAAGACTACGCTTAATCAATTTTTTTGTACTGCAATTTATTAACATTGGTATTTCAATCGTTATTCCAATATTTACTGAAGAAAATCTACACTTAAGTGCTTTTTCAGCTGGATTGATTTTATTACCTGGTTCATTATTAGGAGCCGCTGTCTCGCCCTATGCTGGTAAACTTTTTGATAGACATGGAAGTTATGTCCCATTGATTAGCTCAAGTATCCTGCTTCTGATTGGTACCAGTCTGTTCTTTGTGACAACCTCAGCTGCAACCGCATTCAGTATCACCGTTATCTACATTCTATTACGAGTCGGCTTTAACTTAGGATTCAGTACTTCAATGTCTGATGCTAGTATGCATATTGAATCGGAACTAAATGCCGATTTAAATTCACTATTCAATACCTTTCAACAATTTGCCGGTTCTTTTGGAACAAATGTCTTGGCTGCCGTCATTTCTGTTAAACAGCTCGAACATGGTTCAAAGGCACTGTTAACTGTTCAAGGTACAAAAATAGATTATGCCCTGCTAGTGATGCTAGCTTTAATCAGTTTGGGTACTGTCTTGCTTAGTCGAAAATACAAAACACGATAAAATAGGAGATAATTTCATGGAACCAATCAGTGATGCACCAACAATTGATGTCGTTATTACCAGCTATAACCAAAAAAACTTAATTCTTGAAGCAGTTGAATCTGTTCTCAAGCAAACTGTTAAACCTAGTAACATTTATATTATCGATGATGGTTCCTCTGATTCTGAATCACTTGAAGTACTACACACACTTGAACAAGAGCAAGCAGCCATCCCAGTTCATGTGATTTATCAAAAAAATCAAGGTGTTTCAGTCGCCAGAAACAATGGCATAAAGCAAACAAGTGCTACGTTTGTTCTGGTGTTAGATGGTGATGATAAAATAATGCCCACTTTTCTAGAGTCAACGGCTCATATACTCAATGAGCACCCTCACTTGGTGGCAGCCTCATCCTGGTTGAAAACTTTTGGTGTTCTGGATGCAATTATTAAGCCATCTGGTGGACATTTGCAATCATTTTTATCGCACAATTGTTGTCCAGCGACCCATCTACTTCGAAGAGAAACATACGATCAAAGTATAGGTTATGATGAAACAATGCAATCTGGTTATGAAGATTGGGAATTTTTCTTAAGCTTACTTGAGACAAATACAGATTCAGCCATCGGTATTGTAGATCAACCCTTAATTGCCTATCGCACAACTCCAACTTCCTCAAATGTTAAAAGTATGTCAAATCGTTTATCCTTAATGGAAGAAATTATTAATAAGCACCTGGCATCGTATCAAAATAATATTGTCAAAGTCTTACTTGATATTGAAACCACTTCTGATGAACGGCTAGCTAATTGGGAGGACGAAATTAAACATGCCTGTGCAACAAAAAATGAGATTAGCACAATCTCTCAGAGGTTCATGGCTAATCCTTCGTATGGGGATGGTGGTATGGCAGCAGCTGTACGAATATCGTCAAATTTGAAATCTAATTAAAAAAAGACAATATCCCTTTTTCATTAGGGTTATTGTCCTTTTTTATACGTTATTTATACTTAAAACAATACTAACAATGGATATGCACATTATAATTTTATTCTCAATTAATAACAAATACATTAATTTAATGTAAGTAATTCATCAATCATTGCAGAAAACTTCTTTTTGATTGGTGGCAACGGAATCATGTTACGTAGTTCAACTAGTGATTTATTTTTCATCATGCCAACAGATGGTCGATCTAATAAACTACCCAGATGTTTCCGAGCAATTTCCTTCCCTTCTGGTGTATTTAAAACTTCCTCAAAAGTCGATTTTTCATTAAATTTTGACATAATTTCTCCTTTCATTAATAATACAATTAATTTTATATTTGTTTTGCAGCAATTTTTACCAAGCCTAAAAACTCGCTGGCTAAATGAATTTCATGACCTTTAACCAATTCTAAAGGTGTTCCTTTAGGGAAAGAACAAGTTAGTAGCATCTCTAACCCATTATCCGTATCTCTGATATAATGCGCAGCTAAAGTATGCATGTTCGTACCATCACCAAGTTCAGAATAGCCAATGGTAAAGGGTAAATAGTCTGATGGGATATCAATAGGAATGTCGATATCCGGTGCAAATTGAATGCGCATGAGGTTTGGACCACCAAACATTCCCATACCTTCAAAACCGGCTGGAACTTCCTCAGTTATAACATGACCATAATGTTCTGGGTTCGCAGCCAGAGAAGCATTATCTCCAGCCATTGCTAGCATCAATCCTTCACCAAGATCATCCATTGATACACCAGTAACTTTCATGTGTGTGATACATGGTTCATAGGAATCGCCTTCATGATAATGTGAAATAATATTCTTCCACATTTTATCCGTACGTTTAATTTCGTCACGATAAATTGACAAAAGGCCATCAGTACCATATTTAATTTTATTTTCAAGATTGATTCGTGCTGCATCTTCCTTACTCAAAAAATCAATATCAATATAGCTCAACGATTTATCGTGGTCAGTAACATCAGCACCAAGATAAATCATTTCATGTAAAACATGTTTGTTTCGTTCAAATTCAAAAGCTTCAATCATTTGTTGCGAATAAGTGTAACCATCGATTTCAAATTCAACCTGATAATTTTCCATATTGATCTCCTTCTGTTGTCTAATTAATTCTCTTTGTAGACAAAGTGTATCATATCTAGATATAATTAAAGCGTTTTCATCTGATATAATTTAGCTGATATTGTATCAGATATTGTGAATATATATTTTAAATAAGGAGAAACTATGGATAAACGTGTTGAAGCAAACCAAAAGGTCAAAAGAAAAATTGAGAATGCTTTATTTACACTACTAAATCGCAAAAATTTTTCCACAATTACTGTAACTGATATTGTTCAAACAGCCGGTGTTGCAAGAGCATCTTATTATCGCAATTTTAGGTCTAAAGAACAAATTATTGAAACATACATGGCAAATCAACGACATGACATTGCAGATTTAATTACTTTTTCTGAATCTTTGTCAGATATTTTTAATGAAAAAAAGTTAACTATCGCGCTACAACACTATCTGTATCAAAAAGATCGTTTATTATTACTATATGATAGTGGGTTATGATAGTGGGTTTGGAACTTTTTTACAGGATGATATGAATCAGTTCGCTGAATTAATCTTAGGGGATTTCCCACAACGTTCTGTAAAAAGATATACCTTGTATTTTCTCTCGGGTGCACTATTGAATACAATCATTCAGTGGCTAAAAAGTGATGCACAAGAAACACCAGAAACCATGGCAAATGTTTTAATAGCACTACTGTCTGAAGACTTTAGAGCCTTCTAAAACTATAAAGCAGTTAAATTCATGAAAAATTTAGCTGCTTTTTTGGTAAGCTATTCAATTAAATAAACACTTTAACCATGTGCTTCAAGGTCTTCTTTACCAGCGTAGTTAAAGTTCGCTATCCTAACATACCGCACGGGTTAAGTGATCCTAATATAGAATACGAAACGGCCGGGAACCCAAAGATTAACTGCTCTAAATTAGCTGATGTCAGTCCTTTGTCTATCACAAAAGTTAAAATATTTATCAAACTAGCCGCATCCCCCCATATATAGTTGCACTGACAATTTGATTAGTTGCCTTCTCAAAAGCACAACAATAACAATAACCTTCTTTTTCACAAGGAAATTGCTGTGCTTTTAAAATTACTTTTAAAATACTTGTTCGCCATCACTTAAAACGTGCCAAGATTGATATTCAACATCATCTATTTCAAAAGACTTATGTTCCAAGTAATCTTTCGCTTTAAGAACCAGTGGGGATGCATTTTGTTCATTTAAATCGTTTAGGCTGACCAACACAGCACCTAAAGAATCTTGACCGTCAAATTGTGCGACTGTCTCTAATAACTCACCCTCATACTCGCTAACTTGATAAAATACCGCAATGTGCTGGTTCATTTCGTAATCTAAATAGTGCCATGGATATCTAAAACTCGTGATACCCAGCTGATTGACTTTGCTAACTTTCAGACCGGTCTCCTCGTTAATTTCACGTATAATTGCGTCCTTTAGAAATTCACCATCTTCCAAACTACCCCCGGGCAAATCAAACCGATTGATATACGGCCCACCATTTTTCTTAATGACAACTAACGCATTGTCAATCGTGACAATACCATACACACCAAAAGCTCGATGAAATTTATCTTTACTCATATATCTCTCCCCACTTTTCTTAAAAATAATATACGTTTGGTAGTCCTTAGTACTACTATAAAGCTTATTTAATGTTTTTTTTGGAAAAATACGTTATTTTAAGTTTAAGATAAAATTTATCACTATAGGAGATGAATAGCTAACTTTTTATGACTACAGACACAATAGATACAAACAAGCCAAAACTGAATAAACGAATTTTGTGGGCTGATTATGCCAAATGCTTTGGAATTATCGCTGTTGTGACAGGACATGCAATCAATGATGTTGCTGGCAAAGGATTGGATGTTACTTATAATGCCATTTACTGGTGGCATATGCCATTATTTTTCATGATTGGTGGTTTCTTCCTTAAAAAAATTAGTCATGACTTCAAAGGTTGGTCTTATTTGCTAGGTCATCGTATTAAGCCTTTAGTAATTGCCTATTTTTTAAATGGCGCAATTTTAATTATTTTAAGTCATTTTTTTAGACAGCAATCCTGGGAGTATACATTTTCGTACTTTGGACGCCTAATCTATGGTGGAAGTACCCTAGATGATTATCTGAGTGTATTTTGGTACATGACTACTTATATGCTTGCCATTTTTATGACGACCCTACTGATATCCTATATAAAAAAAATTTGGCTGCAATTTGCCATTGCTATTGGCTCATTTGCACTAGGAGTTGCCCTACAAAACATCACGTTCTTTGGCAGTGCTGATTTTCCTTGGGATGCCCAGATTTCTTTTCTAGCCGTCTTTTGGATGCTACTTGGTTACTACACATTTAAAATATTTCCAAAAATCAATTGGCATGCGAAACAAGTTTTTGCTGGTATTGGTACATTATTCTTCGTAATCCTACTATACTTGTATGCGACTGATAATCTTGATTTTGTCCTCTGGTTAAAATCTTCTAATATTCACAATGGACTACAAGCCTTTGTTATTCCACCAATTCTATGTTTAGTTGTATTTATTATTTGTGAAGGACTTGAACGACTTGGTAATTTTGCACTGCTAACTTTTATTGGTAAAAATACGGACATCATCATGTTTTATCATCGGGCAGCATTTGATTTAACCACTTTGTCTGTCTTTACAAATAACTGGTATTTCAGAATTATTATTGGCCTGACAGCACCGATTTTACTAGCTTGGTTACTTCGCAGATTTAAGGACACTGAATTTTATTATAAGTGGCAACAACGTGCCGAAGAAAAGAAAGCCGATCGTGTCAAAATCGCTTTTCCTGTCGCTATTGGTCTATCTGCTCTGGGATCTGTGTGGGCATTTTCTTCTTATCAACAACAATCACAAACTTCTAAGAACTATATCATGTCAACTACGCCGACCATTTTTATGCACGGTTGGTCAAGTAGTTTGCGTGCTGAACAATCTTTCATTAAGATTGGTACGGAACAGAATATTGTGACTGAAGAAATGGTCATTCATGTCACCCGCGATAATAAGCTACAAGTACAAGGTCGATTAACTGGTAATAATGATAATCCAGTTATTTTGGTACAATTTGATAACAATCGTGTTGGTGAAGTACGCTATGCGCAGGGACTTCATCGCATCGTTGCTTACCTAAAAAATAGGTACAATATCAAAAATTTCAACGTTGTTGGTCATTCAATGGGCGCCTATGCTTGGGTGTATTACAGTATGTATTGGGGCGCTGATCCAAGCCTACCAAAACTTAATAAAATGGTTGTTTTAGCAGGTCCTTATAATGGTATTTTAGACAAGGGTCATGCAAATCAACCAACAAGTGGTAATTTAGCTGATCTTTGGGATGATGCACCTCATGAAAATTCACTAAATAAGGCTGGCCGACCCAAGATTATTCATGAGGAATATCAGACATTACTTGAACGCAAACCCAACTTTCCGACAAACACCCGTGTTCTAAATATCTATGGTGACTTAAAAGATGGTACTGCTTCTGACGGATTGGTAACAATTCAATCAGTTAGATCATTACGATACCTAGTCTCTGACAGAGCACGTTCATATCAGGAGTTCGAAGTTAAAGGCGAAGGCGGTCAACACAGTCGATTACATATTAATAATCCTGTCGTCAACGATAAATTAACAGATTACTTATGGGGTAAGTGATTCTTGCCTATTTTTGGATACAAAAAAGATGATGAACTAACTATTGTTCCAGTTCATCATCTTTTTATTTTTCTTCTTGAGTCGTTGTATTAAATGATTGGGGGTTTAATAAACTTTCCGTCAAACTTGCTAACGCCTCAATTGGCAAATCTTTATTTCTCTGGTTCCAATCGGATAATATTTGAGTCAATCCACCAGCAACAAATCCATAAACATATTGGTTATTCGCTTCATTAGAAATTTGCAAACTATTCATACATTCACGTGAAACTTCTGTTAACAATGGTTCCAAATGATTAGCAAGTAGCACATCAATCATTTGCTCATGTGACTTATAAAATTTAAAAAATAAACGAATCAGTTGGTTTGATGAGTTATCAGATTGATCAATTGCTTGCTTATAATCTACAAAGATGCGATCTAATTCACTGCGAATCACTTCTTCACGATTAGCAAAATTAGCGTAAAATGTTTGGCGTGATAATTTTGCACGATCAGCTAACTTCTTTATTGAGATGTTTTGATAGCTTTCTTCCTTTAATAATTCAAACATGGCATTAATGATCATTTGCTTTGATTGCAAAGCAGTTGGGTTATTTCCTTCGTACATAATCTTGACACTTTCTATTTTTTGACAAACTTAACAGTGAAAAGTTGACACATGTAAAGTCTACGGTTACTCTAAGGATATCATATTATAAAGCACATTCATAAGGAGATTTTTATGGCAAAGATGATTGCCCGTGCGGCAAATAAACCTGAAGACTATACCCGCTTTAATGTTACACCTAATATTATTCGTCCTTGGGAAGATGGCATGCGTACAAAAGCCGACGAAAAGAATTTTGAATGGTGGTATTTCGATGCAAATTTGACGGATGGATCTAGTGTCGTAGCAACATTTATGACAAAGGATTCATTTAACCTTGGCACGGAATTAAAACCTTGGGTTTCATTTGAAATCACTGATGCGAATGGAAAAACCACCAGCTACCGCGAAGATGTAACCGCAGAGAACTTTTCTGCACGAACTGACTATTGCGATGTTCATATTGGTAAAAACTATCTCACTGGTGACTTAAAGTCCTATACCCTCCACTTTGAAAAAGACAACTTCAAAGCAGATTTAAATATTAAGAATACCCTTTCTTCATGGCGACCAGCTGCTGGTGCAAACTTGTTTGGTAACAAACAATTTAGTTGGTTACCTGCCGTCCCAGCTGCTGACGTTTCTGGTACCCTAGTGACCAATGGACAATCAGTTGAAGTATCTGGAAAAGGTTATCATGACCATAACTGGGGTGATGAATTAATGCTCAAACATATGCATCACTGGTACTGGGGTCGTGCAGACGTCGAGGACTATAAAGTCATTTCGACCGAAACAACTGCTGAAAAGGCTTATAATTATGAAAAAATGCCAGTTATGATGATTGCTGATCATGGTGAAATTATTAGTGGTGATGAAAGTAATATGATTGTGGAAGATTCTGATGTTTTCATTGATGAACAAACAAAAAAACCTGTGCAAAAAAACTTAAAGTACACTGTTAAAGGTGAGAAAAACACTTATGTCGTCAGTTACAGCATGGAAAAAATCATTTCTGGATTTAAAATGATTGACGAAATGTCTGGTTTCAAAAAGCTACTTGCTAAGTTAAGTGGCTTTGATGGTGCTTATCTACGATTCACTGGTACAATCAAGGTAACAAAGTATGAAGATAACAAGGTTGTTGACGAAGCCGTCAATCCCAATGGTATTTGGGAATTGATGTACTTTGGTAAGACAATCTCGGAATAACCTATTAGGGGGTATTTTTACATGGTTATTGTTTTGTGGATTTTACAAATTTTATTAGCACTATTATTCTTAAATTCTGGCTTTTCAAAAACTTTCCAATATAATAAAAAAGAAGCTGAATTGAAAAAGATGGACCATCTTGAATCAAAGGGATTAATTATGTTCATTGGAACGGCAGAAATGCTTGGTGCTTTAGGGCTAATTTTACCAAAAGCAACTAATATTCTACCTGTATTAACAATGTGGGCAGCGATTGGTTTAATAATCATTATGCTTGGCGCCTTTTTCACTCATTTAAAATTTAAAGAATATCAAAATGCTACCTTTGTAACTGTCGTATTCATATTGCTGTTAGTTATTGCAATTTATGCTGTTTAGTTAGTTACTAGAATAAAACGCTCCCAGAGAAACCGTTCTCTAGGAGCGTTTTATTGATTGATAGCAGTATACATTAAGTCAATGCCATCTTTCAACTCATCTCGTTTTGGCAATCTACCTTCATTCAAAACAAATTCAAGGTTACTCATCGCTAAACTAACCATCAAATAAATAACAAAGTCAGACTCTTTTCGATTAAACAATTTTGAATAGACATGAATAAATAATTGTCTCAGTTGTGGATCAAAACTATTCTTTCCTAAAGAAATTTCTCGCAATAATTGAATATCATGTTTATTTTGCAATAAGTAATCAACTAACTCATCGGAAAAGAAATGATAGCTATCAAAGTGACTTTGTAAATGTCGCTGCTTCTGACTTAATTCAAAGGCATTTTTAAATGGTGCTAAATAGTCCATGATTAATGCTGAGGCTAATTCAAAAGTACTAGCATAATGTGTATAAAAGGTCGTCCGATCGATCATACTTGCCTTTGCCAACTTAGTGACAGTCATCTCGTGAAATGACATCGCTGATAGTTGCTCAATAAACTTTTCCTTTATGATTGTCTCAGTTCTTAAAAATCTCAAATCCATTTCATATCCCCTTCTACTTTTATTCTACACGTGTTGTTTTATTATACACTAATTGGCATATTGCTGTTTTAACTGGTTTGCATATTCTATATACTGTGGTTATAAATTAATAAGTAATCACGCAACGATAGACAAAGGAGCATGATAAGATGGATAACTATACAATTAACTTTTCTGTTGATGGCCAACCAATTAGTGAAGAAGAAATTCATGATATGGAATTAAGTCGGTACCATCATGTTTTTAAAATATTTAATGATAAAAATATTGAAATAAAAAAAGATAACACTGTCATCCCCTATGAAGACTTACTAAGATTACCATTATCTGAAGCTAAAGAGGCATTGGCTCAAACTCGCGAAAGCATTGGTAAAGAAAAAACACTTGAACTTTTTAAACCAGAAATTACACGTGGTGATGAGATGTGGACAGAAATTGCCAATAATTCACGTGAAGGTGTTAATATGCAAGAAGCATATGTCGATGTCGAAGTACATGGTATCTCATTAGTACAATTTATGATGTTTAACCAATTATTGGCAAAAGAAAACAACTTATATACGCCATCAAAAATTCATCCAGAACATTACTATTTTGATGCGGATAAAGCTGGCAATCAGGTTATTATCGAAACATTTGGAATGTATAAAGATCCCTCATATCTTGATCTAAAACCAGGTAAAATTGATTCCGATTTCTCTGTGCAACCAAAAGAAAATGCTGACATTGTCATGGCAGGAAACACTTTCCTAAAGAATAATGGTCTAAATACCAAGATGCTAGGTATGCATCAACTTTCTAGTATCGATGATGGCATGAAAATTAAATTAGGTGTCCTACTACCAGAAGGAGCACCTAAAGAAATTGCAGAAGGTCATAAATGGCATTTGATGGTTGAGTTTAATAATGGATTACACATTGCTGCCCAACAGCACCCTTCTTTCATTCAAAAGAAATTGCTAGAAACAGCCATTCACCATATGGCAAATAAGAATAAATAATTATAAAAAACCAGTGCTGTTTGTTTATCACAAATTCAACACTGGTTTTTTCATTTTAAATTATTTATCAACTATCCCGCATGACGCCAATCCGGATCCATTAACATACGAGCAACAATTAACCCTAATGGTAGACAAAGAACAATCATCAACGCTGAAACAAGCCACTGTGCACCATTTGAAATACTACCAACACCAATATAATACATTGCCCGGTACATATATAAACCGGGAACCATAATAACAATTGCTGGTACGGTTAGTGAAATTCGTGGATATCCCATCCGTTTATGAAATAATGATGCTAAGATACCTGCCGTTAGCGCCCCAAAAAAAGCTGCTGCTGCTGCAGGCAGCGGTGTCAAGTCAACTAATTCCAAGCGAAGTGTGTTGGCAACTGCCCCAATCAATCCAGCTGTTGCCGCCATTTTAACTGGACTATTGAACATTACCGAGAAACCAAAAACACCACAGAAACTTGCTGGAATTCTAAATAAACATATCAACCATGGTCCCAGACCTAATGGCAAAAAATTATCTGGTTTTAAATCACTAGCTAATGCAACTAGCCAACCAACTAAGGTTGCAATGACTATTATTGATACGGCGTGCACTAAGCGCTCAATACCGGACCGCAGGTCTGATTTTGCTAAATCTAATCCACTAGTAATAAATGGAAAACCTGGAATAGCGAATAGCATCGCCCCAATATAACCAGCCTCATGCGCAATATTGATATGGAAAAGCAGTTCTAATCCTCTTGAAAAAATAAGATATGTCAAGCAAGCTACCGCCACCCCAGCAGCTAAGCCAGCAAACATAGTCAAATGCTTACCATTCATTTTAGCACGAGTATAATTACCAAACCCTGCACCAAAAAAAGTACACAACATCTCAACTGGACCGCCACCCAGTAAAAACACGAAGGAACAACAGGCCAATGCTGCAGCTAATCCCAGTAAAATGGGCGTATAATTGCCCTTTTTTGCATCGATTCGATCTAATAATCGATGAACATCTTTTACTTTTAAAAAAGCTCCTTCATTTTGAAACATAGTGACAAATTGCTGCATATTTGTCAGTTTATCAGTATTCACACCGCTTGATTTTAATGATAATGACTCTGTATAGCTATTCACGTCATCAAAACAAGTATATGAAATTGAAATTAATCCAATATCAGCTGAACAATAAACTTTTAAAATACGTGCCATTGTGTTCATTGCTTCACGTACTCGCCAAGCACCCGTACCACAAGACAACATAATTAACCCCACCCGGCCAACAATAATTGTTTTTTCCTTCAAAGAGGCATTAATTACTAAATTGTTAGCCTCTTTATCGGCAAGTTCTTTCCAAGGAATTTGCATATGATTTGCTACGAGCCCATCATTTGTTTCTACCATTTTTTAAAACCTTCTTTGCTGTACATCACTTTTTCAATACTTTTCATTGTAACATAGCTCTTTCATATCAACTGTATTTCTTAATCGCTTGATACTGAATGTAATTTTTGCAATTAAAAAATTGCGCATCTACAATGTAGTTGGAGATAGTGATGTAATTATCAATCTCAAAATCAAACAGTTTAGGAGGAAGTTATAATGGCAAACGAGTTATCAAACCGATTTAATGGTATGTTTCATGATTGGGATCACTTCTTTAATGATTTTAATCATCTAATGCCAGCATTTAGTGCTGAAAATCAGCAGTTGAAGAGTGATGTTGTAGACCTAGATGATCATTACGAAGTATCAATTGATGTTCCTGGGATTAATAAGCAAGACATTAATTTGAATTACCAGAATGATTCGCTAACAGTTACCGCTACAAGACACACTTCTAACACTGAAAAGGATGACAAAGGTAATGTAATTACTCGTGAACGTACGGCAGGTCGTTTACAACGTAGTTACTACTTACCAGCTGTTGAACTTGATAAAATAAAGGCACAAGTCAATGAGGGTGTATTAAAGATAACACTACCAAAGTCAGAAACTAGTCATAATCAACGGATTACGATTGACTAGTACTACTATTAAACTAAAGAAGCTGGTGCATATAATACATGCATCAGCTTCTTTAATTTATTTATCAAGCAATTTTTGCAATGATTTAAGATACCCATATTGTTCATTTATATTATCCAATAATTCATCATCATGCGTATGAGCAACACCATCAAACAAAATTTCTTGGTACAAATTTAAGTATGGTAAACCGGCTTCTTTTGCAATTGCTAATTCTTCTTCAAGATCATAGGCCACTTTTCGGAAAATAACTTCAGCCAAGCCAGTATCATCAATTGTCAGAATTGCATATTGTGCCCGTCGATCAGCATTTAAACGGCCATGCTTAAAAAACGGTTGACCAACAGATCCTGGATTAATCACTAATTGATCTTGGCTACTGTAACGTAACATTTGATGATGAACGTGACCATACACTGCAATATCAATGGTGTTGTCTGAAAATAATTCATCAAAATGAGTTGTGTCTGCATCTGCTAGTAGCGCTGGTCCTGAATTGAGTGTATTTAGATTATGTGACAAATTAATTGTTAGACCATTAACCTTTTTAATCGCATGAATTGGCAATGACGCTAACTTTTGTTGATAGTTGCTTTGTATGTGATTAGCAACATATTGCCCCAGTACACCAATATAAACATCAGAGGGATCATCGAAATGATTGCCAACGATGTTCCGCTGAACATCTAAAAAGCAATCATCCCAGTTACCTCTAATATAGACCGATGTATCAATAGATTCTAATAACTCAAATAGTTCATTGGTCGCAGGTCCTGGCATAACCAAGTCACCCAAAAACCAGCAATCATCAATCGCTTGTTTAGATAAATCCGCTATCACTGCTCTGAGTGCCGTCACATTACCATGAATATCTGACAATATCGCAATTCTTTTCTTCATCTCTCACTACCCTTTTTCAACTTTATTTCTTTAGCGGCCCTTTAGCGGCCTGTTGTAGACCTTGATTGATTGTTTCAGCGTAAATAACATCTCCTGAATGTCGACCCGCAAAGTGAACGCCATCCGTGCCGTCAAAAACTTCTGGATGTTGTTGCGCCATCTTTTGCCAATCAGCAACGGTTATATAATTGTATTTTTGCGGTAAGGTTCGTTCAAAGTCTGCTAATTTTGACGAGTTCCAAGTGGCGTCTGCTCGACGATCGTAAGGGGTCACTAAAATTAATCGATGTCCAGGTGCTAAATCAGTGATTAATTTTTCTAATTGTTCCTGACTACCGGGTAGCGCATTAGTCCCAATACAAATGACCACATTCTGTCGCAAAATTTTATTCGATTGCGCTCGCATCATAACTTGGTACGCCAAATCCATCGTCCGGTCACCAGCAGCATCGACTGTACTATCAGCAACGTTCTTTTGCAAATAATCACGTGTACCTAATGTGACACTGTCCCCAATTATAGAAACACCCTTCGGAATCGTTGCAATCTTTTTATTTTCTGTTTTCTGCGCTTTTGCTTGTTCTTGTTGTTTAATGGATGCTGCAACAATGTCTCGCGTTGTATTTAAATTATCACGAGCTTGGTAAATACTCCCCACCCATAACCGTTGCTCCAAACTGGTTAAAGTTGGTGCCGAGTGAATCGTGTATCCTGTAACACCTAATAAAACAATGGTTATTATTAATAACGCCGACTTTAGTTTAGGAATCACTGTTGTTCGTTTGATGGCATGCGGTTGTTTGCCTGCTAATATTGGTTCAATAATATAGTAAGAAATCGCTGAACATGGTACCCCAATACCAATGGTTAAAATAACTGCCCAAAAGACACTCGTTATTTGTGAAAAAATAACAAACAATGGCCAATGGTACAAATACATGCTATAACTAATATCTGCAATAAAGGTTGCCCACTTAGGTTCATTAATATTTGGTGTCAACTGATGTAATGTACGGGCTTTAACAATAGCAAAAGCAGCGACAATGCTTGCAAATAAAATTCCCCCTAGATAAGTCAATTGGTTGTCAAATTTCAGTAAATAACCAAGAATACCTAAAACAATAAAAGCACCAAATAATGTACTTATCGTTGGCAATAATTTTGCCTGCTTTAATTTTTTATTAAACCGTCTAGGAACTGACTGAATACCAGTAAATGTTGCTGTTAAAGATCCGACAAAAAACGGAAAACAGTGCGTCAGACTCGAAAAATAAATTGCAGAATAATCAGTTAAATTGAAACTACGTATCCCCATCATCAAAACACTAATAATGATCATTAGTAATGATAATACCGAAAGTCTGAATCGAAAGGACTTTAAAGCTTCGCCTTGACTTAAGGGAGAACGTTGTAATTTTCTTGCAATTAACGCAACTACTAACCCCCATAAAATATAAAAATGCATTTCAACTGCTAACGACCAGGTATGAACAAATAAATGAGGAATAAATTTACTTTCGTAACTACCACCAGTCGAAATTTCAAAATAATTTGTCGTAAACCCAATTGCTGCCGCAACCTGTTTCCCCAATCCCGTAATGTAATCTGGACTTACAAAATATGTAAATGGTATTACCACCAAGACCGATAGCAATAATGGTGGCACAATGCGGTTAAAGCGTCGTTGATAAAACTTCATCAATTGAAATTGACGTGATTTTGAAAATTCATCGATCATTAACGCCGTAATCAAAAAACCTGAGAAAGTAAAAAATATATCTACACCAATGAAGCCACCCGTGTAGGCATTGGAAAAGAAATGATAGGACAATACCGCCAATAAACCAGCGATTCTTATGAAGCTGAACCACTTAATGCGCATTGATCAATTCCCCCTTTTTAAAGGTTGCTTGATAGCTTTGTTTATTCATTTTTAAAATACCGTGCCCATCAGGTAAATTCTTGTTAAACTTACCATCAAATTCCCAATGATCATGTGAAATAAATTTTCCATTTCCACTAAATTGTCCATTAGAAAAATGCCCAACGTAACGATCATGATTTTGAAATTTTACCGTTCCTGAACCATTAAATTTATATTTGAACAAACTACCCTGATAAACAATTCCGCCATTATCTAATGTCAATTGTTGATGACGCTTTTGTTTGTCAGGGGTCAAACTATATACTGCCGCAATTAACAAAATAACAACAACTATGACTTGTGTGATGTTTCTTGTTTTCATAAATACTCCTTATGCGCACCGTCACTTTATGTTAATAATAAGACACATTATGAAACTTGCATAGTTATTTTAAATTTTACCTAGGAATTATTTAATAAAATATCAAACAAAAAACAGACTAGCTGAAACTAGTCTGCCCTACTAAATTAGCCTGATTGATAAGAAAATCCATTTTCCTTGAAAATTTTTACTAATCTACGAAAAGATTCATAATCTGTTGAATCGTCATTTGATCCTTATCTGCACCTCTGACATCTAGAGTAATCTGTCCATCATGCAGTACTACTAACCGATTTCCGTATTTTAGTGCATCTTCCATGTGATGGGTAATCATCAAACAAGTTAACTTTTGTTCAGCCACTGTTTGACTTGTCTGCTTCATCAAGGCAGCGCTGGTTTTTGGATCAAGTGCTGCTGTATGTTCATCCAGTAATAAAATGTCTGGCCGATTTAAGGTCGCCATTAAAAAACTTAGCGTTTGACGTTGCCCGCCAGATAAATTCTCAGTTGGCGTGTCCAAGCGTTGTGCTAACCCGTTACCCATGCCAACCACTAGTTTTTGAAAATGTTCTTTATTGCCATGCAAATGACGAAAGCGTAAGTCACGTCTTTTACCACGTTTGGTGGCTAACAAAAGATTCTCTGCAACTGACATTCTAGGAGCGGTTCCCATCTTTGGATCTTGAAAAACACGACTTAAAAACTTTGTTCGTTTTTCAACTGAAGTGTGGCTGATGTCTTGATTATTATGTAAGACTTGACCAGAATCTGGTAAAATATCGCCCGATATCGTATTAAATAAAGTAGATTTACCAGCACCATTTGATCCAATGATCGTAATAAAATCTCCAGGATAGACAGTTAAGTTTAATCCTTTTAATATTTTTGTTTGATTAGGCGTATTGCGGTTTACAACTGTGGAAACATCCTTTAATTCTAGGACTGCCTTATTATTATTTATCATTTGTGCTGAGCCCCTTTCGTAAAATATCATTTAAGTGCAACGCATGCCGTAAATTAGGTAACATCATACTGAAAGCTAAAATAATTGCAGAAATCAAATTTAAGTCATTGGTTGAAAAACCAAGCTGCAAGACAAACAACAAGACGAAGCGATAAATGATACTACCTAGCGTAACGGCAACTAAGCGTTGATTCAAGGTCAACTCACCAAATACGACTTCACCAATAATAATCGAGGCTAGAGCAACCACGATGATGCCGATTCCCATATTTGCATCAGCATAACCATTGCTTTGGGAAATCAAAGCACCACAAAGCCCAACTAAGCCGTTGGATAATGTTAAACCTAAAATCGTCATATTATCTGTATTGATTCCCTGAGAACGGGCCATCATCTTGTTATCACCAGTTACGATAAAAGCTTGACCAAGATTTGTTTCTAAAAACAAAATGACTATTATGATGATAATAATGATTGTGCTTCCGCCGATGATGATACTATCAAAATACTTGGGCAGTGTTTGAAAAATATTGGCTGAAAAAAAGGTCGTTTTACCTATCAAGGAAATATTAGATCCACCCATAACACGTAGATTGACCGATAAACAACCAGTCATAACCAAGATTCCAGCTAATAAAATTGGTATCTTGCCTTTGGTGTATAACAAACCGGTAATCAGTCCTCCAGCTGCTCCAGCCAAGCAGCCATAAAGCGTAGCCAAAACTGGTGAAGCGCCATGTGTAATAGCAGTAACAGTGACGGCGGCACCAAGTGGAAAAGTTCCTTCAACCGTCATGTCAGGAAAGTCTAATATTCGAAATGTCAAAAATAAGGCGACCCCTAAAATGGCCCAAAGTAATCCTTGCCCGATACTAGATGTTATTAAACTCATTTAATTACCCTCCCACTTTTTTGTGCTTGTTTCATTATTTTTTCTGGTATATGAATGTGTAATTTATCAACTTGTTCTTGGTTAATGACATATTGACCCTTAACAACATGTTCAACTGGATAATTTTCAGGCTTTTTACCTTGTATAACTTTAGCAGCCATATGGCCCGCTAAACGACCCAAGTCATGTTGATCAATTGCATAAGAAGCAGTCCCACCGTCAGTAACCATGGTATCAGCAGCTGTGAAAACAGCTTTACCTGCCTTATTTGCGTTATTAACTAATGTCTTCATTGATGAAGCGACGCCATTATCTTGAGGAGCATAAATGACATCGACATCACTAGCCATCTGTTGGCTAATTTGTTGCATATCGTTAGTATTAGCAATTGTATACATCTTTGGCTGCAATCCGGCTTTTTTGACGAGCTTCTCAAACTTCTTAGCATTACTTTGCCCACCAGAATCTGAAGAGGTGTAGATGACACCGATTTTTTTTGCTTGTGGCATGACGTCTCGAATTAATTGCAATTGTTTGTCTAAAGGAGAATCACCTGAAGTACCAGTCACATTAGTGCCCGGATGTTTTTCTGACTTAACTAACCCTCCGCCAACTGGATTACTGATTCCTGCCAACATAACCGGCGTGGACTTATCAGCCGCGTTGACCAGTGACTGAACGGCTGGGGTTGCAATCCCAAATAGCATATCATTATGATCTGCCAGTTGTTGTGCCATCGTTTTCATATTACTTTGGTCACCTTGTGCATTTTGAAATTCAACTTCGATGTTTTTGCCTTCCACAAGGCCTTCATCTTTCAAGCCACTAATAATACCTTGGTGAATCTGATTTAAAGCCGGGTGACTAACCAATTGTAAAATACCAACCTTGATTATTTTGTGTTGTGCCAATGTATTACTTGCATTTTGTGCTGGCTGAGTTACTAAGGAAAATCCCAAAAAAACTAAGATTGCCCCGATAAACGTAAGCATTCGTTTCATTTCATTCACTCCAATTCATAGACTATTAAGTAAATTTGACAAAAAAAAGGGCAAACCAGCATACTCTGGTTTACCCTAAAAATGGTAATATCAAAGCCTGCTATGTTGGACCATGCAGACTTTAACAAACGAAAAAGAAGTCGACACGGATACAAACTGTTTGCCAGATCGTATCCGTTGTAGGAACTACGACCCTGTGTGTCGGCTTTGCCAAGCCATGTTCAAATTGTTAATTACTGACTTTTGCATTCTTCTTCGTCCTTTCTGTTCATTGATTAAATCAATAATAAAAAAAGATTTATGAGTTGTCAAGAATAAAAATAATAATATAATTATACAAAAAATAAAAATCTCTAATATTTATCAATAAATCCTCATAGTATTAATCATTTCGGTAAATTTTTTCTCAAATATGTTGAAATTCATAAAATTAACTCTTCTTGGATAGGAAAAATTTATAACAAAAAAGCAATAGTCGTCATCTCAACAAAAATAACAACTATTGCCTCATTTTTCAGTAAATTTTTAAACTGATAAAATCAGTTATTAGTAAATGCCCCACCACTTCTTCTTAGAAGACTTTCCAATTCCAGGGTTGAAACTGTTTGTTGGGTCGTTCTTCTTATAGTGTTCAATCAATGCAGGAGCTGCTTCATACAAGTGACCAACGTTGTGCTCAGCTGGATAAATGGCACCACGCTTGTCAAGCAACTTCAGCATTTCTTGCTTTAATTCGTGACCATCCACACCTGGCTTCAAAATATAGTCTTGGTGCATAACGTGATCAAGGAAGTGACCATAGTACAACTTGTACTCGATCTTATCATCAATTTCTTTTGGTAGGTGCTCGAACCAGTCATCATCATTACGACGTAGCGCAATATCAAGTGGCAAGATATCAATTGAATCTTGCTTCAATTCTTGATAACGAATTGCAACTGAAGCCGTTACGTAACGGTGCAATGATGCCTTATTCGTTTCATCAGCGTTAGCCTCGAAGAAGTCACCCTCTTCTTCTTTGAAGAATTCAGTCAAGTATGCACGTGCTTCATCAATACCTGCACCTGACATCTTCAATTGAACATAGTGCTCAAAGCGATTAGCATAATCTTCGATACGCTTTGGCAATTGGTTAGGGAACAAGTGCCCTGCCTTTTGCAAGAAACGATCTGGGAAGTATGGCTTAAAGAATGGCACATGTCCTAGCATACGTTCTGCAGATGCTTTCATACCGAACATCGTTGGCAACATGCTTGTTCCCAATTTGTCGATAACCATCAATGAATCCTTACCATACAATTTTGCCAAATCATAAGCTTCCTTATGCATGTACTCACCTGATACAGGCAAGTTCTTAAATTCAGACAAAATGTGACGACGCATCTTTTCCAAAACGGCTGGTGAATTTGTTCCAATGTAGAACACCTGTGATTCACCTTCTGATGGATACGTATCCAAACGAACAGCGAATGTCGCAATCTTTCCAGCAGCACCTGATGCCTCATATAATCCCTTAGGATCAGCATTGTAACGTGTTGGTAAGTCTGAATCCACATCACGAACACGCTTCTCATAATCACGGTTGTGCCCGACACGCTCATCAGAATTTGGTACACTATTCAAATCGAAACGACGGTTTGCAAGGTTATCCAAAATTTCTTCTGGGGTTTCACCAAGATCAATACCCAAATGATTTACCAAATGTAGCTCATCATTTTCATCAATACGTGCATACAATGCCAACTCAGTATAAGCTGGACCACGTTGGATCAACGCACCACCTGAATTGTTGTTAATCCCACCAATAACTGATGCACCCAATGTTGATGAACCGATAACTGAATGTGGCTCACGATTTAATGGTTGTAATGACTTTTCCAAATTAAATAAGGTTGTTCCTGGGAAGGCAATGACTTGCTTTCCTTGGTTAATTAGTTGTAGATCTTTAATACGGCTACCCTTAACAATAACTGCATCACGATCATAACCTTCTGTTGGAGTTGATCCCTCAGTCAAACTAGTGTTTGAAGCTTGCATGATGATAATAATATTATCTCTATGCAAAACCTTCAAAACTTTCCACATTTCAACAAGGGTTCCGGGCATAACAACTGCTAATGCCTCTCCATAACCTGAACGATATCCCTTACGATAACGTAATGACTTAGCCGCGTTAGTCACAATATGGTGACTACCAACAATGGCCTTTAAATCCTCCACTGTAGACATAAAACTAACCTACCTCCTAAAGTTGTACAATCTATACTCTAATATACCACTTTTCTGAGCTTTTAAAACGATAAAATTATGAAATTCAGCAACCCACAATTGTACTATTTTTCACAAACGAAGGTCAACACCTTTATTTTTAAAGTAACAGAAAAATTATTTATTGAATGGCTATCCTGAAAAATTATTAAAATAATTTTGGTGTCATCGCCTATCTATGTATTTTTGTCCATCTTCAGCAATCACTCTTTTAAGTCTTTTTTGAGATCATCACTGAAAAGAATAAAGTCCACTTTAGCACAAATTGTAAACGCTTTCAATAGTTTTTTGGATAAAAAAGTGTGACATGCCTTTACATGCCACACAGTCTATTATTTTCAATTAATCATTAACTACATTTTGTGGATTATTCTCTAAATAACCTTGAATATTTGCCACAACAATATCCAATAGTCTTTGTCTAGTTTCTAGCGGTGCCCATGCAATATGTGGTGTTAAGTAACAATGCTTTGCCGTTAACAAAGGACTATTATCACTAATTGGCTCTTGTGTCGCAACATCCAAAGCTGCATACGCAATCTGACCACTATTTAAGGCAGCAGCCAAATCAGTATCATTGATCAACTTACCACGCGCAGTATTGATTAGAATTGCGGTATCTTTCATCTGACCAATTGTGTCAGCATTAATAAACTCTGACATCTCTGGCGTAAATGGCACGTGCAAACTAATAATGTCTGACTCCGCGTATAAAGTTTGCAAATCAACTTGCTTGATTGCATCATCAAAGGCTTTTGTTGGTCGATGATTGTAAAAAATAACCTGCATATTAAAGGACAATGCAATCTTAGCGACTGCTTGTGCAATTTTTCCAAAACCAACTAACCCTAGTGTTTTACCTTTTAGTTCCATCAATGGTGCATCCCAAAATGAAAAACGACCAGCCTTTGCCCATTCACCATCATGTACAAGATCGTCATGTTGCTTAACTCGACTAGTAACAGCTAACAATAACGCAAATGTAAACTGTGCAACGGCATCCGTACCATAGGTTGGCACATTCATTACAGCAATATGCTTAGCTTTTGCATAACTAACATCAATATTGTCATAACCTGTAGCCGTTTCGGCAATTGCTTTTAAATCAGGAGAAGCATCGATAATGTCTGATGTAATCGGAACCTTGTTGACCAAGGCAACGTCTGCACCTGCTAATCGCTTAATGATTTCGTCTTTGTCATCATATGGTGTCGCATCATAGACAACAACCTCACCAAATTGATCTAAAATATGCCAGTCTAAATCCCCAGGGTTCAAGCCTAACCCATCTAAAACTACAATTTTCATAATTACCCCCAATAGTAATATTTTTGTATGAATATTATATCATACTAGATACGTTAATTTGCCAATGAAGTGTTTACTGGGGACAAAAAGGGTATCTGAAAGGGTATTTCAGAAATTGACTAGAGACGTATATACATCAGCTGTTTGAGCCTTATCCACTTGCGTCAAAGTGGTATATATTGACAGTGTTGTCTGTACATCATCATGCCCTAATTGATACTGTAATTGCTTAACATTCATACCAGCCTGAATATCTAGGGTGGCGTAAGTGTGACGGAAACCGTGAACCTTGATACGGGGCAACTCAGCATGATTAGCTATCTTAATGAGCCACGGACGACTCGGAGATTACGGAATTGAAAGATACCGTTGATAAGTTAGATGCTCACATTGCTGATTTAGAATACTAATACCACTGGACGCTGTAACAGGCGTTGGTTTTTTTACAGCCACCCGCATTATTCGGTGTCATATAAACACATTCTACAAGCATTTTAACTGATGCGGTGGTTAATCTCATCCACTAAAAAAGCACCCAGCTCGTTTAAACTGAATGCCATTTTGGCTATTTATTTAAAGTCCGCATATGTTACGCGAATTTCAGTCTTTGAAAAATCTTTATCCGTCATAAACTCAAATTGTGAGGTTTCGTTTTGTAACCATTCCTCTGAATCAATGTATTGCGAGTCAACAACCACACCATCATTATTTACTAATTTTACAGTTGCAGTAAAATCACTAATATCTGCACCAGTAGTGTTTTTTACAGCAGCTCGATATGTTGTGAACGTGTCATCTTCATAATCTTTTGGCTGTGCCTCAAATGAAGTTTCTTTCAATATTGAATTAAGTTTGTCAGTTGAGTTTGTTTTCTTTGTTGCAGACTTACCATTACCAAGTAACTCATCGAGTTGACTTTTGTTTTTATCGCCTGATACCTTTATTTTCTGAATCTTATTTATCTTTACGAGAATAGACGTTCTATCATCATAAGTCTTGTCCCACTTTTCATAAAATTCATCTGATCCAAAAATATCTAGTTCATCCTTTGACTCATTTAATACATTGATGTAAGCAATCGCTTGTTCTTGAAGCTTTGAATTTTTAAAATTCTTATCCTTGTATTTCTCGACGTTATCTAATTCGGCTTGAATGCTTTTTTTGTAAGATGCTTTTGTGTCTTTATCTTTATTCGCCTCAGTCCACCGCTTTTCTAGCCCTTTTTCTAGTGATGTCATGAATTGTTGGTCATACGTCTTACTCTCTGTAATCCCAAATGCTTTGAATGATAAGAACGCAACTAATGCTACAACAATAATTGAAACTATACTCACTGCCCAAACAGTTTTCTTTTTACTCATTTGCCCATTACTCCTAAGTATATTATTTCTATATCCTTTGGTATTATACCTTAATACATAAAATAATTTAAGCTTCATTTAATAAAGTCATAAATATAGACACTACATCAACTAGTCGTTAATACCAAATATGCTATATTAAGCCGTTTTAAGCACGTTATATTCTGCCTATAATTATATTCTCTATATGGAGCTTATATGGCGTATAAAAGTATTCTACACGCATAAAACGAGTTTTATTCACACGAAGGACTAGCAAATATCATCGGCTAACTTTCGGCTGGGAAGGTATTACTATGATTGCTTCACTGGGGATGCTGCATCCCAAAATAGGGAGAGAATACGTACTCCCCCCTGACCTGCTTTTCCTGTGTCCTCGTTGAGCGTAGCGAGACACTGCAAGTGCCTGCTGGTTGTCTGGTCGGGTTGCCTCGGTGTCGTTGCTGGATAGTTAGATAAGTAGTATGTAAGTGCGTAATACAAAGATGTATGCTAGATAGTTAGTTGATGTTGTGAGCTAAGTATTAGTTAGGTTGTCTGGTGTATGTGTGTTAGATAGCTGGTGTGTGTTAATCAATCGGCTGGTTACTAGTAAACTCGTTGCATAAAAAAGAAACAACCATTAAGGCTGTCTCTCAAAGGTGGCTTATTATTAAAAAGCCGTGTCTAAAAGTTTGGCGACTTAACTATTTTATACCATAGCATAACAAAAGCCGTGCGTTTGGTCTGGCAACTGATCTACACGGCTATTATTATTCTATTTAAATAATAGGCGTAACCGCTAATAAGCTAACGCACAAATTATTGTAGCATGAATAAAAACACCCAAAGTAATCTATACCTTGAGTGTCCCAGTGTATTATTTATCCCACAATGAATAATATTAATATCAAATTATTCATCTAAAAGAAAATACCATTACCAACTATAAAACTAATAATGGAAACCAGTAAAATCAATGACAAGCAGATAGCATGAAATACCTTATGATTTGCTAGTAGCGCAATATATTCTCTAATGAAAGCATTCGGAATAAAGAAACGACTAGTTTTTGCTCCTAATCCATCAATTTGCAAACCAACTAATCGTGCATATCCCGCTGCTCTGAAAGTATGATAATCACTGGTTGCAAATAACCCATTTGCTAGATTCAAATCTCGCTCTTGCAAGATTTTCTTTGAAAATAGCATATTTTCGTAAGTTGTTTTCGATTGCTTTTCAATTAATACATGAGATGATTGTGCACCATGCTGTTTTGCGTATTCAGCCATCGCTACTCCTTCAGGCAATTTTTCATCGCCTCCTTGCCCACCGGAAAAAATTAACCAAGGATAGTAGCCAGTTTTTTCAAACTGTTTATTCGCAAAGTCCAAAGCAATCTGAATACGAGAAGCCAGTAATGGTGAAACATCTTTACCATTAAGTAATCCTGCACCCAAGACAATAATATAATCTTGGTTATACTTTGGTCGATACAATCTAGTCAGAATAAATGACGTAATAAATGCCAAAAACCAGAAAACTAAATACAGGATAACTGGCTCAACTAACGTAATATACAAGCCAACTGCTTGATCACTTAGCAGTTTACTATCAATTGCACGCATGATCGGTAAAATAATAATGATCAAGATACCCAGAAGTAACGTTAGCATATTACCAAGCGTATGACTTTCTCGACGCCATACGGTTAGCGCATTCCACAATAATAAAATACCTAATAATGAATATAAAATTGCTAGTGGAATTAAAATAATCACAAAAATTGCATAAAAAATGACCCTTAACCACTGAATGTTTAGCAATTCAATCAGAAACATTAACGTTATACCAGTTAAAACCACTGAAAAATTTGCTAAGACACCATTGAGTAACCGAAATTTATTTTGACGCATACTGAGTATCAACAATGTGATGCAGGTTACAGTTAATAGCAACAGAATCAATAAAGGAAAACTAGCTGTATCTTTTACAATAGACATTCCTGTCACACCTCCTATAATTTTATGCTTCACGCATACCAAGATTATACAAAAAGAGTTTGATGATGACTACTAAATTGTGTAACAAATAACTTGCATGCGTTACATGGTAATGTTTTTATGATATTCTTAATTAAGATTATTTCGAATAAAGAAAGATATAGACTTATGAAAAAGAAAATTATTACCGTTATTGCGGGCATTATTGCAATTATCCTAATCGTGGTTGTTTCAGATCATTATCAAGGTACACCTAGCAGCAGTGATAAAACCGTTAGTTCTCATAAATGGACCAAAAAATCGTTTGATCAGTTAAAAGTTGGTGACTTTAATAAAACTGGCAAAGGTGGTTCAAGCTACGAATCTATCGTGGCAAAATACGGTCGTCCAGATAAAAAGTCTAAAACAAAAGCTGACAATCATATCCTAACGGTTGTTTCTTGGAAGAATGTCGCTGGTGACTATACTGGTGTCACACTAACATTTATGAGTCAAAAGGATAGCTCAAAAACAGCTAAGTTGACTTCTAAAACACTTTTAGACTCAAAAACAATCAACCTAGCGAAAAAATGGACGATGACCACTTATAATGCAGTTGCACTTGAAGACAAGAATGACCAAGAACATGCTGGTGATTCATTATCTAGTTTAACTAATAAATATGGAAAACCTGCTGTACTCACCATTGCACGGATCAATGGCAAAATACAGACCAACGCTGTCTGGCATAACACTAATGGTGGTGCCAACGGTACTGTGTCTATCGATTTTTCATCGCATAATACCGCTGTTGATAAATCACAAGAAAAGTTACGCTAATAAATAAAAATAGGTTTGAATCTCACTTAAAATGAGATTCAAACCTATTTTTATTTAATTGAAGAAATTACCATCCGCAATATCAGCGAGTGTATCTCTTGATGGAATAAAGAATAATTGACCACTTAGTAATGTTGAAAATGTTAGTAGAAAATCCGACTTCTCTAACATTTGGATTAACATCTGCTTTGTAACCTGCCAATGTCTAGCATAACCAATGAAGTAAGTTCCCGTATAATTTAAAGCTGGATCAGAAAATGGGACATTCATGCGAATAATTTTCTGTTCCTCACCATCAATTTCTAGTTTAGAAGCGACATTATGCGCATTCTCAAGTTTGTCCTCGTCATCTAATTCCATATCATCAAATTTATGACGACCAACTGCCTTTTCTTGATGCTCCACAGATAATTTTTCCCAGAATGCCATGTCATGTTGCCATTTTTGAGCAAATGCATAAGATCCATTTTCAAAATCTGAGTCCTCATCCCCAATAATTGCATAATCAGCAGCATCCTCAATTGCTGGTGCTTCTGTCCCATCAATAAAGCCAATAATTGCACGCCCCTCTAAGTAACGGAACCCTTTTGTTTCATCAAGCACCGTTGTCACTGGTGATAACAATTTCATAAATTGACGAACAATTTCGTAGACAACAGCCTCTTCACTCGCCCGAATATGCAAGAAAATGTCACCATCACTGGCTGGCATACTATATTCTGCACCAGTTAATGTTTGATAGGTCTCTAACTCTTGTGGCTTTTTAGCATTAGGAAATAGGTAATCCCATGCTTTATTACTAAATCCAATGGCAACTTGTAATCCAGACTCAGGGTTACGAATACGCATTGATCGAATAATCGACTGAGACATATCAGCAAAGGTCGCAATATGTTCCTGCTCATCAGCTAAATCTTGATGGTTCAATTCCAAAACAATAAATGAAACATTTTTGCCTGGATCTTTCCAAACATCTTGTGCTAAATTTGCATTAAACATTTTATTCCTCCAAAAAATATTATTTGATACACCTTAATCATACACCAGCTGTATCCCTTTTAAAATAAATTTACGAACTTAATCCTTTAAGAAATAAGTCCGAACTTGAGAAGTAAAATCACCTGCTTGGGTTGGGTCGTCATAACGTCCAATATTCATTAACTCATCACCAGTGAACTTTTCACCAGTTTCCTGATCAACGTAAATTCCCTCGGGGATTAAACCAACTAGTTTGGTAATCGTAAAATTCTGTTGTGATGAGGCTAGTAGTCTAAAATGATAAACCAAAACATCATTACCATTTGGACTAACAAATTCCCACGCAGCCTCATTACTCAAGAATGGATCCTTTAGACGATAAAAATCACCATATTGGATTAGATGACGGTGCTCTTTATAGAAAGCAACCTGTTGTTTGACCAGCTCTTTCTCTTCTGTCGACATTTGTTGGACATCTAGTTCATAACCAAAGACGCCTGAGCTAGCAACATCACCTCTTGTCTGTAATGATGTTATTCGTTGTGTTTGTGGGTTTGGTACTGCCGCCACATGAGCAGTCATGCTAGATACCGGATAACCAAATGTCGTCCCATACTGAATCCTAATTCGCTCAGCAGCATCAGTACTATCTGAGGTCCATGTTTGTGGGAAATAATAAAGCATCCCCGCATCAAAACGGCCGCCACCACTCGAACAACCTTCAAACAAAATATCAGGATAACGCTTGGTCAACCGGTCCACCAAATCATAGACGCCAAGAATATAACGATGAGCCACCTCACCTTGTTGTTCACTATTTAGAACAGTAGAGTAAACTTCTGTCATATGACGATTCATATCCCACTTAATATAATCAATTGGCACCCGATCAAGAATTGCAGTCATTTGTTCATAAATATTTTCGACGACTTCTGGTCGAGAAAAGTCCAAAACGTATTGATCTCTTGAAAGTGACATTGGTCGATTAGGAATATGGATTGCATAGTCTGGATGCTGACGGTACAAATCAGAATTTTCTGAAATCATCTCAGGTTCAAACCATAGCCCAAATGCCATATTCTTAGCATGTACCTTTTCAGCCAGGCCACGCAAGCCACCACCACTAGCTAGCTTACTTGTGTACTCATACCAATCTCCCAACGAACGGCGATCATCGTCACGTTGACCAAACCAACCATCGTCTAACACAAACATTTCAATTCCCAATGGGGCGGCTTCATCTAAAATTGCCTCAATCTTCTTCGCACTAAAATCAAAATAGGTCGCCTCCCAATTATTAATGACAATGGGACGATCTTGGTATTGATGGTGACCACGAGCAACACGCTCACGTAACAGATGATGGTATGTTTGTGACATCCCATTTAGCCCTTTATCTGAATAAACCAAAATAGCTTCAGGAGATTGAAAACTCTTTTCTGGTGCTAATTGCCAACTAAAACCATCTTCATTGATTCCTGTCACCAAACGAACTTGGTCAATATAATCCTTTTCAAAAGTAAATTGATGATTACCTGAATAGACGAGCTGCACACCAACAGCTTCCCCAGTTTGCTCAGTTGTATTCGGATCAACCGCTATCACAAACGGATTCATATGATGCGAACTGGCACCGCGGCGACTACTGAATTCTGTCATTCCCTGACGTAATGGTGCACGCTCCACCTGACGTTCATGGAATTGTGATCCGGGAAATGAAATGACTTCCATCGCTTGTTTTGGCATATCAAGTTGTAATGATGCTATCTTTTCAATAGAGAATGAGCATTCACTTTCATTAAAAATACGAGTTGAACGTGTGATTACTGATCGATCTGCATATATTGTATAGTAGAGCACGACCGATGCCTTTAATGTTTTGTCCTTTAGTTTGATAGCTAATGTCTGCGCCTCATCATCCTGTTTCACATATGTTTGTGGCAAACCTTCTAATTCTGGTTTACCAGAAAAAATTTCATATGAATCATAACGGAAATCAGTTGCCAAAGCCCCATCTGCTGATTTAATAATGATTGCAGGACTCCGAAAATCACCGGTCTGATTACCTGCAAATTCTTGTGGTAAAACATCCTTTGAATAAAAGCGATCTACTTCCCCTGGCCGACCAGCTAAATTAGGCGATAGCCCACGTTCATACCTCGGATAATGACGAGACCCATGATATCCTGTCACCCTTTTCCCAAAATATAGATGACTTAAAATTTCTCCTTCTTCGATTGACATTAAATATGAAATTGTTTCATTTCTAAGATGGAATGTGCGTTGTGTGTTATCAAATGTGATGACTGCCTTTTCCATATACCCCTCCATAGATGCGATTAATCATCCTTAATCTAACAAAATAAAAATAGTTTCTCTATTGATATTGTAACCGCTTGCCGACTGAGTGACAAACATTAAAAAACACTTGCTTTGTCATGTGAAAGCGCTTACAATTAAGCAGTTGACAATTTAATAATTTTTAAGGAGAATTTGCGCCATGAAGACTGAAAATAGCAAACAGTCAGCTTTATCACGTTGGTCATATTCCTTTGGAGCATTTGGTAATGATGTGTTTTTCGCAACATTATCAACCTACTTCATCATGTTCGTCACCACTCACTTGTTTAGCGGTGGCAATTCAGCAACTAATAATAAAATGATTAGTGCCATTACATTAATCATCTTCTTATTACGTTTCGTAGAGTTAGCAATTGATCCATTTATTGGTAATGCAATCGATAATACCAGAACTCGTTGGGGTAAATTTAAACCTTGGGTAGTTATTGGTGGAACAATTGGTTCGATTGCGCTAATCATTTTATTTACAAGCATGGGTGGTTTGAATAAATCAAATCCAATGGCTTATCTAATTTTATTCGCTATTATCTACATTACGATGGATATCTTTTATTCATTCAAGGACATTGGTTTTTGGTCAATGATCCCTGCTTTAACATTCGATTCACGTGAACGTGAAAAGACGGCTACCTTTGCACGAATTGGTTCAACACTTGGTGCCAATTTAGTTGGTGTCGTGGTTATGCCTCTGGTTCTGTTTTTCTCAGTTAAAAGTAACGGTGGTACCGGAGACACACGTGGCTGGTTATGGTTTGCCATTATTATTTCTGTTGTTGCCTGGATCAGTGCAATTGCGGTTGGTGTTGGTACAAAAGAAGTTGATTCAGAACTACGCCAAAACAAAGAAAAAACCACAGTTAAGCAAGTTATTAAGATTTTGGTCAAGAATGACCAATTGATGTGGACGGCTGTTGCGTATGGTCTGTATACGACCGGTATGACGTTGGTTAACTCACTTGAACTTTACTATTTCACTTTCATTTTAGGTGATGCAAAGTCATTCTCCATCCTAGCGAGCTTGAATGTGATAACTGGTTTGATTTCTGTTTCGTTATTCCCTAAGTTAGCTGATAAGCTAAATCGCCGTAAGCTATTCTTCTGGAGTGTCGGCATCATGCTGTTGGGCTTAGTTGTATTTATCTTTGCCGGTAAATCACTACCCGTTATTCTAGTTGCTGCTGAATTATTCGCCATTCCACAACCACTGGTGTTCTTAGTTGTTCTGATGACCATTTCCGACTCAGTTGAATATGGTCAGTTAAAGTTAGGTCACCGTGACGAATCATTAACTTTATCAATTCGTCCCCTGCTTGATAAATTAGCTGGTGCCATTTCAAATGGTGTCGTTGGATTAACTGCCGTTGTTGCTGGTATGACTAGTGGTGCAACCGCTGCATCTATTACCCATGCAAATTCATTGACTTTTAAGGCAATCATGTTTGGTATTCCAATTATCATTATTGTTGCTGGTGTCTTTGTTTTCTTCAAGAAGGTTACTTTAACAGAAGCAAAGCATGCTGAAATTGTCGATGAACTTGAGCGAACTTGGGGTAAGCAGTTTAACGATACTAATGAGACAGTGACTGAGGTACTACCAGAACTTTCTGCAGGTGAGTCAATTTACTACATGCCGGTCACTGGTACCCTATTACCGTTGAGTAGTGTTAATGATAACGCTTTTGCTTCTGGCGACTTAGGTAAGGGATTTGCTATAAAGCCAGCAGACGGTCGCGTTTATGCACCATTTGATGGCACAATACGCATTGCTTTCTCAACTCGTCATGCTGTCGGTATCGTGTCTGACACTGGTATCGTTACATTGATCCACATTGGTTTAGATACCGTTAAGCTACAAGGAACTGGCTTTGTATCCTACTTTGAACGTGGTCAACATGTTAATAAAGGTGATTTATTAATTGAATTCTGGGATAAATCAATCACAGATGCTGGTTTGGATGACACGGTCATTGTAACTATTACAAATTCTGATGATCTGACAACTTTTGAATTACTTGAAGAACCAAATACTTTGATAGAACAGTCAACACCTATCTTGAAGCTTGGTCGATATTAATTTAACTTACAAAAAGGCCCACAACTTTTCGAATTAAAGAAAAGTTGTGGGCCTTAAAATGTCATC
Source organism: Weissella paramesenteroides (assembly GCF_051903945.1). Classification (GTDB taxonomy): domain Bacteria; phylum Bacillota; class Bacilli; order Lactobacillales; family Lactobacillaceae; genus Weissella; species Weissella paramesenteroides_A. Next base: position 851,662 of record NZ_CP192268.1, on the reverse strand, counting down.
AAAAATAATTTTTTTTAATAGACAATATTAATCATCCATATTCTTTTAACGAGCCCTTGCAGAGCGCAACCGACTATTCGTCATGATCTCAATTTGTCGTAGTGTCGCTGCATCTACATGCAAGCCACTTGCGATTTGACCAAACGTCCACGTTGGGTGGCGTTCACAAAGATCATGAAAATGTGCAATTAACTTATCATTCACTTCGGGCTGTGTAATTGTTTGTGGACCCCCAGTTATAAAGTTAGCAACATCTGTCTTCTCAAAACTATAATGTAAACTACTTGGACCCATTGCACCAGTTGCGTAATCCATTGTACTTTTCCTCCCAATTATCAGGCTAAAAATATCAACAACAACTCCTATGCAAACTATACTAACACTTTTATCAAATAAAATAAAGCTAACTTTACTAGATATAACCTTAAATTTAATTCGTCTTTTATTATTTTTAGATTCATAATTGTTATTAAAATAAAAACAATGTTCGTATATGAGCGATATTGCGAAATGCAAAACCGTAATTTTTGATGAAAATGGTATAATATGAACACTATATCTTTTTTAAGGAGCTAAAATGTCTACACGTCAAGAATTTATTCGTAATTTTGCCATTATCGCCCATATCGATCATGGTAAGTCGACACTTGCTGACCGAATCATGGAAATGACAAATACCATCTCAGAACGAGAAGCTGAAGATCAACTACTTGATGATTTAAGTGTTGAAAAAGCACATGGTGTCACTGTTAAATCACGAACTGTCCGAAACTACTTCATCGATGAATCCGGTGATGAATACCAATATAATCTTATTGACACCCCAGGACATGTGGATTTCAATTATGAAGTATCCCGTAGTTTATCAGCTACTGATGGTGTATTGCTACTTGTTGATGCGACCAAAGGTGTTCAAGCACAAACTGTTGCTAACTATCGTCTTGCAAAAGAAGCTAACTTAGTCATTATTCCAATTGTTAATAAGATTGACACAGCTGCTGCTGAAGTTGATGCAACTATTGCGCAACTCGAAGACTTAGATGATACATTTACACCAGCTAACATCATTAAAATTTCCGCCAAGAGTGGTCTACATGTAGATACCGTCCTAACTGCCATTCGTGACCGTATTCCTGCTCCCAAAGGTAATGAACAAGCTGATTTACAAGCCCTCGTGTTCGATTCAAAATTCGATCCATATAAAGGTATTATTGTACAGGCACGAATCGTACAAGGTACTTTAAACAGCAATGATCAAGTATTATTTATGGCTAATCAAATTAAATCAGGTATTAAAGAAATGGGTGTTTTCGCCCCTTTAATGACACCAATCAAGCAATTAAAAGCTGGCGATGTTGGCTTTATTGTGACAGGTATTAAAGACCCTGAGGCAGTTAAAGTTGGTGATACGATTACACTTGCAAAACAACCTGTCGCATCAGCCTTACCTGGTTATCAAGATGTTGAGCCAATGGTTTACGCCGGACTCTATCCTCGTGGCAGTGAGTTTAAAGATCTAAAAATTGGTATTGAAAAATTAGGCCTGAATGATGCTGCCTTTCAATATGAACCTGAACAGTCAGAAGCATTGGGAATGGGGTTCCGTGGTGGATTTTTAGGCATCTTCCATTTACAAATTATTCGCGAACGATTAAAAGAGGAATTTGGACTGGATGTATTGACCACAATGCCAAATTCAACCTATCGTGTGACCGTCAAGAATGAAGACGAGCCAATCTATGTTGAAAACCCAACCCAATTTCCAGATTATGGCCAAATTGTGTTAGTTGAAGAACCATATATGTTAGCTAAAATGACGATGCCAAATGAAATGTTGAATGATGTCATGCGCTTAGCCGAAGGTCGTCGTGGTGAATTAGTAGATTTAGAAACTATCGGTGCCATGCTATTAGTTACTTATCGAATGCCAATTTCCGAAATTGCATATGATTTCTTCAATGAATTAAAGTCGGTTTCACATGGCTTTGCCACCCTCTCAACAACGTTTGATCAGTATCAACCATCAGACTTAGTCAGAATAGACATTGCAATCGACTACGCTAAGATTGATGCCTTAACATTCGTTGTACATCGCCTGAAAGCTAACCGGATGGGCATTGAGATTGTTGATAAACTTAAAAACCTAATTCCGCGTAAATTGCAAGCAATGCCTGTACAAGCAATTGTTGAAGGACGCGCCATTGCTCGTGCAGATGTTCCGCCTTTACGAAAAGCTCAAGCTTCAGGTACTAAAGTATCAAAAAAGCAACAGCAAATGCGACGTCAAGGTGTTAAAAAAAGTGATATCGAATTACCACAAGCTGTTTTTGATGCCATTTTGGAAATGAATAGTAATTAAATAAATAAACCCGCTCACGAAAATGAGCGGGTTTTACTTATTTAAGATTATTTTTCTAAGTTAATTGTCCGACTAATGATATACACGATGATTGCTCCGATGACCAAAGCAACAAATTCACCTAATGCAGTCCAAGCATAAGTTGCCCAGAATGGTGTTTTTGCAACATAATATAGCTCAGCAGCAATAACCCACATCATTAAAGTATCGACGATGGTACTGATTGCCAAGCGGGTCACAATACTCTTAACATGCTTTGCTAAGTAATAAGAGATTGATAACATCAATAACGTCTGCAAAGTCCCCACAATCATGTCAATAATGCCATATGGTGACCAAATGTTAGCAATAAACACGCCCAGTGTTATCGCAACAATATAACGCTTATTAAATACTGCTAAATGATTAAAGGCCTCAGAAAATCGTAATTGTACCGGTCCATATGATGCAAACGGGATGGCAACGGTTGCCACCACATAAAGTGCGGCAATGACCGCTGTCACCGCAATATTTCTTGCTGAACTAACTTGATGTGTTTTTTGTTCCATAGTTTCTACTACTCCTAGTTTTTTTGAGTGGGATGGTTACGAACCACTGATATCACTGCTATTAAAAATAGCACTATCAAATAAGAATTGCAACTAAGCGACAAAATTAAAAGGATACTGCAACAGGCTGATCCCGAAATGATTCAATTAAAACAGACTGGCAAGTTAATTGAATAATTACATGATTAGAAAAATCTTCACCCAATGCTTTAATCTCAGGGTGTTCTTGTAACATTGTTGCTACTTGATCATCCGCAACAACAGCTGCTGAGACATGCCTTGAACTCAATCTAGCCCCAGTTTGCTTATCATACCATGTTGTTAGAGCAGCCACCCCATTTTGAGCAATGTTTGCTGTCCGTTCTGAATTCGAGTCAGTGACAATATAGAAAACATTCTCATTAACTGTTGATTGTTTGAAAGTTACAATGCTAGCTGTCAATTTCCCATCTGATGCTTTTGTTGCCAGGACAAAAACGTTTTCTAGTTTAGCTAATGTCTTATTAAACACATCATCTCGATTATTATCAGCTTGTCCGCTAAATTTTTTTCTTTGTTTTAAAATGGTCAATGTTGTTAACGGAATAATTAAAATAATATAACCCACAATAGTTACCAGAATACCTTGTAGCCAAAATTCTCTCACATGAAATAAATCAACGATTCCTAATGATATAAATATAGTGACCAAAAATATAATGAATAATTGTATAAATCTCTTTGGATACATAATTGTTTTCTCCTTCACAAAGTAATTTTATCACAAAATACCCATTCTACTAAAAGCACATTATTGTTACACTATACATAGTCAGGTAATTAAAAATACCCATTAGTATAAATGTGAGGTCAAAATGATTAAAAAACATGCCAAAAACATTCTGATAATTGCTGTATTTGCCTTAATTGTTATTTTTCCGCAAATATACTTCCATAGTTTGATTTTAGGTGCCGATTCACTCTTTCACTTCAATCGTTTCTACGATATGGCTTCACAAATCAATGATCATAATTGGCAGTATTTTGTTTCCATGTATGGTTTTACCCAATCTGGTCGCATTGTCAATGCAATATATGGACCACTACTTGCTTACCTACACGGTTTTATTTTGTGGCTCACCCGGTCATGGTTTCTTTACCAAATTATCTCAGATTTTATGGTGATGCTTATTGCCGGCTGTATGATGTACTATTTACTTGTCCAAAATAAAGTATCTGAACGCTACCTGATGCCACTATCTACACTATATATGCTTAGTTATGTCATTTTTACTTGGACAATATCGCAACAATTTTTAAGTTGGGGAGCCGCCGTCCTACCACTTGGTGTGTCTGTTGCCACGCGTTTAATTAGGGAGAAAGATAATCCAGTAAATATCTTGGAAATGACACTAGCCGTTACTTTGATGTTGCAAACACATGTATTATCATCATTATTATTGATTGTACTCTTAACTGTTTTCTTTATTATCGCTGTTATCCAATCGACAGATAAAAAAATGCTTGTTTCACATACATTAATCGCCGCACTATTTACGATATTTTTAACGGCAAATATTTGGGGCAGTTTTCTTGAAGTATATATGGGAAACCAGCTAATTCCACCTTTTAAAAACAAAAAACCACAGATACGTGGCAGTGTTGCTTTTCCAATTGATAATCTAAAATTATTTTTCCCATATGTCTTACTATTTGGTTATCAAATTTTTATGACATTAATACATTGGCGACATACTAACCTTATCATCCAGACAGTCACACTAATTGGTACTGTTTGCTTAGTATTTTCTTCATCAATTATCCCTTGGAATACCCTTTTTAAAATCCACTTTATTAGTTTATTTCAGTTTCCGTATCGCTTACTGCCAACAGCCATTGTTTTACTTTTATTAGGTCTTGGCCTTACTTTAACCACAAATAATAATTTGCTATTTAATAAAAAGCAGTTATCGTTAATTTTATTAACTGCAATAATCTGTATTTTGGCAAATGACATTGGTATTGTCCATAAAAAAGCTGCTATCTGGCATACACCCAAAGTTCTTGCGGATAAAAATAAGATCCATCAGGATGCCACAAAAACAACCATCCGACAAAGTTTCTACGCCAATAAAAGATTGCATGTCCTACTGGATAGCGTTTGGAAGCCAACACCTGATTATCTACCAGTTAATGGTGAAAAAAAGGTGAAAAAGCCTTATAAAAAATACAATGAACAGATTGCCCGGCGACAATATAGTTTTATTAAGTATGTTGAAAATAAAAAATTATACATTATTTGGCATGCAACGACTCCCAACTATAAAACGATTAATGTCATTAAATATGCACACACGCAATTGAAATTGAACGGCAAATCTTTATCTTCACGCGACTATCAATTAACCGATATTGGTGCTGTCAAAGTACGTAGCAAAGTTGGTGAAAATGTTATGCAATTATCTTATCAACCAGCAAAATGGTTTATGAACTTAATGACCATCAATAAATTAGCCTGGCTTATTCTAACTTGCTACACCATTTATGTTACTTACCAACGAATTAAAAAAGTAGTGCGAGACAAAAATCATTTTGGAGCCCGTGTGTAGCGTGATTTTCACTATCAAAATTATAGACTAATAATTAATACATTTTTAGCATAAAAAAAGAAGTTGGAACAAAAGGAAATGTTCCAACTTCTTTTTACTTTGGCTATTTGTTCAAATAATTTTGGTACGAAACGTAAACCAATTACTTCTTATATGCCCACTTCCAATCGAATGGTGCACCAACTGTGTTTGATACAACACCCTTAACCTTAGTGTTCAATAGTGATGGCTTTGATTGGTAATACAATGGTGCAATTCCAGCATCATCTTGAATAATCTTTTCAGCCTTGGCATAATCTTGGAAACGCTTTGCCTTATCGCTCACATCGGTTGTTTCAGCAGCATTAACTGCGTTGTCATAATCTGCATTCTTCCAACTACCATTGTTGAAGTCTGAATCAGACTTATACAAGTCTAAGAACGTTGATGGATCAGCATAATCAGCACCCCAAAGTGAATTAACAATATCAAACTTCTTAGTCTCTGATAGTGACAAACGTTGCTTAAATGGTACTGTCTTAATCGTTACCTTCAATCCTGGTAGCTTTTCCATTTGTGCCTGAACGAATTCAGCTGAACGCTTTGCTCCATCAGTATCATCAGTCAAGTATTGCAAGGTAATCTTCTTCTTACCAGTTTCCTTCAAGCCTTGCTTCCACAACTTTTTAGCTTCCTTTAGGTCATAACCCGTTGCACTTTTATCAGATGCAACCTTTGCAAAGTCCTTACCTGTTGTTGGATCCTTTGCTAGGTTAGCAGCTGTAAATGAATAGGCTGGCTCACCACTACCAACTAAAATCTTTGATGACATCGTCTCACGGTCAATTGACTTTGACAATGCCTTACGGATGTTCACGTTATTCAAAGGCTTGCGCTTCTCATTAAATTCAAGATAATCAGTTGTTGCTTGTGAAATAACTGTGTAAGCTTTATTTTTCTTTGAAGTTTTAACTTGATCACTTGAAAGGGTTGTGTAATCAACCTTCTTTGACTTGAACAAGTTATAACCTGTATTTTGATCCTTAATCGTTTGTACGGTAATCTTTGGTGTCTTTACAGCACTGGCATCCCAGTAATCAGGATTTCTAACCAAAGAAATCTTGTTATTCGAACCATTCCAGTTCTTCAAGATATATGGTCCAGTTGATAACGTGTACTTAGCTGCTGTTCCGTACTTCTTACCAACCTTTTGAACAAACTTTTCATTTTGTGGATAGAAACCAGCCATTGTTAAAACTGACTCCAATTGTGGCATTTGACGCTCAAGCGTTACTTGTAAGGTCTTATCATCGATTGCCTTAACTCCCAAATCGCTTACAGGCATCTTTCCCTTTTGAATAGCATCAGCGTTCTTAATACCTGAGAATAAGTAAGCATATTGAGAAGCTGTTTTTGGATCATTAGTACGTTGCCAACCGTAAACAAAGTCTTTAGCAGTCACTGGGTCACCATTAGACCACTTCATGTCACGTAAGTGGTAAGTTAAGGTCAATCCGTCAGATGACTTATCTACAGAGGTTGCCGCTGCTAGTTCTGGTGTACCAGTTTTACTAGGACGGTATAAACCTTCACCAGTGGCTTGTAAGTAATTAAAGTCAATGGCAGCTGTTGTCTAAGAAGGATCCATCGTTCCAATATCAGCACCTTCAGTCCAGTTAATCGTCTTATACTTTGCTGCACTGGCTGTTACTGGTACAAAAGTAGATCCTAAAATTACCGCACCAGATAATAAGGCGCTCACCTTTAATGCTTTGTTCATAATCATTCCCCGATTCCTAATCAAATTAATTATGCGTAATAAATTTTTCATAATCATATAATAAACTTAAATCATAGTCAACAGAATTTTTAAATTTATTTTAACGTAAAAATATTATCAAACGATAAATCACAATATAAACGTTGATATACCAACATTTATATATAAAAAGAGCATTCATTTTTATTTTGTACTTTCATTTCATAAACTCATCGTTTTCTCATTTTTAATTTGCTAACAAACACAATGAATCATTGATAAATAACTTTTTACGCAAAAAAGCAACCAAACCCACGCGGAATTCAGTTGCTTAATATTTAAACTATTTAATTGATATTATTGATTGAATTTATTTTTACAATTGACCCCATGCTTGTGAAGCAATTGATGGGAACAAGTAAACCATGCGCTCTAGTTCAGCAGGACCAAACTTAAACTCAATAGCTGGTAGCAATGCATTGATGACATCTTCTGCTTTATTAGATACCTCAGTTGCCCCCACTAATTTGTGGTCAGCATCAAAAATAAGCGTATTGTGACCAATTTGCTCTTTTTCAACTTGACGATACCAATCGCCAGCCAAGTCATTTTCAACAATTGTGTATTTATCTGGATTTGCTTGTGCCTCAGCAACAGTCACTCCAGCCTTGGCAATACGAGGTGAAGTAAAGACAACTGATGGAATTACAGGATATTGAATGGCTTCAGTAGTCTCGCCGGCAAAAGTGTGCATCAAGTAAGTTGACTCAAAGATTGCTGTCGGAGTTAACTTGGGTTGTACCTTATCAATGACATCACCAGAAGCATAGATATTTGAAACTGAAGTACGAAGATGATCATCCACTTCAATACCCTTTTCGTTAAACTTAACGCCAACTTCTTCAAGACCTAGATCTTCAACATTTGGAATTCGTCCAGTTGCATCTAGCACCCAATCAGTATCAATGTTTAACTCACTACCACGAACAACCAAACCATTCGCACCGCCGACAATTGCTTCCACTTCGACTTCACGAATGAATTTCACACCCTTTGATGTCAAATCTTTGATAACTAATTCTACATAAGGTTGGTTGTAAGCTCGAAGTGCCTTATCACCATGCAAAATAACGGTTACTTCTGATCCAGCTGCTTGTGCCATCGTTGCAAATTCCATTGCAATATAACCAGCACCAATAATTGTGACACGCTTAGGCATTTCACTTAGGTTCATAAATTCTTCTGAGTCGTGAGCTAAATCATCACCTGGGATATTCAAACGATTTGGACGAAGCCCCGTTGACAAAACAATATTTTCGGCCGTTTTTTCTTCGCCATTTACTTTAACTGTATGGTTATCAACTAAGGCGCCTCGACCAAATAGGATATCAACGTTTGAAGAATCCAATAATCCTTGAATAAAATCTGGTAACCCAGCAATCACTTCATGCTTATGTGCCTGATTTTCTGACCAGTTAATCGCAACGTCACCAGTTACAATACCGTGAACTTCTTCTAAGTGACGCTTTAAAGCGACTGGAGAATCCAAAACGATTTTGGCGTTACATCCACGATTTGGGCATGTTCCCCCAATTAAGTCTTGTTCGACTACAGCCACCTTCTTACCTTTAGCTGCTAGTGGAATTGCCCCGTCAAACGTCCCATGACCACTACCGATATACAATACATCATAATCATATGCTGTCATTCTGTTTCTTCCTCCCGTGGAATTTACTAAAAATTCTCAATCAGCTGATATCTCTTAAATCAACCGTTACATCCAGTATATAAGAAAAGTATCAGACGTGCATTTATTTTAGCTTAATTTTTTAGTACTTACTTAAAAATTGCCCTTGTTGCCATTGTAATAAACTCTTCAACTTCCAAATCAGAAACTGTTAAACCATTTTGTATCCGTGATTGCAATAACCATTGCATTGGCTGAATTGTCTGTGCCACAATCAAGTCGACACTGCCAGTTACCAATAACTTTTGACGGTATGCCTGTGTAATAACTGTTAACAACTCGTTATTTAATAATGAACCACTATTCTGTAAATCTGCTGGCAAAAATTGTGGATTTGCTAACATTGCTGCTAGAAATTCAACCTCCTTCACATTATTCCTAAAGCGTGCGGCATATTGCCTTAAAATTAGTGCAAATTGCTCTTTAATGGGCAAATCAACTGCGGGCACTGTCATATTATTGATTAGCAAATTTTGGACCTGTTGAAATAATTTCCCCAATAAATCCGCTTTGTTGTCATAATAAACATATGCCGTAGCAACCGATACTCCCGCCCGCTTGGCCATTTTATTAATACTTAAATTGATGATTCCTTGTTCCGCAACTAAATCAATAGCTGCCTTTGATAAAGCTGATATTTTGTTCTCATCTCGTTGTCTCATATCTCTATTCTAGCTTGTTTAACCCAAAAAAATAAGAGTGAACATGTAAATTTCTGTTCACTCTTATCATTTAGTTTTAAAATCAGCTGATTTATTCAGCACTTGCGAGATATTTAATGAAACGGTCTAGTCCTGCTTGACCGTTAGCATCATCCTTATAGACACCAGCATCCTCAAGCACACGAACAAACACTTTACCAACTTCTTCTTGTACAATTTCTGTAACAGTAGTTGGACTTGCTTGACGATCTTGCTTAATTTGTTGTGCCCAAGCACGGTGACCTTCGGCAACTTCATCAAGTGATGCGCGGTCAATTAAGAAATCTTCAACTTTCTGAAGTTCCTTTAAGAGACGTGCAGGCAAAATAGCCAAGCCCATCACTTCAATCAAACCAATGTTTTCTTGCTTAATGTGTTGTACATCTGCATGGGGATGGAAAATTCCCATAGGATAATCTTCAGAAGTCCCATTATCACGAAGAACCAAGTACAACTCGTACTTGCCATCCTTAAACTGAGCAATTGGTGTAACCGTATGTTGACGATCACCCTCAGCACTAGTTGCATGAATCATTAGCTTTTCATCAGAGTACTTTTCCCAAGCACGACGAATAAACTCACTTGCAGCAACAACATCTGCCGCATCAGTCGAAGAAACTCGGAACGCAGTCATCGGCCAGTTCAATACAGCAACTTCAACATTTTCATATTCCGATAAGGCAACCTTTTGCTTCACATCTGCCTTCATCATTGGAAATGCATGACGTCCCGCTTGATAATGTTCTTGTGACAAAATTGATCCACCAACGATTGGTAAGTCAGCATTTGAACCAACCATATACATTGGATAACGCGTCACAATTTGCATCAAACGCGTAAATGTTCGCAGACCCATTTGCATTGGCTGACGTTTGAAGTTCACGAAAATAGCATGTTCTTCAAAATATGCATATGGTGAGTAATGCCAACCCCAAGTTTCATTACTGAAATTTTCACGAATAAAACGATGTGTTAAACGTGGTGCCGCAGTCACTGTACCAAGATATCCTTCGTTAGTATAATCTAACGCAGTTGGTGGATAAGTTGATTTTGGTGCACTAGCGGCTGCTTTAATCTCAGCAGTTGTCTTTTCAGGCTTTGAAAGATTGATCGTAATTTCAATATCACCATACTTTGAATTATGGGTAAAAGCAATATTACGAGCAATGTCCTTCACTTTAACGTTTTCGACTGATTCACTAATAAAGTAGTAATACTTCACTGCTTGTTCAGGATCAACCTTATACAAACGCTCAAACTCAGCTGCCAATACATCTGGTGTTGGTGTCACAATATTTAGCAATTCCGTACGATCAATGGCTGCTTGCCATCCCATTTCAAAATCAGTATCTTGGACTGCAATCAATTGATCAGCTAAATCACTTAAATTAGTGTCTGTATGACCTGTCAAACCTTGAACCAGGCTAGTAGCACCCAGCTTGGCTAACACAAGATTCGTCCGATAAACCGTTTCAGCTTCTGAATAAGCATGCATGGCTACTCCCCACGCAACGAAATCCATTACAGCTTGACTTTGTTCTTCATTCAATGACTTCATTTTAAAACTTCGGCCTCCTACAAGGCATGGGTACCATCAACAATATCAGCGACAAAGAATGATGCTTGATAACCAATCTTTTCATCATAAACTTTACCAACAGCTGCAGCAAAGTTATCAGCTTCAGATTTAGCAACTAGCGCAATTGCACTACCACCAAATCCAGCACCAGTCATACGAGCACCTAAGACACCTGGTTGTGCCATCGCAGCTGAAACTAAGGTATCTAACTCAATACCTGTCACTTCGTAATCGTCACGTAATGAATTATGTGACTCTGTCAATAATTCACCAAAGCGCTTCATATCATGTTCTGATAAGGCTTTCTTTGCCAACACAGTACGTTCATTTTCAGCAACGGCATGACGAGCACGACGTTGGTTAACTGGGCTGCTGATATGATCAACAATCTTTTCAAATTCTTCAGTCGTCAAATCACCTAATGACTTAATATCAGCGACAGCTTGTAATTCTTCAAGTGCCTTTTGTGTTTCAGCACGACGCTCGTTGTACTTTGAATCTACCAATTCACGCTTTTTGTTGGTGGTCATGATAACTAGCTCATAGTCACCAAAATCAGCTGGCACCATTTCGTAGTCCATTGTGTTTGTATCCAAGAAAATTGCTTGCTTCTCTTGACCAAAGGCAACGGCAAATTGATCCATGATTCCAGTTTGAAGACCAAGATAGTCATTTTCTACTGCTTGACCAAGCTTTACCAATGACAAGGTATCCATACCAAAATCAAACAAATCATTCAACATAACACCAATTAACAACTCTAATGATGCTGATGATGACAAACCAGAAGCAGTTGGCATATCACCAACAATGGCTAGATTAAATCCACGTGGTACTTCATGACCCAGTTTACTTAATTCACTGATCACACCGCGTACATACTTTACCCAACTATCATATTGACGAAGTTTCAAATCATCCTTTGCAAAAGAAACCATGCCAGCATCCTTGAAGTTTGCTGAAAATGCATGAATTTCATTATCATCACGAAGTGAAACTGCTGCGTATGTTCCAACACTAATAGCAGCTGGGAACACATGACCACCATTGTAATCAGTATGCTCACCAATTAAGTTAACACGACCTGGTGAGAAGAAAAAGTGTTCTGCTGGATGACCAAAACGACGCTCGAATGATTCACCTAATTCTTTTGTAAGAGTCATAATTAAATACCTTTAAAATTCCTTTTTTAAATTAATTCTTTTCTGCTTCTTCTTTACGTAAACGTTCCTCAAGTTGACGAACGATTTCAGCATGCTTCTTTTCAGTCAACTTAACCTTGAACCAGTAAATAAGTACTGAGATGATAATCAAAGCGATTGGAATATAGAACATAAACAAGTTAAATGATTGCATACCAGCGGCAGTGATATCTTCAGGCTTTGCTGAACCAGTCATACCTGCAGCAACAGCGGCAATACCAACGATACCATTTGCAAAGGCACCAGCTAACTTGTCAATCAATGGACGTAGTGACAATGTCACTGATTCATTACGAACACCTAACTTCAATTGTCCATACTCAACAGAGTCAGTAATTGTCATCAAAACAACCAAGAACAAGATTGGATATGGTGAGAAGAACAACGTAATAGCTAGCAATACCAATGGCAAGCTATTTGATGAGAATAGGAACAGTGCATAACCAACAAGCATGATGATTGCACCTGTCGTAAAGATCGTACGACGTGAGAAAAACTTTGATAATGTTGGGAAGATCGCAACGGCAATAATTCCTTCAATAGCTGTAAAGATTCCAACTAAGTAGAACTTGTCCCCTGCACCCATGACATACTTGAAGTAGTACAACAACATTGAGTTAGTTGAAACGTAAGCTAGGGCAAACAAGAAGTATGACAATGCTTGCCACATCAATTGATCGTTCTTGGCTACGGCAGTAAAGATCGCCTTAATACCTGACTTTTCAGTGTTCTTACGGATGATGTTATCTTCTTCTTTAGTTCCCCAAACCGTTAGCATAACACCAAGATAAGCAACAACAGCGATAACAATTGCGAACCAGAACCATCCAGTCTTAGTTTCAGCATGTGAACCAACAAATGCTAGTGAGAACATTGTTACCAAAGGAATAACAACAATTTGTACACCTTGTTGACCTAAGGTTGATCCGAAACGAGCAATTGTTCCAAACTTTTCACGCTTCTTACTATCCAATGACAAGGCTGGTAACATTGACCAGAAAGCCACGTCCTTGAATGAATAGAAAGCATCCAAAGTAATGAATACAATTCCAAACAAGACAATGTATAGTACTGGGTGGCTAACGTTTAATCCACCAAAGTCGGTAAAGATAACAACCAATAGAATTGAACTGATTAATCCAGCAACAACCAACCATGGCTTAAACTTTCCCCAACGTGTACGTGTGTTATCAACAACACCACCAATAACTGGGTCGAAAATAATTTCTACAATACGAAGTGCAACAATCAAACCAGTGACCCAACCGATCATCTTGTCGTTAAACCCTGCATCCGAAGTGTTAAACAACTGACTTGTCACGAACATCATAAAGTATGTACTTAATGTTGCATAAAATGCATCGTGACCAAAAGCTCCTGCCGCGTAGGACAAGTACTGTTTTACCTGTTTCATAATATAATTCCTCCAAAGCACATCTGTGCATATCTACATTATTAATGATAAAGCGCTTTCAAAATTATATTTGCTTAATTTGAACCAAAAAAAAGGACAAATTGAAATTATGCTCACTTTATTTCAAATTGATTTTTTGTCATTATGTTTGCCATTTTCTAAAATTAAGTGGTGTTACGCCAGTTTCTCGCTTAAAAATTCGACTGAAATATGCGGCATCACGAAAGCCACTTTCGTTGGCAACAGCGACAACGCGCAGATGTTTTTGAGAAACTAATAATTTCTTAGCATGGCTAATCCTAATTTGAAGTAAGTACTCTTGTGGGCTCAGATGCATAATTTTTTGAAACACCCGATCTAAATATTGTGGTGTCACATTTAAATGTTTTGCGACTGATGTAATCGTCAATTGCGTCGCAAAATTTTCAGACATATAGGTCATAGCTGGTTTAACATAGCGAATAAAATCAGGATGATTAACATTGACATGATATGATTCTTCACGTCCCAATGATAACAGTAGATAATACGATAAAGCTGATACCCATTCATTATCGACTGGATTTGAGTCTAATGTTGCAATAATCTTTTCCACTTGCTGGACAAACTCAACCCCTCTTTCAGGAGGGATATAGACATAATCGTGATTCATCATTTGTTGATTAAAATCATCCGCAAATTTTCCTTGGAAAGTCACAAAAATCACTTCCCACGGCTCATTGATATTAGCTGATTCATAGCGATGGGCAACGCCAGGAGATACTAATACACCTGCTTTTTCTGGTAAAACCAAGTGTGTATCACCAATCCAAAAGTCACCAACCCCTTTCTCGGTTTGCAACCAATGAAAGTGTGGAAATCCCTGATATCTAATAATTTGATCCTGTGGCCATTCGGCACCGATATGTTCAACTGTGACCGGAAAATCATTAGCATCTAAATTAAAATAGGCACGCATATATTTTCCTCACTTTGTTCTTAGCAATGTCACTATTCATGATATCTCCACTATCGAATTTGATACTTATATAATTAGACATCTACTCATTATTTTAGCTTATTACTGAAATTTTTCATAATTTTGATTTGTGCAATTTGCTTTTTTTAATTTTTACTTATAAAATGTAATTAAATAGTATTATTAATTGGGAGGTTTTTTATGACTAAAGTTGGTATTATTGGTGCTACTGGTATGGCGGGTTCAGCAACATTTAAAGCTGCTCAAAACGCTGGTCTTGATGTCACAGCAATTGTCCGCAATGCCGATAAGGCAAAACAAAATTTAGGTTCCGATATTCAAATTCTCGAAACCGATGCTTTTAATTTAACAAAATCTGATTTAGAGCAATTTGATGTCGTTGTAGATGCTTTTGCAACCGCACCAGAACAGGCCTATCTGCATACAGATTTAGCGGCACATTTAGTTGCTGTACTTCGTGAAACAGATTCACCACGGTTAATCTTTATTTTGGGTGCCGGTAGCTCATTTGTTGGCAATGGTGAGCAACGCCACTATGCCTATGATGATATCAAAGCTGATCCAAACAATGCTGCTTGGCAAAGCATTCCAGAAAACCAACTATATGAGTTGAATTTCTTAAAGGACGTTAAAAATGTTAACTGGACTGGTATTTCTCCAGGACAACTATTTGTCCCAGGAGAGTTAGCAACAAAAATACTTTATGGTAAAGATGACATGCTATTTGATGAACAGGGACGTTCACAAACAACTAGTGAGACAATGGCCAAGGCCATTATTGACGAAATCATTACCCCCGCTCATAAGCAAGAGCGTTTTATCGTAACAAACGGTTAAAATTTAATTATCTTTCGGGATACAATAAAGGTTGGAACAAAAGTAAATGTTCCAACCTTTTTTAGTTAAAAATGTCTTAATTATAAGCGTACAAATTTTATAGCATAAATAGCTTTTGTCACACTCTATCCAATGGCTAGTATTAAAAATCCCAATAAGATAAAAATAATTAGCAATAATAAATTAATAGTCATTAACCTAAGCGAGAAATTGTCATTCTTCTCGCCAACTTGTCGCCGATATTGACGCCATGCCAACAAATTAGCCAATGAGGCAATAAGTGTGCCTAACCCACCAATTGAAACACCTAGATACACTGCATATACGCGATTAGTAAATGCACTCAATAAAACAGCTGCTGGTACATTACTAATAAATTGACTAAGTATCACCCCTGAAATAAATGATCCGTTAACCGTTTGCGTAAGTCCTTTAAATAACGAGACAATCATTGGTATGCGACTTAGTACACCCACAATTAAAAATAATTCAATAAACAAAATAATAATGCCATAGTCTACATGCAAAAAACTTTTTCTATTAATGATTAGAGTTAAGACAATACTGACTAATAATGAGACCATAATGGGTACCAAGTGTAACAAACCCGCTAAAACAACTAGACTACCAACAACTAACAAAATCGTTTGTTTGGTCCTAATAACTGGTAAATCAAGAGTTAATTGTTCTAGTCTTTCTGAGCGAAAAAACAAACTACTTAGCAGCACAAGCATCAAACTAATTAATCCCAGCGGTAGTGACATCTGAAAAAAGGAACCGATTTGTAAATGATAATGACTACTTAGGTAGATATTCTGCGGATTACCAAAAGGTATTACGGAGCTACCTAAATTAGCAAACACTGTTAATAAAATGATTGGTAGGACCGCTTTAACATGAATTTTTTGTGCAATAACTACAAAGATAGGAATAAATGTGATGATGGCCACATCATTTGTTAAAAACATCGCACTAAAGAAAACTAATAGAAATACAGTTAGTTGCACTTGCCGTGTGGTTTGGCACTTTCTAATAATTGAAATTGCGATATATTTCAACAGCCCCTCTTCTTCATATAGGTTGATGACAATCATTAATGACAGCAATGCAAGTATCGTTTGCATGTCAATGTCTTGTAACTGAATGTTGCCAAAAAACAAACTGATGATGAACAACGCTGTCGTTACCCACAATGTACGATCGTTGAGAATTTTATAAATGAGTGTATGCATACGCTATTTTCCTTATTATTTTTAGCATAAAAAGGTTGGAACAGCTGCTTTTGTTCCAACCTTTATAAATCATTTTATTCTATCATACATGCAAGATTTAATCTCTGGCTGTCATGAAGGCACGATTCATTGGCAATCCTTGACCTGAAGCACCCTTTGTCATTAAGAATTGCATGACATCAATGTTACCGGCTTCAAATGAAGCTGCACAAGCCTGCAAATACAGATCCCACATACGAGCAAATTCTTCGCCATATTCACTAATCGTTTCATCATAAACTTTATGATAATTCTCAGTCCAGTGTTCTAGCGTTTTTTGATAGTGTCGCCGCAATGGTTCAATATCGTCCAATTGCAAGCCAGCGTCTAAGACGTGTGTCACATTCTCAGCTATATTTGGAATATAACCACCTGGGAAAATGTACTTTTCAATAAATGGATCCACACCTGCCCCATAATGTTGCCCTGTAATACCATGAATTAATGCCCGACCATTTGGTACCAAATATTTCGCAACATCTTTAAAGTACTCACCCAAGTTTTCCTTACCAACATGCTCAAACATACCCACAGACGTGACATAGTCAAACTGTTGGTCAATGTCACGGTAATCCTTTAGCATAACATGTACTTTATCTTCCAAGCCTAATTCCTTTACTTGTTGCAAGGTATAGGCATATTGCTCCTCAGAAAGCGTCACACCGTAACTTTCTAACCCATACTCTTGGGCAGCAGTAATAATAAGCGTTCCCCAACCTGAACCAATATCAAGCAATGTCTTGCCTGGTTCACTATTTAACTTATCCAAAATGTGATGTACTTTGGCAATTTGTGCCTCTTCAAGCGTCATATTATCACGCGCCCAGTAGGCACATGAATAAGTCATCGTATCATCTAACCATTTTTTATAAAAATCATTACCAATATCATAATGACTTTGAATATCTTCTTTAGATGTTTCTTTATCATGCGAAGAAGTAAACTTGCTGATCAATGATCCTGTAAACCCACTTTGATCGGTTAAGAAGCTATCTGCTTGTCGATACGCTGCGGTGACAAGATCTTGAATGCTACCATCAATTTCAATATCACGTTTCATATACGCTTCAGCTACCTCTAATGTTGGCACCTTCGCCATCCGTTTTAAATCAAGTTTCTTATTGAATGTAATATGAATTTGTGGCAGCCCATCACCATAATTTTCAGTCTTGCCATCCCAGTATGTCACCATGATTGGCATATCAAACGCACTTGCAAGAAGCTTATTTAAAACCTTTTTTTGTAACATCTCTTTTCACACCTCGCAATAAAAATATACTTCTATTGTATACCCTGGTGTCAAGTTTTGCTGATTAACTGCTTTAAAAAACATTTTTATGCAAAAAAAGAGTATCCACAATAAAGCGGATACTCTTTTTGCTTTATGGTAAAAATTTTACCATGAAGCCTTCTTAACACCAGGAATTTGACCCTTGTGTGCCAAGTCACGGAAGTTCAAACGTGACATACCAAACTCACGCATGTATGCACGTGGACGACCATCAATCTTGTCACGACGGTGGATACGAACAGGTGAAGCGTTGCGAGGCAACTTTGACAACCCAACGTAATCACCAGCAGCCTTTAGTTCAGCACGCTTTGCAGCGTACTTCTCTACAGTTGCTTCGATCTTCTTTTCCTTAGCGATCTTTGACTTTTTAGCCATGATTACTTTACCTCCTTGAACACAGTAACGCGACGCAACTTTGGAGAATACTTCTTTAACTCCAAACGGTCTGGCGTGTTACGACGGTTCTTAGAAGTCAAGTAGATACGCTCACCAGTTTCGGCGGCTTCTAATAAAATGTTAATGCGCATTAACATAACTCCTTGAATTTATTTGTAGGGTGCCCCCTACCACTAATTTGAACGACAGGATTAGCTGCATTGGGCTAATCCCCAAGCTTGCGCCGTTACAATATAGCTAGTAAATTACAAATAATTATATTACACACATTTTCAATAAATAGCAAGCATTTTGAACCAAAAAAATTAAATTTTTCTTTTGATCATTAAGATTCCGCTAGTCGCATAAAATACCAACTCAAGAATCCCATTGCCACTGCCAATATATCATTGGCCATCACATCTAAAAAGCCATGAATTGGCCATCCCAACAACGTCACGACATAAGATAGGAAATTAAATAAAACATACAGAATACCTAGTAATGTCAATGCGTTGCGGAGCGATTCGAAACGATTCTTTCTTGCTGATTTTCCTAATTGAATCATTGCAAATGCCATAATAATTATTAGCAAACCAAATACAATATCACGTATCGACACGGGTGTTGTCGTAATCGCAACGTCAATTGAAATGGGCCATACAAATTGCAACAATAGCCAAACTAACCAAGAAAGAGTTAACACCCTTAAATCTCGATCAAATGTCGCTTTTTTGGTTGCTAAGGCGTATCTAATGAGTGCAATGAGCGTAACTAATACCAAGCCACCAGCAACTAATTGTAATGTTTTAAAGACATATTCATAAGGCGTTCCCTTGGCTGTTAACATCGCCAGAGGAAATTGACTAATTTTATACGTTGGCCAAACAATTGTTCCTAAAACACTTTGTAAGATTAATAGGAGACTACCAACCATCCCCGCTCCCACAGTAATTTTTTTCTGCCACCACGGCTGCATGATGATCTCCTTATCTTGCTAAATTTTTATAAATAAAAAGAGCAAAAAGCTCTTACACCAATATAACGAATTTTTTTCTAGGCAGCAAGCCTGTTTCGTTAGTCATTTAGTAGAATGCCTTTTACTCTTTTTTGTTGTTTAATGCTAGGCTGGCTCAATCTCCAAAAGTAAGTCACCACCGTCTACCATATCTTCTGCAGATACATAAACTTGTTTGATGGTTCCATTAAATGGTGCTTGAACAGTCGTTTCCATCTTCATTGCTTCAGTAACAAGCAACGTGTCACCTTGCTTGACACTTTGACCATTTTCAACATTGACTGACAAGACACTTCCTGCCATAGTTGCACCAATTTCATGTTCATTTGATGGTTCAGCTTTTCGACGAACAACAGTCGTTGTTTGAATACTTGCATCCTGAACATCAACTTCAAGTGGTGTGCCATTCACATCAAAGTACAATGTGCGGATACCATCAACGTTTGGCTCACCAATTTCTTCAAGTTGGAAGATAACCGTTTGGCCTTCACCCATTTTAACATCAATACGCTCACCTAAGCGCATGCCTTGGAAGAAGGTTGGCGTATCTAGTACAGTCATTGGACCAAATTTATCATTATTAGCCATATAATCCAAAAAGACCTTTGGATAGAGAATATATGAAATGACTTCCTCAGCGGTTGGTTGTCGGTGTATTTTTTCTTTCAAAGCTGCTTCTTCAGTTGCAAAATCAGCCGGTGCCGTTAATTCACCCGGACGTACTGTAATCGGCTTTTGTCCCTTCAAAACAACCTTTTGCAAATCCTTTGGGAATCCTCCAACCGGCTGACCCAAATCGCCAGCAAAGAAATCAATAACCGATTGTGGGAAATCAATTGATTGTCCATTAGCTAACACCTTTTCTGGCGTTAAATCATTTTGCACCATGAACAATGCCATGTCACCAACAACCTTAGATGAAGGGGTTACCTTGATAATGTCACCAAACATCTGATTAACTGTCACATACATCTTCTTAACATCGTTCCAACGATCTCCCAGACGCAATGCCTGCGCTTGTTGTTGCAAATTAGAGTATTGACCACCCGGCATTTCGACCTCAAAGATATCCGTCTGCGTACCAGCTGTTTCGCTCATAAAGTCCCGGTAATATGGTCTTACCCCAGTCCAGTAATCATTGATTCGATTGGCTGCATGAATGTCTAACTCTGGCTGACGATCATGTCCTGTCAAAGAGTAGTAGACTGCACCCATTGATGGTTGTGATGTTGCACCTGAGAATGCTGACATCGCAACATCAATGACATCAACCCCTGCATCAACGGCTCGTGCATAAGTGTATACACCGTTACCAGTTGTATCGTGGGTGTGTAAATGAATTGGTACATCAACCTTATCCTTCAACGCACTTACCAATTGATAAGCAGCTTCTGGCTTTAATAGTGCAGCCATGTCTTTAATGGCAATGATGTGTGCACCCGCATCAACTAATTCTTGTGCAAAGTCCGTATAATACTTTAAATTATATTTCGTCCTTGATGGATCTAAAATATCACCCGTGTAAGCCATTGCGACTTCTGCTAACTTATTATTATCGCGGACATACTGGATAGACTTTTCCATCTGTGGCAACCAGTTTAAACTATCGAAAATACGGAAGACATCCATACCATTAGTAGCTGATAATCTAATAAATTCTTCTAGAACATTATCTGGATAGTTTTGATAGCCAACCGCATTTGAACCACGGAACAACATTTGCGTTAGTGTTCGTGGCATTTTCTTTCTCAAAATACGTAAACGCTCCCAAGGATCCTCACCTAAGAAACGATAAGCTGTATCAAAAGTTGCTCCACCCCACATCTCACTTGAAAACAAGTTTGGTAAGGCAAGTTGTGAATCAGCTGCGATTGCTGCCATATCCTTGGTACGTAATCGTGTCGCAAATAATGATTGATGAGCATCACGCATCGTTGTATCCGTCAGCAATACTTTATCCTGTTGCTTTAACCAATCAACGACACCATCTGGTCCCTTAGCATCTAAAACGTCCTTAGCCGTTACTAACTTCTCAGGTAGTGTTGTTTGCTGCGTTGACTCATAGTGTGTTGTGGTATATATCTTTGGTCGATCACGATCTAAACCAGGGAAGCCATTAACAGTCGTTTCAGCGACATACCGCAATACTTTACGCTCTGGATCTTTGTCTGGCAAGATTTCGAATAGTTCTGGATGGTTATCGACAAATGTTGTTGGTGCATCTGCTGCTCTAAATGTTGGGTGAGCATAAACGTTTTTCAAAAATGGAATATTTGTTTTGACACCACGGATAACAAATTCATTTAATGCACGTTGCATTTTATCAACTGCAGCAGCAAAATCAGATCCATGTGTTATCAGTTTAACAAGTAGCGAGTCAAAATAAGGTGTCACCGTGGCACCTGCATAAACATTTCCCGCATCCAAACGAACACCTGTACCACCTGGCGAACGATACCAGTCAATTTTACCCGTATCAGGCATGAAGTTATTTGCTGGATCTTCTGTTGTAATACGTGATTGAATGGCCACACCAACTGCGTGTAATTGATCTTGTTCAGGAATACTTAATGGTGCCTCATGCAAGCCATATCCTTGGGCAATCAATAATTGTGATTTTACAATATCAATACCCGTCACTTCTTCTGTCACGGTATGTTCAACTTGCACACGTGGGTTAACTTCAATGAAATAAAAATTATCACCTTCAACTAAGAACTCAACTGTTCCAGCACTTTGATAGTGAACACTACGCATCAACCGTAATGCAGCATCTTGAATACGTTGGCGCATAGCCACAGAAACTGAAACCGCTGGTGCAAATTCAATAATCTTTTGGTGACGACGTTGAATTGATGAGTCGCGTTCGAACAGATGCATCACTTCACCTTGTTCATCCGCCAAAATTTGAATCTCAACGTGCTTTGGATCACGCAAATACTTTTCCAAGTATGTATCTGGCTTACCAAAACTTTGCTTAGCTTCAGATGCGGCACGTTCAAAAGCTTCTTTTAGCTCCTCTTCGTGTTCTACCACACGCATACCACGACCACCACCACCAGCTGCTGACTTAACAAACAATGGATAACCATGAGTCTCACCAAATGCTAAAGCTTCAGCAACATCAGCAACGGGATGGTCTGTACCTGGAACTGTTGGCACATCAGCCTTAATTGCAATTTGTTTGGCGATGATCTTATCACCAAATATTTTTAAGTGTTCGACCTTAGGCCCAACAAATTTAATACCAGCAGCTTCAACAGCAGCAGCAAATTCATCATTTTCAGATAGAAAACCATATCCTGGATGGATTGCATCCACACCTGCTTGCTTTGCAATACGGATAATATCTGCAATATCTAAGTATGCAGCAATCGGCGCTTTTCCTTCGCCGACTTGATATGCTTCATCAGCCTTAAAACGATGAACCGCAAATTCATCTTCTTTTGCAAAGATAGCAACCGTCTTAATACCGAGTTCTTTTGCTGCACGTATTAACCGCACCGCAATTTCACCTCGGTTTGCAATCAACAACTTTTCCATTTGATTGAACTCCCCTTATCACCCAAATTTATGATAAACATCTCATTAAAATAACGATGTTTTCATTCAGTTTATCAGAAAAAAGCGCCACATACCACAAAATATAGTATATGACGCTTAATTTATTTTTAACAATTATTGACGATGGTTTGATTTGATTTCTTCAAATTCACCATCAAAGACATTCTCATGATGTGTTGTTTGCTGCTTAGTTTGAAAAGATGATTGATCTTGTACTCTAGCTACGACCTGCTTAATGCGCCGTGAACTCTTCCACCACCAGAGACCAATGATCAACATAATAATTAGAAAAAACATTTAATTCCCCCAATCTGATTATTAAGTACGATATCACTAATGTCTTAAATTATACTTAGCTTATTTTTCAGCATTTAAAGTCGCAATTTTAATAATTGTATCGGTTGCTTGAGCCATTACCTTCGTTGAAACATACTCATAACGTCCGTGCATGTTTTCACCCCCGGCAAATAGGTTAGGCGTTGGCAACCCCAAGAAGGTGATTTTCGAGCCATCCGTACCACCACGCACAGGTTCAATAATTGGCGCAATATCCAATTCACGCATTGCTTCAGCTGCCAAATCAACTGGTGTCATATCGTCCTTAAGAATTTCACCCATGTTGTAGTATTGATCCTTTAAAGTGAGTGTAATACGATCTGTACCTAATTCACTATTCAAGCGATCAACAATTTGCCCCATCAGTGCTTTACGGGTTTCAAATTCTTGTCGATCATGGTCACGAATAATATAGTCCATTCGTGCTTCTTCAGGAGTACCTGATAAGCTCAATAGATGGAAGAATCCCTCACGACCTTCTGTTAATTCTGGACGATCGCCAGCTGGTAGCGCATTGTGCACATCAATAGCAACCTGCAAAGCGTTTACCATTGTATCTTTAGCCGTTCCAGGATGCACATTACGTCCTTGAATTTCAACAACTGCCGAAGCAGCTGAGAAAGTTTCCCACTCTAGTTCACCAAGTGGTCCACCATCAACCGTATAAGCAAAATCTGCCCCAAATTCTGCAACATGGAAATTATCTGCCCCAATACCGATTTCCTCATCAGGACCGAATGCAAATACAAGCTTGCCGTGCTTCAACTCTGGATGAGCAATGAAATATTCTGCAGCCGATACAATTTCTGCAACACCAGCCTTGTCATCTGCACCCAATAATGTTGTTCCATCAGTTGTAATTAATGTATGACCCGCATATTTCTTTAATGATGGAAAATCTTCAATTGTTAGCGAGTAATCTTCGTTTAATTTGATTTCTGATTGGCCATCATAATCTGTCACAAATTGTGGTTGCACATTTTCTGAATTAAAATCAGCTGTATCTACGTGCGAAATAAACCCAATCGTTGGCACTTGCTTATCGATATTTGCTGACAATTCAGCAAATACATAACCATCGGACATTGTCCGCACATTTTCCAAACCAATCGTCTTTAATTCATTGGCCAAGTCTTTTAGGAATGCGACTTCTTTAGGATCAGATGGAATTGTCGTTGAATTTTCATTTGATTGCGTATTAATTTTAACGTAATCAATAAAACGATCAACTAAATTAGGGTAAAGTTCTTCTGTCATGTTGCACCTCTTTTTTTTATTAAATATAAGTATATGGGTCAGTGTTAATTGTTGATGCAAATACATCATCTATGACCCAATTATTCTCTTGCTGCCAATCAGTAATCAAATTTACCATATGCTTTTTAGCAATCGCCTCCATATGATGATCTGGATCAATAACTACAAAATCATCAGCCAAAACATCATGTGCTGTATGATAATAAAAATCCGCTGTGACATAGGCATCAGCGCCAGCAGCGATTGCCGTTGGATAGTCATCCCCACCGTCACCACCTAAAACAGCAATACGTTGAATTGGTCGTTGCAAATCATTTGCAATAACCCGCACAGCTTTAACCTGAAATAAATCACGCACAAAAGTTGCAAATTCTTTAACTGTTTGGGGCTTGGTTAACTGTCCAATTCTACCAAGTCCAGTTTGACCATCAGCATTTGGTATTAATGGTTGCACATTATTAAGTTGTAATGCTGCAGCCAACCAATCGTTCATACCATTCGCGGCTGCATCCATATTAGTATGTGCTGCATAAACGACAATGTCATGCTTAATTAACTTGGCATACATGGCATTTTGTGGCACTGACAGGTCCAAATTTTTAGCGGGATGAAACATCATTGGATGATGTGCAAAAATAAAATCAACATGTCTGTCAACAGCTTCATCCACGACTTCTGGTCGAACATCTAAAGTCGTCATGATCCGACGAACTTCTTTTTGGGGATCACCCAGTTGCAAGCCAATTGGATCTTTCTCCCAGGCTAAAGACTTCGGCGCATACGTCTCAATTTGTGCCATTAATTCACATGCTAGCATACGCAATCGCCTCCATAATCGTCTGTACTTCCTTGCCATATTCTTGATAAGCGTCACTTTCTGTTTGACCAGCAAATTCAAGTTTATTCATAATATGACGAATACGTACGACCTCTCGTTGCCATTTTTCTAACCATGCTGGTGAAGGCTCCGTTAAATTGTAGGGACCAAATTTTAACTCTTGCAAAGAATAAGTTACATTTCCTGGTTCGGTAACTAATATTTCATAGTAATGACCATCATCTGCAACGACAGCTTCATCAACCAAATGATAACTATTTTCAGCTAACCACGCTCTTACCAAATCTGTATCTATATTTGGTTGTAAAACAAGCCGATGATATCGAAATTTGTCCAATTCGCCATCCGTTAAAATTTGACAAATTAAGCGACCACCCATACCGGCAATAACGACGGTATCAATTAAGTCACTTGTTTTAATTGCTGCCAATCCATTTGCTAAACGTGGCATTAGCACATCACTAAGGCGATGACGCTGTATTTCCGTTTCAACATTAGCAAGTGGACCCGGTGCAACTTCTCCAGCAATGGCAAATGAAATATGTTTATTTAATAATAAATTGGCTGGCAAATACGCATGATCTGATCCAATATCTGCCATTCGAGCGCCATCGGGAACAAAATCAGCCACTGCAGCTAAACGTTTTGACAAATGCCAAGCGTCCATTGTCCATCCTCATTTCTATATCTTATTAATTTCTAATAATCATATTATACATTTTTAAACACACCGTGACAAACAGCATAAAACACATAAAAATAGCATACATTTCCAACGATGATAACCATCATTAAAAAAGTATGCTATATCTGTATTTTTAAAATTCGTCTTGTAAAGTTGCTACCATATCATAATCTTCAGGTACTAATTTGACATATTGTTGCAAGGCTTGCAGCGCAAGTTCACGTTCACCTTCATCTCTGAAATAATAATAGGCTGGTTTCAAGAAGTCAGGCTTATCCATAAAGAATGGCAATGCTGCATGCCAATACTTGGTTGCCATTTCAAAGTCTTCTAATGCTGTGTAACTCTGTGCCAAATTCCAATAAAGCTGTGGATTTACATCAGTATCATCATCATCAAAGAAATCATTTAGCAGATTAATATTATCAATATCATTTCCCGTTTGTACCAAGAAATCAGAATAACTTGTCACAAGAACTGAATCGTCAGGGTT
Organism: Weissella paramesenteroides; assembly: GCF_051903945.1. Lineage (GTDB taxonomy): Bacteria > Bacillota > Bacilli > Lactobacillales > Lactobacillaceae > Weissella > Weissella paramesenteroides_A. The sequence goes on along the minus strand of NZ_CP192268.1, from coordinate 824,842 downwards.
ATTAGCTAGTCCCTCTTTATAAAGCGCATTCGCTTGTTCATTCTCATCTAATTCAGCTGCAATTTTAGCACCTTCTTGGTAGAACTTGATATTAAAAGGATCAACAGCAATACCTTCTTGGTAAGTAAGTAATGCTTTTTTAGGCTCATGTGTTTGTATATAGAGCTGAGCTAATGGATCATATACACCAACGTAAGATGCATCAATATCACGCAATTCAGTAAAAGTTTTAATTGCCTTTTGTTGATTCTCCGGATTTGTGGCATAAGTCAAACCTAGCTGGAAACGCACATCTGGCGTCATATCAGCATCGTTAATTTGCTCTAAATAACCGAGCGCATTATCAAAATTACCAACTAACGCATACGCAACACCGATTCGCGATACAATATCCAAGCCTGAGAAGTAACGCTCACCATTTTTAATAAGTTGGCGATAATACGGAATTGCCGTCTGATACTTTGCTGTCGCAAAATAAAATTCAGCGAGCGCAAATTGAATAATTGGTTCTTCTGCATCTTGTTGATATGCCGTCAGCAGCTTATCTTCTGCAGCCTCTGTCAATCCCTCTGATTGATACAAATCTGCCGCAACCAATAAGGATTCAATATAAGCTGTTGAATCCTTTGAAATTTCTGACAAATACATCAATGCTTGATCTGTATTATCTTCATCAATCGCAATATCAGCCAATGATGTCCGTAGTTGATCTTCATCTGGATATTTATCTAGTAATTTCTTATAGGCACGCTTAGCTTGGTTAGAAAAGCCTAACCCATAGAGTTCTTCAGCCAACGAATAAATTGTGTCATCATCATCATATCTTAAAGATGATGCAAAAGATTTCTTTGCCGCATCTAACTGTCCACTCGATAATTCATCAAGCATACGTTCTGCAAAACTTGCCATAACGCCATCCTTTCTCAGCACTTAATGTTTGTTTTTTTGTGCTTTTTGTTTTGCTTGCGCGAGCAAAGCTTGTCGTGCTGATTTTTTTTGATCAGCAGTTACCTTACCCTTTTTTGCTGCACCACGAGCAAAATCATTTGATTTAATTGTTCCTTTTCCCATAAAATTCTTCCTACTTCAATGATTCATTTGTTATTGAAACAACATTAGCGACCGCAGCTCCCTTAATAGACTTAACCTTCAGATCAACTTGATCACCTGCCTGCATTAACAGAGCGGTTTGACTTTGTGAAGGATCCAAAGTGTACAGCGTTTGATCATCGGTCAGCTTAAAGACAACAACTTGTTTACTATTTAACGTCGCATTAGTATTAACGCGAGAGACTTTACCGCTAACCTTTTTGATTTTAACCTTTTGATCACTTGCGGCTGCTGACTGCACGCTACCAGCAAGGGCATTACGGTAAGATGACAGTGCGTCTGATGCATTGGCACCCTCACCAATAACATTCTGGTCAGCACCTTTAATATAGGCATACTCACGGAAACGCTCGTTATTATCCATCATCGAAACAACCCAAGTTGGAGTTCCATCAATATTCATAATAACTGGATTCGAGCCATGCCATTTATTCTGTGGATGTAACTGCTTAGCAACTTTCATCGCACCTTCAGAATCCATGATACCAACATTTTTACCGGTATAGAACCGTAATTGACCAGTTCGTGTGTCTACTAGTGAATAGCCCTTATCCGAATCCGCATTTGAACGTACCGTTGTAAAATCATCAAAATATGCCAATGACCCATTAACATTAAACATAGGGGTCACGCCACTTTCAGAACCATTCTCAGTTGGTTTGATTTGATTTTTGTGTCGGAAATTAAATGCATATGGATTACCATATGTTCGATTCATTAAGGTTGCTGCCTCAGGTGAAACACCAACATCGACCCATTTTGGTAATTCATTTGTTTTATAAACTTTTGTTTGCCCACTGTCTGCGCTAGTAATTGCAACATGAATATTATCAAACAATAATTGACCAGCCCATCGAACACGTAATAGGGTTTGTACCCAATAGGTTTTGCCATGATTATCAACTTCTAAAATTGGCTCACCAACTTGTTGATATCGTGGATTAGCCATATAAATTTTACGAGCAATGCTATGCGAGAACCAACTCGTTTCAGAATAAGCCATATCATTTTTCACGAAGTGTGCTGTGTCATTAATATCAGTTGCTGAAATGATAAAATAACCTGGTAATTCACGATTCATAAACCATGATACAAAACCATTAAATTCTACTGGCGCTACATAATATGGCTTTCCTTTAATATATTGTGCCGATAAATCACCTAATTCATACATTGACGAATCTGGCACTTGTGAGAAAGCCTTTTTCATCATATTTTTTGCTGCTTGTGCTGACAAAGCAATTGGCTGATCGTCCTTAGTCAACGGTGCTTCTTTATGGTGTTCTGCTTGGACAGAATGATACATTGGTCGCACAGTTAGTGCCTTTGATACGCCTGCAGATACTGATATACCAATAGCTACAAACGGAATAATAAATGGCCAAAAAGTAATGCCCTGTACACTAAATGAACGTTTACCATTCGTCACTCGCTCAACTAGGACAGACGATGCACCAGTAATCACCGACCAAATACTGATTAGCGTGGTTTCAATTGCCACTGGTATTACTAATTGTGATAGTGTCGGCACTGGCATCCACCAATACACAAAAATAGCATTCATGACAGTAACAATACCAACTGCCAACCAATCTAATTTGCTAAGCCTTAAATTTTTTGCCCATAGAAACGTCACAATAGCCGTAATTTCCAGAACTAAAAATGATGTAATCATGCATTTCTCCTCATATAAAATAGATACCATAATTGTACCATAATATCAGCCTTTTTTAAGTTTCCCACCGGTATGCTATGATGAACTTAGACACTAACTTAGGAGGCTGCCATTAATGGTTATGGAACAATACTTTAAGAATTTACGTAAAAAAATTGGCCATGAGGAAATTATTATGCCAGGTGTTGCTGGTGTTTTGTTTGATGAGACGCATCAAAAAGTTCTCATGGAGCAACGTGGTGACGGCGAAATCGGCTGGAGTCTTGTTGGTGGTATGCAGAATTTAGGTGAATCTGCCCCAACATCACTCATTCGTGAATATAAAGAAGAAACCGGTATTGATGTTAAAATTAAGGCATTAATTGGTGTTGATACCAATTTTCATCATACGTTCCCTTCAGGTGACAAAGCACAAATTCCAATGTTTCTTTTTGAAGTTGAAAGAGTTGGTGGTACACTCATTGCCGACGGTGACGAGACATTGTCGCTAAAATTTGTCCCACTGTCTGAGCAACCCAAGATGTACAACAAACAGCATCAATTAGCTATCGATCAAATTAGCAATCAAGTGCCCTATGGCTGGTACTTTTAACCGCAAATAGCGTAAGAGGTTGGGACTATAGCAGTTCCAACCTCTTTATGCTAAAAATGTATTAATTATAAACTTGTAAATTTAATAGCATAAACGCGTTCCAAAAGTCTGAAGCCTCAATGTAACGCAATTTGCGCACCGGCTTCAAAACAACTTTTGTCTCGCTCTCTAAAGCATATGCATAGTCAATTTACTGCGTCCATTACCTAATTTTTTAACTGCTAACTGTTGCGGAATTTGCTGTTTCATTGACGTAACGTGCGAAATAATACCCACTAATCGGCCACTCTGCTCAACCATACTCAAAGCTTCCATAGCTTGTGAAAGCGTTTGTTCATCAAGTGAGCCAAAGCCCTCATCAATAAAGAGCGCGTCAATTTTTGCACCACCTGCTCGATGCTGGACAATTTCAGCCATTGAAAGGGCAATCGAAAGCGCTGCAATGAATGACTCCCCACCGGATAGTGTACTCGTCGCTCTGATTTTACCGCCATCTTGATCATAGATGTCAATGTCTAAGCCATTTTGATTTGCTCGACCTGCTTGTCGATCTGACAAAATAAATTGGTATCGGCCAGCGGATAGAACACCAATATAATGACGATTAGCATACTCTAACACATCATATAAGAAGCGCCCTAAAATGAATGATTCGAGCCGTAATCGCTTGTCGTTGTTACCATCAACTGCTTGCACCAATGCGAATAGATCTTTACCAGCAGCTTGTTGCGCCAACCATTCATCTTGTAATTTCTGTACCGACAGCTCAATCTTTATTTGTTGATCTAATTGTGCTTTCTTAGCCGTATAATCAGCAACCTGTTGCTCAACAAAAGTTTGTTGTTCATTAACAAGTCCTTGCAATTTTTCTAAGTCAGGATGATTTTCATTACCAATTTGGTGTTGTAAATCTGCTACTTCTGAAGACAAGTTTTTGATGCTTGTCTGGTAAGCCATAATCTCATCACGCAATTGATTGATTTCGTCTGGATTTTGTTGTAAATGTGTCATCAAGTCTGAAAATGCTGTCCAATCTTTAACCGGGCCTTCATCAATTGACTCATTTAAAATCTTCTGTTCATTGACTAAATCGTCTTGAATTTGCTGTAATTTTTGCTGAACGCCTGTCAATTGTTGTTGCTTTTCCTGCTGACTATTTTCGTTAGTTAACAATTGTTCTCTTAACTTTGTCCCAAAGCCCTCATATTGTTTGATTTCAGTTTGAAGTCGCTCAATTTTTTGTTCATAGGCCATCTCCGATAGTAATCCTTCAGATGTACCAGTGAGTTGCTCAATTTCCTCAGTCAAATCCTGCTTGGTATTTTTCTGTAAGACTAGAGTCTGATTATTTTCAACTATTTTATCCTTAATTTGTTGCACTTGCTGCTGTTTCGTGACAATATCCTGTGATAACACATCAATCTGCACCTTAGTATCACGCATAAAGTCTAATGCCAATTGCCCAGTCTCTTTGAGTAAATTATTGTCAAAGGCAGTTGGTAATTGACTGAAAGATTGATCTAAAGTCCCCATGATCTGCTGCCAGTCGGTTTTTAATTGCTCATAAAGATGTGCTATTTCATTTTTTCGTGACGTCAACCAGACTTGTTCACTATCAATTTTAGTTAAACTAGTCTGGTGATCCGTTTTAACTTTGGCTAACTGTGCAGTCGCTTTTCTAACTGCTAGCTCCGTCTCTTCAACAGCTTGAATGGCATTTTTTAAATCTATATATGAAATTGAACTATCCATTTCATGTTCATGCTGTTGCCCTTGGTAAATCTGGCCACAAATGATACAAGGCTCACCAACCTGTAATTCTTGCTTTAGTTGCTGAATTAAGATATTCCGACGTAAAGATTGCTGTTCCTTTAATTTTTGAAGTTGCAAAGCTTGGTTATTTTCTGCCGTAGCCACTTGTCCTGCTAATTCGGTTGCTTGTGCTTTTATTTCTTTTAAAGTTATCTGGCGGGAGTCATACTCACTACTTTTTTCATCTAGAGACGCTATCTGTGAAATCAACCTTGTTAAATTAATTTCATTTACGGCAATTTTCTGTTTATCAGATAAATGTTTTTGTTGTGTAGCTAAGTCGCTTTGAGCAGTTTGGCATTGTCCTGTTAAGACTTGTTGTGTTTGTTCTCCTGACTTTATTGCTGCAATCGCTTGTTGCAATTTTTCTTGAGCTTTCGTCAGTTGACGCGATTTAGGAAGTAAATCACTTTGAATTTGTTGTAGCGTCACCCGTTTCTCAGCAATGTTTTCCTGTTGTTCATTATGCTTTGCTTGCGCGTCCTTTAAACTCGATTGTTGTTGTTTTAGGACACTTATTGCTTTATCAATTTGTTGCTTATTTTCTGACGTTTCATTAAGTTGCGCATTCAATTGATCTTGCTTATCAACTATTGAACGTTGTGCTGCACCCCAACGTAATGTGCGCAACCAAACTGTTTTCTGGTCAATTTCTGGTTTAAACGTCTTTTTTTCTTGTAAATCTTGTTGTCGTTTTGCTAATTGTGTATATAAATCAGCAATTCGTCGTCCATCTTGATATTCTTGCTGCACAGATTGCAATTTTTTTCGAGCAACTGCTAGCTGATTACCTTGCTCAGTTATTGTCACCCGCATATCTTTATTCATCTGAATCAAGACTGCCAATTTTTCTTCTGCAGTTGGCGCGCTTGTTTCAATATCATCTTGTGGCCAACTAATTTGATTTAGTCGTTCATTTCGTTGAAAAACAATTTTTTCCAAATTACTGTCAGATATTTTTTGTTGTTGCTTTAACTCATTAGTAAATTGATCAAAAATTGCTGTACCAAATAATTGGCGTAAAATTACCTTTTTTTCATCACTTTGAGCACTTAAAAATTCACGAAATTTATCTTGCGGTAACAAAATGATTTTGCGAAATTGTTCAGCATTCAAATGCAATAATTCTTTAATTTGGTCATTAACAACAGTCGCCTTATCTCCTAGTGCAGCAACAGGCGTTTTGAGTGTGTTGTCGACTTCTAAAAGAGAAACCGTGGCTTTATGAGCGGTTAAATCCAAATCTGATTTTGCTCCCCGCTTTTTTTTCAGCATCTGCGTTGGTGTTCGTTTAATTTCATAGAAATGACCATTATGTTCGAACCAAAAAATGACTTTTGTTTCAGAAACTGTATCCGCAAATTCACTGCGCATATCTTCCGGTTGGCGTTCACCAGTGCCTTCACCAAATAACGCATAGGTCATACCATCAAATATAGTTGTCTTACCAGCACCTGTATCACCTGTGATTAAGAATAATTTAGATTCTGTAAAATTCGAAAAATCAATCACTGCATGATCATACGGTCCAAAATTGTTCAACTGTAATTTTATAGGACGCATATTAGTTTTCTTCCTCCTGTTGATGTAGCTGGCTCAAAGTATCATCAATAAGTTTTTTTTGATTGTTATTTAACTGTTTACCAGTTACAAATTGATAAAAATTAGCAATCATGACATCATCGTTACCATCATCAGCTTTAATTTCCGGTATATCCTGTCGATTCTGAACTAATTTTGGCAAATCATATTTAACTTCTACAACATCCCCATAAATTTCAGCTAACATCGCCCGTGCATTCGTTGCCGTGACATGTCCCTGAATTTTAATACTAAAATAATTTTTATGACCTCGTTCGTATTGCTGATAAAAATCGGCATCAATTAATTGTTCAAACGTACCAGTTAACAGAATCAAATCCTTTTTAGGTAACAAAGGGTGCCAACTTGTTCTCACTTGATGATTTTTGATTTCAACAATATAGACCCCTTTTTCAGACTGGGCTTCTTTGGTATTAAATTTAATTGGTGAACCTGAATATTGCACAACATCACTCGGACTAGCTTGTCGTAGATGTAAATGTCCGAGCGCAACATAATCAAAATCCTGAAATAGTTGGTCATCCAAGCCTCGCAATCCACCAACTTGTGAGTTTGTTTCACTAGTAAACTCATAATCTTGATTTTTACTACCAACAACGTAGTAGTGGGTCACTAATACATGGTTCATTTCTGGTTTAAACTGGGCAACCATCTCTGACACGATACGAGGCATAACCTGATTAATTGTTTGATACTGAGATGCTTCGTCCTCTGTTATACCGTAATAAACACGGGCCATTGAAGGTTCAATGAAAGGCAATAAAAATATTTGTGTATCCTGTGTCTCAACTGGTTTAAAGGTATCTGCAAGGGTTGTATTTAAATATAATTGATTTTTTTCACGCCACTCACGCCCTGCGCCCAACCTGGTTGCACCATCATGATTTCCTGAAACAGCATAAATGGGCATTTTAAACGTTATATTTAGATCTTTTAACATACCTTCTAAACTGTTGACTGCTGAAATAGGTGCAATACCCCGATCATACAAATCACCAGCGATAATTACACCATCTACTTCTTCCTTAACTGCTAAATCCCTAATTTGTTGATAAGCTGTTTGCTGCTCTGCCAGTAGTGAGTAGCCCCCTAACTCCTTACCAATGTGCCAGTCAGCTGTATGTAAAAACTTCATAATCAAATTTTCCTCTAATTTTCATTGATTATTTAACTATTAATTGTCATTCTAAAGGTTATTTTTCAGTTAGAAAACAAAAAGAAGTTGGGACAAAGGAAAATGTGCCAACTTCTTTTTGCTAAAAATATCTTAATTAAAAGCACGGCAATTTAATTGCATAAACACGTTCCAAAAGTCTGAAGCCTCAATGTAGCGCAATTTGTCTCGCTTTTTTATAACTTGATATTTTTTTCATTAACGTATCCACTTACGCAATGGTACGCTCACAATCAATGCCAAAATAAAACCAACTAAGACTTGGACAATATTAGCAGGCACATCCGTTAAACCAGCTAATGCTGCTGATTGCAAAGACATCTTTGAGCCACCTGTAACCCAAAGTAAGAAAGTACCTGCTACCCAATAGCCAACTACCATTGTCAAACCGCCTAAGAAATTCCCTAATATACGGACACCGACTGTTTTTTCAACATTATAGTGCCCAATAATCCAGCCTTCTGTTCCGTGAATAATCAATGAAAAAAACATCCATTGTGGATAGCCCGCAAATAAATCCAACAAAAAACCAGTCAATCCACCAACTGCCAGACCCATTTTAGGTCCAAAATGCCAAGCACCAATAAAAATACCCGTTTCAACCAAAGAGACAAATCCGGTGGGTGTTGGTAATTTAGCGACGTAACTTAATACAATATTAATGGCGATTAAAACCGCCCCGATAGTGAGTTGTTTTGTTTTCATTTATTTTACCCCTTACGCCGGCGTGCTGCCTGCCAAACATTACCAATCTTAAAATCATCATTTAAATTAACACCATGCAAAATACCATGATGGACAAAATCTTTTGCATCATCAATCGCCATTAACACGGGAACATTTTGAGCGATTTGACTGGCAATTGCCGCAGAAAATGTACAGCCTGCACCATTATTAAATGGTCGTGCTATTTTGGGTAATTTAATAATTTTTTTTGTATCTTCAGAAATCACTGCATCTGATGCCATGTCACCGTCTAAGCGAACACCACCTTTAACAACAACCGTCTTGGGACCGATTTTATGAAGCATTTCAGCAACCGTCAATAGGCCAGCCTCAGAATGAATGGTCTGTTGTGTTAGTAACTCGGCCTCAATCAGATTAGGTGTCACAACCGTTGCTAATGGTAATAACTTTTGCTTAATTGCAGTGGTTAATTCTGAGGCATTAACTGAATCAGTTTCTTTAAATGCCATCACTGGATCAATCACTATTGGCACCTGTCCAACATATTGTTTTATAAACTGACTAACTAAATCAATATGTGCAACAGAGGGTAACAAACCGACTTTAATTCCCTTAATGTCTGACAACTCTCCCAGGGACGTCAATTGCTTCGCCAACACAGATATTGGTACCTCATGGATATCAAAATCGTGTTGATTAACAGTCACAATGCTTGTAATTGCACTTAAGCCAAACAAACCATATTCATTGAACGTTGATAAATCAGCTTGAACACCACCGCCAGATAAAATATCAGAACCAGCGATTGTTATGATTTTCCCTACCACCATCGCAATACCTCTTTTACAATAATTAAATTTAAGTTTAGCACAAATTACTGACTGTAAACATAGACTTATTAAGCGTAGGTACAAAAAAAGAAGTCGTGTGTTACCACGACTTCTTTTTTTGATACAACTTACTTGATTGCATCCTTCAATGCCTTACCAGGCTTGAATGCAGGAATCTTTGATGCAGCAATCTCGATTTCCTCACCAGTTTGTGGGTTGCGACCCTTACGAGCTGCACGAGAACGTACTTCAAAGTTACCAAAGCCAATTAATTGGACTTTTTCACCCTTTGCCAAAGTTTCTTGGATTGAAGCAAACACTGCATCAACTGCAGCAGTTGCATCCTTCTTTGTCAAACCAGTTGCAGTTGCAACATCAGTTACTAATTCTTGCTTGTTAGCCATTTAGTTTTCCTCCTGCATAGGTATTATTAGCTAAGTGCCAATAAATTTAGATTGAATCTGTAATTAGATTTCGATATTTAGAATATCATAATTATACGCTTCTTACAAGTAAAAAATGTCTTAAAACGTTGATATGACAAGGTTTTTGTCATATCCTTAAACATTTTCATAAAATTGTGATGAAAGAAGCTTAGATTAAGTTTATTTTTATTTTCGTGCTCGTTTAATCAAATGAATTGGTGTTCCTGTAAAATCAAATGATTTACGAATTTGATTCTCTAGGAAACGTTCATATGAAAAGTGCATCAACTCAGGATCATTTACAAAGACAACAAACGTTGGTGGTTGAATAGCAACTTGTGTCGCATAATAAACACGCAATCGCTTACCATTAACTGTTGAAGTTGGGTTTAGTGCCAAGGCATCCATAATAACTTCATTTAACGTTGCTGACTGAATGCGCTTTTGATGATTATCATTTACTTGCTTGATTAAGGCTGGTAATTTATTCAAACGTTGCTTAGTCATAGCAGAAACAAAAACAATTGGTGCATATGACAAGTATTGGAACTCTTGACGAATCTGATTTTCAAAATCAGCCATCGTATGATTATCCTTTTCAAGGGTATCCCACTTGTTCACAACAATAATTACAGCTCGACCAGCTTCATGCGCATAACCTGCCACATGTTTATCTTGTTCGCGAATACCTTCCTCCGCATTCAAGACAACCAACACGACGTTGGAATCATCAATGGCACGCATAGCACGCATAACCGAATATTTTTCAGTTGATTCATACACTTTACCACGCTTACGAATTCCGGCGGTATCGACCATAACGAATTCATCACCATCAGCTGAAGTAAATCTTGTGTCAATTGCATCACGTGTTGTTCCGGAAATGTCCGAAACGATCACTCGTTCTTCGCCTAAAATAGCATTTACTAATGATGACTTACCAACATTTGGACGACCGATGAATGAAAAACGTACTGCATCGTCTTCTTCTTGTGCCTCAATCTCTGGGAAATTAGCAACAACTTGGTCTAGTAAGTCTCCTAATCCCGTACCATGTGCACCAGAAATTGGATATGGATCACCAAATCCTAATGCATAAAATTCATAGATTTCTGATCGCAATTCAATATTATCAACTTTATTAACAGCCAAAACAACCGGTTTTTTTGATCGATATAATATCTTAGCAACACGTTCATCAGCTTCTGTCAATCCTTCACGGGCTGAAACCATGAAAACAATCACGTCAGCTTCGTCAATCGCAATTTCAGCTTGTTGCACAATTTGTGACATAAATGGTTCATCACCCATGTCAATTCCACCGGTATCAATTAATCGAAATTCATGAGTCAACCATTCAGCACGCGTGTAAATACGATCACGTGTGACACCTGGTGTATCCTCTACAATTGAAATTCGATCACCCGCGATGCGGTTAAAAATTGTTGATTTACCAACGTTTGGACGACCAACAACAGCCACAACAGGAAATCCCATATTATCCTCTTTTCTGAATCACAAAGATTATTGCAATTCGTTTTAATTTGTATACGCTATGTTTAATATTAACATGAATTAATACGAAACAAAAATTAGAGAGCAAGACAAAAGTCGTTTTGAAGCCGGTGTGTAACGTGATTTGCGCCATTTTTGCCGTAGCAAAGCGAAGGACAGGAATGGCATAAATTGCGTTACATTGAGGCTTCAGACTTTTGGAACGCATTTATGCTATCAAACTAACATGCGTTTAATTAATAACTTTTAGCACAAAAATTAGAGGCTGAGACAACATCTGTCCCAGCCTCTAACTGTTTTAAACTATTCTAATGCTTAGTTAAAATCTTTGAAGATGTCACCAAAAGCATCACCTAACGTTGCTGAACCTTCTTCTTCAGAAGTTGAGTAGTTAGTAGGTGCAGATTGGCGAGGGCGACGTGAACGACGAGGACGATCATTTTCCTCGTGTGCAGGTGCCTCTTCCAAAGCCTTGATTGACAATGACAAACGTTGACGTTCTGGGTTAACATCCAAAACCTTAACTTGAACCTTGTCACCAGCCTTCAATACATCACTAGGGTTAGCAATGTGCTTGTGTGAGATTTGTGAAACGTGAACCAAACCTTCAACACCTGGGAACACTTCAACGAATGCACCAAAGTCAACCACGCGCTTAACAGTTCCTTCTAGAACTGTACCAGCTGGTGCCTTTTCAGCAGCTGCATCCCAAGGTCCTGGTTGTGTAGCCTTGATTGACAATGAGATACGCTCACGTTCTGGATCCAAGCCCAAAACCTTAACCTTAACTTCTTCACCAACTGACAAAACGTCTGAAGGTTGTGAAACGCGTTCGTGTGAGATTTCAGATACGTGTACCAATCCATCAACACCACCAAGGTCAATAAATGCACCAAAGTTAGTCATACGAGCAACTTTACCTTCAATGACATCACCAACTGATAGTTCATCAAAGATGCGTGCCAAAGCAGCTGAGCGCTCTTCATTCAACACATCACGACGTGACAAGATCAAACGGCTATCTGCAGCATTGATTTCAATAATCTTTGCACGGATAGTTTGACCCTTGTATTGGTTCAAATCTTGCACGAAACGGTTCTCAATCATTGAAGCAGGTACGAATCCACGTACACCTTCAACATCAACAACCAAACCACCCTTAACGGCTTGCGTTACTGGGGCTTCCACAATGTCGTCAACACTGTGCTTGCTTGCGATTTCTTCCCAAGCACGACGAGCTTCAAGACGACGCTTTGACAATAGGTATGATCCACCTTCCTTGTCAGAACCGATAGTTGATACAACTACCAAATCCAACACGTCTCCAACCTTGACAAGGTCATTTACGTCCGCATCGCGGTCAGTTGTCAATTCGCGCAAAGGAATTACACCTTCAACGCCGGCACCTTCAATACCTACGATAACTTGACGATTATCATCAATTGCCAAGACTTCACCCTTAACTACATCGCCAACTTTAACTTCGGCTACGCTGTCAAGAGCTGCCAATAGCTCGTTGTTCTCTTCGTTCATTACAATATATCCTCCTGGTCACACGACTCTAATGAATATTATACCCAATATTGGTATATATTACCAGTGCTTTTTACACTTTTTTGAGTTGTATTTATTAATTTTGTAATTTATTTTCAATAATGCGTTTTACTTCAGCAACCACTTCTGAAATTGATAGTCCAGTAGTGTCCAATTCTACCGCATCGGATGCTTTTTTTAGTGGTGATATTTCACGGTGAGAATCTAAGTAATCTCTTTTTTCAATTGCTGTTTCTAAGCCCGCTAACGTCGTTGTCATACCTTTTGCTTGGTTTTCCTTAAAACGGCGGACTGCTCGTTCATGAACTGAGGCAATCAAAAAAATCTTGACTTCAGCTTTTGGTAATACCGTGGTGCCAATATCTCGTCCATCCATCACGACACCACCCTCACTTGCAATATTACGTTGCAAGTCAGTCATTGCAGTACGCACCTCACCATAAGCTGAAACAATCGATACATTAGCTGTTACTTCAACTGATCGAATATCATCAGTCACTTCTTCATCGTTTAAGAACACACGTTGTACAGGATTACCCGGCTTAAACGAGATATCAATTTTAGGTAACAATGCGACAACTGCTTCTTCATCCGTCAACGTAACACCTGCTTTAATCGCAGCCAGTGTAACGGTACGATACATTGCGCCTGTATCAACATAGACAAAATTTAAGTCAGTAGCCAAAATTTTAGCAATCGTTGACTTTCCTGCCGAGGCTGGTCCATCAATTGCAATCTGAATTGGGTTCATGATCCACATCCTTATTCAATTTATTACTGTTTTATTTTACGCTTAATTTAGCTGAAACACTAGGTATATTTAGTAAAAAAAGCCGGAACAATTAACGTTCCAGCCAATTTGATAATCATAATCAAAATATTTCTATTTAACTTTTAATCCCTTACCATAGTATGATGCATAATTACTTGCCGTTAGACCAGGATTCAAAGTATACAACTCTTCAGGGGTTGTGCCATTTGCAACGGCAAAACTATACAGTGTACCAGAATCAAATGAAACGGTTTGAGAAGCCTCTTCTGAAGAAGATGAAGCTGCTGCTTCTGATGAAGAAGACGCTGCTGCCTCTGCTTCACTTGATGATTTAGCTGCCGCCTCTGACGATGACTTTGCTGCTGCTTCTGATGATGATTTGGCTGCCGCTGCCTCAGATGATGACTTTGATGCAGCAACCTTAGCTTTTGATTCTGATTTTGCGGTATCGGTCACTTTATTCGTTGAAGTGGTCGTTTTCGTTGATGAAGCAACTGGTAATTCAGTGTTCGATGTGGCATCAGCTGGTTTATTCAATTCCTGCAAATACTTATAAACAGGAACGAAAGACAAAGCAATGACAATCAGTACCAGAATTCCGACAACCATACTGACACGTTGTGACTTGCGTCGATTTTGTGTTCTTGAATACTGGTTGGTTGTTTCATCTTTAAAAGATGCCTCCCATGGCTGTTTTTCATCCTTTTTTTCGGTCATGATTGGTGGCTCTCCTTACTCTCTTTTTTTACTATCTCTAATAATACACTAACCGCCTTAAAATAGTTAGTGTCACACCTAATCTTTACTGTAAATTAAATAGTTTTTTTAGTTGTTTAGACCAATTTACCACCTTTGCTTGCCGTTTACCATCTTCTTTTCGCACGAAATTTAATTCTTTGGGATGCCAATCTGTCACACCCACACTTTCATCCGTTTGCGATAAGTTGTCAGTGGCATTACCAAAATATTGACTGATTTGATTACGCAGCTGACCATCGGACTTTGCATAGTTAATCATTGACCATAAATTACTCTGTCTCATCACGCGTCTACTATCAAAAATTTGAATAATTTCAGCTGATGATAAGCCCTTATTTTGATAAAAATTCAATAATCTGACCTGCTCAGGTGTTAGTGTTGTCACCAACGACTGCTCCAAATAACTTTGAATCGCATAATTATCAGGGATGGTTTGATCAATCAAATTAAATTGAATACGTTCATCCCCAGGTACATACAATAAGATTGCAACCGCTTGTTGTCCGTCACGTCCTGCACGACCAATTTCTTGCAGATAATTTGAAAGATCATTGCTCAAATGATAATGAATGACAAAACAAATGTCTTCTTTATCAATGCCCATGCCAAATGCGGAAGTCGCCGTAATGACATCGATCTCTCCCTGCATAAATTGTTGTTGTACACGATACCGAGACATTGTATCCATACCAGCATGGTATGCAACGACCCGTTGTCCAGTTTCATTTGTTAGCCACTCCGCCATGCTTGTTGCTAGCTTACGTGAAGTAAAATAAACGATACCAGGTCCATTAACCGTCTGAATTAAATATTTTAAGCGTTGTTTTTTTTCAATTTCATTAGTTAGTTGCTCTGTATGCAAAAAAATATTTGGTCGATCAACCGGTTGTTGATAAATAAACCATTTATCTTGCAGCGCATGAAAATTCTCAGTAATTGCTAACATCATACTTGGTGTTGCGGTTGCCGTTAATAAAAGTAATTGTGGTCGATTAAGCTGTTCGTGAATACTAGGTAATGATAAATAATCTGGTCGAAAATCCTGACCCCAAGTAACCATTGTATGAGCTTCATCAATAACCATTAAGTTAATTTTCACTTGTTTTAAAGCTGTTTGTACCTGTTCTTGGTTGAGCATCTCAGGCGAAACAAATAAAAAATGATAACGATTTAAATTTTTAAGGACACTCTTTTTGTTCTCAAATGTTAATGTCGAATTTAAAGCCACCACATTTTTTTCACCAAGATAATTCAATCGTGCAACCTGATCCTGCATTAGTGAAAGTAATGGCGTGACAATCATAACCAATCCATCTCGAACCGCCCCCATCATCTGGTAAATCAACGTCTTACCACCACCTGTTGGTAAAATTGCTAATGTTGATTGCTTTGACAATAAGGCCGCTAGGATTTCTTTTTGACCCGTTTTAAAACTCTCAAATCCAAATTTATCTTGTAAAACCTGTTCTAAGTTAATTGTCATCGGTGCTTAATTCCCCTGTTTGGTTAAGTAAATTTCATATAATCTGAAGATAAAAAACTCATTTGGGTTATCTGACGTTCTAATGTCGGAAAATTGCCAATTATCAATAATGCCAGTCAAATGTTGTTCTAGATATTGAATGGTTGAAGCACTTAAAAACAATTCATAGGGAAAATCCGCTTTAGGTAGCCAAACTGCTGCTGTCAGCAAGTGTTCCCTAACCGTGCCGATTTTCAAATGGCGTTGCTTACTAATGGTTTCAATAGACATCCCCCGATGCACCTGCTGGCATGTTAATTGCACGCTGGGTGACAAGTTGGCTTGTTGCTGTGTTAATTCCCATAACCTTTTTAATTCACTGCTAGCATTAGTCTGTGATAATTGCTGGCTCCAAAAAGAAAATAAATCAATTTCCCAAAGATAAAAATCAGTTGCCGTCCAAGATTGCGGTAAATCTAGTTGGTCACTATTTCGTCCAGGTATTTGATGTCCAACCCATGTCGCAACTAATTGATCCGCAGTTTGTTGATCAAGTAATTTTAAAAAGTCGGTTAATTCTGCAAACCAATCATTGATTAAGTGTTTTTTATCTGTCTGCCCATACCAATTTTTTACTAATTTTTTCGTTTTAAAATCAATTTGTAACGGATAGTAGTGTTTGTTGTGATATGCCACTTCCGACACGATTTGATTCGCCAACCAAAACGCTTCCCGGAACTGCCGGATATTCGCTAGTGGTTGGACCATTAGAGGAATGTATTTTAATTGATAATGGTATTGCCTATAATTCTGTTGAAAAGTAACGCCCTTATCGGTTAGCAATAATTGTCCAGAACTTGGTTGCTGTTCAATGAGCAACCCCTGTTTGATGAGCTGTGCAATTTGTTCATCAAAATCATTTTTTTCTAATTGTGGCAATAAACCAATAATGGGTAACAATTGATAACGTAATCCCCAATATTCTGTTGATACTGTCAAACGACGC
Organism: Weissella paramesenteroides; assembly: GCF_051903945.1. Taxonomy (GTDB): domain Bacteria; phylum Bacillota; class Bacilli; order Lactobacillales; family Lactobacillaceae; genus Weissella; species Weissella paramesenteroides_A. The sequence goes on along the minus strand of NZ_CP192268.1, from coordinate 807,867 downwards.
TTTAATAAACCAAAAATTACCCGATGTCGCCGTGGTTGAACCGGCGAAAAAAGGGTAATCAGGAAATCAGTTATCACGACATTGCCCACCTCTCACTTTGTGCTGTACTATTGTCTAGTTTAAAAAAATAGTGAGGTAAGTGCAAGCTGCGTGTTTTAATTTAATTGTGAATGCATGTTGCTTAATGCCCGCTGAAACGAATAGAAGACAACGCCTGATACAGTACCAAGAATAACGCCTTCAATTAAGTTAAATGGCACAACCATCCAAAGTAAGTAGTGTCCCATGCCAATTGTTGCTCGGATATCAAAATTTGCAAACAAAGCATATAATGGCACTGCATAAACATAATTTAGAATAACCATCACCAATGTTAACCCAAGCGTTCCAAGCAATGTTCCCCACATAAACTGCTTTTTAGACACATTTGTACGACGCATTACTAGAATAATTATGGTAATAAAAATAGCCATACCAATGATATTCATTGGTAGCCCAATTAAATCACCAGGCCCTTCATTATTAAGTAATAGTTTCAAAACCGACCGTAAAATTAAAATAAGATAACCTTGTTTTAACCCTAATAGTAAAGTTCCCATTAATACGGGAACAATTGAAAAATCAATCTTTAAAAAGCTTGCGCCAGGTAAGATTGGAAATTGCGGGAAAACCATCAAGACAAACGAAATTGCTGACAATAAAGCAATGATTGTTAAATGACGTGTTTTATTCATGTGACTACCTAATCCTCCACGCTGATAATTAAAAAGTCGATCTTATTTATGTCAGGGCGACACAAATAAGACCGACTCTATCAGTCAAATTCATTAATTTCTTCTGCATACCAGACTTTACTGTCGGTTATGGATTTTCACCATATCAACCACAAAACTGTGGGTCGCGGACTTTTCCGTAAAAACGAAATTACCGCCGGTCGGGAATTACACCCTGCCCTGAAGATATTTAGTTATGTTATTATCATATCTTTCTGCTAATTAAAAGTCAATAAAAATTCATGCCACCATTTTACCAACGACCAGCTGATTTGCGGAATTGACGCCCAGACTTGAGCGCTTGGACCTCTTCATGACGCAATGGGCGGTATTCACCAGGTGTCAAACCAGTCAAGTCAAGCATCCCATAACGTTCACGAGTTAGCTTAATAACCTCATGACCAACTGATTTTAACATTTCTTTCACTTGATGATACTTACCTTCATGAATAGTTAATTTGACGATTGCCGTGTGCTTCTTTTTATCAGTTGATAAGATTTCTGCATGAGCTGGTGCCGCATTAAAGGTATAATGACGTCCATTTTGGACAGTCTTTACAGTCACACCATGACGCAATTTTTCTAATTCCTCATTCGTTGGAATACCTTTGACCTTGGCAACATAGACCTTATCAATGCGATACTTAGGATGCATCAACTTATTAGCTAAATCACCATCATTGGTTAATAGCAATGCACCAGTCGTATCATAATCCAAACGTCCAACGGGATAAACCCGTTCAGTTTCATCAACAATGTCCATGACCGTTTGACGCCCTTTGTCATCAGAATTAGTCGTTACAACACCGCGTGGCTTATCCAATAGGAAGTAAACTAGTTTCTCTTTTGAATCAATTGGTGTGCCATTTACTTCAATGTGATCAGTGGGCTCAACCTTCGTTCCTAACTCTCGAATTACCTGACCATTAACCGTGACTTGCCCTTCAGTAATCATTTTTTCAGAAGCCCGGCGCGAGGCAACCCCTGCTTGAGCCATGACTTTTTGTAATCGTTCTGCCATTATTTTTCCTCATTACTTTCTGATTGTTTTGTTAATTCAGCAATTGTGACATCAAATGAAGACTGTTGTTTTTCTGATGGTAATAACGGAATCGTCACATCTTGCTGATTTTGTAAATCTTCTAGTGCTTTAGCAGTAACCAACGGTGGTAACTCATCTAAACTGGTTAACCCAAAATAATTTAGGAAATAGTTGGTTGTCACATAAAGAATTGGTCGTCCTGGTTCAGTCGATCTTCCCTTACCCGTTACTAAATTACGAAGAATTAATTTTTGGATGGTCGATTGTGATTGGACACCACGAATTTCATCTACCTCAACACGTGTAACCGGTTGTTTATAAGCAATAATAGCTAGAACTTCCAATGATGCTTGTGATAGAGCTGTTGTTAGTGGCGCTGTAAAGAAACGATGAATGGTTTCTGATAAATTTGCCTTCGTCACTAATTGATAACGATCATCTGTTTTGAGAATTTCAAAAGCACAACTTTCATCTTGCGCATACTTAATCGCCAACTCGTCTAGTAGACCATTAACTGCTGGCTTTAAAAATTGTGTTGCTGCTGACAGTTCTGCCAAAGAGATACCCTCATCTCCTGCAACAAATAATAATCCTTCAATTTGTTGTAAGCTATTTTGCATCAGCCTCTTCATCCTCTCTACTTTCCTGCTGGTAGGGTACCTTACCGCGTGAAACATCAATTCGGTCAAATAAATTATTTTGTGTCATAGTCAAGTGCTGATGACGCACTAATTCTAACATTGCCATAAATGTTGTGACCATTTCATCCTTATCTGCATTTTCCGCAAAAAGTTGGTCAAAAGTTACAACATGATCAGTGTCTACCTTTGACATAATTTTAGTCATTTGTTGTTGAATTGACCAGTTATCACCTTGCAATGAGCGTGGTTGTACCCGCTTTTGATAGCGTTTTTTCACCAAACGATCAAATGCATTTTGAAGATCGCGCAATACGAGTCCTTCTGGCAGAGGTGCGCCCTTTATATCGTCTGGGATTGACATCGGTGCTCTAGAAAACTGTAATTGACGTTCTTCTTCTCGTTCACGTAAATCACCTGCAGCTTGTTGATAGCGCTGATATTCAATTAATTGTGCCATCAATGTGTCTCGAGGATCTTCTTCAGTAACAAATTCAGCTAAATCCTCATCATATTGAAAGACATCATTTTTAGGTAGTAAGTAATTGGCCTTTATTGACATCAACGTTGCGGCCATGACCAAAAATTCACCAGCAACATCTAAATTACGTTCTTGTTCCGCATGTAGAAATGTCAGATATTGTGCCGTAATCTCAACTATCGGAATATCCATAATATCCATCTCATTCACCCGAATAAGATGGAGCAATAAATCCAATGGCCCATCAAAATCTTCTAAATGATAAGTTAATTCTTCACTCATTGCATATCTCGCCATTTCGTTACAAATTTTTGTGTGGCAATTGAACCCATAATCACTTGATCTGGATATTGAGATTGCAACGCTTGATATATTTTACGGCCAAGTTTTAATTTTTGTTTTGGTTGTACTTCGGGACTAAAAACAATCCGTCGAATCACCAAGGAATTATAAACACGTGCAACCCCCAGTAATACGGTAAAATGATGTGTATTTTCATCACGCCATAGAAGAATATCCCGATTATCATCAGACTGATACCAATCATATTCACGTTGCACAGCTAAAATATCTGGTAAATTCGGACTGTAAGACAGCAGCCCCATAACAATTTTTGATTGATCTTTACGTACGATAATTAACATATTTTTCTCCAATCAAGCTAAACTAAGCACGAGGATGCGCCTTTTCATATACCTCGGTTAATCGTTTGTTTGAGATATGAGTATAAATTTGCGTTGTTGAGATATCAGCATGTCCCAATAATTCCTGAACAATTCGCAAATCTGCCCCATTTTCGAGGATATGGGTGGCGAATGAATGTCTTAAAGTGTGTGGCGAAACATCTTTCGTAATCCCAGCCTGCTTAACCCATTGCTTAATTAATTTCCAAACACCTTGTCGTGTTAACTGATGACCGTGATCATTTAAAAAAATAACGTGTGGATCTTGCTGTTTACCTAGCAACGGGCGACTATTATTTAAGTAGTTCTCTAACCACTTGACTGCAACATCACCAATTGGCACAATCCGCTCTTTGTCCCCTTTACCAATCGTTTGAATGAGACCTAAGTCCAAATGTAAATTATCTAAGCGTAAATTGACCAACTCACTGACACGTAAACCTGTCGCATACATGACTTCAAGTATTGTTCGATTTCGTAACCCAAGTGGCGTGTTTGTATCAGGAACCTGCAACAACGCTTCAACTTCTTCTAAAGTCAATACTGCTGGTAGATGCTGCGCCTTTTTGGGTGAATCTACTTGATCCATCGGGTTACTGGTTATCAAATTATTCATTTGAACAAATTCAAAAAACTTTCGCAAAGTCGATACCATGCGAATAATTGTATTACGTGACTTGCCTTTTTGTTCTAACTGTCCCAAAAATGCCATGATTGTAAAACGATCAACTGCTGTCAACGTATCATATTTCTCAGCTAACAAATATTGAAAAAATTGGACAAGATCTTGTTGGTAGGAATGCTTGGTATTAGCTGATAAGCCTCTCTCAACAGTTAGATAATGAAGGTAGTCAACCAAAACATCCTCAAATGGTCCTACCTGCACTTTCATCCTATTCGCCTTCACTTTCTACTAAGAAAAGACCGTTCTCATTTTGTGTGATGCGACGTTCTTTATACAAACGACCTACAGCACGTTTAAATTGTGATTTTGACATACCAAAATATTTCTTAATTGCTTTAGGATCTGATTTATCTGTGAACGGTAAACTGTGGGTTGTTGAACGTTCTAACAACGTTAACAACATCTGAGCATCTTCTGGGATAGCTTCATATGCTCGTGGGCGCAATGATAAGTTCAATACACCATCAGGGCGCACACCAATTACTCGTGCAGATACAACTTCACCTAAACGGGGCTCACGTTGTCGTTCATCAGGATGAATAAACCCAAAGTTATAGTCTGAAGTAACGACCAATGTACCAACCTTCTTTAAGCGGTAGGCCGTTGCCTGGACTTGTTTGTTATGCATATCTGGCTTCGCTGGAATTCTAACTGCTTGCAGAATATCTGAGGTAACCAGTTCGCCCCACAGACGATCTTTTTTATCAATGCGTAGCGTAATCATTAGCTTATCCCCACGCTGTGGCCATAATTCTTTAATAGTTGGCAGTTCATCTAAAGAAACCACCACATCTTTATTAGGTAACCCAATATCAACAAAGACACCTAAGTCACGACGAATATCTGTCACTGTTCCCCAGGCATAATGACCAAGGCGAACCTCTGGTAGATTCTTCGTTATTTGTAATTGATGTTTTTCATTTTCGTAGGCAAATCCTGAAACTAGTCCACCAATCGATAATGGCTTCTTTAATTCTGATTTGTCAATCTCGTATGTTTCACCGTCAATTTGTGCGTAGTAATAACGATCATTTTCGTCAGTTACTTTAGCTGTAATCACGTCTCCAAGTTTATGTGTCATTTTTCTCCATCCTTTTACATCAGCTGCATCTATTGTTCTATAAGTCCGATGCCACAGCACTGGTAAAGGTTATTCATAACCAGCATCATAGCGCCAGTAATCTTGCTCACTATATCTAATTATCTTAACAGATATACATTGGATATGATATATGCAAACCAGATTCTCTTGTTTGTCTCGCCAAAAACAATATTTTTTTGCTAAAATAGTTAGTAATAATTTGAAAGTGAGTTAATCATTTATGAAAGCAATTGGTATGGAACCACAAGTACTGATCGACATTCTTGTGGGTGCCAAGATTGGTGTTGTTTATCCGTTTGGAACAGAACATCGTGGTGATTTAGTTGTAACCTCTTATGCGCTTAAGCAAAGTGGCTTACCATCAAGTATGGCTGATGCCGTCGTGCAATTAGAGGATGTTGAAGAAACTGCACCTGGCAATTTTGTTTGGAAATTTAATCCTGAAGTCACTCTAATCCGCCCATTTAAAGTACACGGTACCATGGAGTTATTTGATGTTGATGATACCTTGATTAAACCTGAACCAACTAACTGGTTTAACGTTGAGGCTGAAAATGCTGGTCACGAAAAAATTTCAACTTGGTTAGATAGTTACTTTGCCGAGCACCCTGATCTTGATCGTGTGCCGCGCCAAGAAATTCCTGAAGAAATCGCAACATTAGCCTCATCATTTGATGATTGGCGTGCTGCTTATTTTGAATTCCTGTATAAGCCAACGAAAGCCCAGAAGCGTGAATTACGTACAAAACGCTACGATATTGAGCCATTGTAATAAATGAAAAAACAAAAGAAGTTGGAACAAAAAAATTTGTTCCAACTTCTTTTTGCTAAAAATGTATTAATTATCAGCATTAAATTTTTATAGCATAAATGCGTTCCAAAAGTCTGAAGTCTCAATGTAACGCAATTTATGCCATTCCTGTCCTTCGATTTGCTACGACCAAAAATGACGCAAATCACGTGTCACACCGGCTTCAAAACAACTTTTGTCTCGCTCTCCTTTTTGCTAAATTCTTTTAAGCAGCGGCCGCAATAGTAACGGCGCAATGATTGTTGAGATAATAATCACAAAGACCATATCACCAAAAATATTTTTAGCGATCAAATCAGCACTTAACCCAATTTGAGCAACGACGAGCGCCATTTCACCTCTTGAAACCATACCTGCCCCGACTGCCCGTGCGGCTGGTTTATCTAACTTGGCAAGCCTGGCTCCCCATTGCGCACCATAATATTTTGTTGCTACCGCCAACACGGTTAAAACAATAATCAAAGGCCACGTTTTTTGTAGTCCATTCAAAGAAATATGTAATCCAATTGAGCCAAAGAAGATCGGAAATAGCGTCCAAGTACCTAATAAGTTGGCAAACTTTAGGATTTTTCCTGAACTCGGTAATCGATCAGCCACTAACCCTAAAATAAACACCACAATTGGTAATAACGTTGATAAACTCAGACCTTGTCCACCAAATACTAAAACATATGCCCCAACCAATAACAAGGCTAACATATCATCCAAAACAGCCGCTCCTAGAACGACTGCACCAACCTGTGATCCCAGTTGTCCAGATTCGCCTAACACACTAATGGTAATTGAAATTGATGTTGCAGCAAATACAATACCCCAAAAAATAGAAATATTAAACTGATAGCCTAATACTAAAGCGACTACTATGAACAATATTAACGGAACCACCACGCCCATAATAGCGGTTAAAGTTGCCCCATTTAAATTGCGTTTCAATTGACCAATATCTGTCTCTAACCCCGCTGTAAACATTAGTAGCAAGACACCCAATTCTGACAAAAAACTGACTGTTTCTCCTGTCGTTACCCAGTGTAAAAGTGCTGGTCCGATGATTATACCCGCAATCAGCTGACCAACAACTTCTGCAAATCCAAGTTTTTGCCCGATGCGCCCCATAATAAAAGTCACAATAATTAAAATGATTAATTGTCCCAAAATTCCCATATAAACCTCCAAAAAAAACGTATACTTCAATCCTAACTGGTTACCCACCCAGGAACTTGAAGCATACGCCCAACCGAAATTTTATTTACTTTGATAAATTGCGTGAAAACAAGTTGCTGAATGGTGATTCACCAGTATTTGCAACCTGTGTCAAGAAGATTTTGATCGCAGTCTGCGTGGTTAAACCTTGTGACTTAAAAATTTCATCTGCTTTGTCTTTAACATTGTCCTCGACACGCAATTGAATTAACTTTTCTGCCATAATGTTACTCCCTTCACAATAATTACTTTCTATACAAATACTATATCATGGCACACTTTACATGTACCTTAAATATAAATCAAATACTACACGCTTTTATACGTTTTGGCTAGTACTTTCTATCTAAATTCACATATTTTACTTATTTTCAGTATCAAAGATTATTGTGGCTGGACCATCATTTATTAGTTGAACTTGCATATTTGCACCAAATTCACCAGTCTCGACAGTTAAGCCTGTATCCCGCAACTTTTTATTAAACAACTGATACATCTTGTCAGCAAAATCAGGTGCGCCTGCTTTCGTAAAACTGGGACGATTACCTTTTTTAGTGTCAGCATATAACGTAAATTGTGAAATTGATAAGATTTGTCCACCAACATCCTCAATAGCCAAGTTCATCTTACCAACTAAATCTTCAAATACCCTTAATTTTGTTATTTTTCTCACTAAATAATCTAATTCAGCTTCCGTATCACTATCAGCAATGCCAACCAGTAATACAAAGCCAACACCAATTTTGCCAACAACCGTTTCATCAATTGATACACTAGCTGATTTGACTCTTTGTAGAACTATTCTCATTATTTGAATGCTCGCTTTACTTCATAAACATCTTTAACATCTCGGATATTGACCATGATTGATTCGAGTTGCTCTAAGTTTTTTACACCGATACTAATTGAAATGCGCACATCATTGTTATGATCGACGCGCCCATTGACCGAATTTAATGAGCGAGTTGTATTATTGACCATCCGAATAACATCATTCAATAAACGGTTGCGATTGGTTGCTGAGACCTGTAAATCAGCATCATATTCTGTTTTGCTATTGCCTGCTGGGTTTTCCCAAGCCACATCAACCAATCGATTACCTTCCACTTCAGCAGCCTTGAGATTAGGACATCCCAAGCGATGTACTGATACACCACGCCCCTTGGTGACGTAGCCAATAACTTCATCCCCAGGTACAGGTGTACAACAATGCCCCAAGCGAACCAGCATATTATCGACACCTTGAATCACGATTCGATCTTCACGATGTGCATGATTTTTTGCAGATTTCGTTTCTTTTTCGATTGTTTGATGATGTTCTAAGATTGCTTTTTGCTCAGCTTCTTGACGGGCAGTTTCAATCTCAGCACGTTTCTCTTCTGAAAAACGGTTAGCGACACCTTGTGGTTTAATATCACCAAATCCAAGTGAGGCGTACATATCATCAACTGCTAAGAAATGCATTTTTTCAGCTGCATGTTCCTCATTTTCAGGTTGCATCAGTTCTTCAACATCGTAACCTTCATCTTCTAACCAGTCAGCCACCATTTTTCTACCGGCTTCGATGTTATCAGCTTTGTCCTGCTTACGGAAATACTGTCTAATTTTATTACGCGCCCGACGCGTAGACACCATCGTTAACCAATCCCGATTAGGTTGGGCGTTTGGCGATGTTAAAATTTCAACAATGTCACCCGTTTTGATTGGAAAATCCAACGGTACCATCCGATCATTGACCTTAGCACCAACAGTATGATTACCAACATTCGTATGAATCGTATACGCCATATCTAGTGGACCAGCATCCTTAGGCATTTCGATCACATCGCCTTTTGGTGTAAAGACGAAAATGCGGTCAGTAAATAAATCACCTTTAACTGACTCCATAAAGTCATCAGCATCTTGCGCATCTACTTGTAATTCTAAAATCCCTTGAATCACATTTAACTTTTGCTGATCAGCATTCTGAACATCGGCGCCAGCAAAATTACCTTCCTTATATGCCCAGTGGGCAGCAATACCAAATTCGGCAATTTCATGCATTTGATACGTACGAATTTGAACTTCTAGTGGGCGTCCCCCTGGTCCAATGACAGAAGTATGTAATGACTGATACCCATTTGCCTTTGGTAAAGCAATATAGTCTTTAAATCTGCCAGGCATTGGTGTCCAACGTGCATGAATTGCTCCCAAAACTGCATATGTTTCGGGAATGGTGTCAACTAACACACGAATGGCTAATAGGTCATAAATTTCTTCAAAGCGCTTATTTTTATCAACCATCTTCCGGTAAATTGAATAAATATGCTTTGGTCGTCCATAAACCTCAGTGTGGTCTAAATGCAAATCTGTAATTGCATGCTCGATTTCACTAACGGCTTGATCAACAATCTCCAGTCGTTCCTGACGTCGTAAGTTCATGGACTTTGCAATATCGTGATACGCTTCAAAGTTAAGATAGCGTAACGCCATATCCTCTAATTCCCACTTGATCGTCATGATTCCAAGCCGATCAGCCAAAGGTGCATAAATTTCAAGTGTCTCAGAAGCAATTCGTTTCTGTTTTTCTTCTCGTAACGCAGACAACGTCCGCATGTTATGTAGACGGTCAGCTAATTTAACAATAATAACTCGAATATCATGTGACATTGCGAGTAACAATTTACGATGGTTTTCAGCTAATTGTTCTCGCGAAGACTTATATTTGATTCGTGACAACTTTGAAACGCCATCAACAATGATGGCAACGTCGTGTCCAAAAGCTTGTTCTACGTCAGCTAATGTCGCCGTCGTATCTTCAACCACATCGTGCAAATATCCTGCAACAACCGTATCAGGATCCATATGCAATTCAGCTAATATTCCTGCCACCTGAATTGGATGAATGATATACGGTTCCCCGGATTTACGCTTCTGCTCTTGATGCAAATGGTATGCAAACTGGTAAGCTTTATCAACCTTCTTGACATGCTCATCGTTCATATAGTCTGCAACTAAATCATGCACGTCTTGTGCTGTCAAATTTTTTGCCTCTGCCATAAAAATCATCCTCTATTTTTAGATTCACGCCGATTGGGATTCATACCCGCAGCATCGCATCTTTCACCTATCACTCTGAATAGTTAATTTATTCTAACGCATTTTATAGCTGTTTGTATTGTATTTTGCTTTTAATTTTAATAATTCTCTAAAAAAATTATTGAATTGATTTGAATACGACATTGTTTTCGCCCAAAATTGACCGAATTGCCTCACCGGTTTCATCATCAGCGGTTAACCAATACGTTTCATTCAAGGCAATTTTACGATGATCTCTTTCAAATACAATCAATACCGGATTAGCACCATGGTGTTGTCGCAAAATATTCTGCAATGCTGGCATGACACCAGCATCTTCAGCTGATGCCATAATTCTTAAGTACCATTGTCCAGTCGATGCTGCTGCTTTTTCAGAAACAGATGATTCTGCCAATAATTCATCACCATTAATTACTTGATTTGCAATCATCTGTAAAGTATCACGACCACGTTGTTGTTCAATTTTTCCAGTAATTAATAGCACTTTTTCATTTACCAATAATGGCTCGATTTTTTTGAAAACCGTTGGAAAAATAGTAATCGATAAGGTCCCAGTTAAATCAATACCGTCTACAAAAGCCATTGGATCACCTTTTTTAGTACGGATTTTTTTAACATTTTGGACATAAATAACGACCGTTACCGATGTCATACCTACTGCTAAGTTAGCAATGTCAGTCCGTCTGTTCTCTGGTATCGCAGCCAAATAAGGTTCAATTGGATGACCACTTAGATAAACACCTAAATATTCATGTTCATAACCCAACTTTTCATTGAGTGGAAACTCAGCAACTTCATGCATTTTTGGTGTTAGCGACTCAAATAATGAAATCGATTCACCAGCCAACCCAACTGCATCAATGTACCCCTGCATTGACCCTAACAACGTTTTACGATTAAATCCAAATTCATCCAAAGCACCCGCATAAATTAACGGCTCTAACTGTGAGACTTTGCGATACTTGCTAGGTAGACGACCAATGAAGTTCGTTAAATCACGATATTGTCCACCTTCTTGCCGTTCTTGAATCAGCGCTTCACGAAAATCACGTCGTAAGCCGCTAATTGATGCTAGTCCCATTTGAAGCTCGCCTTGTTTATTCATACTGTATCCCTGCCACGAATGATTAAGACTAGGGCGCAAAATAGTCACATGGCTTAATTTTGCCTCGGCGATGTAAATACCAACTTTTTTATGATCAGCAATTGAATCATTTAATACCGCCTTATAAAAAGCGGCTGGATAATGTGCCTTAATATATGCCAGTTGGAAAGCTAGTTTCGAGTAAGCAACGGCATGTGATCGATTAAAACCATATTGAGCGAACGTTTCAATATAGCTGAATACCTGTTCGGCAACTTGCTGGTCATGATGTCGGCCAACTGCACCATCAATAAATTTTGATTGCATAGCCGCAATTTTATCATGGTCTTTTTTTGACATTGCTCGACGCAACAAATCGGCCTCACCCAATGAAAAACCTGCAAAGCGTTCGGCAACTCGCATAACTTGCTCTTGATACACGATAATGCCATATGTCGGCGCTAAAATTTCAGCCATACTTGCATCTGGTACATCTTGTTTTTCTTCTTGATGCTTACGGGCAACGAAATGAGGAATATTCTGCATGGGTCCTGGTCTGAAGAGAGCATTTGCTGCCACAATATCTTCAAAACTATCAGGACGTAATTGACGCAAAATATTTTTCATCCCCCCTGATTCAAATTGAAAAACACCATTCGTCAGACCATTTTGAAACAGCCTTAACGTCGCTTGATCATCCAATGATACACTTGCGATACTAAATGACTCATGATCAGGTATTTTTTGAATTTCACGAATAGCAATATCTAAGATGTTTAAGTTAGATAAAGCCAAAAAGTCCATTTTTAACAGTCCTAATGCTTCTACGGGACCCTTGGGGAGTTGTGTGACTAAACGCCCGTCGTCCCCTAGTTGAACTGGCATATAATTTGCCAATGGTTCGGCGGATAAGACGACCCCTGCTGCATGTAATGATGCATTGCGTGGCAATCCCTCTAACTTCAATGCTGTCTGATATAACAGTTGTCCATCAACAGGTAAGTCTAATAACGCATTACGAAATGGCAAAGACGACTCATATGAACCTTGTAAACTGGCAGTCCCACGAGGCATTGATTTCGATAAATTATCGATTTGTGTTGGATTCAAACCAAAAACTCTGGCAACATCTCGAATAACTGCGCGCTGGGCCATCGTTGAAAAGGTAATAATTTGAGCAACTCGCTCATGCCCATAATGCTCATGTAGATAATCCAAAATTTCTTCACGGCGATTGTCGGGGATGTCAATATCGATATCCGGCATTTGGTGACGTTCTGGATTCAAAAAACGTTCAAAAAGTAAATCATAAGCAATAGGGTCAACATCCGTGATCCACAAAACATAGGCAACTAACGAGCCAGCTGCTGATCCACGTCCTGGCCCAGTTCGAATTGATTTTTTGTGCGCATAATTCAAAACATCCCAAACAATTAAGAAATAATCGGCAAAACCTAGTTCATTAATGATACGTAATTCTTCTTTTAAACGTGCTTTATACGGTGTAGCATCAACAGCCATATCATGCAAACGATTGGTCAACCCGGTTGTCGCTAACTCTGCAAGGTAATCCGAGGAAGATTGTCCCTGCGGTGTTTCATATTTTGGCACGGTCACTGATGACTGCTCTAACACCACATAACTATGTGCTGCAATCCAATCTGTATTCTCGACAGCATCTGATAAACCGCGGCTATTATATTCATTTGCCCAATCGGTACTTTCTTTCAAATATGCTGTTGCGGCTTGCTTTTGTGCCAAACCAACATTAGATATAATCTCACCTTGGCCTAGTTTCTGAATAACTTGCGCTGAAAACTGATCAGATGCGTTAGGATATAAGACATTTTCATTCGCAATGATACGTGTGCCAGTATTTTGTGCAAGCTCTTTGATCGATTGCAACATAGCCTCACGCATATCCAACGAAACTCCCAAAAAGACATGAGTAGCATCAGCTAATGCGGTGACTGTTTTAACCAATGTCATTGCTCGTTCAGGTTCAGTTCCTAACAAAACTGCTAGTTCACCGATACTGGGTAAGATAATATATAAACCTGATAAATACGATTTTAAATCGTCGAGCGTCATTTTCTCATTTTGGGTATTAATGGCACTACTGATTTGCAATAAGTTGTGATACCCAACCTGATTTTCAACCAGAAAAATTACCGGATAAGATTGTGAAGATTGCAAACCAATCAATTCAGCTGTCAATCCTAAAATGGGCTGTATGTCAGCTGCCTGGGCTGCTTGGTAAAAATCATACATCCCGTATAAAACGTTGTAATCCGTCAACGCAACGGCCTGATAACCCTTATCTTGTACAGCCTTTATCAATTGCTGAGGAGTCATCGGGCTCCGCAACAAACTAAATGCTGTCATGGTTTGAAGTGGTACCATAATAGCCTCCTTCTTTCAAAGAATCCAATTGATGAATATTTATTTTAACTTAATTTAATTATAGCCATTGCAAATAAAAAAGACCACCTATGATGGTGATCTCCTTATACTTAGCTTGTTAATGGTCATTATTTTTCTACGTGAGGCGCAGCTGATTTTGAAATTGCAACATAAGCAATTGTTCCAATCATACCGATAACCACAGAGAACAAAGAAGTCATAGTTGCATTGTAAGTTGCACTCTCAAGCGCACTACCAATGTAACCAAGTACTTCTCCCAAAACAAATGTCCAAACAAACGCTACAACATACTTCATATTGACACCTCTTAGCATATCGCCAAAATGTTTTACTCCATCATTTTACGCCTCAGCAACCAATTTGTCACATGTTAATTAATTCACAGAAATCTATTGTCTTGTGTATTTCACTAATCGCCAATCGTAATCATTATCTGCATCGGCAGGTCCTTGATCAATCACTTCACCTTGCCAGACAGTCAAATCAACTGGTGCCATTTTAACATCCCCAGAAAAATCTGTCTGTAAATAGGTCACATATAATGTATCTGCTGTATCCATGAAACTTTCATAGATTGGTTTACCACCAATAACTTGCAACTTCAAGTTAGCATTATCAGCGACCTTTTCGGCTTCAGCAACACTATAAACTTTTTGAAAGCCCTCTGGAACTTCCAAATCATGATTTCTTGTCAGTACTAAATTTAAGCGTTCAGGCAATGGACGACCATGAAAACTAGCCATTGTATGGCGTCCCATTAGTGCTGCCTCATGAATAGTGGATTGTTTAAAAAATTGTAAATCAGCCTTTTGATGCCAAGGAATATGTCCATCAATAGCAATCGTACCATCCAGTGTTTGTGCCCAAATTAAGTTTTTCTCAGCCATCTTATGCACCACCTTCTACAAGTTCAGATAATTCTTCCCATCGTATCATCTTTGCTTCTAATGCGTCATTTGTTTGCTCTAATTCTTTTTGCAAATCCGCTAATTTTGTAAAATCATCACCACTTATATTCATTTCTTCTTCAATAGCGCTAATTTTACTTTCTAAATTGGCAATATCATCTTCGATAGTTGCCCATTCTTGTTTCTCATTCCAAGTCAGCTTTTTCTTTTTAGGAACTGGTTTTTTATTGACCTTTTCGTCTACTTCAGCAACTGGTTTAGTGGCCTTTACATCAAGAGTTGGTGCACCATACGTGTCCAAATAATCACTGAAACTACCATTGTAGCGTATGATTGCACCCTGTCCTTTAAATATCCACAGTTTGTTAGCTACCTTATCTAAGAAATACCGATCATGAGAAACAGTTATCACCGTACCTGCAAATGATCGTAGATAATCTTCAAGAACGGTCAAGGTACCAATATCTAAGTCATTCGTTGGCTCGTCTAGTAGTAATACATTCGGTTGTTGAATTAATAATTTCAGTAAATACAGCCGGCGCTTTTCACCACCAGAAAGCTGTCGAATTAACGTACCATGCATGAATGGTGGGAATAAGAATTGCTCCAATAATTCAGCAGCCGAAATGTGATTACCATCCGAATCCGTAACCTCTTCAGCAACTTCACTTAAATAGGCAAGCACTCGCTTATCTTCTGGTATTGGTTCGGTAATTTGCGTATAATACGCCATTTTAACGGTTTCACCAATTTCAATCACACCACTATCTAGTGGCTGTTGCCCTGCAATCGCATTTAAAAGGGTTGATTTTCCAGAACCATTTGGTCCGGTGATACCAATCCGTTCATTACCTTGCACCAACTCACTAAAATCTTTTAAAATCGTTAATTGATCAAATGCCAAATTTGCATGGTCAATATTGATAACTTTTTTACCTAAACGCGTTTGTCCAAGATTGACTGAAACTTCACCTTCAACCTGACGAGTTCCCTGTTGTGCCGCTAATTCTGCAAAGGCATTTTCACGAGCTTTTTGTTTGGTAGAACGGGCTTTCGCACCCGCATGCATCCAAGCCAATTCTTTTTTGTATAACTGTGCTGATTTGTGTTCTGCAACAGCTTCAGCACTAACTCGTTCAGCCTTGGCAGTAACATATTTCTCATAGTTACCATGATATTCATAGAGTTTCCCAAATGATAACTCAAAAATACGATTGGTGACACTATCTAAGAAATACCGATCATGAGTCACTGTCATGACGGCACCGGAATAATTAGCTAGATACTTCTCCAACCACGCAATTGAATCAAAATCAAGGTGGTTCGTGGGCTCATCTAATAATAATAGATCTGGTGCCTGAATAAGCACTTGAGCAAGACCGACACGCTTACGTTGACCACCAGATAGTGCAGATATTTGTAAGTCCAAGTTTGGTAGGTGTAATTGTGTCAGAATATTTTTAACTTCAGACTCAGCTAACCAGGCATCTTGTTGCGTCATTTGTTGTTCTAGTCTAGTGTAACGAGAAAGTCGCTTTTCATCAGCTGGATTTTCGGAATATTCAGCTAGTGCCGCTTGATAATCACGAATTAACTGAAAGACTGGTTGGGCACCACTAAAAATGGCATCCATCACTTTTTTATTTTCATCTAGTGGTGGTTCTTGCTGTAAATAGCCAATCGTGTAGTCATTTGGTGTTTCAATTTGACCACTATCAGCAGGCACAACTTTTGAAACAGCATTTAATAACGTTGTCTTACCTGTACCATTAACACCAACGATTCCCACACGGTCACCTGTCTCAATCAAAAATGACACTTTGTCTAACAGTGTTTTTTCACCATAGACACTATGTAGATCTGTTGCCCTTAATTGCTTCATTTTATATTATTTCTTCTCTTTCTCTACAATCTCAGCAGCAGCGTGCAATAAAGCCGCTCGCTCATTCTCTAGCCCACCAGTTACAACCCGATGCTCTAAGTCAGCTAATATTTTCCCAAATAATGGTCCAGGTGCAAGATGCAAACTTTTCACTAGTTCACCACCATTGATGGCCAATTCTTGTTTATGTTTAATAGGTAATGCTTGATAACGCATTGACAAATTGTCAACATTAGCGCTAATTTCACTTATTTTGACAGTAGCTAAAGCTGTCGTAATGGCATCCTGTGTTTGATAAAGATCCCAATCGTTAACATCACCAAGACGCAGTTTATTCATCAGTGTAATGACTGACTTTGCCGTCTGAATCATTTCATTTGGTTGCTTCCATAGCTTTAAGAATTTACTCGTATCCTGTGGATTTAATCCCAGCTCGAAAGATAGTAATGACCAAGCTTGGTTATCATCAGCAGGCTGCGCAATTTGTAATAATTCAGCATAGGCAGCTAGGTCCTGATCTGTGCTTGATAACCCCGGCATAAATCCGTTCAAGCCACTTTTAATCATTTCAACTAAACCATAGCTAGCTGAAGTTCCCTGCATGAGTTTACTAAATTCAACATTGATCCGTTCCACAGCAATGTTTGCTAGTAATGGTGCGTTTTCTGCAATCGCCTTTTGTGTATCAGGATCGATTTTAAAGTCTAATTGGGCAGCAAAACGCACTGCTCTCATCATGCGTAATGCATCTTCATGAAACCGTTCCTCAGGTCGACCAACAGCTCGTAATACTTTAGCTGACATATCCTGGACACCACCAAATAAGTCAATGACCTCACCATCTTTTGTTAAAGCCAGTGCATTAACCGTAAAATCACGTCGCTTTAAGTCTTCATCTAAGGATCTAACAAATTTCACCTCATCTGGTCGACGAAAATCTGTGTAGGTTGATTCTGTTCGAAATGTGGTTGTCTCATAACCAGTGCCATGATCCAGAATCATAACCGTCCCATGTTCGATACCGGTATCTACCGTACGATTAAATATTTTCTTAATTTCTTCAGGATAAGCCGAGGTCGCAATATCAACGTCATGGATTGGTTTACTGAGCAATGTATCACGAACCGATCCACCGACAAAATACGCCTCATAACCCGCATTTTCTATCGTTTCTAAAATCGGCAATGCCTCAATAAACTCCAATGGCATTTTATTTATTTTCATGTTGGGCCTCCTTTTTTTCTACTACTACTCAGTATACCAGACACCTTAATCTTTTTATGAATTGTGTAGACCATAGAATGCACGTTCCATAAATAAACGAACGTTCATTTATTTTTAGTTTTCCCGCCCATCCAGTACTTGCTGGGCTAATTGCAATGCATGTTCTTGTGTATCTACGACTGCCATGAAACCAGTGCGATGTATAAATACGATACCATCTTCTTTTACTTGTGGAATCGCATGCTTAACTTCAAAACTGCCATGGGTTACTGGAACACCTTGTATCATCCAATTACCGTCTTTTCTAGGTAATACAACAAATACTAATTGATCAAATTGCTCAGCATAATCTTTCCAAGGTCCCGAAATTGGTAATAATAAGATTTGATTAGATACGAATATTGCTTGTTCAATAACCGCCTGTTGTGCAATTTGCTTAGCTACTGTCTTTTTGACCCGATTTTCCAAAATCAATGTCGCACAAGCCACTGCGTGATTAAAACTATTTGTTTCATCATCTTCTTCATAGAAGTCATTAATCACATCCGGTACTGTAAAGACTTCACTTTGGTATTCGGAAACACCATTATCCAATGCATCGATACCAATAACGAAGCTACTATCAACATGACGATGAACAGACTTAATAATTTCTTCTGATAAGTCAGGAACTAATTTTTCAATATATTGTTGACCAAAAGTTTGCCAAATTAACCCAAACGCAGCCATTGGTACCCCGTTTTGATGCTGACGAGTATCATCAATACCATGATGATCAAATTCACCACCACCAACATCATAGACAAAATTCTGATGATCATCAGTAACGACTTCATCACGTGTTCTAATGATTGTCAATTCTGGAAAAAGCTGTGTCATGATAACACTCGCAAAGACATCATCTGCGTGAAACTTCCCATTATGTGTGACTAAGTTTTTATACATCGTTAGTCCTCCAAATTACCTTTTTTCCTACTCTCTATTGTACACGTCATCTGCTAATAAAAAACGTTGATTTGCCGAAACAAATCAACGTTAAACATTTCAGATTACTTTTTTACTGAACAGTAACAGACTTAGCCAAATTACGTGGATGATCAACATCTAATCCCCGACCAAGTGATGTGTAATAAGCCAACAATTGCGTTGGTACGACACTAACCAACGGTGTCAACAATTCATTAATATCTGGTAGTACAAAATCATCCTCAGGTTTGGCAATAGCTTGTGTCACAATCGTATAAGTTTTCGCGCCACGAGCTTGTGTTTCAGCCAAATTACCACGAACCAGTCCAGCTAAACGTGGTTGGGTCATTACAGCAATAACTGGTGTATCTTCTTCAATTAAGGCTAATGTACCGTGCTTTAATTCACCAGCAGCAAATCCTTCAGTCTGAACATATGAAATTTCCTTTAACTTCAAGGCAGCTTCCAGTACAACTGCTGAATCTACACCACGCCCAATGTAAAATGCATGGTGTGCTGGTACAAGCATTTCCTCTGCAACTTCTTGCAGCTGCTCTTTATCATCGATAATTCCCTGAATAGCAATGGCAATCTTTGATAATTCTTGTTCTAAATCTAGATTTAACGCTTCACGGTCTGCCAAAGCATATGCCAAAATAGCCTGCAAAGTCACTTGTGCAACATATGCTTTCGTTGATGCCACAGCAATTTCTGGACCAGCGAGTAGTGGCAAAGCGTAAGTTGCCTCACGCCATAGTGTTGATTTTTCAACATTAGTCAATGTCAATGACTTGAACCCTTGGGCATTGATATTTTGCAAAACCTCACGTGAATCTGCCGTCTCACCAGACTGTGATAGGAAAATAAAGAATGGCTTTTCTGATAATAATGGCTGCTCATAAGCAAACTCTGATGACACA
The DNA here is from genome assembly GCF_051903945.1 of Weissella paramesenteroides. Taxonomy (GTDB): domain Bacteria; phylum Bacillota; class Bacilli; order Lactobacillales; family Lactobacillaceae; genus Weissella; species Weissella paramesenteroides_A. The sequence continues at coordinate 787,966 of NZ_CP192268.1, read as the reverse complement.
TGAACTTCTGTTGGTATACCAGCCCAACGTTCAAAGAGCCGTGCCCCAACTAGTCCTGCATGATATGAAGTTCCAGCAGCAACGATGTAGATACGATCCGCTGCTAACATATCCTTCACAATTCCTTCACCAATTTGTGGCTGACCATCCTTAGGTAAGTAACGTGAAATTAATTGTCGAATCACAACAGGTTGTTCATCGATTTCTTTTAACATATAAAATGGATAAGCACCCTTATCTGTTTCGGTTGCATCAATATCTAGATGGAAAGCCTCACGAGAGATTGCATCGCCATTAGCAGCGAATAATTGCACATTGTCTGGATCAACGATGGCAATTTCACCATCATGTAATTCAATAAAATCATGTGTCTGATCCAGCATGGCAACGGCATCAGATGTAACGACATTAAAATCTGAACCGATACCAATCAACAAAGGTGACTTTTGCTTAGCAACATACATGCGTTCAGGTTCTTCACGATCCATTAGCAAGAAACCGTAGGCTGAATTACGATCCATCAATGCAATTAACTTCTTAAGTGCATTAACAGTTGTTTCACCTTCCTTTACAAACTTATCAATCATTTGTACAGCAACTTCTGTATCAGTATTTGATGCAAACTGAACGTCTGATAAATAATTTTGCTTCAATTCCGCATAATTTTCAATCACACCGTTATGAACTAAGTAAAAACGACCATCTGCAGAAACATGGGGATGCGCATTTGCTACAGAAGGCACACCATGGGTTGCCCAACGAGTATGTGCAATACCGGCAGTTCCCTTGACATTTTTCTCTGAAACCAGTTTTACTAGTTCTGAAACGCGACCATTTTCCTTAACCAGTTGATCTGTGCCATTGGCCTCATCTGCTACATATAAGCCAGCAGAATCATAACCACGATATTCTAACTTTTGTAATCCTTTTAATAGAATAGGTGCTGATTGGTAATTATTTCCAGTAAATCCAACAATTCCACAGAACATATTTTTCTCCTTATACAACTAATACAACGTTTTCACTAATGGTATAGTATTTTTTTGTTTTTTATTTTAAGTACAATGACCATTATTGCGCGTTAATTTGTATCAGTCAATGAATTTATAACGTTTAACTATCTATTTGGTCTAAATTGGTATAGGTTTTATTGATGTGCGAAATTATCATAAAAAAAGACTGAAACATTATTATATGTCCCAGTCAGTAAAAAATAATTTTATTTTTTAATAATCATCGCCAAATTAGTGAGCCTTGTGATGTCCACAAGCCTTAGGGTGGCGCTGAATATCCATGTTCTTGTATGCACGAACAGCGCGATCAACTTTCTTGTTCAACATATTCATTCCGAACATAAAATTACCTCCCTTTTTCATTTAATTCATGTAAAGATAATCTTTACATTACTGTAATATTAACCTGTGGACTCATACTAAACTATTTACCTTAAAAAGTCAATAAATTATGCATTGACTTCGCCGTGAAGGTCATAATCTAGACCATCTTCTTCAACAGCTTCATCAACTCGTAGAGGTGTAATCAAGTTAACGACTTTCGCAATAATAAATGTTAAGACAACAACTAGAACAATTGTTACCAAGATTGCGCCAAGTTGGGTACCCATTAATTGCCAACTAACTGACGTACCAGCCAATGGCTTTGAAGCAAAGACACCGGTCAAAATACCACCAATGACACCACCAACACCATGCAATCCAAAAGCATCTAGTGTGTCATCATATCCCAATCGATACTTAATCACAGTTGTTGCAAAATAAGCACCAATAGCAACAATAATTCCCATGATCATCGCACTAGCTGGTTGCACGAATCCAGCAGCTGGTGTGATAACAACTAATCCTGCCACACCTCCAGAAATAGCTCCGGAAATACGTACGCGCTTGAACAAGATAAAATCAAGAATAACCCAAGTTAGCATGGCAAAAGCTGCCGCAATATTTGTATTTGTGAAAGCAACAATGGCAACTCCATCGGCTGCTAAGGCAGAACCAGCATTGAAACCAAACCAACCAAACCAGAGTAAGCCACCACCAATAACTGTTGCTAATAAATTGTTCCCTGACGTATCGGTGTTCACTCGCCGCTTACCAATCATTAAAGCTAATACCAAACCAGACACACCTGATGAAATATGAACAACATCACCACCAGCAAAATCCAAGGCGCCATGTTGTGCTAAAATTCCACCACCCCAAATCATATGTGCCAATGGGACATAAACTAGCAACATCCAAGCAGTTAAAAACAAAATAAATGCCTTAAAATTCATACGACCAACAACTGAACCCGCAATAATTGCCATAGTAATCATTGGAAACATTCCTTGAAAGAGTGCAAATAGACCATCTGAGATACCTAAACCTCGTGTACTCTTTGTCATAGAGACATTATGAAGAAATGCTGCATCTAGGTTACCAATAATAGGTCCTGAACCACTAAAGGCTAATGAATAACCAACTGTAAACCAAACAACACCACCAACTGCAATCGCAATCATAACCATTGCCAATGTATTTACCGTTGTCCGTGTTTCTGCTAAACCACCATAAAATAATGCCAATCCAGGCACCATTAACCAGACCAATCCTGCACTTACTAACACCCATGCGACATCTGCACCATTCATTCTTCTCACCTGCGCTTTCTTGAAATAACTTAACATCAGTATAAGCACATACCCAGCGAACGTAATAAATTGTGTTAACAATGCTAACATTTGGTGGTCTAGACAAATAGACATAGCTAGTCATTACAGACTGAAAAGGACGTCAATCTACCTCTTTGAATTCGGTAGATTGACGTCCTTTAAACGAAGTTAGGATAGAGAAAGTATGCTAACCTCTTATTTCTAACAATTATATTAATTTGTTGGTACACCGATTGAACTCATTTCAGATACTGAAACATTGCCACCATAAAGTGGTCCAGTTTGTGCAGCTTTTAGACCCAATGACTTGCGCAAGACATTGGTTGCACGTTGTTGTTCATCACTTGAAACAACTTCGGTTGAACCTGATGACAAGCTATACCCTGTACCTTGAATATGATCATTTGAAATATGTCCAGCTGCTTTCGCATACTTACGAGCAATTGTAATCATATCATGATAGGTCAAATCCGTTTGCGTTGAGGATGAAACTGAATCTAAGAATCCTGAGTCCAATAGTTTTGTTGGATTATTCTTCGCAGCTTCAATAATACCTTGCAAAACTAGTCGTTGACGTGTCTGACGACCATAATCTCCCTGCGGATCATTATAACGCATACGAGAAAATGCTAAGGCTGCTTTACCATTCATTTTTGAGTAAGTCTTGCCATTATGTGAATACGTACTTGATCCTTCAGTAAAGCTGTACAAATTACTTCCTGTAGAATGTGCCGTATCTGGGTTAAAGTTGAAAGTTAGTGGTGATGTTACTGTGACACCACCAATTTTATTAACAACCTTCTCCATACCACCCATGTTGACCAATGCATAGTAATCAATTGGAATATTTAACCACTTTTGCACTGTCTTAATCGTTGTCGCTGCTGAACCATATGAATAAGCCGCATTGATTTTTTGTGGGAATGTATTTTCATATCCGACAATGGCAATCAATGTATCACGTGGTATTGACATGACTGTTGTCTTATTCGTTTTTGGATTGATCGTCAAAACCATGATTGAATCCGTACGACCTTTATAGTTACGGTTTAATTCTCCTGTATCAGTACCCAACAACAAAATAGAAATTGGCCGGCCGTCATTAAGGACACTTGAAACATCACGTGCCTTCTTTATATTTGGCGCAACATATGATTTATCAATGGCCCCTTTGGTTTGCATATATGCGTAGCCGAATAGACCAGCCACAGCTAATATGATCAGTAACAAAAGACTCAAAATCGTATTACGTACCTTATGCGTTTTCTTTTTACCCTTTTTGTTACCACGTTCTGAGCGAGATACCTTTTGCTCATCATCCATGATTTGTCCTCCCTATTTGCCAGCAAATAAAAATTGTTGACACTCCTACTCCTGAAACAGGCATTATTTTGTGTAGTATATTCCACCTATAAAGCATTATACACAAATAAACCAATGAATAAGTAACAAATTTATTAAGATATAAAAAAGAATTGAGAACGATTGGTTCCCAATTCTTTTTAGAAAATAACCATCAACTAGATAGTCAACAATTCTTTTTCTTTTTCAGCCGCAATTTCGTCAACATTCTTAATAGCAGCATCCGTTGCCTTTTGAATGTCATCTTCGATATTGTGTGCTTCATCTTCTGATAAGTCGTTGTTCTTTAATGCTTTCTTCGCATCGTCCATCGCATCACGACGAACATTTCGAACAGCAACCTTTGCTTTTTCTGATTCTGCCTTAACTTCTTTAGCCAAATCTTTACGAGTTTCTTCAGTCAAAGCTGGAATTACCAAGCGAATAACTGACCCATCGTTGGCTGGAGTCAATCCCAAATCAGATGCAAAAATAGATTGCTCAATTCCTTTTAAAACAGACTTATCAAAGGGCGTGATCAACAATACGCGTGCCTCAGGTACAGTTACCGATGCTAATTGATTAAGTGGTGTCTCTGCCCCATAGTATTCTACTGTAATATTACGTAGAATTGATGGATTAGCAACACCCGCACGGATATTACCTAATTCACGACGTAATGCATCACCAGCCTTGCTCATACGCTCTTTTGCTGATTCAATAATTGCATTAGCCATAATTCTAATCTACCTCCACGGTTGTTCCGATATTCTCACCCAAGACAACACGCTTAATATTGCCAGATGTATTCATGTTAAAAATCACCAGATTAATATCGTTATCCATTGATAGTGTTGAAGCAGTTGAATCCATCACTTTAAGCCCCTTAGCAATAATGTCTTTATGCGTTAGCTTTTCAAACATCGTTGCGTCTGGGTTTTTACGAGGATCGTCGCTGTATACACCGTCAACGCCATTTTTAGCCATTAGAATAGCTTCAGCATTAATCTCGGCGGCACGTAAGGCTGCAGTTGTGTCCGTTGAAAAGTATGGTGAACCAGTACCTGCACCGAAAATAACAACACGTCCCTTTTCTAAGTGGCGAACTGCCTTTCGACGAACGTAAGGTTCAGCAACTTGACGCATTTCAATAGCAGTTTGTACACGTGTGGGAACATCGTGTGATTCAAGTGCGTCTTGCAATGCCAATGCGTTCATAGTTGTACCTAACATACCAACATAGTCGGCCTGTGCGCGTTCCATTCCCAACTTTGCACCAGCTTCACCACGCCATAGGTTACCACCACCAACAACGATTGCAATTTCAACACCTAGTTCATAAACTTCTTTGATTTCCGCTGCGATATTGTTAACAGTTTCTGGATCAATACCATACCCACGCTCACCGGACAAAGCTTCACCTGAGAGCTTTAACAATATTCGTTTGTACTTTACATCTGCCATTATTTTAATCGCCTCGGTCTCTATTCACCCATTTGAGCTGCAACTTCAGCAGCAAAGTCATTTGCCTTCTTTTCGATTCCTTCACCAACTTCATAGCGAACGAATGAAACAACCTTGCTGTTCTTGCTTGCAACATACTTAGCAACAGTTTCTTTACCGTCACCCTTTACGAATGGTTGGTCAACCAATGCAATTTCTGCCAAGAACTTGTGCAAACGTCCTTCAACCATCTTTTCCTTGATGTTATCAGGCTTACCTGCTAAGTCTTCTGACTTCATTTGAACGGCCTTCTCGTGATCCAAAACTTCTGCTGGCACTTCTTCAGCTGAAACGTACTTTGGTGCAATTGCTGCAACGTGCATTGCAACGTCCTTTGCAACTTGTTCATCTGAACCATCCAACAATACAAGTGATGAAATACGACCACCCATATGTGAGTAAGTACCAAATACTTGACCTTCTGCTTTTTCAACAACTGCAAAACGACGTAGTGTAATCTTCTCACCAGTGATTTGTGTCGTGTGAATAATCATGTCATTTAATGTTTGATCTTCAGAAACTTTTAGTGCCAAAGCATCTTCAACATTTGCTGGTGCATATTCAACAATTGCGTTGGCAACAGCATGTAACAATTCGTTAAATTCTGCATTGCCAGCAACGAAGTCAGTTTGAGAGTTCAATTCGATGATAGCAGCTTTGTTGTCCTTTGAAACAACATAAGTCATTCCTTCAGCAGCAACAGCGCCGGCCTTCTTAGCAGCCTTTGCCATTCCCTTTTCACGCAAAGCATCAATTGCCTTGTCCATATCACCATCAGTTTGAACCAATGCCTTCTTGGCATCCATCATTCCAACGCCAGTCTTTTCACGTAACTCTTTAACTTGTGAAGCAGTAATAGCCATTTTATGGTCTCCTTGTATATGCTAAATCTTATCTCAACTAGTATACACGAAAATATAACGATTTTCTATACACATATTAGATATCTAGTAATCATTTTACATGAGTTTTGCGTAGAGCGCAAAAAAGCTTATTCCGTAAATTGGAATAAGCTTTTTTGCTATTTGTCAAAAGATAATTAGTTCTTCTTACCTTCAACAAGATCAGTCAATTCTTCGATTGAAGCAGGCTTGTCACCTTCAGCTGCAAAATCAGCTTCTTCAACTGCATCTTCACCTTGGTTACCTTCAATAATAGCATCTGCCATCTTTGAAGTAATCAAACGTACGGCACGGATTGCATCATCGTTTGATGGAATCTTAACGTCAATTTGATCTGGATCAGCGTTAGTATCGACCATAGCCACGATAGGAATGTTCAACTTGTGTGCTTCTTGCACAGCCAATTGTTCCTTGTGAGGATCAACGATGAACATCAAATCAGGAATCTTAGGCATATCAGCAATACCACCCAAGAACTTGTCCAACTTCTCACGTTGCTTGATTAGCAATGAAACTTCCTTCTTTGGCAAACGATCAAAAGTACCGTCTTCTTCCATTGCACGCAATTCCTTTAGACGAGCAATACGAGCTTGGATAGTCTTCCAGTTAGTCAAAGTTCCACCTAACCAACGGTGGTTAACGTAGAACATGTTTGCACGAGTTGCTTCTTCTGCAATTGAGTCTTGTGCTTGCTTCTTAGTACCAACGAACAATACCGTTGCACCATCAGCAGCTGCATCGCGAACATAGTTATATGCTTGGTCAACCAACTTAACTGTCTTTTGCAAATCGATAATGTAAATACCGTTACGTTCCGTAAAGATGTAATCTGACATCTTTGGGTTCCAACGACGAGTTTGGTGTCCGAAGTGTACACCAGCTTCAAGCAATTGCTTCATTGAGATTACTGCCATGAGTATCTGCCTCCAAATGTTTTTTCCGCCTAGCCTCGCATGTAGCCTGGCGACCCGGTAAAGGGGCACCCGTCAAACTATTGAGAACTAGTGAGTATTTTTGGTATAAAACCAATAATTAATGTTACTCAGTTTTATGCAATATGTCAACCAAAATTTTTCTCAAACTCTGGCACATGGTGATCATGTAGAAATTTCTCTTTTTGGCTACGCGTAAGCTTTTTAAACATAGCTTCTGCATGCAATGCATCATGTTTCGTTGTAAACGCCTCCGCATAAAGCAGTTTCAGTGGGTGTCGTTTGGCTGGTCTAGTAAACTTTGCCCCCTTACCTGCTTCATGGGTGGCTAGACGTTTACCAACATCATCCGTGAACCCACAATAAAGCATATTATCCGCAGTCAATAACACGTACATATAATATGGTTTATCCATGCTGCTGACGCCCTTCATAAATTGACCAAACAGCATCTGTATAGGTGTCATCTAAATTATGGGTAACAATCGGTGGTAAAATTTTTGCTCCTGTTAATTTACCGTCTTTGATTGCATCAATTAACACGATATTAGCTGGTTCACCAACTTTAGGATAGACAAATTGAATTTGCTTTGGTGATAAATGATTTTTTTGTAATGACTCTAAAATTTCAAACAAACGATCAGGACGATGAACCATGAAAAAATGCGCCTTATTTTTCAACAACTTCTTAGCAGTATATGTTACTAAATCCAAATCTGCCATCAATTCATGACGTGCAATCGCATAATGTTTATTTTCATGCATGACTGTATGCTCGTTATCAATCGAAAAATAAGGTGGATTTGATACCACCATATCTGCTGACCCCGGACGAATGTCATTGAAAATATCTCGCATATCTGCATTCATAATGCGAATTTTATCAGTTAAGTCATTCATCATAACTGATCGTTGTGCCATATCGGCTAGACGTTCTTGTATTTCTACACCAACAATTTGGCCAGAAACTTTGTGCGCCATAAATAATGACACCGCACCGTTCCCGGCACCAAGATCAACTGTCAAACCCCGACCATTTTTCCGGGGTTCAGCAAAATTGGCCAGTAATACTGCATCCAGTGAAAATGAAAAGACAGATTTACTTTGAATGATGTGAACGTCGTCATTGTATAGCATATCGATACGTTCATCAGGTAACAGTTCAACTTTCATATTTTTCTCCTTATCGTTCACCATCGTTTGCCAAAAACGCCTGTTATGTGGGATAATAAGGCGTTATTATTAGGGAGGATGAACAAAATGTTCTATTCATTCATACGTTATGTCGCTGCAGGAATTGTTTGGCTTATCAATGGTCGCTACAATCTGCTGGGGACAGACAAATTACCTGAGGGCAACTATATTTTAGTTGGTCCACATCGTACTTGGTGGGAACCTGTATTTTTTGCTCTAGCGGGTTGGCCACATAAATTTAGCTTTATGGCTAAAAAAGAGCTTTTCAAGAATCCTATTTTACGCTGGATTCTTGTCCATGCCAATGCTTTTTCGGTTGATCGTGACCATCCAGGTCCATCAGCCATTAAAACACCAGTTAAGAACTTAAAAAAGACTGACTTAAGTTTGATTATGTTTCCATCTGGTAGTCGCCATTCTGAAGAAATGAAAGGTGGCGCTTTAATGATTGCAAAACTTTCTGGTGCACCATTAGTACCAATCGTTTATCAAGGACCAGTAAAGTTTTCTGGTTTATTCAAGCGCAAAAATGTCACAATGGCATTTGGTGATCCCATTTACATTGATAAGCGTATCAAAGTAAATGAAGAAAATACCGCTGAATTTGGTGATACTCTACAAGCAGCTTTTGACAAGCTAGATGATGAAATTAATCCTGACTGGGTTTATGTTGATCCAAATCCGAAGAACAAAGATTAAATCAAGTAGATAATCAATACGTATAGAGAAGTTGGGACAGAAGGATTTGTTCCAACTTCTTTTTTTATAACTGCACAAAAAAAGTTGAGTATTGATAACTCAACTTTTTTCACACATTACTTCTTTTTTGAAGAAGCTTGTGCTTGACTCTTCATTTGTGCCATCATCTGGTTCAAACGCTTCTGAGAAGGCTTTTGTCCCATTGATGTCATCATTGATTTCATCATTTCTTCTGAAATTGGCGGATTATTCTTGATGTACGTCTCCATTGAACGACGTGCGATGAAGAATCCAGCGACAGCGCCAACTACCGCGGCAAGAACGACAATAAAAATCCAAATTGTTGTGCTCATTTTATTACTCCAAAAATATATTCAAGTATCATTATAGCGAACTAAATGCCGTTTGACTAGCTACCCGAACGATTAATTATCACGTAATCCCTTATCACGCTGAATTTTCTTTACTTTTTCAGGAGTTACTTCATTGCCATTCTCATCGTAGACTTGTAGCATTTCTACTTGAGAACGAAAGGACTTTCTAAAATTATCCAAAAATTCAGCCCGCAAATCCGCACGTTCGGCAACTTCATCCTTTGTTAATCCTTCTGGAGATTTTGCTTTTGCTGCTAATTCATTAATTCGTGAACGAACAGCCATCATGTGATCTGTCTCAACCATGCTAGTTCCACCTTTTTTTGAATTTAATGTTACCATTTTAACATATTTTGATTAATAATATTTGTATTAACTGATGTACATATGAGCCAATGTTTGTCGTACAATATTCAGTAGTTACAAAGGAGCAACCAACGTATGACAAAAAAGCCTAGAAAGCAATTAGAGATACTACAATACATATATGAAAAGCAATTAACCAGTGGTTACCCGCCTACTATTCGTGAAATTGGCGCAAAAGTTGGTTTAGCATCATCCTCAACCGTGCATGGTCACCTAGACCGCTTACAAAAAAAGGGCTTAATTACTAAGGATGCTGAAAAGACTCGCGCAATCAAGGTAACACCACAAGGTATGTCATTACTAAATCAGGATTATCATAATGATGAAACGAAAGAGCCAGTCACTAATATAACAATACAAAATTTATTTTCATTCGATGATGATACTTTTATCCTACAGCAACACAGTAACACCATGCTCAACATTGGTATTTTAAATAATGATTATTTGATTGTTAAAAAGCAAAAATCCATTGTCAATGGTGATATTATTGTTGTTAAAATTAATGAAATGACTAACGTGTACCGCTATTTCAAGGAAGGTACCCATTGCCGGCTACAACCAGAGAATAGTAATTTAAAACCTGTTATTATTGAAAATCCTACTATTCTTGGCCGCGTCGTTGGAATTTACCGCAATCATATCAATTAAATTCAGAAAATATCTAATAAAGCAATCAAATACCCTAATCTATCAACTCATTAATTTGATAGATTAGGGTATTTGATTGCTATAGACCCATTTCCCAACTTAAATCAATATCAGTATCAGATATCATCTGACCAACGTCCTCAAGTGATAAATTCCTTGGTGTTGATAAAGCTAAATTCACTGTCAATCCTTCTGACGATTTTTTCAAACTAGAGACCTTACTTAAAATGTGCTGCTCTTCTAGGTAATTACGTAGTTTTTTCACATCATCAATTTTTTTCAAGTAAACTCTAATCGAAAATGACTGGCGCAAATTAAAATCATTAAAATAATGAAATGCCAGTTGCAAAATAACGATAATAAATGTCGCTGCAAAGCCCACTTCGTACAAACCGGCCCCAATGGCCATCCCCACACCAGCAGTTGTCCAAATACCAGCTGCCGTTGTTAGACCACCAATCACATTAAAGTCTGGACTACGAACAATTATCATCCCCGCACCTAGAAAACTGATGCCACTAACAATCTGGGCAGCAATACGTGATGGATCGAGGTTAACATTTTGCATGCTTAAAACAGAGCCAAAGCCATATTGTGAAACAATCATCATTAATGCTGCACCTAAACTAACAATTGCATGCGTTCGTAGACCGGCAGATTTCGACCTAGTTTGTCTTTCAATACCAATTAATAAGCCTGCCAAAGTTGCTAATAATAGACGAATTAATAATTCTTTAGTTGTCATTTTACCTCCATCCCAAATAACGCCCGAGATTTAGCTGATCGGTGACGTTATTTGTTTCATACTTTCTATTTAACCAAAAAAATGACTCTGATAACAGAAATTAAACCACTATCAGAGCACTTAGTTACCTAATTTTTTCGATCATCATAATACGATTGTTCTTGCTGTTCCCAATAATCTTGATCTTCGGCTGTTATTTGCCGCATTACCTTAGCCGGATTCCCTACCGCTACCGTATTGGCAGGAACATCTTTCACAACAACTGTTCCACCACCGATAACCGCATTATCACCGATTGTGACACCAGGTCCAATAAAAACATTGGCGCCAATCCAAACATTATTGCCAATGTTAATTGGTTTACCAAATTCTAGTCCACGTGTCCGGACACCAGCATCAATAGGGTGTCCGGCTGTAATTAAACTTACACGTGGCCCAATCATCACGTGATCACCAATATGTATCTCACACGTATCTAATATCGTTAACCCAGTATTCCCGTAGAAAGCTTCACCAATATAGACATTTTTACCGTAATCTATATAAAGGTCTGGCTCAATGTAACTCCCCTCACCAACTGTCCCAAATATTTCTGATAGTAGCTCCTGGACCTGATCTTCTTCCTCATGAGCAACCTGATTGTACAAGGCAACCCTCCGCTTACATGCCTTTCGCAAAGCAATCAATTCTTTGTCAGTTGAATCATACAAATTAGCTGACAACATAATCTCACGTTCAGTTTTAATTTAATAGCCCCCCCTATTGTATATGAACTGTCTAATTCTAACATAAGTCTCGTCACCGTGACCAATTGTGAAAGTCGGATTTAAATGATAACATTATTTTTATCAGTTTTATTTTAGAAAGGCAATTATATGACAACGTCTAAACGAAATCTCTCCTTTGATATTGCTCGTGCAATGGCGATTTACCTGGTAATCATTGGCCATTCAATGACTGGTTTATGGGGGACATGGCAATCTAATTTTGTATTTGCCGCAAACTTACCAGTATTCTTTATTATCTCTGGTTACTTCTATCATTCAAAAAAAATGAAAGATGTCATCCAAACTGGAATTAATACAAATGACCTTTTTGTCCTTCCATTTAGATTTATACAAATTCACTGATAAGAATATTGTGTACATTATTTATTTTACTCACACAATCTCTGTGACCTAACATATTAAACTAATTATATGCACATTCACCCAGCCAGTTTGACCTGTTAGAGTTCATTACCCAATGGTACTGTCTACCTTATAAATTTGTACATTTTCATTATAAAATTAAAGAAGCAGAAACAAATATCGGCTCTATACTTTCTAGCGTGAAATTAAAAATTTCACGCTTTTTATTTCGCCTTTTTCACAAATAAAAAAAGGCACCAATAATATACCGGCGTAAAATGTAATCGACGAAAAAAACAGATACGAGGTATTTATTGATGTCCATTAATGATTCTACCCTAAATTCAGTTGGTTTAACAGATAAAAACATTAAATTTTTAATTTCTGATAACGGTGACTTCAATGAATGGGTTACCATGGGTCATGATCAACACCAAGCCTTACGCTATCGCGCAACGGTAATGACGGTTCCAGAACATTGTCCGCAATGTGGTTTCTTATTGTCGGGACATTTTTATCTAGCTGGTACCGGTACTGCATCATACAAATTACCCACGGAAAACGGTTATCAACAAATCTTATTATTAACCAAACAACGTTATCAATGTCTACATTGTAAGAATACATTTATAGCACAATCAAAGGATTTTATGCCTCATTCAACTATTTCACGGCCATCATTACGGTTTTGAAATGATCAATGGCACGACGAGTGATTTAATTGAGATATTCCCAACCCGTACCAGTATAGATATTCGTAGGTATTTTATCTAACTACGATTTATCTAATCGTCAACATATCCAATAAGTCGTTACTGATATGAACGCTAACTATGGCGTTCCCTTACGAGCAATGTTTCCTAACGCCCAAATTATTATTGATCGTTTTCATATCATTCAATTAGCCATGAAAGCTGTACAATCCCCACACGTATCACACTACAATGAACAATTAATAATAAATGTATAAACTACTAAAATCTAACTGGCAATTCTTTATTACAGACCAGTCAAAGATAGACACAACGCAATCACGATGGTTCAAAGGAATTAATGAATACCTATATCCACAAGATGCCTTACAACTTATCTTTGGTCTATCACCAACGTTCAAACAAGATTATAAAATATACCAAGCCGTCTTATGTGCGCAGCGTTCTCGTTCGTTTGATGAATTTTCAGCAATTTTATCGCAATACGAGCCTAGTCACTCAGCAATGGACCAAGTGATCTTAACCTACAAGAAAAATCTAAAAAGTATCAGAAATGCCTTTTTACAAACACCTTCAAGCGGACGGATTGAAGGCATTAATCGTCGCATTAAACAAATTGGTCGTACGGCGTATGGCTATGGCAACTCATTAAATTATTTTTTCAGAATACGTCTACAACTATTCAATCGCAAACGAACCTACTAACTAAAAAAAGCTTGCGAGTCTGACAAAATTATCAGATTCACAAGCTATATTTCACAAACTCTTTAGGTCGATTTTACGATTTTTCACGCTATTTCCTAAAAATAGTCAAGTCTTATTATGCCTTTAAAAAAAGCCGCACTAAAACGATATCATAACTTGTAAATTTTGAAATTTACTAAGAATGATTAGTTCGTGCATAATCATATGTAGTATTGAATTTTACAAGATTGTACATGCATCTAATCAAATGATTTTCAGCACCAACAACTGCTACCATATGAGGTTTATTCATGGGAGCAGTTGTTAATTTATAATAATAATCTACAATATGATTTTGAATTCGATTTTTATTAAATAACATTGATTGAATCATTTCATACAAAAGCACTCGTGCTTTTGTATTACCATGACGTCCAATATGTTCACGCATTGTCTTTTGACCAGATTGATATCTTCGGATATCAATACCGACAAATGCATTGTCTTTTTTTGCAGAATCAAATCGTTTGATACACCCAATTTGTCCGAAAAATAATGCCAAGATTAACTCCCCAATACCAGGAATGGATACTAAACAATCAAATTCAGTAGTTCTTTTACCAATCTAATTAATTGTTTTTTTAAATTATTTTTTTCTTGTTTATAATCCTCTAATGTATCCACTAAAAATAAAGTATGACTAATTTCTGCATCATTCATATCAATAGATGGATAAGAAAGATAAGATACTTTTAATAAATATTCAGCCTTTTCAAGCGCAATATTTTGCGATATTTTTTATTCGTACTCTTTAAAATTAGATTTTTCAATTTTGTTCTCGTCATACCCATTAGAGCATCTGGGTGCGGAAAGAGCCTTATAAAGGTTATATGCTAACGTAGAAGTAATTGGATTAAATAATTTATTCATTTCAGGAAACGATAATTCTAATCCACGTCTAATTCGACTCGATATAACCTTAATATCCTCAATAATTTGTAAATAATTATTAGACAAAGTTTTAAGTTGTTCATAACTATCACCGACTTTGGAATGCGTCATAAATACTGGATCATTAGCAATGCTTGCCAACACACGTGCATCAGAAACATCCGTCTTATTTTGTCTTAAGGACTGTAATTTTAGATGAGCAGCTAGAGAATTAACTACCTTATAATTTATTTCGAAATCTGTAAAGAAACGTTCCAGAGGTTTAGAGTACACCCCAGTTGCTTCAAAAATAACATTTGGAATTTCATCCAAATAATGAAGCATATCATAAAATTTTTTAAAACTGATTTTATTATGATAAACAATGCCTTCATCTACAATTGCATCATTCTGAATAATGACATAATGACTCAACCCTTTACTGACATCAAGAGCCACATTAATCATGTTTTTTTCCTCCTTATTTATGATTTACACAAATCTATCCGTAAGTAACATTGTACATATTATTTATTTTCCTAACACAAGCTCAACGGCCCAACATATTAATCTAACTATATGTACACTTACTTGGCCAGTTTGACATATGTGAGTTAACAACCCATTAGCGTGAACGACCTCATAGATTTATTACTTTAATTATAAAAGTAAAGAAGCAGGAACAGATATCGTCATATCTGTTCCTGCTTCTAATGTTAATATGTTTGACATAGAACCAAAATAACCCCGGCCCTTTACTTAAAAGTGTTATAAATCATATTTCAAAAAAATAAATTTTTCT
The DNA here is from genome assembly GCF_051903945.1 of Weissella paramesenteroides. Taxonomy (GTDB): domain Bacteria; phylum Bacillota; class Bacilli; order Lactobacillales; family Lactobacillaceae; genus Weissella; species Weissella paramesenteroides_A. The sequence continues at coordinate 772,332 of NZ_CP192268.1, read as the reverse complement.
TATTTTAGTAATCCATCAACGATAAAATATCATACCCTGCAAGTTTTTCGCGTCCATGTAAGTCATTCAATTCAATCATAAATGCCAGTCCTGCAACTTCACCACCTAACGATTCAACTAGTTTAATTGTCGCATCAATCGTGCCACCCGTTGCAAGTAAATCATCGGTAATCAACACTTTTTCTCCTGGCTTAATCGCATCCTTATGCATTTCTAATTCTGCTTCGCCATACTCTAAAGTGTATTTTTCGCTAACTGTCTCTCGCGGTAATTTACCTGGCTTGCGAGCTAAGACAATACCAGTTCCTAATTCATTAGCTACTGGTGCTCCAACCAAAAAACCACGTGATTCTGGACCAACCACAACGTTAACATCACGCATCTTTGCAAAATGTGCAATGCGGTGCGTAGCTTCTGCATATGCTTCTGCATTACCCCAGAGTGGCGTAATATCACGGAAAATTATACCCTTTTCTGGAAAATCCGGAATAGAGGCAATATAGTCATTCAAATCCAACATCAGTCTAGCTCTCCTGCTTACTTAAATTCATTAATAAAGTTTCTAATTCAGCTGTTGTGCTGTAAATTAGTTGTTGTTCAAGATCTCGCTGAGCCATAAATCGTTGGAACGTCTTTGTCTGTGTTAATTTCATCGGCGTTGGATTAGGCACAGCATTCAAAACACCATTGTCAATTGTAACAAATTTTGCCTCTAAAAACACCTTTAAAATTAGTTTTAATGTCATATTAGAGATTTTCAGATGATTAATCATCGCATCAAATTGTGTTTGTAAGTTGATGTTTTTGAATGAATAGACAAATTTATAAACATTAGAAAAGACTTGCTTATTTGGTATAGGTTGTAAATAAACTGGTGATTGCACGTAAAACATCGGTGCTAATCTACCTGGCGTACTTGCCTTTAATAACATTTGTAATTGATCTAAGGAATCGGGCAAATCAACTAGTACCATTGTTTGAATGTCCGATTCATTCATTGCATCTTGCCACATTAAAGGTTGTGCAGCTGAATCAATATATGTTGCTAACTGTTGTAAATGATTTTCTTTGAAAAAAACATAGGTTACGGGCTTATTAAAAGTTTGTCTGGTAAGATGGCTCGTGCGCCAATCCAAAATAGCCGCTCCTTCAGCTAACATATCACGTAACATTAATTGATAAGAAATGTTCCCTCGATAAGAATTCTGACTCATCGTACCGATAATCTGTAGAGAAGAAAAATGACCTGCAAGCGCACTTGCTTGATTTCCCCAGCCGAAGGCAATCACGGGTAATTGGTCCGTATCTGTTTGTGCAATAAATCGTAAATGTTTGCCGTCACTCATTGTTTTCACTTGATTAACACCCAGTAAATCCAACATGAATAAGGGTTCCGGATTACCTTCACCAAATGGTGCCAGTACTTGTAAATTATCAAAATTTTCTTTTGTAAAATCAGCAGCACTTACTTTTGCAGCAATTTGAAGATTTGGTTTTTGTGCGTTAGATAACTCTTGTTGTGCTGCTGCATCATGCAAAGCAGCTCTCAATGCAGTTAAATTGTTAGTTGGCACTGTCATTCCTGCAGCACTTGCATGCCCACCAAAAGCAGTCATTAAATCACGATGTCCATCTAATGCTGTAAATAAATCAAAGAATGGTACTGAACGACCGGATCCTTTCATCTCATCACCATTTATATTCAAGACAATTGTTGGTTTACCTGTTTGCTCAACTAACTTGCTAGCAACGATTCCTAAGACACCTTCGTGCCAATTTTCACCAGCAACCACAAGTACTGGATCATCACGCAACTGTGCAGCCTGCTCTTGTGCTGCAGCAGTAATAGTTGTGACTAACTGTTGACGTTCTTGATTTAGGCTATTGATGTGATCAGCTAAAGGTTTGGCATCCCCAATATCATCCATTAATAATAATTGCACACCAATAGTTGCATCTTCTAACCGACCCAATGCATTTAATCTTGGTGCAATCGTAAAACCAATCGTTGAAGAATCAATGTCAGATAATTGCGTACCAGCTGCTGCTAATAATGCTGCAAGTCCAGGACGAGGATCTAATTTCAGATTTTCAAGACCTTGCTTAGCGATAATGCGATTCTCATCCGTTAATGACATCACATCGGCAACTGTCCCTAAAGCTGCTAAGTCTAATACTTCGTCAGCAGGTTCTTCAAGTAAAGCAGATGCCACTTTAAAAGCCACACCAGCTCCTGAAAGACCACCAAATGGATATTCACCTTCAGGATGGCGTGGATGGACGATAGCTGTTGCAATTGGTAGCTCCTCTGGTAGTTCGTGATGATCAGTAATAATGACATCAATCCCTTGTGACATTAACCATGCCACTTCATCTTTTCCTGAAACTCCGTTATCAACAGTCACTAGTAATTGCATTCCTTCAGCAGCTAACCTTTGATAGTTTGCCAAATTTGGACCATAACCATCACTAAAACGACTAGGAACAAAGTAGTCTACGTTCGCTCCCATTAATTCCAACGCCCAAGTCATAATAGCTGTACTAGTCATACCATCAACGTCGTAATCACCATAGACAATAATCTTTTGTCCATTATCAATGGCTTGCATCAGACGTGTAATAGCTTTATCCATATCATGCAACAAAAATGGATCATACAAACCAGAAAGATCAGGTCTTAAAAAGGCATTCGCAGCTTCAATAGTGTCATAACCTCGATTAACTAAAATCTTAGCAATCAACTCTGTGACGCCAAACGCTTCACTGATCGTTTTAACCGCCTTTTGATTACTTACTTCAGGAAATTCCCATTGATAACGTGAATCAATCATACGCTGCCTCCTTACTACTCAACCTCACTGGGTACAGTCAATTTCACTGGTTTTGTGTTTCCTTGTTTACCAAATGGAATGTCAAAGACATCAAAATCATTGACAACACGCGTATTTGGAAAAATTGAACGTGCTTGATAAGCTAATTCATTCGCTGCCTTTCCAGCATAGCGGGCAGAAATATGTGTTAATAATAATCGACCAACCTGGGCTTGTTTCGCAATAGTTGCTGCTTGCACACTAGTCGTATGGAAATGATTACGAGCCTGCTTACCTTCACCTTTACCGTAAGTCGATTCATGAACTAAAACATCTGCATTTCTTGCAAGGGTCATCGTATTATTTGTCTTGCGTGTATCACCAATAATTGCAACACAACGTCCTGGTTGTGGTGCCCCAATAACATCTGCACCATGGATTGTGCGACCGTCTGCCAAAGTGATATCATTACCTTGCTTTAATTGACCATACAACGGTCCAGCAGGCACGTTTAATTCACGTAAACGCTCAACTAGTAGCTCACCTGGGTGTGCATGCTCTGTCACACGATAACCAAATGAAGTAATTCGATGATCCAATGGTAATGCAGAAACTGTAAATTTATCCGTCTGTAAGACATCGCCCCCATCATCTGGTAGTTCAACGAACTTAATTGGGTAAGTTAGGTGTGTCTGTGAGACACGCAAACTAACTTCCACAAATTGGCGAATACCTTTTGGGCCATAAATCGTTAGTTCATCTTCGCCACCTTGGAATGAACGTGATGATAACAATCCTGGCAGCCCATAAATATGGTCACCATGTAAGTGTGTAATGAATATCTTAGTGACTTTACGGGGCCGAATTGTTGATTGTAACATTTGACGTTGGGTTCCTTCACCAACATCAAACAACCATACTTCGTTAATTTCTTCAAGTAATCGTAAAGCAACCCCTGTTACATTACGAAAATGTGCTGGCGAACCAGCTCCAGTTCCCAGAAACTCAATTTGCATAGTTAGGAACTCCTTATCTTTTTTTAAATATTTGTTCATGTATAAGTATCAAACTTATTCAAAAAGAAAACCGTCTAAAATGACGGTCAATACTCTCTACAATATTATCATCTTTTAAACGTTTAATACAGCGGTTTTACATCGTTAAAAAGTAATTGTCTCAACGTCAGAAGGTTTCTCAATTTCATTACCAGCTGAATCTTTCACAGTTGCGAATTGTACGTCAAGCGACTTCAATTTGGCAACATCCTTTTTAGGCACCAAAACAGTTGTTGTCGTAACTACCGTACTATACGGTACAATGCCAGCCGTGTTCAACTGTCCATCATTATAAATACCACTCAATGCTGACATGGTTATACTCCCAGGATATTTAATTGCTGTAATCCCTGGCGTTATCGCTGTCACTGAATTGTTATTCGTAACTCTATAACTAATTACCAATGTCGTAAACTTATCAGACATGTTTCGGTCATTTAACGTATGTCTTGCTGCAACCAAAGCATTTTGTGTCCGAGCTGTGTTTTCAATGGTATTAATTTGTTCAATTTTATAACTAATTGATCCATTCGTTATGGTAGGATTAACCTTTTTACTGTCAACCCATTTTTGTACAAGACCATTTTCAGTGATTTGATATTGACCAATTTTTTTAATTTGGCCAGTTTTAACATAATTTTTATCTGCCAAATCTTTCTTAGTTGGTTCATAGCTACTATCTTTGTCACTATCTTTTTTTGAAAAAGGGCGTTTGTTATGTGTTAGGTTAACCTCCGCCATCGTTCGAACACGGGTAGGTTGCTCATTACTGCGATACAACACTAAAACAACAATAACGGCAACAATACCTATAATTGTTGTTAAAAGCCATCCTATTCGTCTTTGCATACTTTCCTTCCTCATCAGCCTAACACAATAACATCCTCAATAATGCGATAGCCGTATATTTTATGTAATGTTTGATCACTATCACGAATGACAATTTCTAAATCATCATGATACTGTTGTAGATCATTAATTGTCGTTACTTGATTTTTATCTATTTCTAAAACCAAAAAGTTTCCATCTTTACCGACGATTCTAATTGATTCAAACGTAGTCACAAATAGACGCGTTGCGATTAGACGGTTTACCGGCATACCACCTGTTGATATTTTTAAATCTCCTAATCGCACTTCGCACACTCCATTTCATTTATATATTATGACATATAAAAAAACAAGCAACCTTAAATAAAGTCACTTGTGGCTATATTAACCGAAAAATCCTTTTTTATGCTCACCAGTCATGGCTTCGCGGAAAGCTTCAAGGGCCTTCTTCTGTTCTTTTGTTAACTTCTTTGGCACATCAACAAACAATGTCACAATATGATCTCCATTGTTGTTATTATTGCGCATGTGCGGTGCACCCTTACCACGCAAACGGAAATTAGTTTCCGTTGCCGTTCCGGCTGGTACCTTAAGCTTTACATCACCATGGACAGTTTTAACAGCAATTTCACCACCCAATGTTGCGGTAGTAAAATCAACACCCATGCGTGAATATACTGTCGCACCTTCACGTTCAAATCCATCTTTAGATGGTGCAACATGGAATACAACAAACAAATCACCGTATGGGCCACCGTTAAATCCTGCTTCACCTTGACCAGACAAACGCATCTGTTGACCATTCTCAACACCTGCGGGAACAGTAAGCTTTAACTCTTTACTTTCTTGTTTACCATTATCTGTAGAACGCGTATATGAAATAGTTGTTTCTTTTCCAAACACCGCTTCTTCAAAGGTTAAGTTCATACGATACTGTAAGTCTTGCCCCTTACGTGGACGATTTGGATCTTGGAAACCGCCACCAAACATTTGACTAAAAATATCGCCAAGATCAGAAAAGTCCCCATATTGAGCGCCACCGCCACCAAAACCACCAAAGCCGCCGAAACCACCTTGACCTCCTGGTTGACCATCGGTCGCACCATATTGATCATACATTACACGCTTTTGTTCATCACCTAATGTATCATAGGCTTCTTGAACTTCTTTATACTTTTCCTCAGCACCTGCCTCATGGTTAATATCCGGGTGATATTTCTTAGATAGCTTACGGTAAGCTTTCTTAATTTCATCTTGTGAGGCATTTTTATCAACACCTAAACGCTCATATAATTCAGTATTATTCATGAGGCAAGTCCTCCTAAAATTTAAATATGTATCGCCTCGTGAGCTGCTATTCTCACAAAGGCGTACGGTCTGTAACGTAGGGGTGTTCAGATCGTTAGTTTAGTTTACTTTTTGTCGTCATCTGAGACATCTTCAAAGTCACCATCAACAGTATTGTCATCGCCTGACTTACCATCTTGAGCAGCTCTGTCCTTGCCTTCTTCTGGTTGTGCTTGTTGATACAACTTAACAGCCAATTCTTGAGAAACCTTTTCTAAAGCTTCCTTCTTTGCCTTCATATCTTCTAAGTTATCAGCTTCCTTAGCTGCCTTCAAATCAGCAACACCATCTTCTACTGGCTTCTTTTCGTCAGCTGGTAGCTTGTCACCAACTTCTTCCAACGTCTTTTCTGATTGGAAGATCAATTGGTCAACTTCGTTACGCAAGTCTGCTTCGTCCTTACGCTTCTTATCAGCTTCCTCATTTGCCTTCGCGTCATTCATCATACGCTCAATTTCTTCATCTGACAATGATCCTGAGCTTTGAATTGTAATCTTTTGCTCTTTGTTTGTACCTAAGTCCTTAGCAGAAACAGACACAATACCATTACGATCAATATCAAACTTAACTTCGATTTGTGGTACACCACGAGGTGCAGCAGGAATATCAGCTAATTGGAAACGTCCCAGTGTCTTGTTGTCAGCTGCCATTGAACGCTCACCTTGCAAGACATGGATATCAACAGCTGGTTGGTTATCGGCTGCTGTTGAGAAGGTCTGTGACTTTGACGTTGGAATCGTTGTATTACGATCAATCAACTTTGTGAAGACACCACCCATTGTTTCAATACCAAGTGATAATGGTGTAACATCAAGCAAAACAACGTCCTTAACATCACCAGTAATCACACCACCTTGAACAGCTGCACCAAGTGCAACCGCTTCGTCAGGGTTAATTGAGTGATCTGGTTCCTTACCTGTCAATTCCTTAACAGATTCTTGAACAGCTGGAATACGAGTTGAACCACCGTTCAAAATAACCTTATCAATATCACCCATTGAAAGACCAGCATCCTTCAAAGCACTACGAACAGGACCTTCGGCACGCTTTACTAGGTCTGCTGTCAATTGGTTAAATTGCGCACGAGACAATGTTGTTTGCAAGTGCAATGGACCTTCATTAGTAGCTGTGATAAATGGCAAATCAATTTGAGCTTCAGTGGCTGATGACAAAGTCTTCTTTGCAGTTTCAGCAGCATCCTTCAAACGTTGTAATGCTAATTTATCATTCTTTAGGTCAATGCCGTGTTCCTTCTTGAAGCCATCAGCTAACCAATCGATGATTTTTTGGTCAAAGTCGTCACCACCAAGGTGTGTATCACCATTAGTTGATAGTACCTCAAACACACCATCACCTAACTCAAGAACAGAAACATCAAATGTTCCACCACCCAAGTCATAAACCAAAATCTTTTGATCTTGATCAAGCTTATCTAGACCATATGCCAATGATGAAGCAGTTGGCTCGTTAACAATACGTTCTACTTGCAAGCCAGCAATTTTACCAGCATCCTTAGTTGCTTGACGTTGCGCATCATTAAAGTATGCGGGAACAGTGATAACAGCCTTGTCAACTGTCTCACCTAAGTAATCTTCAGCATACTTCTTGATATATTGTAGAATCATTGCTGAAATTTCTTGTGGTGTATAATCTTTGCCATCAACAGTTACCTTGTAACCAGCTTCACCCATGTGTGACTTGATTGACAAAATTGTATCTGGATTTGTAATTGCTTGACGCTTTGCTGTATCACCAACTTGTGTTTCACCATTCTTAAATGAAACAGCTGATGGTGTCGTACGACCACCGTTTGGGTTAGTGATAATCTTTGGAGATCCACCTTCCATAACAGCAACAGCAGAATTTGTAGTTCCTAAATCAATTCCAATGATCTTTGACATAATAATTTACCTCTTATTGATCAGATTTTTTATATATTATTTAATGATTAGTTGTTTAGTTATAAACAGCTACCATCGCTGGTCGAATTACTCGATCAGCTAAGACATAACCCTTTTGAAGAACCGTTGCAATCGTATCTGCAGGATGATCATCATCCGCAGGTACTGATTGAATTGCTTGGTGGAAGTTCGGGTCAAATGTTTCGCCAGTTTCACCAACTGCCTTAACATCATGTTCTTCAAGTGCTGAAATCAGTGTTTTATAAACCATTTCAACACCAGTCTTAATTTGCTTTGCTGCACCATCTTCAGCATCTACTTGTAGTGCACGTTCCAAGTTATCTACCGCTGGTAGAATTGAAGCTGCTAATTTTTGGTTTGCAAATTTAACAGCTTGAACTTGTTCTTTAGCATATCGAGATTGCATGTTTTGCATCTCAGCTTCTGCACGTAAATATTTGTCCTCAGCTTCGGCAACTTTGTCCTTTAGGTCAGAAATTTGATCTGCTTCTGTTTCTTGCTCAGGCTTTTCTGCCTCACTAGATTTAGCTTCAGTGTCAACATCCGCTTCTTCACTGACAACCTCAATTTCTTCTTCAGGGGTTTGCTTCTCTTCTGACATGTTAACACCTCTTTTCTAACTATCGATAATACTCCAGTAACTGTTGCGATAAAGCACTGCGGAACGCATCAACCAAACTCACCATGTCAGCATAACGCATAGATGTTGGCCCCAAAATAGCAATTGCGCCAACGCCATACTGTGCTACACGATATGTGGCTGATACTAGACTATATGGTGACAATAAATCATTACCATTTTCATCACCGATTTGTATAATCACTCCATCATTAGCAGTTCCAACAACACGCCTCATATCTTGTGCTGAGTCAAGCAACTGATATAGTTGCTTGACATCTTGCAAGCTTGAATCAACAGTAAAGTCAAGAACATTTAAATAACCGCCAATAAATACGTTATCATGAATCGATCGAGCTAATACGTCACCAAACAGTTGCAAAAACGCAACCGGTGTACGGATAGTTCGTTCCATTTGCCAAGGCAAATCACCTGTTAGTGTCCTTAATACTTCAATAATTGGCTGGTTAACTAATGTTCTATTAATATAATCAACCATATCATCAAGATATCGAACAGACGTTCCTTCTGGCAATCTAAAACTTTGACTGGTAACTTGTCCATCATTAGTTACAATAATGGCCATTATTTGCTGACCATTTATTGGTACTAGGCGGAAACCCGAAAGCCGAATATCAGCTGATTCAGGTTTTAGAGCAACAACCGTATAGCCTGTCAGACTCGCTAGTTCATCTACCATCGTTTGCATCAAATCGTCAATCTCCTGAAAGTTACGATTAAACACACGTTCTAATGATTGTTGAACAACTTTTGATAAATGATGTTGATGCATTAATTCATCAACATAATAGCGATAGCCCCGTTGTGAAGGCACGCGACCCGATGAAGTGTGCTCTTTTTGTAGCAAGCCCAATTCCTCTAGTAGTGCCATCTCATTTCGCACAGTTGCTGAACTGACTGTCAAATCTAATTCACCTAATAGCGTTTTAGATCCAACAGCTTTGCCGGTTTTTGCGTAATCGCGAATTATTGTGGCTAATATTAGCCGCTGTCTGTCCGTTAACATGCGCGCCACCTTCCTTAGCACTCTCAACTACTTCGTGCTAACAGTTATTATAGTACACGCCTGAAGTTAACTTGTCAACATATTTTAGCACTCTTTATTATTAAGTGCTAATTTATTTTGATTTACCTACAATAAAGCGCTACATATAGCAGAAAATAACGGCCTTTTATTTCATTATATTTTTTAAATAAAGACGTACAAGTTTCTTATTTGTCCACCCAAATTCAAAATTCATTTATCCACCACAGCTTTAGTAATCTGATCCAAAATTAAATACCACGAACCTACACTTCATACATGACTATTAAATTTACCATGATACAAGAAGTCAAAATACTATTCCTAAAAGCATTGTAGAGTGGATAAATTAAAAGTATCAACTAACATACAAAACGAATTGGTTATACTACTTATGATTAAGTTAATTCTTTGAATAATTTCTGGATGCCATGGTAAATAAGTTTCAAGACGATCAGCGCGTCCTCATTTTCCAAGGTTGTCACTATCTTTGGATAAATATAATGAATATTTTTAACATTTAGTATGTTTTCCCGTGTTGATTTTACAATAGAATTCATCATATCATTAGCTTATGCACCAGCTTCACTGGTTGAAGAATGCCAATTTTTACGACTTAATGTAATTGGTCAAATACTTCGTTCAGCAATATTACGCAGAAAAAAGCCCGCAAGCCTGACATACATGCCAAATTCACGGACCATATTTTGATTCACTATTATTAATAATAAGAATTACTTTACCTTTTTAGCAATATAAATTGGTCGATTTTTTACTTCTAAGTAGATATTTGAAATGTAACGACCTACAACACCAAGGCTCAAAAGTTGAACACCACCTAAAGCTAAGATGATAACTACAACGGAAGGCCAACCAAACACTGAAGTACCTGGATATAGAATTGCTCGAATAAAAACAACAATAGCACCGATAACTGCTAAAATGAACGCTATCCCACCCAGTAATGATACAAGTAATAGGGGAGCTCTAGAAAAATCAATAAATCCTTCAATAGAATATTTAAATAATCCCCAGAACGACCATGATGTTTGACCGGCTACGCGATCTTGATTTTCATAATCTAAATATTTTTGTTTAAATCCAACCCAAGTAAAAATACCTTTTGAAAAGCGATTATATTCTTGCATACTCAAAATAGCATCTACCATTTGTCGACTCATCACGCGAAAATCACGTGCACCTTCAACAATATATGTATCGGACATTAAATTAATTAACTTATAAAATAAACTTGAAAACCACGAACGAAGAATAGGCTCTCCCTTACGACTTGTCCGACGAGCTCCTACCGCATCCCATTCACCAGATGAAACACCTGCTAGCATTTCGGGCAACATAGCAGGAGGATCTTGTAAGTCAACATCCATTACAGCAATGTAGTCACCAGTAGCATGTTCTAACCCAGCATATAAAGCTGCTTCTTTTCCAAAATTTCTAGAAAACGAAACAGTATGAACATGATTATCTTTTTCAATTAATTCATTCACAACACCCATTGTATTATCAGAAGATCCATCATCAACAAACCAATATTCAAGTTCATATTCCAAAAAATTTTTATGCTCTTTTTCTATCGCAGAATAGAACATTTCCACTGTATCCTGCTCGTTAAAAACAGGCACAATTAAAGATAACTTATTCATCCCTTCTCCTTTTTAAAACCCTATTAAATCTCATTATAACAATAATGTTGTTTACTATCTATTTTTCAAATAATTTTTTATAAACATTAGAACTTCAGTAACAAGATTTGCACGTAATAAGATAATAATCAAGACGTAAATTATTGACCCAACCACAATACTTACCACTGTTCCTGTGGGATTTGGCGATAATTTTATCGTCATTAACACAAGTACGGGTAGCATAATCAATCCCGCAACAAAATATTTCCATACACCCATGAATAATTTTTTTATGGATAAATCATGCCTAATAATGATTAATTGATATAACGTTATAGCTGCTTCAGAGAATACTGTTGCTAAAGCTGCCCCATACAGACTCCATCTAGGAATAGCGATAAAATTCAAAATAACATTAAGAATAGCTCCGACTGTTACAGATATTGTGTAATCAGTGGTACGACTCACTGGTAATAAATATTGCGTACCTAGCACATTGCTCCATGCAATTAAAACAATAATTGGTGATAGTATTGATATGGTCCAACCAGATGGTAAAAATGAGGAACCCATATACCAAATAGATGTTTTAGGACCTAAAGCCATCATGCCAAACATTAAAGGTACCGACAATGCGGTTACAAAATCCATTGATTTATAAATAGCCTTATTAACTGCAGCAAGGTTTCCTTTACCAAAATAATTTGCTATACGTGGTAACATAACCGTTCCTAACGCCGTAACAACTGCTAACGACACTTTAATAATTTTATCAGCATTTTCATAAAGCGCTGATAACGCAATTGAACCCGGTTGTAGTAAAGGCAACATTGTCTTATTAAACTGCAAATAGATTTGTGTCGCAATTGTGGGCACAAACAACGCTAACGTAGGTATAATATGTTGTTTCAAATTTATTGTGCTAATTTTAGGTACTTTAATCTTTTCTGGTATGTAGAACCACATTGATAGATTGCCTAAGACTTGCGTTAATGCTAATAAAAGAATGTAGTTATTTACATCATTAGGTGATTTTACAACTAAGAAAATTAACACAACCATAGTAATTTTCACTAATGAATTTCGGATAACCGTTTTTTTAAAATCCTCTAATCCCATAAAATACCATGATATATCTAATAATCCTGCCACAATCACCCATGTTTGTAAGTACAACTGATGTATATTTTGGTTAAATTCAACCGATACATCGCGCATCATATATACAAAGAATATATAACCAACAATAGCTATCAAACTAACTATGGTATGTAAAATTTGAATTTCCCAAAATCGTTGATTTCTTAATACATGATCATCGCGAACATATGCAATTTCTCGCTGACCATACAATGTAATTCCTAATGTTGCTAATAATAGAAAATAACTCACAATTGAATTTGTCCATGCCTGAATCCCCATACCCTGAACACCAAGTACATGGGATAAATATGTCATAGTAATTAAAGGTGCTAATACAACCAAAAGTTGATAAAACACATTATATAAATAATTTTTTACAACCTGCATGTTCTACTTCTCCTGCTAATGTTTAAATATATGAGTATTCTCCATAAATTTCCATTAACTATTTTGTATAGTGTACTACTTAGTTACTAACTAATAAAATGTTATTAATTTTGACCAATTAAATAAACTTAAATGAATCTATTTTTTATAAGTTACTTAAAAGAATTAAAAAGGTAATTCAGTTTCAACCAATCTAACCATCAAGCCTCTTTTAAAAAACATAATATGAATTTCACAAGATGGTCATTCTTTATCATCAACAAAACTAAACTCTGCTGGTATATTAAATTCTTTACGGACGGTATTGAAAGCAGCATTGAACACTTGATCCATATCATAATAGCGATACTGTCCTAGACGACCACCAAAGATAAATTGTTCACGGTGTTTCTGTGCTTCCTTTGCGTACTTCTTATACAAGCTTGTGTTTTTCTCATCATTAACAGGATAATAAGCTTCTTTTGAACGATCCCATTCTTGTGGGTATTCTTTGGTAACAATTGTTACACCGTTATCTGACAAGCCATCAAAATGTTTCCATTCCATGACACGTGTATATGGCGTTTCCACATCGGTATAGTTAATTACTGCATTTCCTTGATAATTATCTGTTGCCATTAACTCCGACTCAAAACGTACTGAACGGTATTCTAGTTCACCAAACTTATAATCAAAAAATTCATCAATCATTCCTGTATAAACAATTCGTGGGAATTCAATAATATATTCATCCTTATGATCAAAAAAGTCTTCATTTACTCGTACATCAATCAGCTCATTATCCAACATTTTTTCAAATATTTGTGTATAACCTCCTACAGGAATACCTTGATAACGATGATTAAAATAATTATTATCGTAAATAAAGCGAACTGGTAATCGCTTAATGATAAATGCCGGCAATTCAGTGGCTTTACGACCCCATTGCTTTTCTGTATAACCCTTAACTAGCTTTTGATAAATATCCGTTCCAATTAATGAAATTGCTTGTTCCTCTAAATTACGAGGTTCACGATTTCCCAATTCAGCCAACGCAACTGCCTTTTGTGCTTCAATTTTGGCTTTAGCCTCTGTTGGTGTCTTAGTTCCCCACATCTCATAGAAAGTATTCATATTAAACGGCAAATTATATAATTCACCCTTATAATTAGCAATCACCTGATTTTGATAATTATTAAATTCCGCAAACTGATTAATATAATCCCAAATTTTCTTACTATCTGTATGAAAAATATGTGCACCAAAATCGTGTACTGTAATGCCATGTTCAGTATGTGTATACATGTTTCCAGCAATATGTGGTCGCTTTTCAATGACAAGTACTCGTTTACCACGTTTGGCCGCTTCATAAGCAAAAATTACCCCAAAAGGGCCAGATCCAACCACTAAATAGTCATAATTTTTATCATTCAAAATCATTCATTTTCCTCTCTATATCCTAAAAAATAGCCTAAAGTTACTCATCAAAAATTCAGTTTAAAAGTGAACTTTCTTATTTGAATTTCTTAAAAATTTTCTTTTTAAAAATTGTATACCTTTATCTAACCAATTCGTCTTTTCGGTAGCAACTATTGGAAATTCGCGGAAAGTCTTCTTTTCGGTATAAAGCCAGGTATCCATTAGTCGCTCAGATAAAAATCCAAATACTCTTTTCTCCTGTCCCACATATGTTTCAAACGGAATACTTTTCGCCACTTCATCTAATACACCAAATATAAAATTTGTATAGGATTGAAAATCTGCTTGTTTCATAATACTCATATTAAACAAATGGGCCTTTTTATTCTGCTCCATTATTTCAAATGCTGGCAAATATTTTGGAAACTTTTCTCTAATAACTTTTTCCATTTCAATATATGGTTCATGATTATGTGCATTTAAATAATGCACCTTTTGTGTCTCAATAAAATAATTACGTTGTTTTGGCAAAAGAATATCCACTTCATCCAAAGCATCGTATATTTGCTGCTTATTGAGTATATTCTGAAGTTTATGACCTGATTTTTTACCTAAATATCTTCGATAGTGATCTAATCCAATAATATCTTCATCACATAAATTATATTTTGCCCAATACAATGCCGTTAGCTCATTAAAAAATGGATTAAGCTCTGAAATATTTTCACCTAAATCATCTCGTAAATAATCGTTCGGAATATTATTTTGTAATGAAGCCCCCACCATAATTGGATGATATCCTGATATTTTAGGCATGTCATATTCCTTATGCGTTGCAATCAAAATTTTCATGATTTAACACGTCTCCCTCTACTCAATAAATAAAACACTAATAAAAAAATAACATCAACAAAATGCGTCATAATGAGACATTTGTTGGTGTGACGAAACTACAATTAAATACTAACATATACAAGTGTTTTAAGTAGAATAGTCTCGTTGTTCTTTACTTTACATAGCACCATCGCCTTTAAAGATGGCAATAACTGTCATAAATAAAATTTTAAAATCAAACCATAAACTAGCTTGATCAACATAACTAATTTCTAGTTGAGCACGTTCTGGATAATGAATTTTACTGCGACCGCTTGCCTGCCATAACCCCATTGCACCTGGTTTTACTGACAAAAACTTGTCCACATATTCGCCATATTCAACTAATTCCTTCGGTACTACTGGACGTGGACCAATAATACTCATATCTCCTTTTAAAATATTGATAAATTGTGGTAATTCATCAATTGATGTTTTGCGTAAGAATGATCCGAATTTTGTAATACGTGGATCTTCTTTTGTTGATAATTTGTACCCGTTTTTAACAAATTTTGTATACAAAGACTTATTAGTATACAATCTATCTTCTGCATCAACTACCATTGAACGAAATTTATAAATATTAAATTCTTTATGATTCTGGCCAATTCGTATTTGCTGATAAAAAATGGGGCCGCGATTATCACCAAAATAATAAAATATCGAAACAATTAAAAATACTGGCGACAAAATAATTAAAGAAAATAATGAAACAGAAATATCTAAAAATCGTTTCGTAAATAAGTATCCGGTTTCTGACAACTCGAAACCTCCTTTTTATTGCTAATGCTTTTTATAGATATTTTGCATCAAATTCCGAATCTTGTGACGTCAAAATTTTGGGACCGTCATTAGTGATAGCCACCACATGTTCATACTGTGCTGACCAAGAACCATCGTCAGTTGTTACGGTCCAACCATCATCAGTTGATGTGTTTACTTTCCAACCACCTAAATTAACCATTGGCTCAATAGTAATTGTCATCCCTGCCTTTAATCGTAGACCATGTCCTTCTTTACCATAATGTGGTACAGCAGGTTCTTCATGCATTGTTGGTTGGATTCCGTGTCCAATATACTCACGAACATTACCATAACCGTTTTCTTCAGTCACATATTTATCAATAGCTGCTCCAATGTCACCAATACGGTTACCAACTTGAGCTTGATCAATCCCAATATATAGTGCTTTCTTGGTAACCTCTATTAATCGTTGCACTTCTTTAGAAACATTTCCTACCGCATATGACCATGCTGAATCTGAGTAATAACCATCTAGGTCAACAACAGTATCCACTTTAACTAGATCACCATCTTTTAAGAATAACTTTTTCCTAGGGAAGGCATGCGCAACTTCATTGTTAACAGATACAGTCGTTGCATATTTAAAGCCTTCAAAACCAATTTGTGCGGCACGACCACCGTGACTCTCAATGTAATTGCGACTAAATTCTTCAATCTCCCAAGTTGAAATACCTGGTTTGATTAATTCACGTAGACCTTTATGCATGCCCGCAATAATTTCACCGGACTTTTTCATGCCTTCTATTTCACGTTGTGATTTAATTGTAATCATTTGTTTTTAACCTGCTTTTCTTAATTCAGTTTAACTAGTAATATTATACGCTTACTTGAACAATTCTTGCTAACTTTTCTTAACATTCACTTATAGTACATTATTTTTAATAAAAGGCATCCCCACAAATTTAGCACTATTAAAAAAGCCGTTAATCTGGCATTCATTGCTATACTCCCCTAGAGGATGTCTTAGTCCACTCTGATCGAGGAGCCGCCTATACATCAGGAGCCTTCAAAAATTACTTGAGCCGTCACAATGCGCGACGAAGCGTGTCTCGTCCAGGCACGCCATACGACAACGCCATCATGGAAAAGTTTTGGAATGACTTTAAAGTGGAATGGTGGGATAAGCAACACAGTTACACATTAAAAGAAGCGATTGAAGCAATCAAAGCAGGAATTGATTACTTTAATCTTATGCGACGCTCAGAAACAATAAATGGTCATACCCCGGAGGATTTCCGGAATATGACCATTTACAATGGCAAGAGTGCCTAATTCAATTTTATATTATTTCAACCGTCAACTTGTCGGGGCCTAGTACACATGTCAAATTAACAGCTTTTTATAAAATTGATTAACCACTTTCTTTAATTGGTATATTCCCTCGGCTTCTTCCATTTATTATTTTGTAGTTTTCCTTTGTTAAACCGATGATAAGATCCTTTATAATATCGGAACCCAGTGTATAGCTTACCCTTTTCATACCAACGCCATCCCATATCAGTCTTGACGTATCCCTTACAAGGTGTCAGTACTCCCTGTGCATTGGCATAATAAGTTCGTCCCCTAATTGTTAAAACTTTATTGACGCGTAAGAAATACGTACCATTTTCACCAAAATAATATTGATATCGGCCTATTTTTTTAATTCCCTGAACTGCTTTTCCATTAATACCAAAATAGTAGCGATATTTTCCATCCCGTCGCCATTGATTATTTTGCCGTTCTCCTTTATTGAACCAATAGTAAGATCCCCTATAATATCGTCGACCAGTATATAGCTTACCCTTTTCGTACCAACGCCACCCTGTATTAGCATTAAGGTACCCTTGATATAGGGTCAATACTCCCCGTGCATTAGCATAATAAGCTTGTCCCTTAATTGTTAAAACTTTATTAATGTGTAAGAAATACGTGCCATTTTCACCAAAATAGTATTGATATTGTCCAATTTTATTTATTCCCTGAACAGCCTGACCATTAGAACCAAAATAATAACAATATCTCCCATTTTTCTTCCATTGGTTATTTTGTCGAACACCATTAATAAACCAATAGTATTTCCCCATATAATGTTTGAAACCTGTATATCGTTTTCCCTTTTCAAACCAATACCACCCCTTGCCGTCACGATGATATCCATTTAGATTATCGTTATACTTCTTTTGCTGATTCCTATTAATGATGGTATTCTGAGGCTCAATTGGCTTAGCTTGTTGTAAAAAAGTCGATCCATAATCTACACTAACATCAAACAGCCCGGAAACTCCTGGAAAATTGGTTTTTGAATTCCACTGCCATGCCCCATATTGGGTATGCCATAAATTGCTACTTGTTGGTTGGTATGGGTATGACGCCATCCAAATATTTCGATTTCCAAATAATCGCACGTCAAACTTTGTTACCGTTATATAATTGGGAGATGTATACACCATATGTTTTGAATAGCCCGATTTCACCAAACAATTACGAAATACAACCGCACTTGCAGTTACAGTTGGTTGTTGCGTCTGTGCATCTTCTAAATCATTTACTAAAACTGTCTCTCGAGATAATCCAAACTGCTTAACATGGTTTAAGAAATAATCTGCTTCTAGCGCTGCTTCTGATGGTGAATCAAATTTTGAATAATGATACACCGCTATTTTTAACCCTGCTTGACGAGCACCATCTATTTGTAATCGTGCATTTGGGTTCAAATAATACTTGCCTTCAGTTAATTTAACAACAACGCCTTTCACACCATAATCCTTCATTTTTTTAAAATCATCGGATAAAAGACGACCGTTCCATGATGAGACATCCACAAAGTCAATCCTTGGTATTCCCGATTGACCGGCAACTATACTTGGTATGCCGTTAGCTGAAATACATTTTGCTAACATTAGAGTACCCAACATACCAATTAGCAACACAATTAAAAAACGTTTAAAATAATACATCTTAAACTTACCTCATATTGTAGGATTGTACTTTCAAAAGCACTGAATTATCTTACTATATTTGATAAATTAAAAATGAACAGTTATTTATCAACGGTTAAAAAAATAGTCATCAAATTATTAATATTTTTATTATAAGCAATTATAATCAAGCAATATGCAGGAATGTCAATAACCCGCACAAATTTATTTCAAATTGCTAGCTCATTCTTAAAGAATGATATGCCCCAAGGCGACCATTATCAGATGGACAATCTTAAATGGATAATGACGATCAATTAACTGTTTGACTGGTTCAGTAGCTAATTCAGCTGTCATATGATCACTCACTTGAAATGCCAATACTTGACGATTTTCAGGATTATAGGCCGTTAAAACATATGCCCATCAACCAGATTTCAGTTGAACATAAGTAATATCTGTTGTCACAACGCCTGAAAGATCATCTAGTTGCTGGATTAAATTAGGCATTTGTGGTTTTTGGGTAATGGTTGTTGGTTTACGGTTCCGCTTGTGGCACATAATCGAATGAATTCCTAGATTAGACATGATTGACCAAACTGTACGATTACTGAGTTTTAATTTAAAAGTCTGTCGAATTGCCTTTGCAATACGAACGTAGCCGTATTCTGGATGGGCTTTCCAAAGTGCATGCACCAAGCTAATTAACTTTTTTCGCCGTTTATCACGGTGAGATGGTGCATAGTTTAGCCAGTCGTAATAAGTTCGGTGCGGTACCTTAAACGCAGATAATATAGCAGATAAGCGGTGTCTCTGAGATAAACTCTGTCTGATAACAGAAAGGACGACCAGACGGCCGCCCTGCATTAACGCTTTCCCAGTAACACCGCTGCTACTTTTAAAATTTCATTTTCTTCTTTGACACGCTTCAGTTCCTTCTGAAGCTTCTTGTACTCGGCTAAAGTCACCGTCTCGCCGTTTTCATCAATACCAACAGGCCGGGTATTTTTAACCCACAGACGAATAGAGTCCGCCGAAGGACCATACTCCTGAGCCAGTTCATCATAGGTATAATTTCCCGTGTTAAACATTTCAACAACAGTATCTTTAAAAATTCTTTTGTGTATCTTTTTGCCATAAAATTAAGCTCCTATAGTGACATTATCGCACGAATAAAAGTTGTGCGTAAATTCAGTATAGGAGCCGTGTTCATTTCAGGAAATGACAATTCTAATCCACGCCTGATTCGATTTGATACAACTTTAATATCCTCTGTTAAGGGAGCCAACAATAAAATCAAAGTCATTAAACGTACAGCCTACGGATTCCGTAACTTTAAACTATTTCGTTTACGCTGTCAAGGGCCATCGTAAACTGTCATAAGGGAATGCGGACAAAATTCTGGACTTAAGGTAAAATAAGTTTATGTATACAAAAGATCAAAAACTAAAAGCAATTAACCTTTTCTATCAGTATAATCGTGCCTGGGTGGCAGTTACAAGAGACTTAGGATATCCATCAGTAGGTACTTTAAAAGCGTGGATTAAAGCGTATTAGACTGATGCGTTATCACTAAAGCGGTTAGATGTTAGATAAAAAGCCTAAATTTACAACTGAACAACAAAAAATTGCTACCGATTATTATTTTGAACATGGGCAATTTATTATGAAAACTATTCAAGCACTGGGCTATCCATCAAAACAAATCCTTCGCAAGTGGTTACGTGCGGATTCCCGTTATGATATTTCATTGCATGTGCAAAAATCACCATCTACCGCTTCGAAGGAAGCTGCCACAACAGCAATAAAAACAAAAGCTGTCGCAGCCATCTACGAACGGAGACAAACTGTGCAACAGATAGCCAATCAATATCACGTTAGTAGAAAAACTCTATATGACGGGAAAGCTGACCTTTTAGGTGATGACTTTCCCGCACAATCAAATGAATTAAAAAATACAGTAGATCCAACAGCTCTAGATACAGTTGCATTACGTGCTAGAGTTAAAGAATTAGAACTACAAAATGATATTTTACGACAAGTTAATTACCTGCTAAAAAAGAACAGGGCATTAATCAATTAATTTTAACAAATGCTGAAAAAGTACAAGTGATTAATGCCTTACGATCAAAATATTCATTGAAAACACTTTTAAGTCAGTTATCACTTTCAAAAAGTAGCTACTTTTACCAACAACATGTTTTCGAACGTGATGATAAATATGCCAGTATTCGTCCACGGCTAAAAATAATTTTTAAACAAAATTATGCAAGCTATGGTTATCGACGTATGAAACTAGAACTTGCAGATGAAAGTATTCAACTATCAGAAAAAGTGATTCGTCGTCTGATGAAAGAAGAAAACTTACAGGTTATCAATCGTCGCTATCAAAAATATAGTTCTTACGCTGGTGAAATATCACCCGCTGTGCCCAATCTACTAAGGCGTGATTTTAATGCTAATAAACCTAATCAAAAATGGGTCACTGATATTACAGAATTTACTATTCAAGCTGATAAAATTTATTTATCACCCATCATTGACTGTTTCGATGGACAAATTGTTAGTTGGACAATTGGTAGGCATCCCAATGCCGAGTTAGTTAATGCTATGTTACGTGCCGCATTAGAAACCTTAACAGAGTCTGAGAAGCCCATTGTTCATTCTGATCGAGGTGCACACTATCGCTGGCCAGTTTGGATTCAATTAATGAAAGAGCATCAATTACCATGTTCAATGTCTAAGAAGGGTTATACACCAGATAATGCGCAAGCTGAAAGCTTCTTTGGCCATTTAAAAACAGAATTTTTCTATTCACAGAATTGGATTGGAAAGACTGATCAAGATTTTAGAAAATCATTAGATTCATACATTCATTGGTACAATACCAAACGTCGAAAAATTTCTTTAGAAGGGAAAAGCTTATCAGAATATCGGCATAGCCGTAATTTAAGCTAATAATTGGTTCAGAAAAATATCCGCACGCCCTTTATGACATTTTACGATGACCCTTTACATACGCATTTTAATTGCTTTTAAAGACAGCTTCTACTCACAAAACTATACAAAAAAAGCAACCAAATTCGTGAAGAATTCAGTTGCTTGATGTGCAAGCTATTCAATTAAATAATTCTGCTATCAGTACCATTTGACGAACAGCCTGTTTTCACAAACTCAATTTGTCGATTTTACGATTTTTCATGCCACTTGACATTGAGCCAATTAAAGAAGCAGGAACAGATATCGTCATATCTGTTCCTGCTTCTAATGTTAATATGTTTCCTATACGGATAATCTATAAATTGATGGTAATCACTATTATATTTGATAACTCTTTTATGATCCCGTTTAATTATTAAAAAAGAATTTTGTAACAATTATTTTTACGATTAAATAAAGAAAGACGCTTAAAACAGTTACAATCTTAATACTCAAAATAATACTCATTTTTATTTTGGGCTGATATCCAACAATAACATGATTCTGACCTTTTTTAGCAGTCATTTTTAACGAACCTATCTCAGTTTTATTCACATTTTTAGATGGCAAGTTCACATCATTTATTTTTACCGTACTGTGGTTGTAAATAATAATTGGTAGAATAACTTCTTCCTTCTTTGCCTGTTTCCAATTTAGAGAAATGCTTCCATCTTTAAGAACCTCTTTTTTAGTCACAATATCATTTTTTATGACTTCATTTATATACATTGTGTAAGGCCTTCTTTTCTCATACATTTCTTTATTGCTGTATTCTCCTGAAATCGGTAAATAATCTGGTGTTCCTTTAGAAATAGTTTGTAAAGCCTTTCCCAAGTCTTCACTTCTAAAATTATTGCGAACTTCCTCCATACTTTCTACTCTCACATCATTCTTGTTATCCCCCGTCACTAAAGGAGTCACCTGCCAATTTTTAGCATTTTCAACCATAATATTATGAATTGAAACTACAGATAATAAAGTAAGAGCCAATGCCATAGAACCTATAATTAATTTTATTTTATCATTTCCCATTTCATATAATCCCTTAATATTTAGAAAAAAAGAAATTATAAGTAAAATATACGCTATAACCGAGAACCTACTAGGAAACTGAATAATAGAAATAAATGTAAAATGATTAGCTAGAAAATCCCATGGCAACAAAGTTGAAGACAAAATTAAAAAGCTGATTCCAACTGAATCTATTACTTTTTTCCCCCTAGTTTGACGTTGCCAATTAAGAATACTGAAAGCAATAGTTATTAGAAATATAATGCTAAAAATAACTCCGGCACTCTTTTGAAATGAAGGTCCTGTGATTGATAAGTTAAATGCATCTAAAAACATTGATTTAGAAATAAATGGGGAAAGTATCTTATTAGACGAAAACACTTCGTAATAGCTATACAATGTATTCAAAGACATCAAAACTACTAATAAAACTGCAACAAAAGCATCCTTAATCCATTGACCTTTTTTTTTCGTTTGAACAAAACTTACCAGATAAAATGGAATAATTGCTAAAACGCCCATAACAGCACTCATTATATGAACATTTATTAAAATAGCCACTGGTATTGCCAAATAAATAGAGTTTATTGGTTTTTCTTTGTTTTGTAAAGCATACATTGCCGGAATAAAAATTAAAGGAAGAAAGGCTGCTCCCCAACCCGTGAATGCTTGATATCTAACATAATAGTTTACACATGCACTAGTCATATATAGAATACCCGAAAGAACTGCAAATTTGTTAGAAATACCAATTTTTTTTGATAAAGCATACATTGTAATTCCTGAAGTAACTAAGCACAAAAAAGAGGATATAATCTGAAATTTTAACCATGATTTAGTTATATATAGTAGGATTGCCTGAAAAAAAGCTGAATCATAGCCGTATAAGGCATTAATTATTCTGCCACTATTATCAAAACCATAATTTGATTGAAAATAGTTAAAGTGACCTGTTTCAATTTGACGATATAAATCATAAAATCGATTAAAATGAAACATAACATCATGTCCTAGAACAATATACTTTTGATAAATTTGTGGTGAAACAATAATAAATGACACTATTAAAATTATAAAAATAGAAATTAACACCTTATTTACTCTAGAATTCTTAATTAACCCTCTTCTCAATTTCCTACACCCTTTTTCCTTAGCAGTATAAATAATTTTTCTTTTTGATTCTAAAAAAGTTCCCTTATTTAAACTTATAGACTGTTATTTTTAATAGTTGATTAATTAACTAATTATAATTAGGACCATATTAACCCCCTTAGTGACACATTACTTAATCAATAGACATCCTTGTATTCCAAAACAATCTTTTTTGAAGGACTATTCTTATTAGCATTTTTCACACACAGGCAAATCAATTCAGTAGAAATACCATATTGCTGAATAAATTCATTATATAGTTGAAATATATTAAACATTTTAGCATCAATATACTTCAACTTTTTTGTATCTTTTTGTAACAAAATTAGCCTTCTATAATAACATTATCACAGAAATAAAAGCTGTGCGTAAACACATTATATGAGGCAATCAAGACTCCATTGATGACTAATTTGGATTAAATTGATAGAAACAAATTAAATACCACGTTCAATATCTAAGATAGATTATATGCCAAATAGTGCACAAGGTAGTAGCTTCTTTGGACATATATTTAAAAACAGAATTATTTTATCCACAAATCAAAATTTTATAAATTCATTAGCTTAATATATTCATTGGTATAACACAAAATACCAAAAAACTTGTTTAATATGGCACCATAATCATATACATACTCCATTTATGGCATAAATATCAACCACACAAATCGTTACCCAGAAAATTATATTAACTTTTCTTAGATTACATATCACTCACTATACATGCTTCAAGATATTCTTTAATGCTGTCACAGCATCATCTCCATCATGATCATTATATTGCTTACTAATCTTTGCTAGTACTCCATAATCATAATGATTAGTATGTAATAAATCCATTAATTCTGCTTCGGAATATGCAACAGGTAATCCTAAATCTTTTTTTGCATCCAAATAGACACCACGTCGAGCATAGTATTCGTTAATATCCGGTTGGAACATATAGATTTTTTTTCCATAAACAGCAAAATCAAAAAAAACACTTGAAAAATCGCTAATTAATATATCCGTTATCATAAATAATTTATACAAAGAATACGTGTCAGCAGTAATTACTTGCCCTTGCTTAACACTTTCAGAAAAATAATGTCCACGGTAAATAACCGTGTAGTTCTTTGTCAATTCTTTCAATGCTGCTTGCGTTAAATTGGTTTGCTCTTTAGCTTGATATCCTCTAAAAGTTGGTACATATAATAAAACTGGCTTTTCTGACGTGATTCCCAACTGACGTTTAATCTGCGCAGCCGATATATTTTTTTGATAACGTATCACAATGTTTTTGCGTAATTGTCCTTGTTCTACAAAATGCTTTGTTTTTGGAAAAATTTCTTTGAATTTTTGTAAATCATAATTACCATATGTAAACATAAAATCAAATTGCACATGATCATACCAATATTGTACTAGAGGTGATAAGCCAATTTCTTCATGTCCAAGTGTTTTCATTGGAATACCATGCCAAAATTGAATGTAAACATTTCTTTTATGCTTAAATGGCACTAGCCGATCAATACTAGAGTTGGTAACCCAATACTTAGATTTTAATAGATGATAAAAAAACACTAGTGAATTAGCGGATACTTTGCGTCCTAATTCAGGTTGCACAAAAAGTTCTGGTTTATTAAATGCCCACACAAACTCATAATCCTTAAAATTTGGATCTTCTCGAAGCATGTTGTAAGCTTCTTTTGGCGTATCAGAATATTGCCGACCACTGTACGAAATAAACATAATTTGTTTTTTATTTGGTTTAATAAATATTTGTAATAGTTTAATAAATGACCACATGATTACCAAATAAATCATGCCAAAAAAAGATGAGTTTTTTATATTATTTTTTAATTTTTGTATTTGTCCCATAGTGTTATCCTTCACTCTTAACCCTCACCTCACCAAGGTAGAAAAGGTATAAGATGTTATATTCCATAGTTAATTAATAACGGACTAAATTATTCTATTTAGTATATAATTTCTAAATATGCTGATAACAATATTATCATACTTAAAGCTAGCCCACTAATTCACTAATTAAAAAAGCAGACCTTTTGTAACTGATCTGCCTAATAAACATTTAACAAAAAATACATAACATGGACAATCATATCAAGTTCTTACTAAAAATTAATAATAAGACATAAGAAAACATCACACAGCTTCTACGATACTCACATTCCAGTAACTTAGCCTGTCAAAAAAAGCTTATATTTTCATAATGACACAAAGGTCCTAACTTAATTGCTAAACAAATTAGCTTTTTTTATAAGATAAATTAATTGGTCATCTATAGTGACATTTGTTCTTTCTTCACGAAAGGATTAATTAGAAATTTAATGTTTTCTAAATGTTTTTAATTTTTTAATTCACACATCATCCAAAATCATAGATAAATCGTATAATATTTTAATTCCAAATTTCTTTTACAATTTTTTCACTAGCATGTCCCGTTTCAAATTGGCAAAATTTATTTTTAAATTTCTTAATTTTATTTGAATATACACTATTAATAATTTCAAACTTATTTAGCCACATTTCTAATTCCGATTGTTTTTCTAAGAATGGACCAGGCGCTATTTGCTTCAAATCAAAATTTATTCCTCGTTTTGTAATATATTCCTCATAGTCAAATGCAAAGAACATCATAGGCTTATCTAACAAGGCATAATCAAACATAACAGATGAATAATCAGTTATCACGGCATCGGAAGCCAAATATAGATCTTCTATTTTAGAATCTTGTGGTGCATAGCGAATCTTATCCCAAAATACACTACTTAAATTTACCCACTTTTCATACGTATGGGAACGAAGCAATATAACAACATCGCTTGGTATATTTTCATATAAAGATTTAACATCAATATACTTATTTATATCCGTTTGTCCCTTCAATCGCCAAGTTGGAGCATAAAGAATTATGCGTTTATCCAGAGGTAAATTCAATTTTTTCTTTAAGTCACATAAATCTAACTTAGCATTTGATTCTAACAATAAATCATTACGAGGATACCCCGTTTTAAGTAGTTTAGGGTGAACTGCATATGCTCTCTGTGCAACTTCCGCCACATAATCACTTGGAACAATTAAATAATCCCAATTTTTATTTTTACGCAAATAGTTCTCATATGTGCCATCTCTCCAATCTGACAATACTTCAAATCCCATCTTTTTAAGTGGCGTTCCATGCATTGTTTGAATCTCTATTTGATCAGATCTCTTAATTCTACCCATTTCTTCAAAATTGACATCATTGACAAAATATTTTGCTTTGGCCAAGTAATACCAATATTCTTTAGTATTAAATGAAATGACCGTTGCATCTGGAAATACATCACTATAATCGCTAATGGCATCTTCCAACACGATTACATTATTAAATTCTGGATGAACTGTTTTAAAATAATTAAATAATGCACCTGGATTAGACTCAAGTTTATTACCTTTTCCCCAGTATGATGACCATACTACAGTCTTTTCCAATAATGGTTCTTTTACCCATTGTTGATAATCTGTCTCTAAAAAGGTTTCATACTCTCCTAAATACCGTTGGCGATACACACGATTATCAGTTCTTTTTACTGCAAAGCCACCCAATTCATACCGATTAACCTCCCAAATTAACCAGCCAATATTACCTGCCTCAACCCAATTATTCTTAATTTCAAAATTATCTGGTCCCCAACGTAATAGCTCGTTCGTTTGATATCCATCTTTAAAAGTCAATCTAACATAAAAATTTAACCAAGGCTTACTGCTAAAATCATTCCTGTTTAATGGTAAATATAAATGATATAAATCTTTACTTACTTTCGTTGTATTCCAAATCAAATCAGGTAGTTTAGGATCTCCAATAATTTGAACATTACATGCCTCATTTAACCAACCAGATAATTTAAAAGTTAAGGACAATTTATTATTATTAATTGCCACACTTTTCAATATTGGATAAACACGCGTTATCTGATTCACTGCGAAACCATTTTGATCCGCATAAGTAAATTCTAAATTAGCATTATTTTCATGATGAAGAGGACTATCCGCAGAAAAGTATACATTTTCAGAACGTCCAGTAATACTTGAAACCTTTATAAATTGCCACTTATGCCTTGCAACTTTATCATATTTTTTTAACAACCTTTGTAACTCCAATGGGAAATACACATAATTGTTAAATACTTTGAGTTTTTTCTTAATATTACCTGCTTGTAAGTATAAATCATTTTGTGAACTATTATAGACTAACTGATTTTTTTCATTTTTCCTTAATACGGGAACTTTTTTAGTAACTTCCAATTGCATAACCCAAGAATTTTTATCGTAGGTTAGTTGATATGCATTATCATCATCTGAAATATAAACATCTGGCCGTGTTATGTGACCACTAATAGGATTTTTAATAAACTCTCTAATTTGAACCCCGTCTATATTCACAGTCAATAAAAAGATCATCTTTTCTTTTATTTTTTTTAAATCATCTAGTTCAATTGTAATCTCATATCCTGAAAAATTATAATTGAAATCTGCACCATCTTTATTAAAATGCGTTTTATTATATCCGTATGCAGCCATAATTCGATGATTACTTTTAAAAACAATACTTCCTGCATTGTCCTGCAAAAGATCTTGATTATCATCTAATAATGATATTTTACCATCCGTTACAACTTTATCACTTGACATATCTGAAAACTTGGCATAAGCAAACCCATTAATAATCAATTTATTTTTTTCAAATTTAGCCTCTTCTATCTTGATAACAGGTTTCATATCAATTGAAGTTACAGATTTAGAAAAAGTAGATAAATCACTTGTTAATCTGTATAATCCATCCTGCCAATATCCTTTAAATTTTGTGTTTCCTCGCAAAAAATTTATCGTTAATTCACTAAATTCATCCACTGTACTAATTTTTAGAATTTGTCTGAAATAAACTAAATCATGAAAATTAGCTCTTTCTATTTGCTTATCTGTAAGTAATTGCAAAAATTCTCTTAATGCATTAAAAATCTCTTTTTTTTGATTTTTCGTAAAAAGTTCAAATTTATCTTTTGCGAACATAACCATAACGTCAAAATTCAGAAATTTATCCAATTGTGCATTAAAAATTTTTTCTGAAGCACCATATTTTTTTAAATCCGTTATTATTAGTTTCATTGCAAATAAACGATCAATCAAAGGCTTTGTTTCGTTACTTGACATTTGAGTAATAGAAGGTGCTCCAAAATCTCTAGATCTCCACATATACAATGTACTTTTCATTACATCAATAGAGTTTGCAAGAGTCAATGCGGGAACAACCATTGGCATATCTTCATATAAAATTCCTTCTGGAGTATAAAGATTATTTTCCCTTATAAAATCTAATTTATATAATTTATTCCATGCAGTTGAATCCCAGACCAACTCTGGGCGATCAGAAAATTTTATCTTACGAAGCTCTTTTATTTCAGCTTTTGAATGTATCCACGAATTCCAAACTTTCTTACTGTTAAATCGCTTAGTACCACCTATTAAAATGTCACTATCTGTATCATGTAGTATATCCAATGCTAATCGATAACTGCCTGGAACGATTTCATCATCAGGATCAAAATAAGTAATGTAATCTGAATCAGCTAACCTAGTTCCCCGATTTCTTGAAGCACCTAAACCACCGTTTTCAAATAAGTGGTATTCAAAGACATTGGGATATTTAGTAACATACTTTTTAGCAATTTTTCCAGTATTATCTGTTGACCCATCATCTACTAATATAACTTGTAACTCTTGTTCTGTAAGGTCTTGTACTAATAATGTATCCAATGCATTTTCTAAAAACAAATCCACATTGTACATGGGAATAACAACAGCAAGTTTCTTTTTCATTCTCCATTCTCCATAACAATAATATCGCTAATTTTTGACACAGATTTATACCTAATTTTCTCATCACATGTATAATACTCAAAAATTATATCATTAATATTCTTTATATTATTATTTTTAAGTGAAAACTGGAATTCACTATTAATACTAGTGTTTTGTAAGTACATTTTTTTGTTTTCCTTAAAAGTTACCCATACATTAATTATATCAGTAGCTTGCTCTGTGAAAAAAAATAATTGTTTATCTTGCACTTTAGCTAAAACATTCAATTTATTTGGAAGCGCAAATGCCTCTTGTAAATCATTTATTTTATTAAAACTTCCTAAAATTCTAGACGTATCATTCTGATAAACAGTATAAATTCCTTTATACATTGAATTATCTTTTGTTATATCTATATCCGTTTTGATCCAGCCGTCATCTTCCATAATAATATTAATTTTTTTGAATACTGGTCTTTCTTTATATTCCAGATAAATATTATTTACAAAAGTACCATCGGGATATAACAATCTTGATTTACCATCATTAGAAGAATAAAATCTCAAATTTTCAATAGTATTCCATATAAATGAATAAACATGATTTTTATACTTCATTAATTGAAAATTTTTATTACCATTTACCATTAATTCATATATAACATCATCGTTAACATCTGATTGGCACAAAAATCTAACAGTATATCCAAATTCAGGAGCCATATTAGCTAAAACTGATTCATCAAAATATCCCCGTACGCTTCCGACTAACCATTCAGTTTGTAATACTTGCCATTTTCCCCCTCTCTCCAAAATAATTTTATAATTTTTGCCAAAATCTTTTTTCCAATCAAAAAATAAATCTATATAACTATCATTTAGTTTAAAACTGCTAAAACTAAATGCTTCTTTTTTGCTTATTTTCATTTTTTTAATTAGATTAGGTATTTTTTGCTTTTTTAACTGCAACATAGCCCTTTTATATGATTTTGAAAAATAAATATATCCATGTACATCACCATTTGACTCAATATCAAAGTTTCTCATTTTAGAATCTATTATTTGAGCATTTGGTAAAAATGGTCGTAAGGGTCCAAACTCACTTAAAAAATAAACATTGTATTTTGTATCTTCATCACAAATCAATTCATTCGGAATTTGTAAATTTAAATAAATAACATGGCTTTTTTGATAGAATTCCATATTATAATATTTGTTTTCATTAACTATATAAATTTTTTCTATTTTTATATTTTCTGTTAATAAAAATTCAAGCTTATTATTTGTATTTTTTTTAACACTTACTAACCTAATGTCTTTTATTAGTTTATTTTCTTTCCCCTTCTCTTTAATATTATCTTTACCCTTTATTTTATGAAATAAGTTTTTCATAATATGATTATTTCCCATATTAAACTAACCCCACACCAATTTGATTTAATCAATAATCAATCGTCTCATCACGTTTCAAACTAAAGTAACTAAAATCAATTTTCCATAATAATTGGTTTACTTCCAAGCTATTTCTAATGAATCAATTTCTATGAATTGTCCATTGTTCCATACACATACTTCATCTTTCAATGAAATATAATGTTTCACCCATAAATGTTTTAATTCATCATAGGTCATTTCTTTTGACCAACTATTATCAACTTGTTTTAATAAAAATTTATCCTTATTACGTTGGATAAATTGTACATCATGATTATTAATCAATACACCATCTTTTTCAGCTATTATTTGTACTTCTTCACCATAATTTAATGGTGCCGCATAATACTGATAGATATTAGTAATTTTTAAGTCAGACGGGACATTACCATTCTCTAAAAATTTATTTAATGTTTTTTGATAATTATCTACCCAGTCAAAAAATAAAATTTCAGATTTTTTACCTTGTTTTGATAATTCATTAATTTTTTGAAATAGTTGTTGTCTCATTTTAGAATCTTCAAATAAATTGTCATTATATATAAATTTAACAGTTTCACCAAATCGCTGACTAGGTGATTGATAAGCATGTCTAACAAAATCCGATAAACACTTAGCTATTAATTTGTGAACGGGTAACGTAAAATGATCACGGTCGTCAACATATTCATCGATGTGATTTCCTAAATGATAATCTCGAATATCAAAAATAGGTATTTGACATTCTTGATAAACCTCCGTAAAAGCACTTAGCATTTCGGCATAAGTAAACCCATTAGGTCCCTTTAAATTCCAAGCTGGTTTATATTTTCTAAAAGCTATTGTTTCTAAGATACCTACTAATTGGATATTATGATTTATTTGACGAATATGTTGAATGTTACCACGCAATTTGTCTTTTACTTCACCCAATGAATGCAGTGTTCCATCTGGATTAGGTTGTTTCCAATCATTATTGCCATAAGCAATCAGAACAACTTGCGCATCTTTAATTTCCTTTTGATAATGTACAATACTACCTTCAAAACTATGTGTCCAACCAGCTAATTTGTCTAAATGATGTTGCCCTTTAAATTGTCCCGTACCAGTTTCCGCAAAATTTTCTAACTTATGTGCATGCAGATAATATGAAGCTAACTTAGCATAAACTATATCACGATAAGGTGTCTCTTCTCTGACCAGTTCTTGTCCAGCAACAATACTATCACCAAACACAATAATGTTCTTATTAGTCCAGTCAGAATAATCGTTTTTATTAAATAATTGTTTTAAAACTTTTTTTATTTTGGTTTTAACTGTCATACGTTTAACGTTCCCCATTACTGGTTTAACTTAATTACCTGATACATCAATCTTAGATGTATCAACATCCGTTGCTAGTTTTTTATTATTTAAATCATTCTTAATCTGTGATGTTGATATTTCAGGTGTTCGTGGCAAATAAATAACTTCGGTATCTGTCTCTTCTTCAATAAAGTCAAATTTTCCAGACCAGTCATCACCCATAACTAATGTATCCACATGATATTCCTTCATATCAGAAATCTTCTGTTCCCAACTATTTTCTGGAATTACTAAATCAACATAGCGAATTGCTTCCAATAGTTGCTTACGCTTTTCATATGAAAAATACGTTTTCTTTTGCTTTGATTCCCAGTTAAATTCATCACTTGATAAGACAACAATCAAATAATCTCCTAATTGCTTAGCACGACGTAATAAATTAATGTGCCCGTAATGCAACATATCAAATGTTCCGTATGTGATAATTCGTTTCATAGTCTTTAACTCCTTTAATATTTACTTAAGTAAATTACCAAACGCTTGCCGCGCACGTTGCTGATAGTCCTCAATATTAAATTTTTCTAGTCTCGTTTGCTTTTCAATGGCGAATAACATCATATCTGTAAAGGCCATGGTTGAAACATCTTGTGTTAATAGTCCATATTTTTGATTGCCTAACACACCAACATTAGCAGCAATATTTGTAGCTACGATGAGCTTGTGTTGCATCATTGCTTCTAATAATACCATAGGTTGACCTTCATATAAGGACGGGTGCACAAAGACATCAGCCATTGCAAGATAATCATTTGGATTATCTACTTGTCCAGTAAACAAGACTGCATCTGAAACACCTAAATCAACCGCTTGTTCTTCCAAATCTTGGCGAATAATACCTTCACCTAGAATAATTAATTCTGCCTCCGGATGTGTTTGATAAACTTTAGCAAACGCATCCAGAAGCATAGTTTGATTTTTTTCTGGCGACAAGCGCCCTACCGCAACAAATACAAAATTATCATAATTTCCCCAATTGCGATCATTTGCATACAGTAACTTATCAGACATAGCATCCGAAATTTCATTAATTAGCTTAATCTGACCATCATCCGCCATTAAGATTGTCTGACCATTTTGCCGAACTAACTTACTAAAATGATGTCCCATTGAAAAAACATCAACTTTCCTTGTAATCCAAGGTTGATCAATTTTCAAAACAGAACTTGGTTGATCAACTGGTAACACATCTACCTGTAAATTAATTTGTGATTGTTCATCAACAACCCGTTCTTCAACTAACACTGTTTTCTTTACCTTAAATTTTGTAATAACATCATCGGAGATCCAGCCATATTGATTTAGAAAACGTACATAAATCATGAATGCTTGACGTTGCCAATTCCAAACTCGAGCTATCTCCACAATATCATCAACAGCTACGGTATCTTGTAAATCGTCCATTAGCGTTTTATGCACAGCAATGTTTGTAGTCTTTTCAAAACCATAATGAAGATCAAAATGACTCGTATCAATCGCAAATAATTCCGACGCTGGTAATATTAACTGTTCATCAAAGGTTTTAGAATATAATTCAACTATCTGTTTATTATCCTTATACTTCGGTACAGAGTAACCCGCGATGATTTCTAAATCATCCGGCATGTTATCAAATTGTAAATTAATTTGTTTTTTAATATTTTCACTAAAAACAAGTGCTTTTTCAATTGGTTGATTAATAAAGTTAGTAATTGGAAAAGCTAGTTCATCAGTAATTGGTATGTCAATACTTTGCAACTGAACATCATGTTCATCTATCCACCAATTTTTTTGTCCAATTTTAACTTGCAAATAGTGTCCTTTTTTTGTTTGTGCATTGGCCGTAGCAACATACAATTTATTGGACTTTACTAATTGACGATGCTTAGTACCGCGCTTACTCAAACCTAAGGGCTGATTTGTCAAATCTGCATTACGGATGAGTGTAAATAATTGAGCAACACCTGTATCATATTTTTCTTCAGTAACCTTATTTGATATCCAATTCCATAGCCACTGATAAAATGCAAAACGATCTGATTGTTGCATGAGTAGGATGCTACTTGCTTTTAACCATCCCAATTGATTACTTTTAGGTAGTTTTATTTGGTAATAAACGCCATCACCTGTTTCTGCATATGAAACGATTTTGACAAAAGTATGATTTAACCATTTTGCCTGACCAATAACATCACCTGTATCCTCGCCCTTTAAATAGGGAGTTTTAAACAACCGACGCTTATTATTATAAATCCAACCAATTTGATGATATTCTGAATGATATATCAATTCATTTGTCTCTTGAATGCTAATGTCTTTTGCTTGTACCCACCCATTTGGTAAATCATCAATGGCAAGTTTAAAATATATTTTATTTTGTAATGTAGCTCGCCCTACAACACGAATATCATTCGTAGGCATAATATTGATCTGCTTATACGTACCTGTTTGGATATCCACCAAGGAACAAAATACATTAACTACTGTTTTTCTCAAAGTGGCTGGTGCTTGATAATCCTCTATAGTCGGTATATTAATTGACTCATTTACTTCACTATTGTTCACTGGAATAGTTAATGAATTAGGCACCGCAACCATTTGTTCTGGGCGAACATATTTTACCAATTTTTTCTGATTAATTTGCCTGAGTGTCTCTGATACAGAAACAATTTTGTCAAACACAGGATATAACGTAAATAAGGCGTTTAGTTTTTTGGCATGTACTTTTTTACCATTAATAACCTTTTGCGAATCTGCATATAAATCATTATGTTGATAAACAACCAAGTTTTTTCGTGGCATAACGGCAAATAATTTTGATCCATTATAAGAATATCCTGAAAAATCAATTAATGTATCAAATTGAACACTATTAAACAGCCGATCAGATTCACGTAAGTATCCAGTTTTAGGA
Source organism: Weissella paramesenteroides (assembly GCF_051903945.1). Lineage (GTDB taxonomy): Bacteria > Bacillota > Bacilli > Lactobacillales > Lactobacillaceae > Weissella > Weissella paramesenteroides_A. The sequence continues at coordinate 736,898 of NZ_CP192268.1, read as the reverse complement.
ATGTTATCATCTGACCAGTTATTAATTCCATGCTCACTAATATAACGATCTTGTTTGTTCTCTGGTCGAGTTAACGCAGTTACACCAAAACGATACATAATACGAATATGATCATCCAGCTTAGATACGTTTCTTACAATTTCATCATTATTATTATCCCATAATAAATAAGTCACATCATACTTATCATAGTCTAAATTATGACTCAAATTAATTGCACTGGTAGTAATTCCATTATTTCCCATACCACCTGGATATATCAAAATTTTTGTTTTATTTAACCCATCTGCTCGTCGGTATTTAATTCCATTAATTTTTTTTTGATCAAAAATTGTTTGCACAATTCGTTTAGTCACTTGTCCATCATCGTATGGTACAACCTTCTCTTTTAATGACTGATATTTTACTTTGTAATTTACAATTACTTGGTCAATCTGCTGTAAAGCCTGACCAACCCGCTTAATATCGTCAAAAATTGGCCCTGGTAATTCACTATCCTTAAAATACATACCACGATAACTACTATACAGCTCATGATCCCAAGCATAAAAAATAATAGGTTTATCAGTTACCATAAAATCAAAGAAAATACTTGAATAATCAGTAATTAATATATCAGTAATTCCCAAAATTAAATTAGCATCAACTTCATCTGGCACTAAATAAGCTTTCAATTCTTCATGACGACTAGCTAGTTTGTAAGCATACGGATGTACCTTTACTAAGATATTTTTATCTGGATTAAGTTGCTTTAATACTTTAATCTCTTCATAGATTTGATTAATGCTACCCGATGGATTAGTAATAGAAGTCCCCTTCCAAGTTGGTGTATACATAACAATTGGCTTTTTTTGGTCTATCTGAATACCTTGTTGTTTCAAATAATTAAGCGTTGCTTCATGATTATTTCCATAGGTTAAATCAATCCGAGGATATCCTGCTTCTAATACTTTTCCTTGATATAGCCCGTTTAACTTATATCTATCTAAAAACACATGGGATGTATGTTCATTAGGCGAAATAATATAATCCGCCATAAACAAATTTCGTTGAACATTTTTCAATGATGTTTTTGATCCTGGAATGTCATATCCCATAAATTTTAATGGCGTACCATGCCAAGTATTAATATAAATTTGTTCGGTTTTTTTATGCCAAAAAGACTGAAAAGTTGAATTAGTAATCAAATACTTGGCTCTTAATAACCATTTTGCATAATCAATAGAATTCCGTTTAATCCAAATGATATCTTTTCCATAATCTTTTGGGAGATTAGCTACCATTTTTTCAATATGCTTCTTACTAGTATCAGTAACAACCCAAACATGTTGTAAATCTTGATATTGCTTATTTGCTTTTAAGTATCGAAAAATTGCTAATGGTGAATCGGTCATTGACTGTCCATCACGTGACTCATATAACACAACATGTGAATCAATCTGAGCATTGTCATAGTGACGAATGTAATATTCACGAGTCCTTTTCAAATCAGAATATTTATAAGTCATAGCGACTTCTACAATGTGTGCTAATCGTTTTATTTTTGGAATTAAATTAATCATTTCTTATCACCTAAATTTACATCAAAAATACCTTATTTATATCGTGGTAATGTTCAAACAAAACATCGTAATGACGATTCACATTGATAATATAATCATCTTTTTCTATCACTCTGTTAAACCACTGTTCATATAAATCAATTTCACTGTAAACAACTGGTTCTTCCTGCGAGGTTAATTGGTAACCCGATCGGAAACCTCTTTCATCAAAATGGACAACCATTTGCGTTTTTAACTCTGTATCAACATACTTATCAATTAGAGGCAGTCTATTTTTTTCACTAAAGGAACGAATAACTTGAATATTTCCAGTGCTATTTACCGACACACGTTGGTGAGGTATATTTTGCCCTGCTTTTATAAAATCAACTGCCGTTATCTGACCAGCCATATTTGTACTAACTTTAACCCTAGTTTGTCCGTCTTGTTTAAGAAATTGCTGTCCATTTTCATTTTTTTCAATAGTGAACTTTTCTTTACCAATATACGATTCTATAAATTGTTTAATATTGTCTTGCCTATCGCTATGTAAATATATTGATATGTAGAAACTGTTAATTTTACTATTAGGTAATACCGATATGATATCATCATATTTTTCCAACTGCTTATTGTAGTCACCATTATAACGTGGATCTAAAATAGTTACTGCAAGGTTTTCACCAACTATCTGGATTAAATTTTTTACATATAATTTAATCCTCTTAACTTCTTGAGCATCCAAATTATTGACAATAATCTTAACTTGATTATTCATAAAATCATCTCCCTGCTTTATATGTATCCAGGCATATTACCTGGGTCTAATAAAAATTAATTGACATAAACAATAAAACTCGAATTACTGTCAGGTGCACCATTAATAATGGGGCTAACCCGCCAGCCCTCTTTAATTTTCGTAATGTAATATGACCATGACTGATTTCCTTTATTTAGACTTGCTAACACTAAACGTCCATGTGTACGATTAGTAAAATGATTATCAACAACTACAAATCGATTACCTTTTGCGTCATATACTTCAGAGCTTGTTACTTTCATTTTGTGCCATTCATTTGGACTAGTCGTCTTATAGGTGCCACTTGGGATAATCATCGTATTATCTGTATAACCGAACACATGACTACGCTCGGCAAATGCACCAATCATAATGCCAATTATTAGAGTAGCTAGCACTTGAATAATTCCTAACTTTTTCTTCATTTTTCTGTCCTTATATAAAGTCCATAAATCGATTACGGAAGCGCATATGGATATGTGAACCAATAACCAACAAAATAATTACGATTCCCCAAAATATGAGGTTTTCTGTCACATTATTCCAAAACCAAATTGGATTTTCTAGTAGTGTCTCCCTAAATCCTTCAATAATGTAATACAATGGATTTAATTTTAAAGCATTAGAGAGTACTGTGGGAAAGCTGGGACTATCTACTGAAATAATTACACCAGAAACCCACATTCCAACTCGTAACACTGCCACGTATGCATTATAAAAATCAGGAACCAATACTGTAATTGTTGATGTCACTAATGACAAAGCATACAAGAATATAATCATGGCAAAAAAATAGTAAAAAAATTGTATCCAATAAATGGATGGTCTTACATCCATAAATAAGATTGTAAAAAACGCCATGCCCAGCATTACAAAATATCGCCGTAATTCAGTAATAATTTCTGTCATTGGAATTGCTGACAAAGAAAATTTCATACGTGATAACATATTAATTTGTGATTGAATACTTTTTGCCGATTTCTGCATTGCAGACTGCATAAAAAAATATGTGACCATCCCTAAAGCAATCCAGGCAATATAGCCGGATAATCCTGTTGCATGAGGATTGCCATTACCGCCACCATTACGAACCGCAAACATTAGAATCATAATTCCGATTTGAAGTGCTGGATCTGCAAAATGCCAAAAATCACCAAGATAATTCTGGCGATATGCTTGGTCATTATTGTAACGCGCAATACGGGAAACAACTGGCCAACTTTTGATAAGTTCTTTCAAAATTTTACAAATATCTTTCACAATTACTACCTCTCAACCGGTAACTTTAATACTTGTCCCGGTTTGACCACTTGTTCTTTTAAATGATTTACTCGCATAATTGCTTCAATAGAAATATTTGATTTTTTCGAAATATCAATCAAAGTCTCATTTTTCCCAACTGTGTACATATTCTGTGTCACCGTATAAACTAATACCTTCTTAACTTTTGTTGTTCCAGTATGTTCTGTTTTATTATCTAATTCTGCCAATTTAGATGGTGCAAAATTTGTAATTAAATGTGTTGGATGTTCTGCCACATTTTTCCATGACATATTAAGCAATTGCTTATTCATTAATCCAACCGTTAATAGCATTATGATAAGTAAAAAAACACGAGTAAACCATCCCATTTTTTCATTACCTTCGATAAATGATTTCTCATCTTCCTTTTCGTTCTCAATAACTGTTGTAGGATCTAATAGAATTTGTCTATTATGTTCTAACTGCTCTAGATTAGATAATGTAAATGTTTTTTGGGCATCTTTATATCGCTTTTGATAGGCTAATCGTTCATTTTCTGAAAAGTGGTTAAACTTTTTTAAGAAGCGTTCATACTCTGGCATGACTTTATCAATTGGCCCATCCATGCGAATATCACCATAGTGCATCCAAATTACTCGATCAGCCATTTGACGCATCTGTGCTGCCGAATGGGAAACAAAAAATATAGTTTTTCCTTCTTCTTTAAAGTGCTTCGTTCGCTCCATAGACTTCTGTGTAAAGGTTGGATCACCAACTGACAACGCCTCATCAATGATAACTATATCCGCATCAGAGTATACAGAAATAGCAAAGCCTAACTTTGATTTCATCCCTGATGAATATGATTTAACTGGTTGGTCAATAAAGTCTCCCAGTTCCGAAAATTCGATAATGTCATCCATCTTAGCATCTATCTCTTTATCCGTCATACCCTGCATTAAAGCCTTTAGGCGAATATTAGCACGACCGGTTAACTTTCCTCGCATACCAGCACCAATTGCAATAATTGAGGTCGAGCCATTAATTGTCATGTGACCACTAGTTGGCTGCGTTAGTCCCGCAACCATTTCCAATAATGTCGATTTTCCAGATCCATTAGTCCCAATAATACCAATGGTTTCACCCGCACGTGCTTCAAAAGACACACCTTTAACCGCCCAAAAATTAGGAACCCCTTTACCCCAAAATTTGAAAACAGCTTTTATTTTATCTGATTGTCGTTCTGCCAAATCAAATCTTTTTGTGACATGATTTGCGGCAACCGTTATTTTTCCTTCAGTCATTTTTTAAACCTATCTTCATTGTGCGTTATCATCTGTTTCGTTTAGATCCAGCACTATTATTTTTTGTACAACATGTTTCATTTTAACTTAAGACTTATGTTACCTGTTAATTAACAGAATTCTCATGTATATTTTTGTGATTATCTTTTGAAACTACAATATGTTTAATAACTTTATTTTGACCACGAGTAGCTGTCACCGTATATTCACCCGGTATAACAAAAGTCACTTTAATATTTTTTTTCTCTTTAGTTGACTTATAATTTAAATCATGTAATTGTTCATGATTGCTGTGTACTTTAATAGCTACATTTTCAGACGTACGGATGGTCACTTTTGCCTGACCGCTTTTAACATATACCGTTTCATCACTAATGTGTACCAGAGCCGCATCATATATTTGTTGAGATTGTACTTTCTCTTGATGGTTGATTGCCGCTTGATGAGCCTTTTTCTCTGTATTCATGAATAAACCCGAAATTATCATAACAATAATACCAAATACTAAAAAGAAACGACCCATTCTCATTGAACGATCGATTTTCTTAATATGCGAAAATATAATTACAACCAAACCAAATATTGCAATAACGGCAGCAACGAGTAGTATGTATAAACTAATCATGTACTTCTACTCCTTTATAATAGAAACGGGCATGAGATTTACGCTTGTCTTCTGACGGCATTCTCTGCCAATCACCGTACATTTGCGTTAAATAACGTTGACTATCTGCCGGAACATAGACTTTTAAACTTTCAAATTTTACTAACTTTCTGTTTTGATAAATTACTAAAGGAAAATTTTCCCTCGTTTTATTTAATCCTTGTACGATATATAAGCTGTATATATCAGACTTTCCCACATGACGTCGGTGCATGTTTTGAGCTAATAAATCCATTTTTTTAACCCAATGAATGGTCGACCGTCGTTGCGCATATTTAATAATTAACGGCTTAAGCCACCAACCTGGTTCCTTCTTGGAAATTGCAATACGCCGTGTAGAGTTTCGCATAACATCCAAATATTTCATCTGATAATAAGCAATGTATTGACCAAACTTTGTCTGTGGTACAGCATCTATAGGAAACACATCAACATATACACCATTATGTACTTCTGCCCATTTCCCATTTGCTCGGGTCTGCGTGTCACTGATACGTGCATAAGCATACAACCAGTTATCTGTATTTTCCGGTGTTAACAACTCAAAACGCAGATTAGTCGGTTGATATTCCTTAATAAACTTTTCATACTCATCTCTTGGTAATGCTACGTCCGCATCATCATCCCATGGAATAAAGCCTTGATGTCTCACCGCACCTAAGGCACTCCCACCTGTAAACACATAATGGTAATCATGACTATTAAAGTAATTCACCATATCAGTCAAAATTGTCAACATGATTTTCTGTACTTCAGATATAGTTAAATAATTTAAATGTTCACTCATGCCTTTATCTAGCTCCCAACTATATTTCAATTAATGTCCATCAACTATGAAATCAATGGCACATTTTAAATAAAGATCATTCACTTATTATTTTTTATTTTATCTCGCTTTTATCTATGAAAAAATTAAGATATACCGTTCCGAACATCATAAGTTTATATCAAATTCAAGTAATCTGCAACTCAACCTCTATGTTGTAAAGAGGTATCATAAAAGGCATGCGGATATTTTACTATGGTCATTTACATTACAATGGTACTGACGACCCGATAGATTTGTATACTTTAATTATAAAATTAAAGAAGCAGTAACAGGTATCGTCATATCTGTTTCTACTTCTAATGTTAATACGTTTGATGAACAGCCAAAAATTTAGCAGCTTCATATATTATTTTTCTTCTAAATATGTTTCTTACCAATAATATTTAATATAATAAGTCAATAATTCTAGCAATTTGTCGCCTTAACAATCCAACTTTCAATGAAACCATCTTGATTCTTTCTTTTTAAATCTTTTTAAAATAACAAATAATGATATTGCCAAAAAAGCAATCCAAGAAAATAGATTGATAAATAACATATTTGTAGTTAAAAATACTGGCTTATATGAAATATTAGCAACATTTCGTCCTAATTTACTTTTAATCATCAATGTCCCTAAATCAGTTGTATAGTATTCTCCCTTTATAGGTTTATGCCCATTTATAAGAATATTACTATCAAAATACTTAACCACCCCTATATTATGATAACTATTAGTAGTAGATACCCATTCTACTTGTATTCCTTTTTTATTAGCTTTCTTTTTATTATTACCATTTTTCACTATTTCAGTATCGTATTGATAATAAGGATGCAAAATATCAGCATTATTTTTAATTGGTAAATAATCAGGTGTGGGTTTCCAAACGTAATTCAACGGTTCCCCCAAGTTTCTACTATAAAATCGTTTTCTCAATTGTTCTCCATTTTGTTTATACTCTACATTATTCATATTAGAAATAATATTTATATCAGAATTCCATTGTGATGATACATGATATACATTACTTTGAACATTCATTAACGTAATAGAGATTATCAAAAGCATTCCAATTTTAGTTACATTATTAATATATTTATGCTTAGTTAACTCGGTCAAAGTAATTGCAAATCCCATCAACAATAACCCTTCTGCGAAAGGTAATAACCTATATGGAAATTGAATAATACCAATTAAAGGGGCGTGTGCAAAAAGATAGTTCCAAGGAATTATTGGCAACGTTAGTACTAATAGCGTTCCACCTAATATTGTTACTACTCGGTTTAACAAACTCACACGTGTAACTTTGAAAAACATTGTTCCAATTTGGAAAATAAATATCATGGCAAAAATTAGTAACAGCCTATTATCATTTGTAAAATTAACAACACCATTTTGTAATGGCAATAAATTCTTGAATGGAGCTAATAATTTGTTATTCCTATAAATTTCAAATAGTGCTAACCAAACGTTACTAGTTAGCACTATTGTTATCATAATAGATGCAATCAAATTGGCAAGTAATTTTTTTATATTAGTAACATTAAAAATAGAAATAACAAAAAAAACCAAGTATACAAAAATTAATAATAGGGAAGATAAAGAATGGGTTTGAATAAACAACGAAGTAACGATACTCATCTCTACAATATTAATGGGTCTCAGACGATCTCTAATAAGACGTGTCGCCACTGCTAAGCCTAACGGAACAAGCATAGCTCCCCACGATAAAAATTGTTGACCTGTTATCCAATTTGTTACGCCGTATGTTAGCATATACAATGACGAAGTAAAAATTGCATATACATAATCTATTTTGTTGCTTATTAATAAGTAATACATACTTATTCCTGCAACAAAAGGTACAAATATACCAGTGAAAATTTGATACCAGAACCATGATTTTAATATGTATAGAATAAACCCATTAAAATAAGCAACATAAGGTCCATAAATCGCATTGACAATACGTCCCGATTGTGAAAATCCATAAACACTCATAAAATATTGGAAATTACCGTGGGCTATTTGTTGTTCGGCATCAAAAAATCTATTGAAGTGAAAAAGCGAATCACCACCTAAGATAACTGAGTGCTGCACTAATTGTGGCAATATAATTAATATTGCTATTAATAAAAAAATAAGACTTGCCCTAAAATGTTTTTTCATTACTTTTTTCTTTTACCTCTGAAATACCTAATCTTTTTGTAGTCATGCTACACTTCACTATTTGACATTTATTATAATGCTTACCAAATTGTAAATTTCAATTTGCTGTGCTTTACAAATCAAACTGATTAAAAATGAATGATATATGGTGCACATCTAACTTTTATAATCATTTGTACAATTTGTTCGCATCAATCATAGATGAAAAATTATTGCAGATAATAATTTACCCATGATATCGATAATGAAACTATCTAATAAAAAAATATATCTGCAAGTTTACTTCTCATACACTTTACTGAGATCAAACTAAAATTTATTATATTATGTAAATAAATACAATAGAAAACACTTGCCGTACTAATAACTACAACATGCTATACAATTAGTTTAAGTAACAAAAGATGTATAAATAATAATGGATTCAAATAATCAACTCAAAAATTATTATTTATCATGGACAACCACTAGTATAATTTTCATTAATTGATCGACTTTGTAGTTCTAGTTCGGTTAAACTCTAATGCCTAACAGAATTGTATCCGGTGTCCTTGAATATGTATCACCATTAAATATTAAAGACACACCAGTCCTACTTAGATCTCCTTTATACTTTTAAACTTAGCTCCCCTATTATAGAGTTTTATGATTAGAAGAGTATTTTATCTATTCGTAAATATTTTGAACAAATCAAGACAATGATCGGTCCGACTAGCCCCATAAACATGCCAAATATAATTTGAATTAATAAATTATCTACACCTAATTTTAGAAGTAGGATTCTTGAACCCGAAGCAAATATTAAATGTAATAAATATATAACAATTGAATTTCGCCCGATGTATAAAATTATGGAACTATTAAGATACCTTGAAATACTAATTATGAACACAATTCCACTTAACGCGGCGAAAAACGATATCAAATTACTTATCACAAATGAAACAGGGATATAGAAATATAATAGATTTACCACTATAAATACTAATAAACTTATTAATGGATTAATTTTATTAATCCATTCCCCTAACTTCAACATTTGTGTACCTAAAATAAAAAAGATAAAGTGGTAGAATATCCGCCACAATTCCCAATATTTAAAGAGTGGTGAAACTAAAAATAATACCATACCAATTAAAAGTATCCATTTAAAAGATAGTTTCAACCCATTAATTAATACATAATACAAAATAAAAACAAAAAATAAATCGTATAAAAACCAAAACTGCGCGTATGGTGTAATTGGTAACTTTAGAGCATTTATCAATCCCTGTCCGTTATTAGTACTACTCGAAAATACTTGCATAATTCCAGCCTGGATAAATCCCCAAAGGATATACGGAATAAGCAATGTTTTAATTTTTTGCCAAACTGCCTTTTGTGGCGACCTTGTTACCCATTTAATAGCAAAAATACCACTTAAAAAAAAGAACAAAGGCATATGGGTTGTATACACAAAACTATGTTGTAACTCATAATTTAATGAATCACCCCATAACCCAGCATCATGTACTCCTAAGATAACATGACCATATACTACCAAAACTATTCCTATTGCCTTTGCTATGTCAATCCATTCAATTCGTTTTCTCATAAACTAATTACCTCTCATATTACATAAATACGTTACATAAACAAAAACAAATTATATTTTCCAGATTGTACAACATTATTAATTAAATCATAAAATAAATACTATAACAATTATTTATAAGGTAAAATTACGTTTAAATTGAAACATAAAGATCAGTAAAACCCGATTTAGTACGAACTAGCGTAGAATATAGCTTGTCTAAATCATACAGGATACAAATCGAATCATCATACTGGATTATTATAAACTCGCATACTGCATTTGATCACGTGCACGTAGAAGAATTTTTTTCAAGAATGTCTGCCAATTCTAAAAATTTTATTAGTTGTACAAATGCGTCTAAACTATGTCTAGAGAAATTCATTGACGTACTACAATTAAATAGCAAGTGAGACGGCTCATGAATCTATTATCGATGGCCATTATTAAGTAATGACAACAAAATCATTCTGCAATGAATCAAGTCATCACGAATTGTAAAAAGAACCTATAAAGTATTTTAATACCCTCTTACATACCCCATCAGATGGTCGCACAGTATATGGTTATGATAATCTACACAATTACTTTTTTAGAATTCGATTGCAACTATTCAACTAACATCGAATTCAAGCAAATTTCATGAATCCATTAACACAAAAACAGGTGGTGAATACGACAAACTAAGTCAGATTCATCACCTGTTTTCACAAACACTTTTAATTGATTTTCAATTTGTACACTTTAATTATAAAATTAAAGAAGTAGAAACAGATATCATCATATCTTTTCCTGCTTCTAATGTTAATATGTTTGACAAACGGCCACAATTTAGGAGACATAAAGGGCTACTAAACTCCCATTTAGCAGCCCTTCACATTAGTTATTTATTAAACACAATAAACCATTAAATAACTATTTTGATGAGTAATTTATCAAGAAACCAGTACCGTCTAAGTATATCATAAATAAAATTAGAAATCTTATTAATTATAATTTTCTCTGAAAAGGAAATGCTAATGTCCCCTTAGTTAGCAACTAAAAATGTCTGCTTTTGTACAATAGATTTAAGACTAATTGTAGAGGGCGGATAAAATGAAAAGATTTGAACTAATAAAACATGAACAACAAGCCTATTAAGCCATTCAAGAAGTTGCCACAGGTTGAATGATGTCAGCTGTAGCTCTGCCATAAAATTAAATAAGTCGCAATGTCACAGTCATTGTCTAATAGCTAAATATAGGTGAACACTAAATTAGTCACGCCAAACCCTAAGGAACTATTTCGTCATGAAATCCGCATTAAAAAGAGCAATCATAAAATTATAGAACAATATAAATAAAAATATTATCGCTTTGTACTCTCATTAACCAATTAATCCACTAAATGTAATAGCTCTTTCGTCTTATCCCAAAGTTACTCTTGTAAAGTTAAATCATTTACTTGTGGATTAAACTTTTTTGCTTTTTCTCGTTTATTATAATATGCGCCTGATTCCCAGGTTTCGCCTGGTGTACCTTCGATAAAGAAACGAAGAGTATCACCACCTGCTTCGGCACTTTGTAAAATCACCTTATTCAGCACCGTATGGTAAATACGATACATCCAGCTTTTTTTATCATTCGCAAAATTTGTACGAATCATACCTGGGTGGAAAGAAACCGCAGATAATCCATTTTTATGGTAACGACGGTCTAGCTCGTTAGCAAATAAAATATTTTCTAATTTGGCATCCCCATAAGCCTTGGTTGCTTCATATTTTTTATGACTATTGTTCAAATCATTTAAATTAATATGTCCAAATAATTGATGCGCAATACTTGAAGTATTAATGACAACTGCTTGTTTTGGATTAAAGTTTGGTAGCAACAGTTGCGTGAGTAAAAATGGCGCCAGATAATCCACCTGCAACGTTCTTTCAAAACCATCGTTCGTTAATTCATATGACCCAAACAATCCACCAGCATTATTGACCAAAATATCAATTTTTTGCTCACCTAATGTTGTTTGCAAAGCCACTGCTAGATGACGAACTTGATCTAATTGCGAAAAATCTGCAATAAAATAAGGTGCATTGACTTCATTAGCAATCTTGGCGGTCTTTGCTTTATTACGGCCAACCAAGTAAAGATTATACTCATCTTGATTTAATCCACGAACTGCTGCTGCCCCGATACCATCAGAAGCTCCTGTAATAATAACGTTTTTCTTTGTCATATACTCACCAATCCTTTCGAATCACAGTGCGTTTGATTGTCTTTTTTGTCACCAAAAATGGTTTGTAATCTGCCTGATCTAATACCATTAAAGTATATGTTGCTTGATCCACATCACACACAAGATAATTCACATCTGAACGCAATTCTCTTTCAGCACTTATTTTGATAGTCTTACTAACCGTAAAAATATCATTCAAACCTAACTGGCGACGCTTCTGATGACGAATCAAATGTCTTGCAAAAAATCCAATCGTCCATAATGTGCCACCAATAAATGCTGACTGTCCAAATTGATGGGTTATTTTTATTTTAGTCTTACGATCATCTTTCTGCATAATTCCCCCTCAGTTAATTTGAGTATACCATAAATCAAGTTTGCCTAGTTAAAATTCATAAATGTATCCTTTATTTTAAAACAAAAAACAACCTTCTTATATAGTAGAAAGTTGTTAATTATCATGCGAAACTCAAAATTTAATTTTTATGGAGAGATTAGTATTTTAATTTTTAATTCGCAAATATTCTTGATGATAGTCTTTTGCACGTTTTGTAACACTGTCAAAATCACCGACTGCTGCTGCACCAGTCAAATCGCTTCCTGCGCCAACGGCTACAACGCCTAAATCAAACCATTCATGCATATTATCTAAATTTACACCACCTGTTGGCATAACATTAACAAATGGTAAGGGTGCTTTAATAGCTTTAACAAAGTCTTTACCAACTGAGCTACCAGGGAAGACTTTGACAACATCAGCACCATAACGTAAAGCAGACTTAATCTCATTAATTGTCATACATCCTGGTAAATAAGGAATTTGATATTCATTGCAAATGAAAGCTGTTTCACGGTCAAATGCTGGACTAACAATAAACTTTGCACCAGCCATAATTGCAACTCTAGCAGTAATCGCATCAAGCACTGTGCCAGCACCGACAATTACTTCTGAATCATTCGCAAACTCTTCGTTTAGTTGCTTAATCAATTCATCTGCTGAAGGTGCCGTAAATGTTAATTCAATTGCTTTTATGCCACCCTTTATACAAGCTATTGCTGTTTTATAGGCAATTTCTTTCGATTCTCCACGTACCACTGATACAACACCAGCAGCCCCCAAACGTGATAATGTATCAACTTTTTGCATGTTTATACGCCCCTCAATTCTGTTATTCCATATTACTATGAGTTGCTTTAGCTGAATCGTTAGAAATATGGTCTCGACGGCTAATCATTAAGCAAAGGACGTCTAATGTAATATGAACACTTTGATCAAATAACGTACTCAATAACTGAATTGATTTGACACCGTCTCCTGTTTTTGTCGCACCAGGTACAACAATCGTTGCATCCCCGATTTGTCCCAATGGCGAATGCTGATCGCTGGTTACTGAAATTAAAGCTGCGCCTGTTTCCTTAGCTTTCTTACTTGGATTCAGAACACTCCCTGTTTTTCCGGAACCTGAAACCGAAACCAATACATCACCTGCTTGAATCGAAGGCGTAATTGTCTCACCAATCACAAAGACAGTGTATCCAATATGCATCAGTCGCATTGCAAAGCCCTTTGCCATTAATCCTGAGCGTCCAGCACCTAAAATAAAGATACGCTTATTCTTATCAATCAACTTTTCAGCCTGTTCTAGTTGACTTTCATCAACTAGGGACATAACTTCATTTACTTCACTGACGATTTCTTTAATTAATGTCATTTGATTGCCTCCATGAACTTTTGTGCCGCACTAACTGGATCGGATGTGCCTGAAATCTTACCACCAACAATGATAATATCCGCAATACCTTGATCAGCAATTTTCTTAGCCTGATCGATATCAATACCACCAGCAACAGCTAAACGTGAAATTTGTGGATGCTGATCATTAAACTGTTTAATTGTATCCACTGCATCAAATGATTCAACAGAATCCTTAGAATGATGTAGCCCAAAAATGGCATTTGGTAATTCTGGCATGCTATTTAATCTATCATCATTAATCTCCATTAAATCAACAAAAATATCTTTTTTCACATCTTGAGCAATTTGATAGGTTTGATTTAATGTGCCATTTGATGAACTACCCATAACTGTTAAAATATCAGCTGAAGTTTCAAACCCTTTTTTAAACTCGTATTCTCCTTCATCAATTGTTTTTAAATCGATCAGCAGTTCCGACTTTTCAAGTTGAAAATCCATTTGCTTAAGTGCTTCTAACCCATAATCTTTTACGATAGAAGTTCCTAATTCAATAATGTCTACTTTGCCATCTAAACTATGGGCAATATCTACTGCTCTATCTAGCGGCACCCTATCAATTGCTACTTGTAATTTCATTATTCTTCAGATACTCCTTCTTTAATATAAAATTCTTTCAATTCCACTGGTGTTGGGTAACCATCATTATCACCAAGCGTCTGTACTTGTAACGCACCAACTGCATTACCACGTAATACTGCAGCCTTTAATGACTTACCTTCCATCAATGCCGTAATCACACCTAATGCAAAGCCATCACCTGCACCAACTGTATCAACTACTTTTTCAACCTTAAAGCCATTAACTGTATAACTCTCACCATCTTGAGTTTTCACATAGGCACCTGCTGGGCCAATCTTAACAATTACTGTCTTTGTCCGCTCACCCTTCAAGTAGAAATCAGCAATCTTTTCAGGATCATCTGAACCCATCAAAATCTTACCTTCTTCCATTCCAGGTAAGACGATGTCCGCCATACCAGCTAATTCATTAATTGTAGAAATCATTTTTTCCTTTGATGACCATAACGTTGGTCGTAGATTAGGATCAAATGTCGTTAAAATGTTATTATCAATTAGACGACTGAATAATTTACGGAATGTATTTTCAGCAATATCTGAAATTGCTGGAAAAATCCCTGACATATGTGCGATTTTCACATCAGATAAATCAACCTGATCAATCACTTCTTCAGTCAAATGACATGCTGCAGAATCCTTACGATAATTAAACGTTGCTGGATCACCATGGGTTACTAATTGCTTTAATTGATGACCCGTAAAATGGTCAGAATCTTCAGAAATATAGGTTGTACCAACATTATGACTTAAAATGGTCTTCTTCACAAATTGTCCAAATGGATCGGCACCCACCTGTGAAATATACTCAGAACTATGTCCTAGACGTGAGACACCAATTGCCACGTTTAGTTCCGCACCACCCATAATCTTATGAAAATTAATCGCATCAGCTAATGAAATATCTGCATCCTTTGAAGCAAACGTCACTAATGGTTCACCAATTGTAATAAATTCACTCATCTTTTTTCCCTCTTTTTACGTTATTTAGCCAAAGAATACATATACAAGTACTTCATTGACGATTGAAACTAACCACATCACTGGAACACCATACTTGAGGAAGTCTTTTGACTTCACCTTCATATAATCTAATCCCCAAACATTCCATGATTGAGTAATATCTGTTGAAACGGCCATCAAAGTTGGTACGTATAGCAATGGTAGTAAGAATGCATCATTGAATAATCCTGTACCAGACAAAACAGCTGCTGTTGCTGCTCCAGCTCCCCAAACATGCAATGGACCCCGGAACAAAGCTAATGGTGCTAACACACCAAGTGCAATTGCCAAAATCAAATGACTGTGTGGCAAGATAGCATTGAATATTGGCTCAAAGTGGTGTGCATTCAACGTTGCGGCACCACTGAACATAATCAAAGCCATTAAGAAGATAATCAAACCTGAAATATCGCTAATTGCTTGTGCGACAGTACTATTAATGAAATTCACAGTTTCCTTGTAGCTCTTCATCTTACCAGTCAAAAGCATGGCAACAATGACAGAAAGTACAAGTGATGGAATAGCATCCCAACTGAATAACATATTCATGGCAACTGGAATAATTGGGACGATGTATGCAATATATGGTACTTTCTTAACATCTTGACCATCTTCACTAAATTTTGCCCCGATAATTTCCAAGTTTTCTTCTGCACTTTGTGGCTTAAATTTCTTGCGCATCAAGATCAAGAAAATTATGACAATAGCCAATTGAATTAATGTTGCAGTCCAGCCAAATTGTAAGTACTTACCACCATAAACTGCATGTGGGAAGAATGCTTTGATTTGATTGAATAGCACAACATTGACATACATTGGGGAACCAATTGCCAATGAAAAAGCTGTTAAAGCAATTTCACGTGGAACACCAACGGACAAAAGAATTGGTAGCAAGATAACACCAATTGCGATAACTGAACCGACACCATATGCGCTAACAAAAATGAATGCCGTTACAATAATAACTAGAATCGCAGCAATCAAGGGTTTCTTTTTCCCTACCTTATTAGTAGCTTCAGATATAGCTGGCGCAATACCACTATCAACCAAAACTCGTCCAAACCATGAACCGAACACGATATAAATAATAGTTGGTCCATAATTCAATGCTGGTTCAGCAAAAACTTTTTGTATTGCGGTACTGAAAGGCACCATACCAATTACTGACCATAGAATAGCCATAACAAAGAATCCAATAACTAAGTTTCCACCTTTAAGAATGTAGAAAATAAAAACTGCAAATGAAATTAATAGTAATATTGAGATGATCGTCGAACTCATATTAATCACCTATCTCAACTTTCAATAAACTAATTTGTTGCTTAATTTGCTCATCAGTATCCATTGGATACTCCAATGCAAATGACACATCATGTGGCAAATGTGTTAGGATTTCACGCCAGTCATAAACACCTTCATCCAGATCATCTGATGTACTCAATTCACCATCAACATTAATCGTGTTCTTCAAGTGGATATAATTTGTTGACTCGCGTAAAGCATCGGCACTTGCAATTGCATCTCCATGTGTAAATGCCCAATTACCAAGGTCGTACACATAACCGATTCCTGAATATCCTGCTTGATGTGCTGCTTCTAAAAATGTTTTAATTGGGGCAACTTTTCCACTTAAGATTGTCTGATCATTTTCAACATTCATTTCAATTTGATCCAACGGGAATTCACTGAATGCTTCCTGCAAATCACCATCAAACTTGTCAAAATGACCAGTATTGAACTTAATTTTAGAAATACCTAGAATTTCACCTTCCTTAAAATAATCCATTAACTTTGAATTAACCGAGCCATCTTCAGAGAAGACAACGTCAGGTACACTGTAATTTACAATTAAGCCCGCCTTTTTTGCGCTTTGTCCAACTTGTGCAAGTTCTTTGTCAAGATCCTTAAAATATTCACGACGAACTTCAATACCATCAGCTCCTAATGCCTTGACACGTTCCACGAGTTGTGTCTGACTAACACCTTGCTTAACGTCTTTTTCAAAAATCCATGTATTCAAAATTACTGTCATGATAACCCCCATTATCTGTCTTTATTAAAAATTTATTCCCAATCCTCGTTTAACACCAAAAAGTCAATTTATTACGCCATAAATGCACCCTTTCTTTTTGGTTTAACGTTTTCCTTACATCCATTATGTTAAACGTTACACCTTTATTTTGCAAGCGCTTTCTATTGCCTTAAAGTAAGTGTTTTTAGGTGATATATTTAAAATATATTTATTTTTGGTGTAACGTTACCCTAAAAGCAAGTATCTATCCAGAAGCCACAAAAATTTATGTAGTTATTTTCAATACTTTTAAACATTCAAAAAATTATATTTTTTTGTTTTTTTATATTGGTGCTAATTGTGATATCTTTATATCATTACAATATCTTTTTACCCTGTTTTATAATTGGTTTATAATTATGGCTAACAAGGTTAACGGAGGAAACTATGGTCGACGAAAAAAAGAAAAGAAAAGCTAACATGAAAGATGTCGCTCATCTGGCCGGCGTTTCTACAACTACTGTTTCACGATTTTTAAATGGTAATTTAAATAAAATGTCTGACGACACTGCAAATACGATTAAAAATGCAATTGAAAAACTTCATTACATCCCTAATGCTGCTGCCAGGCAAATGGTTACTAATTCAAGTAAATTAGTTGCCGTTTTAGTCTCTAATATTGACGATTACTTCTCTACTGAATTATTTAAAGGTGCTAGTTCCTTTTTAGAATCAAAGGGTTATATGGCAGTGCTCTTTGATAGTAATGCTAGTATAGAAAAAGAACGTGAAATCATTAAGACAACCAGTACATACAACTTTGATGGTATTATTTTTCAACCAAATGCTAGCGATATGTCACATATCTTTTCGGAGGTTAACACAGATACGCCCATCGTAATTGTTGACCGTAATATTGATACATCAATTTGGCCGCAAGTCTTAACAGATAATTATGAAAGCGCAAAAAGTGCCGCACTCTTATTCAAAAATGATGGTTACTCACGTGTCATTGTCTTAACCTCTCCAATTGACAGTATTTCAACGAGACGTGATCGTTTCTTGGGAATTCAATCAGTCATTCCTAATATTGAAATTGTTGAAATTCCTGAAGAAAACTACAATAAAAAGAAAATTTATAATCATATCAAAGAGTTGCTGACCGACAGTCATGAAAAAACTCTAATCTTTTCACTAAAGGAACGATGGTTTCTAGAGTTCGTATCTTTACTAACATTTGATGGATTGATTGATAATGATCGCATCGCTGTGACTGGTTTTGCGGACACAAATACGGCACATGCCATTAATCCACATTCAAAACTAATCACCCAAAATCCCTTTTTAATGGGCAGTATTTCGGCGGAATTAATGTTGAAGCAGTTAAATAAAGAACCGATAGAAACTCAAAAAGTTGTCGTCCCTGCAAAAATTTTATACAATGACGATTCGAATAAATGAAAAAGCACTACTTTCAAATTCACAAGATTTGAAAGTAGTGCTTTTTATAATCATCGATTGATTAAAATTTATATTTTATTCACTGCCCATTGGGGACTTTCACCATTTAATACTTTAATAACCTCATTAGCTGCGTCTACAGCCATGTTTTCCATTGCATTTTTTGTATTTGATGCAATATGCGGTGTCAATAGAACGTTTTCTAATTGATAAAATTCACTGTTTAGAGGTAATGGTTCTTCATTAAAGACATCCAATGCCGCACCAGCAATTTTTTTCTCTCTCAATGCTTCAAGTAATTCATCTTGATTTACTAAGGCACCTCTTCCCAAATTGATTAACAAAGCAGTATCTTTCATCAGTTCAAATTCTCTAGATCCAATCCCAGCTTTATTGTCTTCTGTCACCGCCATATGCAACGTTAGGATATCAGACTGACTGAAAATATCTTCCCGATTAACTAGTGATCCAATATTAGTTGTTTTAACAAATGGATCATAAATCAAAATTTTCATATCAAACACATTAGCCAATTTAGCAACTTGTTTACCAATACGTCCAAATCCCATAATCCCTAAAGTTTTTCCCGCAAGATTAAAGCCACGATGACTATTTTTATAGTCAAAATTCCCCTTACGCATTTCATTAGATGTGGCCGTCAAGTTTTTTGATAAATCTAACCCGGATTATTCATGCACTAAATTTTTAACCACAGCTAAATCAGTAAAATACGATAAATCACCTTGAAACTGCCGGTACCCTGGCACAGTTTCAGGGTGTTTTTTTCGATTGAGCGTTTTTTGAGAAAAATGGGCACACTAAAACCAGCCAGATTTTGCTATTTTTTTGAAAATATAATTCGTTGTTTTATTGCCACAAAGCATTTAGTCGTTCCCAAGCTCGCCAGAACAGACCATCGAATTGTTCTTGGTTGTGGCTATCTAACGTCAAGATCACCTTGCGGGCGTGCTTAGTGACACGTCCACCGATTTTTAACAAACGGTCTCGAAAGGTGTTGATTGTCCACGATTGTTGCTGGTCGTCCAACGCAATACTCTTCATCAACCGCATCAAGTTTGATGCAATCACTGAGATCCACATGCGCGCTTTGTTGGCGAAAAATGAACTGCTATCAGTTTTGCCGAAGGCAAATCCACCTTTAAGCTCGCGAATAATATCTTCAATCGCCGCACGCTTGCGGTAAACACGGACGATGTCTTTTTGTGGAAGACTTAGGTTAGTGACGATGAACTGTGTACCGCCATGTTCATCATTTAAAACGATAACACGACGTGCTTTGTCCCATGAGGCGGCTTGATACTCAAATTCATCGGTCGTCAACTGACCTTCAATCATCAAAAGATTGTCGAAATTAACATATCGTCCATCAAGTGCCATACGCTTCAATCGAGGATTTGACTTCAATCGGATGGTATAAAAAATATTGTTGCCTTCTAATGTTTCCATCAAGTCTGGCGTGGCGAAGCCACTGTCACCACGCAAAATAATTGTCTGATGTTGAGCGGATAGACTAGTTGACAGATACCCTTGCACAAATTCAGTTGCACCATTACCGGTATAGGTATTGCCACTTCGCAACGATACCTGACGCACGGTTCCAGTTAAAGCATCGGTCATGATAAGCGGATGGTAACCGACGTTCAAGTAGTGATAATTAAAACCAATTTTTTCTTGATGACCAAAGGTCTCAAAGTAGGTTGAATCCAAATCTAGCACCAGTTCAGTGTTGGCTGATCTTTCATCAATTAAAGAGACAATACGACGATTTAATTCTTGTAGCTCATCAATGTCTTCGTTCGTGAGATGTGATAGAAATCTGGAAATAGTTGGTTGAGATGCCATGTTTTGCGCATAAACAAGTCGATGTTCGATATCTTGGGTCAAGTAATCTGCAACGTCGTCGTTGCGATAACCTTCGATAACTTGAATGAGCATTTGCAATAATAATTCTACCTTAGCATAGCGTGGACTTTTGCGATTATCGTTGAATTCAACGTTATTAAAGAGCCTGGAAACTACAGGTGAATTCAGAAACATACTAAGCAGCACGTTGCCACCATCCGAGGTAATTGGTGCCCCATTGTCTGAAACTGCAACTAAAGGGTTGCTAGGTAATACTTTTTGAGTCATAATTTTAGACGCTCCAATTTTTGAGTATTTGGTTTGTTTTTCACTAACAAAATATCATAAAAAAGAGCTCCTATGGTTTTCACCCAACGGGTGAAAGCGCAAAACCCGTTGAAACGGTATTAACTTGCTGTTTCAGCGGGTCTTTGTTTGTCTTGATGAATAATCCGGGTCTAATATTTCTGCAAAAGTTGTTTCAGCCACTGTAGAAGCATTTGCATTCGGTGTAATAGTTACATAGACACCATTTTTACCCCAAAAATCATCATCAACATTATCGTAACCTACACCATGACGCGCAATTATTTTTAGATTAGGCATTTTAGTAATATCAAAATTTTCAAAAGGTTCAGTCATTAAAATTATGGCTGATGCCTCAGGTGCTGTCTTAATCACTGATGATGCAGATAAATCTTCTAGCTCAACTAAATTAAAACCAGCATGCAACAAGGTATCCTTACCCTTTTGAGACAAATTTTTAGGAATTACGACATTTTTCTTCATTACACTAACCTCTTTTCTTATCTTAATAAGTAACCACCATCAACTGGCAGAGTCACACCCGTGATGTAATTAGAAGCTGGACTTGCTAAAAACACAATTGCACCCATTAATTCAGATGGATCTGCCCAATGTCCAGCCGGAATATGACTTAATATTTCCTTATTTCTTTCATTGTCTTCCTGTAAGACTTTTGTCATAGGTGTATCAATATAACCTGGTGCTAAAGCATTCACTTGAATATTTTCTGATGCTAAGGCATCCGCATATGCTTTGGTTAATCCCATAACACCATGTTTGCTTGCTGTATAAGGAAAAATAAATTTTCCAGCACGATATGACTGCATTGATCCAATATTAATGATTTTTCCACTACCTGATTTAGCCATCACTAATGCTGCTTCATGCGCTAAATGATAGGCTGCTGTTAAATTGATATCGATTACTTCCTGCCAATCTTCATCCTTAAACTCATGCCACTTATTTCTAATTTGAATACCAGCATTATTTATTAATATGTCTAATTGTCCAAATTTTTCTATGGTTGCGGCAACAATATCTTTTGCCGCATTTTTTGCAGTCACATCGCGACTAATAAAACCGACTTCAGACCCATTCTTTTGAGCAAACTCTTCTAATTCACTGATTCCCTTCTCACTAATGCTAGCAACCATAACCTTTGCACCAGATTTAATTAATGCTTTACTATAATATTGTCCAAGACCAGATGCACCTCCCGTAATAATTGCAACTTTGCCATCTAATCTAAAAAAATCTGTATTGAATTGATCAACCAAGCTCATATGAAATTCCCCCTGTTTAACTTAATTTTTCCGACACAATCTGACTAATTTACATCAACTCTGCCGTTATTTTATACGTTTATCATTTTAGGGTAAGCGCTTACCCTAATAGTACCACAAATTAAAAAACTGCCAAGTAAATTTAGCAGTTTTTTGAGATTAAAATTCAGCTTTGACAATGGTTGTTTCCATGATGTTTTCTGATTTGCTTTTCAATAAATCAAGTATTAATTCACCAGCAGTAGCGCCCATTTTAAAAGGATTTTGTCTAACCAACCGTAACTCTGAATTAATGTCAAAAATAATATCTGACTCCGCAAAGCCAGTTAGCATTAACTTTTTATTCACTTCCGGCTTTGTCAGCAAAGATGCTAAGCGTAAAACTAAACGCTCTTTCAAGGCAAATACTAGTATTTTCTTGTTTTTATCTATTTTATCAATCAGACTTGTTATTAATTTATCGCCAATTTTCTCTTTGATATCTACTTCAACAGTAATTGCATCAGGGTAAACATCCTTGATTGCAGTTACTCGCGCTTGTCTGGTAGAGACCGTTCCAACTGGCTCTGTAACGATAACAACTTGTTGGTAACCCTTTTTAAGGTAATAATTGCTAGCAGTTTTAGCTATATCATAATTATCACTAATAACGTTTGGCCAGACAGAGTGATCTAATGATCGATCAACAGTCAAAATAGGAATTTTTCTTTTAATATGCTTTTGAATCACCTGCGCATCAGTATTCAAAGGTTGTATAACTAATGCATCAAAATTTTGTTGATCAATTTTTTCAATGACATCAAGTTCTTGCTGCTTATCATCATTGGCATCAAATAATACGGGCGTATACCCTTCTGTAATTGCAATTGCACCAATTCCTTTAAACAATTCAGAAGAAAAATAGTCATCAATATTTGCCACAACTACAGCAATCATTTTAGAACTTTTTGTCATTAATTGACGTGCCGCAGCATTTGGTACATATCCCATTTCATCAATAATTGTTTGAATTTTACTTGCAGTTCTAGCAGACATTCGATTCAGTTGCCCGTTTAGAAACCTTGAAACTGTTGCAATGGATACTCCTGCTGCTAGCGCCACATCGTTTATACTAACTGTTTTATTTTTATTGGTCATGTATCAATTACCACCATTGTTTAAATCCAATATATTTTAAGTTAAATGTTAATTATATTATGGTAAATCATGCAATTTTCTCTATCCATCACAACTTTTTAAACATAAATAACTTCGTCAAGTCAGCATCATAACTCAACTTCGAAAATGCAATCAACTGTCCCGCACTTAAGTATGTTTCATCGTAAACACTTAATACTGGTGATGCCTCATCCTTTTGAAAGAACGTTGCCATGTCGGCAGTCATTAAACCTGCTGTAATAGTTGAATCTTGAAAACCTAATTTTAGATCATCATCGTTTTCTATAAAATTAAATAGCGATCCATATAAAGCCTGTTCTGGTATTTCTTTGACATGTTCGCATAAATAGTATGATTGTTCATACAAAAATGGTTCATCATTGGCGTATCGTAAACGTTGTACTTCCCATAATGGTGTTTTTACATCAATCGTTGAATTGATTGGCAAAAATCCTGCTTCTGCTGCCGTTGTTTGTGCTAAGTTTGCAAATTTTGTGGTTAACTGACGGCCTTGTCGGGCAACTTCATCAGTCATGCCAACGATATTTTGCATTGAGATTGCTTGTCGATCCAACCGTGCCCGAACAAACGTGCCAATACCATGAGCTTGAAAAGTATACCCCATGCGACTCAATTTCTGTAATGCTTGTCTTAGTGTATACCGTGTAACCTGGTAACGTGCCATTAACTCTGGCTCAGGTGGTAATTTATTCGCAGCATCACCAATCGTATGTTGTTGAATTTCTGCAATCATTTTTTTAACTAGTGCATCAATAGCTAATGAACTTTCTCTTTGTGCCATAATATGCCCCTTTAACTCACGATTACTTCTTTTACAATGTTTTGTTTATTCCTTTAAAATATATCCCTAATACCTTTATTATGCCTGAATTTACGGCAAAACAAAAGACTTGTTAATCCACAGAACAACCATCTAATCATTGTGCTATTAACAAGTCTTTTCTCGTACTATTTTAGTTCAAATTATCACCGTTTGATAAAATAACTTGGTTAAACCACGTAAACGAATCTTTTTTCATTCGTTTTAGGGTACCCTCACCTGCGTCATTTTTATCAACGTAAATCATGCCATATCGTTTATCCATTTGACCAGTTCCTGCTGAAACTAAATCAATAAAGCCCCATGGCGTATAGCCCATTAAGTTCACACCATCAATATTGATTGCTTTAGCCATTTGTTCAATATGTTCGCGTAAATAATCTATTCGATAATTATCATGAATTTGTCCATTTTCAACCTTATCAAATGCCCCCAATCCATTTTCAACAACAAATAGTGGCAAATCATATCGTTCAGTTAACCAATTCAAAATATAGCGTAAACCAACTGGATCAATCATCCATCCCCAATCCGATGCTGGTAACGTTGGATTAGGAATTTCTGTGTGCTCATCACGGGTCGTAAAATCATCAGCTTCTGTTACAACAGCTTGTACCACATGTGATGCATAATAAGAAAACCCAATATAATCAACCGTACCGGCCATTAAAATATCCTCATCTGCCAATGTGATATCCAGATCATAATGCTTACGTTCAAAGTACTTCTTTAACCAAGCAGGATACTTTCCTTTGCACTGAACATCTGCATACCATGTATTGACTTGCATTGACCGTTGCGCCTTCATCACATCACGTGGATCTGGACTGGCCGCATAAGCAGGACCCAAAGCAAACATTGCCCCAATTTCAAACTTTGGATTGATTGCGTGCCCAATTTGTACAGCTAATGCACTTGCAACCACCTCATAGTGACTTGCTTGATACATGCTTCGTTCAATATCTTCACCAGGTTCCGCAACTAATCCGGAATTGGTAAACAGTGCCCAATCATTTAACATAGCTGACTGATTATTGATTTCATTAAACGTCATCCAATACTTTACCTTGTCCTGATAACGTTCAAAAACTACCTTGGCAAACTTGGTAAAGAAATCAATCATCTTGCGATTACGCCAACCACCATACTCCGTCACCAAATGATATGGCATTTCAAAATGGGATAACGTAATAACCGGTTCAATGTCATATTTTAGTAGTTCATCAAACAAATCGTCATAGAATTTTAAACCTGCTTCATTCGGTTCATCCTCGTCACCATT
Organism: Weissella paramesenteroides; assembly: GCF_051903945.1. Taxonomy (GTDB): domain Bacteria; phylum Bacillota; class Bacilli; order Lactobacillales; family Lactobacillaceae; genus Weissella; species Weissella paramesenteroides_A. The sequence continues at coordinate 711,042 of NZ_CP192268.1, read as the reverse complement.
TGGAAAAATACGCGTCCACGCGATACTCGTACGAAAAGCCTTCAACCCCAATTCAGCAAATAACTTCACATCATCTTTATAATGATGATAAAAATCAATGGCTTCGTGATTTGGATAATTTTCTCCTGGTAAAACACCATCCGTGATTCGGCGAGCGGTTTGATTATCACCTGATGTCATCACGTCCGCTAAACTAATGCCTTTACCGTCCGCTTGCCAACCACCTTCAAATTGATGAGCAGCAACAGCGCCGCCCCATAAAAAATCTTTTGGAAAAGTGCTCATTAATTCATACCCCCAATTGTTTATGCTGCCGTAGCCGTTTGTTCATCACGAGCTAATTTACCGTCATAGAATTTGATAAATGGATACCAAATCAAGAAAGCAACTAACGCACAAACAACACCTAGTACAGCTGCTCGCCAGTCACCACCAGAACCAATGAATCCTGATAGTCCACCTGGTGTTGGCCAGGCAACTTGCGCAATTGGTGGATTAACCATATGCAATTTAATCGCAAAGTAAGCAACCGACATTGATGCCATTGGCGCCAAGAAGAATGGAATCGCTGTGTATGGATTGTACACGACTGGCATACCAAACAAAATTGGTTCATTAATATTAAAGAACGCTGGCACAATTGCTGCCTTACCCAATGCCCCGAGTTGCGCCGACTTGGCAAAGAAAGCAATAAAGATGACCATTCCCAGAGTAGCTCCTGACCCACCGATCGTCACGAATGAATTATTAAACTCACCAGCAAATGGTAAGTTGGCACCCGTTTGATTGGCAGCCATGTTTGACAAAACAATTGGCGTCAAAAATGACGTCACAATAGTCGCACCATGAATACCAACGATCCATAAGGCGTGCATAATAAAGTAAATCACAAGTAATCCAACCCAAGTATTTGTTAGGTTGGTAACGAATCCAAAAGGTACTGCAATGACTTTGAAAATATCAGTATTCAAGAATACCAAGGCACCGTTGATCACAATGACTGTTAAGGCAATCAAGGCAGTTGGAATCAAAGCCATAAATGAATTGATTACCCCAGCTGGTACGGTTTCAGGCATTTTGATTGTCCAATTTTTCTTCACACAGTAAGTATAAATCTTCACAGCTAAGATACCCATGATAATGGCAGTAAAGATGCCAGTCGTTCCTAAACGAGTGACTCCACCGCCCATTTGCCAACCATCAATAATTTTTTGATCTTTAGTAACAATGTTGACCAAACTCATCGCACCGTCTTTAAACAGTAATTCAGGTACGCACATGAAAAATGCCATCATTGATAATAAGGCCCCACTCAATGGGTTAACATTGACTTTTTCCTCTTGTGCTTGAATTCTAGTATATTCGTAACCAAAAACCAAACAGAAGTAAAGGGCCAAAATTCCCATGGTTGCTGTATTCGCAATCATATACAAACTGGTAATTTTATCGAAAGAAGCTGCCCAAATACCTGCTAACGATGGAAAACTTTGTGGAATAACACTTACGATCAAAAACATCGATCCCACAATCGTGAATGGTATGGATGCCATACCAGAAGCCATTACGCCTCGTACAATGCGAAACTGTGCTAACTTACCCATGGGTCCCATGAGATGCTTACTTAAGAACTGGAATAGCTTGTTATCAGTATTGTCCATAATTTGCTCTCTTTTCTATTATTGTAAACTGGCTTTAAACTCATTTAAACGTTGTAAATAGCGGTCTTGATCATGGGTAATCAACCATGCCTGTCGTTGTACGAAAACACAAAAAATAATGCCAATTCCCAAGGCAATTAGAATGGCCATCTGACTTTGATCATTAATAAATGGATAGAAAGGCTGACTCGCTTTCATCAAAGTTGCGCTAATTAAAACAATATTACATGCTAATTGTGCCCAATAACCAACTCTGGTAATCACTAATGAATGATCAGGCCGCCAATATTTACGGGTTTGCTCAATACTAATTGCAATGTCAATTAAGAATAATATTGCTGGTAATAACCAATACCAACCCGGTGCCCCAAATAGTAAAATTGTCCAATATAAATTGGCAAAGAAAAAACCGGCTGTAACGTATCGAAATAACAAAAATCGATTAAAGGCCATACTTTTGATACTTAATGCCTGCTTTTGTTTTTGCCGTTGCTGTTGTCCTTCTGACATATATGCCCCCCTATAAAATATCGTCATCAACGTGTCCCTGTCACATGATGAACTGACGCCTATCCTATTAGGATTAAAATGAACTAACCATTTGTGTCATAAAGTTCCTCCTTACTTTTTACTCATTCGAATGACTTAATTATAGCATTGAACTATATAAAAAGAAAGCGCTTTCTTTTTATAAACAAAAAAGCAAACCAGGTATTTTACCAATGGTTTGCTTTTTGATACTGGCTAATAAATGTCACTGTCAGTATTTTCAATTAATTTAAATTTTGTCCACGGTTGAATAAAGTCTAACAAAAACAACTCATCTGCACTGATGTGACCGACCCGATTTTTCCGTTGATCCTGATGTGGGGTCAGTACAATTTGTAATTCATTTTTATAGACGCCAAATTCATCATTGCCAATCACAATATCACCGCGTTGAAATGCTTGTTCATTATCATGAGGTAGATTATCGACCGTTTGATAGTCGACTCGTGGCATGGTTGAACGAATTACTGTTGCATTGATATCACCGCGTCTAAAATGTTGCGGTACGGTCACAATTGTTTTTTCAATAGCATTAATTAGTTCCTCAAAGTCAACCCTTAGTACCAACTGATAACGGTTTACCTGACTCAAAGCTGCTAGTTCGGCTTCGCTCGCATAAGCATTGCCAATAATCACATCATCAATCAAACCGGTGCTAAATAAATGTTTAGCCTGCACATCAATTGGCAAATAACGATCCATTTCTAGCGTTGGTAAACCATCATTGACATCCCAAGGCCCAATTTTACCAATTTGGCTAGAAACAAAGGCAGCAGTATGGATACCCAGCTGTTTAAAGCGCTGACTGCAAGCAATAAAATAGTCATAAGGTAGGCCAGTTCCCTTTTGTGGATAAAAATTATGACAACCATAGATATATGGCTCATTTGCTTGGTAACTCAAAATATTATTCAAATAATCCACATCATTGCTGGCATTCAATTCAATAATTAAGTTATATGGATTATACGATAGCATCGCCTCGGTCGCACCATCAAAAGACTGATCCAATCTGATTCCTGCAACACCTAATTCGTTAAAGAATGATAAATCAGCATATGAAATTCCTAATTGATCAAAAATCCGTGGTGCTACATCAATAATCGTCTCATAACCTAAGTCATTAGCATAAGCCACAATTTGTTGATATTTTTGCTTAGTTTTTGCGATCGAACCGGTCACCTCTAGCATACTCATAAAAATACGTGTGAAACCATACTTTTTACCAAGCGCTAAATACTGCTTATCTTTTTCAAAATCACTATGATCTGGATAAATTGATAAGCCAAGTTGTCGTTTTGTCATCGTTATCCCCCCTCAATAAAAAATGCAGGTCAAAAATTATCTTAGACTCTTTTTGACCCACATATTCTTGTTTCAATACTTATTAAGCAACTTCATCTTTTTCTTCTGCCAAATGGCTACGATCCATGCTCTTGAAGAAGGCATAGTAGATCAAACCGTCTATCACAATGTTAACCAATTGCAGAACTGCCCCAGACAAATGACCAGTTGCCAAGTAACCTGAAATAATTGGTGGTGTCGTCCAAGGAACCATCACACCCATCGTCTTAGCAACGATACCCGTACTCATTGCCGTGTAAGTTGTAATAACATTGGCCATTGGTGCCAAAATAAATGGCAATAGCAACTTGTAATTCATAACAACTGGCATACCGAAGATGATTGGCTCATTAACATTAAATAATGCCGGACCAACAACAAGCTTTCCAAGGGTCTTAAATTCCTTACTCTTTGAGAGGAAGGCAAGCATAAATGCCAAACCAATGGTTGCACCAGATCCACCCATGTGAACGAAGTTATCATAGAATTGTTGCGTCACAATGTTAGGTAATGCCTTACCTGCTTGCATAGCGTTGGCGTTTTGTGTCATGGCACCAAGCCAGATTGGCATCATGACACCACTAACCGTATTCGCACCATGAATTCCAAAGAACCATAATAGACAGATAAACAACTCAACGATAATTGCACCTGGCAATGAATTGTTCAAATGACTCAAAGGCTCTTGCAATACGAAGTTAATAATATTTGGAATACTCTTCATTGGTGAAGCTTCGACTGCCATACGAATGATCCACATAAGTATCAAAGCCAAAGCACCAGGGAATAGTGAGGCAAATGAATTGCTGACTGCTGGTGGTACTGTAGATGGCATCTTAATTGTCAAATTCTTATGAACCAACCAGACATACAAATCAGTAATAAACAAACCAACTAAAATAGCAATAAATAATCCTGAAGAATCTAATTGTTGTAGTGGCACCCACATTGCACCAGCTTTATCAACTCTTAGCGGAATAGTTAAAATAAATGCCCCAATGGCAACCACCATTGCTGAAAAGGCATCTACTTTATAACTCTTGGCCAGGTTATATGATATACCTGCGACCGCTACTAATCCCATGATATGGAACGAGGCGTTCGTTGGATATTGCACAACCGTGGCCCAGTTTGACCCAAACGTGTGGGCCATAAAATCTTGGTACCCTTGAATTGGGAACTGTGCAACAATCATGAAGACAGAACCAATAATAATCATTGGTACGGCAGCCGTCATACCATCACGCAAAGCAACTAAATGTCGTGATCCCGACAATCTTTGAAAAAATGGAATTATTTTCTCATTTAATACATTACTTGCCATAATTCTTTCCTCTTATTTTAAATATATTTACTTTATATACCTAATTAATCTAACGATTCTAATGTGGCACCATTAGTTGCAATCACTCGTTGATACCACTTAAATGAGTCTTTGTAATACCGTTCACCAGTACCCTGACCCATATCATCTAAATCAACATAAATAAACCCGTAACGTTTCAACATCTCACCTGTCGATGCAGAAACTAAATCAATACCTGACCAAGGTAAGTAACCAATCAATGGCACCCCATCTAAGACAGCTGCTTGTTCCATTGCTTGGATATGCCCTTGGAAATACGTAATCCGATAATCGTCATGAATTTGATGATCCTCAGTTAATTTATCATAAGCACCAAAACCATTTTCAACAATAAACAATGGTTTGTGCCAACGATCCCACATCCAATTCATCGCCCAGCGCATACCAACCGGATCAATCTGCCAGCCCCAATCAGACTTCTTTAAGAATGGATTGTCACCATGATTGCCCTCTTCATTGTATTCAAGCCACTCATCGCCAGTATCAGAAACTGTCCATGACATGTAGTAAGAAAATGCAACGTAATCCACTGTATTCTCTGCCAAGATTTTTTCATCTGCGGCAGTAATATCAATATTGAAGCCCTTATGTTGCCAGAAATTCTTTAGCCAATTTGGATAGACGCCGTTGGCATGTACATCACCCCAATAATATCGTGTTTGCATGGCACGTTGCGCTTCGAGGATGTCCTCTGGTTTTGATGAAGCTGGATACACCGGATTCATAGCAATCATGCAGCCAACCTGAATGTCCGTGCCCAACTCTTGAGCAATCTCATGTGCGTGCTTTGTCACCAAAGCGGAAGCCACTAGTTCATAATGGGATGCCTGATACATAAGTTCTTGTGCTTCACCAGGTCGATAATCCTTTAACCCTGAATTTTGTAGTAAGTGATGGGGATTCATCCACTCAGTTTGATTATTGATTTCATTGAATGTCATCCAATATTTCACACGGTCACCATAACGGCGAATTACTGTGTCAGCAAACTTTACAAATAAATCAATCACTTCACGGTTGCGGAAACCACCATAGGCATTGACTAAATGCAATGGCATTTCAAAGTGGCTTAATGTAATTACTGGCTCAATCCCATTTTTGTGCATTTCATCGATCATGCGATCATAAAATGCTAAGCCCGCTTCATTGGGTTCTGCCTCGTCACCATTTGGAAAAATACGAGTCCAGGCAATTGATGTGCGGAAAGCTTTTAGTCCCAGTTCTTTCATTCTTTTGAAGTCTTCTGGAAAAGTATGATAAAAATCAATCCCGCGATGATTTGGATAATTACCATCTGGTAAAACCGTATCGGTCACTTCACGACGGACACCGCTTTTTCCTGCTAACATCACATCGGCAATTGAAACACCCTTGCCGTCAACATTCCAGGCACCTTCTAATTGGTGAGCCGCGACAGCAGATCCCCATAAAAAGTCGTCTGGCATTTGATAACCTTTGACCATATTATTTCTCCAATTCTGCAACTCGTTTCATCAATGCAATCAACTCAATCGCCATGTCACGGAAAGTTAATGCATTCATCAGATGGTCCTGCCCATGAACCATGTACAAATCTATTTCAGTATGCTCACCTTGCGCTTCCTTGGTTAACATATCTGTCTGTACATCATGCGCTTCCTTTAGCTCCTGATTTGCTAATGCCATTGCTTCATCAGCTTCATCAAATTTGCCTTCCTTGGCTAATTGAATTGCTTGATAGGCCTGCCCCTTCGCATTGCCACCGTGCATGATTAGTCCCATTACGACAGTCATTCGTTCATCGTTCATTCTTACATCCTCTTCTGAATTATCAGTTTAAGACAGCAATTTGATTAGTTCATCAAAGCTTCAGCTGCTGCCAAAACTTTATCACCCTTCATCATGCCGTAATCCATCATGTTAATGACATCCATTGGAATACCAGCAGCATCCGTCTTTGACTTAACTTCCTTCTGCATGTAACTAACTTGTGGGCCAAGTAGTAATACATCTGGCTTTACATCTGCTGCTAATTCATTGTCAATATCTGCTGTTGACTTGGCAAAAATTTCATAATCCTTACCATTGGCCTTTGCAGCTTCTTGCATCTTTGTTACTAATAGTGATGTTGACATCCCTGCTGCACATGCCAACATAATCTTCTTATCTGCCATTTTTAAACCCTCGTTTTTCTTGTCTAATTATAGATTGACACCATGAGATGCAATCACTTCTTTATACCAATTAAATGAATCTTTGCGGAGACGTTCTCCTGATCCTTCACCCATGTCATCTAAATCAACATAAATATAACCATATCGTTTACTCATTTCACCAGTTCCAGCTGAAACAATATCGATAGGTCCCCAAGATAGGTAACCGATGACCGGAATGCCATCATTGACCACCGCTTTTTCAACCTCAGCAACATGTGCTTTCAAATAGTCAATGCGGTATTGATCATGAACTTGGCCATCAACCACTTCGTCGAAAGCACCAAAACCATTTTCAACAATCATGATTGGCAAACCAGGATATTGATCATTCAGTTCATTCAGTGTGTAGCGTAATCCTTGTGGGTCAATGCCCCATCCCCAATCAGAAACCGGAATTTCTGGATTAGGAACAATCTCATAACCTTTGACATCTTCAAGATTAGTATCACGATCACCCTTAGCTTTAATGACCGTTGAATTGTAGTAAGACACTGCCAAATAGTCGACAGTTCCTTCACGTAAAGCATCCCGATCTTCAGCTGTAATGTCTGGACGGTAACCCGTTCTTTTCGCAAATGCTTCAAATTCTACTGGATATTCGCCACGAATATGCACATCTGAGAACCAGTCATGTAATTGACGGGCTTTTTGCATTGCCAGCATATCAGCTGGTTTTGGTGAAGCTGGATATAACGGTGCAACATTCAACATGCCACCAATCATAAAATTAGGATTAATTTCATGACCAACCTTGACCGCCTTGGCACTAGCCACTAATTCAAAATGAGCTGCTTGCACCATGGCGGCTAGCTTCTCCTCTGGTGTCGTATCCTTTGCAAATTTCAAACCAGAATTTGTCCAAATCATGAATTCACTCATGACATCATCAGTTAAGTTGGCTTGATTGGAAATTTCGTTATGCGTCATCCAATAAGTGACCTTATCCTGATAACGGGTAAAAACGGTCGTTGCATATCTCACAAACAAATCAATCAACTTACGATTCGACCAACCACCATAGGCTTTAACTAAGTGATAAGGCATTTCAAAGTGATTCAATGTCACAACTGGCTCTATACCTAACTTGTGCATTTCATCAAACAAGTCATCATAAAATTTTAGGCCTGCTTCATTTGGTTCTGCATCATCCCCATTCGGGAAAATTCGTGTCCAAGCAATTGATGTACGAAAGGCTTTAAAGCCCATCTCAGCCATCAATGCTAGATCTTCCTTATAGGTCTCATAGAAATAAATACCATGATGATTTGGATAGTTTAATCCTTCATTAACACCATCGGTTATTTCGCGAGGTTTGTTATTGGCGCCAGCAGTCAAAATGTCAGCAATCGATACCCCCTTGCCGTCCTTATTCCACGCTCCTTCAGCTTGGTGAGCAGCAATCGCTCCTCCCCATAGAAAGTCGTCGTTTAATTTTAGTCCCATGTTCGCCTCCCAAATTCGTTCATGAACACGATCATCTAACATCTGCAATTTATTTTAGTTAAAAATCTTTGACTAACTTAAATTGTATATGTACACTATAACAGTACATATACAGCAATGCAAGCGTTTTCATTCTACACATTCGAATGTGTTTGCTGAAAGGAGTAGTAAAGTGCTTAAATATCAACAGATTGCCAAGGAACTTTTTTTATTTATTCAAAGTAGCCAATTAAAACAAGGTGAACAATTACCCAGTCTATCAGAGCTAGTAAAAATTTATCATGCTAGCAAGATTACCATTCAAAAAGCCATTGCCGAACTAGAAAAAGAAGGCTTTATCTACCAAGTACAAGGTAGTGGGACTTTCGTACGGAATATGCCTTCGGATGACTATATTAACTTTAATTTGAATCATGGTTGGACGCGCGATTTCACCAAAAAAGTCACCGAAAATACAGATGTGACTGTAAAAAAAATTGCTGCCCCGCTACATGTCGCACACAAGTTAAATTGTCCAGTTGATAATCCTGTTTTTAAAGTTCAACGCGTGAAATCCCGTAATAATGAAATATTCTGTTTTGAAACCTCATTCTACAATTCACAGTATATTCCCTACTTGGATGAATCCATTTCACAACAATCTTTATTTAATTACATTAATCAGGCGTACAATATCACCGTTGGCTTTACAGATAAATTTTTTGAAGTTCGCGAATTAACGGCGATTGAATCACAAAAACTAGGTTTACCAGAAAAAAGTTTTGGCCTGTCTGTCTATGAAACCTTTTATTCAACTAGTGGTGAGATTTTTGATTACTCTGAAAATGTCTATCATCCTGATCATGCAAAGTTTTATTTAACCAATTAATCAAAAAATTCCTGTGGGTCAATCTAACGATGTATACCGTATGACCCACAGGAATTTTTCTTAATTTTTTTATAAAAACTTTTCTAGTGCTTTCGCAATACCATCATTGTCATTTGTATCCGTAACAAATGTTGCATAACTTTTTGCTAACTCTGAGCCGTTACCCATCGCAATCGCATGGCCGGCAAATTTAAACATGGGGATGTCATTTTGTTCATCACCAAACACCATGACTTCTTCAGCATCTATTCCAAGTTCAGCTGCTAAAATTTCTAAAGCTGCTCCCTTACTTGCTGCTGCATTCATAACTTCTAAGAAATTATCAGCAGCTCGTACAATGTAATGTTGATGACCAAATTCTTTCACTACTGCTGGTTCAATCCGATTTAATTCATCGGTCTCCCCCACAAAGATGGCCTTAACGATTGAAAAATCATCACCTAGTTCATCAGGTTTCCGAATCAATAGTCCCGCATCATTCTCCCATGCTTGAGTAACAGTAATGCGACTAACATTAGTATTGCTCGTATAAATTTCACCATCTTCGTCGAGCACATTATACTGTAGCTGGTGTTGCTGGGCATATTCATCTATGTGACGATATTCGGCATTTGAAATGCCTAGTCTATTGATAACTTTCCCAGTAACGGACTCAATCACACTACCATTATAGGTAATGACATACTGATCATCGCTGTTAATACCAAGCTCATTCAAAAATGGTCGCACCCCTTGCAAGGGTCGTCCCGAGCAAAGCACCACTTTGATACCATTCTCAAGTGCCTTTTTTAAAGCAATTTTTGTACTAATGAGAATCTTCCCCTCTGAATTTAACAGTGTATCATCAATATCTAGCGCAATTAATTTGATCATCGTCATATCTCCCCTAAGTTATTGTTAACGCTTTCATGTTAATTGGTCTACACCAACAAGTCAACAAAAAAGAAGTTAAACCGTAATCAAATTTGCTTGAAAATTAGTGCTATCCCAATCCCTAACATTGCTACACCAAACACAATGCCACTCCAGAGAGCTGCTGGTAGAAAATGAGACGTACTTTTTGTACCATGGCGCTTGCTATTTAGGAAAACCCCTCTAACACTATAAAATTCCCAAAAACTAATTAAAATTAGTATCACACCAGTTATTTGTTCCGCCAAAATATCCACCCCATTCTTTTTGTCATTATTTAGTCAAACGCATTTTCATTGATTAACTTAATAATCTGCTGAATAGCTTTATCCCATACTATCCATCCATGGCCACCACTGACCGCAACAAACTCATGTCGTAGACCCTGTTGTTCAATTTGTTCATTAAGGGCAAGATTCATGTCATAAAACGGATCTTCAGTCCCACATAATTGCCAAATATAGGGTGCCTGCGCTTTCTGTTGTGTTATCAAATAAGCAATGTCATTAATAGAATTTTTCACTTGATCTGGTGAACCAAATAGGCCCTTGAACCAAGCATCACGTTTTGGACTCTCACGCCATTTTTGGACAATATCAGTCATCGCAGACATTGGAAAAATTGCTTGAAACTGGTTTGGATGTGTCAATCCAGTTTTTAATGCTCCAAAGCCCCCCATTGAAGTTCCCGCAATAAATGTTTGTGATTGTTGATCTGACAAATGAAACCATGCACGACAACGTTGTAACAGTTCCTGACTAATATATTCAAAATACTGACTCTCACCATCCCGACTCGTGTAATAACTCCGGTCTACTCGTGGCATAATAATCGTGATATCTGTTTGACTGGCATAATCGGTCAGCCGTGTTTGATTTAGCCAAGCATTTTCATCTTCACCTAAACCATGTAACAACAATAGTGTTTTCCCTGACCCTGTTGGGTACTCTGGCAAAATAATATTGACACTTGTATTCATTTTTAGTGTCCTAGAATAAAATGACAATCGACTTACCGCCATAAAAAGCTCCCCTCATTAAGATAAGCGTTCCTCTTGCACATAGTTAATTGGTAACCATTCCAATACTCGTTCAATTTGTTTATCCCAATAATACCACTCATGACGACCGAGGGCTGTTTCATAGGTGATGTCGTATGATAACTGCTTTAATTTAGACACAGCTGTATCATTTAATTGCTTAAATTCGTCCTGCTCCCCTATCCAATCATACAATTTCGGTTTGTTTTCACAACGCTTTGCTAACGTCAAAATGTCATTATCAGAACCAATAAAATGATCCAAATCGCCAAAAATACCTTGCCAATAAGTTAATGATTCCAAATCAAGTAGTGTATCTGTCTCACCCACAAGGGCTCCAGAAAGTGAAGCAGCATAACTAAACTTATCAGTTGCAAACGCCATTTTGAAGGCACCATAACCACCCATTGATAATCCAACCACAAAATTTTTTGATCTTTTAGTTGAAAGTTGTGGAAAAAAACTGGCAACTTTTTCTGGTAATTCTTTTGCAATCGCATCAAAATAATTTAAGCCATACTGCGTATTGGTATACCATGCCAAATCGGTTGATGGCATAATAATTGCAAGTGGCGTTTGTCTGACCAATCGTTCAATATCCGTACGACGTTGCCAGGTCGATTGGTCACCCGACATGCCATGTAGTAAGTAAAGAACTGGTATATCTTGTAATGTTTCTGCAGTCCAAGTTGGATTGTGGTCTGACAATTCAGGTAAGATAACGTTCATCGTACGATCCATGCCGAGTACTTGTGAGTAATAGTCAACTTGTAAATGAGCCATAGTGAACCTCTTTTCGTAAAAATGATAGTAATAATTTAAAATGAATTTTGATTTAATTAACAATTATATTATCACGCAAAGAACATAAAAATATCATTTGACCATCAATTTATTCAAAAAAGACGAGTTCTTGATTAAAAAGGGCCTATACTTTACCTTCTAGATGAACTGAACCCCATGAGTTGGAGTAAATCTAACTCATGGGGTTTTCTTATGTTCTCGAAAGAAATTCAAATTGAAGCAGTATCGATGTATCTCAAAGGTGTTCCGCCCGTTGAAATACGGAGAAAATTCGGAATCAAAGCTCATTCGACTCTTGAAATCTGGGTGAAATCAATCAAACAGGATGGTATTTATGGAATCAAAGATTCCCACAGAAACAAGACAAGTTATCCGTATTCCTTTAAAATCAAGGTAATTAATTGGCGACTGAATCACAACGCGTCGTATCCCATAACGGCTAGAAAGTTTAGGATAACAAGTCCATCTTTAATTTGGCATTGGGAACGTGCGCTAGAGTCTGGTCGGCTAAAACCTGATAAACGAAGGCGGAAACGAACTATGAATAAGCAAGAACACGACAAGATCAAGAAGCTCGAAGAAGAGAATGAACTACTTCGAATTAAGGTAGCCTACTTGGAAAAACTCGAGGCCTTAGCTCAGGAAAAGAAGAAATTACAAACCAAGACAAAGCGGTAGTAATCACTGTGCTAAGGCAAGAGTTGAAGTGCAAGTTGAAGCTGCTTCTTCAAGTAGCCGAGATGTCTAGCAGTAGTTATCATGACGCGTGCAAGCGTGCGTACAAGGAGTATCCACGTGAGTTAATTGATGCGATTATATCAATTCGTGATGACAACCCGGACTACGGTTACCGTCGTGTCACACAAGAGCTTCGTAATCGTGGCTTCAACACCAACCATAAGGTTGTGCTGAAAATTATGAAGATGAACGGGCTTCTCTGTACTGCTTTCAACCGTCTGACACGGAAGTACAATTCTTACGCCGGCACTGTCGGACATATCTCACCGAATCGTGTAAACCGTCGGTTCACAACGGATCGACCATATCAGAAGGTTCTCACCGACGTCACTGAAGTCCGTTGGGGATCAGGCACGATGGCTGAACGTGCTTATTTCACCGCCTATATTGATGTTTATAGTGGTGAGATTCTCACTTGGAATATCGATCTTCATCCAACTGTCGAGTTCGTCACAAAGCCATTAGATGAGCTTCTACAAAATAGGCCAGAATTGAATTATCGAATGACAATTCACTCTGACCAAGGTTTCCAATATCAAAATTATGAGTATGTATCACGGCTAAAGACTAACCGTGTGTTCCAGAGCATGAGTCGCAAAGCGACATGCCTAGATAACGCAATGGCTGAGAGTATCTTCCACATCTTGAAGGTAGGAACGGTACATAACAACCATTATCAAAGTTATGACGAATTAAAGTCCGGCATAACTAACTATGTCTATTACTACAACAATAAGCGGATAAAAACAAAACTGGCCGGAAGAACTCCGGTTCAATACCGAAATCTTTCCGACCAGTTAGCCGCTTAAACGTCACTCCAATTTTTGGGGTTCAGTTCAAGAATAAAATTAAAAATTTCACGCTTTTTATTGCGCCTTTTTCACAAAAAAAAGACACCAATAATATACCGGCGTAAAATGTAATCGACGAAAAAAACAGATACGAGGTATTTATTGATGTCCATTAATGGTTCTATCCTAAATTCAGTTGGTTTAACAGATAAAAACATTAAATTTTTTATTTCTGATAACGATGATTTCAACGAATGGGTTACCATGGGTCATGATCAACATCAAGTCTTACGCTATCGAGCAACGTTAATGACAGCCCCAAAACACTGTCCGCAATGTGGTTTCTTATTGTCGGGGCATTTTTATCTGGCTGGTACCGATACTGCATCATACAAATTACCCACGGCGAACGGTTATCAACAAATCTTATTATTAACCAAGCAACGTTATCAATGTCTACATTGTAAGAACACATTTATAGCACAATCAAAGGATTTTATGCGCCAGTCAACTATTTCACGGCCATTATTACATCAAATTATTGATTTAGCAAAACGTGATATTTCCGAAAAAGATATTGCTTACATTTTGCATATATCACACAGCAAAGTTAATCGATTACTGCATCATGCGGCTAAAGCATACCGTACGAATTATACAAAACTATTACCTACGGTTATTTGTGTTGATAAAGTGCTCTATGCGAAGCATCATTATGGTTTTGAAATAATAAATGGTATGACGAGTGATTTAATTGAGATCTTCCCAACCCGTACCAGTATAGATATTCGTAGGTATTTATCTAACTATGATTTATCTAATCGTCAACATGTCCAATATGTCGTTACTGATATGAACACTAACTATGGCGTTCCCTTACGAGCAATGTTTCCTAACGCCCAAATTATCATTGATCGTTTTCATATCATTCAATTAGCCATGAAGGCTGTACAATCCACACGTATCATACTACAACGCACAATTAATAATAAGCGTAGTCGTGTCTATAAACTATTAAAATCTAACTGGCAATTCTTTATTACAGACCAGTCAAAGATAGACACAATGCCATCACGATGGTTCAAAGGAATTATTGAATATCTATATCCACAAGATGCCTTACAACTTATCTTTGGTCTATCACCAAAATTCAAACAAGATTATAAAATATACCAAGCCGTATTACGTGCGCAACGATCTCGTTCGTTCGATGAATTTTCAACAATTTTATCGCAATACGAGCCTAGTCACTCAGCAATGGACCACGTGATTTTAACCTACAAGAAAAATCTAAAAAGTATCAAAAATGCCTTTTTACAAACGCCTTCTAACAGCCGTATTGAAGGAATTAATCGTCGCATTAAACAAATTGGCCTTACGGCGTATGGCTATGGCAACTCATTGAATTATTTTTTCAGAATACGTCTACAACTATTTAATCACAAACATATAAACGCTAGTTTTACGAACCTACTAACTAAAAAAAGCTTGCAAGTCTGACAAAATCATCAGATTCACAAGCTATATTTCACAAACTCTTTAGGTCGATTTTACGATTTTTAACGCTATTCGACATAGAGCCAGATTTTTGTCTTCGTCATGGTGCTTTAAATTAGCTAAGTTTTGTCCCAACCTCATCATATTCTTTACAAATTAATCAACATCTTTTTCAATTTTAACAGCTGTACCATATGCAGCGACGGAATCACCAATGGCACCTGATGATGAATCAAAGCGCATCATCAAAACGGCATTCGCACCTACTTCGGCAGCGGCCGTCTTTAATCGATCAATGGCTTCATCACGGGCCGTATCTTGTAACTTGGTATAGCCTTTGATTTCACCACCAACAATGGTCTTTAATGATTGACCGACACTTGATACCACGTTACGTGAACGTGTGGTTAGCCCAAATACTTCACCCATTGTTTCCACAACATGGTAGCCCGCAATGGTTTCTGTGGTCACTACTAATACTTTTTCAGACATACACATTCCTCCGTATTTATCACTATTGACTACGCATCCAAGATATCATCACTTGTTGATGAGCTATCTGTTGATGAATAAAATTCATCAATTGTTGAACCAATTTGATCACTATAATAATCCAACATCTTGTCTTGCAACAATGCCGTCAGCTGTGACTCAGTTTTAATCAATGACTTTGCCGGCATTTTTACCTTCAAGTTATTGTCACGCTTTGTGTTGACTTTAAAGGTCAAACGTTCTTTGCGATTGTCTTCTTTTCCCGAAAAATCAATTCCAAATGATTTGCCCTTGTCACCAACAGTTAATTTGAGCTTAAAGTTTTTCACTGGATCAAGTGATGATTTTGCTTCTTTCCATTCTGACTTTGAAAGTTCTTTACCTGACTTTGTCTTTGAAATCTTCGTCATCAAACTCTTCATATCAGCTTTATTCAAGTTAACTTGATAGCCATTAGACACCTTTTTGAACTTACTACTATCTAAATCTTTAAACCATTCCGTAACACTGGTTGCATCTGACCGGACTTCTTTCGTCTTAATGGGACTATAAGTGTCTTCTAATGACACACTATGTGAAGCATCCAGCCAATACTTATCCAATGACTTTGTCACTTTTGTCAGACCTGTTGAACCATATGCCTTCACTGAACTGGTCAGGATATCTGCAGAAACATAAACATGTTTTTTATCCATTTTAATATTCATAGCTTCTGGCGTATTTTTATCATTTACTTTTAAATGTACCGCCAGATTATTTTCATTCTGCGCATCTGCCTTCAGTGTACCACTAGCACTGCCGGAATCATCCCCCGTGCCACTAGCTGTTACGCGAAAATCTGCAATATTATCATTGCTTTTGGTCATCTTCACAAGGTTAGATGCAAACTGTCGTTTTGGCGTATGCAAAACAGCATATGTTCCCCCACCAGCGGCTGCCACGATAACCACAACGGCAGTGCCGGCGACAACTGTTTTATTCATGATTTTCCCTCCTCTTGCAACTGCTCCATTGAAATCATCACACCATATCCCTCTTTAGATATAATGATTTAATACAATTGTAACAAAAGTGTGGATTAATCACCAATTATAATACTTATGTATTACAATTTGTAGAACCTACGAGTTGTTAGATCAATCATTTGTTGCCGTAATGCCAACTGTTCCGACCACTCTGGGATTGACTGCCAAGCAAAACCAGGTATTTTTTCACTGATCATCACATTAGAAAGGTAAAAATCTGTTTTCTTCGTCAATTGATTCGTAATGCGCAGATTCAATGTATCCCATTGTGCGACCATTTGGGTCAAATAATTCTCTAAGGCTGGCATGTCAATCAAATCTATTGTCACCGTGATTAATGGGAAAATTTCACGAACATCAAATACCTTAATAAAGGCGCTAAGCAAAGGATTGAATAATATCGACATCAATTGTTGTTCATCATAATCAAAGCGCCTCGTAAAAATGTGAACCACTTGTTTCGTAAATGCCGTATGAATTGGATATGTTTTCATCTGAAAATCAATATCTGGTAATGGTTGAATATCATATGGTGGAAAATAACATAAACGAATCAACGCTGGCCCCATTAAATCTTTAATTGCTTGTTTTTGTTCTTCCGGCAATTGTTTCATAAAGTAATGACCATAAGCTCGCCCGATTCGTTGAATTGTCCAATCAACTTTTTCTTGATTTTCATCGGTTAAGTCAGATAGATAATCTTGTGTATGCCCAATGCCCAGCGCGTAACAAACGGCGACACCATAACGTAATTCGTCCTCAACCCAATCATCTTCAGGATCTAATCGGAATTTTAAATAGGATGCAAATTTCCCCATTAAGTGCTTCGTTGGACACTGTAACTGTTCAGTTGGTCGAAGCAAGTTTTCATCGGTTGGTTGAATATGATGATGATTTGACACACGAGTATGCCACACACCAATCGTAATTTCCAACACACGTTTGATGGTTGCTCGTTTTGTGAGTAATGGAATGACATCATGCTGAACTTGTTTCACATAATTTAGGGTTGCCGCACTAAATGGTAACTGTTCATTTGCAAAAGCAATATAGATTTGTTCAACCATCATCGTGCGAATTTGGCGTTCATCGCCAACTAACTTATAATTATCGGCAATATTAATGCCTTGCAATAATAGTTGATCACGCACTTCTTCTTTCATTGTTCGCACAACCGTGGTACTAGATGAATGGCGGAAAGCAATGGTTTCATTAGAATGGACATCTTCTAAAAAAACATCCAGCAGGAGTTCAAATTTTAACGATTGTCGTAAATAATACCCCTTTAACGCACCCACACTGATTAACTGTAAATTATGCAAGGTCATTGTGCGATTGGCGTCAGCAATCGTAATGAAGGTTTGCGATGATTTGGTAATGGCTTGATAATCAACATTTAGCTGTTGCACAGCTTGCAAAACGAGATATCTAGACCAGTTCATTGCCTTTATCAAATCTTTAATCAGAAAAGTCTTACTATGATGTGTGATTAGATACTGATGTAGCGCCAATCGTTCCTCATCTTTTTTTGAAAGTAACCAATTCATTTCGTTCGCTCTCTCCATTTAGTTAGTCATAAGACAATCATACTTGATTTACAAATTTAATTTCGCTAGTTTTTTATCTAACGAAAAAAAGAAAGTCACTTTTAGTAGCCCTTGGTTAGATCCACCACATTCTCAACTAATGGCTCATGATTAAGATAAGCTAGTAAATTGGTTGATAAAATGCGGAAAACATCCCCCGAGCGTCGTTCTGGATACGTATGATTTGCCCAAGATGTATGCTGTGTCAAGATGAGGTTACGTTGTTGCCAAAGCATTGAATCGGCAGGCACTGGTTCCACCTCCGTCACATCGAGCGCTGCATAACGAATTCGTCCTGACTGCAATGAAGCAATCAATTCTTTTTCATCAACCGTACCGCCTCGACCGACGTTGACCAACAAGAAGAGCTCACCCCAGATTTTATGATTTTGCGAATTAAAATAATGATGGGTTGCTGGTGTATCGGGCAAAGTGTTGATAATGACTTGAATCCCTTCTGGCCAAACGGATAATAAATCATTCAGTGCAAATACTTTGTCAAAACCGGGTACTTGTTTGCCAGATGAATTAACGCCATAAATTGGCATACCATATGGTGATAAGTAAGAGGCAATTTTTTGGCCAATTTTACCTGTACCGAAAATGACTGTTGGTAACTCATCTAGCGTATATTGATCTTCATATTCATGCCAAAGATGTTGTTCCTGATAAACATGCAATCCCCGCGCAAAATGCATTAAATAACTCACTACTGTTTGGGCAATTTGTGGTGCTTTCACCCCACTTGCATTCGTTACCAAAATTTGTCGTTCCGCAAAGGCTGCTAACGGTAATAAATCAACCCCTGCTCCTTGATATTGGACCCAGCGGAGTTGATTATCTGATTCAGCCAAAATACGATTACCGAGTTCTGGTGACCAGCCATAACTAATGGTGACATTTTTTAATTGATCGTCTGTCACTAGTTCTGGGGTTACAATCTCAATGCCCTGATTAATCAAAATAGCTGATTCTTGTTCAGTCAATGGCTGAACAGCCAACAATAACTCTGTCATCTTTCAATCCCTCACTTCTCAAATTAATCACGAGTCAAAAACCACCTTCATGACGATACCCATGAAAGTGGTTTTAACACAGTTGCTCACTGTTTAACTAAATAATTATTCTTATTTGAATAACGATTCGTATTCGCCATATCCTTGCGCTGCCAAGTCAGCAACCGGAATAAATTTTAACGCAGCCGAGTTGATGCAATAGCGTAACCCACCTTCTGCAATCGGTCCATCGGTAAACACATGCCCCAAATGTGAGTCGGCATCCGTTGACTTAACCTCTGTTCGATACATACCATGTGAAGTATCGAGATGCCGCTTTACAGACTTTTTATCAATTGGCTTAGTAAATGACGGCCAACCACAACCAGCATCATATTTATCCAATGAACTAAACAATGGTTCACCACTGACGATATCCACATAGATACCATCCGCAAACCAAGCATCATATTTATTATTGAATGGTGCCTCTGTTGCGGCTTCTTGTGTCACCGCATATTGTTCTGGTGTTAATCGATCACGTAAATCTGTCTCATTAGGCTTTGCCATGGCTGGTGTCCTCCTTATCTGACCAATACTTTTGCTGATACTTTTTTCTCGGTATCATAATTAACATTTCACGTAATGGATTTTTCTTATAAAATTGTTGATGCTCTTCTTCAGCATCATAGAATGGTTTCGCATCTTCAATCGTTGTCACAATTGGCTGATCAAAACGACCTGATGCTGCTAACGCCTGTTTAGAAGCGGTCGCAATTTGGCGTTGGTCTTCATCCTTCACAAAAATAACTGGGCGATAGGTATCACCACGATCAGCAAACTGTCCCATTGCATCTGTCGGATCGGCTAGTTGCCAATAAAGATCAACCAAAGATTCATATGACACAATATCATCATCAAACCAAATCTTAACTGCTTCTGTGTGTCCTGTCATGTGGGCAGCTACTTCATCGTATGTTGGATTAGCAACTGTCCCACCCGTATAGCCTGAGCGAACTTTTTCAATACCTGGTAAATTTTCAAATGGTTCAACCATGCACCAAAAACATCCACCAGCAAAAATAGCTGTTTGCATTGTCATTCATCATACCCCCTAGTTATAGGATACACCGTTAACTCAATTTTTTACTTTTTGTCGTCTTTACTACTTGAACTTGACGATGATTTTTTCGCATCATCAGCTGCTTTTTGTGAAGCAGATGCCGCCGATGAGGCTTGTTGGTTCGCAGAATCTGCCGTTGCTTTTGCATCAGCGATGGCTTGCGCAGCTGAACTCTGGGCTGCCTGAACTGAAGCTGTTGACTCACTCATTTGTTTCTGCAAGTCTTTCAGCTCACTATCCTTTTTATCAACAGATTTTTGTAACGATGAGGCTGATGCTTGATACTTACCAGTATCTTGCTTGGCTGTAACGAAACGTTGATTTGTTTTAGCCGCCTTCTTTAACAGGGCAACCCCACCATCGGTATCAATTGCCCGCTGATACAAACTTTGGGCTGATTGCCAATTTTGCTTTTTTATAGCCGCATCTGCACGTTCTAAATCAGTTAACTGTTCACTAGCTGTTCGATTTTCAACCGAAACACGTACCTTACGTGATGCTTGATAATGCTTTCTAGCTGTCTCCCAATCTTGGACGGCAACTGCGTCCCGGGCTTTATTTAATTCTCGCGAATAAGTTTGATCATCGCTAAACCACATCATGGCTGCATAGCCAGCAATAATGAGTACGATGAGCCCAAACACAGATAACATTATTCTTTTTCGACTCATGTTATACTCCTTCAATAAGTATTTGTTGCATTATATCATGATTTACGATTGCCCAACAATTCATTCTGTTAACATTACTTACAATTATTAAGTTACGGTTTCACGAAATTGTTATTTCCTGTAAAATGAAGCTTATCTTAGAAAACGGAGAAAAAATTATGGCAATTAAAAATTTCGATCAATTATTAAGTAAGTACGCTGATTTAATTACCAGTGTCGGTGTCAATGTTAAGCCCGGTCAGGATGTCATTATCTACGCTGAAATCGACCAGGCTGAACTGGTTCACCGCATCATGGATGCAGCTTATCAATTAGGTGCTAACCAAGTAATCGTCGAATGGCAAGACACGATCCTAAAGCGTGAATTCTTGAAACATGCTAGCGAGGCAATCTTAACAAATATCCCAGCTTGGGTATCTGTACGTGCTGAATCATTGATGGCCAATCAAACATCACGGATATCAATTGTCTCTAGCGATCCTGATGGTTTCAGTGACGTCCCAAGCGATCGTGTATCACTGTATGAACAAGCCTATCAAAAAGCCAATGCTGCCGTTCGTCAAGCTACCATGAATAATGATGTCGCTTGGTTAGTGGTTTCAGCAGCTGGTAAAGAATGGTCACAAAAAGTCTTTCCCGATGTCGCAGCTGATGAAGCGCAGGACAAACTCTGGCAGGAAATTTTTAAAATTAACCGCATTGCTTTAGATAACGATGTGATTGCTGACTGGCAACAACACATTAATACATTGAACGAAAAAGCCGCTTGGTTGAATGAGCAAAATTTCAAAGCTTTGCAATATCATTCAGCAAAAACCGATTTAACAGTTGGCTTAGCGGAAGATCATGTCTGGGAAGCCGCTGAATCGTTCAACAAAGCTGGTAACCGCTTTGTCCCAAACATGCCGACCGAAGAAGTCTTTACATCACCTGATTATCGCCATATTGATGGGGCGGTCCAATCAACAAAGCCATTATCATATGCCGGTGTTTTAATTACAGATATTAAATTGACATTCGCCGACGGTCAAGTAGTTGCTGCTGAAGCAACATCTGGCCAGGATGTATTGCAACAATTAATTCAAACTGATGCCGGTGCGGCCTCACTGGGCGAAGTATCACTCGTACCCGATAATTCACCGATTTCTAACTCAAATATTGTTTTCTATACAACCTTAATTGATGAAAACGCCTCTGATCACTTAGCACTGGGAGCGGCCTACCCTTCAAATATTAAAAACGGTACGCAACTGTCAGTTCCTGATCGACAAGCGAAAGGTCAAAATGATTCAATCGTGCACGTTGATTTCATGATTGGTTCTGCTGATATGACCATTGACGGTGTCACCCAAGACGGTCAACTTGTGCCGGTGTTCCGTCAAGGAAACTGGGCATAAACGTTATAAAAAGGGGCGTTAATCTACCTATCTGAATTCGGTAGATTAACGCCCTTTAAACGTGCTCTAAAAGACTGAAGCCTTACTATAACAATAATTAGGAAATTCTGGCTCTTCGCTTTGCTACGAACCAAAATTTCCTAATTGTTGTTACAATCGGCCCCAAAGCGTCTTTTGTCACACTCTCAAAAAATGAGATTTGGACGTTAACATCCAAATCTCATTTTATTTTTTCATTAATTTGATACACCAACAATAACGTTACCAACTTGTGCAAAGCCAAAGTGAGTTGAGCTTGCCCGCATCTCCCAGTCGCGGTGACCAGTTCCTGATGCCGTCGTCATGTTCGTTTCATTATACCAAGCGTTAACAACTGATGAACCCGCACCAAAGCCAATTGAAATAACTTCGTTGGCATTACTCCAGTGTTCACTTGGAATTGAACCACCATTGTTAGCAATTTGTTGGGCACGTGCTTGGGCTTGGGCAGCCAAATCAGATGACCATTCAGTTGTCATACCACTGCGCTTAGCCTTCAATGCGTTAAAGGTTGCATTATCAACATTACCTGCGGTTGTTGAAGTAGCTGTTGTCGCCGTTTGTGATGATTGTCGGTTAGCCGTCGCTTGACTTGCAGCGTTTGCCTGTGATGAGGCAACTGCCGCAGCACTAGCAGCAGCTACTGATGATGACACTGAAGCAGCTGATTGTGCAGCCGCACTTGACTGTGCCGCAGCAGCAAGCGCTTGTGATTCAGCAGCTTTAGCAGCCGCTTCACTAGCAGCCGTTGCATGAGACTCTGCAGCTGCAATTGAAGCAGCGGCAGCTTGTGATGAAGCAACGCTGGCAGCAACTGAGGCAGCATAGGCTTCAGACGCCGCTTGCGATGAGGCAACTGCCTGACTTGCTGCCGCTTCAGATGCCGCTGCATCGTTTGCAGCAGATGTTGCTGAATCGCTTGCTGCCGGTGTATAAGCAGTTTGCGTTGGGGCAGCCGCAGATGTTGCTGTGGCTGCAGTCGCACCATTAAATGATTGACCAGCAATAATTAAATCTGGGTTAACGATACCGTTGACAGATGCAAAATGAGCAACTGAATCATTAGTAGCCATTGCTAACGCCCAAACAGTGTCACCATTTTGAATTTGGTAATTATTAATGCCACCATTTGCTGATACCTGCGATGCAACTTGATCAACAGGGTTAGCTTGCCATACATCTGCAGAAGCAGACTCATTAGCAGCGACGAAGGCAACACCTGCAGCAGTAGTTGCTACTGCAACTGATACCCATTGCTTACCTGCCTTATACATTTTCTTGTGTGACTTGATTTCCATTGAAGAAGTTTCCCCTTAATTCGTTACGCTTTTATGCGCATTTAATTTCCGTTTAATTTACAACGTTTCTTAATAATAACAGAAGTTCTTAACAAATTCATTACAAATTAAAGGTGAATTTTGAAATTTCTTAATAAAATCGGGTAATTACTTAAGATTTACTGGGAAGCTATTAGGTAATGGTGCACCAATAGATTTTATTTCATTTGAAAAAGGAATCGGCAACTGCACACTAGCAGAATGTAGCAACAATCCACTCGTATACTCTGATTGTGGATTATACAAATCATCCCCCACCAACGGATGACCAATTGCAGCCATGTGGAGGCGGATTTGATGCGTGCGCCCTGTCTCTAACCGCAAACGCACTAACGTTTGCTGATAGACTGATTTAATCTTTGTCCAGTGTGTAATGGCTGGCTTCGCATTCGCACCGTTGATTTGTCGCAAACGAGAATTAGTGGGATGATCTCCAATGGTTAACATAATCGTCCCCGTCGAATCTGTTAAATGCCCATCAACCCACGCTAAATAAGTACGTTTAATCGTTTTATCATGTAGCATCTGATTCAGGATTGGCACAACATAGGGCACCTTCGCAATAATGAGTGCGCCAGTCGTTTGCCCATCTAAACGATGAACCATGTACGCCCGTTTATCTTGCTTCATTAAATATGCTTGGGCAAAATTCATCATTGTCCCATTTTCACCTGGTGAATTAGGATGTGTCTTTACCCCTTTGCGTTTATTAACGACCATTAACTCATCATTTTCGTATAAGACTTGCAATGATTGTGAAGCATCAGGAACATACTGTGAATCCGGTGTAATAAAGTCTTCGGGCAACCAATTCAAAGTCAGGACATCGTATGGTTTTAGAATTGTTGAAGTCGGTTGATATTGACCATTAAGATAGATACGCCGGGCCATTCGAAAATTCCCCCGTATCCGCCGCGGAATGCGCCAATCTGTCAGTTGTTCTTTAATTGAAACTGCAGGCTGATCTGCTGGTAATGTTATTTTCTTTGTCCATCCTGCCATTGCATTCACCCCATAAATATGTACCAAAATAAAAGAGCCTAGGAAATTTCCCAGACTCTTTTATTGTTTTAAAGTTGTCTAATATTACAACTTTGAAACGTTAGCAGCTTGCAAACCGCGGTCACCTTGTTGCACTTCGAATGATACAGCTTGACCTTCTTCTAATGACTTGAAGCCATCAGTTTGGATTGCTGAGAAGTGTACGAATACATCGTCACCTGACTCGCGTGAAATAAATCCGTAACCCTTGTCTGCGTTAAACCACTTTACTGTTCCTTGTTCCATGTCTGAAACCTCCTGGCATCTTGCCATAAAAATTAATAATCCAAAACGAAGATGCCCTTATTTCTTAGAAACATAAAACAAAATCTTTCAAACTATGTTTTAAGTATAACACGTGTCTGTACTGAATGATACAAACATTTTAATTGATAGCTAAATTATTATCAAATGTTTGTCTATTATACCAGTCATACCAAGCAATAAAATTAATAATTAAAAAACATTTACTAAGCAGCAATCGCTTAATAAATGTTTTCCTTCACTACTTCAACATTTGTTTCATAGCACTTGCTGTCATTTCAGCAGTTGCTTCTTTAGAGTAATTTGCAACGTCGTTTGCACTAGCCTTAGGGTTTGCCTTAATGTAGGCAGCTACCTTGGCTTGAATAGCATCACGCATTTGCTTTTGTTGTGCAGCGGCTGCCGCTTTGTTTTGACTAGCAGCCTTTTGCTTTGCTGTCACTTGTTTTGCTTGTTTTGCACTCAAGACGACCCAAGTATTCTTAGGCACTGTAACAGTCGTTGTTTGCTTAACAAGTGAATGACCTTCACCACCAAAGTCTAACAACCACTTAAAGAAATCATTCTGCCACTCGCGGCGTGTTGTCACAGTCTTAATGGTTGCCTTGTCAACATCAGCTATCTTATAGGTTGCAGTTTTATGAACTGCTTCAACCATCTTCTTCTTATTTGGCACAAAGTGTGGCTTTGCTTTACCATCTTCACGATCAGCAAAGATCATCACGTAGTTACCTGACTTAGTCCCCAATTCTTGGGTAATCAACATACCAGCTGGGGATTTTGAACCACCAGCTGAATAAATTGTCTTTTCAGTCGTAGTCGTTACATTCTTCATACCGTAATGAGAATTTACGTTAGCTGTTAACAACAAAACTGTTGCCGTTAACAAACCAAAAGAGATTAGACCTGCCACGATACGTGTTGGCGTACTCTTAATGTAGAACCATGAAATATATGTTAGTGCTGCAAGCACCGCTAATACAATAATAATCATGTTGCCTAGTCCTCCTTCTCATCTGATGAAATATGCTTTGTCATACCTTCAGGCACAACACGTCCACCACGGATGAATAATACCAAAATAACACCAATAACAGAGAATATGAAACCAATGGCAAATGAGACACGGAATCCCTTCATTGAGGCATCAAGAAGGTCTGATCCATATTGCAGTGGGTTAGCCGTTTGTAATGCCTTGCTTGGTTCATTGTTATTGATAATGTTTTGTGTAACTGAAGTCAATAAGGCAACAACAACTGAAGATGCCACTTGACGTGCAGTGTTGTTTGAAGCAGTTGCATGTGGTGCTTCATTGGCTGGCAAAACTGACATTGACATTGTTGTTAATGGCATCATCGCCATCGCAACACCAAACATACGCAAAGCATATAGTGCTGTAATGAACGCACCTGGTGTACTTGTCGTAATAAACATGAATGGCAAAGTACCCAAAGCTAGAATAGCGAAACCGATAATTGATAAGCGTTTTGCACCAATTTGGTCGTACATACGTCCAGTTAATGGCGCCATTAGTCCCATCATCAAGGCACCTGGCAAAAGAACTAATCCAGAGTTCAACGTTGACATACCGTGTACATTTTGCAAGTACGTTGGCAACATCATTTGGACACCCATCATCGCCATCATCGCCATCATGACGCCTAGTGTCGTCAATGAGAATTGCTTATTCTTAAAGACCCGGACATCCATAAATGGCGTATCCATCTTAAGTTGACGCCAAATGAATACAATAATTAGTAACAATCCAGCAAGAATTGGCAAAATTACTGAAGGGAAATCACCCCAACCCTTTGTTGCAACATTGGTGAATCCTAGCAAGAAGATACCAAAGCCAAGAATTGATAAGATGAATGAGACAACATCCAACTTAATCTTCTTAGTAGGTAACACGTTCTTAACAAGGAAGAATGACAAAATAAATGCAATAATGATAACGATCAACGGCAAAATGAAAATTGTTCGCCATGAAGAAGAAATCGTCAATCCTAGTAAGACGTGATCCTTTTCAAGAATCCAACCTGATAAACTAGGTCCAATCGCAGGTGCTAATCCAATAACAATTCCGTTAAGACCCATTGCGGCCCCACGTTCAGCAACTGGATAAATGTTAAGCATTACCACTTGCATCAACGGCATCGTCACACCAACGGCGATCGCTGTAATAATACGTCCAGCTAAAAACATCCACCACATATTTGAATCAGCAGGTGTAAAGGCTGTTAATGCCATTCCTGTTGTTAAAAGTGCATAAGCAATAATATATAATGTTCTTGATTTAATACGTGTTGATAAGAATGCTGAAACAGGCATCATCACCCCGTTCGCTAGTAAGAACCAGGTTGTTGCTTGTTGTGCCGTTGCAAACGAGATATCAAAATCGTGCATTAGGGTTGGAATAGCCGTTCCCAATGAAGTTTGCATCAACACACCGGCAAAAGTACCGATTAATAATACGGCGACCATGGCTGTACGGTTAAATGGTTTACCGTTCATGTCCAAAGTCACATTTTTTTCATGTGCCATTTATTTTCCTCCGTTTTTTATAATCACAATTTATAATTGTAAAACTCGCTAACTATTTTATCAAGTGTTTTTGTTAAGTAATTTAACAAACATTGTAATCGTGTTCACAATGAATGAAGTTTATGTCCACATACATTAAGTAGGCTACTACTTAATGTGGCAAGCATATAACCGATGAAATTCCTTACATAAATATAGTATTTATCAACATTTTTCTTGTGATGAGTTCACAAATTTTTTAAAATTTTTATCATAAAAAAAAGATTGAGACACATGCTGTGCTCAATCTTTTTTCTGTTATTAATCATTAAGTGTTTTTTACCACCAACCGTGAGCTTGACGGAAAGCCGTTGCGTTCTGAACTGAACCGTAACGTGAGTTTGCGTAATTAACCATACCTGCAGTTTGGCTAGCAACACTACCTGTTCCCCAACCTTCTTTGGTTTGACCAAGTCCTTGGTAACCATTTGGTGAAACAGCATTAGGATTTCCACCAGATTCTGGCATAACAACTGAATTCCACAAAGCCTCAGTTCCACCATTAGCTAAGAATTGTGCCTTAACTGAACCACCAGCAGCTGGAGCGCTTACTGATGAAGCAGTTGATGCAGTTGAAGTCGTTGCTGAATTAGCTTGTTGTGCTGATGCTGTCGTTGTTGATGTTGCAGCAGCTGATACAGCAGCTTCACTTGCGGCAGCCTTTTGAGCGGCAGCTTGTGATGCAGCAGCAGAGCTAGCAGCGGCAGCTGATGATGCGGCAGCTGCAGAACTTGCAGCGGCTGATGAGGCAGCTTGTGACATTGCTAATGATGCAGCATCGTTAGCGGCAGAGTCAGAAGATGCATCCACATCAGTTTCAGCAACACTTTGTGAATCTGGCACTTCAATCTTTTGATCAACGAAGATCATGTTTGCATCTTTCAAGTTGTTTGACTTTACCAAGTCATCAACTGTCATGTTAAATTTATTGGCAACTTCTGATAGCGTATCGCCTTCTTTAACTGTATAAGTTGAGGCAGCGTTTACGATAGACGTACCAGCAACGAATACTGACGCAACACCGGCAACTGCTAAGGCTGTTTGTTTCACTTTACTCATAAAAATTAATAACACTCCTACTGGATAAGTTTGAATTCTATATTTAATACCTGTGACTACTCAGGTCGATTACTTGGGCATTACCCAACGACAAGTAATAGTTTACCAATTTCAGTGTTTGGCAAATTACATTAACATTACATGAATTTGAATTGTTCAATCAATATCGCTAATTCAAGAAATATTTTTGTAATATAAGCGTTTCTGTCCCTATAAAACAGGCATTTATAAAGGAATTATTAAGATAGTTAACTAGATAAATAATTACTAAAATTATCCTTAAAATAAAAAAATAAAGACGTTGAACGCTGTTGTTCCCCGTCTTTATCATTTTTTGTTACATAAACGTCACTTTGAAAAGTAACATTTCTAAAATTTTCGTAACCATATCGTGTCTATCTCATGATTGGCTTGCTTATGCAAAACTAAGTCAGCACGCTCACGAGTTGGCAAAATATATTCATTTAAGTTCGGTAAGTTTACTTGATGCCAGACATCGACTGCAGACGCCACCGCTTCTTCAACGGGGATTTTTGTGTACTCGGCAAAAAAGCTATTGTCATCTGGATTCTCTTTTGCGGCAGTCAACAAGGCACGGAAGCGTTCAACATACCATTGTTCAATCAAATCTGTTTTTGCATCAACGTAAATAGATAAATCGAAAAAGTCTGACACATACACTGGTGTATTAGCGCCACTTTGTAATGTATTGATACCCTCGATAATAAAAATATCCGGGTTATCAAACTCATCATATTCGCCCGCTAACACATCGGACATTTCATGAGAATACTTTGGTGAGCGAACTTTATTCTTGCCTTCTTTCAAAGCATTCATAAAAGACAGCAGCTCTACCATATTATAAGATTCTGGAAAGCCTTTACGATCAAAAATACCCGCCGCCTTCAATTTATCATTTGAAAGCAAGAAACCGTCCGTCGTGGTCAAGGCAATTTCCTTTTCAGGAAAAGCTGATTGTAACATATATTGTAATAATCGCGCGGTCGTTGACTTCCCAACAGCAACTGAACCCGCAATTCCGATAATAAATGGTCCCCGTGATGCTTGTCGACCAAGAAAGGCTGCCCGTTCAGCAATGTCATGCCGATATTGATCATACCGCAATTTAATATAGGTAACTAATGGTCCATAAATATTAAATACATCCGCCATTACAATGCGATCGTTATAAGCCTTAATGTTTTGTAATGTCTGCGGTGTCATATCAATTTTTTCTGGCACCACATACTGACTGGCTAATTTTTGCCAATCCTCTCTATTAAAAACAGCAAAATTTAACGGTGCTGTCGCCATGCCCCTCTACCTCATCTCGTATAAGTTATCAGCCACATTTGCTAACAGTGGCGTCAATTCTTGAACGGCAAATATCGTTAGTTGATGCATTGCACGAGATGCAATGGTGTAAACAAGTTGTCGTTCATCATCTCCATGATACACCTTTGCAGCAGCATCCCACATAATAACCGCATCAAATTCTAATCCTTTAGCTAAGTAAGCTGGCACAATAATTGTACCAGGCACTAATCGCTGGTTTTCCGTTCGGATAATGGTAACATCAGCCTGATCACGTAATGCAGCATAGGCGACTTCCGCTTCAGCCAAAGTTTTCGTAATAATGGCAGTTGTCTCTTCTGCTGCTTGATTACTTGCCAATTGTTCGACAATACCAGCAACCATTGCCTCAGTCGTTGGCACTACCGAGATAGTTGGTAAAGCACCCTTCCGTTCAAACGCATCAATTTGGGCACCTTGGATCAAGATATCTTTTGAGAAATCGGTGATTTGCTGTGTTGAACGATAGGTTTGCGTTAACTCAA
Source organism: Weissella paramesenteroides (assembly GCF_051903945.1). GTDB lineage: Bacteria > Bacillota > Bacilli > Lactobacillales > Lactobacillaceae > Weissella > Weissella paramesenteroides_A. Next base: position 680,388 of record NZ_CP192268.1, on the reverse strand, counting down.
TATACTCTGACTTTTCAGGGTCAAACAACTGTGATAATTCATCTTGCAAACTCACTGCGTTTTCTTTAGTAAAAATTGCCTGATTTAAATCACCTAACATAGTAAACCGCGCCTTTGGGAAGCTAAACTTCAAGAAAGCAAGTTGGAAAGGTGTATAATCTTGGATTTCATCAATAAAGACAAAACGAATATCACGCTCGCCACGACTACCCTTGATTAAATCGAACAACATCATATATGGTGTCATATCTGACATTGGTAAAATACCTTGACGCATTTGTTCAACCGTGTGTTTGACACCCGCTTGCCATTCAGCATCACTAATATCATAATCAGCCAAATTTATTAATTGCGGTACTGTTTTTAAAAAGTGCACAAATTGCTCATTAATATTAATAAAGTGATTACGATTGACACCACGAATAACAGGTGTAAAGGCGCGCATCACTAATTGTTTTGCAATGAACTTGTACTCTGCCTCGTCTGAATCAAACTCACGTGGATTATCACGTAGCATCGTATCGTACTGTTCCTTACTCAAATTTTGCACTTCATTTTCTACCCAATCGGCATGTACCTCATTACCTGATTTTCCTTGCAAAATCTTCATCAACTGTTCTTTTGTTGCATGCAGACGGTTCCCAAGTTGGTAGTTATCATTAAATGAATAGTAGATGTCCGCAATTTTATCTTTGCTAATTATTTCATGGCCACGGAATTTAACACTGCGCAATTTGATATTGGCGTGATTTAATGACTGCGCATACTTTTGCATCGCTTTAAAGTACACACTCGTCCCCTTTAAATCGATCACCTTCTTGGCAGCACCCGTTGGCTGTGATTCGAATCGTTCTTGTAACGTTTCTAATTGGAGCTTCGGTAAACGGCGTGACGCATATTGATAAAATGTCATCTGAACCATGTTTTGCTCACCCAATTCTGGTAACACTTGATCAATATAATCGTTAAATAATTGATTTGGTGAGAATAAAACGACCTGTCCAGAGGTTAGATGACCACGGTAACGATATAGTAAATAAGCAACTCGTTGCAAAACGGCTGATGTTTTACCAGAACCTGCGGCTCCTTGCACAAATAGCAAGTCAGCTGCTGTATTACGAATAATCTTATTTTGTTCTTTTTGAATTGTCGTCACAATGGACTTCATCTTTGTCGTTGATTCACCAGAAACGGCATTAAGCAACATTTGATCACCAACTGCTTCGTCAGTATCAAAGATTGTCACAATTTTGCCGTCTTCAATTTGAAATTGGCGTTTCAAAGAAACCTCAGCATCTTGTTTACCATCTGGTGTCTCATAAGTGACTTGACCCAATCCACCATCATAATAGATTGAAGAAATTGGGGCCCGCCAATCATAAATCAAAAAGTTATCTGGACCATCTGAAAATGATGCTAACCCAATATAAATTTGGTCAACTTTTTCGGTACCCTTTTCTTGAACATCAATGCGGGCAAAATAAGGACGTTCTGTTAAACGGTCTAATACCACAGCTTGATGTTCTGCTGAGTTCATAGCTAACTCACGTTCTTGCAACATTTGTTGTTGTTGACGAACAGACATTGCGGTCTCAAATAAGCTACCATATGTTGATGATTTAAACCGAACGTCTTTCCAGCCTGATTCTACGTCAGCTTTTTTTTCAACTGCGCTGGCTTGTTGCATTTTGTTTTTTGCCTTAGCATCCTGGATTTTTTCCAATACAGTATCTAGGCGTTTTTGTTCTGAGTCGTACGGCGTCATGTTACGTTCCCCCGATAAAAATTAGTGTTTCTATGTTACACCACTTTGAGCTGTTTAGCCAGTTATTTTTCACAGACAAAAACCGGGACAAGCATTTTGCCCCAGTTTTCGTCTACTAATTATAAATTAATTATCTTCAATGTCCAATGGAATTTCGTCACTAGATTCATCTTGGACAGCCTCCGGTGCATCAGCTGAACCATCATGGCTACCAATGTAAGCCATCCGAACCTGATCATAAATCTCATCGTAAATTGCTTTATGTTCTGGTTCCTCTAACCAGCGAATAACATTGACCTTTCCTTGACCAATCTTTTCACCCTTGTAAGAGAACCATGAACCTGCTTTAATGATGATTTCTTTATCGGCAGCTAAATCAATCATTTCACCAGTCTTTGAAATTCCTTTTCCAAAGAGAATTTCAACTTCAACTTCACGGAATGGTGCAGCGACCTTATTCTTAACAACCTTAATACGGGTCAAGTTACCAACAGATTTGATATTGTCCCCATCTGCTTTTGTGGCATCAATCCCACCCTTACGACGAACATCCAAACGTACTGATGAATAGAACTTCAAAGCACGTCCACCAGGCGTTGTCTCAGGGTTACCAAACATCACACCAATCTTTTCACGTAATTGATTGATAAAGATAGCCGTTGTTCCTGTCTTTAAAATTGCCCCTGACATTTTACGCAAGGCTTGTGACATCATACGTGCTTGCAAACCAACTGATGAATCACCAATTTCACCATCAATTTCTGCCTTCGGTGTCAAAGCAGCGACAGAATCGATAACTACCATATCAATCGCACCAGAAGCAATCAAGGCATCAGCAATAGCTAACCCCTGCTCACCAGTATCTGGTTGAGACAATAATAGTTCATCAACATCAACACCTAATGCTTTGGCATATTCAACATCCATGGCATTTTCGGCATCAATATAGGCAACAATACCACCATTTTTTTGAGCTTCTGCAACGGCATGTAAAGCCAAGGTCGTCTTTCCAGATGATTCAGGTCCATATATTTCAATGACACGTCCCTTTGGATAACCACCAATTCCTAACGCAACATCTAGCTTCAATGAACCTGTTGGCGTCGATTCAACCTTGGTAAACCGGCTGTCCCCAAGCTTCATAACGGATCCCTTACCAAAAGACTTTTCGATTTTCTTCAAAGCATCATTCAATGCTGTTTGACGTTCTTTTGGATCAGTAATTTTACCTTCTAGTTTTTTGTTTGGATTAATATTCTTTCCTGTAGCCATAATATTTGGGCCTCCACTCATTAACTTTAACTTAACGCAGTTCTAGTGTAACCTAATCAGCACTTTTTTTCAACACATCTGACAAAATTAAGATTCTTCCGATAATAAAACTGCTAACCAATCAAATCCTGCTGTAACGCTTGCTTCACGGATAGCCTGTCGATCACCTTGAAACTGATATTGTCGTGCCAATGTTTTGCCTGATGGCGTGGCAACACCAATATATACCGTTCCCGCCGGGTGACTCTCTAAAGCATCAGGACCAGCAACACCGGTGAAACTAATCGCCCAATCAGTTGCTAATTTTTCTTGGGCCCCATGAGCCATTGCTCTTGCTACTTGATCAGATACAACACCATACGTTGTAATTAATTCTGCTGGTACACCAACTAATTTCGTTTTTGCTGCTGCCGCATAGGTAACAAAAGCACCAGGTAACACCGCTGATATCCCACTAACTTCTGCTAAGGTTGCCACAAACAATCCCGCTGTTAAAGATTCAGCCGATGTAATCGTTTGATGACGGGCAATTAAACTTTGCCCAACTCGCTGTTGTTGCATGACGATTCTCCTTCCCTATTAATAAAGAGGCAAATTGTTGTATAAGTGTTTTTTTATTATAAAAGGCTGGCACAAAAGAAAATGTGCCAGCCTTTTTGTGTTAAAGATTTATTGATTATAAACCTATAATTTTGTTAGCATAAACGCGTTCCAAAAGTCTGAAGCCTCAATGTAACGCAATTTACGCCATTCCTGTCCTTCGCTTTGCTACGGCCAAAAATAGCGAAAATCACGTTACACACCGGCTTCAAAACGACTTTTGTCACGCTCTGACTTTTGTTACGCTCGCTACTTAAACCCATCAGAGAACACATCACGGTTCTTATAGAAGTAATCAATTCCTGAGTAAATCGTTGCAATTAATGCAATCCACATCATAATCATCGCAAATGGTACATTAATCATGGCAAAGAAAATATCATGTAGTAGGAAGAAAGAAATTGACACCATTTGTGAAGCTGTCTTAATCTTTCCAGGCATAGCAGCTGCCAATACCTTACCGTTATTTTCCACAATCAATGTACGCAAACCAGTAATGGCTAATTCACGGATAACAATAATTGCAACCATCCAACCTGGTACCCAGTCAAATTGAACAAAGTAAATCAAGGCAGTCATAACTAACAACTTATCAGCTAGTGGATCCGCAAATTTACCAAAGTTTGTCACCAGGTGATGTTTACGGGCGATTTTACCATCTGCAAGATCAGTTAACGAAGCCCCAATAAATATAATTGCGGCAACTAAGTGCGTGACTGGTAGTGTTGCGCCACCAACTGCCAAAGTTCCCCAATCTGGTGAAAGAGACAATACTAACATAAACACTGGAATCAAAATCATACGAAACACAGTTAGTTTATTAGGGAAATTCATTTTTTATCTGCTCCTACATTCTTATCGTGTAAAGGTCATACCCAAGTGCCAAACACTTGCATTACTTGACTGTAAATCAACTGCTTTATTATTTAGTGCCACCTTAGTTGCCAAGGCATTTCCAATTGAAACTGATACACCAGTAGCTGTTGTTGGAATATCAACTTCTTGTGTCTTACCATCTGCCACTGTACCATTCCATAATACGGTACCAGCTGCGTCGCTAACTTGCATCCATGAAGAACCATTCTCAGCCTTCAATTGCATCTTCATTGTCTTATTAGGTGCTTTAACTGAGTTATAAGTAACGGTCGTACCGCTAACTGTACCTTGTCCTAAGTCAACTTTATCAGCCTTATTTGTTTTCTTTTCAGAAGATGACTTCGATGATGCCTTGCTAGAACTACTTGTTGACGACTTTGACTCACTTGAAGCGGTCGTTGATGTCTCAGACTTCTTTGAAGAAGTATTTTTGCTAGCCACTTGCGATGTGGTCACTGATACCGTTGATTGGTTCTTTGATTCTTGCTTGGCTGAACCAGCAAATGATGAGACCACTACCCAAATAATCGCGATAATTGCGACGATGACAACACCAATAATAATTTTAGGCATCATACTACGTGTCTTATCAGCAACAGTTTCTTCAGTTTGGTGCATCCCCGCACGCGTCACATTATCAGCATCGACACGCGCTGCACTTAAATCAGGCGCAACTGTTTCGGTATCTTCATTTTCATATTTTTGCATGAAGGCAACGGCATCTAGGCCAACTGCAGTTGCATATTGACGTACAAATGCACGCTCATAAAAGGCACCTGGTAATTGATCAAATTGGCCACTTTCAATCGCCGCTAAGTAGCGTTTTTGAATTTTTGTTGATTGTTGAATATCATCAAGTGATAGACCCTTATCAAGTCGAGCTTGTTGGAGCTCTTGTCCGATGGCGCTATTGCGTTCCTCATTCATAAATCTCTCATCCTAACTTTTAAAATTTAGCATAATAAATATAATTGCATTCTATTTCATTTTAACATAATTCCGACATATCAGAACGAGCGATTACACTTGCTACTGAACTAACTGTTGTCTCAGTTAACACCGTCATCATATCATTGACTGTTAATGCTTGTAAAATAGCAATTTCGTCTTGTAGTGTGGCCTCATCAAAAGTTTGTCCTTCAAATCGAATGGCAATTTCCTCTAACTGGTTTAACTTATTGATCAAGCGACTGAGTGCATCATTTTTCACTAAATGAAAGCTGCCCTTAAGCTGATTGACCTGTGCTGGCAAGTCAGTGAGCATTTTTGAAACCTCTGCAATCACCAGTTCAGGATCTGCCGTTTCAGCAGCAATCGTTAAGTAAGCAAAATGTCGTTCCGCATCAAATTCTGCACTAAAATTATCATCAATCAAACCATCATTATACCAATCCATATAAGTTGGTGAAAATTCACCAAAGATTAAATCAATTGCTAGACTACCAATAATCGTCACCCGTAAAACATCACGACGTGAAAGCTTATTGAAGTCGATTTCCCAACGCTGGCCTAATACCACTTTATTACGAACAACATTTAATGATACTTCTAATGGTGTTGTGATAACTGGTTCAAGTTCTGGTATCAATTTAACAACTGATTTCGTTGCTGCACGTTGTCCTGCAGGTGAATTTTTAATCAAGGCTAGCATTTCCTGCTCATCAAATGCACCAGTAATCACAACATCCATATTATCTGGTTGATAAAACGCTGAAAATGCCAAATGAAGTTGTTCTGGCGTAATTTGATGGACAGAAGTTGCTGTACCGGCAATGTCTTGCCCCAACGGATCTCCTGGATATAGACGTGCCAAAATCAGCCGATATAATCTCGAATTAATATCATCCTCATACATATCAATTTCTTGCGTGATGATATCTTGTTCGCGTTGCACGGTCTCTAAGTCAAAATATGGTTCTTGTGTGAATGTTAATAATTCCTGTAAGGCTGCTTGATTACCAACCGCTGTTGAAACATAGTAGCTTGTGCGTGTCTGGGTAGTAAATGCATTGGCATTTGCCCCTAATTCACTCAATCGTGAGAAAGCATCATAATCGGGTTGTGCAAATAAACGATGTTCCACAAAATGTGCGACACCAGCAGGTTGTGATACAAGTTGCCCATGATTCATGAATAGACGATCACGCGCACCATAGTCAACTGTCACCATCCCCACCACTTGATGAAAATCTGGTCGGGGTAGCAAATGGACACGCAAGCCATTATCTAACGTGACATGCTTTCCCGCTGGAAAAAAATTCTGCGATTTAGTCTCCATTTGCGTTTCCTCCAACCATTTCATATTGTAATTGTAAAACCGCTCGTTGTGCGAAAGCTTGTACCTGCTCAGCCGTCACTGCATCAATCTTAGCCAACCATGCTTCGTCAGTTAGCTCTTGGTGCAAAACTTGCTGATTGTACAAACGATCGGCTAAATAAAGTGGTTGATCTAATGTCATCGTATATGACGTTTTCAATAATTGCTTCACAATGGCTAACTCTTCTTCAGAAACTAATGTCTTTTGCAGACGCTGTAATTCTTCATTAATTTTGGTTGTCGTGATTGCTAAATTGATTTGATCAACCCCAGCTTCTACCAGTAACAACCCAGTGTATGGATTGTAATCTGATGAAATACCATACACGAGACCAGCTGCTTCGCGAATATTTAAGAACAACCTTGAAATTGCCAGGCCACCAAATAGGCCATTAAATACATTAGCAATAAACCGTTCATCACTATTTGACATTAATGTATAACCCAAAACTAATCGTGCTTGGGTCACTTCATCCTGTGATTTGACCTGTTTAACTTGTGGCAACAAATTCTGATGATAAGTTGCCTGTAACAATTGCCGGCGTGGCGCAAAATTAAACTGATTGGTTGCTGCAATTACTTTATTAAAGTCAGCATCCCCCACCACGACGATATCAATTCGATCGTGGGCAACACTATCTTGCCAGACTTGCCAAGCTTGTTGTGTCGTGGTGGCTTCTAAACCATCAATTGTCCCAAACGCTGGTAACGCCTGGTCTGAAGTACCAAAATAGGCTTGCAAGGCTTCCCGTAACGCATAATATGGTTTATCTTCACGTAATCCAGCGACTTCATCTAGTGCCATTTCTTTTTGTCGGTTAAAAATAACTGATGTAAAGCCTGCTATTCCATCCCCAATTGGACGATTGATCACTTCATTCAAAAAGTCAAAACCATCGTTCAGAATATGACTACCAGCAGTCGTAAAACGTTCATGAACCAAATTTAATTGCAGGCGGACGGTATGTAATTGACCAACTTTGAAAACTTCAGTGCCGAAAGCTGCCCCAGTCATCTCACTCAATGCTTGTGCAAATTTAGTTTGTGAGGAATATTTTGCTGAGGCTGTTTCTAACATATTACTTGCTAGAACACGACCATTGAGTGTTTGTCGATTTAATTGTTGCGTAAAATTAACCGCGATGTGGGTTGTCGCAAATTGTTTTGTCGGTAAAACGTGGACAAACACACCCGTTTGAATTTCTTTTGTTACCACAACTGTACCTTCTCTGATGAAAATATCGCTCGTATTTTCACTTTCATTTAAAATATGTGCTAAAAATTAGCAATTGCTTTTAAGTATAACCTTTCAACTGATGACTTACCACTCTTTCCAAATAGTGTTAATAGATTTTAAATAGTTACACGGTGAGGCAATTGCTGTATTAAGGCAAATAAAAAACCAGGATAGAAATTCCATCCCAGTTTCTTATTAAAATTAAATTTTATGAAAAGATTGCTGACAAAATCAAAATAACGATCAAACCAACAACAGAAATCAATGTCTCTAGCACCGTCCAAATCTTCAAAGTCTGAGGTACGTCCAAATCAAAGAATTCCTTGAACATCCAGAAACCAGCATCATTAACGTGAGAAACACCTAGCGAACCGGCACCAATTGCTAGAACAACAAAGGCTGGGTTAACAGCTGTTTGACTGGCAACTAATGGTGCAACGATTCCGGCTGTGGTTAAACCAGCAACCGTTGCTGAACCAACTGAAACACGCAAAATCAAGGCAATGATCCAAGCAAAAATGATTGGTGACAATGATGTGTGTGAGAAAGCAGCCGCAATCGCATCAGAGATACCACCAGCAGTCAAGATTCCCTTGAAAGCAGCACCACCACCGATAACCATCAATAAGTTGGCGATTGACTTCAAGGCATTACCCATTGAGTCACCAACTTCGGCCATCGTACGGTTTTGCTTTGGCCCCATTGACCAGATAGCGAAGGCCATCGCAATAACCATCGCAATCACTGGGTTTCCAAGCATTGCAATAATCTTGTCTAAGACAGATGGATCTGTAATGTAACCTTTTTGGGCTGCATGTGACATGGCCTTCCAAGCTGCATCGCCAATTGTACCTGAGTACACTTGCTTACCGGCGTTCACTGATAACGTGTAAATCGTTGAGATAAGCATGAAGATAACTGGCATCAATGAAGTGAAGATTGCCAAACCAAATGATGGCGTATCTTCCAACTTAAATGTCTTAACTTCACCAATCGCATCTAACTTCTTAGTAATCTTAAAGGCCTTTGGCTCAACCTTTTTGATCACACGCGTAAACAATGGTCCTGCAACAATCATCGCAATGATAGCAACAACAATACCGTACATCAATACGATACCAATGTTAGCACCCAAGATGTTCGTAACCGCTGTAGGTGATGGCTGTGGTGGCAAGAAACCTTGTGCTGCTGACAATGCGGCAGCCATTGGAATACCCAAGTAAAGCAAAGGCACTTCTGCTTCAAGCGCAATTGTAAACACAATTGGAATCAAAACAACTAGACCAACTTCGAATAGCAATGAGATACCAATGATAAATGATGCCCCAGCAACTGCCCACTGCAAACGCTTCTTACCAAACTTGTTGATCAGCGTTGTGGCAATGCGATACGAACCACCTGAATCAGAGACTAAACGACCAATCATTGATCCAAAACCAAAGACAATGATCAACTCGCCCATGGTACCACCGATACCATCTTTTAAGGCACCAGCAATTCCAGCTGGATTCATACCCAATCCAAGGGCAACTAAAATAGATGTAATGATTAATGCCACGAAGGTATTAACATTTAACTTCAGGATGAAAAATAGCAACAAGGCAATTCCAAGAACTAAAATCAAAAATGGCCAAACATTAAAATCGTTTAGTAACCATTGATATAGTCCTGTAGACTTGTCAATTGATAATCCTGTTAGCATTGTGAACATAATATACTAACCTCTACAATCAAAAAATAATTTCACTCACATTTGTGTAAGCGATTGCTCAACTTAAATATTGTACACCCCTTCACTAACTTTTTACAACTGGTAAAACAGAGAGCGAGACAAAAATTGTTTTGAAGCCGGTGTGTAACGTGATTTGCGCAATTTTTGGCCGTAGCAAAGCGAAGGACAGGGATTGCGTAAATTGCGTTACATTGAGGCTTCAGACTTTTGGAACGCGTTTATGCTATAAAAATTGCAGGCTTATAGTTGATACATTTTTTGCAAAAAAAGATTGGAACACTTTCTTTTGTCCCAACCTTTCGATACATACTTTTAATTTTCATCTCAACTACCGGAAGCCACCGCCACCAGCGCCACCACCGAAGCTACCGCCACCAGAAAAGCTCGTGCCACCACCGCTACCAGTACTTGTAGCCGTAGACATTGCCCCACTGCTAAAGTGTTGGACAGCAAAGAATGGATAAAGTGAGCCATAATAATAAGCACTTTCTGCTTCATACCCTGGATAAGCAATCGTCAATTCCTCAGCCACCTCTTCAGCAATACCAAAAGCTGCAGATGCTAACATCAGATCATCCCATAACCCAACTTCTTGCGGCGTTCGTTCATCTAGCAAGGTAAATTCTTGCAAGTAATTTTTTAGCCGCGCCAGATCTAGATCGACCGCTGTGGCTGCTGGCTTTTTACGGAAGCCTTGTAGCCATGATGCCGCACGATTTGCGCGATCACGTTTACGGTCACCAGTCTTTTCACGTTTTGAATTTTCAGAGAAGACAAGATCATTTGCCTCCCCATATTGTTGACTATAATCACGGAAAGCCTTTGTTAGCGCTTCAAGTTTCTTACTGTGTTTACTTAAGTACCGGCCAAATGCTTTTTGCGTTATCACGCCATCTGTTGCGGCATTTTCAAGTAATTGGTGTAACTTTTGAATTGGTTCAGGTGTGTCTTCGGCAAGTGTCTTATCAGACAACACAAACGTTATTTTCTTCTTGTTAGGTTTCTTTTCACCATTTTTTGTTTGTATAGTCAGATAACGATCACGTATCAGTTGCAATAACCCAACCGACAAAAAGTTATTTGTTGCTGCATTAGATAACATCGCACTAAATAGCAGATAAACATTGTAAATACTACCAGTTGGTACTTCGCGATAATACTCCCCTTTGGTTTGCTTCTGTAACGCACGAATCGTTGGATAATAGTGGCGATAATTTCGATACCACAGCGTTAGCCAAATACCGCCGCCAAGGACCAAAAAAATAACGATGGTCACGACAATTATCGCTAACCGACGACCTTGGTCATTTTTTACAGTTTCACCATTTTTATAATCTTGATAATTATAGTCACTGCCTTTAAAGGCTTCTTTCATATAAGAATCAAATGATCGTGAGGTGGTGTACAGCGTACCATACGTATGTCGAGGAATTTGAACAATCATCTTAACATAATTGTCTTCTGACAAATCCTTAGTACTTTGCATTGTCACTTGGCCCTTGTCAAAGGCTGTTTTTCCTGCAAAACCAAATCCCCAAACACCATAGCCATTCTTCACTGAAAATTGATGATTAGAATCATGGAGCGTCACTTTTAGATGCTTTGGTGAAATGGCAACATCACTATTCAAAAATTGCCAAGCAATCATTTGCTTTGTGGCTGTCTGCTCGACAAAGTTACTAATTTGATAGCGAATCGTGTATTGATGCGTACCATATTTGGTAATTCCCCAGTTTAACTCATTACCATGCTGCCCAAATTTGTACGCCTTTTGCTGCCGATTGTCATCCGTCTGCCAGTTTAGTTGTCGGTTAAACTGACGTCCATCCATACTGACCTGATAGTTCGATAGCGCTTGTGGGCCAACCAATTTCACAACTTTATAGATTTCACTACCTTCATCAGCAGTTACTGACCAATTTTCAGTGATTGTTGCCGTTCCTTGATCGTTCAACGCAACATCAATATTCATGCGATTAACTTTTTGTTCAGCCGAAATACTCTGGCCATTCCCTAGCATGAAAAACGAGGCAATACACGCCAGAAATAGTAACCAGAGAGTCTTTACTCTGATTTTTCCCATTGTGGCATCTCCTGTTTTTCTGGCGTATTTTCGAAATACTTCTCCTGATTAAAGCCCATCGACCCAGCAATCATAAAGTTAGGAAAGACTTGCATTGACCGATTCAACTTGGTCACTGAATCGTTATAAACCATTCGTGACAAACGAACCTTGTTCTCAAATTCATCGACAGCCGTCATTGTTTGTTGATAAACATGACTAGCCTTTAAATCTGGATATTGCTCAGCTAAGGCATTGACAACACCCAATACCCGATTGAATTGTTGTTCATCCGCATTAACATCAGCAACATCAGATCGTTCCGAAACATTTTGACGAGCATTAACAATCTTCTCAAACGTTTGACTTTCATATGTTTGATATTTTTCGGTTGCTTGCATCAAATTAGTTAGCGCATCCCAACGGCTTTCAATTTGTGCGGCAATTTGCCCCATGGCGTTACGTACATTCTCACGGAGCCTAACTAGTTGATTGTAAATGGCAATTAACCAAACAACAATAATAACGATTACGACACCAATAATAATTCCCCATACCATATCAATCTCTCCTGTTCTATTTTGTTAGATTATCGAGATACTTCTACGTACTTTATAACATAAAATGAACTAAAAATCATTGCATAACCTCTCATTGCAAGTAAGCCTGATGATACCAAGCATAAACTGCTTTGGCGTCTTTTTCTGGCAAGTAACGAATTTTAATTGTCAACTCGGTATTACCACTTCGCAGACGAATCACCAAATGGACAAGCCCTGTCTGCCGCATCAAAATACTTTGGGACAATTGCATTGATTGGACATTTTTCTTAGGCATATAATAGCGTTTTTTACCAAACAAACGACCAACTTGCGCCACCAAAATTTGATGTTCAGTGATACCGACTCCCGTTTTTTTGCCCGTATATGCCCCTAAGGCCCACGTTACTGGCAATAAAATCAGAGACAACAAGCCAAACGGACGGAGAAAAATACAACTTGGCACACATATTAGTACCGCAAGTAATAACCGGTTACGAATCAGGGCCCATCGACCACGTGCATTAGCCCGCCACCATGATTTGGCTGTCGCATCTTTTATTGGTAACCAATCAATAAAAGCGTGCATCTGCTGTTGCACATCTTTTGACTGTACGACGGGCATAATCACCACACCACCACTTTGTTCATCATCAGAAGCATTTGCAGCAACCAATGCCTGAACTGTTGTTAAATGTAATAATTGTCGCAACCACGATTGGATATAGACAACACTTTGTATGCGATTTAGGCGAACCGTCACCCGACTAGTTTGAAAAAAGCCCTTAGTTGTTGTTAACTGTGTACCATGTTGCACAATTTTAAAATGATAGTATCGTTGAATAATCAACAAATAAGAAATGACAACCGCTAGCAATATGACAAACACAATGTCAAAAATAATCACGGCTTCTGTCTGCTGACTAAACCGACTAACCAATTGGGTGAGATAATGTTTTGGTAGAATATCATCTAGACGATTATAAACAACACTTATTCCCAATAAAATTGGCACTATACTAAATGAAGTCACCGCATATAGATTTAAATCGCGCCACTTAATTTGATACTGTTGTTTCACTTCATCATCACGATGCACAGCATTCGTCGATGACATTGGTTGATCGTTTATTTCTGAATGAGCATTCTGTTTTAATTGTTCTAGTTCGTGCACTTCTTTTAAAGAAATAATCGGCAGACTAGCATCTGCTTGGTTATCAACGTGTGCAGATGTTTCAATTTTTAAACTAACCAGCTGGAAAGGTTTCATAAAAAACCACTGTTTTGTCTGAAATGTTTGAATTTTTGGATAAGTTAAGTGAAGTTGTTGTTTGTTAAATAAACCTTGCTTAATCATAATTTCATCGGCTGAAATAGTATAAGTTAGCGTAGCATAACGACTAACTATTAAAAAAACACCCACACAAAGCGCAGCTAACAACCACCACCATAATTGATTAGCCACACCTAACAGCAGTAAAACCCACCAAGTCTTCACTTCTTCAACCAAAAAAATAACTAATGCTAATGGATGAAGATGCTTTGTTTTAGCTGTCATAAACATCCTCTTCCTTTGCTAGATCCATAATTTGATTTTTTAATTTAGTTGCTGTTGCCAGGTCGACCCCGCCAATTTCATGGACAGCTGCTGCCGTATGAATCTTAACGGATTGCAATTTGTTCAGTTGTAGCAATGGACCAGCCGACAAGGTGACATCTTGAATTCGTAAAATTGGCACCGCTGTTGTTTGACGAACGAAAAAACCAGTCGTAATTTCAACATCATGTACCGAAATCTGATACCGCCAAAATTGATAACGGTATGGAATCAAGCTAAATTCTACGCTCGAAAAAATCACACCAATAGCGGCTACCACCCATATCAACCACACTGGCCATGCGAAAAAATAATGACATACGATGACGCCTATTACGATACCGACCGCAATTAATAAATTAATCGTTGCTTGCAACCGCCACACTGTTTTAATCTTCTCAGGTAATTGTTGTCCCATTTTATAGAAATATCCATCCCTTCCTTTTATGGGTTTAAGCCTACCATATTAAGAATTTAGATTGCAAACGACTTATGGAGAATGAGACAAAAAAGATCAGATCCTTTTTTAGGTTCTGATCTTTTCGTCTAAAGTCTAATATTTACTTCTCAATATGTGTTCGTTGATAATCCGCAATTGCTTTATATTCTGTTTGCAATTGACGTGATAGTCGAATGAAAATTGGTGTCAATTCACGATATGCATCGTAGTTTTCAGGATTTGGTTGGTAAGTATTTGCTTCCCCAATCATGTCACCAATGACTTCCAAATTATCAATTAATCCTAATGCCTTTTGTGCCATCACTGTTGCTGCCAATGCACCTGATTCAAATGCAGTTGGTACAGTAACTGGTTGCTCGAAAATATCAGCAGCCATTTGACGCCACAATGGTGAACGAGCGAAACCACCCGTTGCTTGAATGGCTGATAGGTCACCAACAACTTCTTCAAGTGCCAATGAAACCATATAGATGTTAAAGATAATCCCTTCTAAGACAGCACGAACCATATGTGCACGCGTATGGTTGTGTGTCAAACCGAAGAATGAACCACGTGCATTAGCATCCCAAATTGGTGCGCGTTCGCCACCCAAATATGGATGGAATAGCAAACCATCAGCACCTGCTGGAATCTTTGATGCAATTTCAGTTAACAAGTCATATGAATCAATTCCTAATAATTCAGCTGTCGACTTTTCTGAATCGAACATGTTATCACGAGCCCAACGGAAAACATCACCACCGTTATTAACTGGTCCACCAACGACCCAGTGATCCTTATCCAAGGCATACGTAAATGTACGACCCTTTGGATCAATCTTCGGTGCATCCGTTACCACTCGAATAGCCCCTGATGTACCGATTGTGACCGCTGCGACACCCGGTTGAATCGCATTAACCCCTAGGTTTGATAATGGGCCATCACCAGCTCCATAGATAAATGGTGTATCAACATCCAAGCCCATTTCTGCTGCATATTGTGGATTCATGCCTTTTTCAATCGTATATGGATCAACAGGTTCTGGTAATTGTTCCTTAGTGATGCCAGTTACTGACAATGCTTGTTCATCCCAGTCCAAATTAAAGATATTAAATAGACCCGTTCCCGAAGCAATTGAGTAATCCATCTTATTGGCACCAAATAAACGATTAAACAAGAACTCCTTAATACCAAGATAGTGAACAGCATTATTATAGATACCAGCATGCTCGTTTTTCAACCAAAGCAACTTTGACAAAGGTGCCATTGGGTGAATTGGTGTTCCTGTCTTACTGTAAATTTCTTGACCAATACCATTTGACTTTAATTCTTCTGTATACTTCACAGCTCGTGCATCAGCCCAAGTAATCACGCGTGTCAAAGGCTGCCAGTCAGCATCAAATGCAATTAATGAATGCATTGCTGAACTAAATGAAACACCTAAGATTTTGCCTTCTTTTGCTGAACGTGTCACTTGTGCCATCGCATCAGTGAAAGCTTCCCAAATCTCATCTAGGTCTTCTTCAGCCATATCTGGTGCATCACGATATAGTTTGTAACCCTTATTTGCACTTGCAATCACATGTCCTATTGTATCAAACAAGACAACTTTTGTTGACGTTGTTCCCAAGTCAACTCCAATTAGGTAATCCATTAATAAAACCTCTCAAATCCAATATTTTGTTCAACGCTTACTTTAATTTTATGTAAAAAACTTACATTTTGCAAACAAAGTCACGAAAACTTTTTTCTATCTTGTTTCATTTCCGGGATGACCACCGGCTGGTCGATAAACACTCCGATTATCTAATGCCCATTGACGAGGCGAAAATTCACCTGGATTAGTCTCAGCTAAAGCATTATCAAAACTCTGCATACCAGCATCCAATTCATCAAGTTGATGCAACACATTGGCTTCTTTAATCATCGGACGTACCGGCGAACCATATTCTAGTAAACCATGATGTGCCAAAACTGTGTGCCGCAAGATAATCATATCTTCACTTTTCAGATCGATCTGTAATTCTGTGGCTGCTAAAACAATTTCTTCATCAACTAATATAATATGACCAATTAAATTACCGGCAGTTGTATATTGTGTTGCGACCGGTCCTGACAATTCAATCACTTTGCCAATATCATGCAATAATGCGCCAGCATATAACAGACTAGCATCTAAATTATCATATTGCTTGACCACAGCTTGTGCCAAATGAACAATGGACAACGTATGAAAGGCTAACCCACCAGCAAACGCATGATGATTACTTTTCGCAGCGGGAAATTGTAGAAATTGCTCACGATATTTACCAAGAATATGACGAACAATTCGTTGCCAGTTAGCATTTGTTATCTGAAAAATAATTGCTGAAACTTCTTCAGCCATATCTTGTTTTTTCATTGGTGCTGCCGCCACAAAATCTGCTGGATCTTGTGGTTCACCAATTTTACTTGGTCGAATCGACAAAACTTTTAGTTGTGGTTTATCTTGATACGCCTGACGCACTGCTTGGATGTAGACCACGATTCCTGCATGTAACTCATTGACCTCGGCATCGGTCGTATCCCACTTCATCCCCTTAATGTCCATTGAACGGTCAGCCAATTGTAAAGCTAAGTATCGTTTTCCCTGCTGTGTCACCCGTGCATCAACTTCTTTGAGTAATGCAAAGGTTTCAACACGTTCATCTAATTGATAATCCTTTAATTCTTTTGCCAAAATAGCCTCCTATTGTTGATGAGTCAATGTTAAGACATGTTTGCCCTGTGTCTTTTGGGCTGTAAAGTAGAAAATTTGTTGCTCAGATGATGCTAAATCTGCTAATAATGTCAACATCGTTTGTCGACGTTGCTCATCAAAATCAACAAAGGCATCATCAATCAACAATGGTAATTGCAAAGTGGCAGTGACGTTTTTAACAAAAGCTAAACGTAGCGCCACATACAATTGTTCTGCTGTCCCCTTTGATAATTGATTCACACCTAAAATCTTGCCATCATTTCGAACTACTTTTAACAAGGTCTTCGTCTGCTGAATCGTTTGATAATGATTATCAGTCAACTGCCTTAAAAATGTTCCTGCCTGAGCCAAAAGATTTGGTAAGCGATCAGCAATTGCCGCGTTTAGGGCTTGCTTAATCCATTCACTACCTAACCGATCAACAAAATATTGCGTTAATTGTTGATTAACAACAGCCACTTGATTGGCGACCACTTGCTGTTGATGTTCAATCGTATTATCAGTCTGCAAGTTTTGCAACTGCACATTGATTTCAGCTAGTTTTTGATTCAATTGATTTTTTTCATCCTGAATGCGTTGCAAAATGGTTTGTTGATCTGTCATTGCTGGCTTATCGTCCGTTGCAATTGCGGCTTGTGCGGCGAGTTCATGTAGGTCAGCCCCTTTTAGCTGTTCTTCAAGCATATTCGCCTCACGTTGTAAGTCATTAATATGACGTTGGGCATCACGGCGCTGTTGTAGCATGGCTACATCCTTCACCCCGAGTTTTTGATACAATTCTTGTAACGTTTGTTGTAGATTAGCCCGTTGTAACTGCTGTTGTCCCATGGTTTCTTGCTTGATATGAATATCTGCTAGTCGTTTACGGTATTCATCAACCGTCAATCCCTCACCCAGCCAATTTAAAGCCGCTCGCATCTTCACAAGTTCTGACATCATGGCTTGTTGGTCATGAATAATTTGATTATTTGACAACATCATGTCGTTAATCCGTTGGATATCTGTTTGTGCGGCAAAAATATCAGCTGTCGCCATTTGCTGGTAGGCAGCAGGCAAATCTTGTTGAGTGTTAGCTACCACATTTGTTTTCTGCTGACGACTGCCCCACCAACCAAGCAACAGACTAATTAGCGCTAATAGAATACCTATTGCAACATGACTAATCAACAATGCACCAATGATGATCAAACTACTAATGATTATCGCGATAATTAACCAGCTATTCTTAGTTGATTGTTGTCCCGTTTCCTTTTGGCCACCCAACTGACTTTTTTGCTGATCAGTTAATAACGGTGGTACTTGTGTCCAATGATATTTTTCTAGTAATGCTGTTTGCGCTTGAACCGCTTTGACTTGTTGTTCAGCTAAATTTTTTTGTTGATTTTCTAACTTCTCTAATTGCCTTAGTGCAACCGTTGCCGATTCAACCTGTTGTTTCGTTACTGCAGTCGTAACCATGACGTCATCTAAGGCCGTCAACTGTTGACGTACACGATCAGCTTTGTCGGCTGCCGTTAAATCTAATGGTTTACCAGTTGCTTTCACTTGCTGTTTAATTTGTTGCCAACGTCGATATACCGGTAACAAATGCACCTGGGCTTGTTGATGATTCATTTGACCTTGTAATTGGGCTTGTCGTTGCTCTAAACTCGCCACACGCTGGGTCAAATGTTGTGCCTCAGCTTGTAATTTATCCAATGATGGTTGTTGACGCAAATTATTTTGTAACTGTTGACGTTGCATTTGTAAATTCGCCAACGCTTGATTTAGTTCACGATGGGCCGTTTTTGTGCTACCAAATTTCGCAGTTGCTGTTTTATCCCAACGATTCGCAACTTCTAGCCAGTTCTGTGCACCTGGCGTAGCAAGTGTGCGTAAGTAGGCTGCAAAGTCATCCGGTTTCAATGAAAAGATATTCATTAAAGCTTCTTGATCAAAACTAAAAATTGCTAAATATAATTCACGATCAACTGGTCCCAATAGCTTTGTTAGCATGGCTTCTGGATCAGCAAATTGTTGACCACTGCCTACAGCAGTTAATGTCGTCACTGTCTGCGTCCTTCCCAGACGCTCGAGTTCATAAAGCTGGTGATCAACTTCAAACTGCATACTACCACCATATGGTCCCTTGTCTAGGGGTTCATAGGTGTTGATTTTACGTCCTTTAGCTTGTGGAAAACCAAATATCATATCAAATAAAAATTGATGTAACGTCGTTTTTCCGGCTTCGTTTAGTCCTTGAACCACTTGTAACCCTTGAACGAAATCAAATGTTTGCTGATTAAACTGACCAAATCCAACAATATGCACTTTTTTAATCCACATGATATTCATCCCCTATCTGTGACAAGTGTAATTGTGTTTTAACAGCTTCCTGTAAAGCTTGTAATGTCTGCGCATTTAAAAAATGATCGAGCACATCGACATCCGTAACTTGTTTTAATCCCATCTTCTGCAATTGTTCACGGGTGAACACATCGCCAATGGTTTCCGACCAATAGCGTTCATCAACTGCTGGTAATGGTAGGTGCTGCTCTTGTGTTTGTGCATGGATTTCATAAATAAAAAACATATCGGTGGTTTGTGCTGCAGCAACAAACTGTGCTAATAGTTGTTGGTTCACAATTGCTGACAATACATTAGGATCCTCAGTTATCAGATTTAATGAAATTAATTCAAATTCATCCTTCATCGCAAACTGTCCTCGGACATATTGCACAACTGTGCTCAGGTCACGTTCAGTACGTACCTCGGCTGTTACCCAGGTTATTGGTGCAACCGGAGTAAATGTCGGCACTAATTCATTTCCCTCACTTTCCACCATGTAATATCCCTTAGCACCAGTTTCTGTTTTATCCAGTCCTTGAATACTACCAGAATACCCGATGAATGGCTTTTTTTGTAAGGTTTCACGTACATGAATATGACCAAGCGCCCAATAATCATAATGTTTCTGTTGCATCGCTTGCAAATTAAATGGCGCATAGTTTCCTGAACCAACCTCGCCCATAGATCCATGATAAATCCCAATATGCCAATCATCTTGAGTTGATTTAATAGGAAATTCAGCAACCTGATCTGTTGTTATATGCCGCTGTGTATATGAAAAGCCTGAAATGGCTACAGACTCATGATTTTTTGTCTGCATGTGGTATGTTGTCACGTCTTTTGGGAATAATGTGACATTTTTAGGAAATGTGGGTACCCGTTGCCAATCAAGAACGTAGTCATGGTTACCAAAGCCCACATAGACCGGAATATTTTCCGTTGCTAATCGCTCTAGCTCCCTGACTAAATCTAATTGTGCACGTGCATCAGGAGTAGTTGTATCGAACAAATCGCCAGCCAATACAACGAAATCTACCGCCGCAGTGATGGCATCATCCACTAATCGATGGACTGCCGTTTCAGTTGCAGCTTGTAACTGATCGGTTAACCAATCTGGTGTCATTGATAGACCACCAAATGGATTGCCAAGATGCAAATCACCAGCATGAATAAACTTCATTTTTCTAACCCCTTTTTTGTTTTATAAACGCGTTCCAAAACGACTTTTGTCTCGCTCTATCAATTTCATTATATTGGAGATTGTCTATAAAAAAAAGAGTGGCGCGTTGCGACACTCTTTTTTGAATTTGGTAGATTGATACCTACTAAAATTATCTTGATTATAAGCTTATAATTTTTATAGCATAAACGCGTTCCAAAAGTCTGAAGCCTTAATGTAACGAAATTTACGACATTCTTGTCCTTCGCTTTGCTACGGCCAAAAATGACGAAAATAACGTTACATACCAGCTTCAAAACAACTTTTGTCTCGCTCTCTCACTTAGTTTTGACCGTACAACTCCGCAATTGGCTTTGTAATAATGTCATTGATTTCCATCAACAATTGGTTCAAACCTTTTTCAGCTTCAAGCATCTTCTTTAGAGAATCATACTTTTCCATCTCATTGGCAACTTCTTGCCAAGCTTTGATTTGATCTTCTGCTGGTTCATTACCAGATTGAACTGCTTGGTTGATTTGCGTTTGTGCTTGTTGGAAACGAGCAAAGATAGCTTTTGCTTCTGGCTCACCCTCAACAGCCGCAATGGCATCACGCAAGGTCTTGTATTGTGCTGTTTCACGTAAATTTTCAGCAACTGCATTAACATTATCGTAAATATTAATCATAAATATATATTCCCCATCCCTTTTAATTATTCCATTATCTCATATTTTATTATCATTGTGGTAATAATGATTGAATTCCGGACCAAGCTTTTTTCGCACCATCTTTGACATTACTCCAAGCACTGGAAGCACCATTTTTAATATCATCACCAATACCAGAAATATTATTGGCAATACCATTTTTCTTATTTGAAGCAGCATCCTCAGTAGCCGACAACTTTGCACGGACACTTTTCACACTAAATTTCGTCTGTGCCGTATTCGGCAGTACTTGTTCAAGTGTTGTCTTCATCAATGGTCCAGCCGTCTGTGACAAATAAGCTGAAATCGTATGACTCGCATCCGTTTCATCATAACCAGTCCATGTTGTCACAACGACGTCTGGTGTATAGGCAATGGCCCATGAATCAGTCGCGTTGTCACTGGTTGAGTTAGTTCCCGAAACTTCAGTCGTTCCGGTCTTACCGGCAACATCATAGCCGGTTGGATCAGCTGCAACCCCGGTTCCATGAGTGTATACGCCAAGCATCATTGAGGTCATTTCATTAGCAACACGCTTCGACCATAGTCGCGTATGCTTTTCTTTGGCTTGGGCAATTGTCTTACCTGAAGCATCAACAATTTTTGTAATGAAATGACTACTACTCATCTCTCCACCATTTGCAAAGCTTGTGTAAGCTTGCGTCAATTGTAACGGTGTCACACCCTTTTTCAGACCACCAATAGCAAGTGCTAAATTCTTATCAGATTTTGTTAATGGCAAACCTGCCTTAACCGCAGCATTATAACCTGCATTCACACCCATTTGATCAAGTAACCAAACGGCTGGAATATTGTAAGAATTTTCCAACGCCTTGTACATTGGTATTTTCTCACTAGTGTAATTACCATAGTTTGATGGTGAATAACCATTCGTTCCAAAACTCATCGTACTATTCTTTAGTTCAGAGTCATACGAGAAACCACGCGATAATGATGGCCCATAATCAACAATCGGTTTGATCGTTGATCCTGGTGAACGATATGACTGTGTTGCACGATTAAAGCCTCTAAATACATGATCTCCACGACCACCAATAATTGCCCGTACACCACCAGTTTTTGCGTCCATTACTACCGAAGCTGCTTGTGAACCTTCACCGATTGGATTCAAGGTCGCATCAGCATAATCATTTTGTAAATTAGTTTGATCCTTTTGATTCAAAGTTGTATAAATCTTATACCCATCATCCAAAATATCTTGCTCTTTCAAGCCATATTTACTCATAGCCTCATTAATGACTGAATCAAAATAATACGGATAATTGTAATTTGAATTATCAACTTCATGGTTCGTTGCCCCTAAGGCAAGTTTTGCATTGTAATCGGCTTGTGCTTGTGTCAAATACTTTGTTGCCACCATATTTTGTAGCACTTGGTCACGACGTTGCTTAGCGGCATCTTTATAGGTTAGTGGATCATAACCATTTGGTGATTGTAACATACCAATTAACATAGCACTTTGTGAAACTGATAAGTTGGCCGCACTGACACCAAAATATTTCTCAGCGGCATCCTGAATTCCCCAAACACCATGACCAAAATAAGCATTATTTAAATACATGGCCAAAATATCATGTTTAGAGTATTCTTTTTCAACTTGAATTGACAAAAATAGTTCACGTGCCTTACGAGTAACGGTTTGATCTTGACTCAAAAAGGCATTTTTCACTAATTGTTGCGTCAAGGTTGACCCACCAACAGACACGCTACTACCACGTAAACGATACCAAATAGTTGTCAAAACACCACGTGTCATCCCACGAATTGAAAAACCATGTTCCTGATAAAAATGACGATCCTCAGTTGCAATCACCGCATTAACTGCATGTGGTGAAATATCACTGAATTTAACATACGTTCCCTTTTGACCAGACAAACTACCGGCTTTATTACCAGAAACATCATAAATTTCAGTAGTTGACTGAAGACGCTTTTTCAAATCAGAAACATCTGTCGTTTTGGCCTCAAAAGTTCCTAAAACGCTCACTACCAGAATAATCGATAGGAAAAGCGCAATTAACCATCGATTAATTTGAAACCTATGCCAGAACGGACCAAAGGTCTTTCTTATCCATGCATAGAACGGACGGAAAAATCGTTGATGCCATCTAATTAACGGTCCAAAAAATTTTCGTAACCAGTTAGTCACCGGTGTCATTTTTTGATGGCACCAATCTTTTAGTCCTTTAAAAAATTCTTTCATATTATTGCATCCAATTATTAAATTGTTCAACCAAAGCAACTGCTGCATCAGCTGTTGGCGTTGTGACATATATTGTATTATGACCAGCTAGTGTGCCAATCACGTTAGGCATTTCTGCAGCATCAATCATGGCAGCTAGCCGATTACCATTTCCCTGTGTTGTTTTTACCACAACCATAAAAGATACTGGGGTAATTTCTACGGCCATATCTGCAAAACCTTGTTCAATTTGATTTTTATCACTAACAGTTGTATTAGTTGCATCTGCCATCACTTGATATCTTGATTGACCAGTTGCATCGGGACGACGCACAATCCGCAATTCTTTGATATCACGCGATACCGTTGCTTGTGTGACCGCAATCCCTGCATGTTGTAAACGATGCAGAATCTCTTCTTGAGAATCAATCACATTATGTGCCAATATTTCAAGAATCATTGCTTGCCGTTCTTGCTTTTTCAAAGCCATGTTTCATTCCTCTTTTTTACTTAGTCATTATGACTGGTAATCTATCGCCGTCACTTATACTATTTTATCATAATCGGCTATTTCACTTAACTTTAGCTTATTTTTAGCACAAAGAGAGCGAGACAAAAGTCGTTTTGAAGCCGGTGTGTAACGTGATTTTCGTCATTTTTGGCCGTAGCAAAACGAAGGACACCCATGGCGTAAATTACGTTACATTGAGGCTTCAGACTTTTGGAACGCGTTTATGCTATCAAACTTACGGGCTGATAACTAATACATTTTTAATATAAAAAGGGTTGGAACAAAAATGTTCCAACCTCCTCTTTTGCTAAAATCTTTTAAATTTTAACTACATTTCCTTAGGAGCTTTTACCCCTAGCAAACGTAGTGATTCTGTCAACACATATGAAACAGCAGTCACTAGTGCTAGACGAGCATTTAGTTGATCATCTTCAACTAAAATCTTTGAGTTTGCATAGTACTTATTGAAGGCACGCGCCAAATTCAATGAGTATTTAGCAATGACTGATGGTTCACGATCACGCCATGCGCGGCGCACGATATCATTAAAGCTTGCCACTAACTTTTCAGTTTCCCAAACTTGTTCGTCATCAATTGACAAATTATTTAAGTCTAGTTCTGGCTTACCAGCCTTGCGCAAAATTGATTGTGCACGTGCGTTCGTATATTGTACGTATGGACCAGTATCACCTTCAAAACGCACAACTTCTTCCAATTTGAAATCGAAGTTTCCAAGACGCTCATTCATCAAGTCATGGAAGACTACCGCACCAGTTCCAACTTCATGGGCAACAACTTCTTTGTTAGCTAGATTTGGATTCTTCTCATCAATTTGAGCAGTTGCTAACTTAACAGAATCAGCCAAAACATCCTTCAACAAAATAATCCGACCTGAACGGGTTGATAGTTTCTTACCATCAACTGTGATCATACCAAATGGAATATGCTCAATGTCATCTGACCATTCGTAGCCCATCTTTTTCAAGACAGCCTTCATTTGCATAAAGTGCTCACGTTGTTCGCCACCAACAACATACAATGACTTAACGAAATTGTAGTTATTCTTACGGAAAATAGCAGCTGCTAAGTCACGCGTCATGTACAATGTTGCCCCATCTGTACGTTGAATCATGGCGACGTTCAAGCCTTCATCTTCCAAATCAACAACTTGTGCACCTTGTGATTCAACAAGTAAGTGCTTCTCTTTAAGCGTATCAATAACAGCGTCCATCTTGTCATTATAGAAGGCTTCACCATTAAATGAATCAAAGTCAATATCTAAGTCATTGTATAATTCCATGAATTCTTTTAGTGATTCTTCACGGAACCATGACCATAGTTCATGAGCTTCCTCATCGCCATCTTCCAGCTTTTTAAACCAGGCACGACCTTCGTCATTCAATTCAGGTTGCGTTTCAGCTTCTTTATGGAAACGAACATAATATTTCACTAACGTATTGATAGGATCAGCTTTAACTTCTTCTTCTGATCCCCAACGCTTGTAAGCTGACATCAACTTACCAAATTGCGTTCCCCAGTCACCCAAATGATTAATCTTAATTGGTTGATAACCATTTGCTTTCGCGATTTCAGCTAATGAATTTCCAATAACTGTTGAACGTAAGTGTCCCATTGACATTGGCTTAGCAATGTTAGGTGATGACATATCAATCGTAATATGACCCGCTTCACCATCAGTATTATGTCCATAATCTGTCTGACGTAGGACTTCTGCTAATGTATCAGCGCCAAATTGTGCTTGATCCAAAAAGAAATTGACATAGGGTCCTACGGCTTTAACTTCTTTAAAGCCATCGGTAGCAATTTCTGAAACGATATTTGTTGCAATTTGTTGTGGTGCCATACGACGTGCTTTAGCTAATAAAAATGTTGGAAAAGCGTAGTCACCCATGCTAGCATCCTTGGGCACCTCAATTTTTGAAAGAATCGTTGCATTATCCAATTCAGGGACGACTGCAGCAATTGTTTCTGCAATTTGATTCTTGTAGTCCATTAAGCGTTGTCTCCTTTAGCGTTATCATCTTCGGCATCATCCTCCGCTGAAGGACGTGGTGCAGGATTGTCCGTCTTAACTAAAATCTTAGTTTCTGACATACGTAATACTGCCCGATGATTGTATTCATTCACAGTTGCATCATCTTCAGGATTATTTTCAGTAATAACCACTAATAATGAATGCTCATAAATTTTTTCGACGATACCCTTAAAGTCGTGCTCAAAATTGGCAAACTTCTTACCGGCAACAAAATCGCCGACGTCGAATTCAGATGTATTTTCTACTGGTTCTTTAGCCATGATGGTTTCCCCTTTACTTTTATAACTGAGGTTTTTTAATTTATTATTAGTTAGCCGTAATAACGACAATTCTATAAATTATAACAAATTTCTAGCCTAAAAACTAGCGCTCTAGTTCGGAAACAATGCGATTGGCCACTGCCCAATCATTTTCATATGGTGTATCAACACCATCTATCTTTTGATATTCATCCAATCCTTTAGCTGCTAGCACCACAACATCGTCCGGTCCTGCTGCCAGGATAGCAGCAATAATCGCTTTGGTTCGATCAAGTTCGCGATAAATTGTCACCTTTGGATTAGTAATCGCTGCTTGGATTTCATCAGCAATTTTAGCTGGATCTTCATATTGTGGATCATCACTTGTTAGATAAACAACATCTGCTCCTTCACTAACAGCTTTTCCAATACCTGGTCGACGTGACACACCTTTATTACCAGGTGCACCAACAACAATGGCTAATTGATTGACTGATTCATTTTGGCGGACAAACTGTAATAAGGCCGCAATCGAAGCATAATTATGTGCATAGTCAACATATATCGTACCGTGCTTTTGCGTATTTAGAACCTGCATCCGTCCTGGTACTTTAACTGTTTCAAGTCCCTCAGCCATAGCTGGTGCATCCGCACCAACCAGACGGGTTGCAATCATTGCCGCTAAGGCGTTACTTTGATTGAAATCACCTGGCATATCTAATGTGTATTCACCCTTAATATGCAAATGTTCAGCTTGTTGACCAACCTCTGGTACCTTAAAGACACTACCATGCAAATTAGCATCGGTCGCTTCAAAATAGACATCTGCCTTTGGTGAATCAACATCTTCTTGACCATACAACCAAATACCATCACGATGAACCATTAGTTCAGCATGGGCAATCAACTCACCAAAATGATCAGAATCAACATTCAACACAATTTGTTCTGAATGATCAAACAGCATCATTTTATGTTGTAAATAGTCTTCAAAGGTTGGGTGTTCATTTTCACCAATGTGATCTGGACTGATATTTAAGAAGATACCAACATTGAAGTGAAGACCATAAACACGGCGCATTTTAAAGGCTTGTGATGATACCTCCATCACCATATGGGTCATCCCATTATCGACTGCCTCTCGCATCCAACGAAAAAGATCCACTGATTCAGGTGTCGTTAAATGGGCCCGGTAATGATATTGTGGTTCACTACCAGTAATCACTTGTAATGTTGATGACAAGGCAACTTTGTCATGGGTATACGCACGTAGAATTTCATATGCCATATATGCGGTCGATGTTTTTCCCTTTGTACCAGTGATACCAATTAGTGCCAAATTATTTTGGGGATATTGATAAAAAGCCATTGCAATAATACTCATTGCTGCAGGCACATCATCAGCGACCCAAGTAGGTAGCTTGGTTGCATGTTTAAAACTTGCTGGTGCAATGATTGCAGTGACCCCTTTTTCAATGGCATCGGTTAAATACTCTGCTTTAAAATTTCCCTTAATAAAGAGTAAGGTACCTGGCACAACATCATTGGAATTATAAGCTAAATGTTGTATCTCACCATCGAAATCTGGTGCTGATATTAATAAATCTTGATCAGCCAATAACGTTGTAATGTTATCTGCAGTGAGTGTCATTAAACTTAATCCTCTTTTCTGATTCTTCATTGATTATGCTAATTCGCCAGCTTGTTGTAGTTGGCTTTTCATTTTAATTGCTGCCCGACCACGATGTGCGTAATGCACACGCTCCGGCATATCGATTTCGGCCAAAGTCAACCCATTCTCAGTTTCTAACAACTCATCCAGCCCATTCCGATTACCGCGTGGTGTGTCTGCTAACACAACACCACCCTTACCTTCAGACGTATAAACAACATTTTGTGGTGTGACAACCACAAAATGTGCTAACAGGTAGGCATCACGAGGTGCTGCAGCTGGTAATTGTTGGAGGACATATTGGTTAATTTCATCATCCCCGCTCAAATGATGTGCCTTAAATTCACGCATGGTTGTGACACCAAAATGATCTGGAATTGCTGGAATAAATAATGCAGAATCATCAGCTAAAATATATTCATTAGGTAACAAATTATGAATGGTTTGTGCCTTGACCAATGCGTTGGTAGCCATATCATCTGTTGTTTCTGGTGGAAATGTGATTTCATCAATTAAATGACGATAATTGAGACCTTTTAGCCCTAGTACTGCTAAATAACGAACCATCTCATCGGTCTTATGCGTATTGTTTGAGGCAATAACAAAACGTGTCATCATGTTAAATTTTCTCCTCTCTTTCGATAGCTCGTAACGTATAAAATGATCCGGTCACCACGATTAATGCTTTTGATGACTCCCTAACTTGTCTGGCAAGAGAAATAGCGGCTGTTGAGTCATCAGCAATTTCAACATCAACATTGCTCATCATCACAATGTTTGCCGCTAGTTCATCAGCTGACATTGCATTCTTTGCATCAGGTGTCACGGCAATTACCGTTGACACATAAGGTAGTAATTCATCCAGCATGTCCATATGATTTTTACCTTTAATCAGTCCCAAAATAACAATGGGCTTAAAAGGTAAATGCCATGAACGAATAGCCGCCACCAAACTGGTGATACCATGTGGATTATGGGCACCATCATACAAAATATTGTTTTCACTATCATATTCCATACGACCCGTAATTTTAACATGAGCAAGGGCTTCCGCAACCGTCACATCGGACAATGCAATCCGCTTGTTCTTCAAAATTGTGACGACTTGTAAAACAGTGCTTAAATTATTTGCCTGATAAGCACCCGTTAATGACAATTTCAACCCTTCCAGCTGGTCTGCATTAACAACTAATCCCTTTGGCGATGAACGGATTAAAGTAATTTGTGGCTTTGGGTAAGGATTCCAAACTGCGCCAACTGTTTTGGCCTTATCACGAAGAATGTTAAAAACAGTAACATCTTGCCCCGGATAATTGACCACTAAACTTCCTGGCTTAATTGCACCAGCAACGTTCTCAGCAATTTTAATAATATCGTGGCCAAGCATTGTTGAATGGTCATCAGAAATTTTTGTGATAGCGACAACCAATGGCTTTTCAACAACATTTGTCGCATCGCCAGTACCACCCAAACCTGCTTCAATAATCGCAAACTGAACTTCTTGTTTTGCAAAATGACAAAGGGCAATCAAGGTCCACAGCTCGAATTTGGTGAGTGTTTTTTCATCACCACCATGATTTTTGATTTCAATCATAATTCTTTTATAGTGAAACATCACGTCTGCTTCGCTAATCATTTGTCCATTAATCGTGACAACTTCACGATCTGACAAAATTGCTGGGGTTGAAAAGTGACCGACCCGATAACCTGCCGTTGTCAAAATTTTACTCAA
Source organism: Weissella paramesenteroides (assembly GCF_051903945.1). GTDB lineage: Bacteria > Bacillota > Bacilli > Lactobacillales > Lactobacillaceae > Weissella > Weissella paramesenteroides_A. The sequence goes on along the minus strand of NZ_CP192268.1, from coordinate 650,604 downwards.
CATCACGCCAGTCGATCCTTTACCATTTGAACCAACAATATGGATGACTGATAATCGTCGCTCAGGATGACCAATCCAATTCAAAATTTCTTTTAACATGCCTACACGACTATGTTTACTTGGTGATAATTGCCAATCATCACCCAAACTTGCTTCAAGTTGTCGATACGTTTCAACGGTGCCCATACGCAAACCAGTCCTTCATCTTTTTGTTCATCAAACGACTCTCTAAATTTTTATTTTATCATATATCATTCTTGCTCGGCGGAACATTCTGGATAATTATTTACGAATCATTCATATGATAAAAAAATCTGGGACAAAACTAGCCATTGTAGACTGAAAGGGGCAATAATCTACCTATTTGACTGCGGTAGATTATTGCCCCTTAAACGTGTTCCAAAAGACTGAAGCCGATTGTCACACTCTCTATAAAATTATTTTTCAAGTAACTTAATTGGTGCTGCAACTAACGTATCTGGTGAAATATCATCAACATTGGCAACGATTTTAATATGTTGCTTGTGGTTAGTGAATGTCACTGGTGCATCGCCACCATATTCCCCATCCAAATTAATCATAATCTTATCATTTTTAGTTGATGACACCTCAACTTTTTCAGATTTTACATAAATCAAATTTGGATTATTAATATGCTTACCCATTAGCACTTCCGTAATCAAGTTCAAAATCTCAGCGAACTTGGTTGTTTTCACAATAAGCAAAGTAAATTTACCATCATCTAATTTTGCATCTGGCACAATTTGTTCAAAACCACCCACAGAATTCGTCAATGCCAAAAAGAACATTGCTGACTTACCGTTAAATTCACCGTCATCATATTTGACATGGATATCCATCGGCTTGATGCTAGTCAACATTTCAGCACCTTTCACCACATATGCCAAGTAGCCATACATTGACTTTAATTTAGATGGCACAGAATAAGTGAGTTCTGATAAAGAACCACCAGCTGCGATGTTGATAAAGTATGAATCATTGGCTTGCCCAATATCCATCTTGGCTGCTTTTCCTTTTAGAATAACCTTCGCTGCTGCCAATGGGTCTTCACGCGGAATGCTCAATGCACGTGCGTAATCATTGGTTGTACCAGCAGGAATAATGGCTAACATTGGCCGTTTATCTAATGGTGCGATACCATTGACAACCTCATTGATTGTGCCATCGCCACCAGCGGCAACTAGCAATTCAAAGCCCGCTTCCGCAGCTCTTTTCGCTTCAGTCATGGCAGAATTTGGCTCAGGAGTTGTCGCAAAGGCGCTCGTTTCATAACCAGCTTCCTCATACACATCCAAAATATCGACTAAATCACGTCGAATGGCTTCACGACCAGAAGTTGGATTATAGATAATTCGTGCTCTTTTCATTCCGTCTTGCTCCTAATTTTTAATATATGTATGACATCAGAACAGATTACCTAATTCTGATGTCGATAGTGAGCCGTTTTGTCTCGCTCTTTTTAAACGTGTTCGCAAAAACTGAAGCCTCAATGTAACGCAATTTGCCCTATTCCTGTCCTGCGCGTTGCTCCGGCCAAAAATAGCACAAACAACGTTACACACCAGCTTCAAAACGTTTTTGCTCCCACTCTTTTTTTAAACGCGTTCCAAAAGTCTGAAGCTTCAATGTAACGCAATTGACCCCATTCCTGTCCTGCGCTCTGCTTCGGCCAAAAATGGCGCAAATCACGTTACACACCAGCTTTAAAACGACTTTTGTCTCGCTTTGATATTTTATTCAGGCTTACGTGCTTGCAAACCAGCTAACAATAACTTGTTAACGACTGCTGGGTTAGCACTACCCTTTGTTTGCTTCATAATTTGACCAACCAAGAAACCAACCGCACGATCTTTTCCATTGTGGAAATCAATAATTGATTGTTCATTCTTATCCAAAATTTCGTCAATCAATGGTGTCAATACTGCTGGATCAGATAGTTGCTTCAAGCCGTTCTTCTCGACGAATGCAACAGGATCGTCACCCTTAGTGATTGCCTTAAAGACTTTTTTGGCCATCTTTGTTGAAATTGTGCCATCATCGATCAACTTGATCATATCTGCTAAGTGAGCTGGTGTTAATGGTGTATCCTCCAAATCAGCTTGTTGCTCATTCAAGAAGGCATTAACATCTCCCATCAAGTAGTTAGCCGTACGCTTTGGATCAGCACCAAAACTAACCGTCTCATCAAAGAAGTTTGCCATTGCTAGCGTCTGAGTCAACACTTCTGAATCATAGACTTCCAAACCAAGCTCATCAACATAACGTGCTTTACGGACACTAGCTGTTTCTGGCAACTTTGCCTTCACTTCATTGACCCATTCGTCAGTAATATGCACTGGTGTCAAATCAGGCTCTGGGAAGTAACGGTAATCATCTGCTGTTTCCTTAACACGCATCAATACAGTTTCACCCGTTGCTTCATCAAAACGACGAGTCTGTTGTTTGATGGTACCACCAGACATATAAATCTTTGCATGGCGATTTTCTTCAAATGCAAGTGCCTTACGGACATAATTAAATGAGTTCAAATTCTTCAACTCAACCTTTGTCCCATACTCACTTGAACCAACTGGGCGAATTGAAATATTCGCGTCAACACGCATTGATCCTTCTTGCATCTTCACATCAGAAATACCAGTAAATTGAATCGCTTGGCGCAATGCTTCTAGATAAGCATAAGCTTCATCCGGAGAAGCAATGTCAGGTGCACCAACGATTTCAATTAGGGGGGTTCCCTGACGATTCAAATCAACATAAGAATAACCATCAGTTCCGTGGGTATTCTTACCTGCATCTTCTTCAACGTGTAATTCAGTAATACCAACCCGCTTCTTTTTACCTTCAAACTCAATTTCTAGCCAACCATTGCGACCAATTGGTTGTTGTTGTTGCGTAATTTGATAGGCTTTGGGATTATCAGGATAGAAGTAATTCTTACGATCCCAGTGTAAATCGCGAGTAATATCAGCATGTAGTGCTAATGATGCCATCATACCGTATTCTAAAGCACCCTTGTTTGCCTGTGGCAAAACACCAGGATATCCCCAGTCAATCACATTGGTGTTCGCATTAGGCTCAGCACCATATTGAACAGGAGAAGGTGACATCGCCTTCGAGTTAGTCTTTAACTCAACATGGACTTCTAGTCCAATCGTCGTTTCAAAATTTGGCACTGCCATTAATCCTTACCTCCTGGTACTTTTTCAAATAGACGTGTTGCTTGCTCAAATGCATAGGCAACACGGTAAATCGTTTCCTCTTGGTAGCGGTTTGCAATCAATTGCATACCAACTGGCAAGCCATCAACAAATCCAGCTGGTACTGACATACCTGGTAAGCCGGCCATATTGACAGGAATCGTCAAAACATCGTTCATGTAAGTCACTTCAGGGTCGTCCTGATTAGCACCAAAGTCATAAGCAACATTTGGTGTCGTTGGCGCAACGATTAAATCATAATCTGCAAAGACCTTTTGGAAATCATCATTCATCAATGTTCGTACTTGTGCAGCTTTCTTAAAGAAAGAATCGTATGAACCAGCTGAAAGTGAGTAAGTACCAAGCATAATACGACGCTTCACTTCATCACCGAATCCTTGGGTACGCGTTTGGACATACAAGTCTTCTAAGCTTTTAACGTTTTCTGGACGGAATCCATAACGAATACCATCAAAACGTTGCAAGTTTGATGATGCTTCAGCAGAAGCCAAGATATAATAAGCAGCAACCCCATACTTTGTATGTGGTAATGATACTTCATCTACCGTTGCACCGAGTTCGCGTAATTGATCGATGCCGGCACGAATGGTCTCTTTGATACTATCGTCAACTCCAGCGCCAAAGTATTCTGTTGGCACAGCAATCTTCAATCCAGAAATATCACCATCCAAGTGAGCTGTAAAGTCAGGAACGGCTTGATCTGAAGAAGTTTGATCATGGTCATCGTGACCTGCCATTGCAGCTAACACAGTCGCATTATCTTTGACACGACGCGTAAACACACCTACTTGATCAAGTGAAGATGCAAAGGCAATCACACCCCAACGAGATACACGACCATAAGTTGGCTTCATACCAACGATACCGTTGAAGGCTGCTGGTTGACGAATCGAACCACCAGTATCTGTTCCTAGTGCAAAAGGTACTTGACCAGCAGCAACTGAGACCGCTGACCCACCTGATGAACCACCAGGTACCTTGGTTTGGTCCCAAGCGTTCTTTGTTTGCTTATAGTATGATGTTTCAGTCGTTGATCCCATGGCAAACTCGTCCATGTTTAACTTCCCAACGCCCACTGCACCTTGTTCACGTAAACGTGAGACAACAGTTGCATCATAAATCGGCTTAAAATCTTCCAAAATTTTTGATGCGGCAGTTGTTGGCACATCCTTGGTAATCAAGTTATCTTTGATACCATAAGGAATACCTGACAAGACATTATCTGGATCAATACCCGCTTCATCAATAGCAGCAGCTTCGGCCAATGCCTTTTCTGACATAGTTGCTAAGAATGCATCATATTTTGCATCAGTTTGCGCAATATTTGCTAACGTCTCTTTCACTAAGTCAACTGATGTGATTTCTTTATTTACAAGTTGCTCATGTAACTTTTCAATGTCTGTATGCAAAAAATTCATTAACCTTCAGCTCCCCCATCAAGAATTGCAGGCACTTTAATCAAAGTGTCTTGGTGTTCTGGTGCATTGTTTAGCAATGATTGTGATTGTTGGGCGTTAACCGCAACATCATCTCGTAATACTGTCTGCATCTCAGTCACAGAATATGTTGGCTTCACATTTTCTGTGTCCACCTCAGCTAATGTTGTCACAATATCAAATATTTTACCTAAATGATCTGTAAACATATCAGCTTCTGCATCTGTTAAAGCTAACTTTGCTAAGCTAGCCACATGTTCAACTTCTTCACGCGTAATTTGCTCGTTTGCCATGTTAATTCCTTTCATGCTTTAATATAGCTATTTTACCAAAAGATTTTATATTTAGTATATGTCATCTGCCAAATTCGTTTGATTCTCATGCACAATAAATCGCAAGCCCTTTGGATAAAAATTTTTCATTCGTCGATTGACTAACTTACCAAAGCCGACACCATTACCATTTAACTCTAGTAAATACCAGCCGTTTGTTAAATTTTCGACAGACGATGATAGCATGAATGTGTCGCCATGGACATACTGACGCCATTCCTCATCATTTAATGTATAACGTTGTATAAACTGGTCTGAATGAAGAGCCAACGCCAACGCCAAGCTAGGTTCAAAACGTTTTTTCTTAAATGTGCCCAAATGTAATCCAGCTCGCAATACTTGTAACCCCTTTAAGTCCGGTGTGCCAGTTGGTACTGCATAAAGTTGGTCACCAAAAGCTAATAAAACACCTGGTTGATAGTTTGGCAATAATTGTTGTTGAAATTTTTCCCAATACTGTCGTTGTTCAGCTGTTAAATTCGTTTTGGCTAATTTTGGCTCCTTAGCCGGCACCACGTCAGTTGGCTGATACTGCAACTTTGCCATAAAATGGCCTTCACCAGCAACGGATTGTGGAAATAACCGTACTGTTTTAGCTAATTCTGGATTACCATCTGCCCATGCTGGACGACCATCTGACATACCGTCATGTTTTGGCACATCAACCAAGTGTAAGTCTGGATATTCGGCTAATAACCAAGCAATAATCTGTTCATCTTCTTCAGGAGCAAATGTACAAGTTGAATATACCAGTGTTCCGCCTGGTTTTAGCATTTTCATCGTTTCTACTAAAATTTCGCGCTGACGAGTCGCATTTTCTGCCGGATAATCCTTATGCCAATATTGCATTGCATCTGGATCTTTACGGAACATCCCCTCACCTGAACAGGGTGCATCTAAAACAATCCGGTCAAAATACTGCGGAAATTTTTTCGATAATTCTTGTGGGGAATGATTCGTTACTAAGGCATTTTGAACACCAAATCGTTCAATGTTTTCACTTAAAATTTGTGCACGCTTACGGAAAATCTCATTCGACACCAATAAACCTTGCTGATTCATGAAAGACGCTAGATGTGTTGATTTACCACCTGGTGCAGCTGCCAAGTCAAGCACTCGTTCTCCAGGCTGTGGTTGTGCTAATTCACCGACCAGTTGTGCAGATGGCTCTTGTGAATAAATCAGGCCCGTCGTGTGATCAACCGAATGACCTTTTGCGACGCCGAAATAACCCCACTTGCCCCATGGTACTTGACCATTTGTTGGCGTATCATACAGTTGCTGATTTGCTTTTAACGGGTTAATACGAAAAGCTTTCACAACTGGTTGATCAAATGCGGCAAAGAATTCATCTGCATCATCGTCCATTAATTGACGGTACTTTGTCTGATAATCTGTCGGTAACTCCGCCATTTCATAAACTCCTTGTCCTATATATAATAATTTTATTCTACACGTTTTTGCACTATTCAAAAAGTGTTTTTAATGAAGTTATAACTGTCCTGGCAGATTAATAACTACGATCACTGACAATGATAAAAAGGCGTTGACCTACCCCATCTAACTTGGTAGATCGACGCCTCTTAAATGTTTTAAATAATTTGTTCTAAGTACTTTGCTAAGCCATCTTCATCATTTGTATATGATGTGATATCATTTGCAATTGCTTTTAAAGCTGGTTGACCATTCTTCATAACGACCCCATGTGTGGCATAGTCGATCATCTCGTAATCATTCATACCATCCCCAAAAGCATAGACATCATCCTTTTGAATATCAAACGCACGTTGCATGATTTGCAGTCCCGTATCCTTTGCAACACCTGCGGGTACAATTTCTAGTACTGGTGAATCTGCACCCCAAGTGTTAACAGTTACCCGATCAGAGCCATAACGATTAGTCACATAGTCTTGAATCATTGCCTGATGAGTACTATTTTGTGCTTCTATTAAAATTGAATTGATATTCGTTTTTAAATTTAATCGGTCTAACATATGGTAGGTGTCTGTCGATTGCGGAAAGAAAAATGCTTCATTCGGGTTTGTTGGTCCGATATGACTGTTTGTCCAGACATCTGCACGACTTTCCGCAACTACCGATTTGATTGCCATGTCTGCCGCGTTTTCAATTAAATCAAATGCAATCTCACGATCAACCTGGTATGAATAAGCATAATCCCACAGTTCATTTGGAATTTCACCAAGTGCCCCATTAAAATTGATCATTGGTGACTTTAGGCCAAGTTGTTGATAAATATCCATTGATAAACGCACTGGTCGACCAGTAATTATGGCAACAACATGCCCAGCTTGTTGCATTTTTTGAATAGCTTGCCGTGTTCTTTCAGAAACTTCCCCTGCATCATTCAAGGTTGTTCGATCTAAATCAATACCAATTAATTTACGTCCCATCGCTACGATCCTCTTTTACTCTCTCATTTCCCACAATGTTAATTATTCACTAGGCACAACTGGTACTAATAGCTGGCTATGCTTGGTATCAATTGTATAAGTGATTTTTTGATTGCCACGCACGGTCATTTCAAAATCAGTACCATAAATGACAATTCCTAATTGATGACCAGCCGTTAACTGATACAGAGTCGGCTGCAGTGTAAGTGTTAGATCAACATATTCGTCTGGACGTAAATCATTGACTCGCCAAGCATTTTCTCGATTTTGCATATTGATATGCCCAATCGTAATCATTTTATTGGGCGTTGTTTTGGCTTGTTGGAACTCAACTAAGGGGGTTGGCTGCCAATTGATGCCACGATCAATTTGACTGCCCTGTGGTACAGGTTTTGTTGTCAACCGACTAGCATCCCCATAGTCTACAAGCATTGCACTCACTAATCCCACATTAGTTGAAGATTTAATCCGCAATTGTAGTGATACCTCACCATCAATTAGCAAATCTTGCTTTTGTTTTGGTTGTAAAAAGACAACCCGTGAATGATCCAATTCATGAGCATCACGGTCAATCATCAATGAACGCCAGTGATTATAATCTTGACTATATGATGTATAAGCTAATTTGGTTTGCTTATCTGTATAGCTAACTGGTGTTTGCACATTGGCCAATGAAATTTTTGTAGGCGTCGTTGTACCCCAACTCTGACGTGTTTCCCAAGTTTCCGGTGCTTGATTACTTTGCCAGGTTAAATCAGGCAACTGCTCACCCGCATGATTTTCTACATCATATAATTTATAACTTAACCATAAATTCATCTGGTCACTAAAATCTAATGACCGATTATTATTAATATAAATATGTTGTCCTTGATGCAAATAGAGCTTCTTCACCACATCTAGTTCTTGCAGCTTTTGATAAAGACGGAAAACTTGGCGTGGTTTAACATTCCAATCATTCAGACCATGAACCATCACAATATCTGCCTTAATATTTGATACATTTTTTAGATAATTACGGGCATCCCAATAAGTATTATAATTTCCGGTCGTGCGATCCATATCGATAACCGTTTGCTTTTGAAATTGCTCCCATTGTGTCTTGGTACGATGCCAATCGCCTGCATCTTGCATACGAGAATAAACCAGCTCTGCCAGTACATCCATGTCTTCTCCTGGAAAACCACCTGGTGCAATCACAAGACCATTATCACGATAATATTGATAGTAATCAGAAATAGCTGCTTCTGAAATAACTGTTTCTAACCCTGCAACACCAGCGGTCGCTACTGCTGTTGCTAACGTTCCCAAATATGACTTACCAGTCATGGCAACCTTACCATTTGACCAATGTGCTTTAATCGTTACGCCACTTTTTCGGTCAACAAACGCGGTGCGGTTACCGGCCAACCATTCCACAACCGCTTGCATACTGATGACTTGTTCAGGTGAACCAGTATCTTGCATCCCATCTGAATAACGGGTACCAACGCCAGACGAATAGGCTACTGCAAAACCACGTGATAAGAAATAATTATTTAAATCAACATGTGATGTTGGATAAAAAGTTTCTGTCGCTGTCGTCGCTTCACCTGTTTGTTCGTGTGCCGTTAACTTTTTGGGTGCAGCTGGTTGATACGCAATATCTTCATAGGTTAAATCATTTGGCACTTTCCGCTGTAATGGTACATTAACATCGTGCAATTTCTTATCACTCTGCACATCATTTGTCCCCTGATAATAAGGTGAAGCGGTAAACAAAGTGGGTACTTGTTGTGACGTTGTTGGTCGAATAATGTCAACACGAACCAAATCTTTGACACCATCATCATCCGTATCTAAATCCGTTTCCACATAGACGACTTCTTTAATTAATTGATTAGTATCAAATGTAGCCAAGGCTTTACCATTAAAAAACAGTGACTGATTCGTTGCTTTAAAATATTGATGACTGACTAACTCATCAATAAGTTGCAGTCCGCCTTTCGTATGTGTCGTTAATAGATCATACCAAGCATTTAACACATCATCCGTGTCCCACTCACCAGGTTTATTGTGTAATGGTAGCCCAATTTTTGCCACCGCTTGTTCCGGATCAGCTAATGTATAATCAATCGATTCTAAAAAATTTAACAGTTGCAAGGCAAGCGCATCAAATTCACGTGCTGTGACTTGTTGTCCTGTTGCTAAAAAAGTTGCTAAATCTTGTTGTTCACTGACCATATAATCATCAAACTTTGTTGTTACAGCCGTTGATGTCGCTGCTTGTTCTAACAATGCTTGTAATAAAGGTACGCTCCCCTTTGAAATGGCCGCTTGAATTTTTTCATCATAAAAACCGATCGACGTCAGTTCATTTATCTTTTGTTCGAAAGTCGTTTCGATAACCCCAAATTGATTTATTTTCATATTTCACTCTCCATTTCAATGACTTCATTATAACAAAGATTAAAACATAATGAGAACATATAAAAAAGGTCGGAACACCAGAAAATGTTCCAACCTATTCAACTAAAAATATATTAATTATATGCTTGTAAGTTTGACAGCATAAACGTGTTTCAAAAGTCTGAAACGCTATAATTTTCTATTTAATGGTTACATCATTATTGGCACCATTAATTGTTAAGGCTTTGCTTTGGTCTCCCGTATGATAATCATTATCGGCTTGATCAGCACCGCCAGCATAGATACTGCTATCTTGGTTTGCCACATTAATACCTGGTACATGAATTGTGTGTAATTCGATTTGTTGATTATCGCCCTGCATTTGACTAGCTTGTTTCAACGTTAGATTATGGGCCTTAAAGTAGCCATCCCCACTATTGACGTGTAGCGTATCCGCCGTCACATTTTGCAGACGATAATTACCACTATCACCTTGCATATCAATTTTCTGGGCAGTCAATTGATTTAAACGCACACCACCATAATCATTACGCACCGTCAAATTTTTAGCAGAAATATCTTGTGTCGTTATCCCACTACCATCGGTTGTTAAGTTTAAGTTGTCCAAATTAACTTTGTAAGGTACGGTCACGACAACCGTTTGACTAGACTCCTCGATACCGAAAATTGGATTGTTTGATTCACGTAACGCTAACTTTAATTCATCATTCGTCGTGTTTAAATTCAATTTACTATCAAGATACTTGCCAGACACTCGCCACTGACTACCTCGTACAACTCGTACATACGAATTCGAACCACCATCAATGGTTATTTTTTTGAAATTCTTATTATTAAACTTTTGGTTAATCTTGTGTACCTTCACAATTTTTGGTCCATTATCCCAAGTAATCGTCGTTTTTGCTCCGGTTGATAATCCAGTAACAATCATGGCACCACCAATAACCATCACACTACCACCAGTAATGAGTGTTGCTTTTAATCCCATTTTACTGAGCCTCCTTTACACGGTTTTTACTCAAGAAACGATGACCAACCCACTTCACAAACATGACCAGCATCTCAAATAACCAACGTGTTAATCGCCAAACAATCGGTGCAAAGAAGATGACTGCACCTGTTAGCAGCAAGCCAGCTCCCATAAACAACAAACCAGTTGGTACAGACTGCCACAATAAAATGACCCCATTTACAAAGGCAAATAAGCCGCCTGCCAATACACCGATAATCCCTGCATAGATAGCAAATAATATTCCCAAGAAGGCAATAAATGCACCAGCTAGTAGACAGATTAGACCGATTGCAACAGGAATTAAAATTGGTGAGGCAAATAGTCCTAGAATGATTAACCAAATCAAATTAACCCGGTTCTTTGTTCGTTCACCAGTTGGAATATTTTCATCTGCCGTTTCATCATTTTCAATAAAATATTCAATTTTTAATGAACGAGCAAACTGCTTTGGGGTCCCATATTTTTCTTCAATTTCTTTAATCGTGTAACCTGCATCTAGCATTTGCTCTTCGTAAAATTGTAATAATTCTTCACGTTCATCAGCAGGAATATCTTTTAGATTTGATCTAACTGCTGCTAAATACTCTTTAATCATCGCTCTCCTCCAATAATGAATTCACGGCCACGCGGAATTCTGCCCAAGCTTGGCTGATTTCATTCAAATGTGCCCGACCTAAATCAGTCACGTGATAGTAACGTCGATTTCGACCTTCAAATGGTTTGTCGTATGTTTCTAAGTAGCCATCGCGCTTCAATCTTCTTAGAACGGGATACATCGTTGATTCGCTGACGCCCAATAATTCTTGCATCGCCTTCGTAATGATATAACCATATGTATCTTCCTTGGTTAATACGGCCAATACAGAACCATCGAGTACCACCGTCGGTACTTGAATATTCATGGCTATTCTCCTTATTTTTGTATATTATATCTTGTATATCATTATGTTATACGACGTATAATGATGTGTCAAGAATAAAGATTTCAACAATTTCTATCTAAAGCGAAAAAAAAAGACCGATTTTTTTAAATTCGGTCTCTTGATACATTTACTATTCAATTACATTCTAAAATGATTAACTTTATTAATTAACCAAATATCTGTCCAACAATTTGGACAACTAATTGGATATTTAGCCCTGTTAAAACAATAAAGACAATCCATGCTATCCAAGTCATCCATTTTGGATTAGCAAAATCTTCACCCATAACCTTCTTCGAAGATGTGAATGCAATTAATGGTGCCATTGCAAATGGCAAAGCAACTGACAAGAATACCTGTGAATAAACAAGTAACTGATCAAGCTTTCCTTCATTACCGCCATAAATTAACGTAAAGGCAACAACTGGAATTAAGGCTAAACCACGGGTAATCACACGACGTAACCACATTGGCACCTTTAAATGTAAGAAACCAGTCATTATAACTTCACCAGTTAAAGTTCCAGTAATGGTTGAATTTTGTCCTGATGCTAGCAATGCAACCGCAAATAGTGTTGATAGAATTGGTGAAGCAATGGCTCCCGCAATTGAACTATCACCTAACGCATTGTACATTTGTCCAAAAGTACCAACTTGATCACCATGTCCGAAAAACAATGATGCTCCCAAAATCAATAGAAATGAATTAACAATAAAAGCTAATGACAATTGAATATTTGAATCCCATGTCATAAACCGCACACCCTCTTTTAACTCTGCTTTGTTTTCACGGCTCACTTGGCGTGTTTGTGAAATTGATGAGTGTAAATACAAGTTGTGTGGCATAACTGTTGCCCCAATAATACCTAACGTCATGACTAATGGCGAATCTGCACCATGAATACCATGCGTACTAACTGTTTGTAATTGTGGTAAATAACCACCAAATAATGCGGTTAGATTAGGATTTGATGAAACTACTAGATATCCGAAAATAAATAGAATGGTTAAAATAAGTGTTACAACAATTGCTTCAATTTTTCGGAATCCAAAGCGCATTAATAACAATAGCAACACAACGTCCAACGCCGTCGTCAGTACAGACGCAATCATCGACCAGCCAAATAGCAAGTGTAACGCAATCGCACCACCGATAACTTCAGCAATATCTGTCGCCATCAAAGCTAACTCGGAAATAATCCAAAGTATAATGCCGCCTGTCTTATTTGTACGATTACGTGTAGCTTGTGCTAAGTCTTCATGCTTTACCATCCCCAACTTACCAGCCATGTATTGTAGCATCATTGCAATCAATGATGAAATCAAAACAACTGAAAGCAAAGTGTAATGATAAGTTGCTCCACCAGCCACCGAAGTGACCCAGTTACCAGGATCCATGTATCCAACGGCAACTAATGCACCAGGGCCTGAAAACGCCCACAATTTTCTCCAAAAAGAACCGCCTTTTGGCACAACTACAGAACCATTGATATCGCCTAAACTATCATCTGCAGCTGCGTCTTGAACCAGCGTTCTATTTTTTGCCATTTCTTTTCCAGACATGACAACCTCCCATGATACGTAAAATGTCGTAACAAGGCAGTCCCAGTGTACTATTTACTTTTGTATATAGTGCTAAATAGAATTCATAAAGATTTTCGTTCAACTTGGTTGTTGAAAGCTTATGACTTTTACTTAACCGGGGCTCTCCTTACCCGCAAATTGTATTTTACTCGTTTACAACAGTGGTTGCAACCATTTGTTTTGCGCGTTTTTACTTTTTTTTCACAAAAATATCAAAAAGTTTATTCAATGACGGTTTTAATTTTTATCACAAACTAAAAATTAAAACGTTTTCACTTAAAACATTAATTTAAATATATATCGTTGCTAAAAAAGCTATCAATCCACCCATTTAATTGGTAGATTGATAGCCCTAAACGTCTTTGTCTCGTTCTCTCTTAAATGCGTTCCAAAACAACTTTTGTCTCGTACTCTGACTTAGCCACGTAAACTATTAGCCATACCCATTAGTAATTTACGCATGAATTGATCACCAACAACTAAGTACTTCGGGTGTGACTTGCGCCGCAACATGGCACCAACTTCACCCTTGGTAACTTTGAAGTCCGCTGCTTCCCAAAAACTAAGTAAATCTTCAGTTGTATATGCCATGGCAATCTTGATTTTCTTAATTACCACATTATTAATATCGTTATCCCGTTGCATGCTGTAATCCGGCGCAACTATTGAGCCATCGGGATTAGTTTTATGTCCTCGCTGAGAAATAATCAATCCATTCATGAATTTTTCTAAGTCGTGTCGTGATAATTGTGCATCTCGTGCACTATCTTGATCTGGTTTAGCCATAATAGCTAGATATGCTTGCTTATCAAGTGCCAATCCACCTAGTTTGAAAATCGTCATCATATCTTTACTATTAATATTGAAAATATACTGCAATCTTCGAACAATATCGTTATTATGCATAATTAATGTTGGACTTCTTTCATTTTTTCGAGGGTCGGAATCGATGGTTGTGCACCGGCTCCTTGTACCGTCAATGCGGATGCCGCACTAGCAAAACGAACACTTTCAACAATGTTTGTCATATCTGACGTGAGTTTAGTTGCTAGTGCACCAATAAATGTATCCCCTGCTGCCGTTGTATCAACTGCCTTAACCTTTAAGGCAGGTTCAAAATCATGCTGGCCATTAGCCAGTTGATAATAAGCACCTCGCTCACCGAGCGTAATGATTACATTTTTTGCACCCATTTCTTGCATTTTATTGGAAGCTTTGATCATTGATAGGTCATCATTTACCGGAATACCAGTAATAATTTCTGCTTCGGTTTCGTTTGGTGTAATGAGATCTGTCAAGGCCATCAACTCTTTTGGAATCGTTTTACGTCCTGGTGCTGGATTTAAAATTGTCATGACACCAGCTGATTTAGCAAGTTTAAATGCTTGTAGCGTGGCGACAACTGGTGTTTCAAATTGTGCAACCAGTACATCCGATGATTGAATAGTCTCTTTTGCTTCATCGACATTTGTTTCACTAATACATTGATTAGCTCCACCTAGAATGAGAATTGTATTGTGTGAATCACTCTCCAATAAAATATAGGCTGCCCCAGTACCAACATTAGCAAGTTGGGCAACATGGGTCGTATCCACACCATCCTTTTTTAAAGCATTCAGCAATAATTCACCATTCTGATCTTTGCCAACGGCACCGATAAAATGTACTTGGGTACCTAAACGTTGCGCTGCAACTGCTTGGTTGGCTCCTTTGCCACCAGGTGCAGTGGACGCATCAGACATCGCCATCGTTTCACCTTGTACAGGCAAATGATCAATATGTAAAATCGTATCAGAATTCAATGAACCTAATACTGTCACCTTTCTCGTCATTCATCAATCCTCCTAAAATGACTATTCACAAAAAAATTGTTTATTTTCAATCTATCTATCTAGAAAATAAACAATTCATTTACATCAAATTTTTAACCTTTTAAAATAGCGTCAATCTTTGCTAATTCTTCAGCAGATAAAGTCATATTATCAGCTACTTTCACATTGTCTAATAAATGATCAACTGAAGAAGCACCAATAACAATTGACGGTACACGTTTGTCACGTAGTAACCAAGCCATGGCTAGCTGTGCCAAAGTTTGTCCACGATCAGCCGCTACTTTATTCAAAGCATTCAACTTAGCTACAGCACCTTCGGGATCGTCTTTGATAAACGCATTGGTACGGTGTAATGGCATATCTGTTGGAAAACCATTTAAATAGCGATCCGTTAATAAGCCCTCTGCCAATGGTCCATACGCAATCAGCCCCGCATGATGTTGATCTAAAGTTGCCAACATATCAGTATCTTCTGCTTCTCGATTAAACATATTATACGACATTTGGTTACCAATAAACGGCGTATGTAACTCATCAAAGATTTTACTAATTTCTGCTACTTGTTCAGTCGTATAATTAGACACACCAACATACAATGCTTTTCCCTGACGAACCATTAAGTCTAATGCTTCAGCAGTTTCACGCAAATTTGTATTTGGATCCCAACGATGTGCATAAAAAATATCCACATAATCTAAATGCATGCGCTGCAATGACAAGTCCAAAGCGGCTGCTAAAGTCTTTTTACCTGAAAACTGTCCCAGTGGTCCAGGCCACATGTGATACCCAGCCTTTGTTGTAATAATTAATTCGTTACGATAAGGATGTAAGTCTTGTTTATAAACGGCACCAAATGTTTCTTCTGCTGTACCATCTGATGGGCCGTAGTTTGAAGCATTGTCAAATGAAAAAATACCATTATCAAAAGCTTTTAACATCACTTCTCTTGAATTAGCCAGTGGCTTTTGGTCTCCCAAATTACGCCACAATCCAAATGATAACGCTGGTAAAATCAATCCTGAATCTGCGACCCGGCGATATGGCATCACTTCATAACGATTTTCAGCTGCTGCATAGACCATTACGGTACCTCCTAATTTTCAATTTGATTAAGATTATAGATTTACTTCTTGTTTGTTATTTGAACGTAGTAGCACATCGATTTGTTTGTGCTCATGAATCCGACGAATTGCCTCAGCAAACAAAGGCGCAACAGATAATGTTGTAAATTTTGAACTCTGCTTTTCTTCAGGGATACGTAAAGTATCTGTGAAAATAAGGCGCTCGATATTCTTATCAGCTGCCAGATTTTCAGCTGCCTGTCCAGACAGAACTGGGTGAGTTGCTGCAACATAGACTTCAGTTGCACCATTAGCTAGTAGCGCCTTAGCTGTCATTTGCACACGATAACCCGTATCAACGATATCATCAACAATAATGGCACGACGCCCCTTAACATCACCAACAATTGCATCGGCGGACGTTGGGTCAGACATGGCAACATTGTCATTGACAATTCCCCATGGTGCGCCAAGTAAGTCAGCAAACTTACGGGCACGACCAGCACCAGTATGATCAGGAGAAACGGCCACCAAATCATCTAACAAATTCCGACTATAGAAGTAATCTGTTAATAATGGTGCAGCCTGCAAATGGTCAACTGGAATGTCAAAAAAGCCTTGCAATTGTGCAGCATGTAGATCCATCGAAACGACCCGATCAACACCGTTCATTTCAATGAGTGAAGCAACCATTTTAGCAGTGATTGGTTCCCGTGATTTTGCTTTGCGATCTTGTCGAGCGTAACCCAAGTAAGGAATGACCAATGTGATTTGTCCTGCAGATGCACGTCGCAGTGCATCAACAACAATCATCATTTCCATAAACGCATCATTGACCTCTTCTGCAATCGGTGCGATGACATAAACATCATCGCCACGAATACTTTCTAATATTCGCTCATATATTTCACCATCCGCAAAACGCTTAATATCTAGCTGTGTTAACGGCATATGTAATTCTTCTGCCACTGCATTTGCTAGTTCATGATTAGCAGTTAGCCCTAACAACTTTATTTGAGATTCCACGAGTGAATTCCTCCATTTCTCACCATCACCTGTCGTCAAGTCTATTTTAACAAAATATAGTTCTTTACGATATGCTTTATATGATTATCTGCCCCTATTACGCATTGCATTATCGGTACAATATAATTTATTTGCAAATTTATACTATTACTACTATACTTGGATATGCGAATCAAACAAGCTGGGGTGCCATAGAGCTGGCTGAGATAATACCCATAGAACCTGAGCAAGGTAATGTTGCTAGGGAGCTTGGTTTGTTTACCATGACAGTAAACGAACCCCAGTATCGGTGTGTACAAACACTATTGATACTGGGGCTTTTTTTGTTACCAAAGCTTCAGCGATTCGATAACATTTTATTTTTAAGGAGGTTTGCAATTATTATGCAAACAGTTAATGAATCAAAGGTTAAGTGGTCACTACGCGATGTGATATTCTTAGCGATCATCGCCATTTTTTTCGGTGTTATTTTTGAATTATGGAGTGCGGCTTATTATGCAGTCGCTGCTACCCCGCTAAAACCCTACGCTAACGATTTAACTTTAGGTGTTTGGTTGATGGCCGGACCATTAGCAGGTGCAATTCTACAAAAAGTTGGTAGTTCAACAATTGGTGAGGTATTAGCCGCTGCTGTTGAAATGCTACTATTCTCAAGTTGGGGAGCCGCCAACTTAATTTCTGGTTTTGTACAAGGAATTGGGACAGAATTAGGATTCGCAGCAACTGGCTACAAGAGCTGGGATAAACTAGGACTTACCCTTTCTGTATTGACCACAACAATTGTCACATTCATTTGGGACCTATTTAATAGTGGTTATGCTGACTATAAGCCGGGAATGATGATCACGCTATTCATTATTCGTTTGATTTCTGCCGGTTTCTTTGGTGGTGTATTGGTTTACTATATCAAGAAACTTGTGACAAAGTCTGGATTGCTAAAACGTTAAGCTTATGACAAAACTACAAGTTGACAATTTAAGTTTTGCCTACGAGGATGATCAACCTAATGTATTGAATCAGATTAATTGGATTCCTGAAGAGGGTTCCTTTAATCTACTAATCGGTCCATCAGGTTCAGGTAAATCAACGTTACTTAAGGCAATGGCTGGTCTGTTACCAAAATTTGGTGGTGTCATTACTGCTGGTAACGTCTTCCTAAATGACGAACCGATCCAACCATTGGCTCCTTTTGAAAGAGCTAAGCGAATTGCCATGCTCTTTCAAAATCCGGATCGCCAATTTGCTATGCGCACTGCACGCTTACAATTAGTGTTTGCTTTAGAAAATTTGCAATTGCCAATTGATACAATTAATCAGCGAGTTGCCTTAGCAATTAATACCTTACATCTCGAGCAAATTGCTGACCAAGATTTGTTAACATTATCAGGTGGTGAAAAACAACGGGTTGCCCTAGCAATCATCCTGGCAATGGATAGTGATATCGTGTTACTTGATGAGCCATTTGCAAGTGTTGATCCAACAGCACGTTTAGCTTTATTAACTGATTTAAAGAAAATGCAATTGGAGCAACATAAGACAATCATTATCTCTGATCACGACTTATCAGGCTATCAAGAATTAGTTGATCATCTATTTGCCATAGATACTGCTTCAGGTACATTGCACCAACAACCGCTTTCAAAACTGTTTGATTTACCGGCGCAAATCCCTTTTTATGGTTTACCCAACTCAAACGGTTCATTAGGCTGGCAGGATTTGACACTAACCGTTGGCAAAAGTCGCCAATTGCTAAAAAATAGTAACTTTAAATTACCAACGGGACAAATTGGCCTCTTATCAGGTGCAAACGGAATTGGAAAGTCAACCCTTTTCAAAGCACTAAGTCACCAGGTTAAATATACTGGTCAAGTGACTTGGCATAATGAGAATACAAGCAAAATAAAACTAAAAAATTGGGCAAAAAAAGTTGCTTTGATTTTCCAGTCAGCTAGTGATCAATTTGTTACAATGACCGTGCAAGAGGAAATCACGTTGTCACAGCAACATGGTTTAGCAGCGGCTTATTGGTCAGAAGAACGGATTCAATCAGCTTTGAAAAGCCTAAATTTAAGCCATCTAACTGAACACGTTGTATATCAATTATCTGGTGGTCAACAAAAAAAGTTACAGGTGCTTAGCATGCTAATCATGGGACAACCTATTCTATTATTGGACGAACCATTAGCAGGTCTTGATATTGATTCAGTACAAGCAGTTATGCAACTAATCCGTGACAGTATTCAAGCAACAAACCAGAGTGTCTTGATGATATCGCATCAACGTTCTGGCTTGGCAGACTTTATTGATTACGAGTTGGTTTTTAAAAATCAAGTGTTACACCTTATTGGGGAGGCACCAAATGCTTAAATTAAATCCAACAATTCTCGTTGCAATTATGCTAGGAATTGGTATCGAAACATCGTTCGTTCGTTCTGTCATGCTCAACGGTGTCGTTGCATTAATTAGCCTTATTTATCTCTTAATACAACGACCAAACTTAAAGATTATTGGGTTGATGTTACTAATTTCAATTCCGGTTGCCTTTGGAACCTGGTGGTCATTTATTGCCTTTGGTACTGGTGATACTCATCATCTCGCCCTTGTTTATGCCACTCGTTTATATGCCTACTTACTTTTAGGTGCAGCAGTCACTTTAACTGTCAAAGTTAAAGATCTACTCTTCAGCCTAAACCAACATGCAAAATTATCTAATACTTTTACATATGGCTTATTAGCTGCATTTAATTTAGTACCTCGCGTTCGACGGCAGGTACAAATTATTCGGTACGCTGGTGCCTTACGTGGTATCACCTATCACTTATGGCAGCCACAGATTTACTTTAAAGCCATTCTGAGTGCACTACATTGGTCAGATGATTTAGCAATTGCCATGACCTCACACGGTTTTTCAGAAGGTTTTCCAAGAACACAAACTGTCCAAGAGCACTTACCAAAATGGCAATGGGGACTTGCCTTTCTATTAGTGCTCGCCTACTTCATTGTCGCTATTGTAATAAAACCTTGGTAATAAAACTAAAGAAGTTGGAACAAAATAATTTGTTCCAACTTCTTTTTGCTAAAAATGTATTAATTATCAGCATGAAATTTTGATAGCATTAACGTGTTCCAAAACGACTTTTGTCTCGCTCTCCTTTTAAACGCGTTCCAAAAGTCTGAAGCCTCAATGTAACGCAATTTACGCCATTTCTGTCCTTCGCTTTGCTTCGGCTAAAAATGACGCAAATCACGTTACACACCGGCTTCAAAACGACTTTTGTCTCGCTCTCCTTTTATCAATTTTCAAAATCAGCAATCAGTACACGGCTACCTGCAGACTGATCTACCGGATCTGCTTGACCAAATGCTGCCTGTGACAAATGGAGCTTCACAACTTCGACACCAAAATAATCTTGAATTAAATCTTGCACAAATAATAGTAATGCTTGTGAATCAAGCTCTGTTTCATGGATTAATACTGGTCCCTTATTTTTAAAAACTTCGGCATTACGCAGATTATCTACTTTCTGTTCTAGTGCTGGCAATCCAGCTACTAAATGATAAACCACATGGTTCTCATGAACCCACTTTGTTAAATGAACAACATGTCGTAAATCAGTTAATCCAATCGGTAAAATCAAATCTGCAGCGATTGCGGTTAACTGCATGGGTTCTTGGGCTTGCTTTTGAATGGCACTCGTTAAAGCGGTTGTATCCAAAGTAAAATGTCCATTATAATCAAGCATGGCCTGCCCTAGCAACATTTCGACACGAGTAACATATCCAATCCGGTCAAACTGTGGATTAATCGCTAATTCTTGAGCCAGGTGCTGTTTAAAAATATCAGGTGCTCGCCAATCGAGCCGTAATTTTGCTTGATTTAGATCAATATCATCACCGACTGCATGAAATGTAATCAACGTATATCCCATGGTCCCAGGTATCTTGTCAATTACAGCCTGTCTATCTTCTGAAAAAAAACGACTATTATACATATGATTCTCCCCATTTATGTAATAGTGTTGCTAAAGGCATTTGACCTGGTGCTGATGCCTCATTAACAACTGCGAAAGTCAATTGTGAGCCAAATTGATAACCAAGCTCACGTGACACCATCCCCAACTCACCCATTGACATCGTAATCAAAGGCACATCACTTTCGTTCGCAACAGTTGCAGTTGCCTGCAGTAACCGTTCAACATCCATTGCATCTTTTGGCATGACCGCAAGCTTCGCAATGTCTATTGGTAACTTTGTCATCCGTGCTAGACACACGTCTAAATGAGAAGGTGTTGCCCTAAAATTATGCTTCGATCCGATAACTTGGACGTCTTTGGGTATCAATTTCAATAGTTCTTGCTGATCTGCTAATAAAGTAACTTCGATATCAACAGCTTCAACACCAGCTTGTATTGCGTCATGATAGATGCTTTGATAAAGATCATGATGATAGGTTAATTTTCCCCCTTCATCAACAGTTCGCCAAGTAAAAATCATCGGTTTATTCAATATTTCGTGCACCTGGCGAATGTTAGTAACTGTTAATTCAGATAAATCCGACAAGAAATCAATGCGCCATTCAACAACATCTGCAGGCGTTTGCCCTAATGTTTGCGCCGTAGATTTTATGGCAGCTAGAGTTTTATCAACCATCGGCACAGCCACCAGCGGTCGTCGTTCGGTGGCTACTGCACTACCTATTTTCAATCGTTTCATCATGATGGACTTCCATGTGCTGCCTAACTTCTTCAGCTACTTGCTCGGCAGTTTTGTTATCAGTGTAAATAATTTCTGTAGCAATCTCGGCATACTTATTCAGCCGTTGTTCCCAAAGTTCAGCTAGTTCCAACAAGGACTTATTACGCACGATTGGTCGTGAATTATCTTTAACTAATCGTTCAACAGTTTGACCAAAAGAACCTGATAGATAAATAACTGGCACCGTACTATTTTTTAATAATTGCCGATTTTCTTCTAATTCAATGATGCCGCCACCAGTCGCCATAACACCCTGCTTAACTAAATTTTCTTGAAGAATAGTCTGCTCAAGTTGTCTAAAACCTAATTCACCTACCGTTGCAAAAATTTCACCGGGCGTTTGACCAGTCTGTTGACTCACTAACTGATCCGTATCCAAAAATGCTAGGTTTGTTTTTTGGGCCAATAATTGACCCACCGTTGTTTTACCAGCTCCCATGAAGCCAATTAAAATTACTTTCATACTATTTTACGACCTCATTTAAGTCTTTAAAAAAATCTGGGTATGAGATATTCACTGCGTCTGCATTGGCCAGTGATACTTCTCCTGTTGTAATCAAAGCCGCAATCGTTAACATCATGCCTACTCGATGATCACCACAGGAATCGATTGTCGTTGGTTGATCAACATGTAATGGTGTCCCACCATGAATATAAAAGCCATCTTCTCTGGGTTCAATATTGGCACCTAACTTATTTAATTGCGTTGTTACTGTGGCAATACGATCACTTTCTTTCACATGTAGTTCACTAGCACCAGAAATAATCGTATCCCCTTGTGCTTGCGTTGCAGCTAATACAATCAACGGTATTTCATCAATCATTGCTGGTACATCAGTCGCTGTGATTATCGTACTATTTAATGATTGTGAGTGAACTTGAATATCTGCCACTGGTTCACCATCTCTGGATTCATTCTGATAGATAAACTGAGCACCCATGCGCTGCAAAATCGTTAAGATACCTGTACGCGTTGGATTAATGCCGACTTGTTTAAGTGTTAATTGACTATTTGGTACAAGTAACCCTGCCACAATCCAAAAAGCAGCCGAAGAAATATCACCGGGCACGCGAATCATTGTTGCCTTTAAGTGCGTCTGGGGTGCAATTTTAATTTGATTCCCTTCTCGTTTCACCATCACCCCAAAGGCTGCTAACATCCGTTCAGTATGGTCACGAGTCGCAATTGGCTCAATAATTGTCGTTTGTGATTTAGCTTGTAATGCCGCTAAAATAATTGCACTTTTTACTTGTGCAGAGGCTACTGGTAATTCATAAACTAGTCCTTCAAGATAACGTGTGCCAAGTTTCGTAACTGGTAGATGATCATTTTTACTAACATAACTCACCCCCATGGCACGTAATGGCTTGATTACACGTGCAAATGGTCGCTTAGATAAGCTGTCGTCACCACGAAATGTAATCGCAAATGGTTGATTTGCCAGTAACCCCATTAATAGGCGAGCTGTTGTTCCTGAATTTCCCATATCCAACATCTGCTTTGGCTCAACAAGTTCATTCAAGGACTTGCCATGAATGATCAAATCGTGATTTTCGGTACTAAATGTCACCCCTAAATTCGACATTGCCGTCACAGTTCGACGCACATCTTCAGAATCCAAAAGATGTTGTACTCTCGTATCACCTGACGCAATACTTCCAAGCATAACTGCTCGATGTGAAATACTTTTATCACCAGGCATTGTTAAAGTTCCCCGCAGTTGTTTCCCCGCTGTTTGTAACTTCATTTTGCCCATTATTTAACCTACAATTCTTTTCCAATCAAAAATGCTTGATTTCTTCACGATATGCTGCCATTTGTTCTTGTAATCGTGACAAGCTATCTGTATCAAATTTATCTAGTATAGCCTTTGCTAACTCAATAGCAACCATGGCCTCAGCAATGACTGCAGCAGCAGTTACTGCCGTTGTGTCTGATCTTTCTGTTGATGCCCGGTGATTTTCATGCGTGTCGATATCAACACTTTGCATTGGTTGATATAATGTTGGAATTGGCTTGACAACTCCTCGAACAACAATCATTTCACCAGTGGTCATGCCACCTTCAAAGCCACCCAAATGATTGGCACCACGATAAAAGCCTCGTTCAGCTGACCAATAAATTTCATCCATCAGTTCACTACCATATTTGGTCGCATTCGCAAAGCCACCACCAAATTCAACACCTTTAAAGGCGTTAATACCAACAATGGCGCGGGCAATTTTAGCATCTAATTTTTCATCGGCAGACACATATGATCCTAATCCGGCTGGGACACCTGTTACCATCACTTGCACCGTGCCACCAACAGTATCACGCTGACGTTTGGTTTGATCAATCACTTCACGCATTGCTTCATCGTCAGTAGCAGTCAACGTACGTGTGGGATAACTTTCAGTGACGGCACGTAATTCAGCTAACGTTTTATATTTTGTAAGTTGCGTCAAGTCTGAACTAGCTGGTCCAATATTGGTCACAAAGCCATGAACATCAATATCAAGTGCCGCTAATAATTTTTTAGCAACCGCTCCTACAGCAACTCGCATCACCGTTTCACGAGCTGATGAACGTTCTAAAACATTACGTAAATCAGCTTGATGACGATACTTCATACCACCGACTAGATCAGCGTGACCTGGTCTAGGACGCATTACTTTACGCATGCTATTTTCAACGGTAGCTGGACTATTTGGATCCATAATTTTTGACCAGTGATTGTGGTCATCATTGTGGACGTTTAAAGCAATTGGTGATCCCAAAGTGACTTGATGACGAACACCTGACATAATTGTTACAGTATCTGTTTCAATGACTTGGCGCTGACCGCGACCATAACCATGTTGACGTCGTGCAAGCTGTTCATTAATATCGGCAGCTGTAATTGTTAAACCAGCTGGAATGCCTTCAATAATGGCAACCTCTTCTGGACCATGACTTTCTCCTGCTGTCATATATCGCATAAATTATGATGCTCCTTCAATAAATTCTGTCATCTCTACTAATGATTTTTTGATAATTACTGGTTGTCCAGGTTCTTTAATCGCAACTAATTGCAAGATACCTGAAAGATTCTTCTTATCATGTGCTAACTGAGCAATCATTGCTGGTTGATTAACTAGCGCTGACGAAATTGGTAAGCCAACTACTCGTAACCGCTGACTTAAGGACTGTAAAAATTCAAATGAACCAACATTTTCGGCAACAAAACGCTTGGTAATTGCAACCATACCTATCGACACTGCTTCTCCGTGCCTTAAACTACCGGTAGCAAGTAATTCGATGGCGTGACCAATCGTATGACCAAAATTAAGATACTTACGAATACCCGCTTCACGTTCATCTTGCATTACGATGTTTGCTTTATATGTGACAGATTGCGTAATTAATTCCGACGCGTTCACTAAAATATCATTAACCGATTGAATCGTACCTGTCAGTTGCCAGAACTCACCACCTGCTAATGCGCTACTTTTAACCACCTCAGCATATCCCTCAACTAAATCTCGATTCGCTAATGTCTTTAGATAAGTTGGATCGATCAGTACCAAATCAGGTTGATAAAATGTGCCCATAATATTCTTTGTCTGCCCTAAATTAATGGCCGTCTTACCGCCGACACTCGAGTCAACTTGTGCTGTCAGTGATGTGGCAATTTGAATAAAGGCAATCCCACGCATATATGTTGCGGCTGTTAATCCAGCTAGATCACCAATCACACCACCACCTAGCGCAATGACGCCATCCGCACGAGTAAAGTGTTTTTCAGCTAAACGAGCAATCGCCTTTTCAAGACATGTCAATGATTTTGAGTGCTCACCCGCAGGTAAAACAAGGGTCGTTACTTGATAACCAGCTGCTTGCAATTGGGTCACCGTATCAGATAAATAAAGTGCCGCAACATTTTCATCGGTCATCACTAATACCTGACGCGTTGACCATACCTGTTGAATTCTTTTGCCAATTTCATGACGCATGCCTTTTAAAATCTGAACTTGATAAGTTTTTTCAGGAACGGAAACTGTCACCATATTACCACCTCATAATTCATGAATTGCTTGTGCTTTTTTAAATAAAGTCATCATTTGATCTGGTGTGAGGGCTTGTTTGCCATCAACCCATGCTTTGGCTGGTTGATCATGAATTTCAACCATCAGTCCTTGTGCACCAGCTGCAACTGCTGCCAAGCCAATTGGTGTCACATGATCAGAAACACCCGCTGCATGTGATGGGTCAGCTAACACTGGTAAGTGAGTTAATTTTTGTAATACTGGAATAACACTGACATCCATTGTGTTTCGCAAATATTTTTGATCAAAGCTGCGGATACCACGCTCCATCAAAATAATTTGTTGATTACCTTCAGATGCAATATACTCTGCTGCACTTAAAAGTTCATCGACCGTCGCACTCATCCCGCGTTTTAACAGTACGGGTTTATTTTGTCGCCCTAATGCCTTTAATAAGGAAAAGTTTTGCATATTACGCGTGCCAACCTGAAAAATATCCGTATATTGACCAACCAAATCAACATCTACTGGACTCATAATTTCAGTCATCATATCCATGCCTAATGTATCAGCTGCAGCACGATGCCAAACTAACCCCTGTTCACCGAGACCTTGAAAACTATAGGGACTTGTCCGTGGTTTATAAGAACCCCCACGTAAAATAGTTGCCCCTGCTGCCTTAGCAGCCTTTCCCATGGCTAAGACGTGCTCAGCAGACTCAATCGCATCTGGACCCGCAATTAAGTTAAAATGCTGACCGCCAATTATTGCATGCTTGGTCTGAATAACGGTATCATCTGGGTGAAAAGTCCGACTAACTTGCATTGCGGCTGGATGATCTAAAATCACATCAACCACCTGTTGCTTGTTAATAAATGATGCCTCGCTCATACTCTTTAAGTTTGCGAATCCCACCCGATTTTTCCATGCATAAACATGTTCCAGGTGATTAGCCTTTGCTTGTGCTAACGTCGCTTGTGCTGCAGACACATCTGCCATGATAACGATCATTTCAATATCTTCCTTCTCTTAAAATTGCTGCCATCATTGCATTTTGATCGGGTTTTATTCCTGTCCACTTTTCAAAACTCAATGCGCCTTGCCCTACTAACATGGCGAGACCATCGGTTGCTTGCCGATTGGCCTTTTTTGCAGCTGCTACAAATGGTGTATCGTTCAACTTATAAATAATATCGACAACTTGCACGTGATTTGGTGTTAATGCAAATTGTTTTGGCGAAAGCAACGATTGATTATTTTGCATCCCCACATTTGTTGCATTAATAATCAAATCTGCTTTTAATAAAAATTGGTCGACATACGTAATATCATGTAACGACTCTTGCAATAATGGTGCCAGTGTTCGTTCTTTCTCACGAAAATTTGGTGTCATTCGGTTAAAAACATGTACTCGACTTTCACTCGGTGCACTCGCAATGATTGCCTGAGCTGCGCCACCAGTTCCTAAGACAACCACATGTTCTGGTAATTTTTTAATTGTTGACCAAAAGCCTTGTCCATCAGTAATATCACCAAACGTACGACCATCTTTCACAACCACCGTATTAACGACCCCTAGCGTTTTTGATAACTCAGATAATTCGTCAAGATAAGGGATGATTGCTTGTTTAAACGGCATCGTCACATTAAAACCACGACTGCCATTTGCGACTAGTTCATTAAATTTTTCTCCAAGTTGATTTGGTTCAATGGCAAAAAGCTGATAATCAGCATCGATATTAGCCAATCGAAACGCTTCATTTTGCATAACTGGTGATTTGGATTGCTGCACCGGATAACCAATTAGTCCATAATGATCTGTCATTAATATCTCCGGGAATTTATATTTTTAGCAATAAAAAAAGAGACCGAAAAGATACAGTCTCTCAACATTAACGATACTGCTAAACTCTTCTCTTCTTTTAGTGTACTAAAATCAGAAGAGTTTTCAATACCAGAATAGATTCTAAATTGTCGTTAACAGCCTTATTTTTTAGATACGGTTTTTAAAATAAGTCAATATTGGTAAACCAATCAGTGGTACCAATATTGCGCCCGCAATGATTTCAAAAATACCATTAAACCCGGCAATAGAAACAATCAACCACTGCGCCAAATTAGTACTTGGAATACCAGTGAAAGATGTGTCCATGACTTTAAAACTCACCCATGTAATCAACAAGACCAACGTCGTGTTGACCAACGCTGAGAAACCGCCTAAAACTATCAGCCAGGGTCCTTGTTTTTTCAATTCGCGATGTTGCACAAATTTTTGATACAAATAACCAATCAAAAAACCAACCATGATTCTGGGAACAAGTGCTGTTATTGGATTACGAAAGATCAGTGCACCAATACTAGGGACACTAGACCATGCATGCCACAGTGAATACGCACCCCACACAAATCCTAATAAGGCACCCGTTTTTGGTCCAAGAATCATTGCACCAATCGCTACCGTATAAGTGATAATGGTAACAGCCGCCCCAATTGCAAATGCTCCCAAGGGCAACGTTCCTAACCAGGGCACAATTGATTGTAGCAAAACAATTGCTATAAACAATGCTGTTAAGACCAGATGGCGACTTTTGTTTACACGCGTTTGCATCGCGTTCCTCCAAATTTATGATACTTTAACATTAATAAATTTTTGTTAGCACCTGGCTAACAAACGTATAAAATTATTACACACATCAACCTATTTTGTCTATTATATACCAAAAAAGTGTTTCTATATTTTAAAAAGGCGTCAACTTCACCCGTTTTGCTTGGTAAATTGACGTCCCTTAAATATGTTCTATTGACTATACGTTCACATTAGCTCTTTTTGCGGCGAAGAATACTTGCATTCGGCGAACTGCCTCTTGCAAATCTTCATCTGATGCAGCATATGAAATGCGAATATATTCAGGTGTGTATTCTGAAAAGGCATCACCTGGAATCACGGCAACATGGCCGTTTTCAGCTAAGTCCAAAGCAAAAGCCTCACTATCATGTCCCATATCATCAGGAATTTTTGCAAAAATGTAGAAGGCACCCTCTGGATTAACCACTTCAAAACCAAATGCTTCTAAATGTGGCACCAACCAATCACGACGCTTCTTATAGACATCACGCATGTCATCAGCAACATCGGCTGCCGTAGTCAAAGCAACCGTTGCCCCGTCCTGAATAAACTTTGGTAGGGCAAATGTCAATGCTTGATGTACTTTCTGTGCTTCATCAATAAATGCTTGATTGGCAATAATGAAGCCAATCCGATAACCGGTCATCGCGTGTGACTTTGACAAGCCAGTCATCAAAATTGATTGCTCTGGTAATAAACTACTTAACGATACATGTGATTGATCATATGTCAATTGGGCATAAATTTCATCAGAAATAACCCACAAATGATATCGCTTAAATACGTCAGCCAAGGCTTGCAGTTCTTCACGAGTATATGTGACCCCAGTTGGGTTTGATGGGTAGTTAAATAGGATGGCCTTTACGGGTACATTTGCCTGTTCAACAGCTTCAGCCACTAGTTCTGGTGTCAATTTAAAGTCAGTTGGACGAGTATTGATCGTAATTTTCTTACCATGAGCCAAATCAAGTGAAGCAGTATATGGTGTGTAAGCTGGTTCAGGAATAATCAAACCTTCATTTTCATTTAATAACGTCATAAAAATAACATTGATTGCCTCTGACGCACCCACCGTCACAATGACATTATCTTCACTCTCAAATGGCAAATTATAACGAGAAGCATAATATTTTACGGCTGCTTGGCGTAAGTCACGTTCACCTTGAGCATCACTATAATGTGAATTATCATTAGCAATTGATGAAATGACGGCATCTTTGATTGCATCATCAACGTTGAAACCAGGTTCGCCGAATGTTAAGCGCAATAAGTCAGGAATATCACGAACTTTTTTTTGAAAGCCGATCAGACCGTCAGCTGCTAAACTTGTTACCTTTGGATTAAGTGGTTGTACAAATTCATTTTTCGTCATTTTAATTCACTCACATTTCTCTTTATTTTTTAATTGAATATCATTATAATATAAAATCCGATTTCCAGGAAAATATTTGGACTTTTTTGTATAACACCTACATTCTACACTGTTTGTGCCTTTTTTAACAACTGTGAACCGCTCTCATTATGCAAAATTCATGTTAAAATAGCCATAAGTCATACACATTAATTGACATAATTTTTTAATCATTTAATTAACAAGGAGGCATACGATGTTAGATTTTACTGACACGCCAATTGAAACACCAGTTACAAACTGGGACTGGTCTCCCATTCGTGAAGTACCTATTCGGGAAAATGACGAACCACTGATTTCATTAAGTTACTTACCAGAAAAAATGGTTGTTAGCCCACAATACTTCATTCAAAATTTGCCTGGGTCATACCCTGAATTATATACACGTTTAGAAGTGCAAAATAAATTAATTAGTGCTGCCCGTAAGTTACCCTACGGTTATAAATTTGTGATTTTTGATACATGGCGAAGCATTCCAACTCAGCAAGCCCTATTTGATCAAATGAAGCGCTTTGTACAACGTGATCATCCGGGTTACTCTGATGAACAAGTACAACAAGCAGCTCTTAGAATCGTTGCACTCCCATCAACGGATCCAACGAAGCCTTCCCCTCATAACACAGGTGGCTCAATTGATTTATCTATCGTTGATGAAGACGGTCGTTTATTAGAAATGGGTAGCCCATTTGATGATATCAGCATGCGTGCGAAGACCACTTATTATGAAACAGAGGAGACCTCTGAAAAATACGATGTTGCTCGTCGCAACCGTCGCTTGCTGTACCATATAATGACACAGGCTGGATTCACTAACTACAGTGAGGAATGGTGGCATTTTGATTATGGTAATCAAAACTGGGCTAGTTTGACAAACAACGGTTATGCCATATACGGTGCAACCAAACCCGTATTCCCATGGGTCGAAGCATATTAGTAAATTAAAATTCACTGCCGTTACATGAAACATATTTAAAGGGCCGTCAATCTAATCATTTGGATAGATTGACGGCCCTTTAAACGTGTTCCAAAAGACTGAAGCCCTTTATTGCACTTTCTTTTTATCTATTATGCCTGACTATGGATCAAGTCACGCTTGACCAATTCTTCAGCAATTTGAACTGTATTCCAGGCGGCACCCTTTAACAAGTTATCAGAAACTACCCACATATTAAAACTACCGGGGTTTTCAATGTCTGCACGGACACGTCCAACAAAGGTTTCCCGCTTCCCCTCTGCTTTGATTGGCTGTGGATAAAGTTGTTCATCTGGATTATCTTCTAAAACAACGCCCGGTGCACTTGCCAAAACACGCTGCACATCTTCTCTTGTTGCCGTTTCATCATCTACTGAGACATATACTGACTCACCATGACCAATTGGAACTGGCACACGAACAGCCGTAGCGGTCACTTTCACTTCACTAGAATGTGGATCACCAAATAAAATTTTCTTGGTTTCTTGCATCATCTTTTGTTCTTCAAAAGTGTAGCCATCTTCTTGGAAAACATCAATTTGTGGCAATAAGTTAAATGCCAATGGATAATGCTTCTTATCTCCCTTGGTTGGCAAAATATCCGCTGTCTCTTCTTCACCATCTAGGTGTTGTTGTGCTTGGTGCAATAACTCGTCCCACGCACGTTGACCAGCACCTGAAGCCGCTTGATACGTCGATACGATCACTTGATTCAAACCATACGCCTGACGTAGTGGTTCCAACGCTACTACCATTTGAATAGTTGAACAATTAGGATTAGCAATAATCCCTTGGTGATCTGCTAAAGCTTCTGGGTTAACTTCTGGTACGACAAGTGGTACTTTTGGATCCATCCGCCAACGTGATGAGTTATCAACTGCTACTGCCCCACGTTTAACTGCTTCGGGAAGCAATGATCCTGCTAAGCTACCGCCTGCAGATGCTAGAACTAGATCAATCCCATCAAATGAATCTGGCGTTGCTTCTTCCACCACAATGTCTTGTCCTTTAAATTGACGCGTTTGTCCAGCTGAACGAACAGAAGCTAACAACTTTAATGATTTAACTGGAATCGTCGATTGTTCTAATTGTGCTAAAATACGTGTACCAACTGCTCCAGTTGCGCCTAAGATGGCCACATTATACCCTGATTCGCTTGTCATTTTATCCCCCAATATCTAAATGTATGAACTTATTTCCTCAAATCAACATAATGCTTCAAACGGGTAATTGCTGATTTCAAATTCTCCGTTGATGCAGCATAAGAAATACGAATATAGCCTTCGCCCCCTGCACCAAAAATTGAGCCTGGTGCCACACCTAATTTCACTGTATCTGCCAAATCATAGACAAATTCAGTATCATTCGTGTTCAAAAAGTCCGGAATTTTTGCAAAAATGTAAAAGGCGCCGCCAGGTTGTGCTGCTGTAAAGCCTGCCTCAGCCAAACCTGCCAAAACCAAGTCACGGCGTTCTTCATAGACTACGCGCATCTTCTCAGGATCTTCACGACCATTTCGTAGTGCTTCTAACGCACCGGCCATCATCGGACCAGGTGCTGTCGCAACCATCGCTTGGTGTGCCTTACCAACTTGCTTCATTAATTCTGCTGGACCAACGACATAACCAATACGATAACCTGTCATCGCATGTGACTTTGACACACCGCTGATCAATACTGTTTGTTCAGGTAGTAAACGAGCCATTGATGTATGCTTGGCATCGTAAACTAGCTCAGCATAAATTTCATCAGCAATCACAAGTAATTGATGTTCGCGTAAAATCGCTACCAACGCTTTTAGCTCTGTCTCAGAATAAGTGACACCAGTTGGATTTGATGGATAATTAAGTAAAATGGCTTTTGCATTTGGGTGCGCAGTTAAGATAGCCGTTAATTTCGCAGGAGTCACGATAAAATCAGGTGCAGTATTTAAACCAATGACTTCAATGCCTAATGTTTGTGCAACCGATGCATATAACGGAAAAGTTGGTGTTGGCACAATCAATTCATCCCCTGGGTTAAATAATGCTTGGAATGTTGCACTGATTGCCTCAGCCGCACCAACCGTTACGCTCACCTCAGTAGCTGGATCATATCTTGGCGTATCAAACCGATCGACTAGATAATCAGAGATTGCTTCACGTAATGCCAAAACGCCCTGTGAAGATGAATAATGTGAATCATCTGCTTGCACATCTCGAATAATTGCTTGTTTAATATGCTCGGGTGCTGCAAAATCTGGCTCACCCAAAGTTAATTTTAAAATGCCATCAATCGTTGAGAACTTATCATCTACCACACGGATTGGTGAAGGCACCATCTTTGCCAATATATTATTATGTTGTCCTGCTAACGCTGCACTTAATTCAACCATTTCTTAATCTCCCCTGGCTCTTCGCCTATTTACTAATACTTATAATACCTTGTCTAATCCAACTTGCAATCCTTGAATGGTATTGATTTGGCGAATAGCTAGTGCAACCCCGCCCATGAAAGATTCACGGGTAAATGAGGTCTGCTTAATTCGCAATGTTTCCCCAGGTGCACCAAAGACAACTTCTTCTTCAGCGACATATCCTGGTAAACGCATTGCGTGAACCGTCACATTGTCAATTTGATCACCACGTGCCGGATCCTTAACATTTGTTTTTACTGGATCTGCTTGGCGAGACTTTGCAATTGCTTGAGCAGTCGCACGTGCAGTCCCAGAAGGTGCATCAACCTTCTTCGGATTATGAATTTCCAAAATTTCAGCATCTGGTAAATATTTCGCTGCTTGCGCTGCAAATTGCATCAATAGCACGCCCGACAATGAAAAATTAGGCACGACCAAAGTTGCGCGATTTTCTTTTTCACTCAATGCTTTTAAAGCCGCCAGTTGCTCTGCCTGTAAACCACTCGTACCAACCACTAATTGGAATCCGTGAGTCAAAGCATACTGTCCGTTAGCAAAAGCTGCCTCTGGTTGCGTCACATCAACCCAAACATCTGCAGTCACATCAATATCTGCTAATGATGTAAATACAGGTAACTCACTCTCATGTAACGAACCTGATAAAATACCCACTAATTCTAAATCAGCTTCACTCTCTATCAGTTGTTGAATGGCGAGCCCCATTTTACCGAAACCACCTGCCAAAAATACAGTCGTCATCTAATTATTCCTCCCGCTCGAGTTGGGCCAACACATCTGCCGTCTCGCTTTCATCTAAAGGCAAAATAGGTAGACGTGTCACATTCTGAACTTCACCTTGATGTGCCAGCACGGCCTTAACTGGTGCTGGGGATGGGTAACTGAATAATGCTAACATGCGTGGTGTTAGCCAACGTTGTTTTTCACCAGCCTTGACCACATCACCAGCAGCAAGCGCTTGGAACAAATCCGTCATTTCCTTACTATATAAATGAGCAGCGACTGAAATTGTACCAGCCGCACCAACTGCCTTGGCAGCTAATGTTTGTGAATCTTCACCTGTGTACACCTTAAATCCCTCAGGTGCATGTGCAACTAGATAGGCCAAGTCATCAATGCTAGTTACTTGCTTGACCGCATTGATGTTTGGATGTTCAGCCAATGTCAAAACACTTTCGTTAGTCAATCCAACCACGGTACGACCAGGAATATTATAAATCATGACCGGCACATTTGAAGCATCTGCAATTGCTTGGAAATGTGCAATCATCCCCTTTTGATTAGGCTTACTATAATATGGTGTAACCGCCAATACTGCATCAATACCTGTAATTGCGCTAACTTCCTTGGCAAGTGCCACAGAATGAGCCGTATTGTTATCACCAACATTTGCAATTACTGGTCCACGATCGCCCACTTTAGCTGCAAAATAAGCATATAATGAAATCTTCTCATCATGTGTCAATGTTGGTGATTCACCTGTTGTGCCGCCGATAACGAATCCTTGCGTTCCTTCTGCGATCAACCGTTCAGTTAATGAATCTAATGCCTGGTAATCAATCGTATTTTCATCTGTAAATGGTGTAATAATTGCTGTAATTAAAGAAATATCTTCGTACATTTTATTCACACTTTCTATTCTGACATACGCCAAGACAGATATTTAATAATTGCCTTAACGCCTGGTTCAATTGCTGCTTCATCTGGGCTTAATCGACTATCATGTAGCGTATGCGCATCATCACCAACGCCAAGCCAAAACATTGTGCCTGGAATTTGGTTAATCAAGTAACCAAAGTCTTCACCCGTCATAGCCGGCTCACAAGTTGTAAAGTCAATGTCATCATCATTCGTCATATATTGAATAAATGCTTTAGTCGTGTCGGGGTCATTATTAACTGGCCAATAACCACCTTGAATCAATTGTAAATCAAATTGCACATTATACATTGTTTCCAATCCCTGTGCGATTTCTCGTACACGTTGTTGCATCATTTCCAAATCTGGCTGTTTAAACGCCCGAATAGTCCCAGCTAAACTTGCTTCGTTTGGAATCACATTACCTATCGTACCAGCCTGTAACATACCTATTGTGACGACACCACCGTGAACTGGATCAACATTTCGTGACACAATTGTCTGAACTTGCATCACAAATGCTGCTGCTGCAACAATTACATCATGCGCGCGATGTGGGAACGCCGCATGGCCCCCTTTTCCTTTAATCGTCAAATGAATTTCAGTACTACCAGCAAATAGGGTTCCTTGACGGGTTGCAATTTGACCTGCTTGCATTGCAGGCTGATCATGCAGGGCATAAAATTCATCAGGTCGCCATTCATTAACAAATGTCCCTAATTCATACAGTTGCTTGCCACCAGCATGTTCTTCTTCAGCTGGTTGAAACAAGAAGACCATATCATCCTCTGGTTGTTGTTCTGCAAAATGCGCTAACACACCCAATGCGACTGTCATATGAATATCGTGCCCACAAGCATGCATGACACCTGGACGCTCTGATGAAAAAGGCAAACCGGTTTCTTCTGTAATTGGTAATGCATCAATATCTGCACGATACCCAATCGTCCGCTTGGGATGCTTACCTGCTAACCGTACCAATAAAGCCGTTGGCAGTGCTGGAATTTCTCTGATAGTCAACCAAGGAGCATGCCAAGACGTCACGATTTTTTTCAAATAAGCTTGCGTCTCAAACTCAGCCATCGATAACTCTGGATGAGCATGTAGGTGACGCCGAATATCAATTAGATTTAAATCTGTAATCGTCATTTTTACCTCGCTTACAATGATCGTAAAGCATCAACTAAAGCCGTCTTCGCCTGCGTTTGCTCATCAATTATTTTGATAACTTTGGCTGGCACACCAGCAACAACCGTGTTTGCTGGTACGTTTTTCGTTACAATTGCCCCCGCTGCAATAACGGCATTATCACCAACCTGAACGCCTTCGATGACAACGGCATTGGCACCAATCAACACATTATCACCAATCGTTACAGGTGTCGCTGATGCTGGTTCTACAACACCTGCAAGAACGGCTCCTGCACCAACATGGCTATGCTGCCCAACAATTGCACGACCACCAAGAACCGCACCCATATCAATCATGGTACCAGCACCAATTTCAGCACCGATATTGATCACAGCACCCATCATAATAACGGCATTATCACCAATCGACACCTGATCGCGAATAATCGCTCCTGGTTCAATGCGAGCTGGAACATCTTCATAGTTCAGCAATGGTACACCACTATTACGAGCTAATAATTCAACATGATAGTCTGATATTTGATCAGCTGCTGCCGCAATAACTGGTTGAATATCTTGGTAATCACCAATGACCGTACCAGTCTTTGTTTCAATAAAAGCCTGCACAGTTGCGGGCCATTCAATCTCAGTCAAATCACCTGCCAACGTCACACGCGCTGGTGTCTTCTTAGGGGCAGTTGCGATGTAATTAATAATTTCTTGGGCGTCTAAATTGTTCATTCTAGTTTATCTCCTACTCTCATTGTCTATTTATTGATAGTGCTTATCTAAACGTAGCATATCAGCGTATGTTTCTCGTTCAACAACTAATTGTGATTGACCATCCTCAACAAAGACAACGGCTGGTCGTGGGTTACGATTATAATTTGAAGCCATTGAATAACCATAGGCACCTGTCGCTAAGACTGCCAAAACATCACCGGGCTTCGTTTTTGGTAAAGCTTGTTGCCAGACAAGGACATCACCTGACTCACAATACTTACCAGCGACTCGCACAACTTCTTCAGTTGGCGCTTGTGGGTCATTCGCTAAAATTGCTTCATATTTTGCTTCATATAATGCAGGTCGAATATTGTCTCCCATACCACCATCAACAGATAAATATGTGCGAATACCTGGTACATCTTTTCGTGAGCCAATTGTATAAAGATTATAACCGGCTGGGCCAACAATGGCTCGCCCTGGTTCAATCCAAATGGCTGGCATTGTCATACCATACAACGTTGTTTTTTCTGTAATCGTATCAATAATTGCTTCAACAAATTCAGTTGCTGGTAATGGCTTATCATCGGCTGTATAGCGAATACCAAAGCCACCACCAGTATTAATCACTTGTGGATCAAAGCCCCATTCATGAACTAAATCAACCAATTTTTCTGCAGCCATTTTAAAACCGGTGACATCAAATATTTGTGAACCAATGTGTGCTGATACTCCCAAAACATTTAAATAAGGATCAGCAATTGCTTTTTGGAGAGCCGTATATGCTTGACCACTATTCACATCAAAGCCAAACTTACTATCAGTTTGACCAGTAGAGATATAGTCATGAGTATGTGCTTCGACTCCTGGTGTAATTCTTAATAAGACATCTTGTGTTTGGTCACGTTCACTTAACAAATCGTGCAAAACTGCCAATTCATAAAAGTTATCAAGAATAATCGTTCCTAAGCCATTGTCAATTGCCATTTCAAGTTCTTCGATCGATTTATTATTACCATTGAAAGATACCTGACTCATTGGATAATTTGCAGCAAGAGCGGTTTGAATCTCACCACCTGAAACAACATCTAGATGAACACCTTCTTGTGCTGCAACTTCATACATGGCAATCGTTGCGAAAGCTTTTGATGCATATGAAACAACGTAATCAATTTTTCTATTCATAAATACTTCTTTAAAAGAACGCATTTGTTGACGAATGTGATTAACATCATACACATATAGTGGCGTCTGATATTGTTTTGCTAACTCTGTCGCCGTAACCCCACCAATTGTGAGTTCACCGTTTTGATTGACTTGATATGGTACTGACATATTTATTATTTCTCCCCTTTTTAATCGACAAGCACTCGCATGAGTCGATCTTGTAATCCTGTAGCAACCACCCAAGGTGCTAAGCCCACATGTTGCGCAACATCTTCAAGTGTATTTTCATATTGACCTTGCTTACCAATGATTGTAACTACTGTACCAACTGGTAATGCCGCTGGTAAGGAAATCATCAGTTGATCCATTGCAATCTGTCCAATAATTGGCGCCTTTTGACCGTTCACCAACACTTCAAATCCTTGGATTGGCCGTGGTAGACCATCAGCATACCCAATTGGTACCGTGCCGACCCACTCACCCTCGTGTGTATAGTAAGTATGCCCATAGCTAATACCAACGTTTGCCGGCATTTGTTTCACAAAAATGAGTTCAGATTCTAATGTGAGTACTGGCTTTAAATAATTATCTGGTAACACCTCACCACGTGATGGTTCAATACCATAAACAACGGTTCCGGCACGAATGTAATCCGTTGGTATCTCATCCGCATGATACATTGCTGCACCAGAATTTGCCAAATGAACCATTGGTGGCATTGGTAACCCATCCGTCAACCGGTGCCAATTTGCCAATTGCTTCTGGAAATAATCGGTTGCGAGAGAGTCGGATTCTGAAAAATGAGTCATGATACTTTGATATTTAAAGCATGTCGATTGTGATGCCAAGTACGCAATGGCTTCAGACAACGACTCACGATTGCGAAATCCGATTCTCCCCATACCAGTATCAACGCCTAAGTTTACCTGTAGCGTTGATTGAGAACCTACTAAATTTTTCTGTGCTGCCTGTAGCCAATCCAAATCACTGACCGTTGCAATTAAATCATTATCAGCAATCAACTTAGCGTACTGCGGTAATGTGATTCCTAAGACAAGAATTGGCACTGTTATTCCAGCCTGTCGTAACGCCAAAGCTTCGTCTAAAACTGCAACTGCTAATCCATCTACCCCTGCCTTGATTGCCGCTTGAGCCATTGGAATCAAACCAAAGCCATATGCATTGGCCTTCACAGCTAAGAACATGAACTTTGCACCGCTCGCCTGACGAGTAACGGTCACATTATGCGTCACTGCCGATTGTGATATTTTAATTCTTGTTGGTCTCGTTACTGCTACTACCATGATCAATGCCCCTTTAATTTTTGATTGCATAAAAAAACCGATTAACAGCACTATTGCACTGTCAATCGGACACATTTCTATTCCTTAAGACTGTGACAATAGCTCCCCGCTGATTCAGCGACAGTCTAATAGTTATTAGCTATTAGCCCAACAATACGGGTTACACAATCTGTATCATTTCGGCAACCGCCCCTTTTACTTAATATCACCGTCTGTGTGGACTCTACTAAGCGACTCTTGTTGGTTGCAACCTCTATTAATCATTAACGTAACATTAGAATATATTAATTTTATATTTATGTCAACACTTGACATTCATCTTTTTTTCACTTTTAATTAGTGCCAATTAGGAATTTAATTGGAGGCATAAACAATGAAAGTTGTAAAATTTGGTGGTTCTTCCCTGGCAACTGGTTCTCAAGTACAAAAGGTTTTAGACATTATTCAGGCAGATGAAAATCGTCGTATCGTTGTCGTATCAGCTCCTGGCAAGCGTTTTGATGGTGATATAAAAGTGACTGATTTATTAAAATCTTACGCTGATCAAACGATAGCTGGTGCTGACACGACTGAAATTTTGATGACCATTTTAGCTCGCTATCAAGAAATTGCAGCACATTTTTTGTTAGAAGATGATGTGATTATTTCACAGATTAAGCAACAGCTCATTCATTTAAATCGTGTCCATTATCCATCATTTGACCACCTATACGCTGCTTTTATGGGTCATGGCGAATTACTAAATGCCCAATTAATTGCCGCCGTCATGCAAAAAAAAGGCCTGCCAGCCACTTTTGTATCACCAGCTGAATTAGGAATTACCGTGACAGGTTCGCCACGGTCTGCACGCCTTGATCAAGAAAGTTATCATGCAATCAGTAATTATCAAATTGATGACAAACGCCTCCTAATTATTCCCGGCTTTATTACCTATACCAATGATGGTTATGCTGCCACTTTTAGTCGTGGCGGTTCTGACATTACTGGTGCCATTTTAGCTCGTGGTTTCCATGCAGATTTGTACGAAAACTTTACTGACGTATCGGCTATCTATACCGTTAATCCAAAGATCGTTCCCCATCCACAGTCCATCTCAAAAATGACCTATCGTGAGATGCGTGAATTGTCTTATGCAGGTTTCGCCGTTTTCCATGATGAAGCAATCATTCCAGTCATTGAAGCAAATATACCAATCAATGTCAAAAACACTAATGACCCCCAGGCACCAGGGACAATGATTATGCCCAATCATGCAGTTAATCCTAGCAATCCCGTAACCG
Organism: Weissella paramesenteroides; assembly: GCF_051903945.1. GTDB lineage: Bacteria > Bacillota > Bacilli > Lactobacillales > Lactobacillaceae > Weissella > Weissella paramesenteroides_A. The sequence goes on along the minus strand of NZ_CP192268.1, from coordinate 609,912 downwards.
GTATCGCGAATGATAATCGTTTTGCTGCACTTTACTTACACCGCTATTTGCTAAATCGTGAAGTTGGATTTACCCTAAAAATATTACAGATTTTGGCAACTTACAATGTTAGTTATGAGCATATGCCATCTGGAATTGACGATATGACGATTATCTTTGATAAATCACAATTAACACCCGAAATCAAAGCCCATATTAGCCATGATATTTATGCAATTATTGCGCCAGATGAACTAGAATGGTTAGATGATTATGCCATTATTATGATTGTTGGCGAGGGCATGCAACAACATATTGGCACCTTTAGCAAAATAACTGCCGCATTATCTGAGGCTGGTATCAATCTGCCTATGATTAATCAAGGAGCTTCACAAATTTCAACCATGATTGGCGTTCCTGTTGATCGCATGAATGAAGCTGTGCATGTTATTTATCACGCCGTTTTTTAATCGCAACAGCATAAAGAAGAGGTTGACACATTTTTTGTGCCAACCTCTTCTTGCTAAAATCGTATTAATTAATAAGCTCGTACTTTTTATAGCATAAACGCGTTCCAAAAGTCTGAAGCCTCAATGTACCACAAATTACGCAAATCATGTTACACACCAGCTTCAAAACGACTTTTATCTCGCTCTCTTCTTGCTAAAATTTATTTTTCGCGTAATTACGTAAATCCGATTCAAGACCAGCATGCCGATTTGCTGGTTTGACATCTAATGATTGATGAATTTGCCCACCCGCATTTGCATAATTTGTTGATTCCGTGTTGGCAATCATTTGTAACTCAGCTATTGAATAATCTTCGGGTGATTCAGAAAATGCAAGTACCCCACGTTCATTAACTGTCTGATGGGCCTCTAAAGCTTGCCACATCGATACAAGTTGTCCCTGATTATTGAAAATTAATTCTAAGTGATAACCCGGTAATGCAACCTTGACATTATCTTTGTTAACGACCCCTCGATTATGAAAGTCAACATTTGGATATGAAACAGGTGTTCCGGTTAACTGTAGAATTTCCTCAGCAACATCTGTCTGATGCCAGTTATTACGTAAAATAAAATCAACAACTGGTTTACTTAAATAATATCGTAACTGATTATCCATAATCGTACTTAATTGACGACTTGTTTCATATTTCGAGCGGATACCATTCCAAGCATGATGTTTTAGTCGTACCATAAAAGCAATTTGTTTGATGAATTCAAAATAATCCTGCACATCAGTAATCGTCTCAAGATGAAAATAATATAAATCTTCATCTTTAATTTTATCCCTCGAGTACCAATCCCCTAAACTTGACATTTTTACAAAACTAGTTGAACTTACTGTCATTCCAAACAACTCATACAACATTTCCAATCGATCAGCTGCTGGCACACCTCCGCGATGAAAGCCCGCTGTAAACATCGTCGTAAAAAGTGATGACCCAATCCGATGTGCTTCTATCCAATTTTCTGATAAAATGCGATTCATTGTTTGATCATTAAGTTGCTCATTGTTAACAATCTCGTCAACATAGGCAGCAATGGCTTTTGGCACCCAACCATCATTCATTAAGTGTGTAACTTGTGTTGACAGTGCTGCTGACATAATAGCCTGTCGCTTGTCCACTCCTATCGGTGATTTTATTAATTCACGTGTTCGTTTGAACAGTCCTGTCATTATAAAATGACCTCCTTGCTACGATTAGCTTACCATATTTATGATATTGATGCAGTTGACTCGCGCACAATTAATTTTGTATCAAATGCGGCTACCTGACGTTCAGCATCCGGATGATTAATACGTTCAATGACCGTCTTCAATGCCGTTTCAGCAATTAACCATAGTGGCTGTTCAACAGTTGTTAGTGCTGGTCTAAAAAATTCAGCATAATCCGTATCATCATAACCAATTACTGACATATCTTCAGGTACCTGAATACCATGAGCATTCAAACCTGAAATTAATCCGATTGCTAATTCATCATTTAATGCAAACGCGGCTGTTGCCTGTGTAATAGAAACTGCCATTGCCGCTGCCCGACCAGCATGCTTCGTTAAATTACGAGTAGCAACCTCACTAACTTTAGCACCTGCTGCCAACATTGTTGCTTTAAATGATGCTGTCCGATATTGCAAGTTATCAGTATAAACTTGATTTCCTAATAGAACAACATGCTTATGCCCCAATGATAACAAGTGTTCAGCTACTAGACGACCACCTTTTTTATCAGAAGCATAAACCGCATCTGCATCAAGTAATTCGTCATGATTCTCGAGTACGACTAAAGCAATGCCACGTTTTTTTAAACTACTAGCTACGGCAACAGGCTTTGCTAATTGACTTGCCATGATAATACCATGAACCCCTGAATTAACTAAAGTCTCGACTGTTTGATCTGCCTGTCCTTGTCTTGCTGTCATAATCGATAATGAGACGTTGTCAGGAATATTTTCCTGCATATGTTGCACTAAATCACCAAAGAATGGATTACGTAAACTAGGTACCACAACCCCTACTAAAACTCTAGCGCCTTGCTTTAAACTACGCGCACTGGCATTTGGAACGTAGCCAATTTCATCACGAGCTGCAAATACTTTGGCTTTTGTTGTTTCAGAAAACCTCGTCCCTTTACCATTCAATACTTGTGACACTGTTGCAATTGACACACCTGCTAAACTCGCAACATCTCTAATTGAAACTTTTCCCATATCCGACCTCTTTATCTACTACTTATTTTAACCCATTATCACTAAGTTTTTTATTGTTATCTCCCAATATTGACCCACGTCAAAACCCAGTGCTTATCCTTATTAAAACATTTTACCAATTTTTTAAACATTTTAAACCCCAAGAGGCTTGTTTTATTTTTTTAAAAATTTCATTTTACTTTTACTTTCATTGCAGTATAATATAACATTGTTAGATGCACAGGGTAGATTAAGACGCGTTAAGTGCCATGGAAACGGAATGTGGGCCATGGACGAAGGATTACCGCGATGTCTTGATCACATTCACTGTAAGAAGTGAAACCCTCCAAAAAAAGGAGGTGTTTTCAAATGAAAACATTAGAATATGGTTTAACGCGTTTACGTACGAAGCAGTTGACAATGCTTGGAATCTTAATTGCCTTACAACTAGTTATAGGGAAATTCTCATTAAGTACCGGCACAATAAAAGTTGGCTTTACCTTCTTAATTGTCGGAATCATTGCCAAGTGGTATGGTCCTACCTGGGGCATGCTGGTTGCAATTTTTACTGATGTCATTGGAAGTTTGATCAATGGCTACGGTTATTTCTGGGGATTTACCTTATCTGCTGTCTTAGCTGCTGCAATTTATGGATTTTCTTTCTATAACCAACAGAAAATTTCTTGGTTGCGAGTGATCATTACCGTAAGTATTGTTCTAGTCATCGTGAACGTTGTTCTTAACACATTATGGGTCGTCATAATTGGTAATATCCATAATAGCGGGACAATTATATCCTTGTTGTGGATCCGTATTATTAAACAGCTTATCTTTTTACCTATTCAAAGTATTCTATTATATTTTTTGCTTAACAATCAAACGATTGAACAATTACACCAAAAAATATAAAACAAATGAAAAGCCAGTCATGATATTGACTGGCTTTTCTGGTATACCGGCTGTTAAAAAAATATCTCTGTTACTTAAATCATAAAAAGTGTTATCATCAAAATGACTAATTATAGAAATTAGAAAGTATTTTTTAACCTATCATTAGTAACTTCGATGAATGCGCAACCCGATTTTGCGACAGGCAACCTCAAATGAACTAGCAAATTTATTACGGACATCTGGTGTAGCAAATGTTAATTTCGTTTCTGAACACACATCACCACACCCAATCCAGTAGACACAGCTGTCATATACTTGACCAACAAAAATTTCTTGCTGGCCAGCAACCATTGATTCCAATGATGTAATCAGCTGACAGACAGTCTGCTCTGGAATATCCCGTGAGCTTTGCAATAGTCGCCGAATCATAGCACATTGGACTAACTTGTTCTCTTGGCACATTTGTACTTCTTGCATATCTAGCCTCCAAAACTTGTTTCTGACTGGTGTCAGTTACTATTTAATTTTCCATAATTATGATAACCTATCATAAATGTTTTATCAAACGTATAATTTTGTTTTCCTGAAATAAAACATGACCACCTGTTTCATAATATAATTAACAGCCTTAACTACTACACAACAAACGAGGAATTTTAACATTATGACCGAATCTATTTCTAAAACCCAGTATTTACAAACAATCTTAGAATTAAGCGGCGGCGATGAGTCAACAAAAATTTCAAATAATCAAATTGCTGAGCATTTAAATGTAACCCCTTCATCAGTTTCAAACATGTTAGCAAAACTACAAGAAGCCGGTGAAGTTGATGTGGTTCCCTATTATGGTGTCACATTAACGAAACCTGGACGTGAAACTGCCTTACGTTTAATCCGATCACATCGTTTGATCGAGACATTCGGTGCTACAACACTAGGATTGTCAATTTCAGAAGCTCATTCTAATGCTGATCATCTCGATCATGATGCAAATGATCAATTTATCAATGCACTAGATAAATATTTAGATTTTCCAACACTAAGTCCCCAAGGTCTTGTTATTCCTGATATTGACCACCACTACTCGCCAAAATCATTACGGACATTGCGTGAAGCAACTGATAATGAAACTGTTACTATCAACAGCTTTACTGAGGATTTAGAGTTACTACAATATACCGAAACTTTGCATCTAGACCTAAATAGCACCTGGACAATTAAAGAACGTCTACCATTCGATGGCCCATTGGTATTAGTTTCTGGGGATAGAACAATCCAAGTCACACAACATGCCGCAGATTTTATCTATATCAATGACTAAATAAAAATCTATATAATCTCATTCATATACAAAAGCACAAAAAAACATTGATGTCGTTTCATCAATGTTTTTTTGTTTATTATTTACTTTCACCAAAATTGTTGATAAAGTACAACAACGTTTGTAGCTCATTTGTTAAGTCAACGTTTTGAACACGAATTGACTTTGGTACATCTAAGCGCAGTGGCGTGAAATTCAAAATACCTCGAATACCTGCAGTTGCCAAGCGCTTGGCGACGTCTTGCGCAACATCAGCAGGTACGGTAACAATTGCAACATCAATTCGTTGATCCGTAATTTGCTTCTCTAAATCATCTAAGCTATATACAGGAATTCCTGATTGAATTGTATTAACAATATCAGGATTAACATCAAATGCTGCTGCAATGCGCGCATTTGAACTTTGATGAAAATTAAAATTCAACAAAGCTTGTCCAAGATTTCCTACTCCAACTAATGCAACAGAAGCTAAAGTATCTTGGTTCAAAATTTCACCAAAAAACTTCATTAAAGCTTCCACGTCATACCCATACCCACGTTTTCCTAGTGCTCCAAAATAAGAAAAATCACGTCGAATTGTTGCAGCATCAAACTTCACTGCATCAGATAATTCATTTGATGAAACGCGGACAGTCCCAGAATCTAACAACAACTTTAAATAACGATAGTAAATTGGCAATCGTTTTGCCGTTGCTCTAGGAATATCATGTTCAACCATTTTGTTCGACCTCTTTTTTCAAAATTTAACTATTTCACAATCTAACTCCAACATTGTGAACCTCTTATTAGTTATAATCATACCATATATGGCACATTATGTGAACGAAATAACAATTATTAATTCACAAACCACCATTTTTTGTAAGCGTTTCCTGAATGCCGGATTTTTGATAAAAAAATGACTGGAACTTCGGTGGCTACCCTAAACAAAAAGAGTTGCAAATCTTCCCTGTCTTAAATAGAAGATTTGCAGCTCTATTAAACTTAACCAAAGACTGAAAGTAACTCTATCCCTTGTCTTAGTTCATTCAAAAGCAACTCTAATTTAATTATGTTTTGGCTTACCCTTATTTTTACGATGTTTCCGCTTGGCGCGCTTTTCTTTATCAAAACGTTCCTGACGTGAAATAACGTTTGTCGTTTCAGACTTACGTTGTGTTGCCTTGTTAGCCCGTGGCTTGTCTGATGATGCAGATGAACTAAGTATTGATGGCTTATCGGGCGCAATTTTATCAGCAACAATTGCTACTTTTTTATTTGGCAACACATGATTACCAGAAATGGTCTGAATATCAACTGCTACCATTTTCTTTAAATCACGATAATCATGATCGTTTCCAAAGGAAATCACCGTACCTGCCTTACCCATACGCCCAGTACGCCCAGCACGATGTGTGTATGTTTCTCCATCACGTGGTAAATCAAAATTTATAATTGCTGGTAAATCAGGAATATCAAGTCCTCTAGCGGCCACATCTGTTGTGAGTAAAAACTTTGCTTTTCCCTGACGGAAGTTCGTTAATGATTTTGATCTGGTCGTACTAGAATCACCACGTACTAACGTGGCCATCGCAACATGTTCATGGGCCAAAAAGCTTGCTGTTATTTTTAGTTGTTTTGTTGTATTAAAAAATACGATTGCTTGAAAATGTTTTTGAGTTGCCAATTGGCGCAATCTTTTTTGGCGTTGATCACGTGCTGTTGGCCAAAATTCATGTTTAATTGCTGTCGGAATTTTAACCTGACGTTGATCGATACGCAAAAAATCTCGGTTGAACAAACCGCTAGCAATTGACAAATCAACTTCAGTTGCACCAAACAATGCAACTTGTACATCATCGTCATCGATAGCATCCCAAATCAGATCAATTTGATTTGCTGTATCATCACGTAACAATTCATCTGCTTCGTCTAAAATTAACGTGCGTAACCGTTTTAATTTTAGTTTACCATTTGTAATTAATTCACTAACACGTCCGGGCGTGCCAATCAAAATTTCTGGGTGTTTTTTTAATCGGTCAAGTTGATGCTTAATATTAGCACCCCCTGTTAAGGATAATACCTTCAATGATAAGACATTCGCCCAATCACGGATAACTCGAGTTGTCTGCATGGCTAATTCTTGTGATGGTGCTAATATCAACAACTGCTCACCATCTTCTGGCACCAATTCAGGTAGCAAAGGCCATGTAAAAGCCAACGTTTTCCCGGTACCTGTTGGTGCAAGTGCATCAATAGACTGGCCATCTGCTAACGGCTCAGCAACAGCTTCCTGGATTGGCGTTAATGTGGTAAAGCCAACACTAGTTAATCGTTCTTCAAAACGGGAATCCATTTTGTCTCCTTTGTATTGTGTTTATTTATTGTTCATCAGCAGGAAATACAATACCTGCGTCTTGGCGTAAATCAAACAAAACTTGATTTACTGTTCTACTCAAAGTCAATAATTCTTGATATGCCTCAACTGTTTCATTTGGATTAGTCATCATATCAGCAAACTTAACAACTTCAGCAATCATTGGGTTCGATAGTGGTTCCTGGCTTAATTGATGAGCAGTACCGCCATCATCATAGTAAGTTACATCAAGAACTTCGGCGATATCCCCAATAACTAAGGTATCGCGACGTCCTAGAATTTCAGACGTTAAATGACTATTAGACCCCTTACCAAATTCAATCGTCACGTCAAAATCGTTATAGCGTAGAATAGCAATACCACGACCATCCGCACCATTGCGTAGTGGGGTAGCAAAATAATGACTTTGTTTTGGTGCACCAAACAATTTAATTGCTGCATAAATTGGATACACACCTAAATCAGTTAAAGCACCGGCACTAAAACGGCGACTTAATACGTTAGGCTCGTTACCTGCTAGATAATCATCGAAGCGTGAAGAATATTTTTCATACACAAATGTTGCCCCTGAAATTTTTTCCATTTTGGCAACTTGCTTTTCAATAATTTTAAAGTTAGCTTGCTGAATATGCCGTGCTGCTTCAAATAACCGTACAGCTGGATGATCATGTAATAATTCTAAAACAGCTGCATATTCTGTTGGATTAGAAAATGCTGATTTTTCTACAATCACATGAATATCATGGCTGATAGCTGCCTTTACCTGTTCAAAGTGTACACTATTTGGTGAGGCAATATAAACAACATTGATGCCACTGGTATAAAAGCTTTCTAAGTCAGTATAAACTGCATTAACATTGAATGTTTGCGCGAACTGCTGACCAGTATCCTCGTGTCGTGAATATACCGCTGTTAACGCATATTGACCTGATTCATGAGCTGCTTGTACGAACTGCTTTGTAATCCAATTAGTTCCAATTATTCCAAGTTTGTATGCCATAATTAGTCTCCCTTATATACCGCATATACGTTTAGTTAGTATTAATTATATCATCATCAATAATAAAAACTGCTAGCTTTTGACTGATAAATAACTAGAAATCAAATTATTTAAACACCAACTGCGGCTATTTTAAATAATGCGCGCACCTAAACTATTCTTAAAATGATCCAAGGCCCATTCTTGACCATGTGGTGTAAATGTTGCCACGCCCTCACTTGGAATAGTCAATTGATAGTTTAAATTATAGGCATAAACTGCCGTATGAAGAACACATATATCTGTGCATACCCCTACTAACCAAAGTTCATTCACATGGCGCTCTCTTAGAAAATTATCTAAGTTAGTATTTTGAAACGCAGAATAACGGTTTTTATTAAATTGATAAACCTTTTCATCTGCCTGGTGTTTTTCATACCAGTGTTGTAAATCACCGTATAATTCTTGTCCCCAAGTACCAACGATATTGTGTGGCGGAAATAACTCGTGTTCGGGATGATAAATGTCATCTTTAAAATGCGCATCGGTTGGTAAGATGACATAGTCACCACTTTCTAAAAAGGTTTGTGCTTGGTGCACGATATAATCTGCCAAATTTTGTGCAGGTTTACCACAAGTCAACGCGCCCTTATCATCAACGAAATCATTTGTATAATCAATAATCACTAAAGCTTTTGTCATGTCTTGTCACCCTCCTATTTTGATTATATCATGTCCCTTAACTCACTTTTTTAAAATACTTAACTGATATAAAAATAGCTACCAATCTAACCATTTTCATTGGATGGATTGGCAGCTATAAACATATTTAATTAGTTACGCTCAAGTACTGTCACTGACTCAATATGCGTTGTTTGTGGGAATTGATCAACCGGTTGAACATCCCCTTTGATTGTGTAGCCATTTTCTTTGAACTGGGCAACGTCACGCACCAATGTTGCTGGATTACAGCTAATGTACACAATTTTGCTTGGTGACATAGCTGAAGCTGCATCAATTAACTCAGTCGTTAATCCTTTACGTGGCGGATCAACGAAGATAACATCTGGTTTTAGATCATCTTGTTGCCAAGCAACCATCTTTTCTTCCGCTTTACCTAATTCAAATTTAACATTATGAACATTATTCAAATCAGCATTACGTTTTGCATCATCAACCGCTCCTGGTACCACTTCCACACCAAGAACTGACTTTACCTTATCAGCAATCGTTAATGAGATGGTTCCAATACCTGAATAAGCATCAATGACAGTTTCATTACCCGTTAACTCTGCTTTATCAGCTGCTAACTTATATAGAATTTCAGTTGTTTGTGGATTAACTTGGTAGAAAGAATTTGGACCAATGGCAAAGGTCTTATCAAACAAAGTATCCTTAATAACTTTGTTACCCCATAGAACATGGTTAACATCACCCAAAATAACATTCGTCTTATCCTGGTTAACGTTCTGAATAATTGAAGTTACTTCTGGTAGTGCTTCTTTGATTTGTGGAATAATAATATTTGCGCCAGGAATACGCTTTGAACGTGTCACTAACACGACCATCATCTCATGTGAATAGTATCCGCGACGAACCATAATGTTACGAATAACCCCTTTATGATGAATTTCATCATAAGCTGGCACATGGAACTTACGTAAAATATCACGAATAATAACAATTGCTTTATCAATTTCTGGATCTTGAATATAAAAATCTTCAATTGGCATCAAACGATGTGATCCGCGACGGAAGAATCCCGTAGTTAATTGTCCCTTTATTTCACGAGCTGGAATTTGTGCTTTGTTACGGTATCCCGTTGGATTTTCCATTCCAATGGTTGGTGCAACATTAACATCTATGTGTTGCTTACTAAATAATTCAGCAATCTGTTGTTGCTTAAATTTTAATTGTGCATCATATTTCAAGTGTGCTAATGGTGCAATACCAGTTGTCAGTGCTGCTGTATTAACTTCATGATTACGGTTTGGTGATGACTCAATCGTCTTCACAACTCGTCCAAAGGCATAGTTACTAGTAACTTTTGTGATACCAACACGAATTTTTTCACCAGGGACAGCATTTGTCACAAATACTGGGAAATCATCAACTTTAACAACACCATTTCCTTGATAAGTTAAATCAATAACTTCAGCATCAAATTCTTGATTCTTAACCACGGGGGCTTTCTTTTTCATTATTTTCTCCTTCTTTTGGCCTTTTCGACGACCAACAATCATTTCATTGTATCACAGCGTCAGACAAAACTAAAAGGAAATATTAAAAAGACCAACAATCCACCAATTTGTATTGGCAGGTTGCTGGTCATAAACGTGTTTCAAAAGACTGAATCCTTACTGTAATAGCAATTATCACATCTTTTGTAATGCTGCAATTCGTTCCCTCATAGGCGGATGCGTTGCAAAAAGATTTGTTAGCTTTTTCTCTTTTAATGGGTTTGCAATGTACAATGCCGCACTTTCCGGTGACACATTTTCATCCGACATTGGCTCACTTTGCGAAATCTTAGTTAACGCATTGATCAATCCTTGTGGATTTCGTGTTAACTCCACCGCTCCCGCATCGGCAAGAAATTCTCGATTACGCGAAATTGCTAGTTGAACTAACGTTGCCGCAATTGGTGCCAATATCAAAACTAAAATTGAAGCAATCATGGCAATAATATTACCATCTTTATTATCACGATTTCGATTACCACCACCGAAGTACCAAAAATGAGTACCAAAATTTGCCAGCATCGCAATTGCTGATGTCAAAGCAACCGCAATTGTCTGAATACGAATGTCATAATTACGAACATGAGTCATCTCATGTGCCATAACACCCTCTAATTCTTCACGGTTTAATACTGACAGAATACCTGAGGTTGCTGCCACGGCAGCATGTTCAGGATCATTACCTGTTGCAAATGCATTTGGACTCGGATCGTCAATAATAAATACCCGTGGCATCGGGACGTTAGCTACTAATGCCATATCTTCTACAATATGCCACAAGTCAGGCGCTTGATCCGCACTCGTAATTTCTTGGGCATGATTTAAACTCATGACAACGTCTGTCGACTGACTAAACATATAAACGGCATAAACAATTCCCGTCACGATAGCAATGATGATACCTGGTACCCATTCACCGAGCAAATAATATCCTAGTGCTGCACCGACAATTCCCATGAACAAAAAGAATCCAATAAATAACACAATCGTTTTGCGCTTATTTTTTGCAATTTGTTCAAATAACATGGTCAATTACCTCTTAAAGGCCACGATCATCAAATGACACGTTGACCACTTCTCGTTCTTCAGCTGGTGTTTCCAAGAATTCGCTAGGCTTGAAGCTGTGAATCTTAGCCACAAAATTCGTTGGGAACGACTGTAATTTTGTATTATATGTGGCAGTTGTCGTATTAAATAATTGACGTGAGTAAGCAATTTTATTTTCTGTATTTGTCAATTCTTCCATTAGCTTATTGTATTGATTTGATGCTTTCAAATCAGGATAAGCTTCTGCAACTGCAAAAACTGACTTTAAAGAGCTCGTCAATTGGTCAGACAGTGCCATTGTTTTCTGATGGTCATCAGTTGGCGTTTGAGTTAGTGCATTACGAAGTCCAACTACTTTTTCCAAAGTTCCTTGTTCGAACTTAGCTGATCCTTTAACCGTCTCAACCAAATTTGGAATCAAATCGTTTCGTCGTTTTAATTGTACGTCAATTTGACTCCATGACTCTTGTGTACGCATGCGTGCTTGCACCAGCCCGTTATAGATTCCAACCCATAGCAAAGCTAAAACAATCACGATACCGACAATAATCCATCCAATCATCATTTTCTCCATTCTTTATGAATTACTCATAAGATGCTTTATAGTCTACCTAATATACATTGTACCATGCTCCAAAATTTACATTGTTTAATATTTACTTTTTTATAAAAAATGGTCAAATATTATGTTTAGCCCCTGTAAAACAAATGTAACCATTAACTTCAGCTTTTTAGAACATGTTTAAAGGCCGTCAACTTACTAAATTGCAACTAGTAAATTGACGGCCTTACTTAATAGTTAAAATAGTTGATGTTAATCGACATAATCAGCAATTGATTGTTGAATAGCTGCTAACTTATCATCAGCTATTTGTTGGGTTGTCCCATTGGTACCAACGTATAATTTAATTTTGGGTTCAGTACCTGAAGGACGTACAGCTACCCATGAGCCATCTGTCAACCAGTACTTTAATACATTAGCTTTTGGTAGTGACATTGTTGTCTCCACACCTGTCTGGACATCAGTCTCAGTTTGCAATGTAAAATCAGCAAACTTTGTGACTGCAATATTTCCAAATGAAGTTGGTTGTTCGGCACGGAATTTTGCCATTAAGGCCGCAATCTTTTCCGCTCCATCAATACCCTTGAAGGTCAGTGATTGTGTATTTTCAACAAAGTAGCCATACTCTGCAAACAAATCTTGCAAACCATCATACAATGTCTTACCTAGTGACTTGTAGTATGCTGCGACCTCCGCTAACAAAACAGTTGCTTGAATAGAGTCTTTATCACGAGCGAATGATTTTACTAAGTATCCATACGACTCTTCAAAACCAAATAAGAAAGTATGCTCATGAGTTGATTCATAATTTTGAATCTGCTCAGCGATATACTTAAATCCTGTCAAAACATTAATCGTTTCAATATTAAAACTCTTTGCGATATCTGCTGCAAATTCTGATGACACAATTGATTTAACAAGAACACCGTTAGCTGGTAATGTTCCTGCCGCTTTTTTAGCAGTCAATAAGTAATGCAACAAAATTGCACCAATTTGATTACCTGTTAGCAATTGATACTCACCCGATGGCAAGCGAACAGCCGTTCCCATACGATCAGCATCTGGGTCAACACCAATCACAACATCAGCACCCTGCTTTTTAGCCAAGGCAATGCCCATCGCTAATGCTGCTGGATCTTCAGGATTTGGCAAGGTTACAGTTGGAAAATCACCATCTGGTTGTTCTTGCTCTGGCACGATTGTGACGTTCTTGAAACCTGCATTATCCAAAGCTTGACCTGCAATAAACGCACCAGTGCCATGAAGTGGTGAGTATACCAATTTCATATCACGCCCTTCTTTATTGACCAACTCTTGATCAACCGTTACCGTCTTGATTTCAGACAAATAAGCATCATCAACGTCCTTACCAATAGTTACCAACAATCCAGCCGCTTCTAGTTCGGCTTGTGGTTTTACTGGCACCGTAAACATATCTGCTTCACGAATAGAAGCCGTAATGATATCAGATTCCTTTGGTGGCATTTGCCCACCATCTTCACCATAGATTTTGTATCCGTTATACTCTTTTGGATTGTGCGAAGCTGTGATCATAATCCCCGCATAAGCCTTAAAATATCGTACCGTAAAAGATAACTCTGGCGTTGGACGTAATGATTCAAAAACATACGCCTTAATACCATGTGCTCCCAATACCTTAGCTGATTCAAAAGCAAACTCTTGTGAGAAATGACGTGAATCGTATGAAATGGCAACCCCACGTGCTTTTACTTCTTCAGATAATGAATCCATCAAACGTGCTAATCCCTCAGTAGCTTGTCGCACTGTGTAGATATTCATGCGATTAATTCCTGCCCCGAGCAAACCACGCATACCGGCGGTTCCAAATGATAATGGTTGATAGAAAGCATCCTCTGCTTGCTGATCATCTTTTGCTAATACATCCATCTCATTTTTTAAATATTCTGGTAAGTCATTACGCTTTTCCCATACTTGAAAATTATCTTGCCAAGTCATCTTTGTCATTCTCCTTTATCTTTATGTTCCCCAATATAACTAATCTCATTGTACCATAGGATTATTCAGTTATTTAGTCTAACCTTATTGCTTCATATTAGAAATTAATGTTGGTTGATTACCACCAATAATTACTTCATCAACCGTTTTTAGAAACAAACCATGTTCAACAACCCCGATCGTCTGTTCCAAAAAATATGCCAAACTCTGGGGATATTCAATACGTTTCAAGTGTAAATCAATAATATAGTTACCAACATCAGTTGTAACGCGCTCACCAGTGGCTGTTCGACGAAAAGTTGGTTGCATATCTGCTGCCAAAAATTTTTGCAACAGATGATGGCTACCATAAGGCACCACTTCAACAGGTAATGGAAACTGACCAATGACCTCATGGTACTTTGATTCATCAATAATCCAAATATTCTTCTTCGAATTCAAAGCCACAATCTTTTCAAATAACAATGCTGCACCACCACCCTTAATGCCATTCAGTTGATGATCAACTTCATCTGCACCATCAATCGTTAAATCGATCGTTGGCACTTCATCGACAGAAGCAAGCTTAATCCCCAATGATTTTGCTAATGATGACGTTTTATTTGACGTTGTCACCCCAGTAATATTCAGGCCTTCATTATTGATTCTTGCAGCCAACGCTTCAATAAAAAACCGTACAGTTGACCCTGTTCCTAAACCAACAATCATCCCATCAGTAATTAAAGTTGCTGCAAATTCGCCAGCTTGCTGTTTTTGAATTTTTTGCTGATCAATCACTATGTATTCCTCCTTTTTCCCCTGACAGTAAATTAATTTTACCGATAAAGCATAAAAAAAGATAGCCATAAACGTGTTTGTTATCGAACCAACGTATACAACAAAAAGAAGCTGAATCACAAATTTTTTAGACTAAAAAACATCAAGCTACCATTGTCAATGTGGTAACTTGATGTTTTTAATCGAGGTTGGGACAGAAGACAATGTTCCAATCTCTTCTTGCTAAAATTGTATGAATTATAAGCCTGTAATTTTTATAGCATAGACGCGTTCCAAACGTCTGAAGTCTCAATGTAACGCAATTTACGCAATCCCTGTCCTGCGCTTTGCTACGGAAAAAATTGCGCAAATCACGTGTCACGCCAACTTCAAAACGACTTTTGTCTCGCTTTTTTATTAACTAAAATTTACGAAAACGTGCGCGTCTTTGTGCAATTAACTTATCAGCTGGCATATTTGCCAACTTTTGAATTTCTTCATCCAATTTTGCACGAATTAATGAAAAGACACGTGTATGTGAACGACTTTCGGGTATGATGTACTCGATAATGTGATTATCTAACAAGTCATTTGGTGTTAAGCCCATGACTGCAGCTGCTTCATCATGTCGTTTGGCATCTTTCCACAGAATCGATGCAAAACCTTCAGGAGAAAGGACCGAATAAGTTGAATTTTGGAACATCCACACTTGATCAGTAGTTGCTAACGCAAGTGCGCCACCAGAACCACCTTCACCATAGACAATGGCAATCATAGGAACTGGCAATTTCAAACTTTCCAAAATACTTTGCGCAATCGCTTCACCTTGACCTTGATCTTCTGCAGTCTTACCTGGAAAAGCCCCTGGTGTATTGATAAAAGTAATAATTGGACGACCAAACTTCGCTGCCTGTTTCATTAACCGCGTCGCTTTACGATAACCATATGGTTCAGGTGAACCATTCCGTTTGGCTAACTTATCATTAATATCTGATCCTTTATCAATCACGATAACAGTCACTGGACGACCATTTAGGTTAGCAAGGCCACCAATAACGCTTTGATCATCACCAGCATAACGGTCACCATGCAGTTCAAAGAAGTCAGTAAAGACACCTGAAATAATTTCACGTGCCATAAATCGATCTTCACGTGCACGTTTCACTATTTGAACGGGTGTTAATTCACGTCTAAATAAACTTACCATGACTAACGACCTCCTTGTGGTTGATGGAATTTTACAAGTTGTGCTAAGACTTTAGGTAGTTCTTTACGTTGCACAACTGCATCAATAAATCCATTTTCCAAAACCGTTTCGGCCCGTTGAAAGTCCTTGGGTACTTTTTCGTGGATTGTCTGTTCAATCACACGTTTACCAGCAAAACCAACTAAAGCATGCGGCTCAGCCAATGTGACATCCCCTTGCATCGCAAATGAAGCTGTCACACCACCAGTTGTTGGATCAGTTAACACCACGAAATATGGTAGACCAGCCTCTTGATGTGCGGCAACTGCAGCAGATACTTTAGCCATCTGCATCAAGGAATTAATTCCCTCTTGCATACGAGCACCACCAGAAGCAGTGAATAAAACAACTGGTAATTTTTGCTCAGTTGCCTTTTCAAACAAACGAGTAATTTTCTCACCAGTCATCGTTCCTAGCGAACCCATCATAAAGTAAGAATCCATAATTCCTAAGGCAACAGTTTCGTCTTCAAGGACCGCTTTACCAGTCAAGACTGATTCATTTAAATCAGTTTGTGATTTCGCACGACTTAACTTTTCAGCATATCCAGGAAATTCCGGATTTTCTAATGTTAAGTCTGCGTCCCATTCCTCAAACACCGTTGTCATCAAGTGAACACGCTCATATGCTTGCAAACGGAACCCGTAACCACAATTTGGGCAAACACGGTGTTCGCCTAATTGTTTAGAATACAGCTGTGCCCCACAATATGGACATGCTAGAAATAAACCATCTGGAATCTGCGCATCAACATGCGCGTCTTTTTTAATTTTAGGTAATTTGGCATTTGGTTTATTAAATAAATCCATCATTTGCCTCCTATTCACCTGCTGTCAAACTTTTTTGCCATTTTGGTAAAAAGTCATGCTCAAGGTACTGTGTTGTAAACAAGCCCTCTGCAACAACATCATCATTTAATAACGCTTCTTGGAAATCGGCATTGGTATTGACACCATCAATAACCATTTCATCTAGAATACGTTTCATTTTAACGACTGCTTCAGCGCGATCATCACCATGTACCAATAATTTTCCAATCATTGAATCGTAAAATGGTTGAATAATGTCACCTGAATAAATTGCTGAATCGATGCGAATGCCAGGTCCACCAGTTGGCAAAAAGACAAAATTAATTTTCCCCGCACTTGGTGCAAAGTTACGTTCGGGCTGTTCAGCATTTAAACGTACTTCAATTGCATGACCATTCACTTTGATGTCTGCTTGACGCAAGGCCAATGCTTCGCCAGCCGCAACCTGCACTTGCATCTTGATCAAATCAACACCCGTTACTAATTCAGTTACTGGATGCTCAACCTGAATACGAGTATTCATTTCCATAAAGTAGAAATTACCTTCATGGTCTTCCAAGAACTCTAGCGTTCCTGTATTCTCATAATCCAGTGCGTTAACAGCACGCGTTGCAATGGCTCCCAGTTCATCACGCATGGCCTGAGTCACGCCAACAGCTGGACTTTCTTCCATTACTTTCTGGTTATTCCGTTGTAATGAACAATTACGTTCCGGGAAGTATAGGACATTGCCTTGTTGGTCACGGATAATTTGCATCTCAATATGACGCACATTTGTCATAACCTTTTCAACGTACATGTGACCATCCCCGAAAGCAGCTTTCGCTTCACGTTGGGCATCATCAAATTTTTCAGCTAATTCATTTTCTGAATAAACAAAACGCATCCCTTTACCACCACCACCGGCAGCGGCTTTTAACAATAAAGGATAGCCTATTCGTTCAGCAACTTTTTTAGCTTCACTAGCATTGTGAATAAAACCGTCAGATCCCGGAATAACCGGTACACCAGCTTCACGCATTGATTCACGTGCATTCGCCTTATTTCCCATTAACTCCAAGACTTTAGGACTTGGACCAATCCATTTGAGGCCAACTGCACCAACCATTTCAGCAAAGGCTTCATTCTCAGATAAGAATCCATAACCCGGGTGAATGGCTTCAGCGCCAGTTAACACAGCTGCACTCAAAATATTTTTCATATTCAAATAGCTGTCTTTTGATCTAGGACCACCAACAGCAATGGCTTCATCAGCTAGTCGCACATGAAGACTATCCGCATCAGCTGAAGAATAAATAGCAACAGATTTAATGCCCATTTCCTTCAGTGTACGAATGATACGAACCGCAATTTCTCCTCGATTCGCCACTAAAACTTTTTTGAACATACTTAATCTCCAACAATAAATGTTAAGTCAGCTGTGGTGACACGCTTGCCATCCACATATGCTGTCCCCTTACCTTCACCAATAGGGCCACGTAAACGAGTTAACTTAACTTCTAATCTCACTTGGTCACCTGGACGAACCATCTTACGGAAACGTGCCTTCTTAATTCCGCCAAAGTAAGCCGTTTTCCCCTTATGTTCAGGCATTGATAACAAAGCAACAGCACCAGTTTGTGCTAAGGCTTCAATCGTCAAATTACCTGGAAAAGTTGGGTTATTTGGAAAATGACCCTGAAAAATCTCTTCATTGATTGTTACATTTTTAATAGCAACAGCACTTTCGCCAGGTACAAGTTCTTCTACCGTATCCAACATCAACATTGGGTAACGGTGAGGCAAAATTTCTTGAATTTGTTGTGTATTTAATACTGACATATCAAATCCTCCTAGGCATCCGGTTGAACACGGAATAATGCATGTCCGTAATCGACAACATCTTCTTCTTCAACCAAGATTTCCTTAATAACACCTGTTACTTCACTCTTCACTGGTGTCATCAATTTCATTGCTTCAATAATTGCAACCTGTTCACCAACTTGCACATGATCACCAACTTCTTTAAAAGGAGCTGCGTCTGGCTTTGGCTTCAAATAAACCGTTCCAACCAAAGGTGCTTCAACCAAGACACTGTTATCAGTACCTAGATCAGCTGTTCCCTCTGTTGCCTTCTTCTCAGAAACAACAGATTGTGTATCAGTTACAGGTTGCGTAGTTGCTGCCATAACCGGTTGAGAAACTTCATTCTTACTTAAATGTAAGCTAAAATCTTCAGATTGTAATGAAAATTCACGCAATGAGCTGTTTTCTAAGTCTTGCATCAATGTTCGAATTTCATCTAATTGCAAACTCATTAATTTTCACTCCACTTCTTAAAAATAATTGCCGCATTATGTCCACCAAAACCATAATTTGCTGACAGAACATAATTTGGTGCAACATGCTTATTTTCTTCATTAACTAGAGTTACACCTGCAGTTTCGGGATCTTGTTCAGTTAAACCAACATTCACTGGTAACTCTTCACGAACAATTGCACCAACTGCAGCAATGGCCTCAATTGCACCGGCAGCACCTAATAGGTGACCAGTCATACCCTTTGTTGAAGAAACTAAGACACCGTTTTTACCAAAGACCAATTCCATTGCCTTTGACTCAGCAGCATCATTTGCTCCAGTAGCTGTTCCATGTGCATTAACGTAGTCAATATCATTTGGTTGAATATTAGCATCTTCCAATGCTAATTTAACTGAGCCAGCGGGACCTGAACCATCAGGAGTTGGACTTGTTAAGTGATAAGCATCAGAATTTGACCCGTAACCAACAACCTCAGCAATAATGTTAGCTCCACGTGCTTGTGCATGTTCCAATGATTCAAGAATTAAGACCCCTGAACCTTCACCTAGCACAAATCCATGACGGTTAACATCAAATGGCGTTGAAGCTTTTAATGGATCAGATTCTGTTGACAAAGCCGTCAAAGCTGCGAATCCAGAAATTCCCATTTCATTCACTGAGGCCTCTGAACCACCAGTGATCATAACATCCATTTTACCTGATTGTATACGCCAGAATGCTTCACCAATAGCATTAGTGGCACTGGCGCAAGCTGTTGAAACTGTATAGTTAACACCTTTTGCACCATAGCGCATTGAGACATTACCAGAAACCATGTTAGGAATTGCATTAGGTACGAACATTGGACTAACACGTTGTGGTCCTTTGTCGTGCATCTTAATAACCTGTTGTTCAATAGTTGTCAAACCACCAATACCAGTTCCCATAATCACACCAAAACGGTCTGGGTTATCGACACCATCAGCTAATCCAGCTTGCTCAAGCGCTTCACCAGCGGCATGAACAGCATATTGTGAAAATAGATCCATCTTACGTGATTCACGTTTACCAACGCGAGCAGAAGGATCAAAATCCTTTACTTCACCTGCAACAGTGATACCAGTCTCTGTTGCATCAAATTTCGTGATTGGTGCAATACCAACTTCACCATTAAAAATACCATTCCAAAAATCTTCAGTACTATTTCCAACGGGGGTAACAGCACCTAAACCTGTAATAACAACTCGTGTCATCTTGTTCTCCTTTATGTTTTAGCAATTTTATACGTACGAAAAAAGTAAGTAAAAATAAATAAGTGCAAAAGCGCACGTATGCGTTGCTTAAATATATAACCCACCATCGACCGTAATTGTTTGGCCGGTAATGTAATCGTTTTGAGCCAAGAAAACAGCTGTATTTGCAATTTCAGTTGCTTCACCAAAACGTTTTAATGGTACTGCTTCCAGTACTTGATTTTTCACTTTATCTGACAAGGCATTGGTCATATCTGAGACAATCATACCTGGAGCAATGGCATTCACACGAATACCACGCATTGCGCCTTCTTTCGCTAATGACTTGGTTAACCCAACAATACCTGCCTTTGAAGCAGCATAGTTAGCTTGACCAACATTTCCCATCAAACCAACAACAGAAGCCATATTAATAATCTGTCCAGTACGGGCACGCAACATTTTCTTAAAAACAGGTTGTGTCACATTAAATGTACCATTTAAGTTTGTGTTTACAACTTGTGCGAAATCTGCTGGTTTCATCCCCATTGTGAGTTTGTCATTCACAATACCAGCATTGTTAACTAGAATGTCAATGCCTTCAATTTCAGCAAATAAACCATCTAATGCTGTTTTTACGCTAGCATCATCTGCAATATCTGCTGTGATGGCCATGGTACCTTCACTAAATTCACCTAACACCTCTGCCTTTGGTGCAGAACGACCGTGCAAAATAACACGTGCGCCAGCATCATCAAAAGCATGTGCAATGGCCAAGCCAATACCACGAGTTGACCCTGTAACTAAAACTGTTTTCCCTTCGAGATTCATCACTTCGTCTCCTATTCTGCTGCTAACATTTCACGAACTTCTTGATATGTCTTAAAATTAGTGACTTTATAACGCTTAATATCTTTACCAACAATTTTACGAGCAAATTTATAAAGCGTATCACTTGGACCAAATTCGATTAACGTATCAACCCCATCGTCTACCATTGCTTGCAATGCTTGCGCAAAGTAAGTTGGTGAAACAATTTGATCTAATAATGTCGTTTTGACATCTGAGAATTTCTCACCAGTTGTATTTGAGTAAACATCAAATGACATCGGTGAAAATGGTTCATCTGCCAAACGTGTTGTCAATTGATCGGCTGCCGATTGCATTAATGGTGTATGGAAAGGACCTGAAACTGGTAACTCAACCAATCGTTCAATTCCAGCATCTGTCAATGCCGTAATTGCCGCATCAACATCAGCACCCACACCTCCAATAACTAATTGATTAAATGTATTATAGTTTGCTGGATAAACACGCTTACCAGCTGCTTGCAACTTTTTAATAGTTGCAATAACCAAATCTTGATCATCTGTCATCACAGCGACCATTTTACCTGGATTATCATCACCCGCTTGTTGCATGTATGCCCCACGGTCTTTAATAATACGCATGGCTTGATCAAAAGTTAATACATCAGCTACCACCAAAGCACTATATTCACCAAGGCTAAGCCCCAGCGTTGCTTGTGGTGCTGGCATGACATCTGCCAATGCGCGATAGATACCACTACTCATTGCCAGAATAGCTGGTTGCGTGAATTTTGTTTGCTTCACATTTTCTTCATCATTAACAATAGTTGACATGATGTCATAACCTAGCACTTGGCTAGCCTCATCAATGGTTTCTTTATAAGCCGGTACTTGCTCATATAAATCAGCACCCATGCCAACCTTTTGAGCACCTTGTCCGCTCATTAAAATTCCAAGTTTCATATGTCCTCCAATATCGTTAATTCAAAAGATCTTCTGCCTGTGACCAAGTATCTTCCAAAATTTGTGCGACTGGCTTCAATTCAGTAATTAAACCAGAAACTTGTCCAGCCATGAAAGCACCAGTTGTCTTATCACCATCAATAACAGCTCGGCGCAACGAACCGTTCTCTAGATCCTCGATTGCATCAGCATCTGGCTTAGGCTTTTGAATTTCGATTCGTTCTTGCTTAACGAAATTCTTTGACATTTTTGTTTTTAGCACACGAGCACGGTTACCCATAATCTCGCCAGTTACTAAAGTGTCAATATCCTTTGCTTTGACAACTGCGTTCTTAAAGTTTTCATGTACTTCTGACTCTTCAGAAGCTAGGAATCGTGTTCCCATTTGAACACCTGAAGCACCAAGCATAAAGGCAGCGGCAACACCACGACCATCTCCGATACCACCAGCTGCAATAACTGGAATATTCACAGCATCAACAACTTGGGGTACCAGCGTCATCGTTGTTAAACTACCAATATGACCACCAGATTCCATACCTTCGGCAACAACGGCATCAACACCCTTCTTTTCCATCATCTTAGCAAGACCAACTGACGGAATAACAGGGATAACTAGAATGCCATGACTGTGTAATTCATCAATAAAAGGTGATGGGTCACCTGCACCAGTGGCAACGACCTTCACACCTTCTTCAATCACAACATCAAACACTTCACGAATATGACGTGAAAGCAACATCACGTTAACCCCAAAAGGTTTATCCGTAACTTCACGTGCACGGTGAATTTCTTCACGAACTTTGTCAGCCTTCCAGTACCCAGTTCCGATAATACCTAATCCACCAGCCTCTGAAACAGATCCAGCCAAATGACCTGTTCCAGCCCAAGCCATACCACCTTGGATAATAGGATACTTCATGCCCAACTTTTCAAAAAGTGGATTATTTAGCTTAAAGCTCATAATATCGTCCCTTCTAACTACGTCGACTACTTAGGCGTTTACTTGTTCTGTTACCTTGTTAACCAAATCTTGTACTGTTTGAATTTCTTCAGCAACAGCAAGCTTAATATCAAATTCGTCTTCAACACGGTTCAAAACTTCGAACAAGTCAAGTGAATCTGCATCAATATCTTCACTCAAGTTTGTATCTAACTTAATTTCATCATCTTCCAAATCAAATTGGTCAACCAAGATTTCGCTTACTTTGTTAAAAATTTCTGTTTCAGTCATGTTATTTTCCTCTTTTTTCTCTTATTAATAATAAATTAGTTGTTATAAATTATAGCTGGATAATTAGTGCACCTGCAGTCAGACCACCACCAAAACCAGCTAATGCAATTTTCTGACCCTGATGAACGACGCCTGTTGTCCGCAATTCATCAAGCAAAATACCAATACTTGCAGCACTTGTATTCCCATAGTTGACAACATTTGTTGGGAATTTATCAATCGGTTGTCCAAATCTTTTCGCAATACTTGCAATAATCCGTGCATTTGCTTGGTGTAAGACATATACATCAATATCATTTGCAGTTAATTGTGCTGTTTCTAATGCTTGAGATAAGACAGCTGGCACTTGACGTGTTGCAAAATTATAAACCTCACGCCCATTCATATGAAAGTAAGGATCAGCTGCAACGATATCCCCAACGAAATGATTACTATTTCGCTGACGACCTGCCGTCAAAAATTCAGATTGATCGCCATATGTTTTTAGCGCTTCTGCTAGCAAACCAGTATCTGCTGTTGTTTGTTGTAACAAAACACCTGAAGCACCATCTCCAAATAGGACCGCAGTGGACCGGTCTTCCCAATCTACTAGCTTACTTAGTACTTCAGCGCCAATTACCAAACCACGTCGATACTTGGTCGCTAATAACTTACTAGCCATGCTAAGTGTATACACAAATCCCGAACATGCAGCCGACAAATCAAATGCAAAAGCATTCGTTGCGCCAATTCGTCCTTGGACTTGTTGTGCCACACTTGGCGTTAAGTAATCTGGTGACATTGTGCCAACAATAATAAAATCTAATTGACTGGCTGACAAATTTGCCTGTGCCAAAAGCTTTTCCGCAACAGTCGTTGCTAAATCACTCGTACTTTCATTTGACACAATGTGTCGTTGATGAATACCTGTGCGAGAGTGTATCCACTCGTCTGACGTATCCATAAACGTTGCTAATTCATCGTTTGTGACAACACGCTCAGGCACCACGTGGGCAGACTCAACAATTGTAAATCGTTCCATAATGTCCTCAATTAAAACTGTATTAGCTCACGAAGATAATCTTGCAAATCACTAACGGCTTTTTCAACCGCAGGTGCTTCACCTTCTTCTAATGAATCAAACAATGAATGGGCCATACCACGATGAAATGCTTCATGGGCACGAAAAACCGTACGACCCTTGTGTGTCAATCCAATACGAACCACGCGTCGATCCTTCGTATCACGAGTACGAACGACATAACCCTTTTTTTCAAGCTTATCAATCACACTAGTCATTGCACTAGGCGTTAAATGCATCGTTTGAGCCAATTGGGATGCCGTCCGCGTGTCATACATGGTAATCGCCGCAATCGTATGCATATCTTTAATAGAAATGTCCTTAAAGCGTGATTTACGCAATGAGGCCTCTTCAATCCACATCACATTATTGAAGACATCTACTAATGACTCATTCATTTTTTCAAAAGAATCCTCTTCATGTGCGGTCATACTTATTTCTCCGTGTCACTAGCTGACTTGTCTTCAGGTGAAACGACAAACATTAGTTCAGCGCTAGTAGCTAATTTACCATCAACTACGGCTTTAACCTTTACTGTTCCCATATTTTCACGTAAGTTACCAAATTCAACATGCAACTTTACTGTATCGCCTGGCTTAACCATTCTCTTAAACTTTGCATTATCAATACCCGTCATATAAGCTGTTTTACCAACAAATTGTGGTGATGATAAAATCAAGATTGAAGCCGCTTGTGCCAGCGATTCAATAATTAGAACGCCTGGCATAACTGGATTACCTGGAAAATGTCCTTGGAAAAATTGCTCATTAATCGTTACGTTTTTTGTTGCAATCAATGATTCCCCTGGAGTCATTTCATCAACATAATCCATATACAAGATGGGATAACGATTCGGAATTAAATCCATAATCTCTGTCGTAGATAGAACTGCCACAGTCGTGCTCCTTCCAAAATTTATTTCGAACATCGAAATATTCGATATTCAAATGTTATTGCTTTTTGGCATAAATGTCAACTTATTATACAGATTAATCGAATTTATCTAATATTTCGTTAAAATTATCGCCATCAAATCAAGTCACTATTATTTGTTTTCTAACAAAAAAACGACCAAGACAAATATCATTGTCTTGACCGCTGTACTTTGCAATTTATTATTAGTGCGTGATTACTTCTTGAACTTTGATTTCAGATCATCAACTGCATCTTCTGCCTTATCTTTCAGGTTTTCAGCTGAATCTTCAACCTTGTCTTTTGCATCTCCGAAAAGACCACGTGCCTTACCGGCTAATCCTTGTGCCTTTCCTTCAGCTTCTAACTTTTCGTCATCAGAAACAACACCGGCAACTTCTTTTGCCTTACCAGAAACTTCATCAACTTTACCTTTTACATCGTCTTCTACTGCCATAAATATAATCCCCCGTTTCTATATTTTCTCTATAATAACTGGTATTCGCACAAGGTGCAAATAATATCTATTAAACAATAAAATTAATAGTAAATTAAGTTAACATGATGCATATATCAAACTAGATAATTCCTTTATAGCAAACCTAAACGCTTATAGATATCGTCAACGTGCTTAAGGTGCCAATGATAATCAAACGCATCATCTACCTCTGCAGACGTTAAGTTGGTTTGGATTGTTTCATCAGCATCTACTAATTCACGGAATTGTAATTGATTATCCCAAGATTGAGCTGTTAGAGGCTGAACCGTATCATATGCTGCCTCTCGTGATAATCCAGCATCTACTAATTTCAATAGTAAACGCTGTGAATAAATCAACCCATATGTGCGCTTCATATTATTCTTCATCGTTTCTGGGAAAACCTGTAAATTACGTAAAATATTTGTCAAGCGATGCAACATATAATCTAGAACCGTTGTGCCATCAACTAGAATGATCCGTTCCGCACTGGAGTGTGAAATATCACGTTCATGCCATAATGTTACATCTTCGAGAGCAGTAACTGCATATCCTCGTAAGACACGTGATAAACCAACAACATTTTCAGATCCAATTGGATTGCGCTTATGAGGCATCGCTGATGATCCCTTTTGACCACCACGGAAGCCTTCTTCGACCTCATGAATTTCTGAACGTTGTAAACCACGAATCTCTGTTGCTAGTTCTTCTAAATTAGCACCGATTACAGCAATCGTTGTCATATAATCTGCGTGTAAGTCACGTGGTAATACTTGTGAACCAATTGGTTGTGGGGTTAATCCCAATTCCTTCATCGCCACTTCTTCAACTTGTGGTGGAATATTCGCAAAGGTTCCCACAGCACCTGAAAGTTTTCCGGTTTCAATAGCTGCAGCAACCCGATCAAAACGTTCGATATTACGTACAGCCGCTTGGTAGAATCGAGCCATTTTCAATCCAAAGGTCGTTGGCTCAGCATGGACACCATGAGTACGTCCCATCATAACCGTATCTTTATATTTTAAAGCCAGCTCTGCTAATGTCGCTTTTAGTTCCTGCAAATCATCCTTAATGACTTGATTAGCTTGGCGTAATCTCAAAGCCTGTGCAGTGTCAACAACATCTGTTGAAGTTAATCCATAATGAATCCACTTCCGCTCCTCGCCTAATGATTCTGAAACATTTCTGGTAAAAGCAACGACATCATGACGCGTTGACTGTTCAATTTCTGCAATACGTGCAACATCAAATTTTGCGTTTGCACGAATAGCAGCTAAGTCGTCTGCTGGCACATGGCCAACTGAGACCCAACCGGCAGTAGCGGCAATTTCAACATCTAACCATGACTGGTATTGATTTTCAAGCGACCAAATACGTCCCATTTCTGGGCGTGTGTAACGATCAAGCATCCTTTTTAACCTCTTATTCCCTTTCGAAAAGCCGAACAAATTATTATATTCAACAACTATTGTAACTTAAATCCGAATTTCTTTCAGCATTTTATCAAATAAAAAAACCACAGAAACAATTCTGCAGTTTTTTTACAATTAACTAATTGCTACTTTCCGAACTAGCACTTGATGAAGAACTTGAACTATCTGATGATGCTGAAGAACTTGATGTAGAGCTAGACGAAGAACTAGATGAAGAGCTAGAAGATGCTTCCGATGAAGAACTTGAACTCTCAGAAGATGAACTACTCTTTGCGGTCTTTGCAGTTGCGGCAGCTTCTGTATACGTAGACAAAACATTTTGTAATGTTGAATCCTTAATATTTACATTGGCCTTACCCAATTCTTCACCAACAATTGCTTGAACTTCAGTTGTATCTGACATTGTCTTTTCAACTAAGATACTCTTCATTTTTGACTTCAAAGCACTGAATGATTTCTTATCACTCTTTGAATTCATCTTAATAATAAAGTATCCTTGCGATGATGTTGATTTTACAGGTGTCTTCGTATATTCACCCTTCTTCAACTTGAAGGCAGCAGTTTTGAAATCATCTTCAAGATTTGTATCAGTTGAATCAAAACTAGTCATCTTACCACCATTTTTCTTGGTATTGGTATCGATTGACTTTTCTTTTGCTAACTTAGCAAAGTCGCCGCCTTTATCAAGTTGTGTAATAATCTTTTTCGCATCATCCTCTGATGACGTCAAGATAACGGATACATTAACCTTTGGTTGATATTCTTTGTAAGCCTGACGCAATTGCTTATTTGAATAATGCTTATCAGCAATTACTGCTTGCTTTTCCAAAGCTTGTATACGCAATGAATCACGGAAACTATCCTCCGTCATGCTATTTTGTGACAAAACTTGTGAAAATTGTGAACCATACTGTGACTTAGCGTCGTTGTATTGTGATTCAATTGATTTCTTTGAAACTTTATCTCCATATTTCTTATCCAAAACCTTTTGAATAATCATATTGGCCAATTCTTTTTGTCCTTCAGGAGAGCTTTTTAGTTTTTTGTAATATTCAGCTTGTGAAACATTACCTGCATCGGTCGTTACGAGTGACTTTGGGCCAATTCCCCAAGCAGCCAACCCAACACCCGCCGCAATTACGACGAGCACGCCTAATACTTTTTTCCACATCGGTAGTGCCTTCTTTCTCGAAATTTTTAATTCAACTTGTCTAGTTTATCATATAAATACAATTGATACTTAAATTATACGGTAAGTTGCCCCAATCGCATAACGACCATTGTCTAATTCTTCATTAATTTCCATATGTTCAGCAAAATCAGCATCCCAATACTCAAGTTGTGCTTTGGGAACTCGCCAAGTCAGCGACTTTAATTGTGCTAAAAATTGTTGTTCTGCATAGGTTTGCCGATTTAGCATATAACGAATTACCAATCGTAACCAGTCTATGCCTGTAACCTTATCTAGGAAAGCAACCATTGTAAACGGCATTGGTCGTACAATCATTGCTGGATTTTCATCATAACTTGGTAATGGATTAATGATCAGTTGATACAACCCTGGTGTCTCAGAACTCATTTGTGGTCGTGGTAACTTTCCCCATAATTCTTCTGACATTAACGATTGATCTAAAATGATTCCTTGATTACTTTGATATCCTAAACCAATTAAGTAAATCGTTTGCCCATCGTAAAAATAATTAATCACAATGTGTGGCAAATCATCTTTCATACTACTTGGTAAATATTTTTCTTTAGCAATCACCTGAACGCTAATCCCATTCTGGCGTAAACTATTGATCAATTTGATTCGATTACCAGGGACAAACACTTGGGTTGGCTGTTCGATTTCAATCACGTTCATGACATCAGAAATTTCTAATGGCTCATAATATTTTTTACTACCCAACTGTGACATAAACATTAAATCCGTTGGATTGTTATTCATAAGAATTGTATCAATATTTTGATTTTGAAGCTCCTTAGCAACCATTGCCATTACATAAGACGCTGCTGCACCATCTCCAAGGCGGAATCCACCAGAACCAATAACCAATACCGACCGTCGTCCCAACCGATTACTTTCATTTTCGGATTCAAAGGTTGAATAATACTGATTAGCTGCCTCTTCGAATTCACCTGCTGATGGTTCGAACGCCTTAAATGTTGGTAAAATACCGTTATCCCATCGATAACGACGGATTTCCTCAAACTTTGCATGCCACAAACGGGCAATCAATCCATCTGACAAGCCGTAATACTTTGCCAATTTTAAAACATCCGTTTGCCAAGCGTTATTTTTTACAGTTTCTTCCAATTTATTAATCTGATCTAATTTATAGAAGTAAAAAGCATTAATTTTTGTTAATTCTGCCAATTCATCAACTGTATATCCTCTTCGCAATGCTTCCATCAACACAAAAATACGGTTATCCCGGGGATGAATCAACTGTTCAATTATTTCGTTATCTGTTAACGCATTCATCACAGTTGGTGAGAAATTTCGGTTATTAAAATGTGCAGCACGAATAGCCTTCTCTAAGGCTTCCTCAACGCTTCGTCCAACACCCATCGTTGCACCAACTGACTTTTGTACTGTATTCAGGCGATGCTCTGTTTTCACACCATTTGACTCAAAATCACCAAATGAAAAAATAGGAAAACGAATCACAATATGATCCATCGTTGGTTCCAATAATGCTGTATGATTAGCCCCGATAACTGGTGTTTTAACATCCTCAAGATTCTCACCCAGCATTAGTCGAATAACCACTGGCACCAATGGATAACCTGTTGCCGCAACTAATAACGCGGCTGTCCGATCAAAATAAGGTGTCACGCGGGTAATGGTATACTCATTATTCTTTGGATCAACAGCAAAACGGACTTCTAATAAGCCCACAACATCAAACCCCCGAATGACTGTAAATGCCGCTGCACGTAATTTTTGGTACACAGGATCAGGTAATGTTTGAATTGGTGTAATGGCAATTGAATCCGCTGAATGAATCCCAACTGGATCCATATCCTCAACACCACCGATTAAAATTGTTGAATCACTTTTATCGCGAATAACTAACATAGAAATTTCTTGATAGCCACGAATACTCTTGTCAATATTCACTTGGTGGGTAATTGAGCGACTAAGCGCTGTTTCTGCTGCCTCTTGTAAATCATCTGTATCTTCAACCTGTAATCGCAATGTCTGACCCATTGGCGCAACTGGCCGAATAACAACAGGTAACTCAAAATCTCTAGCTGCATCAAAAATTTCATTCAAATTACTAGCAAGTCGTGACTGTACTGTTGGAATTTTTAACTGAGTCAAACGTTCATGTAAATATTTTGTATTCTGGGTTGCTTGCATCACTGGCAACGATAAACCCAAGACTGTTGGGGCACCATTCCCCATTAGTTTAAGAATATCTGCCCCCAGGCGAATCGCTGTTGAACCACCAACTGAAGTAATCATCGCTGTGATATGCTCATCATTAATAATTTTAATTAGGTTTTCAACTGTCAATGTTTGTTCAATAACTTGAATATCATGACGTGCACTAGTAAAAGAGTATGGATTGTCATCGACAACCACCACTTCATGGCCATATTGCTTAAGGGCATGAACAACCTGATAAGCAGCAACATCACCCTCAGTTTCTCGGCCAAAATCGTTAGCAGAACCACCAATGATTAAGACTCGTTCTGTCATATCGTTCCACCTCCTCGACGTGCCATCACCATTTCCATAAACTCAGCAAATGCCTGAGTCTCTTCTAATGGTCCTGGTGCCGCATCTGGAAAAAATTGTACACTAAATGCTGGATAATCTCGATGCCGCAACCCTTGAATCTGGTTATCGGTAATATCAATATGTGTTACAAATAAAGGTGTGTCCTTAATCGACTCACTATCCACATAATATGCCTGACCTTGGGTAGCAAACATAATATCTTTGGTAATCTGCTCACGAATAGGATGATTCATCCCATGGTGGGCTGATGCAAGTTCACCGATCTTAGCACCATTAGCTATTGCAAATAATTCATGACCTAAACCAATTCCAAATAATGGTACGCGTTTCTCAAACTCGCGAATAATATCTAATGCTGTTTCAGGAACTTGTGCTGGATCACCCGGTCCAGATGAAATAACAATCCCATCTGGATCAAGATTAGCAACTTCATCGATTGTGGCAGAAAAAGGCAATACTGTAACATTTGCATCAAAATCACTGAGCATCCGCAAAATACCACTTTTAAGCCCAAAATCCAGTACAACAACATTTGCGCCACGCCCAGGATTAGCATATGCTTTGGGCGTAGAAATCTGTGCAATTTGTTGATTTGTTAACACCATTGCCCGTAACTGATCAAAAGCATGGTCATCCGGTTGATCAACGATTGATGCCTTCTGCACACCTGTTTCTCGTAAATGACGTGTCAATGCGCGCGTATCAATTTGTGAAATTCCCGGAATATTATGTCTTTTTAAGTAATCATTTAAGCTAAGTGCTTGTAATCGATTGGTCGAAATTTCTGCAATTTCACGTACAACGACCCCTTTTACTGCTGGCACGATCGATTCATCCGCATAATGATTAATGCCGGCCGCCCCAATCGTTGGCGCAGTGAACATCACAATTTGATTATAATAAATTGGATTAGTAATAATTTCTTGATAACCAGTCATTGCCGTATTAAAAACTAATTCACCAAAAGTTGTTGCAGGTGCCCCAAAAGCTTCACCAGCATATACAGTGCCATCTTGTAAAATTAAATAACGTGTTGTCATGACGTAGATCTCGTTTAACAGTTTTGCTAAACGATCCCTCCTTCCCGTCTAACCCCTTGAAAAATTAACGAATTTCTATACCATCCAGACCATCAAATTCTTTCATGTTTACACGAATTTTTTCAGAAGTTGCTGTTGGAATATTTTTGCCCACAAAATCAGCTCGGATTGGTAACTCACGATGTCCTCGATCAACTAAAACTGCTAAATTAACGGCCGCTGGTCGTCCATTGTCCATAATGGCATCTAAGGCAGCACGAATTGTGCGCCCAGTATAAAGGACATCATCAACTAAAATAATTCGTTTATTATCAATATCAACATTAAATGATGATTTTTCACCAGTACCATCTGTATCGTCATCACGATAATGCGTAATATCAAGAGGTATAACGGGAATTATTGCACCTTCTAATTGTTGCAGGCGTTCTGCAATACGTTGACCAATAAAGACGCCACGTGTCTTGATGCCAACAATCACAAGATTGGCCACACCCTTATTTTTTTCGATAATCTCATATGTAATTCTTGTGAGTGCTCGCTGCATTGCCATTGCGTCAACAATTTCTTTTGCCATAATTTATTCCTTTTCTCTAGTTGATTTCAATTAATAAATAAAAAGAGACATTACCTCTTCTAAAAAGGGTAACGTCTCGTTCATTATGTTTACCACGCTACCTCCTAATAACCTCACAGGATTACTTTAAGAAAGTTACAATTTTCATTTAGTTTATCTAAAACTATTTTAGCATGTTCAACGTTATTTGCGTACTATCAGTTGCTTTCTTCTGCATATGGCTGTAATTGTGCTAATGTTTCGACAAAATATGGTGGTAAAGGTGCTTCAAATGTTAATTCTTTTTTAGTTGTTGGTTGTGTTAGTCCCAATGTTGCAGCATGTAAGAATTGACCATTACCAGCCAACGTCTTCTTTGGACCATACAAGGGATCGCCAGCCACTGGATGACCGATATAGGCCATATGTACACGAATTTGATGTGTGCGCCCTGTTTCTAGAGTTACTCGTAACAAAGTATAACCAACATATCTCTTCACGACTTCAAAATGAGTAACTGCATCACGACCACCGGCAATCACTGCCTGTTTCTTACGGTCTGTCTTTGAACGTCCCAATGGTGCTTTAATGGTTCCCTTATTCTCAGAAAACTCACCATGCACTAGCGCATAATATTGACGTAGGTTTTTCTTGTTTTTTAAATCGGCAGATAAGGCTTCGTGCGCTTGATCATTTTTGGCTACCATCAGTAATCCTGATGTATCTTTATCAATGCGGTGAACAATTCCTGGCCGAATAACCCCATTAATTGATGACAATTCAGTATGATACATCAATGCATTAACTAACGTACCATTTGGATGCCCAGCAGCAGGATGGACCACCATCCCCTGGGGCTTGTTCACAACCAATAAATCATCATCTTCGTAGACAATATCCAAAGGCAAATCTTCTGGCTTAATATCCAAAACAACCGGTTCTGGTTCAACAAATGAAATCACGTCACCAGCATGCACTTTATACTTCGCCTTCTTAGTTTCTCCATTAACTGTCAAAATACCATCATCGATCCATTTCGACATTTGTGTTCGTGTGTAATCCGTGAATGCCTCTGCAACAACTTTATCCAAACGGCCTTCTTGGTCTGTAATTATTAGTGATTCCTCAGTCATTTGTTTGTCCTTCAATTTCTTTTTTTAAGTTGTTTAAAAAGCGACGATTCATCCAAAAGCTATAGCGCTCACCATCGTAACTAAATAAAATTGTTCGTTTCGTAAATTGCACATGTGCCATTTCAGAAAAGCGGAACTTATCCGTATGCACTCCAAACATAGGCAATATCCACAGGGCTTCTTTGGTTAGTGCAACTCTTCGTCTAAAGTAAGTTAATAATGCAATAACAATAAAGGCTGCTACTGCCCCGTATGTCCAAACATTAAGGTGTGTTACCTCTAATTGCATAATGAGACCAAACAAGGCAATCATTAGAATCCACAGCCAGTTAACCCAGCCGATCAGGCCAGCTGGTTGATAATATCCTTTCATTCTTATGTCCTTTCTGATTTACCAAATAATCAAATCGTTCGTAAATCATCTGAGAATGTCCTTACCGTCTAGTATAATGAAATTGGAGGTACTTGTCATGTTAATCAAAGTTTACTCAGATGCAGCTAGTCAAGGTAATCCTGGAAATAGTGGTGCTGGACTTGTCATTCTATATAATGGTCAACAAATTCAACAGCATCGCTATCTAGGAACCATGTCAAATCACGAGGCTGAATTTGCAGCCGCCATTTGGGCTTTTCAGGTTTTAGCCACCCTCAGCAATGAATCTGATACGATCATGTATTATGCAGATGCCAAAATTGTTATCGATAGTATCCATAAACGCTATGCAAAACATTTTGGTCCACAATTAGCCCAGTTACTAACTTATTATGACCGTTATCACCTAATCATTGCGACATGGCTACCAGAAAAACAAAACCATGGTGCCCACCAACTTGCATGGCAAGCTATTCATCATCAGCGTTAAGTTGACCAATACCTGTCCATGCACTTATTAATGAGCAGATTGGTGATAACAGGGCAAAAAATGTAAACGGTGCAAATGTTGTTACCGAAACGCCCAAGGTTTGTGCAGTAAAGCTTCCTGCCACACCCCAAGGTACCAAATAATTAATAACTGTACCTGAATCTTCCAACGTTCTTCCTAGCGTCAATCGATTGATATTTAAGCGAGTAAACGTATCATGCCAAAGCTGTCCAGGTAAAATAGTCGCTAAGTATTGTTCGCCAATTAAAAAATTAGCGGAAATACCAGTCACTAACGTCCCTGTAATCACACCAGCTTTCGTTTTAATACGATTAACCAATGGTGTCATCACTGATTTTAAGACACCTTGTTCTGTTAATAACCCACCTAATGCTAATGCCAACATAATAATAATGACCGTGGGCATCATAAAAAGCATACCTCCACGATTCAATAATGCTGCTAATAATTCATTATGAATCGTGGTTTTCGAGCCATTCATAATGACATCTGCCAATTGTTGTAGATTATGGTTCACCATAAACATCATACCAGTCACAGCGATATTGACCAATAACGTTGGGATTGCTGGAATATGTCGCCATGCCATAATAAATAATAATGCAATTGGAATGACTGACCACCAAGTAGGTGATAATAATCCCGCTAATTTTTGTAAATCATTCACACTCCCCTTAATCGTCTGTTGTTGATTTATTATAGTAAAAATCACTAATGACCCCACTAACGCCGGAATTGTCGTCCACATCATATTCTTAATATGTGCGAATAAGTCCGTGCCCGCAATCGACGATGCCAGATTTGTTGAATCTGATAATGGTGAACTTTTATCACCAAAGATTGCTCCCGATAACACTGCACCAGCTACAACACCCGGATCAAGTCCAATGGCTGTGCCAACTCCCATTAATGCTACCCCAACCGTTGCCAATGTCGTGAAAGCAGATCCAATCATTGTACCCATCAATGCCATGATCAATAGCGCGCTTGGCAAGAACCACTGTACATTGGCAATCTTCAAACCGACCCACAATAAGGAGGGAATGGTATTGGTTCCCATCCATAAACCAATCAACATACCAATTAGTAAAAATAGGAATAATGGTGCCAGTGCGGTTTTAATCCCGTCTAATAATTGATCTTGAATTGTCTGCCAAGTTGTTCTACGAATCCTAGCAAACACCATCACAACAATAATACTAATAACTAATGGTACATTGGGGGATAAACCAAACCCAAGAATACTCCAACTAAAAATGAAAATTAATACTAATAATACTGTAAAACTTTGTTTAAATGTCATTGGTTTAATCATATCTATCTTCTCCTCTAAAAAATGAAATAAATTTTTGTTTTACTATGTTATTCCTAAACAAGTTGATAATTGATAACGACTAAGTCCTCCAACATGCCCGGTATGCTTTAGTACCCCATTGTCTTTTGCTCCTCTCTGCATAAAAAAATCCCAGTGACAAGTTTTTTCACCTATCACTGGGACGAAATTTTTTCCGCGGTACCACCCAAAAATTAGTTGGTCACTGCAGATCAACTCTCTTAAGTTTATTTAACTGTTTCAAATAGTTCAGTTACTCCACCTGCGCTACTCACAGCTCCCGTAGCTTCTCTGACATACAATGAAGTATCCTACCAATATCCGCTATTTTACGCATCGATTATGTCTTTGTCAACCTCAATGCAAAAAAACCGTCGCATAGGCATTTAGCGCTATGCAACGGCATTTGTAGGAATTTGCGATTAAGCAAGTCCGTATTTCTTATTGAACTTATCAACAGCACCATCTGCAGTCATAAACTTTTGCTTACCAGTGTAGAATGGGTGTGAATCTGAAGTAATTTCAACACGAATCATTGGGTAAGTAGCACCTTCAAATTCGATAGTCTCATCAGTTGTACGAGTAGAACCTGACAAGAACTTGTAACCAGTAGTTGAGTCAACGAAAACCACTTGGTGGTAATCTGGATGAATATCAGCCTTCATTATTTTCTCCTTATCGCCCTAGTTTTCTAAAAACCAGAGTCAGTTTATTTAACTAGAATATATTAACATAAAAAACTATAAAATGATAGTTTTTAACTGAAAAGCAATCGAAAATTGGCTAATTCTATGATTAGCGTGGTTATTCTTCATCTGTCTTAAGAACTGCCATGAAAGCTTCCTGTGGTACTTCAACTGTTCCCACCGCCTTCATTCGTTTCTTACCACGTTTCTGCTTATCCAATAGCTTTGCACGACGATCTGGATCTCCTGTATGGATACGAGAAGTCACGTCCTTACGGTAGGCTTTAATTGTTGACCGCGCAACAATTTTTGATCCAATGGCAGCCTGAACTGGAATTTCAAAGTTTCGTCGTGGAATAATTTCCTTTAACTTTTTCGTGATAACGCGTGAACGATCTTGTGCAAAATCACGATGCACAATGAAACTCAATGCATCCACTTTATCGCCATTCAATAAAATGTCGATCTTAACTAGTTCAGATTGTCGATAACCCGAAACTTCATAATCTAATGAAGCGTAACCACGTGTACTTGACTTCAATTTATCAAAGAAGTCAAAGATAATTTCAGACAATGGCATGTAATACTTAACATTAACCCGATTTTCATCCAAGTAATCCATGGTATCAAATTCACCACGTTTTGACTGCGCAAGCTCCATTACAGCACCCACATAATCATTTGGTACCATAATTTGTGCGTGTACGAATGGTTCTTCGATTGATTTAATTTCTGAAACATCTGGTAGCTCAGATGGATTCGCAACCTCCACCATTTCACCATCTGTTGTAAAAGCATGATAGGTTACCGATGGTGCAGTTGTAATCAGGTCTAGATCGAATTCACGTTCCAACCGTTCTTGAATCACATCCATATGAAGTAGCCCTAAGAATCCCGTACGGAAGCCAAAGCCAAGTGCTTGTGATGTTTCTGGTTCAAATTCCAGCGAGGCATCATTTAACTGCAATTTTTCTAAGGCATCACGCAAATCATTATATTTTGCATTGTCAGTTGGATATAATCCAGAATAAACCATTGGCGTCATTGGTTGATATCCGGGCAAAGGTTCTGCTGCTGGTCGTTTCAAATGAGTGATTGTATCTCCCGGACGAGCGTCACGAATATTTTTAATTGATGCAGCAACATAACCAATATCACCAGCCATTAAGAAATCACGTTTGATTGGTGTTGGCGAATTAACACCAACTTCAGTTACTTCATATTCTGCACCAGAGTTCATAAATTTAATTTTATCGCCTGGCTGCAATACACCAGTCTTCACCCGAATGGTTAAAATAACGCCTTTATATGAGTCATAAGCTGAGTCAAAAATCAGTGCCTGCAAAGGCGTTTCAAGGTCCCCCTCAGGTGCTGGGATATCCATCACAATCTTTTCCAGAAGCTCTGGAATACCAATACCCTTTTTGGCTGATGCTAACACGGCGTCAGATGCATCAATACCAATGACATCTTCAATTTCTTTACGAACAGCTTCAGGATCAGCTGCTGGTAAATCTATTTTATTAATGACTGGTAAAATTTCCAAATCATTTTCAATAGCTAAATAAACATTTGCTAACGTTTGCGCCTCAACGCCTTGGGCGGCATCAACAACCAGAATTGCACCATCAGCTGCTGCTAATGAGCGAGATACTTCATAAGAAAAATCCACGTGACCTGGTGTATCAACTAAATGAAAAATGTAATCTTCGCCATCATTAGCATGATAATGGACCTCAACTGCGTTCATTTTGATCGTGATACCACGTTCACGTTCCAAATCCATTGTATCTAGCAATTGATCTTGCATTTCTCGTTCGGTAACCGTATGTGTCGCTTCCAAAATACGATCTGAAATCGTTGACTTCCCATGATCAATATGAGCAACAATACTAAAATTTCGTATATGTTTTTGGCGCGCCTGCATTTCTTCTATATTCATTATTGCGCTCCTGTTCTTTGTATTTTCTGTCCATACTATTATACAAGTATTCTTATCATCATGGTAGTGCCACTAATGGTCATTCTTATCCTTTAATTTATCAGTTAATTCTTTTGCTTTTTGATCAACTGATTTATCAAACTTTTTCTGACGATATCGGGTATAACCAAATAATGCCAATAATACAAGGAGAATAATAATCTCAATCATCTTTTATATTTCCTTTTTTTATAAATATCTAATATTTTTTATTTTAAATTAGTCTTCAATTGTATTTTACTCTATTTTCAATTACACTCAATTTAAACAACTCAAACTATAAGGAGGCTTTGCAATGAATAATTTGCCAGAAGTTCAACAACCTGATGTCGATGGTGAGAAGAATCCTCAAAGACGTTCAGAACAACAACAGCACCCACAAAAGCCAATTATTTCATACTTCGTGCGTAAACTGTTAGCTGCCGCAGGTGTTATCTCAATTATCTTAGGAATTTTTGCTTTTGTCTTTAACCCTGAATGGTTATTAGCGGTATCAATTCTATTTGGACTATTTTCGATTTTTATTGCGCTAATTGATATTTTACTATTTGGTCACAGTACCTACTTACGTGGTTCACACTTAATGAGTGCTTTGTTGAGTACTGTCATGGGGTTAGTTCTCCTATTTCGGCAAGATGTTGCAAAAGATTTTATTGGCTTGGTATTCGGATTTTGGATTCTATTCAATGCTACGAGTAATTTAGCCCAAACTTGGGTACCCGAGTTATTAATTGGCTGGCAACGTCTCGTTGGTTTAGTGATTGGTGCAATCGGTCTTTTTCTAGGACTATTCCTAGTATTATTTACCGGTTACTCAACCCATGATATGCAAATTATTTTAGGTGTTTATACAGACTTGTTGGGTATCTTCTTCCTACTAGTTAGTTTCTTTAGTCGTAAAAATGATTTGAATCAACCAGCATAATTTATCAAACATCAATAAGAAAAAAGACAGAACACATGATGAAATGTTCTGTCTTTTTGTTACTTATAATTTATAAAATAGGTGTTAATAATCTTGAGAAAAATTGCTTAAATCTTAACCACCCTGATTGCTTTGCAAAATACTTTGGCGTCAATAAGGTTGCATCTGCCAAATCGTGTTCAAAAATATTATTCATTT
The DNA here is from genome assembly GCF_051903945.1 of Weissella paramesenteroides. GTDB lineage: Bacteria > Bacillota > Bacilli > Lactobacillales > Lactobacillaceae > Weissella > Weissella paramesenteroides_A. The sequence continues at coordinate 570,166 of NZ_CP192268.1, read as the reverse complement.
TTAATGCCAAACTCTGGCTATACAAAAAGGCGTTCACCTCAAAATTCAATGCAAAAGAACGGATATCCATATTCGCGCTACCAACGGTTACGATTTTATCATCTATCACAATTGTCTTAGCGTGCAGGAATCCTTTATCGTAAGCATAAACTTCAATACCCTCCTGCGCAAGGACGCTAGCATAATACTCAGTTGCACGATAAACAAACATATGGTCTGGTTTTGATGGAATCATCACCCTTACTCTCACACCAGATCTGGCAGCAACCTCAATTGCATCCATAATAGCTGAATTCGGAATAAAATATGGCGATTGAATCGTGATGCTTTCACGCGCCATCGAAATCATCCGCAAATAACCTTGATAAATTTGCCTTGTATCAGAATCAGGACCTGAAGAGACGACTTGCATCGCAACATCCCCGCTTGCATTCGTTGATGGAAAGTAATTTTCACTAAACTCCAATTTTTCATTTTTTGTCGTGGCGTTCCAATCAGTGAAAAAGCGGCTCTGCATGGCTAAAACACCATCACCAACTACGCGGAGTTGTGTATCGCGCCAATACCCGAACTTTTTTAAACGACCAAGATATTGATCACCCACATTGAACCCGCCAATATAACCAATATTTCCGTCAATAATTACTAATTTACGGTGGTCATGATTATTAACGTGTAACGAAAAGAGATGCCATCTTGGCATTAAAAATGCTTCAACCTGTCCACCAACTGATCGTAATCGCTTGTATAGTTTTGCATTCTTTCCACCTGATCCCCACGAATCAAAAATGACACGAACCCGAATACCTGCCTTAGCTCTTTCAGTCAGTAAATCAACCAGTTCATTCCCAATTTTGTCATTATAAATAGTATAAAACTCAATATTTATATGATGTTTTGCAGCACGAATGTCTGAAAATAATTTTTCGAACATGTCATGACCGTCTGTTAAAATATCAACTTCATTTTGATTTGTAAAAATTGCTTGTTCATTCTGTAAGAACAATCTAATAAACGATTGTTCTTCAACAAAATGTTCGGGATCCGCTACCGACAGTACTTCTTGTTGCTGATTTGCCGCGATTCGATCAATACCCATGATTTGTTGTGTCTGCATCGTGAAAATATGATTTCCCGACAACTTTCGACCAAACAGAAAATAAATTAAAAATCCAACGATTGGAAATAATAGCAAAACCAACATCCATGCCCAAATTGCTGTAATATCACGATAGCGATCTCTAAAAACGGTTAAAATAGCAGCCAGTGTGTTAATTATGAACACAAACTCCACTATCAATACCATCCAATGTTCAAACATACCCACACTCCTTTTGAATAGTACTATTATTCTAACAGTTTTATGTTGCATCAACATATTAAATTATGCAAAAAACTCAATACTACTTTAATAAATGATGTTTTACTAGGTATTGGTGGGCTACCTCATTAGCCTGTTTATGTTGTACAGTTACCTGATAGTTCATCTCAATCATGTCCTTATTGGTTATCTCTCCATCTAGCCGAGCTAAACTTTTTTGAATACTTGGGTATTTCTTTAGGATTGCCGTTCTAACCAATGGTGCTCCTTGGAAAGGTGGAAAATATTTCCGATCATCTTTCAAAGCCACCAGCTTGTATGCTTTTAACTGTGGATCCGTCGTATAAGCATCAGTAACATCAATTTGTTTATTTACTAAAGCTTTATAACGTAAATTTGATGACATGCTGGTAACTTTTTTAAATTGTAATTGATATGCCTGTTTCATACCTGGATACGAATCTTTCAGTTCATAAAAATCATGATCAAAACCAGCCGTTAATTGAGGTGACAATTTGGCTAAATCACTCGTCGTTTTTAAATGATACTTTTTCGCATCTGATTGTCGAACGGCCAATGCATATGTGTTTTGATATTTCATAGGCGCTAGATATGTGAGATTATCTTGTTTTTTTATTGCACGCTGCGCATCTTTAAAAGCTTGTGTAGGTTGGTGGCTGACATGTTCCCCTTTTACCAACGATTGTAGAACGGTTCCTGTAAATTCTGGATAGATATCAATATCACCACCTTTTAAGGCTTTGTAAATAAAGGTCGTCCCACCAAAATTTGGCTTCAATTTAACATCTAAACGCGGGTTATCTGCTTCAATAAGCTCTTTATACATATTGATTAAAATTTCTGGTTCGCCACCCAACTTACCGGCAATCGTGATTGTGCCTTTTGGTTGTAAAATTGCTTGACTACCGATGTAAATACCGCCAATAGCAACAAGACTAGTTAACAGAATACCAATTTTTTTTAAGGAAAGTTTCCCAATCAACTTAATCCCCCAAGAAAAGATTAGCGCCAACAAAGCTGACAAAATTGCACCTAGCAGTAATTGTGCATTATCATTCGTTTGTATACCAATCATGATAAAAGTCCCAAGGCCACCGCCACCAATCAAGGCAGCTAGTGTAGCCGTACCAATTACCATAACTGTTGCAATTCTTAAACCTGATAAAATCATTGGCATAGCTAGAGGTAACTGAATTTTGAATAACTTAAATGGACGCGAAAAACCAAATGCTTCGGTCGCTTCAGTTAAGTTTGGATCAATTTCAGTTAAACCAGCATAAGTGTTTTGAAAAATAGGCATAATTGCATATAAAACTAAAGCAATTATTGCTGGCACTGTACCAATACCGACAAATGGAATCAATGCCCCTAAAACAGCTAAACTAGGAATCGTTTGAATAACACCCGCTATCTGTAAAACTAGCTCACCTGCTCGGCGATGATTCATTAAGGTGATTGCCAGTGGCACAGCAATTGCAGCTGCGATGAGAATGGCTGCTAATGAAAGTAACACATGTTCACGCAACGCAACAAAAATATCACCTGACTGCGTTGTCAGTAAATTTACCAAATCGTTTAACATGCAATCTCCTTTACTGTTGACTGATATACTGCAGCAAATCATCTGCAGTAACAAAATATTGCTGATCAATAATTACTTGATGATATTCTCGTAAAACCATTGCTAATTCTTGAATTGTCTGCGTTTCCGACAAATGTGGCGCCTGAATCACCTGATCTGGCTTTAACAAATGAAATAAGCCTGCCGATTTTAAATCTGAAATCAACGTAACCCGTTGATTGTTAAATAGTGATGACACAATTTTATTAGCCGGTTGATTAATCACCGTATTTGGATCCCCAACTTGCTGTAAACGTCCATTAACAAGTACACCAATTCTGGTCCCCAATCTTAGTGCTTCTTGCATATCATGAGTAACAAATAAAATCGTTGGCTTAAATTCTTTATGTAACTCTAAAATAAGATCCTGTAATTGTTTGCGCGATAATGGGTCCAATGCACTAAAAGGTTCATCCATTAAAATAATACTTGGTTTTGTAATCAACGCCCTGACAATCCCGACCCGTTGTTGTTCACCACCTGATAGTTCACTAGGCATTCGATCACTATACTGCTCATGAGGTAAGCCAACTCTATCCAACAATTCATTGACCAATGTTTGTCGTTTTTCTCGTTTAATACCTTGTGCCTCTAATAAAATACCGGCATTTTGACTGATTGTTAAATTTGGAAAAAGCGCAATATTCTGTAACACATAACCAATATTTTTTCTCAACTTGGCCCTATCCACCTGATTAGTGTCCACCCCATCAATCAATATCTGACCATCAGATTGGGAAATCAATCGGTTAATCATTTTCAAAATCGTCGTTTTCCCACTACCGCTTGGTCCAACCAAAACAAAAAATTCACCTGAGGCAATGGTTAAATTGAGTTTATTAACGACTTGCTTTTCTTGATATGTCTTTACCACATCACTGAATTCTATCATTGCTATGACTCCTTTATTTAGCACCTACTTGCCATCTACAAAATAACTTCTTTAAAATCAAAGGAATATAAAAAAGAAGTTGGGACAAAAGAAAATGTTCCAACTTTTTTGCCAAAAATATCTTAATTAAAAGCATGTCAGTTTGATAGCATAAACGCGTTCCAAAAGTCTGAAGTCTCAATGTAACGCAATTTACGCCATGGGTGTCCTTCGCTTTGCTACGACCAAAAATAATGCAAATCACGTTACACACCTGCTTCAAAACAACTTTTGTCTCGCTCTCCTTTGATACATTATAACGTTTCAAGCGCCTTTTTTAAATGTTGCACTTTTTGAGCAATGTTTGTTGCCTTCATAATCTCACTAACAATTGCCACACCAACAATTCCTGTCCCCTTGAAGACATCAAGACGCTCTTCTGTAATGCCACCAATGGCAACAACTGGAATATTAACAGCTACAGTAATTGCCTTTAGTGTATCAATCGAAGTTTGCTTTGTAATAACTTTTGTCTGCGTTGGGAAAATAGCACCTGTTCCTAAATAATCTGCACCATCTGCTACCGCTTCAGTTGCACGAGCAACTGTCTTGGCCGAAACACCTAATACTTTATCTTCACCAAGTAAATTTCGAGCAACCTTTACTGGTAGTTCATCATCACCAATATGTGCACCACGTGCATCAATCGCCAGACAGATATCAATACGGTCATCAATAATTAGTGGTAAGTCATATTTATCTGTAATTTTTTTTACTTTTAGGGCTAATTCATAGTAATCCCTTGTTGATAAATTTTTTTCTCGCAATTGCACAACTGTAACGCCATTGGCACAAGCGATTTCAATTTTATTTAAAAACTCATTTTCTGATTCATCATATCTCGCTGTCACTAAATATAATTGTTTTGTCATTTTTTGTTCCCCTTATCCTATTTATCCAATTAGGATCTTCAACCCCTAATAATGAAAGTTCATTTAAAAATAGCTGTCGAAATTCTGCAATTCCTGAAGTCACAGTTTTGGTCTTGGCGATCTCTCCTGCAATGTTCAAATAACTGATTGCTTGTATTGCTGCATCTTCAGGGGATGCACCTTCTCCCAATAATGCAGCCAACAAGCCACTTAAAGTATCCCCAGAACCTGTGAAACAATCTAATTCAGGTACACCATTACTTAGTACCCAAACGTTATTCCTGACCACAACAATATCCTTTGTCCCAGTAGCAACATACACCGATTCTTGAGGTAGTTGTTTAAGTGCCGTAATTAAATTGACTAGTTCTTCCTCTGTCTGGTCTAATAGACTACCATCCACGCCCCGTCCATGTGTTTGTAAATCACAAAGTGCGCGCATTTCTGAAATATTGCCGCGAACAATTGTTGGTTTATCTTCAATGATCGTTTTAGCAACTTCCATGGCAGATTTAGCGCTAGCAATGCCAACCACATCTAGTACAACTGGTTCTTTACCAATCGCTAATTTACTTGCTGCTAATATGCTCTTCTCCTTATCGGGTGACAAACTTCCTAAGTTTAACAACAAACTATTTGTCTGTAATGTTAAATCTTTAAAGGCACGAATGTCTTCTGTCATAATTGGCTTCGCACCAATATAAAGTAGTGCGTTTGCGACAGTCTCTACTGAGACGGCATTAGTAATACAATGAATGAGCGGTGACATTTGCAACGGAATCTTGATCTTTTTCATCTTATAATACGCTCCTCGATATTAAAAACTCGCATCATATCTTTGAACAAAGATATCTTTTTTGCTTGTTGCCAAATAAGCCAAGCTGCTACTGCGCCAATAAATGTCGCACCTAAGAACCTTGGTGTATACAATAGCCAATACAAATCTGTTTTTGTGCCCGTAAAAAGCACCATAACTGGGTAAGATAGTAAAGATCCGATTAATCCAGTACCGATAATCTCACCAATAATCGACCCATAAATACTATGTGACCAACGCGCACCGAGCCCTGCTAACAGAGCACCAAACACCGCACCAGTTAATGCTAATGGTGGGATACCCATCATCAGCATCCTAATAATCCCACAACAAGTCGCCATAATGGTCGCATACAATGGTCCCATGAGCACACCTGCTAAAATATTGATAACGCTAGACATTGGTGCCATTCCTTCAATACGTAAAATTGGTGATAGCACCACGTCTAGTGCAATCATCATAGCTAAATAAGTTATTTTTCTAACTTTCGAATTCATTATCGTTTTCCCCTAGTAAATTTAGTCAACATAATTTCATTAATCCAAGAATAGATGCAAAATAAAAAACCTCCCCGCAATAAAAAATCATCACAAAGAGGCCATTAATTGACACATTCTCACAATTCCTACGCTTAAATAACTAAAACAGGTACGAAGGGTCTAGATTCTATCTCATTCTCAGCCAGATTGGCTCCCCTTTGTGATTATATTTAATTTTTATACTATTATATTATCACACATACGATTAAAATGTATTTTTAAATAATATCATGGTTAAGTGATTGTGTGATGTATTTCCAAAATAATTCATTAGCTTTGGATTCATGAACTTGTTTCATTCTCATAAAGCCAAAATCACTTGTTGTGTGTGTTGCGATTTTACGCTTTACTATTTGCCCATCATTCGTCATATCAACTCTTTTTTCCATCATCAAAGCAATACCCATACCATTTAATACCATGTTTAAAATAATATCGATTCGCTCACCTTGATAGGCAACTGCAGACATCAATTGCCTTTTTTCTCCAGCAGCGCCAAATTTGTTGAAAATGATTGTCTCTTCACCTTCGAGTAGCAATAATTCTTCCTTCATTAAATCGTTTAACGAAATAACTTGATTTGCCGACAATGGGTGATTAGCGGGTAATACACAAATCAAGTTGTCTTGATCGGTTAGCAGTGTCTCAAGTTTATTACTAACATCTGGCGTATAGTGACCAAAAATTATATCTGCTTGATTATCATTTAATGAGTTAAGTAATAAACTATCTTTAGTTTCAGAGAAGTGCAGCGTAATTTCAGGATGACTTTTGTGAAAGTCACTCATCAATGAAAAACCACGATAATTCGAAAAAGTGGGCATTGTATGAATAGTCAACACGCTATCTGACTCTGAATCGTGTTGTACTAACGTCTGTTGTAATGCGTCAAATTCATGCAAAATTTTTTTTGCATACATTTCTGTAATTCTTCCTGACTCAGTTAAGGAAATGTGCCGATGCTCACGTTTAAATAATTGCGTTTTTAGTTCTTTTTCCAAAGATAAAATTTGCTTAGAAATATTACCCTGTGTTGTATATAATCTTTCGGCAGTTTCTGAATAATTACCTGTTTCAGCTAAATCTAGAAAGACCTTAAATTTATGTATATCCATGATACAATTCCCCAATTATTACTATTTGGAATAGTTTATCACATTTTAGTCAAATTTGTCATATGTAAATTTTTATCCAACAGCTAGTTAATTTTTGAAAAAATATTTGAAAGGCTACTAAATACCCCTCACTGTTTCTGATTCTAATCAGGTCATTTTTTATCATATGTATAAAAAAAAACTGGAACAGTTTAGTGTCCCAGTTTCTTCATTGATTGTCTTAAAATTACTTTTCAGAAATTGCTGCAATTCCTGGCAATGTCTTACCTTCTAAGTATTCAAGAGATGCACCACCACCAGTTGAAATGTGGCTCAACTTATCAGCAACACCCAGTTGTTGAACAGCAGCAGTTGAATCACCACCACCAACAATCGTTGTTGCACCCTTTTCAGTTACCTTAACCAGTTCTTCACCAATAGCTAAGGTTCCCTTGGCGAAGTTAGGCATTTCGAACACACCCATAGGTCCATTCCAAACAACCGTCTTTGCATCCGCAAGAACTGACTTAAATAGTTCAACTGACTTAGGACCAATATCTAGACCCATGTAACCATCTTTAATGTCACCTTCTGCAACATATGAATCAGCATCATTTGCAAACTTATCAGCAGCAACTGCATCAACTGGCAATACCAACTTATCACCGGCATCTGCAATTAATTGCTTAGCAAGTTCAACTTTGTCTTCTTCAAACAATGAGTTACCAATTTTCTCACCCTTGGCAGCGGCAAATGTATATGCCATTCCTCCACCAACAATGACTTTGTCAGCTTTTTCCAACAAGTTTTGAATAATAGTAATCTTGTCAGATACCTTAGCACCACCAATAATGGCAACAAACGGACGCTCTGGATTTTCAACAGCGCCCCCTAAGAACTTAATTTCCTTTTCCATTAGGAAACCAGCTGCAGTTTGGGCAATATTTGCAGCAATGCCGGCGTTTGATGCATGTGAACGGTGTGCAGTACCGAAAGCATCATTAACAAAGATATCACCCAATGATGCCCAGTAAGCACCCAAAGCAGGGTCATTCTTTGATTCACGCTTAACAACTTCACCATCAACAACATCAGCGTAACGCGTGTTTTCAAAGATTAATACTTGACCATCTTCTAATTTGTTAATAGCATCTTCAAGCTCTGGGCCCTCAATTGCTGGTACAAATGTCACAGGTTGACCAAGTAAATCAGCTAAACGTTGTGCAACAGGCTTCATTGATAGCGCTGGCTTATCATCTTCACTCTTAATACGTCCCAAATGTGAAAACAATACCGCACGACCACCATGTGACAAAACATACTTAATTGTTGGCAATGCTGCAACGATACGATTATCATTTGCAACTTCTTGTTGTCCATCAACTTCCTTTAGTGGAACATTGAAGTCAACACGCATCAATACTTTTTTACCTTTTAATTCTAGATCCTCAACTGTCAACTTTGCCATGGAATCCCTCTTTCTTTTTTACTTCAAAAACTACAAATCTTATATAAAAAACGGATGGTTCAGACTATTACTAAACCATCCGTTTTCAAATAATAGTGTAAGTAACTATTAAAGTGTTGCCAAGTGCAACAAAGTACGGATCATGTTTGAAGTGAAACCATACTCGTTATCATACCAAGCAGCAGTTTGTACTAATTGCTTATCACCAACAGTGATAACCTTAGTCAAAGTTGGATCAAATACGGCACCGTGTGTGTCGCCAATGATGTCTGATGAAACAATTTCATCATCATTGTATCCAAATGAAGCATTCTCATACTTCTTAACTGCTTCATTAACTTCTTCAGCAGAAACTTTCTTTGACAATACAGCAGTCAACTCAGTGACAGAACCGTCAACAACACCAACACGTTGTGCGTGACCATCCAACTTACCAGCAACTGATGGAACAACTAGACCAATAGCCTTAGCAGCACCAGTTGAGTGAGGAATTGTATTTACAGAAGCTGCACGGTTTGAACGCAACTTCTTACCCTTAGGTCCATCCAAAAGCATTTGAGTACCAGTAAAGGCGTGAACAGTAGTCATCAAACCAATTTCAACACCGAATTCCTTGTCCAAGGCATTTGCCAATGGTGCAAGTGATTGTGTTGTACATGAACCAGCAGAAACAATGTTGTCATCTGCAGTCAATGTATCTTGGTTAACACCATAAACAACCGTTGGTACTTTACCAGCAGGTGCTGATACCAATACCTTCTTTGCGCCGGCATCCAAGTGTGCTTGTGACTTTTCTGCTGAAGTATAGAAACCAGTTGATTCCAATACAATTTCAACACCGTCATTAGCAACCCACTTCAAGTCAGCTGCATCACGCTCAGCGTATACACGGATCTTCTTACCGTCAACGATAATTCCTTCTTCGTCAGCTGAAACGTCAGCGTTCAAAGTACCATGAGTTGAATCATACTTCAACAAGTATGCCAACATAGCAGGGTTAGTTAAATCGTTAATCGCAACAACTTCAATGTCGTCCGCTGTATCCTTTAATTCAAGAATACGACGAAATGCCAAACGACCAATACGGCCGAAACCGTTGATACCAATCTTAACAGTCATATTATTAAGATTCCTCCCAGAAAAAATTCTTTTGTAACGTTTCTACATGAATTATTATACGACTTTGTTTACAATTTCGCAAACAAACCCACCAACTATTGTTACGTATTAATTTCATATCAATTGAAATTAATATTATGAAGGATGAATTAGTGAATATCATCTAGTATTCAAATGTCACCCACTACAAGCATTATACGATAAGCAGGAACAAATTTCGTTATATTTGCTTGAACATTAGTTCACTTAACGTATTGATTTAATTACAAAATAATAGTTTATTATTATCAGTTTTTAACTCGTTAATTTGACATATTACAGACATCAAAACATGCCCACTTGTGAAATTCTACACTTTATTTACCTAATAGAATCCGATGTGCCTCTTCACCATCAACGCCACCTAGCCTGATTAGACTATAACGCAATAATAACTTTACACCACGTACCACTCGGTGAACATTTCCATCAATTAAAAACTCAATCATTGAAATAACTGCCATTACCACAATCCACATGCATGTCAGTGTCCCCAAGATGATTAAGAACGTTATCATATCATTACTCATAAATTGCCTCCTGACAATTAGTTTAAACTTAATGTTATTTGTTAATAATAGTCCTAAGTACAATTCCTTAGGACTACTATTAGTATATATTAGGTTTAAGTTAATTTCAAGGGTAAAATTTATATTTAACTTAACAACCCGTTTCTTCTATACAAGTTAACGGTTTCTTGTGCAAAATCTAATGGATATCCTAAATATTCACACAACATCCAGGCCTCGAATGGTTGATCCTCATACTCATGTGCAACCCTTAATATAACTTTCTCAGGTGTCATGTATTTAATTACCGACTCGCGTGCGTCGATTTCGTCGTTATGAGCAAGTGTTGCATCGTAATCCATGTGGTTACCAATATCTGAAATCGCATGGTGATATTCTTCAACCAAGGTCTTTGCCTTATCAAAAATTGACAACGTTTTATCTACAAAAATATACGCCTTATTCCCTTTTAAGTAAGCAACGCCATCTAATCCGGAATTTTCTTTAAGTGGCATTGTGTCTAAGATAACCGGTGTCATCCCCAAACCAAGTAGATCATTCTCCACCCTAATTAAAAGATCATCATAACTATCTGTTCCCATTCCGATCCTCATAATCAGCAATTAGTCCTTCAATATAGGACTTAGCTCTATCAATAACTCGTGAGCGTTCTTCATCTGGTAAACCAGAAATATCTAGTCCCCAGTGAGCAGCCATTAAGACGGGCTCATCAGTAACCACTGCTTTTGAAGATTGGTTAGGCTCTTCGACAAGATCTGATTTTGATATGCCAAAAAATTCAGCCATTGCTTCAATTTTATCAATTCGCGGATATGTTTTTCCATTTGACCAATCAGAAATAGTTGCGGTTGATACACCAATAACTTCAGCAAGGTGTGCTGCTGTCATTTCATTTTGTTTAATGTATCTTTTGATATTTCGGCCCATCGTGGCCTTTCCTTCTGATGATGCCATATGCTCCACCTTTTCTATTTTAAAATTTTGAATTATTTTTTATTTTTACAATTACTATAATAAAGCTAAACTTAATTAATTGCAAGGTTTAACCTAACGATTAGGTACATTGAAACCCTTGTTAATGTTGCAAATACAAATTTAATAGGCTATAATTTAATTTGTTGTGGACCCGTAGTGTAATGGATATCACGTTGGATTCCGGTTCCGGAGATGAGGGTTCGATTCCCCCCGGGTTCATTTATAAGTCGCTATAAACGTTGATTTAAAGGTATTTCAGTTGTAGTTGGTGGCAAATTAGTGGCAAATTCAATTTCAGTTTGTTAATAAATAATTTTAGTCTGTTGAGTGATTATCAATTTAGTCGCTCAACGGGCTTTTTGTTTATCAATATAATTTGATTGAATAGCAGTTTTTTATTGCTCTGATAACCTCCTTCTCAATTATTTAATAAACTTACTTTTTCAGTAGACCAGTGAATTGCATTTAATACCTAGTTCCTTGTTAACATCCTGCCATTGAAATAATCAGTTATCAGCCTATTTATCTATCATAAATATTCATTACTTCTATATCCTGTCCAATCCGCCAATACAAACTCTTTTATACCATCTTCAAAACTGCTTAACATCTCACTGACTTCATCCGTTGTGATCAGCTCTCTGAAATAGTTGCCAACAACGGCATTCAATAAAACATTTATAATGAAACATTCATATAGTAGAAAATTATAAATAATTAACAACAATTGCTAATAAAAACGCCTTGTTGCGATAACCAAGCGTTTCAGTAAATTTATTTAATCTAATACTTTAAAATTAATGATGTCTGGTATTTCATAACCGGTGTGCACATTAGGAGTTCAATAGTTGCCGGGCCAACTTCTTCATCTTCGGGATCGTCATAATCAAACGCATATCCTAAACTTCTCCTGTAAATGAAACTTTTTTCTTTACAAATAAACGCTAGCACTAATATTAATTCTTTGCATGTCATATTAAAGTAGCGGGTAATAACACTATTAGGTCAGAAATTAAGTGTATGTACATCCCACCCCTAACAGAATCTGTACTTTTCCACGCTTGAGAAAATGGATATCTAGACAGACCAACCATTAAACATGGCCAAATTTGGAAATCAAATGCGAAAACATGCATAAAGCCAAAAGCTATACATCCAACTAAATTACTCAATGCCCAACCAAACCTATACTTCTTTAAATAAGAATATACAGGTAATATTATTTCTGCGACCAATAACTCTTCTCCTAGAATTGAAATGGATGTTTCACTCACATCTATTAAATTATTAGATAGCGTGCTTTGTTTTGCTTCAATTATTGCAGGATTTGTTACAAAAGAATTAATATCAGTTATGTTAAAAATTGTAATGATTTCTATTAACATTTCTTTTATACAAAAAGACAATAATAACAGCACCAACAATTTAACCACAAATGGTTTAGTCATTGGTCGCAACATACTTTTTAGGCCATTATTTCCAAAAAATAAAATTAAGCTTATACTTCCAAATACAACAGTTGATAACCAATTAAATTCTGATGGTGTAACAGCACCAATTACACCAATTATTATTAAAATAACTGCTGGTAATATATTTTTCTCCCGTACACTACTTAATTGCTCCATTTTTAACACTCCTACCCACAAAGATTGCCTCTTCTGCTGTGTCGCCTTGTGTTACCATTTCTTTGATATTAGGGGATGTGACAACAAAGTAATGACCGTAATGACCGTCGTCATTAAATTCACTGATAATTACAGGATAGATTAAACGTTTATTATTTCTTATTGCCATCACATTTTCAAATTTGGGAGGTGTGATGATGATACAAAATTCTACGGGAGTATGCTCGCATGGTGTCTCTAACTATCTGTGCTAGGCGCTCTAGGTAAGTTTGCTATCAACTTAGCAAAAACCTATGAGATAAAGAAAAACGCTGATAAGCCATAAAGACTAATCAGCGCTGTCCAAAAGCATACTCTCAAACTCGGTCGCTTGCAAAGTCTCACACACCTTGCAGGCTTTTTTCTATGTTTTAATTATACGGTGTAAGCTCCCAATTTGTAAAATTCTCGCTCATCCCCACAAAACAATTTTATTGTAAAATCTACACAATTTTTATCCATCTACAAACAACAACATACATAGCGTCTTACTAAGGTTTAATATACCCAAATCCATCGTGTTGCTTGATTGCTAGCTCAACAACTCCTGAAGGGACTATTTTCACATGATTTTGTAAATCTTCTTCTTGAATTTCGCGTTGATCCATTGAATTTTTGCAAGCTCGAACATCAATGCCAATCACGAATAAATCATTTAAATCTTGTTTCGAATTAACTACCGTATCAGAAATGGCTTCCCCATTGATAACCAATTCAATAACGCCACTCTCGTTATTGTCCTGCATCCATTCGTGTAGATGTTTTAAATTTGATATCACAACAGACCATTTCTGCGTTTCATCTATATGAAAAACTGTATTCAACATCTAAAACTTTCCTCCCATTAGTAAAGTAATAATATCTCGTTTAAAGAATGTAATTTATAAGAGTGACCTTTCAAAACTTCGTATCAAGTATCCCTAACTAGCACTAATTAAAAATTAACTTGCTTGCTCAGCCTGATTAACAACATATTTTGCCAGTTCATACTGCGCATCAATGACATAGTCAGATGGATAGTGTGTCTGTTCTTGTGCTACTGATAATTCAGTGCATCCTAAAATAATGTAATCACACTCACACTCTTCAAAAAAATATTTAATTAATTGATAATACTTTTCCTGGTCAACAAAATTTTTATTTTTAATGTCTTCATAGATCAATGACATAATCAAGTTTTGTTGATATTCATCTGGTATCACCGGAATAATGTCTTTTCCGATTAATGCTTTTTGATAGATACCTGCTGAAATCGTGCCATTTGTAGCCATAATGCCAACTCTAACACTCTTATTGGTTTCTTTTTTACAAGCTTTCACAGCTAGTTCAGGCATACTAAAAATTGGTACCTCTGACTGCTTTTGCAACTCTGGTAAAAAATAATGTGCTGTATTGCAAGTTATTACAATAAATGACACCCCAAGATAATTTAATTTTTCAACGTCTGATTCTAAAAAAGGCAACGGATTTTGCTTTGTATGATCAGATATATAGGCTGTTCGATCCGGAATCGATGCATGATTAAAAACAATATAATCTAAATAATCTTGATCTTTATGTGTAACAGTCAATTCATTTATGATATGTACGAAATTTTCGGTAGCTATCGTACCCATTCCCCCAATAATGCCAAAAGCTTTTTTCACTTCTACCCCTCCACACTTCACTAAAAATTAATATCCCATTAGAAATTAATTATACATTTTTTCATTGGAAAAACAATCTGGTGTTTGTGCATAAAATTGCTGTTTCTAACAAATAGAGCCATTGGTCGACTAATTAAAAGGCTCTATACTTTCTAGCGTGAAACTAAAAATTTCACGCTTTTTATTTCGCCTTTTTCACAAATATAAAAAGACACCAATAATATACCGGCGTAAAATGTAATCGACGAAAAAAACAGATACGAGGTATTTATTGATGTCCATTAATGATTCTATCCTAAATTCAGTTGGTTTAACAGACAAAAACATTAAATTTTTAATTTCTGATAACGGTGATTTTAATGAATTAATGACCATAGGTCATGATCAACACCAAATCTTACGCTATCGCGCAACGTTAACGACAGTTCCAGAGCATTGTCCGCAATGTGGTTTCTTATTGTCGGGACATTTTTATCTGGCTGGTACCGATACTGCATCATACAAATTACCCACAGCAAACGGTTATCAACAAATTTTATTGTTAACCAAGCAACGTTATCAATGTCTACGTTGTAAAAACACATTTATAGCACAATCAAAAGATTTTATGTCCAATTCAACTATCTCACGGCCATTGTTACATCAAATTATTGATTTAGCAAAACGTGATATTTCCGAAAAAGATATTGCTTACATTTTGCATATATCACACAGCAAAGTTAATCGACTACTGCATCATGCCGCTAAAGCATATCGTACGAATTATACAAAATCATTACCTACGGTCATTTGTGTTGATGAAGTACTCTATGCAAAGCATCATTACGATTTTGAAATGATAAATGGCACGACGAGTGATTTAATTGAGATTTTTCCAACCCGTACCAGTATAGATATTCGTAGGTATTTATCTAACTACGACCTATCTAATCGTCAACGTGTACAATACGTCGTTACTGATATGAACGCTAATTATAGCGCACCCTTACGGGTGATGTTTCCTAACGCTCAAATTATCATTGATCGTTTTCATATCATTCAATTAGCCATGAAGGCTGTACAATCCACACGTATCACACTACAACGAACAATTAATAATAAGCGTAGTCGTGTATATAAACTACTAAAATCTAACTGGCAATTCTTTATTACAGACCAGTCAAAGATAGACACAACGCAACCACGATGGTTCAAAGGAATTAATGAGTACCTATATCCACAAGATGCTCTACAACTTATCTTTGGTCTATCACCAAAATTCAAACAAGATTATAAAATATACCAAGCCGTCTTACGTGCGCAACGATCTCGTTCGTTTGATGAATTTTCAGTAATTTTATCGCAATACAAGCCCAATCACTCAGCAATGGACCAGGTGATTTTAACCTACAAGAAAAATCTAAAAAGTATCAGAAATGCCTTTTTACAAACACCTTCTAACGGACGTATTGAAGGCATTAATCGTCGCATTAAACAAATTGGCCGTACGGCATATGGCTATGGTAATTCATTGAATTATTTTTTCAGAATACGTCTACAACTATTCAATCGCAAACATATAAACGCTAGTTTTATGAACCTACTAACTAAAAAAAGCTTGCGAGTCTGACAAAATCATCAGATTCACAAGCTATATTTCACAAACTCTTTAGATCGATTTTACGATTTTTCACGCTATTTGACATAGAGCCAATTAAAATAGTTAAACCAATGGCTCTATTGTATATACATCTTTAAATTATTTAACCACTGCACTTTCACCAGTAGCATAATCTATTTTTACACCAGGTTCCACATTAGGGATAAAAACATTAAACTGTAACTTCCCATCTTTGGATTTTGCTTCCATATGATTTCCTGATGGTACCAAATCATCACCAACATAGATAGGCGTGACTCGATATCGCACCATTCGATTACTATCTAAAGCTTTTCGAACAAGCGTTTCATAATAGTTTTGTCCTGTATTTTCAGGATTACCATTTGATGCTTGATTAGCCCATGCTGTTTGTGTGGCTATATTCTGTGCATTGGCTTCTGATGGATCAAATGACCTTATACTACCTGCCAGAGCATAACCGATTAAATGACCTCGATTATAAAGGGTATTATATCGACCGCCAATCATAGATTGATGCCATCCCACAGGGTCAATAGTTTTAGCATTGCCCGTATCAGATCTAGATTGATACTCACGGCTGCTTCTATTTAAAAATGCATCTGCCCTTCCTGGCCGACCAAGACTATCTTGTTGTGCTAATTGCACATAAGGCGCAACGTTTACTGTAGCATTCAAATTCGTCTGATTATCGTTAACTATATATGCTCCCGCAGAATTAAACGAGACTTTATTAGCATTTAATTGCCTGACAACCTCATCTGTTAATACCGTTTTAGCTAATGACTCACTTGGATGAGTATCAGATACTGTGCCATAATCAACACCATCTTTAACATTCACTGTCCTTTTTACACTCGATGATGAAGATGTTTGCTGATTTGAATGATCAGTTTGATCATCAATATTTATTAGCCCTGTTTGCTGTAAAAATAAAAGACCCACAATAACAACTGCAGCTCCAATTGGTATATTTTTCTTACGGCCCATTATATTGCCTCCTTTTATGACGTCAATAAGTATATCATGTCATAGAGAGTTATTCCGTATGTAATTAAAAAATGCAGAACATCTAACTGACATTCTGCATCTTCATTTCTTTAAAAATTAATCTTTTACTGGCTCATTATTATATGTAAGAATTGTCAAGCCATCCTTGTTCAATTCCATTTGAGAAATCGACCCATTAGCAGGACGTTCATGAACTGCAATTTTACCCTCACCAAACCGATCAGCTAAAGAAATCAGTGAATTCCCATGGCTAATCAATAATACGTTATCACCATCATCTAATACTGGATTAGTCAATATTCGTTTAAAACCGGCTAAGACACGTTGCCAATATTCTTCACTATTTTCCGCATCATGCCATGGATCAGCTTCTTTTAATAAATCTTTCGTTTTATCAACATCATATTTATCCACAATTTCTGAATAAGTCCGCAAACCTACTGGCGCTCCGGCACTTGTCCAAGCAGCATCCATATTGGTACCTTCAAAGCTACCATAAAACTCTTCACGAAATTTAGCATCTGTAATTAAACTAACTTCTCGACTATTTTTGTTTTCCTCTAGAATAATTTTTGCGGTATCCATTGCTCTAGTTGTATCAGAACTATAAGCTGCCTTAAAATGCACCTGAGATAGTTTTTGACCAGCTTGATGTGCATCTTGAATACCAGAGGCGACTAATGGTGAATTTCCCCAACCTTGTAACTTATTATAACGATTAAAGTACGTCTTGCCATGACGCACCACATACAAATGTAAAGTTTTCATTGCTCATCCCTCCCTTGCTCATTTTAGCACAAATCACTTGCGTTTACGTTCCATAACCCCTTTACGACGCATAATTTGTTCAGGCTTTAACTGGTCTCGGAATACATTGACGGCTTGTTTCGCCTTACCACCAACAAATTCAAATGTCTTACCATCGGTAGTCGTAACAAAAAAACCACGATAGTAAAATTTTAAAATAATTTCCATACTGATTGATTTAACGCTTTTCCAGGGTATTTGAATATATCCTCCGCGTGTATTTGCTCGGAATTCCATGCCACGATCACCATAATACATTTTTCCCTGTTGAATATTAACTGGTGACATCATCGCATTTGCGTTTCCTGATAATAATATTTTTGAATTTAATGCCTGAGCCATTATCATTCTCCTATTTTATATAAAAAAAGATGGGCCAGCATTATCGCTGCCTCATCTTTCATTTTAACAAATTTCTTTCAAATTGTATTATGCCATGATACCAAAGGCGTATGCCAAGATACCAACAATGAACAATCCAAAGATAATTGTGATTGGTGATACGCGCTTACGTAGCATCCACAAAACAATAAACATTAACAACAATGGTGCCAAACCAGGCAACAATTGATCCAATGTATCTTGCAAAGTTGTTACTTTGTAGGCAGAAAGTGATTGACCACCTTGAATTTGACTAACAACATCAGCAATCTTTGAGGCAGAAACATCACCGCCATTAATAGCTTTTGCTAAGCCAGGAATATCAGCAGCGGCACCATCTTGTACCTTAACCTTTGACATAACAACTGGGAAGTTCATCGTTGTCCAACGAGGAACCAAAACACCCATGATGAACATACCCAAGATTGAAGCACCAGTGGTAATTTTTTGCATGGCACCACCAGCCAAATCTTGCGTAATGTTTGTACCTTCTTTATAACCTAATTGTTGTGTGTACCATAGGAACAACATACGAATCAAGTTCCAAACAACGAAGAAGATAATTGGACCCAAAACTGATCCACCTTGCGCCATACCAGCGGCAAACGCTCCAAGAACGGGACGCATTGTTCCCCAGAAAATAGGGTCTCCAACACCAGCCAAAGGTCCCATCATTCCGACCTTAACACCGTTTATGGCTTCATCATTAATTTCTGCACCATTAGCACGTTGCTCTTCCATAGCAAGCTCAACACCCAAGATTGGTGAAGCCACATATGGATGTGTATTAAAGAATTCCAAGTGACGCTTCATAGCATCAGCACGGTCTTCCTTCGTCTTGTACAAACGACGGATACCAGGAATCATTGCGAATGCCCAACCAACGTTCTGCATACGTTCATAATTCCATGAAGCTTGCAAGAAAGTTGAACGCCACCAAGTATTAACAAGATCACCCTTAGTCAAGTGAACTTCGACTTTTTCATTTTCACTCATGATGTACTATCCTCCAAGCTTAGTAATTATCTAAAATGGCGTCGATTGGATCACCATTTGAACTGTTTGAACCACCCTTGCCTGAGCCACCATTAAACTTTGGTGACAATTGTAGGTAGATCAAGGCCAATACAAGACCAATCATACCCATGGCAATCAAGTTCAATTCTGTAACAGCTGACAATGCAAATCCTAAGAAGAAGAATGGCCAAAGTTCGGCAGTTGCCATCATGTTAATAACCATGGCGTATCCAACAACAACGATGAATCCACCAGCAACAGCCAATCCCTTTGTAATTACATCTGGAATTGCGTTCAAAGCATCATTAACTGGGCCAGCACCAACAGCCATAACAATAATCACTGGAATTGTGATACGCAAACCTTGGATAATCAAGGCTGTCCAGTGAATTGCTTCAACTCCACGTAGGCTACCCTTTTCAGCTTGCTTATCAGCAACGTGTGCCAAGGCAACCGTAATTGTACGAACACCAATAGTCAAAACTTGACCAGCAACAGCCAAAGGAATAGCAATCGCCATACCAGTATCAACACTAACTTGTGCTGGACCGGTTACAAGATATGCTGAAACAGCCGATGCCAAAGCCGCATCCGGTGCAACAGCGGCACCAATGTTCATCCAACCTAGGGCAAGCATTTGCAACGTTCCACCAAGGATAATTCCTTCAGTTAAGTGGCCATTAGCTAACCCAATTAGAGTTGCAGCAACTAATGGTTGGTGGAATTGGAACTCATCTAAAATTCCATCCATTCCAGCTAGGAATGCAAATAGAACTACGAAAAACGCTGAAATCATGCGTTATCCTCCCGAATAATTTCTCTACTATTTAATTAATAACAAATTATGACTTCTTTAATAAGTCAAAAACATCTTTACTTTGATCAGCTGGCACTTTACGAACATCGAAAGTGATACCATTATCACGTAAGTATTCTAATGTCTTTACATCTTCATCATCAACAGCAACCGCATTAGTTAACATGCGCTTACCTTCTGAATGAGACATTGAACCAATGTTAACTTTTCCTAATTTAACACCGCCCTCAACTGCTTTAGCAACATCTTGTGGCGTTTCAAACAATAGCAAAGCCTTCACTGAAGTAAAGCGTGGATCATCCCAGATATCCACTAATTTTTGAATAGGAACAACATTAACCTTTACACCAACTGGTGCTGCTTGAACAAGCAATGTCTTACGTAGTTCATCTTTTGACACACCATCCGAAACAACAATAATACGGTTTGGTGACACAGACTTTGTCCATGCTGTTGCCACTTGTCCATGTAATAGACGTGAGTCAATACGTGCTAAACGAACATCCATTGTTGCAGAACCAGAATGGATAACCTTATTGATATCTCCAGCCTCAACAACTGGTTGATCGTCTTCTGCAGAATCGGCAGCGACTGGTGCTGGTTCTTCAGTTTCTGGTAAGGTTTTTACACCATCTCGTGCAACTGGCATCAAATAACTTGCAATTTCAGCAGCTGTTTCCATTGTGAAACGGGCCCCATAAGCCTCTACTAACATTGGTAAGTTTAAACCTGTGATGATGGCCATACGGTCCTCATGCAAGGCTTGAATACGAGATGCAGCGTTAAACGGTGATCCACCCCACAAATCAACGAGGAACAATACTTGTCCCTCAGGTTCAAATGTTGCAAGAGCATCCTCAAACTTCTTCATCAAATCTTCTGGACCTTCGTTGGGCATGAATGTTACAACTTGAACATTCTCTTGCTCACCAAAAATCATCTGACCTGACTGTCGGATACCCGCAGCAAATTCACCATGACTAGCAATAATGAAATTTACCATAATTGCCACGCTCCTTATTTATATAATAATTCCAAAGTACAAAGATAACATGTACTTGTGTAATTATAGACTATCTTTCACAATCTGTAAACGGTTACACACTTACTTTAAATTATTTATTTTTCTAATTACTATTTTGGTTCTTATCATACTGAAACACTTCTGAGATTTCCAATTTAAACTTTCTAAACAACTGAAAATGCTATAATACGTTGATAGTCTTTTGGAGGTATGAAATATGCAATCCCGGTCGAAATGGTCTATACGACCAATTATCACCTATACAATGCTGTTTGTAATTTTATCAATAGTTATTTTTGCCCCTTACTACTTCACAGATACGTCTCTAATTTGGCAATCAGATGGTATTGCACAACATTTTCCAGCATTAGTGCGTTGGCAAGAAGATTTAAAAAATATTATTCAGCATCACACGCTGCCAACAAGTTGGCAATGGCATATTGGTTTGGGAGCAGACTATTATCAAACTTTTTCTTATTATACTTTAGGCGATGTATTTAGTTACGGCGCTGCCTTTATCTCTAAGGCCCATCTAATCACTTATTATAATTTTATGATCATTGTGCGACTTTATTTAGCCGGTATTTCATTCTTAGTTGCCGCACAATATTGGTTTAAAAACCGTCCAACATGGCACTATCAAATTGCCGTATTTGGCTATGTTTTTTCTGGATACACCGCATTCTCAGCATTTGAGCATCCTTTTTTTATTAATCCATTAATTATTTTCCCACTACTTGTCCTTGCATTAAATATCGCTTTATCTAAACAAAAATATACCTTCTTAACAGTGATGATTTTCTGGACATTATGGAATAATTTTTATTTTGCCTTTATGTTAATGATTGGTCTAGCTATTTATTGGATTGGCTATCAAATTCAAAATCATACTTGGTCGAACTGGTTGGCACATATTAAGCTTATGTTTTCTGGTCTGCTTGCTACTTTGCTTGCTGCACCATTACTTTTTCCTAGCATTTATGCCGTACTCACTTCTGCACGCTCAAATAGTCAAATTGCTAATGGACTATTTTTTTATCCCGCCTACTATTTTTTTGCATTGCCAGGTAATTTAATTGCTAATCAAACCACACCTTCTTTTTGGCTAACAGGTGGCTTTACAGCCATTAGCATCATGGCATTAATATTTGGTTTGCGACGTTGGCATCAATATCAACTCTTTAATTATTTATGGTTAATCTGCTTAATCGGCTTATGCTTTCCGATATTTGCGGCAATTCTAAATGGTGGTTCTTCACCATCTAATCGCTGGATATTCCTATTGTCATTACCAATTAGCTGTATGGTTTTACATCTGATTAATCAGTTAGATGCTTTAACTAAACGCGATTATTTTTGGTTCTTTATTACTGGTCTAATTTCCGGACTGTCTTTATTCGTTATCAGTAATTTTAATTTAAATAGTCGCTATGGTATGATGATTGCTCTTTATTTTGCTTCATTAGCTTTAATTTGGACGATACAATCAAATACCACCCTTAAACCGGTGTGGTTAGTTCTATTAATTATCATTAATTCATTTTTCTTAGTAACTCGTAATCATACAAGTAACACAAATCCAAACGCAACAGATTTATTACCCAATAACGTAGTTAAGCAATTGATGAATCAACAAAAAAATTATTCAAATACCGATTCAAACCAAGTTATACGATCTTATGTTGATAATCAATTAAATAACGCAACTGGTATTGCTCCGGCAACAAACCTGCCGCTTCTAAGCACTTTGAATAATGTTGAAAGCTACTGGTCATTGCAGAATGGTTCAATTAGTAAAGGATTAAGTGCATTTGCTATCAATTCAGCTAACCCTAATGACATCACAGGCAATCTTGATTCTCGTAATGTGCTTAGTAACGTATTAGGTGTCTCAAAACGATTTGAAAATCCAGATACTTTAACACCGAACTCATACCAAACCCAAACTAATCAAATTGTTAATGGACAGTCAGTTAACCAATCAAAAAATGCATATCCATTATTGTATTTTCCAAAATACTATCTTAGTAAAAAATACTATGATACATTGTCACCGACTGAAAAAGAAGCTACCCTGGCAGACAGTGTGGTTATAGCTAATCATTCGTCTACCAAAAAATCAAAATTTGGTGAACAGGTCGCTACTGGCAAAATTAGAACTGATTTAACAAAAAAAGCAAAGAAAATACAGCATATCACTTATAAAACAAATGCAGATTGGTTACCTACTGGATTTTATCTTAGCCCTTCTAAAACGTTAAAAGGTACAGAATTGCATTTAGAAATATCAAACTTACATTTTAAACCATATACGTTGCAACAACAGCAACGTGTCGCTCTGAATCAATATCGATATAAACATGACCAAAATGCAAGAAATGCACAAAAATTAATTGATCGTCAATACAATAGTCAAGCATTTACTTGGAACTGGTATAAAACACACTTTAGCAGTATGGGTAAGGAAACTGGTAATTATATTATATCAACTGCCTACAATGATAAAGTAAATACGTTTACTCAAACTGGACAGTCAAATTTATCATTTTATAATCCACAAACTACTATTACAATGAATCTTGGACAGGCTAGTGACATAAATAAGGAAACCTTTATTCCACTTACTTTTAATAAAGTTGGGCAATATGACTTTGATGTGCAAATTAAAGCAATTCCCACTGACAATCGGTTTAATAAAGTTGCAAAACAAATTAAAACTACGGCCCCAAGTTACAAAACTGGAGTTAATAGATTAACTGCATCAGTTACTGTTAACAAGCCTAAAATACTTGCAACCACTATTCCTTATAGCAATGGTTGGACAATCAAAGGAAGTCATTCTAATTTAATTAAACTTGGCAGTGGGTTTATTGGTATTCCACTATCTGCGGGTAAAAATAATATAAGGCTCTACTATCACACTCCTGGTAGTCATATTGGTAAAATAAGTTTTCTGCTTGGCATTATTATTTGCTGTTTAGCTCTGTCTATAAATCTTTTTAAGACACTACAAATTAATCAACAATATAAATAATTTTTACATGTAAAAAGCTCTGAACGAACCCTGTAAGTTGGTATAATTTCCAAAACTTACAAGGTTCAATTCAGAGCTTTTTATACATTATTCGTAACCATTGCTAAGATACACATAAAGTAACAACTTACTACAATTCTTCAGAAGCAAACCATTCTGCAATACTAACCCACTGATTACTTTTTTTATTTTTAATCTCATAACTTGTAATATCATACAATGTCCTACGATCGCCATCTAAAGGTGACCAATAGGTTTCATCTGCACGATGAATGACATCCCATTGTGTATAGTTCTTTTCTGCTCCTGATTCATCACGTACCAGAAATCCCTCCTTTAATGAGATATTTTTTTCACCAACTTGTGGACCATCCACACCAAAATCTATCATTAATTGTTGATGAGTATCACTAGTAATTGGACTATGTGCCATATTTATATCCCCTTCGATTAAAATTCATACTACGTTAGTATGACACTTATTTTCTTTTTCTTCTATATTGTTCAACTAATTATAAACCAAAATTTTTTAAACACTTTGCAATTTATTTTTCTATCTAATAGAATAACAAAATAAAACCCTAGAAATTCTTAAATTGAAGAATTCCTAGGGTTTGTTATGCCGTCGATGGGGGTCGAACCCATACTCCCTTGCGGGAACTGGATTTTGAGTCCAGCGCGTCTGCCAATTCCGCCACAACGGCATCATATTAAATATTACATCAATTCAGGGCGGTAGATGGGGATCGAACCCACGCGTGCCGGAACCACAAACCGGTGTGTTAACCACTTCACCACTACCGCCATGGCAGGGGTAGAGGGAATCGAACCCCCGCCGACGGTTTTGGAGACCGTTGTTCTACCGCTAAACTATACCCCTATAATGTGATGTAATACTTAATTTGAAACGGTCACAACGGGATTCGAACCCGTGATCTTTCGCGTGACAGGCGAACGTCATAACCAACTAGACCATGCGACCAATGGACGTTACAGGGATCGAACCTGTGACCCCCTGCTTGTAAGGCAGGTGCTCTCCCAGCTGAGCTAAACGTCCATTATAATGCATCGCGATGTCCTATCCTCGCAGGAGGCGATCCTCCAACTACTTTTGGCGCTACTGAGCTTAACTACTGTGTTCGGTATGGGAACAGGTGTGACCTCAGTGCCATCATCACGACACGTTTTTTATTGAGTGAACTTAGTTCCCTCAAAACTGAATCATAATTGCGCTTTTCTTGCCTTACACCACTTGCTACTTGGTTAAGTCCTCGAACCATTAGTACTAGTCCGCTCCATGCGTCACCGCACGTCCACTTCTAGCCTATCTACCTCATCATCTCTGAGGGGTCTTACTTCATTTCTGAATGGGAAATCTCATCTCGAGGCGAGTTTCACACTTAGATGCTTTCAGCGTTTATCTCATCCGTACATAGCTACTCAGCGATGCTCCTGGCGGAACAACTGATACACCAGTGGTACGTCCACCCCGGTCCTCTCGTACTAAGGGCAGCTCCTCTCAAATTTCCTACGCCCGCGACGGATAGGGACCGAACTGTCTCACGACGTTCTGAACCCAGCTCGCGTACCGCTTTAATGGGCGAACAGCCCAACCCTTGGGACCGACTACAGCCCCAGGATGCGATGAGCCGACATCGAGGTGCCAAACCTCCCCGTCGATGTGGACTCTTGGGGGAGATAAGCCTGTTATCCCCAGGGTAGCTTTTGTCCGTTGAGCGATGGCCCTTCCATGCGGAACCACCGGATCACTAAGCCCTACTTTCGTACCTGCTCGACTGGTAAGTCTCACAGTCAAGCTCCCTTGTGCCTTTACACTCTGCGAATGATTTCCAACCATTCTGAGGGAACCTTTGGGCGCCTCCGTTACCTTTTAGGAGGCGACCGCCCCAGTCAAACTGCCTGCCAGACACTGTCTTCCACCACGCTTAGTGGTGTGAGTTAGAGTGTTCATACAACGAGGGTAGTATCCCACGTTTGCCTCCATCGAAACTAGCGTCCCGATTTCTACGGCTCCTACCTATGCTGTACAAGCTGCACAAACACTCAATATCAAGCTACAGTAAAGCTCCATGGGGTCTTTCCGTCCTGTCGCGGGTAACCCGCATCTTCACGGGTCTTTAAATTTCACCGAGTCTCTCGTTGAGACAGCGCCCAGATCGTTACGCCTTTCGTGCGGGTCGGAACTTACCCGACAAGGAATTTCGCTACCTTAGGACCGTTATAGTTACGGCCGCCGTTTACTGGGGCTTCAATTCGTACCTTCGCCGAAGCTAAGCACTCCTTTTAACCTTCCAGCACCGGGCAGGCGTCAGCCCCTATACGTCATCTTACGATTTTGCAGAAACCTGTGTTTTTGATAAACAGTCGCCTGGGCCTATTCACTGCGGCTCAGCTTGCGCTGAGCACCCCTTCTCCCGAAGTTACGGGGTCATTTTGCCGAGTTCCTTAACGAGAGTTCACTCGCTCACCTTAGGATGCTCTCCTCGACTACCTGTGTCGGTTTGCGGTACGGGCAGGTAAACACTAACTAGAAGCTTTTCTCGGCAGCGTGACATCACAGACTTCCCTACTTTATTTCGGTCCCCATCACAACTTGTCCGTATAAGTGCAAGCATTTGACTCACACTAAGACTTGTTGCTTGGCCCAGCATTTCCAGCCGCTGGGTTCTGTTAGCCTTCTGCGTCCCTCCATCGTTCAAACATGTTCACCTGGTACAGGAATCTCAACCTGTTAGCCATCGACTACGCCTTTCGGCCTCGCCTTAGGTCCCGACTAACCCTGGGAGGACGAGCCTTCCCCAGGAAACCTTAGTCATACGGTGGACAGGATTCTCACCTGTCTTTCGCTACTCATACCGGCATTCTCACTTCTAAGCGCTCCACCAGTCCTCACGGTCTGACTTCATTGCCCTTAGAACGCTCTCCTATCGCGCCACTAATGTGGCACCCGTAGTTTCGGTGGTGTGTTTAGCCCCGGTACATTTTCGGCGCAGAATCACTCGACTAGTGAGCTATTACGCACTCTTTAAATGGTGGCTGCTTCTGAGCCAACATCCTAGTTGTCTATGCAACTTCACATCCTTTTCCACTTAACACACACTTAGGGACCTTAACTGACGATCTGGGCTGTTCCCCTTTCGACAATGGATCTTATCACTCACTGTCTGACTCCCGGACATACGTGATTGGCATTCGGAGTTTATCTTAATTTAGTAACCCGAGATGGGCCCCGCACCAAAACAGTGCTCTACCTCCAACACGCTATCTTCCGAGGCTAGCCCTAAAGCTATTTCGGAGAGAACCAGCTATCTCCAAGTTCGATTGGAATTTCACCGCTACCCACACCTCATCCCAACATTTTTCAACATGTACGGGTTCGGGCCTCCAGTGCGTTTTACCGCACCTTCACCCTGGACATGGGTAGGTCACCTGGTTTCGGGTCTACAACAACATACTAAAACGCCCATTTCAGACTCGCTTTCGCTACGGCTCCGGTCTTTCCACCTTAACCTTGCATGGTATCGTAACTCGCCGGTTCATTCTACAAAAGGCACGCTATCACCCATTAACGGGCTCTAACTTGTTGTAGGCACATGGTTTCAGGAACTTTTTCACTCCCCTTCCGGGGTGCTTTTCACCTTTCCCTCACGGTACTGGTTCACTATCGGTCACTAGGGAGTATTTAGCCTTACGAGATGGTCCTCGCAGTTTCCGACCGGATTTCACGTGTCCGGCCGTACTCAGGATCCTACACGGGAGTTTGCTTACTTTCGCATACGGGGCTATCACCCTGTTTCGCTCAGCTTCCCAGCTGATTCTGCTAATAAACAAATTTGTAACTCCACAACGGTAGTCCTACAACCCCAGAGTGCAAGCACTCTGGTTTGGGCTCCTCCGCGTTCGCTCGCCGCTACTGACGGAATCGATTTTTCTTTCTTCTCCTGTTGCTAATGAGATGTTTCAGTTCACAACGTCTACCTTCGTCTAACTATGTATTCATTAAACGATAACTTGCATCACAAGTTGGGTTCCCCCATTCGGAAATCCCCGGATCACAGCTTACTTACAGCTCCCCGAGGCATATCGGTGTTAGTCCCGTCCTTCATCGGCTCCTAGTGCCAAGGCATTCACCATGCGCCCTTAATAACTTAACCGATCAACTTTCGTTGATGATTTCGTTTGAGTATTGTGACTCAATGGTCACAAGCGATTTTAAACTTATTTAAAAAACTCAAAAAATTACGCGGTGTATTTTTTCGGCTCAATTTAATTGATTTGATCAATTATAATGAATTTAAAAATTTACAATTATGATTCAGTTTTCAAAGAACTAATGCTGAGTGTTAACCACTCAAAACTAAATATCGTTTCGTTGAATGTGTAGGTTTCCGATTTTCCTTAGAAAGGAGGTGATCCAGCCGCAGGTTCTCCTACGGCTACCTTGTTACGACTTCACCCTAATCATCTGTCCCACCTTAGACGGCTGGCTCCTAAAAGGTTACCCCACCGGCTTTGGGTGTTACAAACTCTCATGGTGTGACGGGCGGTGTGTACAAGACCCGGGAACGTATTCACCGCGGCGTGCTGATCCGCGATTACTAGCGATTCCGACTTCATGTAGGCGAGTTGCAGCCTACAATCCGAACTGAGACATACTTTAAGAGATTAGCGCACCCTCGCGGGTTGGCGACTCGTTGTATATGCCATTGTAGCACGTGTGTAGCCCAGGTCATAAGGGGCATGATGATTTGACGTCATCCCCACCTTCCTCCGGTTTGTCACCGGCAGTCTCACTAGAGTGCCCAACTGAATGCTGGCAACTAATAATAAGGGTTGCGCTCGTTGCGGGACTTAACCCAACATCTCACGACACGAGCTGACGACAACCATGCACCACCTGTCACCTTGTCCCCGAAGGGAACGTCCTATTTCTAGGATTAGCAAGGGATGTCAAGACCTGGTAAGGTTCTTCGCGTTGCTTCGAATTAAACCACATGCTCCACCGCTTGTGCGGGTCCCCGTCAATTCCTTTGAGTTTCAACCTTGCGGTCGTACTCCCCAGGCGGAGTGCTTAATGCGTTAGCTGCGACACTCAAGGGCGGAAACCCTCGAACATCTAGCACTCATCGTTTACGGTGTGGACTACCAGGGTATCTAATCCTGTTTGCTACCCACACTTTCGAGCCTCAACGTCAGTTACAGTCCAGAAAGCCGCCTTCGCCACTGGTGTTCTTCCATATATCTACGCATTTCACCGCTACACATGGAGTTCCACTTTCCTCTACTGCACTCAAGTCATCCAGTTTCCAAAGCCATTCCTCAGTTGAGCTGAGGGCTTTCACTTCAGACTTAAATAACCGTCTGCGCTCGCTTTACGCCCAATAAATCCGGATAACGCTTGGAACATACGTATTACCGCGGCTGCTGGCACGTATTTAGCCGTTCCTTTCTGGTAAGATACCGTCACACACTGAACAGTTACTCTCAGTGCCGTTCTTCTCTTATAACAGTGTTTTACGAGCCGAAACCCTTCATCACACACGCGGCGTTGCTCCATCAGGCTTGCGCCCATTGTGGAAGATTCCCTACTGCTGCCTCCCGTAGGAGTATGGGCCGTGTCTCAGTCCCATTGTGGCCGATCAGTCTCTCAACTCGGCTATGCATCATTGCCTTGGTAAGCCGTTACCTTACCAACTAGCTAATGCACCGCGGGTCCATCTCTTAGTGATAGCAGAACCATCTTTCAACCAACAACCATGCGGTTGTTGGTATTATACGGTATTAGCACTTGTTTCCAA
Source organism: Weissella paramesenteroides (assembly GCF_051903945.1). Taxonomy (GTDB): domain Bacteria; phylum Bacillota; class Bacilli; order Lactobacillales; family Lactobacillaceae; genus Weissella; species Weissella paramesenteroides_A. The sequence goes on along the minus strand of NZ_CP192268.1, from coordinate 539,978 downwards.
ATGTTATCCCCTGCTAAGAGGTAGGTTACCCACGTGTTACTCACCCGTTCGCCACTCTTTGTCAGATAAAATCACATCAGAGCAAGCTCGTCAGATCAATTAAAGACAAAGCGTTCGACTTGCATGTATTAGGCACGCCGCCAGCGTTCATCCTGAGCCAGGATCAAACTCTCATTTTAAAAGTTTGAGTATAACTCAATTGTTGTTATTTGTTTAACAGAAGTTAAACGAATTTATTAGCGAATTGACTTCGCAAATGTTTTTGTATCAAGTAAATTACTTGATGACCCTACACATTTGTTTCATCGAAACGATATTCAGTTTTCAATGATCAACAGTCGTTGTCCTGTCGACAACTTAATTAAGTATACAGACATAATTTTTAAAAGTCAACAACTTTTTTATCATCATGATTTGTATATGCTCGGCTTTTTTAACCGCTCATATAATATACCTTAGAAAAGAACGTTCGTCAACAACAAGTTTTACCTTCTTTCTTACGAATATTTTTTACTTACCTTGCATTTACTTAAACGCCATAAATTAGTTACCAACATAGTCTAAAAAAGCTCACTGTAGCTTCCCTTTCTTAGGGAACTTACAGTGAGCTTCTCACTTATCAATAATAATTAACTTAAAGAAAACTATTGATTATCACTAGTATTAGATGATGAACTACTATCACTACTACTATTTTTATCATCTTGACTAGAAGACGTTGCTTCCTGAATAGTTTGTGGTTTTCCACCTAATTCTGGCGCATCAGTAATATAGTCTTTCAGTGTTGATTGATTATTATGCTTAGCTTTGACTGATGTTGGGTTATCTTTATTGGCTTTCTTCAATTGCTTCAATCCACTTGCCTTCTGGTATGAATAATCTTTGCGATTAACTTTCTTAAATCCTTCCGGTGTATAGAAACGTAGTAAGTCACCCGTTTGGACATCATCTGAATACGTTAGCATTTTATCAACATCCTTTTGAGTTGCATCAATAATTTGCTTAGCTCGTGGATCCTCTTTTGGATTAATCTTTGTACCAGTGGTCGTCACATAATAATTACCACCATATTTCATATATTCCGCAGAAACCCAGTCACCGTTTCTAAACGGTACTATCTGACGACGATTGGTTGCTAATAAATCTTGACCAAATTGAATATCGTTATCTGTTGAAACACCTAACAAGTGAAGCAATGTTGGCATCACATCGATTTCACCACCATAGGTGTGATTAATACCACCCTTCAATCCAGGTGCATGGACCATGAATGGTACTTTTTGCCAATTAGCTAGATCATAGTCAGATACACTATCTTTTCCTGTCAATTTTGCAATTGCTGCCTTATGGTTTTCTGAAATACCATAATGGTCACCATATAGGACAATCATTGAGTTATCGTATAATCCAGACTTTTTAAGCCAACTTAAAAATTCACCAAAGGATTGATCCAAATAACGGGCCGTTTGGACATATCCGTCAACCGTCTTGTCATTTGTCTTAGTTTTAGCAATGGAAGCATTTTGACTATCTAAATCATATGGATAATGATTTGTGACTGTAATAATCTTTGAATAAAACGGTTGTGGTAATTGTTCAAGATATTTCGAGGCATCCTTCAAGAAAATTTTATCCTTCATCCCATATCCTATATTATAATCTGCGTTATCTGCATTCTTATAATATGGCTTACTGAAGAAATAATCATACCCCCAAGACTTATACGTATTATCACGATTCCAGAAAGAAGCCACATCTCCGTGGAATGCTGCTGTCGTATATCCTTGTTGATCTAGAATAGCTGGCACAGCTTGATATGTGTTAGAAGTACCATAATTAACCATTGCTGATCCTGATGCCGTACCAAACAATCCTGTCTCAAGCATCATTTCTGCATCAGCTGTTTTACCTTGCCCCACTTCATTATAAAAATTATCAAATGACAAAGTGTTTTGATCATGATAAAACTTGTTTAAATTAGGCGTTACCTCAACACCATTAACTTTATAATCCATTAAAAATTGTTGGAATGACTCTAAATGAAAGACAATAACATTTTTGCCTTTTTCTTTACCAAAATAAGTCGCATTTTGTAAGGTTTTATTTCCCTTAACATAATTTTTGATCTTATTAAGGTCATCGGCTTTTGCATCTTTTTTAATATCCGCCGTTTGTTTTGTCTTAAAGATATTATATGCTGCATACTCATTTAAACCTAAGTATTTAACAATATAATTATTATCAAAAGTTCGAGTTAATAGACCAGAACGATCTTTGCTTGATATGCCGTATCCAACAAGCATCAAGACAATTCCGAATATAGTTGTCAAGGCAGCAAAGCGTTTCTGAACAACTTCTTTATCGAATTTAATGCGTTTAAAGACTAATAATAGCACTAAAATTATGATATCCAGAAATACTAGAAAATCAAATGGACTGATAATACCTGCAATTGATTTTCCTAAATTATTGTCAACTGAGCTACCTGAGTTCAGAATATTCACTGACAAAAAGTCTGAAAATTCTCGATAGTACAGCATATTGGCAAACAACCAAATTGACTGAATCAAATTTATTAGAATCATTAACCAATATGCAACTTTACCTCTAAAGTACAGTGCAATACTCAACAGTATAATCGCTGTTGGTAACGGATTAATGACTAGAATAAATTCTTGCAGGGTGCCTTGAACACCTAAAGAAAAACTCGTCTTGTATGCCCAGTAGGTCTTAAGCCATACTAAGAATACAGATAACAGGAAGAAGCCAACGGTATCGTTGAAATCTGGCCATTTTTTCTTAATGGCTAACATAACTCGTTGCATTTTATTATCTCCAAATTTTTTAATTATTTGTTATATTGAAAACAAATTACCAAATTCTGATTATCAACCTAACATTTTATAAAAGACACCATAAAAGTTTCTTATGATTCATTAAAATGATTCTCTAAACTCAGCTAAGGCCTCATAGATATCAATTGCTAGTAAGTCAACATCATCAAAAGCAAACCGATGTTGTTTTCTTTCAGTTGTTTCTAAAGCAAACATACCTGACATAGAATCATACAAAACGGTTACTACTGGCACTCCAAACACACTAAAATCACGCTGTTGGATCGTTGCCCGCTTGTCTTGGCGCATAGCCTGAATCCGTCGCACAATTTTACTTAAATCATTCTCTGCCAGCATAAACCTAACCTCACTGTTTTGATTTTATATTAAAGGCGATAATACCTGCGAACATCCCCAAGTAATAAGTAATGATTCGCCATAATGCCATCGCACAAACTAACAGCGCTGCATTTGGCAAAAACGTTGAAAATAGCATTGAAAAACCAATTTCAGCCCCACCTGTACCACCAGGAATTGGGAATAAAGAAATAACCATTACTATTAACACATGTAATGACATCACTAAAATGACATTAATTTGTGAAGCTCCCAATGCTAATAAAATGAAATATGGGATTAAATAATAGACTGTCAGTTGAACTAATGTCAAAACGATAGCTTTAAGTAATACCCACCAATCATGGCTCATTCGTATACTTTCTGAATGAAAATTTTTAATTTTTTCATTTACGACTTGTTGCCATGCCACTGCTTTATTTGGCTTTATCCATTTAATTGGCTTAAATACTATTTTGACCAGCGCTTTGGTTAAACCTGGCCAGTACATCACTAATAATAACGTAATTATCACAACTAGATGAATAATAAATCCTAAAATGACAAATACTGACCATGCCTTTAATTTATCGGCAATAAATTGGTATCCCACAACAATTGCAATGAAAAAATTAATAACAATCATTGCCTGATAAACCACAAATTTCATCAGCAAAATTGAGCCGGCTCGACCAGGATCAACGCCAGCTTGAATAAGTGTGATCAATTGCATGGGTTGTCCCCCTGCAGAAAATGGTGTTATCCCATTACCAAATTGTTCAACCAACGGAATACGAATAGCATCAGACCATGATAACTTCTCATGGGAATCATCCACGAAAACCTTCACAACAATTGATTCCAATAGTAAATAAACAGCCATTGCTAACAAGGCAACCAGCAGCCACCACCAATTGGCACCACGAAGATCCTGCACAAGTTGCACCATACTAACGTTACGAAATGACCAATAAAATATAGCTACGCCAGCAACCATCATTAGAACAAATACAATGCCATTTCGCCTTGTCATTGATGTCCCCCATCATTTTTGTCATTAACCTGATTCGTATAATAAGTGTCCCAAATTTTAGCAACATGGGTCGCTGAATAATATTCAGATGCAGCTAATGCTTGTTTTGCCATCTGTTTCTGTAGATCACTATCCGTTTCAAGCATATCAAGTTGTTTCTGCATCCCATCTCTATCAACAGCAGGTAAGTAATAACCATCAATAATTGCACGATATAAATCTAAATCGCGTAAAATTGTTGGCGTTCCTGTACTAAAGGCCTCTAAAGCTGACATCGGAAATAGTTCTGTATAACTCGGTAGCAAAAAAACATTGGCTGCATTATAATAATCATTCATCAATTTTCTATTCACTATACCGGGAAAAATCAAATTTTTAGGTGGATTGTCAACAACTTTTTTTAGTGTTTCGTAACCAGCCGTTATGGCCCCAAATGAGAATCCGCCAACCCACACAAATGTCCAGTCCGGATTATCTTTTGCTAACTGAATAAAATCTAGCACGCCTTTTCGAACTTGTACTTGTCCTACTCCTAACACCATGAATGTATTTTCAGGTAAGTCCAATTTTTTACGAATATTTATCTTCTGATTTGCCGGAACAGGAAAGAAATCGTCTTTGGAAACAAAATTAGGAATATAGGTGATCTTTTCTTTTGATACACCTAATGCCACTAATTTATCAATGAACACCGGATTAACTACTACAATTTTATCCATTCGTTTATAGAAGGTCATCACATACCAATAAAAAATCTTTTTAATCGGCCACCATAAATTAATTGAACCTTCTAGGGTTTCAGGTAGAAAATGTACATATCCGACTTTTTTACCCCTTCCTGGAAGAAATGTATTCAAAAAGAACCCAAAATTAATAGTATGGTAATGGCTGATATCAGTCTTTGACAAACTATTAAATTTTAGTTGGAATTTATCGGGAAACCTACTAGTTAATAAGTTAACTAGTTCCCGATAAGCTGAGCCAACGCCTTGACCGGGAACTGTTTCAGCTGCAGAGAACATTGTGATTCGAATCATTTATTATTTTTATGGAATGGCGTTCTAGACAAAAATGATTTTGCATACTCAAAATCATTACTATCAGCTTCTTCCATATCCTCCTCTTCATGGTACACAACTAGCGCCTCAGAGTAGAAATCTAACACTCGTTGTCCAAAAGTAACTTCATCAATGTCATGCAGCACTTTCTGCCGTACTGCTGGATTTCCTACTACTTGCTGCTGTTTTTTTGCATTTAAGTACATGATTAGTGGTGCCATTAGATCATAACTATCATCTGCAAGCGATCCAATATTTTTATCTAAAACAACTGTCTCTAAATAAGGACTACGAATTGCAACAACTGGCGTGTCAGCTGTCATCGCTTCAATAAATGTCAATCCTTGCGTTTCCGATACGGAAGCAGATAAGAAAACATCTGCTAATTTATAATAACCATAGACCTCTTGATGATCCACTTCCCCTGTAAAAATAACGTGATCCGCAATTTCTAATGATCGTACATGATCCTTTAAATCAGACATTGCTGGTCCGTCTCCAACAATTACAAACATAGCTTCAGGTACCTGTTCTAATACCTCTGCAAATATCGTTAATGCAGTATCAATATTCTTTTCAAAAGCCACACGTCCAAGTGATAGCACCACCGGTGTTTGACTACCTAATCCTAATTTTTCACGCAAATAAGCACTGGTATCATCTTGCTTTGAATGCTTTACACTAACACCAGTTGGAATAATCTCAATTGGTGCAGAAACTTTATATTTAGTTAACGTATCAAATGTTTGTTTAGACGGTGCAATTACGCCAGTCATTCCTGCCATGTAACTTCGTGCAATCACTGCTACACTAGCTGGCCGAATGATTTTCCCGTTAGCAACATAATGTAAATAATCTTCATAATTTGTATGAAAAGTGTGTACAACAGGTATTTTCAATTGTCTAGCAACTAATTTCCCCATTAAACCTAACGAGAATTCAGTCTGGGTATGTACAATGTCAAGTTCTAACTTCTTAGCGAGCTGAATTGCTTGAATAACACCACGATACGATAACCGCCGATCCTTAAATCCAATAAATGGAAAACTTGGAAAGCGATAGACATCAGGCTCTAAAACTTCCTTTGGCACATTTGGATCAGTTGAAGTAAAAATGTACACCCGATGCCCATGGTCAATAAGCTGTTGTCGGAGTGTCTGAATTGATGACACAACACCGGAAACTTGTGGCGCATATGTATCTGTAAATAATCCAATATTCATAACTGACCAACCTTTCACAAAATTACTTATTACTTATAATAACAAATTTCTATTTATAACGGAAAAAAAGCATGTAAAAAGAGCCATTAAATACCACCATTACACTTGAAAATTCCAAGGTATGATAGTACTTCTGACTCTTACATTAAAGTTAACTAACTTTATTTTCAGCTAAGATTTTTTCAACAACAGCATCCATCTCTGGCGTCCGTTGCCATTCAATATATTCTGAAATAGCAATTTTTGTTGGAATATCAAAATTCTCGTTAACAAATTTTTCATAACTAATAACATTCTTAGAGTGTGGAATGTTAATTTTTAAAATTCGAACTTTTTTTATCATTCCTTCTTCAACAGCATATTCTGCCTGTCCATTATGCAACAAATTGCCAATTTCCTTATACGTTGAGCCATCATTGCGTGTAATCTCTTCAATAATATCTAACGTCTGAAAATCTGCTGACATTACTCAACACCAACCTCTTGCTTAACAACTGTGACAATTCGATCAACATATTCATCGACAGATTCACGAGTAGGTGCTTCCGCCATAACACGTAATAAATTTTGTGTCCCTGAAGGTCGTACAAGAACACGTCCTTCATTGCCCATTTCAGATTCAACCTCGCTAATAATCTGCTTAATGGCTTCATTTGACAATGCCAATTTTTTATCTTGTACTTTAACATTCACCAGTTTTTGTGGATATACTGTCATTTCTGCGGCTAATTCAGATAATGGTTTATCCGCCTCTTGCATCACATGCAATAATTGTAGTGCCGTTAGCATACCATCACCTGTAGTTGCCCAATCTAAAAAGACAACGTGACCAGATTGTTCACCACCTAGGTTATAACCAGACTTGATCATTTCTTCAACAACGTAGCGATCACCGACTGCAGTTTTCACAGAGTTCAGTCCGTTATCGGACATTGCCTTATACATACCAATATTAGACATGACCGTTGTCACGATAGTATCTTGCTTTAAACGACCGTGTGAAGACATATATTTACCAACAATGAACATAATTTGATCACCATCAATAATCTGTCCCTTTTCATCGACGGCAATTAAACGATCACCATCACCATCAAATGCTAAACCAACTTGCGCTTCGTTTTCAAGCACAAACTTGGCTAATGCTTCTGGATGAGTTGAGCCGACGTTTTGGTTAATATTAATACCATCTGGTGATGTCCCCATCGTAACAAAATCAGCTCCCATATCTGCAAATAAATTAGCCACTAGACCTGAAGTGGCACCATTTGCTGCATCAATGGCCAGTTTCATACCATCCAAGTTACTAGGGATGGTCGTTTGCAAATATTCTAAGTATTTAGCCGTTCCCTCTTTAAAATCAGAAACAGATCCTAAACCTTCAGCTGCTGGGCGTGGCAATGTATCTTCTGGTGCATCGAGCAATGCTTCGATTTCGGCTTCCAGCTCATCTGATAACTTCATACCATCAGAACCAAAGAATTTAATGCCATTATCTTCTGCTGGATTATGTGATGCTGTAATTTGTGCACCGGCATCTGCCTTTTGTGCACGAACTAAATAAGCAACTCCCGGTGTAGAAATCACATCTAAACGTTGGATTTCAATACCAACAGAAAGTAAACCTGAAATTAGCGCATGCTCCAATAATGGACCTGACATTCTCGTATCACGTCCAACAAGCACACGTGGCCGATGATCTACTGCATGACGAGTTAGTACTGCTCCACCCATTCGGCCAAGACGAAATGCTAACTCAGGTGTCAATTCTTTATTGGCAATGCCCCGCACGCCATCTGTTCCAAAATAATGTAATTCAACCATAATTCTCTTTCTACTCCTTAGGAGTTATAACCACCGATACTGTCTTTGGGTCAACACTTTCAGCACCATCTGGCACATCAATCGTAACATCTTTTTGTGTTGCTGTCGTTACTCCCGATAAATCTACAACAGCCTGAACATTCTTTAATTTATTTAAGACATCTATATTTCCTTGCACAGCTACTTCGTTAACCGAGCCAGACAATGAAAATTCTGAAGCATTACCATTTTTAGTTTTCAAATTCAATGGTACTTGACGCGTACCATTACCTGTCTTGATTGGTATTTTAACTGTTGTAACTTGTGGTGATACAGCAACGTCTACTGGATTACCATTAGCATCTACTGCCTGTAACGTGACTTTTTGTCTAACAGTTTTTTTCGTATCTCGCTTCAATTGCACATCAGCGACAACACTATCTACAACATTAATTGCAGATTGACGTCCCATAATTTGAACGTTGTTGACTGACGTTGTTACCGTACCAACTGTGTAACCATCAGCAATCGCATCTTTGTTATAGTTTGTTTTCACTGAATAGTATGAAGAAGTACGCTTATACATGGTCAATGTTACTTTAGGTGTTTTCAGCTTATACGTCAAATCTTTATTTAACCCAGTAACCTTAAGACTAACGGTATGTGTCCCATCTGATAAATTCTTTAAATTTGCTGATACTTGAAAATTTTTCGTGTTTTTTGCCGCCGTAACTAATGCAGACGGTCCACTTATTGTCACAGCAACATTATCGGGCACACCGCTAATATAATAATCGTCTGTATTAATGCCAGAAAATTGAATAGGCACACTAACGGTTGCTGACTGTGATGATGTTATCTTGCCAATAGTAGATAGTTCATTAGTATTATTATTTGATCGACGAGTGGACGTCGTTGATTGTGAGTCAGTGTAAGCAGACATAAAGATGGCGACAGCTAATGTTAACAGACCATACACGATTTTATCAGTACGTCGTTTCATATTACTTATCTCCTCGCTTTAAGAATGATCTTAACTGCGTCCACCAAGATTGGTTAGCTACCTCATCTGATGTGACAAGTTGACGGGTAAGGTACTTTCGATAATCTTCACGTGATAATGACTGCATTAATTCTGAATTTCTAGTAATTGATACAGCACCCGTTTCTTCAGACACAACAATAGTTAATGCATCAGTAACTTCTGAAATTCCAACTGAAGCACGATGCCTTGTTCCCAATTCTTTAGGAATTGTTGCACTGTCCGACAATGGTAAGTAAGCTGCCGCAGTTGCTAATCGATTATCTTTCAGGATAACTGCTCCGTCATGTAATGGTGTATTCGGAATAAACGTATTAATCAAAAGCTGACTTGAAATTTCAGCATCAATTGGTATACCGGTCTCAATATATTCTTCCAATCCTGTCTCCATTTCAATTGAAATTAAAGCACCAATACGCCGCTTAGACATATATTGAATCGCATCATCGAGCTCATTGACTAGCCGCTTTTCAGATTGATAAGCTTGTTTTTGTCTGAACAAACCAGAACGACCGAGATGTTCAAGACCTCGTCGAATTTCAGGCTGAAAAACGATCACCAACGCGATGACTCCCCAATTAATAATTTGGTCAGTTACCCAAGAAATTGTCGCTAATCCAAAATACCAACTAACCACTTTTACTATGATAACAATTCCAACACCACGCAGTAAAGTGACCGCCTTGGTACCACGAATCAGCATCATCAATCGGTAAAGAACCCACCAGACAATGATGACATCAATGATACGCACAATGTTTATATTTTTTAATAATGCATCAATATCAAAATTCATACTAACTCCTACTCTTCCAAATTGGTCAACATGCCTGCTTCCGTAAAGTTAATATTTTGTCGAATGTTCATACTCGTCACATTCGAGATAAAGTGAGCCTCAGTTAAATGTTGTACCGCTTCACGTTGTGCATTCAAGCCAACTAATTCGAGTTCAATTTTTAAATTTTCAACATTTTGTACACCTTTACGACCATGACGTTCACGTTCCAAACGTGAACGATACATAATAATTAGATTATACGCTGCCGTTTGATCCAGGTGCGAATTTTGTGCTTCTTCTGTACTAATATATTTTGAGATTGCCGCAATTGCTTCTTTGGCAGATTCATGATGTGCTAATTCATACTCTGACATCAATGTGTCAGAAGAATCATCGCTTAACCAAACACGTACCATTCGGCCAAAACTCATTAAGAACCTACGAATCTGACGCCAAGTTCGCTTACCTCGATCATGAGTAACTAAATCATCCAATTCGGATTCTGCACGGTCAATTCGTCGACCTTCACTAGCAAAAACTAATGGTGTAATGCGCTCATCGACTAACAATCTTTGAATGGCACTACGTTCTGCTTCTAAAGCGATTTGCCGTAATGACATTTCCGCATTCAAAATTGGACTCAACTTGTCAGTTTTCATAAATTGCAATTGCAATTGGCGAATTTGAATTTGATAACGTTGAATTATTTCATAAACAACCGCCTGATTCGATTCTCGACGCCGTGCCTCAATTTCTCGCACGGCTGACTGTAAAACATAAACCCGTGCCCGTGGTTCTGACATATGTTGGGCTACCTTAGCTTGAGCCTTATTCTTACCAGGTGGTACCTGTGTTTTCTTTGTCCCACCAACTATTGGTAGAAACACGATGGCAACAATCAAAGATAAAATTATTGTGATAGCAGCAATAAATAGCATTAGTGCACGCTGTGGAAATGGTTGGCCACTATCCGTTATAAGTGGTACAGATAAAACTCCGGCCATTGTAACTGCACCGCGAACACCTGTTAGTCCAGATGTAATAGCAACTTGCCATGATGCAGTTTCATTTTTATGATTTTTCAAACGTACCCATTGTGTTACATAGGTCCAAATAACACGAATGCCAAAAATAATGAACCAAGTAATTACTGAATACAAAATAGCCATCGGTAATGATATGACTTTGCCTAAATGTGTTGCTAATGGAAATTCAATTCCCAAAATAACAAATATGTATCCATTTAATAGGTATCCAAAAACATTCCATGTATTAATCCCAATAACATGGAGTTCCCCTGTATAATCAACATCATGTTTGGTATGAATATTTAAAATAATTGCCGCAACGACAACAGCGATAACACCAGATGAATGAATTTCTTCAGCAATAATATAAACTAAGAAAGGTGTGAACAATTGGATCACAACTCTTAATGAGACATCATTAATGGCATGCGCAGATAACCAGTCACCAACCGCATTAATAAGAAATCCCATTAACGCTCCCACTAAAGTTCCTACAATTGAAACATATAAGAACTCACCTGTTGCATCCCAAAGCGAAAATGTCCCTGCTGTTGCAGCTGCAACAGCAAATTTAAATCCAACCAAACCACTGGCATCATTAATTAGGCTTTCTCCAGCCACTAAATGCATAATAGAAGGCGGCAATTTTGCTTCAGATGCAATGGCTGACACTGCTACCGGATCAGTCGGTGATAAAATAGCTGCAATCGCCAATGCTACAGGAAGTGGTAACTGTGGAATCATCCAATAAATCAAAAAGCCACCAACAATCGTTGTAATAAATACCAATAAGATTGCATTACCAAAAATAGGCCCTCGTAATTCCCATAGCTCTTTTTTAGGAAATCGCCACGCGTCTGAATAAAGCAACGGGGCAATAAATAAAAGTAAAAACCATTCTGTATCAAGTTGAATTTCAACATTAAAAAATATAGCCACAAGTAATCCTAATCCAATTTGGATTAAACCGACTGGTATCTTTTTCAGAAAGTTACCCAATACGTTGCCTAACACGACTAAAAAGGTTAGACCAACAACGGTTTGCAGTAGAACCATACACACACTCCTTTTCTTTGTTTATTTTCTCCCAAGTACCCGAACTTCAGTTTCTAAGTTTACTGAAAACTTTTCATACACGACATCTTGAACATGTTTAATTAAATGAACATAGTCACTTCCAGTTGCTTGGCCACGATTAACAATAAAACCCGCATGTTTTGTAGATACTTGCGCACCACCAATTTGGTATCCTTGTAGACCGGAATCCATAATCAATTTACCAGCAAAATACCCAGTTGGTCGCTTAAAAACTGATCCACATGACGGAAATTCTAAAGGCTGTTTTTGCGCACGACGGGTATTAAAATCAGCCATTTTTTCTCCAATTTCTGATCGTTTTCCAGGCTGCATGGTAAATGTTGCTCTAATAATGACATCACCCGTTTCTTGAACCAAACTATGACGATAACCGAATGCCAATTCAGTTGCAGAATATGTTTTTATTTCGCCTGCTGGCGTGATGACATCAATACTTTGTACAACTTGATCGATTTGACCGCCATATGCCCCTGCATTCATAAAAACAGCGCCACCAATAGAGCCAGGGATACCTGCAGCCCATTCTAAACCAGTTAATGAATAATCATATGCGGTTTGTGCTACCTCAATTATCCATGCTCCTGCTTCAGCGGTGATGCTATTTTTAAAAACTTCAATTTGATGCATATCAGTCAAGAAAATAACTACACCTTGTCGGCCATCATCAGTAATAACCAAATTTGATGCATTACCAAGAACTGTAATGGGTAAATCAGTCGCATTCGCAAAATGGACAACCTGCTGTAGTTCTTGCTGTGTTTTCGGCCAAAAGCACCAATCTGCTGGACCACCAACACGTGTATTTGTATAATCTCCTAAATTAACATTCGCCCGAATGTTATAACTTGGAAACATTTCATTCAACATCTTCATTTTTCAATTCCTTAATTAAATCACTTTAACCAACTGTTTCAATGGTTCAACACCAAAATCAGTTGCTTGCCGTACTAAAATTTCAGCTGCTGCTACTGTATCATTAAGAGCATTATGATGGTGCTTTAAATCAATTCCTAACGCTTCCGCTACCGTATTTAATTTATGATTTGGTAATTCTGGATAGAGTTTTCGTGAAGTGCGTACAGTATCTAAAGATAAATAATGTGGCAAGTCAATATCATAATGAGTTAATGTTTCTCGCAAAACACCATTATCAAACGGTGCATTATGAGCGATAACTAATTGACTAGGTGTATAAAACTGCTGAATTTGCTCCCAAACTTCTGGAAAAATTGGTGCATTACGGACATCAGCTTCAGTAATGCCATGAATACGAGTATTTCGCTTATCAAAAAAACTATCTGGTTTAATTAATGTATAAAATTCATCAACAAGTTTGTTATCGCGCACAACTGCCAATCCAAGCGATACAGCACTATAACGCTTAGCACTTGCAGTTTCAAAGTCCATTGCAATAAAATTCATAGTTACACCTCATCAATCGTTGACCGTCCAGGCCATGTCAAAAGCTGGTACCCGCTTTTGATTACTATTCATAATTTCACTTTCAGATCCGGGAATACGCTTAAAGCCCATTTTTTCATAAATATGAATTGCAACTTCATTAATTGTTTGTACTGTTAATACCAATTGATCAACTGAGCTAAAGGTTGTTGCCCAGTCTAAAATTTCTGCAATCATCGCTTGCGCTAACCCGTTACCTTGATAATCAGCCAAAACTGCAACCCCAATCTCTGCGACCCTGGGCTGTCTAGGCTTTGCTGCAGCCGAAGCCAAACCAACTAATTGCCCCTCCTCAGTAGCAGACACTAGCATAATGTTATTCGTTGTCGTCTGCAGAATATCAATATTATCAGCTTCATCCGCTACTTCGATTGTTTCAGGATCTTGTGCAATCATAAATGTGCTAGATTCATCTTGTAATTGAAATAGCAGTCCCATCAGTTTTACTGCATCTTGTCTATCTGCAGGCCGTACAAATATTTCCATTATGCCTCCATTGCTGCTAGTAATTGGTTTGAGCGATGACCAGTTGCTGTAATTGTAATCAGTCTTTCTGTCTCCGAACCTGCAACCCGTTCAAACAAAATTTTTAATACGTCGTCAGGTAAATCAGGCCTAATATACTGTGACCATTCAACTAATGCAACGCCGTCGCCACCGAAATACTCTGATAATCCTAAATCCTCTGCATTTCCTTCTTCACCTAGACGATAAACATCCAGATGGTATAAAGGAAACTTCTTTGTATGGTATTCACGTACCAAAGTAAACGTTGGACTCTTGACGGGCCTTCTCACACCCAATTCTTTTGCAAATCCCTGTGTAAAAGTAGTTTTTCCTGCTCCTAAATCACCTGACAACAAAATTGTGTCACTAGCTACCACATTTTTTGCCAATTTAGCAGCTAATTCTTGTGTTTCATTCACTGTGTTTACTAATATTCTCATAGTTAAAAGTATACCATTTTTGACCAACTGATTACAGAGCACAAACGACTCAGATAAAGGAAAAAAAGCTCAACATGAACTGAACCCCATGAGTTGGAGTAAATCTAACTCATGGGGTTTTCTTATGTTCTCGAAAGAAATTCAAATTGAAGCAGTATCGATGTATCTCAAAGGTGTTCCGCCCGTTGAAATACGGAGAAAATTCGGAATCAAAGCTCATTCGACTCTTGAAATCTGGGTGAAATCAATCAAACAGGATGGTATTTATGGAATCAAAGATTCCCACAGAAACAAGACAAGTTATCCGTATTCCTTTAAAATCAAGGTAATTAATTGGCGACTGAATCACAACGCGTCGTATCCCATAACGGCTAGAAAGTTTAGGATAACAAGTCCATCTTTAATTTGGCATTGGGAACGTGCGCTAGAGTCTGGTCGGCTAAAACCTGATAAACGAAGGCGGAAACGAACTATGAATAAGCAAGAACACGACAAGATCAAGAAGCTCGAAGAAGAGAATGAACTACTTCGAATTAAGGTAGCCTACTTGGAAAAACTCGAGGCCTTAGCTCAGGAAAAGAAGAAATTACAAACCAAGACAAAGCGGTAGTAATCACTGTGCTAAGGCAAGAGTTGAAGTGCAAGTTGAAGCTGCTTCTTCAAGTAGCCGAGATGTCTAGCAGTAGTTATCATGACGCGTGCAAGCGTGCGTACAAGGAGTATCCACGTGAGTTAATTGATGCGATTATATCAATTCGTGATGACAACCCGGACTACGGTTACCGTCGTGTCACACAAGAGCTTCGTAATCGTGGCTTCAACACCAACCATAAGGTTGTGCTGAAAATTATGAAGATGAACGGGCTTCTCTGTACTGCTTTCAACCGTCTGACACGGAAGTACAATTCTTACGCCGGCACTGTCGGACATATCTCACCGAATCGTGTAAACCGTCGGTTCACAACGGATCGACCATATCAGAAGGTTCTCACCGACGTCACTGAAGTCCGTTGGGGATCAGGCACGATGGCTGAACGTGCTTATTTCACCGCCTATATTGATGTTTATAGTGGTGAGATTCTCACTTGGAATATCGATCTTCATCCAACTGTCGAGTTCGTCACAAAGCCATTAGATGAGCTTCTACAAAATAGGCCAGAATTGAATTATCGAATGACAATTCACTCTGACCAAGGTTTCCAATATCAAAATTATGAGTATGTATCACGGCTAAAGACTAACCGTGTGTTCCAGAGCATGAGTCGCAAAGCGACATGCCTAGATAACGCAATGGCTGAGAGTATCTTCCACATCTTGAAGGTAGGAACGGTACATAACAACCATTATCAAAGTTATGACGAATTAAAGTCCGGCATAACTAACTATGTCTATTACTACAACAATAAGCGGATAAAAACAAAACTGGCCGGAAGAACTCCGGTTCAATACCGAAATCTTTCCGACCAGTTAGCCGCTTAAACGTCACTCCAATTTTTGGGGTTCAGTTCAACATAAACTTTTTACGGAGCTTTAATTACACGATATTTTAATTTAATTGATTAACTGTTAACTCATCGGGGACATTATAAACGACTGCCTCAGTGGCAGTTAGCATGTCATCCGTTAACTGTAATTTAGACATTTCGCCTTGATGATAAGACTGAAAATAATAACTGCGGCTTTCAGCCACCGTAGCTGCTCGGTAGACAGAGAATGTTTGCTGATGTGTCAAATTTTGTGGTACCGTCACACTATCTAATAAATGCCAACTTGTAATAATTGCCTCTGCTTCATCCGCAGGTTGATCAGCACGTTCTTTTAGATACGCTGCTCTTAAAAAGCGTGCACCAGGTGAGTAAGAACCTGGTGGTGTCGCTTTTCCGGATAGTTTTCCCGTCGTTACTTTAGGAACGTTAATTGGCATTTTACCCGCCTTAAACTCTGGTTTAAAATCAACATATTTTTCTAATTGCTGAATTTGACGCTCAAAATGAGGACTATTAGTTACCACTCCCAGTGGATTCGCCACAATTCTCATTGGCCAAGTCGTTGGCTCAATCACGACGATGGCCCCCGTAGGATCAGTGACAGCAAAATGTAATTCAGGATTGCCATACTTTATGACACTATTTTTCTGAGACATTAGTTGAATGTCAGCAATATGTTCAGTGATATCAGCAATGGATTTAAAATTTCCTAATAGCCAAAATACAAATTCAAACGGTGCAATCTGCACTTTAGAATCGTCAATTTCATCCACAAAGTGTGCGCCATTACCAAACGTTAATTTTTGTGCACATAGACCATATTCATTAACACCATCTGCAATGTCTGTTCGTTTATTACTTAATTCACCGCCACCAATGAAGGCATACTTGTTTTGTATGAGATGTCGATTAAATGATGAATGCCATTGATATTTTCTAGGTACAAACATTGGTGAATTCTCTAACCTTGGCCAATCCATTGTTCGCGACAAAACATGTACACCATTACGTGCAACTTGAAAAATACTCGTACACATACGCTGTCCCTCTCACCTTATATATTAAAAAGCGCCATGACACATCTCATCTGTAATTTCCCAACGAATTTGTGTTATGTCGCTCCTCTATTAATTTATCTAGTTTTCTAATGCCTGTGCAGCCGTAATAATAGCGACCTTATAGACATCTTCCTCATTGGCACCTCGTGACAAATCTGAAACAGGCTTTGCTAATCCTTGTAAAATTGGGCCAACCGCTTCAAAGCCGCCTAAACGTTGGGCAATTTTATACCCAATATTGCCAGATTGTAGATCAGGGAAGATAAAGACATTTGCTTGGCCTGCAATCTCAGAATCTGGTGCCTTTGACTTAGCAACCTCAGGAACGAACGCTGCATCAAATTGTAGCTCGCCATCAAGTGCTAGTGATGGCTCTAGTTCCTTAGCAATTTTAGTTGCTTCTGAAACTTTATCTACTTGTGGTGCCTTGGCTGAGCCCTTTGTAGAAAAGCTTAACATCGCAACCTTTGGATCAATACCAAAAACTTTTGCCGTCTTAGCTGACTGAATAGCGATTTCTGTCATCGTTTGTGCATCAATGTCAATATTGATCGCTGCATCAGCAAAGATATAACGTTCGTCATGACGTTGCATGACAAACGCACCAGAAATTCTTGATGAACCTGGCGCTGTTTTGATAATTTGCAAAGCAGGACGAACAGTATCCCCCGTTGGATGTGTTGCGCCAGATACCATACCATCGGCTAAATTCATATAGACTAACATCGTACCAAAATAGTTCACATCAGTAACCCACTTTTTAGCAGTCGCTGTATCTGTCTTGCCATGACGACGTTCAATAAGTTCATGAATCATATCGTTCAACTTATCTTCAGGGTAACTTGCTGGATCAATAACTGTTATGTTTGATAAATCAAATTGATGTTTTTCAGCCGTTGCGTCAATCAATGACTGCTTTCCTAATAAAATTGGCTTAACTAGGCCATCAGCAGCTAAACGAATTGCTGCACCTTGAACACGTGCATCTTCCCCCTCCGGAAATACAAGCGTCTTATTTTGTCCTTTTATCTTACTTGCTAATTGCTCAAACAACTCCATGATCAACAAACCCCCGTCTTTTTTTAAAATTATTTTTTATTACGTATTCTATTATACCATAGCGGCACTAAACCCATTGATGTATAGCCATTTCTAAGTGTTTCACTTTAGCAACAAAATATATCAATTTATACCCACTTAATAGGTGCAACATTATTTTTTTGCAAAAATTCGTTGGTTTTGCTGAATGGCTTAGCGCCAAAAAAGCCACGATAAGCAGACAATGGACTTGGATGAGGCGCTTGTAACACCAAGTTTTGTTCGCCGTTAATTAGCTGCTTTTTATTTTGTGCTTGTTTACCCCACAAAATAAAAACAGTTGGTTGGTTTCGTTCTGCGACAAGTTTAATAATTTCATCAGTCAGCTGTTCCCATACTTCGCCTGTATGTCCCCCTGCATGGTGAGCTGGTACTGTTAAAACTGTATTTAACAGTAAAACACCTTGTTTTGCCCAAGGATGTAAATCACCATTGTTGGGTGCAGTAACTGCTAAATCATCTGTTAATTCTTTATAAATATTAATCAATGACTTAGGCAGAGCCATCGTTGCTGGTACAGAAAAACTCAACCCTTGCGCTTGTCCAGGGTTTGGATATGGATCTTGCCCTAAAATCACGACTTTCACCTTGTTTAACGGGGTTTCTTTTAACGCAGCAAATACATTTTGTCGTTCTGGGTAAACCGTATCGACTAAATAAACTGTATCTAAAAACTCTTGGATGCGTCCAATATAATTTGGCTGCAATACTGATTGCAATGCATCTGCCCAATCTTTTGGTAATAGCTCTGGCATATCGACTCCTATTTTCATAATTTGAATTCATATATATCTATTATACCGACTAAAACACGTTCAAACATGATTATGTTAGAATAAAATGATGAGTAATCTTTTTCATGTCATGACGAGGTGTTTATATGCATGATTTACTAATGTCAAAAGTACGTGAACAATTTGATGGTATAACTACTGTCACAACTTACACAAATGTCGTCAAATACATTATCTCTGGACAAATCGGTCAACGGTACGATACAATCACCATTTATAATCAGTCCTACGAACCACTTGCTAAGATTACACAAATTTCAAGTGGTATTATTCCTAGGTTCATTTTAGCAAACCATCAACGAGAAGTCGGTTCAATCGGTCTTTCACTGAAGTTACACGAATTATTATTTGTAAACAACTTAAACTGGTTTGTCCTTGGTAGTCTTGAAAAACGTCACTTTCAAATAAAAACAGTTAGTCAACAATTAGCAACTGCAACCCCAAGTAAAGATCAACGTCTATTAATCAAAATTTCTGATACACATCAAGAGCCACTTTTATTATTGATTATTGCCTTTTTAGATCGATGGGAATTTATTGCTCATGGGCACCCACTAGCTTGGCCAAGTATTTTCAATATGCCAGTCCCACGTTTGACACCATTTATTAATTCTAAAACATTAAAATATCTACCTAAAAAATAAAAAGGCTGGGACAGAAATTGTCTCAGCCTCTATTTTTTGCGCTAAAAGTGCGTAATTAAGAGCATATTAGTTTTATAGCATAAACGCGTTCCAAAAGTCTGAAGCCGGCTTTTGTCTCGCTCTCTTATTTATACATTCAAAACTTTGTCTAAGAAATCACGTGTACGTGGATCTTGTGGATGATCAAAAATTTCTTTTGGTGCACCTTCTTCACGAATATAACCATCTGCGAAGAATACCACACGATCAGCGACCTGTTTAGCAAAGCCCATTTCGTGAGTCACCACAATCATCGTCATACCTTCTTCAGCAAGTTCTTTCATAACTGCTAAAACATCACCAACCATTTCTGGGTCTAATGCTGATGTTGGTTCATCAAATAACATAATTTCCGGATTCATAGCCAAAGCACGCGCAATTGCAACACGTTGCTTTTGACCACCAGATAAGGTGTCAGGCTTAACATCTGCCTTATCAGCTAGACCAACACGATCTAAAAGACTTTTAGCATTTGCAATCGCTTCACTTTTGGTCATCTTACCTAATTGTACTGGTGCTAACGTCATATTCTCCATGACTGTTAGATGAGGAAAAAGGTTAAAGTGTTGGAATACCATACCAACCTTTTCACGTATCTTGTCGATATTCACCTTAGGCTGATTGATATTCTGACCATCAATCGCAATTTCACCACTATTAATTTCTTCAAGCTTATTCAATGCACGTAGAAATGTAGATTTACCAGAACCAGAAGGGCCAATCATTACGACAACTTCACCTTCTTCAACAGCCAAGCTCAATCCTTTTAGCACTTCATTTTTTCCAAAGCTTTTATGAACATCACGTGCTTCAATAACTGTTGCCATTATTTGATCCTCTTTTCTACCCAATTTGATAACCAAGTTAATAGTGTAATAACGATAAGATATAGAACTGCAATCATTAACCAGACTCTAAATCCTTGCAAATTACGCGCAATGATTAATGTACCTGTTTGTGTTAATTCAATAATACCAATTGCTGACAGAATTGATGTATCCTTCAACGTAATAATAAATTGGTTAATAAAACTTGGTATCATTAAGCGAATTCCTTGTGGCATAACAACTTTGCGCATTGCCTTACCATAAGGTAGCCCCAATGAACGTGCTGCTTCAAGCTGTCCTGAATCGACCGACTTAAATCCACCACTAACGAAAGCACCAATATAAGCACCTTCATTCAAAATCAATGTGATAACACCCGCTGTAAATGCCGGAATTTTTTGTCCAGTTAAGTTGGGAATTCCAATATATATAAAGAAAGCTAGAACAAGCATTGGTAACCCACGGAAAATATAAATAATTGTCGTTGAAAGGCCACGAGCAAACTTACTTGGCATAACGCCTAAAATACCTAGGAATATTCCCCAAATGGCTGCCAGAATAATTCCCACCAAGGTCAACTCTAACGTCTTAACTAGCCCACTAGATAGCGCACTCTTATTTTCTTTAAAAAGATCCCAAATAGTTGTTTTTTGATTTTCAGTTTGGTTAGCTGCATTCTTTTTATAGTTGTAGCCACCTTTTCCTAGATATCGGTTAACAATTTTGTCATAAGTACCATCTTTTACGATTTCTGCATAACCCGCATTGAATTTTTTTAATAGTTCAGCATTAGCAGACTTTTTGACACCAAAACCATACCAATTACCTTTGGCTGGTTTTGTGACAATTTTTAGATTTGTACCTTGCTGAATCGCATATGCCATAACTGGTTGATCCTCAAAAACAGCAACCGTATTACCAATCAAAACATCATTATACATCGTATTTGAATCATTAAAGAAGGTCACCTTAAAACCATACTTTTTTGACATTTCACGTGCGTAATCTGCTCCAGCACTACCTGTTTTTGCAGCAACTGTTTTCCCTTTTAGGTCAGACAATCCCTTAATTTTTGATTTTTGTGAGACTGCCATAACAATACCGCTTTTATAGTATGGTGTTCCAAAGTCAAAAGTATTTTTACGCTCGTCTGTTATGGACATACCAGCAACGATACCATCAACTTGACCGGCCTGAACTGCCTGCACACCAGCATTGAAGCTCATCGGCTTTAGTGTATAGGTAAAGTTTTCGCGTTTTGAAATTTCTTTCAACATATCCATATCAATTCCACGATACTTCCCGTTATCTGTTTGAAACTCAAATGGTGGAAATGTTGTATCAGTTGTAATGGTATAGTTTGGTGTTGCTGCATGCACAGCTGGTGAACTTACTGTTATCCCAACTGCCAGCCCAACTAACGCCATTAGACTAATTAACCACTTGCGCATTGTCTATTCCTCCAAGACTCTAATTTTTACATTCATACTAATTTATTTTACGCTATTCACACTATAAAAAGCTATCTTGTGTCAGTTTTTCTGACACTAAATATAATTTGTCAGTAAATTAAAAACACTGATTTAATGGATTCTATGTTGAATCACTATCAAACCAATGTTTTTAAAAATTATCAATAACGTTTCTTCATTGTTCGATGTAGCTCACGATCTTGATCACGCTTTTTGATTGTTTCACGTTTATCATAATTATGCTTACCGGTTGCAACACCAATTAAAACCTTTGCAAAACCATGTTTTAGATAAACTTTCAAGGGCACAATCGTTTTACCTTGTTGTGCAACAGCAGCCTGTAATACTTGAATTTCTTTCTTATGCAAGAGTAACCGTCGACTACGTAGCGGATCGTGGTTAAACCGATTCCCCTGTTCGAATGGACTAATATGCACATTATCTAACCAAGCTTGGCCATCACGAACTTGAACAAAGCCATCCCCAATCGTGATTTTGCTAGCACGAACTGATTTGATTTCTGTTCCAGTCAATTCAATGCCTGCTTCATAAGTTTCAGCAATTGCATAATTATATCGTGCTTTATTATTAGTTGCCAATGCACCATCAGCACGCTGCTTTTTTTTAGCCATGACAACCCCCTGATTCTAATTACTAATGACGACCTTTTCGGTTAGTACCTTGATGCTTGGAATCTGGTTTACGTTTATTTTGATAGGCACCAAATGCCTTACCATCATTATGAGTTTTGTTGCCCTTTGACGAATGATTACGCTTATCATG
The DNA here is from genome assembly GCF_051903945.1 of Weissella paramesenteroides. Classification (GTDB taxonomy): domain Bacteria; phylum Bacillota; class Bacilli; order Lactobacillales; family Lactobacillaceae; genus Weissella; species Weissella paramesenteroides_A. The sequence goes on along the minus strand of NZ_CP192268.1, from coordinate 517,135 downwards.
TTGACGGCGCTCACCACGATTTTTACCAAATGCCCCACGATGTTCTTCTGGTACCTTGATGTCAGTCAAAGGTGCTTCATCTGGATCTACCAGCACAAAGTCAATCGATGCTTGTTCCTTATCAACACGAACAACACGAACTTTCACCGGTTGACCAATCTGATAGATATGATGTAAGCGACGACCAATCAATGCCATGTGTGCCTCATCATAAACATATTGATCATCAGTAAAGTTTGACACGTGAATCAATCCTTCAACTGTGTTTTCTAATGAAACAAACATACCGAACTTTAACACACCGTTGACAACACCATCAAACTCTTGACCAACTTTGTCCATCATGAACTCAGCCTTCTTCATCGCGTCAGTATCACGCTCCGTATCGACTGCACGACGCTCTTTAACAGAAGTATCTTCACCAATTTGTGCGAGTTTATCTGCGTACTTTGCCTGTGCTTCTTCACCAAGCCCATTCTTTTCATACCATTTGATCAATCGGTGAACAGTTAAATCAGGATAACGACGAATTGGTGATGTAAAGTGTGTATAGTATTGTGCACCAATTCCAAAGTGACCTAATGGTTCATTTGAATACTTTGCTTGTTTCATTGTGCGAAGCATCATCGTTGAAACCATCTGCTCTTCCGGACGACCAACAAAGAAATTATGAATCGCTTGCAAATCGGTTGACTGTATCTTTTCAGGATCCAACTTTACTGGTGCTCCCAAAGCTTTTACAAATTCAACAAAGTTTTGCACACGATCAGCATCCGGCGTTTCGTGAATACGATATAAGAATGGTACCTTAGCTAAGTCAAAGTGCATCGCAACAGTTTCATTTGCTGCTAACATGAATGATTCAATAATCCGTTCTGATAAACCACGTTCACGTAATTCAATATCAGTGGGTTTTCCTTGATCATCAACAATAATTTTTGCTTCGGGTGCATCAAACTCAATTGCTCCTCGTGCCGTACGCTTTGCCGACAAAATCTGATGTAGTTCAGCCATGTCTTCAAACATTGGAACTAATTCTGCATATTCAGAACGTGTTTCTTCATCACCATCCAAGATGGCATTCACTGCCTTATAAGTCATACGTGCATGTGATCGCATCACTGATGTATGTAGACGATGATTAACCAAGTTCCCTTTTGGCGTGAACTCCATTTCAGCCGACATCGCTAATCTATCAACACCTGGATTCAATGAAGCAATCCCATTTGAGATTTTACGTGGCAACATGGGAATCACACGATCCGTTAGATAAACAGATGTACCACGACTATAAGCTTCTTCATCCAAAGGTGTCCCTTCAATCGCATAATGTGACACATCAGCAATATGAACGCCTAAATGGAAATTACCATTTGGTAACTTCCAAACAACAACCGCATCATCCAAGTCTTTTGATTCAATTGAATCAATTGTAACTAATGGTTGGTCGGTAATATCTTCACGTCCCTCACGTTCACTATCTAAGACTTCGTCAGGAATCGCTTCTGCCTGCTTCATTGCATCTTCAGGAAATACGTGTGGCACGTCGTGGTTGTAAACAATTTCCAAAATATCAACACCAGGATCATCTTTATAACCAATTTTGTCTGTTATGACACCTGTAAAGTGCTTTGGCATCTCAGCTGACGGATATGTTGCAATGGATGCCACAACAACTTCACCATCTGTAGCAACTAAACCACCTTCTTTGACTAAAAATTCAAATGAAGAAAACTTTTTATCAGTTAATCGTATGCTACCAATATAGCCCGTGTAGTCACTACCGAGAGCGAATTCTCCAACAACTTGTTCACGTCCGTGAGTAATAATTTCCTCAACCTTACCCTCTGGACCGCGTTTCTCATCACCTTTATTCAGTAATTTTACGCGTACTTCATCGCCTTGGGTTGCAAAGGCCGTATTATCTGGGTTAATAAACACATCTGGTGCCGTTTCATCGTAATGAACAAACCCGAAGCCTTTATCATTGGCCTTAAAGATTCCAATCACACCTTCATGATCAGCATTGTACTGGAATGCCCCAGCATCGTTGACCTTAACTTTGCCAGCACGTTCCAAAGCCGCTAATGCTTGCACAACTAGTTTAAAAGCATTTGCATCATTTAATCGCAACCCATCTGTTAACGTTTGTGCTGGATACGCTTGGGTTGGATTACCTTTCAAAAAACCAAATAATTGGTTTTGTAAATTTTGTAACTCCATTAATTTCTCACTATTCTTAAAATGAAAGACCCCTCGTAATAACTGTCACGAGAGGTCTTGAGCACTGGTTATTTTTAATGTGAAGAAAGGTAAACAAGCGCCAATCCCAAAATAAACCAGATTGCTGCAAGAACTGCTGTAACTCGTTGCATCACAGCGACAAATCCCCGGGCCTTTTGGGTTGCAAACAAGTCACCACCACCGCCACCTGATAATGCTGACAAAGCATCCTGTTGCTTAGATGGTTGCATCATAACCGCAATAATAATTAGTGCACCCACTATAATCATTGCTGTTAATAGTATGTTGTACATCCTGGTGCCTCCTCTTTCTTCTATCTCTAATCATATATACTTTTATAGCATAACATAGGTAATAAATTGTCTCAATAAAAAAAGTGAGACTGATCAATAATTTCATCAGTCTCACATACTTTTATGCTAATTAATTATTTTGCTTCGTAGTTAACAATTGCATCACGTGCAGACTTGTCAATGTTGTAGAAGCTGTTAATACCCTTGTATTCCGCAACCTTATCAGTCAACAAATCTTCAATACGCATCAATTGATTGTACTTAGCGATACGGTCAGTACGTGACATTGAACCAGTCTTAATTTGACCAGCGTTGGTTGCAACAACCAAGTCAGCAATTGTTGTATCTTCAGTTTCACCTGAACGATGTGAAACGATAGCTGTATAACCAGCTTCCTTTGCCATTTCGATTGCTTCAACAGTCTCTGTCAAAGTTCCGATTTGGTTAACCTTAATCAAGATAGCATTGGCAGCACCCTTAGCAATACCCTTTGCCAAGAAGTCAGTGTTCGTTACGAAGAAGTCATCACCAACGATTTGTACCTTGTTACCAAGACGCTCAGTCAACTTTGCCCAGTTATCCCATTGCTCTTCATCGTTCAAATCTTCAGCTTCTGCCAAAGGATCCTCAACAGAAACAACTGGGTACTTCTCAATCAAGTTTTCTAGATAATCGATGAATTCATCAGTTGTGTATTCCTTCTTATCAGGTTCACCAGCCAATGTATAAATCTTCTTTTCATGATCATAGAATTCTGAAGAGGCAACGTCAAAGGCAATTGCCACATCCTTTCCTGGCTTGTAACCAGCGCGTTCAATCGCTTGCAACAAGTATTGGAATGGCTCTTCATTTGAAGTAAAGTTAGGGGCAAATCCACCTTCGTCACCAACAGCAGTTGAATGACCTGGTTCCTTCAACAAAGCTTGCAAAGCGTGGAAAGTTTCTGAACCCATACGAACAGCTTCAGCAACTGACTTAGCACCAACTGGCATAATCATGAACTCTTGGAAGTCGACTGAGTTATCAGCGTGTGCTCCACCATTAACAACGTTCATCATTGGTGTTGGCAAGACCTTTGAGTTAAATCCACCAAGGTAGTTGTACAATGGTGTACCTAATTCATCAGCAGCGGCACGTGCAGCTGCAATTGAAACACCTAAGATAGCGTTGGCACCCAACTTACCCTTGTTTGGCGTACCATCCAAGTCGATCATTGTGCGATCCAACAAAACTTGATCAGTAACATCCATACCAATCAACTTGTCCTTGATTACTTTGTTAACATTTTCAACAGCCTTTAAAGTTCCTTTTCCAAGGAAACGACCCTTATCACCATCACGTAATTCGACAGCTTCGTTAACACCAGTTGAAGCACCAGATGGCACGATACCACGACCAAAGCCACCTAATTCAGTGTAAACTTCAACTTCAACAGTAGGGTTACCACGTGAGTCTAAAACTTCGCGTGCATAAATATCAGTAATTGCAGACATGTTGTCTTCTCCTTACTTATTCTTGAAAGTATAGTTAAATATGGGAATATCCCTCGAGACTTATTGTAACATAATTCACAGTATATGCTAACAACGACGTCTGTAAGTTTAATAACGAACACAGAAAATTCGCATTATCTTCACAATCAAGCGACCGCTTTTTAATTATTCTTAAAAATTTCCGCGCTGACGTTACTAATTTGCAAGTTATTTGTTGTTGTTTTGTTATACTATTGACTGTCATGTAATTGTTAAGCACGTTAAACTATACTTGTTATTACATTATTTTTGGGGAGAAGATTTATGAAAAGAGCAATTTTCACAATTTCATTATTAGTTTGTCTATTATTCATCATTCCAATCTTCTTCCTAAGTACATCACAAGCTTTTTCTGGCTGGTTAACAGATCCAAAAGAGCAAGTCACCCATCTACAAGCACAAAAACAATCTAAAGCAGAATCAAGATCAAACTTAGCAAAATTTAGTTCGAGATTAGCTGCCAGTGGTGTCTCAGTCATCTCTAGTAACTCTGAAAGTGCAGTTGATCCTCATCGTACTGTGATGACCTCTCAAAAGCCTAAAGATTCCCAGACTTCCCAACGAGCCACAAGTCAAGAAATGTTATCTCATTCAACCAACACAAATCGAGATAGCTCATCAAGTCAACCAACAAGTTCTAGTTCACAACATAGTTCAAGTAGCTACAGTTCATCTAGCATACCGAGTTCTTCTACTTCAAGCAATTCTTCAAGTAACTCTAGTTCTTCAAGTTCTTCTAACAGTTCTAGTTCTTCAAGCTCTTCTACTTCTTCAAGCAGTTCTAGCTCTTCAAGTAGTTCAAATAACTCTAGCTCTTCTAATTCCTCAAGTAATAGTAGTTCAGTTAATAGCAGCGAAAGTTCTAGCACTAGTGGCTCTGAAAACTCGACTACAAATCGTGATTCAAACTCAAAAGAATCTGATAGTAGTAAAGAAACAAGCAATACACAGGAAAGTTCAGTTGTGACTCCCGCACCTGACACGGCTATCTCATCTGTTGATTAACAATGAAACATAACCATTAGAAACTGAAAGGGTGTCAATCTACCTATTAGATTGACACCCTTTTAATTTGTTATAAATTACGTTTTGCTTGCTCTGCTAAACTGATCAGTTCAATAAATGTTGCGGCATCCAATGCGGCATCCCCAACTAAAACACCATCAATGTCTGGCTGTTTCAAAAGTTCATACGCATTTGCTGGTTTCACAGAACCTCCATACAAAATTCGAACATGATCCGCAACTTCTTGATCAAACATATCCGCAACTGTTTGACGAATCACTCGCAAACTTTTTTGTGCTGCTTCTGGACCCATTGCTTGCCCTGATCCAATCGCTGCCGTTGGTTCATAAGCCAACATTAATCGACTCATTTCTTCACGTGTCACACCCTTTAATGATTCAACCACCTGGTTTACAATCCAATGTGCGTGGTCATTGAGTGATTCCAATTGAACAGCTTCATCAATTGCAATAATTGGTGATACACCATTACGCAAAGCAGCCAATGTTTTTAGATTGACCATTTCATCCGTTTCACGAAAATAGTTTCGGCGCTCAGAGTGACCAATAATCACTCGACTAATGCCTAAATCAGCAAGTGCTGCTGGACTTGTTTCACCTGTATATGCACCCTTATCCTGCCAGTACATATTTTCAGCCCCAATTTCAATTGATGTTCCCTTAGCAGCAGTCACCATTGCATTTAACAAGACATCTTGTCCTGCTAATACTGCATCCACATGCGGATATGCTGCCAATTTTGGCGAAACTTCAGCGATATAACGTTCTACCTCACTTGGCAATTTGTTCATTTTCCAGTTTGCTATAACAATTGGTCGTCGTAACATCCTCTTTTACCACCCCTCATCGTGCTTATTCTGATTATACCACGCTTACCAATTCAAATTTACTTAATGAACAAATCAATGTTTTGATATTATACTGGTTCAGATAAAATTGCTTAATTCACATGAAAAAGGTCATCAACCTACCAATTTTAAGTTGATAGATTGATGACCTTAATCGTATGCCATAAACCGAATGACTAATAAATCATCCAACAGTTTATAAGACCAATATGAAATATGCACCTTACTTTATTATTCACAATCGTTAATTGGCATTAAGTCCCATAACTACTGCTGAGTATCCAGCCATTTTAACATGAATGTCATCGATTGTGATATTTCCTACTTTTTCTAACACGTCTCCAGCATGGCGCGCATCAAATTCTGCTAATTCATGGCTTAGATTAACAAATACCGTTAATACTTGTCCACCAAGTATGCGCTGATAGCCAATAACTGTTTCAGGCAATGAAACAATTGGTTGGAAATCACCTGTGGTTATAACTGATTGCCATGCTAAATCATGATGCAGTTGACCTAATCTCTTGTAATAGTTCAAAACAGAATTTTCATCTGCTGACTCTGTCTGTACATCAATGCCTTCTCTATCATTTCCCATATCAAGCCATGGTTCTGTTTCAGAGAAGCCAGCAAATTTAGAACTATTCCATTGCATTGGTACTCGTGCATTATCACGTGATTTATCGTTAATCGATGCTAGAGCACTTTCCTTAGAATAACCATCCTTAATCGCCATTTGATAATTATTGATTGATGAGACATCATTAAATTCTGAAATATCCTTACGGACGAAATTCTTCATTCCTATCTCTTGGCCTTGGTAAATAAATGGCACACCTGGTAAGAAATAATACATGGTTGCCAATGCCTTTGCGGCTGTGGGTGTTTGATCATGCTTATCAGGTACTAGCTTTGATAATACTCTGGGTTGATCATGATTCTCTAAAACATTGGCAAGTGTACCAGGAACCTGACCAGCAACCTGTTGTGACTCAAATAGTGCTTCACGCAGATCCTTTACTGTCCATTGACTACGGCCACGATACCATTCATCAGTATTTAGGACATCAATATTCATATATGAAAAGTCAAAGATCATCGAAAAATAGCCATTTGGACCAATATATTTCTTTAAATCTTTCTCCGGAACACCGTATGCTTCACCAACTGTAATGGCATCATATTTATCAAATGTTTCTTGCTTCAGTTCTTTCAAGAAGGCATCAATACCTGGTCGATTTTGCCCCTTCTTAATAACCGAGACCAGGCCATCACTGCCATCGGCAGGTAAACTAGCCCAATCTAAGTCTTTCTTCAAATGAGTAATCGCATCAACTCTGAATCCTGCCACACCTAATTCCAACCACCAGTTAATCATTTGATATATTTCCTGACGCAACGCCGGGTTTTCCCAATTAAGATCTGGTTGTTGTGGGGCAAAAGTATGAAAATAGAACGTATTTGGCTCATCAACAACTGGCTCCCATGTTGAGCCACCGAAAATACTACGCCAATTATTCGGTACATCGCCATTATTGGTCCTTTTAAAAATAAAGTAATCACGGTACTTACTTTCGGGATCTGCTAATGCTTGTTTAAACCATTCATGTTGATCAGAAGTATGATTGACAACTAAATCCATAATCACTTTAATATGACGTTTTTTAGCTTCAGACAAGAAAACTTTAAACTCATCTAGTGAACCAAATTGCGGATCAATGTCTTGATAATCAGCAATATCATAACCCATATCAACCATTGGTGATTTGTAAATTGGTGCTACCCAAATCATTGTGACCCCTAATTCTTGAATGTAATCCAAATGATCAATCATTCCTTGAATATCACCAATGCCATCATGATTCGTATCTTGAAAAGAACGTGGATAAATCTGATAAACAATCTCGTTTTGCCACCATTTTGTAGACATCTATATATTCCCCCAAATATTTCATTAATGGTTTTAGCATATATGAGCTAGATTAAATATTCAATCCTAATTCGTTCTAAAAAGAAAACGCTTACAAAATATGTTTTTCAATAAATAAATCACAATTGTTATTTATTTAAATATTATTACATTTTAAAATATTTATTTATTATAAAATAATGATATTAATTATATTTAACCAGCTATTAAATGTTACCGGTAACATATTTTGAGAAAAATTACTAAGCGTGGAAAACGAAATTGTAAAAATGGTTAAAAAAAAGAACAACCATTTTGGTCGCTCTCACAATTTTTATCAACTAGTCAGCTGAAACATTAGATTTTACTAACGCAACAACTTCATCATTTGTTTCGGCATCAACAGCTTTAGCAGCTAATTCAGCCATATCTTTCGTGTCCAACTTCTTCATCAATGAACGTGCCTGTAGAATAGAAGTTGCAGACATTGAGAACTCATCTAATCCCATACCAACAAGAATTGGCAATGCAATTGGGTCTCCTGCCATCTCACCACACATTGCAGCAAACTTACCATACTTATGTGCGGAATCAATCACATTCTTAACCAAGCGTAAGATTGATGGGTTGTATGGTTGGTACAAATATGACACACGATCATTACCACGATCAGCAGCCATAGAGTACCCAATTAAGTCATTGGTTCCAATTGAGAAAAAGTCCACTTCTTGTGCAAACTTATCTGCCAAAACCGCAGCCGCTGGAATTTCAATCATAATACCAAGTTTAATGTCATCTGACACTGGCGTACCCTCTGCAACTAACTTAGCCTTTTCTTCATTGAAAATGTCACGAGCAGCACGGAATTCTGGTAACGTTGCAACCATTGGGAACATGATCCAAAGTTGTCCGTAAACTGAAGCACGTAGTAATGCACGTAACTGCGTACGGAAAATATCGTCACGATCTAGAGAAATACGAATGGCACGGTAGCCAAGGAAAGGATTTTCCTCTTCAGGCAATGGCAAATATGGCAAGTGCTTATCACCACCAATATCCATTGTACGAACCGTAACTGGCTTACCGTCCATACTCTTTAATACCTTTTTATAAGACTCAAATTGATCATCTTCTGTTGGCAATTCTGAAGAATCCATGTACAAGAACTCTGTACGATATAGTCCAACACCTTCAGCACCATTATCAATGACACCATCAAGGTCTTTTGGTGTTCCAATATTTGCTCCAATGACAAATTCTTTGCCGTCAGCTGATACAGACTTTTCGTCTTTCAACTTAGCCCATTCCACTTTCTTAGCAGCGTATTGATCACCTTTTGCTTGATAAGTCGTGATTTCATCTTCTGTTGGATTTACCAACGCCACACCATCAAGACCATCTAAGATAACTGTGTCACCCTCATTGATTTCCTTCGTAGCAACTTCAGAACCAACAATTGCAGGGATTTCCAATGTACGGGCCATAATAGCAGCATGTGCCGTACGACCACCAACATTTGTAATGAACCCTTTGACATAGCGACGATCTAATTGTGCAGTATCAGAAGGTGTCATATCTTGCGCAACAATAACAACTTCTTCATTGATCAATGCTGGATTTGGTAATTCCTTATCAAGCAAGTGACTTAACACACGCTTTGTCACATCGCGGATGTCAGCGGCACGTTCAGCCATGTATGGATTATCATCTGCCATACCTTCAAACATGCTAATAAACATATCTGTAACAGCTTTTAAAGCTGCCTCAGCATTTGTTTTATCACTATCGATTTTATCGTTAATGTTACCCAAAAGCTCTGGATCTTCAGTAACCATGATGTGTGCTGTAAACACTTCAGCTTCATCCGCACCCATTGATTCTTCTGCTTTTGCACGAATCTTTTCCAAATCTGCCTTAGAAGACAAAAAGGCCGCCTTGATGCGGTCTTTCTCACCTTGAGTATCGTCGATTGTGCGAGTCTCAAAAGACAGATCTGGGTCAACTAACTTATAAGCCTTTGCAATTGCAACACCATTTGATGCAGCAATTCCTTTAATTTTATTAGTCATTCTATTTCCCCTAGAACCTGTTTAACCTAATCTAAAAAACTAGTCTGTCAAACCTTCTGCTGACATTGTTTCTGCAATAGCTGACAAAGCATCTGCTTCATCATCACCTTCAGCAGAAATCTTAACATCTGCGTTTTGACCAACACCTAGTGACATAACACCCATGATTGACTTCAAGTTAACGTCCTTACCTTGGTATGATAGTGTGACGTTTGATGAGAACTTTGAAGCTGCTTGTACCAACAAAGTTGCTGGGCGAGCGTGAATACCAGTTTCGGCTACAATGTGAAATTCGCGTGATTCCATGGTGATAATCTCCTCTAAATTTAAATATTATTCTTTTACTTTGGGTTAAGTTAAATTATGCTTTCAACAATCAATTTTAACCAACCTTCATACGTTTATTCTATCAGGTATAAGACATATTCGCAAGCGCTTACATATTTTTTTCATAAAATATAATTTGTTATCGTTAAGCTATAAATTTTATTCTATGATGCTTCGTCATCTTTTGCTGTATATGTAATTATACCACCACGTTCGGCAGTGCCCCTAATTGCATTTTGATAGGGATAATCTCGCCATACAACATAAAAATCAGAAAACTCTTTTGCAGTGACCACAAATTCATCTAATTCGCCTGATCTTAGTTGATCTAACATCTGACTATAATCCATTCTGCCTCCTCAATTACATTATACAGCGATAATTAAAATTGGCACAATATACTTCCATATGTAAATCCCGCACCAAATCCAGTTAGTAACACTTTTTTACCAGTCAATTGTGTATTGTGTCGCAATTCGTCTAAGCCCATTGCAATACCAGCTGATGATGTATTCCCGTATTTTGTCACATTTGTTACAAATTTTTCCATCGGCTGCTCTAATTTTTTAGCAATCATTTCAATTATTCTTAGATTAGCTTGATGCGGTATGAAATAATCAACATTCGCTGGTGTAACATCATTTTTCTTCAAAAAGTTGGCAATATGGTCAGGAATTAGACGTTCAACTTCGCTAAAAACTTGTCGTCCTTCCTGGTGAAAAGCTTCTGTTTTCGGATAGTTATCGGCAGAAAGCTCATGTAAAGGTTGAATACGCCCTGAATGCACAACTTCCGCATTACCAATGGTATGCATTTCTTCTGCCACTAGTAGTGATTGTTCACTTGCCTCCAATATGAATGCTCCCGCACCATCCCCAAAAAAGACTGAAGAAGCACGATCTTTAAAATCCATCATTTTTGAGTTAACTTCGGCAGATATAACTAACGCATACTTCGCAGTACCAGCTTTCAAAAATTTATCAGCTGTACTCAAACCAAAGATAAATCCCGCGCATGCTGTGGAAATGTCATATGCCCAGGCATTCTCTGCCTGTATATTTTTTTGTACCAGAGCTGCTGTCGATGGTGCCAATCCGTCCGGTGTAAATGTTGTTACAATTATTAACCCAATCTCAGCTGGTGTAAGTGATGTTTGAGCGAGTGCTTGTTGCGCTGCCTTAGTGGCTAAGTCCGAAGTGTTTTCTCCTCGCAATGAAACATGCCGGGTCTTTATACCCGTATGTGCTTGAATCCATTCATCATTTGTATCCATGATTGTAGCTAAATTATCATTAGTCACAATGTCTTGCGGCACATAATGAGATGAAGCAACAATTTTTACGCCTTGCGCCATGCTTTGCTCTCCTCCTATTTACTATTCAAAAGATATTATACGCATGCTAACCACAAAAAGACATTAATATTTTACTAAAAAAACATATTTCATAACTAATTTCGATTGAAATAATGTAAATATCGATTGCCATCAGAAGTTTGGGTTAGTTTAGTCACACTGGCATTATCTGGTTCGGGTATATTATTAGTTACTTGATTTATACCAAAAGTAGCCATTAATATCGCCTTAATCGTAAAACCATGCGTAACAACAATTATTTGATCATTTGGATGCTGTAAGGTTTCTTCATTCAAAAAAAGGTTAACTCTTTCAACAACCTGTGCAAATGTTTCACCTGTTGTGGCATATTTCGTATAATTTGCGGTCACATCATGTAAAACAGGATTAAAGACATCCGAAAATTGCATCTCAAGTTGCTGATTTTTTTGTCCATCCCATTCACCATATGAAATTTCTAATAACCGCTCATCCTGTTGAATAGGAATGCCAGCCACATTATTAAGTATATCTGCCGTTTGTATAGTCCTGTGCAACGGACTAGTTATTAATAAATCTGCAAAGCTGATATCAAAATGATTCACTAACTGACGAACTTGTAATTTACCTTTTTCATTCAATCTTGTGATTGCAGAATTAATTTGTCCTTGTTTCAAACCCGCTGCGTTAGCTAACGTCTGTCCGTGACGTACAAAATAAAAAGTTGTCATATGTTATCCTCTTTTATCTTATTACCAGGTAAGTTAAAAAAGAGGCCGAGCCAGAATTTCTCTAACTCAGCCTACTTAAACCGCATTTTACTAGCATAAAGCACCAGAAATAAATTTTATCTTATGCTTCCGCTATTTTTTTCTGCTGTTGTAGTTTGAAATTTTCATTGTATGAAAAGACGTTTTGTCCGGCGATTGCTGCATCACCAACAGCCGTCGTGATTTGACGTAATTCTTTTTCACGAACGTCACCAAGTGCATAAATACCTGGTAATGATGTTTCCATCCGCTCATTTGTTTTGATCCAACCTTGATCATTTGTAATACCCAAATCAGCAACAACATCAGAAACAGGTAAGACTCCAACATAGATGAATACACCTGCGGCATCAACCGTATAAACTTCATCAGTTACATTATTGTGTACTCGAACACCCGTAACCTTTTTATCATCACCTAAAATTTCTTCAACTTCAGTATTCCAAACAAATTCAATCTTTTCATTGGCAAATGCACGTTCTTGCAAAATCTGTTGTGCTCTCAACGTGTCACGACGATGGAAAACAGTAACCTTATCTGCTAACCCAGCTAAATAGGTTGCTTCTTCAACTGCAGAATCACCACCACCAACAACGATGACATGTTGTCCGCGGAAAAACGCACCATCACAGACAGCACAATAAGATACGCCTCGTCCTGAATATTGGTCTTCACCAGGTACGGCTAGTTTCTTATAATCGGAACCAGTCGCCACGATAACTGTATTAGTTGTGTATTCATCCATATCAGTAACAACACGCCATGAGCCATCCTCTTGTGCTTGAACATGTAGTACTGTTCCAAAAGCATACTCAGCGCCAAATTGTGTTGAAGACTGATACATTTTCTCAGCCAAGTCTGGACCTAACACACTACTAAAGCCGGGATAGTTTTCTACCTCAGCTGTGTTATTCATCTGGCCACCATATATCCCACGATCAATCATTAGTACTGACAGATTTGCACGTGAAGCATAAGTTGCTGCCGTCATACCACCAGGACCTGCACCCAAAATTATTGTGTCATAGTGTTGGGTCATAACAACACCTCCCCCTTCAAGTACTTGCTTATTAATCTCTTATTGACTATCTACTACATTTTACATTCTTTTACTTAGAAAGCAAGTTTTTTAACTTACTTTTTGTAAACAAAAAACCGCAAGTTCGATAGATACCGAAACACTTGCAGTTTGTATGAGTTCACCAATGACTAATCTAACTTAGCAGCTAATTCCTTGATATATGCCTTCAAATCTTCAGACGTTTGTGGGTGCTTTAATCCAAATTCAATATTAGTTGTCAAGAAACCAATCTTTGATCCAATATCATAACGGCTACCCTTAAATTCATGAGCATAAACATGTTGACGCTTATTCAATGAATCAATGGCATCAGTTAATTGAATTTCATTTCCCTTACCCGGCTTAGTATTCTCTAATTCTTCAAAGATTTCGGGTGTTAATAGATAACGACCAATAATTGCCAAGTTAGATGGCGCATCTTCTGGCTTTGGCTTCTCAACGAAAGTATTAACCTGGTGTAGTCCAGGTTCAACTTCCTTTTCAGGTGCAATCACACCATACTCAGAAACTTGATCATGTGGTACTTGCATCACGGCCAGCGTTGACTCACCGGTTGTGTTGTAGCGGTCAATCAATTGCTTTGTCAAAGGCACTTCATCACTCATCAAATCATCACCTAGCATTACAACGAATGGTTCGTCACCAATAAATGATTTTGCAGTCAACACAGCATCACCTAAACCGCGAGGATGAGATTGACGAATAAAGTACAAGTTAATATCAGTTGTCTCTTGAACAATCTTTAGTAACTCATCCTTACCTTTTTCACGTAAGTTGTTTTCTAATTCAGGATTTGAATCAAAATGATCCTCAATTGAGCGCTTTGACTTTCCGTCAACAATCACAATGTCTTCAATCCCTGAAGCCAAAGCCTCTTCAATAATGAATTGAATAGTTGGCTTATCAACAATTGGTAACATTTCTTTTGCTAATGCCTTTGTTGCAGGCAAAAAACGAGTTCCTAATCCTGCGGCTGGAATGATTGCTTTACGTACTGGTTTCATGATTAATTTACTTCCCTTCTTGTGAGACTGGACGTCCCATTAATGTTTGAATAGCTTCTTTAACGTCTTGATTTTCGTAAAGGACGCGATAAATCGCTGATGTAATTGGCATCTCAACATGTTTCTTTTGTGCTAATTCATGGGCAACTTTGGTTGTTGAAATCCCTTCAATAACCATTCCCATATGTTCAATAATATCTGCTAGTTTCTTACCTTCACCTAATTGGACACCAGCTCGGTAGTTTCGAGAATGTACCGAGGTAGCTGTGGCAAATAAGTCCCCCACGCCAGACAATCCCATGAAAGTAATTGGATTAGCTCCAAAAGCTTGTCCTAAACGACTGATTTCTGCTAAGCCACGGGTGAACAATGCTGCTTTAGCATTAGCATCATACCCAAGACTTTCCAGTGCACCTGCCCCAATGGCAATCACGTTCTTCAATGCGCCACCAATTTCTGATCCGATCATATCAGTATTGGTATAAACACGAAACACCTGATTACTGAATGCATGCTGGACTTTCTCAGCGGCTGATAAGTCTGTACTAACTGCTGTAACCAGCGTTGGGTCATGTGTGATGACTCCTTCAGCATGTGAGGGACCTGAAATTACACCAAGACCGCGTAAATACTTAGCTGGTACTTCTTCGGCTAGCATTTCTGATACGCGTTTGTATGTTCCAGGCTCTAATCCCTTGGTTGCAGCCATTAAAATGATACTTTGATCTAAGTTTTTAAGGGCTACAACTAATTGTTTTGCAACCTCTCGTGTCGCCTTAGTTGGCACAACACTTAATACAATATCAGCATTTTGGACCGCAGCTTGCATGTCTGCGACACCAACAACCCCTTCATTTAATGGATTATCACCCAAATATTTTGCATTTCGATGCGTTTCATTAATTTCGGCAACTTGTGATGCTCGATGACTCCATAAACGAACGTCATGCCCATTTTCAGCAGCAACATTTGCCAGTGCGGTTCCCCACGATCCAGCACCTAAAACTGCAATAATTTCGTTACTCACGAGATTCCTCCTTTTTATTGCATGAGCGCCAATATCATAATAATACCATATTCTAATATCTTAGCAATCTTATCATGAATGGATCTCTACAGAACAACGTTACTAGCCTATTTCGAGTTTTCAGCAATCAAACTATTTAAGTTATTATTAAAGGTTTCTGTTGCATCAAAGCCCATTTGCTTAGCCCGGAAATTTTTGGCCGCCGTTTCAATAAGCACCGCCAAATTTCGTCCAGCTTGAACAGGCAAAACAAAACGTGGTAAATCAACGCCTTGAATCGTAATAACTTCTTCACCATTACCTAGCCGATCTACTTTTTGATCATCATGCCATTTGGCAAGATGCAGATTAAAAGCGATTGTTGCATGTGATCGAACCGCACCAGCTCCAAACAAATCCATCACATCGATGATCCCCACACCACGTAATTCCATCAAATTACGCAAAATTGCAGGCGGCTCTCCAACTAAACGCTCCTCATCTTGCGCATAAACATCAACACGATCATCAGCAATCAATCGATGGCCTCGTTGTACTAATTCCAATGCCGTTTCTGACTTTCCAACACCTGAATCACCAGTAATTAGCACACCTAACCCATAAATATCAACTAAAACACCGTGAACAGATTGACGTTCCGCTAATCCACCACTTAAGAAATAAGTCATATTAGCCAATATTTTTGAAGATGTTAATTCAGTTGCTAATACTGGAATATGATTTTCCTTTGCAGATTGCATGAACTCTTCCGGTAATTTTCGACCTGTTGACACAACAAAGGTTGGCGTATTTGGTTGCATCATTTTTCTTGCAATCAATAATAATTCTGAATGATTCATTCGATGAGCAAATGAAGTTTCAGTAATTCCCATCAACTGAATTCGCTCAGGTGCATAATAATTAAAATAACCTGTCATTTCAAGACCAGGTCTTGAAATATCTGGGGTTGTAATCTTGCGATCTAGGTATTCCTCACCTGCTACAATTTTTAGGCGAGTATTATCCAATAAGTCTTTTACTGTTAATTCTTTTGCCATTTTCTACTACCTGTCTTAATTATTGATTATCATTTTTACTAAAGTAACTAGAAATTATCATGTTAACCACGGACATTACAATAGCAATAAATATTGCCCAACCAAAACTGGCAAATCTGAACCCGTCACCAACTACCCAAGCCGTCAGCCACAATACAATGCCGTTTATAACTAGCCCAAACAGGCCAAATGATAGAATAGTTAGTGGCAAAGCAAGTAATTGTAAGAATGGCTTCACCAAGGCATTTAGAATTCCTAGGATTACAGCAGCCAGTATTGCTGTCCAGATATTTCTAATGTAGAGACCATTTCTAAATAATCCCGCCATTGCTAATAACATAACTGTGTTAATAATAATTCGTTGCCAAAATGAGAAATTTTTAAAAGTAACTGTCTTCATCTATTTCCTCCAGTTATTCTTAGCACCAGTATATCAAAATTAGGTCCATATTTGGCTAAATGTTCGGTAATTTATATACTTAATTGTGATAAATAAAAACCAGAAACGGACGCGTCCATTTCTAGTATTATCAGAATCTATTAATAAACTTATTTATGCTTTGCCCGAAATAAATCATTGAATGGTGACTCCCCACTATGTGCCACCTGGGTCAAAAACATCTTAACAGCTTACTGTGTCGTTAACCCATTTTCTTTAAATACTGTATCTGCTGCATTGCGTACTTCTTCTTCAACCCGAATTTGAATTAATTTTTCCATGTGATACGTCCCCCTGTATCGTAAAAGATATATCCAACTCACTCATTATTATATACCATTTTACAGAAAATAACTTAACCAAACATATTTTTAAAATACATGTTATTCAAAATACATTACTTGCATAACAATGTTGTCTCTAGATTGGCTTTTCGATAAAAAAACACACTGTCAAATAATGACAGTGTGTTTCATTTGGCATTGCTAAGATTGACGCGTCTTAGCTCACGTGATGGTTACCCACCAGTCAACGTACACCCATTAGGTAACCCTAAAGGTAGTCATGTGCAGTAAAGCAAGTTCCACAACTTGCTTTACACCCTCCAGTAATACGACTGTTAATGAGGGCCGTTTATCAAAGATCATTTAAGATCTTCTCGACTCATCGCATAAATTAAATTTTATCACAAAAACCAACATCAAACAATATTTTATTTAAAATAAGTTAGAATTTTTCAACTATACATAACGCATACATGTATCATTACTAAGCTAAAATTTAAGATGGCGCTTACAATAAAGTGTTATTAGGTATATAATATAAGCATATAAAGAATTTTATATAATTAATAACTAATTTATAAGGATGGTGACTTCCATGGCAGAGGACAAAATTGCATACAAGAATATTTTGGCGCCAATTGATGGTTCAAAAATTTCTGAGGCCATAGTTGAAAAAGCTGCTGCTGTTGCGGTACGTAACCAAACCGTGTTAGATTTATTGTACGTTATTGATACTAATTCCATTTCAGGATTAGCAGGTATGTCAATTTCTGGTGATGTTGTTTATCAACTAGTGCAAGATGCAGAAGAGAAGTTATCTAAGTATGCAGAAATTGCACGCAAACAAGGTGCTAAAGAAGTTAACATCCACGTTCGTTTTGGATCTCCAAAGACCGTTATCGCTCGCGACTTTCCTAAGGACCATGATACTGGTTTAATCATGTTAGGTAAATCTGGATTAAACACGTTGGAACGCCTACTTGTCGGTTCAGTTACGACTTTTGTTGTTCAAAATGCTAAAGCAGATATTTTAATTGTGCAGTAAAAATAAATACCAGCCACCTTGTGGTTGGTATTTTATTATTTACGGATGCTCATTATACCTATGTATAATAGAATTCAATGTATTTTTATTAAAATTAGGTTATAATAATTTTATATTTCTAATCAATATCAAAGTAGAGGAAGAATTATGAAAATTATAGGCAATACACTAGAAACAATTCACAAATTTCGACACGGACATCTTAGCAAACGTTGGTTGGACGATCCCTTCTTAACTTCAACAACTGCATTAGGCGCAAACCGAAACATTAAATTACAATTACTATATTTAGATACGAATGACACCTTTTACCTAGTTGAAAGCACCTCATCGATTGCTCATTCTTTGCAATATCAAGATGGTGCGATTAGTGTTTCTGAGTGGTCACCGGCTGATTTTGCTGGCTTATTACGTAGTTATAATCAACCTGGTTTTGACAATTATTTCCAATTAATCGTTACAAATACTGCGATGGCTTACTCCGGTTCGAAGCAAAAGGACTTTGTGAAGTAGCCATCTCACTTTAAACAAATAAGTATAATAAAACAACGTCATCAAGAATCAAATTGCATTCTGATGACGTTGTTTTATTATATTGCCACAACAAACTATTTTTTAATAACTGTCGTACTTAAAATTTTAACCGGATTCACAGGTGCGGATTTCTCAGAACCATCCGCATTATCCTTAACTTCAGCACTGGCAATTTTATCTACCACATCCATACCACTAATAACCTGTCCAAATACTGTATAGTTGCCATCAAGTGAGGGATTGCCACCCTTTTGATACGCTTTAATAATTTTATCTGGATAATTTTTCTTCTTTAGTTGCGAAGAGACATTTTCATGATTTTGGTTAATAAAAAATTGTGAACCATTTGTATCCGCCCCAGCATTAGCCATTGATAATGCCCCTCTAATATTATACAGAGAAGCAGAAATCTCATTCTTAAACCCTGAGCCAGAATCAATTTTTGAGTTTTTGTTTTTCCAAATTGATGAACCACCCGTTCCTGTACCAGTGGGATCACCTCCTTGGATCATAAAATCATTAATGACACGATGGAAAACTGTGTTATTGTAATATCCTGTCCCTGCATGTTTCACGAAATTTTTTACTGCAAGTGGTGCGTATTTATTAAATAATTTCACCTTAACATTACCGACAGTTGTTTTTATTTCAACAACTGTTTCGTTCTTATGAACTGTGTCTGAAAGTTGTGGTAGCGGTTGTTTATTTAATTCTTTTTTCGACAACGTCTGTTTCGTCTGAGTGGTTGACTGCTGGTTAGAATGCGATGATAGAAACGCAATGCCAATGACAGCTAGAACGACGACAACAACTATGCTAGCAACAATCATTTCTGATCGACCCTTCTTCATTTTGTTAACTCCCATTCTTTATTAACATTAAAGCATAAATATTATGAACCATTGTATAATTTTTTGCTTAGCCTAAAGATAAAATAATCATTTAAATTAACGACTTGTCATCTTAAACTCTAAGAAATAATCATTATACGTGCCTACCCAAGATGGTCCTAAATCTTTATAAACTTCCAAATGTGATAAAGTCTTTTTTGAAGGATACCAAGCTTTATTGTTTTTGATTGAACTTGGCAATAATTTTACCGCCTCTTTATTAGGAGTTGCATAACCAACATATTCGGCATTTTGTTCTGCATGCTTTGGTTCACTCATAAAATTGAGAAAAGCATACGCTGCTCGCTTATTGGTAACAGTTTTAGGCATGACAATATTATCGAACCATAAGTTGCCACCATCACTAGGAACAATATAATGTAAATGTTTATTTTCAGCTATCATCTCAGAGGCATCTCCAGAGTAATCAACCGCTAATGGTGCTTCATTCTGAGCCATATACATTTTAATTTCATCAGCAACAATCGCCTTAACATTAGGCATCAATGTATCTAGCTTTCCTTTAGCAGCTGCTAATTCAGGAATACTTTTTGTATTAACAGATTGACCACTCGAAGCTAAAGCCATTCCCATAATGTCACGGGATGAATCAATCAACATAATACTTTTCTTATACTTTGGTCGCCATAAATCATTCCAAGTCTTTATCTCACCAGGTTTAATATATTTATCGTTATAAACAATTCCCAATGTGCCCCAAAAATAAGGTACTGAGTATTTATTACCTGGATCAAACGATTGATTCATAAACTGTTTGTCATAATTTTTCAATCCAGTTAACTTACTATGATCCAATGGTACGAGCAAATTGGCTGATTTCATTTTTTGAATCATATAATCAGAAGGAACCGCTAAATCATAATGCGTACCTCCTTGTTGAATTTTTGTAAACATCGCTTCATTAGAGTCAAATGTTTCATAATCAACTTTATAACCCGTTTCTTTTTGAAATTCTTTTATCAATGATGGGTCAATATAGTCACCCCAATTGTATATAGTGAGTTTTTTATTGCCTGTACCTTTTGCACTAGTACTTGAATTTTCAAAATGCTGAAAACCTAGATTAATGCCAAAAAGCAATAATACCGCTACTAATATAACTCCTGATAACCAAATAATTCTTTTCATTACTGATGCACCACCATTCTTGCACCACGCTTTTTCTTACCATTTTTTGAACTGTAATTGGAGATAAAGTAATAAATGATCACTAAAATCAAAGATAGTAAAAACATAAGCGCCGACATCGCGTTAATTGATAAATCAATCCCCTGTCGTGCACGTGAGTAAATTTCAACTGATAGCGTTGAGAAGCCATTACCTGTAACGAAAAAGGTAACTGCAAAATCATCTAAGGAATAAGTAATCGCCATAAAGAAACCTGATAAAATACCGGGCCAAGCATAAGGCAAAATAACGCGAGACAAGACCTGATAATTATTTGCTCCTAAATCACGAGCTGCATCTACCAATGCAGGATTCATCTCATTTAGTTTTGGCAGAACCATCAAAACAACTATTGGAATTGAAAAAGCAATATGTGATAAAACCACGGATCCAAAGCCTAATTTTAATCCCACTATTGTAAAGAAAATCAAAAAACTTGCACCGATAATAACATCTGGTGAGACCATCAAAACATTATTCAATGATAATAGTATATTTTTAACACTTTGCTGTTTTGTATTATAAATTCCTAGCGCACCAAAAAGACCAATTAACGTTGCAATTAGAGCAGATAACAATGCAACAATGAATGTATTGACCAATATCTGCATCAATCGTGTGTCAGCAAACATATCCACATAATGACGCAACGAGAAACCTGAAAAATCGGTCATAAAGTCACCTTTATTGAACGAATAAAAGATTAAATAAAAGATTGGTGCGTACATTAAAATAAATACAAAAATCAAATAGAGATTAGCCCATTTTTTCGATTTACTTGCCATGTTTTGCTCCTTTCTTTTTACGATCTCTTGTCAATAACATCGTTAGTCCCATTGCAAGAATAAGAATAACGCCAATTGTCGAGCCCATGCCCCAATTTTGTGTAACTAAGAAATGTTCCTCAATTGCCGTTCCTAGTGTAATGACACGGTTACCACCAATCAATCGTGTAATCATGAATAATGATAGTGTTGGAATAAACACGGCCTGAATACCTGCTTTAACACCACCCATTGACATAGGAAAAATAACCTTTACTAACGTTTGCCATGAATTTGCACCAAGATCACGCGCTGCATTAATATAGCTTTGATCAAGCTCAACAAGGGAATTAAAAATAGGCATTATCATAAACGGAATTTCAATATACGCTGCCACAATCAAAAATGACGCATCAGTAAACATAATCTGTTGTGGACCAATACCAATTAAAGTTAAAAAATTATTGACCGTGCCGGTTTTAGAAAATAAACCAATAAATGCATAAGCTTTTAATAATAAATTAACCCATGTGGGCAAGATAACCAATAATAACCAAAATTGTGCATGCTTTAACCGACTCATAATATAAGCCATTGGATAACTAATCAATAACGTTATGACCGTAACGATGAACGCAAAAAACACCGAATTAAAAGTCATGCGTAAGTATGTACCAGAACTAAAATAAGCCTCATAATTTGCCAGCGTAAAATGTCCAGCTAGATTACCAAATGATTGGATGATCAATAGAATAACCGGTGCGATTACAAATAACCCCAACCACAAGAAGTAAGGGATCGTATAACTAAATGTATGATTACGATTCATGCAAAACGTCCTCCTCTGAATCCTCATACTCTTCCATACGTGCATCGAAATCTTCCTCAGATTCATTTAACCGCATAATATGAATATCTTCTGGATCAAAGAATAACCCACGTCTTTCACCTATAACTGCTGGATTTGTTGCTTGAATTTGCCAGTCATTTTGATCATCATCATGCGCTGTAATTTCGTAATAATCTCCTCGAAAGGATTGATCATCGATGGTAACAACTAATTTACCTTTGTCAGCTGCTACCAAATCTAAATCTTCAGGTCGTAGAACAACTTCAACTTGCTCATTCGGCCGCATCCCTCCATCAACATTTTCAAATTCTTTACCCGCAAATGACACTAAATAATCTTTTCGCATGACACCTGGTAAAATATTTGATTCACCAATAAAATCTGCGACAAAGTGATTGATTGGTTCGTCGTAAATATCCACTGGTGTACCGTTTTGGACAATTTCCCCATCATTCGTAACAAAAATCCAATCCGACATTGCCAATGCTTCTTCCTGATCATGCGTTACGAAAATAAAGGTAATTCCTAATCTTTTTTGTATTTCACGTAATTCATATTGCATATCCTTACGTAGTTTGTAGTCTAATGCTGATAGCGGCTCATCCAACAATAGAACTTCTGGGTCATTTGCTAGTGCTCTAGCAATTGCAACTCGTTGTTGCTGTCCACCAGATAATTCAGATATTTCTCGGTCCTCAAAACCATCTAGCTTTACAAGCGCCAACATTTCAGAAACTTTGGTTTTTATATCACCCTTATTGATGCCTTTAATTGACATGCCAAATGCAACATTATCAAAGACGTTCATATTCGGAAATAGTGCATAGTTTTGAAAAACAGTATTCACACGACGTTTTTCAGGCGGTAAATCATTCATACGTTTACCCTCAAATAAAATATCTCCTGAAGTTGCTTCTAAAAAGCCAGCGATAAGACGTAGGATAGTTGTTTTACCAGACCCTGATGGTCCTAATAAAGTATAAAATTTGCCAGCCTCTATTTCTAAATCCACTGACTTTAAAACAATATTATCATCATATTGTTTGGCAACATTTTTAAATTCGATAATTGGTTGTGCCACTATCAGTACCACCTTTCTTTGCATAACCTTAATTATACAAACTTATCAAAAAATAGTCGATAACGAAAGATATACGCTTAAAATTTAAAAAAAGAAGATGCTGATTATTAAATCAACATCTTCTTTATATACATATCTAAAAACTAAGTTTAGTTATTTGACTCACCATACTTAGCAATGATATCTTCTTGAACGTTCTTAGGAACTGCTTCATAGTGATCAAATGCCATTTGGAATGTTCCACGACCTTGCGTAGCTGAACGCAAAGTAGTTGCATATCCAAACATTTCTGATAGCGGAACCTTAGCGTGGATCAACATTTGCTTACCACGTTGTTCTTGACCTTCAAGCAAACCACGACGAGCTGAAACGTGACCCATTGCATCACCCAAGTTATCCTCAGGAACAACAATGTCAACCTTCATGATAGGCTCCAAAATAACAGCACCAGCAGTCTTTGCAGCTTCACGTAGTGCCAATGAAGCAGCAATCTTGAAGGCAGCTTCAGATGAGTCGACATCGTGGTATGAACCATCATACAACTTTGCCTTCAAATCAACCAATGGGAATCCAGCCAAAGGACCATTGTTCAATGAATCCTTCAAACCAGCTTCAACTGAAGGGATGTATTCACGAGGAACAACACCACCGACGATGGCATCTTCGAATTCGAATCCAGCACCTTCTTCGTTTGGTGCGAACTCAATCCAAACATCACCATATTGTCCTTTACCACCTGATTGACGCTTGAAGTATCCACGAGCTTGAACAGTCTTTGTGAATGCTTCACGGTAAGCAACTTGTGGTGCACCAACAGTAACATCAACGTGGAATTCACGCTTCATACGGTCAACAATAATATCTAAGTGAAGCTCACCCATTCCAGAAATCAAAGTGTCACCAGTTTCTTGGTTCGTTTCTGCACGGAATGATGGGTCTTCTTCAGCAAGCTTTTGCAAAGCAACAGTCATCTTTGCTTGGTCTGCCTTAGTCTTAGGTTCAACAGCTAATTGAATAACTGGGTCAGGGAACTCCATTGACTCCAAAATCAATTGACGATCTGGTGAAGTCAAAGAATCTCCAGTAGTCGTATCCTTCAAACCAATGGCAGCAGCGATATCACCTGAGAATACCTCAGGGATTTCTTTACGGTCAGTTGCGTGCATTTGTAGCAAACGACCAACACGCTCACGCTTACCCTTTGAAGTGTTCATAATGTATGAACCTGACTCCAATGATCCAGTATATACACGCAAGAATGTCAAACGACCAACGAATGGATCAGTCATAACCTTGAAAGCCAAAGCAGCGAATGGATCTTCGTCGTTCGCAATCAAGTCAATTTCTTCACCAGTCTCTGGATCGTTAGCAACATATGGCTTAACATCCAATGGAGATGGCAAGTAATCAACAACCGCATCCAACATCATTTGAACACCCTTATCCTTGTAGGCTGAACCTGCAAGAACTGGGTAGAATTGTAGTGATATCGTTGCACGACGGATAGCTGCCTTTAACTCGGCTTCAGTGATTTCTTCACCTTCCAAGTACTTGTCCATGATTTCATCATCAACATCAGCAACAGCTTCAACCAATTCATTGTACTTTTCTTCTACTAAGTCAGCGTATTCAGCTGGGATTTCACGTTCTTCCCACTCTTCACCAAGTTCAGTAGTTGGGTACATTGCCTTCTTTTCAATCAGGTCAATGACACCAGCAAAGTCATCTTCTGCACCAATTGGCCATTGAATAGCTTTTGCGTTTGCATCCAAGCGTTCCTTCAATGAATCAACAGACATACCAAAATCAGCACCTAACTTGTCCATCTTATTAACGAACACGATACGTGGTACTTGATAAGTCTCAGCTTGACGCCAAACCGTTTCAGTTTGTGGCTCAACACCGGCAGCACCGTCCAAAACGGCTACGGCACCATCAAGCACACGTAGTGAACGCTCAACTTCAATAGTAAAGTCCACGTGACCAGGTGTGTCAATGATGTTAACACGGTATGGATCATTCTTAAATTGATCATAGAAACCGTGCCAAACAGCAGTAGTTGCGGCAGATTGGATCGTGATTCCACGTTCCTTTTCTTGATCCATAAAGTCCATTTGTGATGCACCATCGTGCGTTTCACCAATTTTGTGAATCTTACCAGTGTAATACAAAATACGCTCTGTCGTCGTTGTCTTACCAGCGTCGATGTGAGCCATGATTCCAATGTTACGAGTACGTAGCAAAGGGTATTCACGCTTGTTAGCCATGAGTAAATTCTCCTTGAGTTTCTTAACATTTAACTTTGTATTTAATTAAATGTTTGGTTGTCTACTTTTATTATACCTTAAATACACCAAAAGTGGCTACTGTCATTTGACTGCAGCCACAAAATTGGAATATTACCAACGGTAGTGTGCGAAGGCACGGTTGGCTTCAGCCATCTTGTGTGTGTCTTCACGCTTCTTAACAGATGCACCAGTATTGTTAGCAGCATCCATAATTTCCTTTGCCAAACGTTCTTCCATAGTATGCTCACCGCGGGCACGTGAGTATTGCACCAACCAGCGCAATCCCAATGTCACACGACGCTCTGGACGAACTTCGACAGGAACTTGGTAGTTAGAACCACCGATACGGCGTGCCTTAACTTCCAATACGGGCATAATATTGTTCAATGCTTCTTCAAAGACAGCTAATGGTTCGTTACCAGTAACTTCCTTAATACGATCAAAAGCATCGTATAAAATTGTTGAAGCAGTTCCACGCTTACCATCAAGCATCAAGCGATTGATTAAACGTGAAACAAGCTTTGAGTTGTAAATTGGATCTGGCAGAACTTCAGCCTGCTTAGTGTAACTCTTACGTGGCATTATTTAGTCCTCCCTGATTATTTTTTCTTGTTCTTAGGGCGCTTTGCACCGTACTTAGAACGTGATTGCATACGACCGTCAACACCAGCAGTATCTAGTGCACCACGGATAATGTGGTAACGAACTCCAGGCAAGTCCTTAACACGACCACCACGGATCAAAACAACTGAGTGTTCTTGAAGGTTGTGTCCAATACCTGGAATATATGCAGTAACCTCAATCAAGTTTGACAAACGTACACGGGCGTACTTACGCAAAGCTGAGTTAGGCTTCTTAGGAGTCATCGTACCAACACGGGTAGCAACACCACGCTTTTGTGGTGAAGAAACATGAGTGGCCTTCTTTGATTGTGAGTTATAACCAAAGTTCAAAGCAGGTGACTTTGACTTTGTGCTCTGTGACTTACGAGGCTTACGAACCAATTGGTTAATTGTAGGCATTTCGAAGAGTCCCCTTTCAATTTTTCTTTTTTATAGTAGTTAGTCCACATTTCCAGGCGTGTCATTTATTAAATAACAATACCAGCAAACAGACTTTATTTGGTACTTCTCGTTTACGAGTTCAGCACGTCGCGTAACCGCAAACACCCTGCTAACTAAAAGCACAATTAATAATATAACACCATTCTGTTCCTTATGCAACCTTTTTATCACATAAAAACCTTGATAGATTGGCTTTTAGTTTGCAAACAATACCGGGCGTTTCATTTTTGTTAAATCTAGGTTTTATAGTGTCTTTATTTCTAATTAATTAAAAAAAGGAATATAAACTGATGTTTTTTGACTTATTACTATTAACGACATTATTAGCTCTTTCTTACCAAGATTTTTATCATCAACACATTAATAGTCTATGGTTGATCTTACCACTACTAGTTGGTGCTTTATTTTACCGTACTCCTATCTGGTTATTATTTTTAATTTATTGTTTTTGTCTGGTAATTAATACACTTGGTGGTGAACACTATATCGGCAATGGCGATTTAGATGTTTTGGCAACCTTAAGTTTGTATGTTACGTTTCAACAGTTTTGGTTTATTTGTACAATCGCCTGCGCTTGTCAATTAGTTTTTCATTTATTGACTCGCAAACAAATGATTGCATTTATCCCAGCCATCACCATGGGATATATCGTATTCCTAGTACAACAAATTTGGATAAAATAAAAACGCCATGATTAATGAGGCGTACCCAAAAAGTTAAAGTAAAATATTTTAGCTGATTAAGCGGCCATTTGTCGGTATTCTACCGGTGAGTGGCCGTTTAATTTTACTTGAATTCGTGTGTTGTTGTAATACAGTATCCAATTGTTAATTGCGTCAATCAACTCTTTTGCCGATGAATAATTGTTCAATGGGCCAATTTCGACCTTCAATTTATTAAAGAAACTTTCCATAACCGCATTGTCTAGAGCGGTCGCGCGACGCGACATGCTTTGGATGATGCGGTTTTTCTTCAGCGTCTTACGCCATGATCTGTGCCGATATTGCCAACCTTGATCAGTGTGAATGGTTGTTCGATAAGAAAGTTCTGGCATTCGCTCTACGAGCTGATTAAGCGGTTGTAGGGTAAATTCGAGATTCGGACGGGTGCTAATTGAATGTGTAAGAATCTCGTTGTTGTACATATCTAGGATTGGTTCTAAATATACTTTTTCTCCAGTGGCCGGAACTTTAAACTCCGTGACGTCACTAGATAGTTTTTGTAATGGTCGATCAGTCTTGAAACGACGGTGAATCTTGTTCTTCACTCGTTTCCCTTCAGGACCCTTAGATGAATCATACTTACGCGATTGCTTGTTATACCCAACGCCTTTTAACCCCATCTCATGCATGTGTCGTTGGATCTTCTTGTGATTTACCTTTGCGAACTCAGGTTGCTTTCGCAACTCTAAATAAACTCGACGCACACCATAGTGATTATCCGCTTCCCAAATCGTCCTGATAGCCACGCGAAGTGGCTCATCGGGGTCTTCCTTTTTAAACTTTCGTTTCCAGTAGTGTACTGTACTTTCTGCAATCGGAAGAACCTTTAGAATATCTACTAGTTTAAATTGCGCCTCGAGTCGGCAAGCTACTTCTGAGATTTGTCGGTTCGTTGCTGAATCGAGGCTAATAATTTTAACGCTTCATTTTCAATCTTCAATCGAAGAACTTCGTCTTCGAGTTGAGCGAGTTGATTTTCTTGATCCGTCAACGGTTTATCTGACTTAGGCTTCTTGTTAGGCATTTTAGGTTTTCGTCCTTTTTGTATAGACAATAACCCATTTGGCCCAAGTTTGGAATATATCTCTTTCCACTTTACTATTTGAGCGGTGCCTACATAGCCAAATTTAGCTGCAACTTCAGTATTCGAAGCGTTATTTCTGATTGCCCACGAAGCTAATTCAACTCGAAATTTTCCAGTTGGTTTTGGAGGATTAAATAACACGTCAGATCCGTGTGTTTTATACGCCTCTAACAGCATCTTGAAACTCGTATAGTGTATGCCATAACGTTTAGCAACTTCTTGTTTACTTTTGTTCCCTGAAAAATATTCCAGGATTGCCTCAAGTTTTGTTTGTTTTGATATCTTAGTCATAAAGAAAAACCCCGAAAGTTACTTTAACTTTCGGGGTACGCCTCATAATATCATAGCGTTTTATTACTTACTAAGCATTAAACCAATGCCAACAAGTCAGCCTTCTTTGCTGAAGAAGCAAATTCAATACCGTTTTCTGACAAGTATGCCTTAATTTCAGCAACAGTGTTCTTATCAGTTGGCTTTGAAGCAGACTTTGATGCAGCTTTTGGTGCAGCAGCGTTGATAACAACACCCTTTTCCAAAGTAGCAGCTGACTTTTCTGCAACAACTTGACCGTTGTCAGCCAAAGCCTTCTTTGCTGATTCAACCAAAGCTGAGAAAGCTTCAAAGTCTGAAACAGCTAGTTCTGCCAACATCTTACGGTTCAAAGTTGAACCCATCAATGACAAACCGTTCATGAAACGTGAGTATGACAAACCGTTCATACGTGCACCAGCATTAATACGTGCAATCCACAACTTACGGAAGTTGCGCTTTGTTTGCTTACGGTCACGGAATGCATAGAACCATGACTTCCAAACTTGTTGCTTAGCAACTTTGTAGTTGATATGACGTTGACCACGGTAACCCTTGGCCAACTTGATCATCTTCTTACGACGTGAACGCGTAACGTTACCACCCTTAACTCGCATGGGTATTTCCTCCAGTAATTTCTAATTTTTTATTCGGAACCAGTTATAATTATTAAAAATTAATAATTAACGGCTCAACAAGTGCGTATATGTCTTCAAAGTTGTGTGGTTCATCATTGAAGTTCCACGCAATTGACGACGTTGCTTCTTAGTCTTACCGTGGAAACGGTGTGACGTATAGGCGTTAGCTGACTTCAACCCACCATTAGCAGTCTTCTTGAAACGCTTTGCTGAAGCGCGGTGTGTCTTATACTTAGGCATTGATATGTCCTCCAAACTGGTTTAATTACTTAGTCTCTTTGGGTGCAAGCACCATAAACATGCTGCGCCCTTCCATCTTAGCTCTTGATTCCACCTTTGCGATTTCTTCAAGATCCATTGCCATACGGTTCATTACTTCACGCCCAATTTCCTTGTGTGTGATAGCACGTCCGCGGAAACGAATTGATACTTTAACTTTATTACCCTTATTTAAGAACTTAATTGCATTGTTCTTTTTGGTATTAAAGTCATTAACATCAATAGTTGGGCTAAGACGAATTTCTTTAATATTGACAACTTTTTGATTCTTTCGTTGCTCACGTTGCTTTTTCTGAGCTTCAAATTTGAACTTACCATAGTTCATAATCTTTGCTACAGGTGGTTTTGCGTTGGCTTGCACCAATACCAAATCCAAATCTGCATCGTCAGCAAGGCGTTGTGCATCTGCTGTTGACATGACACCTTGGTCACCGTCATCAGTAATCAGACGAACTTCACGAGCACGAATGCGATCATTGATTAAATCTTTTTGTTGTTGTGGTTGGCGTGCGTTTGCTATGATCCTTACCTCCGAAAAAACTTGCGATAAAGTAAAAGCGGCTTGCCGTTACACACGACAACCCGCCATCTATCATCTTTACGATAAAATGATTAACCTGATAAGTAATCTTAACTAGGTGAATAGCGGGTATGCCAT
Source organism: Weissella paramesenteroides (assembly GCF_051903945.1). Classification (GTDB taxonomy): domain Bacteria; phylum Bacillota; class Bacilli; order Lactobacillales; family Lactobacillaceae; genus Weissella; species Weissella paramesenteroides_A. Next base: position 486,519 of record NZ_CP192268.1, on the reverse strand, counting down.
TACTTTATTTCCTAACAAATACTAATTATACACTGGGCTAATTTAAAGTCAAGGATTTGTTTAGAATACCGTTGATAAATTTACGCGACTTATCATCAGTAAAATCATGCGCTAATTGTAGAGCCTCATTAACCGCAATTTTAGCCGGTACATCCGTAAATTTTGCTTCATACAAAGCCAAACGCATCAAAACTAAATCAGTTGTATTTAAACGATCCAATGTCCAACCTGATGATAAATGATCTGTAATCATTAAATCCAACTCATCTTGTTTAGCTACGACTCCCAAGACGACTGAAGTTAAATCTGCTGGTATTTCATCTTCCCAAGCAATTTCAGGATCGCCTACTAAAACTTGGGTAATTGTCGTATCAACATCTGCTGTTGGATTCAAAGCTAACCCAAAAAGTGATTGGAACGCTGCTTGACGAATTTGGTGTCGATTTAGTTCGGTCATTATTTGGTTCCTTCCGTGTCTGATTCTTCACCAAACAAATTGTTAACATCAACAGAACTAGTGGTTTTTTGTGAAACAACACCTTGCACGTGAACATTAACGAGATTCACTTGTAATTCTGTCATTGCTGCAACCTGTGAGGTTACTCGTTGCTGAATTGCATGAGATACTTTCGGTACGCTAACACCATAGTTAAGGTACACGTATACGTCCACAGTTAAGCCATCTGAAGTTTGCTGTAATGCGACACCCTTACCATGCACACGTCGACCAAACGCCTCTTGTGCACGTTCAGATAATGAACCAGATAAACGAGAAACGCCTTCGACTTCTTGTGCAGCTAAACCTGCGATAATCTCTAACACGCGCATACTAACTAATGTTTCACCAGAAGCCTCACTTGAGTGTGTTAATACGATTGTCTCCTCTGCCATACGGAACTAACCTCCCTAAGATAGTTTGAAAGCGCCGGCCGGCTGCCGGTCGGCGCTTTCTCAATTGATATAGTTAATTATACCCAATTTTGCTAGTAAAGACTAGGCACGTGAAGTATATGATCCACCATTGTCAGTATTAACAACAAGCTTATCACCTTCATTAATGAAGTCAGGCACGATGATAACCAAGCCAGTTTCCATCGTTGCGGGCTTACCACCACCATTAGCAGTTGCACCCTTGATACCTGGCTGTGTTTCCTTAACTGTAAGTTCAACAGTCTTAGGTAGTTCAACATCTAAGATTTCACCATTATAAGTTGTAATCTTAACGCTCATGTTTTCTAGCAAAAACTTCAATGCATCAGCGATTTTGTCTGCTGGAATAGAAATTTGTTCATATGTTTCATTATCCATGAATACATGTTGATCACCATCAGCATACAAATATTGCATATCCGTTTGGTCAATGTTTGCCGTTTCAAACTTATCACCAGGACGGAAAGTTACTTCGTTTACTGCACCTGTACGTAAGTTCTTCAACTTTGAACGCACAAAGGCTGCACCTTTACCTGGCTTAACGTGTTGGAATTCCAAAACGCGCCAGATTGATTGGTTATACAAAATTGTTAAACCAGTTTTCAAGTCATTCATACCAATAGTTGCCATGATTGAATTCTCCTAAATTTATGTCTTTCTGAATTATATTATCAGTTTTCTCCGCTAAAAACCAGCTTTATATATATTTTCAACAGAATGTTTTTTAATTTTTTACTTGGTAAAAAAAAATACACGCCAATCAAAAAAATCGAAACAACCCTGCTTCGATTTTTAAACTTCTATTTTCAAGAATTACAAACGTGCTTGCAATGATTCTGTCAGTTCTTCGTATCCTGGCTTACCGAGCAAACCAAACATATTGCGCTTGTATGCCTCGACTCCTGGTTGATTGAACGGATTAATACCATTCAAATAACCTGAAATACCAACAGCGACCTCAAAGAAATAAATCATTTGTCCCAAGGCAAATTCATTTTGCTTATCAATCTCAACAATCATATTAGGCACGCCACCATCAACATGGGCAAGCATGGTTCCTTCAGAAGCCGTGCGGTTAACGTAGCTCATTTGCTTTCCTTGCAAGTAACCCAAGCCATCATCGGCATCCATCGTTGGGATGGTTACGTCAGTGACTGGTTCTGTGACACGAATCAACGTTTCAAACAAATTGCGACGACCATCTTGAATATATTGTCCAAAACTATGCAAATCAGTAGAGAAGTTTCCAGATGCAGGGAAGATTCCCTTGCCATCCTTACCTTCTGATTCTCCTTGCAATTGTTTCCACCACTCACCAAATTGCGTCAAAGTTGGATCGTAATTAATCAATAATTCCGTTGTATAGCCCTTACGGTACAAAATGTTACGATAGGCTGCATATTGGTAAGCTGGGTTTTTTGATAAATCAGCATCTGCGTATGCCTTTTCGCCAGCTGCTGCTCCGGCCATCAATTGTTCAATATCACCACCGCCAACGGCAATTGGCAACAATCCGACTGCTGTTAGTACTGAAAAGCGACCACCAACACCATCTGGCACAACAAATTCTTCATAACCTTCTTCATCCGCCAAGGTCTTCAAAGATCCACGGGCAGCATCCGTTGTTGCATAGATACGCTCACGGGCACCTTCAACGCCATACTTGTCCTCTAGCAATTGTTTAAATACACGGAAAGCAATCGCTGGTTCTGTCGTGGTACCAGACTTTGAAATAATGTTAACAGAGAAATCACGATCACCAATTAACTTGATTAAGCTATTCAAGTAAGCTGGCGCAATTGAATTACCAGCAAACAAAACTTGTGGGAAGTCTCGATCTTCATCACGATAATAGTTAGCAAAATAATCATTAAGGAAATCATTTGCTGCACGCGCACCTAAATATGATCCACCAATTCCAACAACAACAAGCACTTTTGAATCGCTCTGAATTTTCTTAGCAGCTGCTTGAATTCGAGCAAATTCATCTTTGTCATATTCCGTTGGTAGGTGCAACCAGTCTGTGTACTCAGCACCAACACCAGTTCCCTGACGTAACAACTCATCTGCAACACTAACCATCGGTTGCATCATTGATAACTCTTCTTCTCCCACAAAAGAAGCCAACTTTGAAGTATCAAATGATAATGTGGTCATAATTAAATCCTTCTTCCTCTATATCGTTGTATTACTATTTTTTATATGCGGTATAGACCAATTATAGCTTTTCCTAGTAAAAAATGAAAGTGTTTCCATGTAATCTTTTACACAATATCTTTGCTTAATCTAAATTCTTGAACTTATAGACCGTGCGGTAAGTTTGTTTCTTGCCTGCAGGCAAAACAATATCTCCAAATCCTTCGTGATTAATTGCATCTGACAAAGTTTGTGCTTCCAACGCAATTGCATTATATGGATGCTTGTCAAACCACTCACGATCACCTTCATGATAAGCAACTTCTGGATCTGCAATAAAGAAGATAATCGCATTTCTATCTGAATAAACCTCAATACTGCGGCCAGACTTAGGATCTGATACCACCGCAGCTGGACGGCCAGCAACTTGATTAATTTCAAAAGCATTATCAAATTTCACATCATATGGACCATCTAACTTAGCCAAATTATCACCAATTCTAGTTGATTCATTAAAATCAAATGGTGTATTAGCGTTATCCAAGAAGTTTCCAGTTGGTGTTGTATCTTCTGGACGTAATTCCAAACGGCGTTGTGAATGAATTTGCAAATTCAAATCGCGTGCATCAGTGTCAATACCAGCTGGATTGAAGTATCCATGGCTAGTTGGATTAAATAAAGTATCTTCGTCTGATTCAGCAGAGAAAGTCAAAGTCACTTCATCATCATCTGAAAATGTATAAGTAACTGATGTTGGCATTGTACCAGGGAAGTGATCGATTTCTTCCGTCATTGTGGTGGTAAATGTTACTGAATTTGTGGCCTGATCAATCGTATAATCCCACATCCGATTTGAAAAATTATCTTTACCACCGTGCAATGCATTACCCAATTCGTTATCTTTTAAATGATAAGTTTTACCATTCAACGTAAATGTGGCACCTGTAATACGGTTTCCAACACGACCAATAACATCACCAACCGAATATGCTTGTTCCCATAATTTGTCAGTCGTATGTAAGCCAACCATCAAATCTTGATCATCATTTGTTTTAAAGAATTGCCACGTGGCACCCCAATTTGTCACCCCAATTTTATGACCGTTTTTATTTTCAATCACAATTTGCTCTGCAATTTCGCCATTTGGCATCTTACCAATTTCATGAACAGTTACTGTCATTATCGTTCCCTCTTTTCAATTCCCCTAAAATATCCATCTATAAAATTCCAATATACTTGTATTTTAACACATTATTTTGCACGCAACTGGATATAAATAAACCGTTTTCATAACGAATATAACCTCAGAATAAAATAAACAAAAAGTTCTAGAAAGAATTTGTTTTAAATTCTTTCTAGAACTAATATCAGAATGATTCAATATTCAATATAAGATATTTACTAATATACTAACTTTTTATTTACGTGTGAAATTATAATTTCGCAATTAAAATAGCACCAACAACTACCAAAATTGATCCAATTGCAATATACACCATTTGACGTGGCGTTTTCTTCTCTTTTAGCAAGAAAATCGCACCAAATGTTCCCACAATTACACCTGTTTGTGATAAGGTCGCAGCAATTGCTTGACCGACATTTGGATTGGCAGCTGAGATAAACATGAAGACATTTCCGAGTCCCCAAACCAACCCAGTTACCATATTGCGCCAAGTTCCTTTTTCAAACATTGTCTTACCCTCTTTCATAAAGAAGATAACAATCACTAATGCTCCTAGAACTTGTCCAATTGATTGCGGACCAACAATTGCCGTCATGTAATCCAAACCTTTATTTTGATTATGTACATGATCAGTAATATACCCAACTTTATTAAGCAAGTTAGGAAAAATAAAATACAACATATATCCCAATGTTGAAATTAGGATAGCAATCGCACCACTTTTCGCCTCATGATTAGCAGACTCTGTTCCTGATTGTGCCGAATCCGGTAATGCCGTCAAAACAGCACCCAAACCAACGGCAATAATTGCGATTGTTCCAAACAACCACATATGTCCAGTTTGCCACTCTCCCAACACAATAGCGGCCAATAATGCATTACCAATAATCTGACCTGCAGTTGACAAGGGTTGTCCAATCGAAACGCCTAATTTTTTATAACCAACGAATTGACCTGCAGTTCCAACCGCCCAAAAAATTCCAGAAATGAAACCAACTAACCAAATACGTGGATTAAAAGCAAACGACATGCCGGAATTTGGAATAACAAAAACACATAGCGTCAATAGGCCAAAGACTAATGATCCAAAAGTCATTCCTAATGTCCCTTGAGCAGCCGTACCACCCATTTTTGTGGTAACTAAGCCAACTGATCCCCATGCCAACGCCGGAATCAGTGCAATTAAAATTGACATAATATCTCCTTCACAATAATTCAAAAAATATTCACAACATTGAACGATAACATAGTAAATCTTCAAAAACAATGTATCCGTTATCATTTTTATAATATTTTTTTGAATAACATGCAAAATGAGTTATTAATTAATTTTTGATGGTAATAGAATTTCAAAAGTCGTGCCAATTCCTAACTTCGATGACACTTTTATCTCACCATGATTAGCACCAACTAGTTGTTTGACAATTGCCATCCCCAATCCAGATTCACCACGTTTCGTACGTGATGGATCAGCCTTATAGTATCGCTGCCAAATTTTACTTAACTGGTCTTCAGTCATACCTATCCCGGTGTCCGAAATGACAATATGCGCTTGTCCACCTATCTCATCAACTGCAACTGTAATGATGCCATTTGTTGTAAACTGGATGGCATTTGCTAAGATATTCGTTAAAATTTGTGCGACTTGATCTGAATCTGCATAAACGATAACGTCTTGTACGGTCAAATCTTGAATCTCATTACCAACTGACTCAGCTTGTTTAGTCAATTGTTCAATTTGACGGCGAATAACTGAAACAACACTAAATTGTTCAGGTTGGTTATCTAGTTGTTGTTGTCGCAATCGCTCATATGAAAGCGTTGATTTAATTAACCTTGTCAATCGATCCGCTTCTTCTTTGATTAAATCATAAGAATGTTGTTGTTCATCAGGACTAATAACGCCATACTGCAAGCCTTCAGCAATGCCCGCAATCGTTGTAAGCGGTGTCCGCATCTCATGTGAAGCATTTGACAACATTGCCGCTTCTTCATCACGTTGCGCAACAATTTTGTTTTTTAAAAACTTTAACTCATGCTGTTGCTTTTCTACTAAACTAACCTGTTTCTTAAGTAAGATTAGACCATAAACACCAATCAGTGTTATCAGAGTTAATACTAGAATAATGACCAAATCATTCAAATGGAACAATATAAGCAAGGTCGTCAATATAAACATCAAAATTAATACAATTAACAATTTTTCAATGCGCCCTTTTTTCATTTGCTCATCTCTAATCGTTATTTCATTGGTGTTTCAGGTACATTTGAATCATCGAATTTGTACCCCACACCCCAAACCGTTTGGATAACTTGAGGACCAACTTTTTCAATTTTTTGACGTAACTTCTTCACATGAGCATCTACAGTACGTTCATCCCCAAAATACTCATAATCCCATACTAATTGTAATAGTTGATCACGTGAAAACACCTGACGTTGCTTTTTTGAAAGTACGCGTAATAAGTCAAACTCTTTTGGTGTTAAATCCGGAATTAACACATCATTTAAATATGCTTCACGTGTTCTTGAATTCAATTTAAATGTTCGTGTTTGCACATCAAAATCATCAATCACGTCTTCTTCGTGACTGACAGGTTGCATCATCGCCCGGCGATGAATAGCTTTGATCCGTGCAATCAATGTAATTGGACTAAATGGTTTCGTAACATAATCATCCGCACCAACATCAAAACCAAGTACCTGATCTGAATCTGAATCTCGTGCTGTTAGCATAATTAAAGGCACTTCTGCAGACACTTCTCTAATTTTCATAGCAACTTGCATCCCATCAACTTTTGGAAGATTCAAGTCCAAGATAACAGCATCCCATGCCTGTGCGTTCTCGTTAAATAACTTAAGTCCTTCTTCACCATCGTAGGCATTGGTGACATCCCATTTTTCTTTCTTATAAAACATCCCCATCATTTCTGACACGGATGTATTATCTTCTATCATTAGCAATTTCATATTTTTACCTATATCCACCATCAGCACTTTTTTTGTTCCATAAATCTTTAATTTCTATTATACAACGATGCTTCTTAAAACTTTTTAAGTCGTTATTTCATCACTGCAACACTCACCAAACATTTTCCGCCTAAAGTGCTACTAATGTAAGGAAAAAGGGCTGTCGCCAACTTTATACAAAGTCAGCTGTCAGCCCCTTAACCTATTAAAAATAATTTAGCCTTATTTTGGTAAATGTACATGCACATCCGCTGGCTTTGTCTCCACTAGAACATGTCCTTCATGAACAGAATATAATAATTCTGCTCGCTCATTCAAAGCGTCATACCAATTAGCAGCATTAAAAATTAAGAGGTTTGCTGGCTTCCCCACCTCAATACCATAGTTCTCCGCAACCTGCATCGTCCGCGCACCTTGACTAGTAATAAAACGATATGAGTTCATGATTTCTGTATAGCCCATTATCTGTGTTGCATGCAGTCCCATATGTAAGACATCCATCATATTGCCATTTCCCATTGGATACCAAGGATCCTTTATATCATCTTCTCCAAAGGCAACATTCAATCCCTCGGCATCTAATTCTTTAACACGTGTTAACCCACGACGCTTTGGATATGTGTCAAAGCGTCCACCTAGATACATATTAATTAATGGATTAGCAACAAAATTAATATCAGCCATTTTCAATAGTCGCATGAGTTTAGAAACGTACGCATCATTGTAAGACCCCATTGCTGTCGTATGTGATGCGGTTACTCGCTCCTTCAATCCTGTCTCTAATGCTAGCATGGCCAATGTTTCTAATCCTCGTGATGCTGGATCATCAATTTCGTCTGTATGCGCATCAATCAACAAGTGATATTTTTGGGCTAAATCAAATGCAAAATGCAATGAGTCCACTGAGTATTCACGAGTAAATTCAAAATGAGGAATCGCACCAATTGCATCTACTCCCATTTCAGCCGCCTTGGTCATCAATTCCCTACCATTAGGAAAAGATAAAATCCCCTCTTGTGGGAAAGCAACTAATTGTAGGGTCATCCAAGGCTTAACTTCTTCACGCACTTCTAGCAATGCCTTTAATGCCACTAAATTTGGGTCAGTCACATCAACATGTGATCGGACAAACTGTAGTCCGTGCATAGCTTGAATTTTCAAGGCCGCAATGGCTCGCTGCTTAACATCCTCATGAGATAAGGTCTGCTTACGTTCACCCCAAATTCGAATACCATCAAACAAAGTTCCGCTCTCGTTCCACTCAGGTTGTCCAGCAGTCATTGTTGAATCTAGATGAACATGCGGATCAACAAAGGGTGGTATCATTAATTTTCCTGTTGCATCGATAACTTGTTCACCCGCAATTGGTGTTAATAAATCATCAATTGCAGCAAATTTTCCATCTATGATCCGCACATCCTGCAATTTTTCAGCATTTTCAATCACAACTTGTTTAATTAACATACCTAATCTCCTTAGTATTTACCCTTTATTTTTTTCTTGGCTTTAGTTTAAAACCATAATATGGATGCCCTTTATATGTTTGTTTTGCTAAATAACCGGTTGCCGTATAATTTTTTCCTCGTTTTGTTTTCGCCTCAAAACTAATTTCATCCCCATTAAGCAAGTGTTGCAATTCTTCATCCGAAAAAGTATGGTCACTCCACGTTTTTGCAAAACTAATTTCTTGACCGTTAAACTGTCCCTTAATTTTTTCAGAGCTTTTCTTTGTTGTTCTCGCATTTTTAATTTTTGGTTTTCCTAATTCAACGACCAATTTCTGAGAATTTTCAACCATGATTGGCATGTCATGCTGAACAACTTGGGTCACTGAATCAAGCGCCTTTGCCATCGTCACCTTAAATTCACCGACTTCGTTCATTATTTCAAATAATCTTTTGGTAATTTTAGGAGATGCAATCCACGTTCCCGCAACCATAATGGCTGAAACGTTGCCGGTTTCAGTAAGCGTTAAACGCCCCTTTTTCTCAGTCATCATTTTACGAGTTCCCTGGCTCATCTCCGACAAAGTTGAAACACGTGTCGCACCAGTTCCTACATTATTTTTTTCCAAGAAAGCCATCAACCATTTTGTTGTGGGATAACTCGGTTTTTTATTAGTGCCCTCATAGATGTACGGATCTGCTTTAGGTCCGACTATTGCATCACTTTGCTCCTCATCAACTTGATTATCTTGTAAAGCCTGCTGTGCATCATAAACAAGTTTATAATTTTTGGCGATTGGTATATTAAACGCTGTTTTAAAGCTAGGATATTGCTTCAATTCTGCTGTTACGTGATCATAAATATAATCCTCGGCCAACATCGCCAAATAATTTTTAGCTAAAATTTCATAAATTGCAGCGGCACTCACACCATATTTTGATAGTGTTTGCATACTTGTTGGTACATTCAATCCGGGACGATTAGCCCCATGTGACCCTTGTGGTTTGACATGTGTTGTACGCGGTTGTCGATGCGTCAAAAGTTGTTTATCAACTCCAACTAAATGAGCAATTTGATCAACCTTTGGTAACAGTTCTGCAAATTGTTCTGGGGTGACCGACTTATCATCAGTTCTTGGGTACGAAACGATTTGTGCTTCATACATTTTCTGATACGTTCTCAGCACCTCTTTACTGTCATAGCCCTGTGGCGCCAAAATGGCCGCCAAGCCAGCTAAATCTAATAATTTATCAGGAGCTTGTTGCCGTTTAGTATGCTTTTCGTTAATGACATCTGCAGGTTGATAATTTTGTTTTTCAACTTGAGCAAGTGCTTCTTTATCATATCGCCAAGCAACCTGATCATCTTTTGGCAACGAACGTTTAAATATGTGCCCAGCTGGGTCCTTGAAGCGAACCTCATAAAAAGGCTGTTTCACATACTGCTTAATTTTCTGCATTTGCTCATAAATTTTCCAAACAATCACTGATTTCAAACGCCCTTCACGCGCTACAACTTTAAATCCAGCTTTTTTAGCAGAAGTTGTTGCAATTCTCGTCAGTTGCATGGACGCAAAATCCCAGCGACTGCGGGTTTCCCCTTTTAAGTACGCACCGTGTTGTGTCTTATCCGAAACGTCACTTAAATTAGCCATTGCTTGTCTAATGCTTTTAGGCGCCTCATCGACAAAATTTGCCCGTAGTACTTTTCCCTGCCACTTAATTGCATCGATGACCTCCCATGCCAGCAAGTCACCTTCTCCTGATGGATCCGTATCCGTAGCAATCACAATGGCATCATAGTTTTTTCGACTTTCTTGTTGTAAGTCTGTCAGCTCTGTTTTCGTTGATTTTAAACGACCGGTCTTTGGTTGACGCTGTTTTAAATACGTGCGCTGCCAATTCATCTCTGTTAATTGCCAAGGTAAATACTTTAACGTCCAAGATTTATAAGCCGTTCGTAAATCTTCATTAACCATCTCCTCTGGCTCTTTAAAAGTCATCATGTGACCATGAAGATTAACAATCTGATAGTCATAGCCAGCATATTGACCGGACTTCCCACCTAACGCTTTTATAAAATTTTTAGCGGCAGATGGCTTCTCTGTGACAATTAAATATTTCATCTGAATTCAATCCTTAAAGCAAAGTTTTATTTGGCAATATTACTTTTCTTTACTACTAAGTAGCCGAGTTAACCCATAATAAATTATCCCTGAAAAAAGCATTGCCACAAAAGTTACACCAATCGTTTCACTTAACCATGAAACTGATTTTAAACTAAAGTATAGCACGATACCAATTACCCAAGAGATAATTGCCAACCAATTCAAACCACCTTGATACCAATATTTACCGTCTATTTTTGTGAATTCTGACAACTCATATTTTCCTTTTCGAATCACAAAATAATCAACCAAAAAGACGGCAATTTCAGGACCTAAAAACATACCAATATAGTCTAAGAATGCCGTGAAAGCATCCAAGAAAGTCGTAAACAATAATGGAATGAACGATACAGCCGTGGCGATAAGTGTGACAATCCATAAAGCGGGCGTTAATTTTAATTTATGCCACATATTAGTCAACGCAGAACCAGCCGCCATTAAATTGACTGCATTAGCAGTCGTTGATGTAATAATAATGACAAGTAATGCAATAATTCCTAATCCCAATTTAGATGCAATCGTTGATGGATCCGAATCATTTGGATCAAATGAGTGATTCATCACAGCAGTTCCAATCGTTGCTAGCAATCCAATAAAGGCAAAGCCAAACAAACCGATATTTGCTCCCAAAAATGACCAACCGGTTGCCCCAGAATTTTTCTTAGCAAACCTAGAAAAGTCAGATGACGCCGTTACCCAAGCCAAATTAAAGGCTGCTAGAATATCAATTGCTGTCCCTGACGAAATACGAACTGACTTAGGTGGTTGCCATGAAAAAATTTGATTTAATGATACATTTTGAAAAACAACAATTGCTTCCCAGACAACAAAAATAATGACCAAAATAATACCAATTCGCTCAATCAGTCGTACAGATTTTTCACCTAGCGAAATAGAAGCTAAGTGTAACAATGACATAATAATAATTCCGATGACTAGCCCTGCTTTACCGCCATTGGCGTAAGCTGTCCAGCCTAATAAGTCCTTAAAAATTACCGAGATCGAAATTGCAGCAATAAAAGTATTGGCTGCTGCCCACCCGATAAATTGCACAATGTTAATTACTGATGGGCCAAACGACCCTTTTAATCCAAATGATGCTCTTGTTAAGGCCATCATCGGTAGCCCCGTTTTGTATCCCATGTAGGAAGCTAGCGTAAGAAATAGATATGACATAATACCTGTCACAATTAATGTTGTTGATGCCGTGTACATACCTGCGGCTGCAATCACACCACCAATGTACCAGGTACCATTATTCGCATTAGCTCCAATCCATGTCGCAAACATATCCCAGTTTGACATTGTTCGCTGATTTTCATTTATCGCCTGCACCTGCCCAAATTCTTTTGCCATTTCTTTCTCCTTAATAAGGGTATAAAAAAATCGCCCCACAAATATGGCGCGATCTAAATTAACTATCTCGTTTATAACGCGCTCCTTTGCCAGCTCTCGTCTGACCATTAAAAAAGCAATATTTTATTGTGTTAAACTATACCGTTTTCTGAATTTGAAGTCAATCATTGCTGTGGCATTTGTTTTGTATCAACTGATAACTGTATATTATGTTCTGCAAGGATTCGTAATACAATCATATTAACATCAGCTCGTGCTCCCGGGAAATCAGTATCTGGCAGCATTTTCAAAAATACATTAACATTAAATTCATATCCATAAGGTGTTACCTGATTAATAAACGCCTTAGCTGTGCCTTCTTCAAAACGATCATCCAATAATAACTTTCTCATTGTTTCTTCTGAAACAGCAATCAATTCTTTGGTATCTGTTTTCAAAGATAGATAAAAAACTAATGGAATTTTACGTATTTCTACTCGTGACCAATTGGTAATTGGTTCGTTTGAAAGGGTTGCATTTGGCACAACCACCAATGCGCCATCTAAGGTACGCACTAAAGTTGAACGAAAAGTAATATCTTCTGCAATTCCTGCAACGGATGGTGATTCAATATTGTCACCAATTTGAAACGGCTTTTCGGTAATAATGATAATACCACCCAGCAAATTTTTAATTGGGTCCTGGGCTGCCATTGAAACAGCCAAGCCTGCCAAACCTAATCCGGCAAACACACCATTAACGTTAATACCCCAATCAGACAAAATCATTGTAACCGTTAATGCCATCACAACAAATTGTAATGTTCGCTTTAAGAATGGCATCACAATCGAATCAACTTCAACATGAATTTTAGCACCAAAATATTGGAACAGGTCAGTTAGAGATGACATTAGTGAGTATAACCCATATCCCACACTAAACATCAAAACCGATTTATTAATTGCGTCGACGTACTGAAGAATTAAATGTGGTGCTCGAGCAGTATGTAAAGCCCAAACGAATCCGGCAAATAAAACCGCAATTTTTACAGGTTTTTCAAAAGCGACAAGAACATCTCGCCAAATTGCAAATCGCTTAGTCAATCTTTTTTCAATTTGATAGAAGATGACGCCAACAATTCCTTTAGTTACAATAATTGTCAAGATAATAATCAACAAAGCGAGTCCAAGTGCTTGCCAATCAAAGTTATTGATCAACCATTTTTGTAAAAGCTTCATACAAGACTCCCTTCAATTTTTCTATAACATTATCATACCTAATTTATTAGCTTCATAAAACTAAAAGACAAACTTCTTCGCAAATTCACAAGATTCAAAAAAGAGAAAGTGAGACAAAAGTCGTTTTGAAGCCTCAATATAACGCGTTTATGCTATAAAACTTACAGACTTATAACTAATATATTTTTGACTAAAAAAGTTGGAACAGTTCCTTTTGTCCCAACTCCTCACGATTGTCCAACGATTTTTAGTATGAATCACCATTCACAATTGAATTTTTAACAATAACATAGTCAACATATCTTAGATCACGCAATTGGCGTCCGCCAGCGTATGAAATAGATGATTGCAGATCTTGTTCCATCTCATTCAAAGTATCCTGAATCAAGCCACGATAAGGTACTAGTAACTTCTTACCTTCGACGTTCTTATATTCACCCTTTTGATATTGAGAAGCAGAACCAAAATAAGTTTTATACTTCGCACCATCCAACTCGACAATGTCACCTGGTGTTTCAGCATGGCCAGCGAATAGTGAACCAATCATTACCATTGTGGCACCAAAACGAACTGACTTTGCAATATCACCATTATAACGAATTCCACCATCGGCAATAATTGGCTTCTTTGCAGCCTTAGCACACAGACGCAAAGCTGCCAGTTGCCAGCCACCAGTGCCAAATCCTGTCTTTAATTTGGTAATGCAGGCTTTTCCAGGTCCAACCCCAACTTTCGTTGCATCTGCCCCAGCATTTTCTAGATCACGAACTGCTTCAGGTGTGGCAACGTTTCCAGCAATAACAAATGATTCTGGCAAATTTTTCTTGATGTACTTAATCATTTCAATAACTGAATCTGAGTGACCATGGGCAATATCAATTGTAATATACTCTGGTACTAAATCTGCAGCTTTCAACTGATCAATAAAATCATATTCTTCTTGCTTGACACCAACAGAAATTGAAGCAATCTGACCTTCTTCATGAAAAGTTCGCACGAAATCCAAACGTGTTTCTGGATTAAAGCGATGCATGACATAAAAATAACCTGATTTAGCCAATTTCATTGCCAATGCATCATCAATTACTGTTTGCATATTTGCCGGCACGACGGGGATTTTAAACGTGTGATTTCCTAACTTTACTGATGTATCAGCCTCTGAACGACTATTAATAATACATTTGTTTGGTATTAGTTGAATATCCTCATAGTCAAAAACGGTCGTAAATTCCATATTATAAACTCCTAAGCATGAATGTTCGTGTTTTTAAATTTTATTTATTATTTTAACCACCAGTAATAGATTATACACGAACTAAAAATATTAAACAATATTTTCAACTCATTAAATGCGAATATTTATTTAGAGTATCTGACGTATCGTATTTGTACTGCTACAAAAAGCTTGGTATACTAATAACTATTAACGGGGTCGTTACGGAATCGACTAGCATTGTTTGGGCTGGTACTGCGTTTAGGGGTTGTGGCCCTATAATCCACTCAGTAGAATTAACTGCAAAAAATTCAAACAATAACTACGCATTAGCTGCCTAAAAACCAGCTGGCGTTGCTTACTTTAGTATTAGTTACGTGCTATCGTAAGTCTCAAATCGAGTAACCTGCGCTAAACGCTCTCCGTCTGCGGGAGTTTAGAAGAGGATAATCAGACTGGCTTATTCGATCGCTTGGCAAAACGGCGTGCGATAAGTGAGACTTAAATCGTTTTGCTATGAACGTAGAGGTGTCAGTTGCAAGATGTTAGGACAGGGGTTCAACTCCCCTCGGCTCCATAGTAAGGTTTACAAATGCTTTTATATCAACGTTTTGACTGATATAACAACATCAAGTATGCCAGCTAGTGTACTTGAAAAATTAAATAATACGGGACTACCCATCGTGTAATATGTCGCTGTTCATTCAATTGAATGGCGTTTTTATTTTGCCTCGGTACTTACTCGAAAATCATAGATGTTATATGAAAATATTCGCAAACATCATAAGTCCTTGATTAACCAACTGTTTGCCTCACCCTGTCCTTAGTTCAATTTCTAACCATTGCAAGCTCTGTGAGCGATTAATGCTAAATGTCAATTCTGTACTGTTTTAATCCAGTAAAAGACCCCCATCCTTATTTAATAATATTAGAAAAATGGCTCAAAACGGCTTCTGTGAGCGCATCCAATAGCATAAAAAAGCCTTCATCAACAATATCAAATACTGTCAACAAAAGCTCCAGAAGAGTCTGAATTATATCAAAAATTGATTTTTATCATGTAAATTTTATATTATTTAACCAGCTGACATTGAATGGATCCGAGGGGAGTTGCATCCCTATCCCCTATATATGTTGATATGTTGTGGTTGCCTTAAATAAAAATTTAATAGACCGAACACAAAAAAGACCGCTAGTTACAATGAATTTACATTTACTTATAGATGCTTACGCTTGTTTATTCTCCATGTTGCTTACCACGTATGACATGGTCAACGTGCTCAAGTGTTTCATTGATCACGTCTAAAATATGTGGATCATTCAATTGATAGTAGTTGTATTTTCCTTGTCGTTCAGCCATTACTAGCTGATGCTCACGCAATAGCGCTAAGTTATGAGAAATAACCGACTGCTCCACTGATAGTTTTTCACTTAATTCATTAACACTCATGCTTTTATTTTCTAATACATACAACATTTGCACTCTAACAGGGTTACTTAATAACTTCATGACCTTGTTCATTTCATTTAAATGTTCTTCATCAATCATGCCACTACTCTCTTTCTAACAACTAAAACAATGCCATTAAATGACTAATCAACCCACTATCCCAAAATACGTAAAATCCAATTAGAATATAGCAAATTTTCATTAGCATCTCACCGTAACAATCCATTAGTTCAGTAACAATTTTCATATCTGCCACCCATTTAACAATGAATACAACAATAATTGTTAACAATGCAATGATAAGCAGTGCGATTAAAAAGTTATTAAAGCTCTTGCCTATCATAACAGGTAAAAAGATAGCTAAGACACAACCTGAACAGACCGATAAGTATGTCAGTAATACCGTCACGATTGGCGACTGCTTACTGTTATTATCCTGTTCTTCGTCATTATCATGGATAGCCATATAAATGGGTAATATTCCCAATAATCCTAATAGCCATTCTGGTAAGAATGATGCCAATACTGCACCAATCGAATAACTAGCTGTTAACAATATAATAACACCAATCAAGTATCCCAAGATAACTTGCGATATTCGATATTTTTTTAACAAGAATAATAACATAAAGAAAAAGTCAAAATTAACACCTAAAAAAGTAACAACTAATACTCCTAAATTTATAAGCCTGTCTCCTCATCATTCGCATGTCATTATCAACATATGTAGATTATAACATACGTTGTCCAGAGCTGAATGACAAGATCCTAACAATGACTCATATTTATAATAAAAAAATTAGCCCCTACTTTTAATAGTTCATTTGATTAATTTCCAGTAATAATTTGATTATTCTTTATCTGCTTTGCTCCTTAACACGCAAACAGCATTTTGCGTGTTATCATGTTGTATAAAGAACTTGAAAATGGGCAGATTAAAAACTGATCATACAATTACTTGGGCCAGTTAACTCCGCCATCTCAGAAATATTATTGCGTACACTATCGTACTCACTACTTTAGAAAGGACAATCTCATGTATTGGAAAGGTTTATCTAAGACAAATGAAAAGCGCCTATCTCAAACAAGTGTAACCCCTCTCTCTCAAATAAACATACAATCATTATCAGAGACAAATAAAACTGGTCTGCAAGATTTTCTGGCAACGGAAAATGGCATAGAAAAACGCTGATAAGTCATCAAGACTAATCAGCGCTATCCAAAAACACACTTTCAAACTCAGTCGCCTGTAAGGTCTTTGCACCTTGCAGTTTTTTTATGTCTACATTTTATAATGGCGACTGACGCTTTATAAAGTTCCCCACTCACATATAAAAGAAACAACAATAGCATCTTCTAACAAATTAACAGCTACTTTTTTATTTGCCGATGATATATCTTTCTTTGCATAACATATTGGTTACTTGTGTAATTAATAAACAATGGTGCGCTTTCTTCAATAACATTACTGAATTCCAAGCCATACCATGTGGTTGGTGAAGCGGTAATCTTTTGTAGATAGATTCGCCCAGCAATCAAACGCCTGTCTAGCCCACTCAGTTTATCATTAATCACCAGATCCGCAGGTTGTTCCTTAATAATGACAAATTTAAACGAGCCAACCTTGCGTTCCATCTGAGTCGAGTACTTTGGCACTTGTGATTTTAAAACGCCTTGTTCAACTAACTTGGCAACAATTTGATGCAGATAAACACTTACCACCTGCGATAGTTTAAAGCCCAGATATAATTGTACATTAACAATATTGTCCGTATCCAACATATCTACGGTATAGCTACTTTCATATGGTTCGTCTGTCTCATTTACTGTGACAAACCAGTATACTTTAGCTCGTTTTGGTTGCCGATCCAAAATAGAATACATTGCACTACGCTTGATTCGATAATCACTTTTAATTTTAGTCATGTAAACCAAATTTGTGGTAAAAAACGGTTCTGTCTCATCGTCACTTAACTTTGACAGTTGATCACGGTAATCAAGTAAAGACACATATTCACTTGCTACTTCATAATGCTCTCTTTTCTTATTACCAAAGTACCAAACCCACATCACATACAAAATAAGTAACATCAGTAATACTGTAATATAACCACCGTGAATAAATTTAACTAGACTAGCTATCAAAAATAAAGTTTCAATCGTCCCAAAAAAGAACGCAATACAAAATGCGCTAACTCGATTAAGACGACTCTTCAAAAATTCAAAGAGTAGTACGGTTGTCATTAACATAGTAACAGTAATTGCCAGGCCATATGCTGCTTCCATCTTTTGCGAGTTACCAAAGTACCAAACAATGCCTAGAGTAATAATACATAAAATCCAATTCACATTAGCAATATAGATTTGATTTTTAACATCACTAGGATGCTTAACCAACAAACGTGGTAGTAATTTTAATCCCATTGCTTCAGAAACTAATGTAAAGGAACCAGTAATTAACGCCTGCGAAGCAATAACAGCAGCCAAAGTGGCAAGCACTATGCCTAAAATTCGCCAATTACCAGGTAACATTTCATAAAACGGATTGATATTTGACAGATTTGCGTACCCCTGATCATGTGCATGATTAATAATCCAAGCGCCCTGACCTAAGTAATTCAAAATCAATGCACCATAGACTAATGGCCAAGTTGCATAAATATTTTTCTTACCAACATGCCCCATATCAGAATACAATGCTTCAGCACCAGTTGTTGCCAGAAAAACACTTCCCAGAATGAAAATACCAACTTTATTGACTGGACTAAATAAGAGTGTAATGGCATAGTACGGCGACAGTGCTTTTAAAATTGATGGGTATCCTAATACGTTGACAATGCCAAAAATTGCTAAAAAGCCAAACCATAATATCATTACTGGTCCAAAAGCTTTTCCGATCGTACTTGTACCAAAACGCTGAATGACAAATAGCAGCAATAATACCACCGTTGTAATTAACAAGACATCACTTTGCGCATTACCAAATGATATTGATCCAAGATGTTGTCCACGCAATCCTTCAATCGCTGAAGTAACGGTCACTGCTGGTGTTAGCGTACCATCGGCTAAAATAGCGGCACCACCAATTAACGCTGGAAAAATGAGCCATTTTGCTTTTGCTCTTACCAATGCATAAAGTGAAAATATACCACCTTCATGATTGTTATCGGCTTGCATTGCAATTATCACATATTTTAACGTCGTAATAATCATAAGCGTCCAAAAAATCAACGAAATGGCACCAATAATATAGTCTGGTGACGTATGACCCATTTTACCAGCATCACCAACTATGGCGTTCATGACATATAATGGTGACGTTCCGATATCACCATATACAATTCCTAACGTAACTAGCATTCCTGCAAATGAAACACGTTCAAATTGCTTGAGCATTATTAATTTGCCTCCAAATTGGATCAAAAATTTTTGAAATTCTAATTAATACCCCCGTATAGTACCGCCAAACATTCTATAAAGCAACCAATAATTACATCAAAAAAGCCAGGATATAAATATATCCCAACTCATTCAGGTTAAAATTTACGAACGGCTCATCGCCAAATTTAAATATTTGCTACCTACCAATGCTACTTTAATCAACAACATCAAAGAATACCGCACCTAGCCCCTTATCGAAAGTTGCCTTCCAACTACCATTTCCTAATGATTCCGGTAATAAGAATGTACCACTTGAAACGCGTTGACCAGCTTTTAATGGCGTTCCTTGTTGTTCAAGTTTTTCGACTAACCAATGGAGTGAATGCAGTGGATTTCCCAAAACTTCAGACGAACTGCCATTCTTTAGTTTTTTACCATCATGGAATAACTCACATGTGACATTGGCCAACTCATCAACATCAGTGAAAAGTTTATCTGTATCCACCTCGTTCCCATAAACAACATAACCACCAACAGCTGCATCTGACATTACCATATATTTTGACAGACTTGGAAACCAATCACTAAAACGCGAATCGGGTACTTCAACAGCCGGCGCAACTTTTGTCTTGTGAAGTAAATCTACTAAGGAATCTGTGCTGCTAAGGTTTTCTTTGGCTGTAAATAACATCTCTACCTCTGCTAACGGTTCCATTAAGTCGCTTCGATATAATGTTGTAGGCGATGAAACAAAGTGACTTTTAACTTGGGCACCATAAAGTGGTGAATCTGAGTCAAACATATCCTGAGTTTCTTGACTAGTAAGCGATACCTTGTAGCCACCAACGGCTTCATTTTTTAATTCAGTTAGCCGATGTTGTACCCGGTAGGCAGTTTCTTCATCCGTAACGCTCCCATCATAGGCCGATTGCTGTAAGGGGTCGTGTGTTTGATATGCGGTAAACAAATTCTCTGCTAACTCATTTTCAACTGTTGATAATTCATTTCCTTTAGTAAGTGTTTCTGACATTGTCTGATTCATAAGTGTACCCTCCATTAAATCTGATTTATTTGTTCCCACTTATGTCTGTACCTTGAGGACAAATAAATAATAGTTTATGACTCGAAAATCGTTCATACTGTGTTAATTGCAACAAAAGACTAATCTGACTAGGACTCTCTTTTGCGCTTTGAATCACCGATTCCATCTGTCCTCACCCCCTAAAATACAATTAATGTCATTCAAATTAAAAAGCGTCCTTTTAACTATCTGATCAAATAGTTAAAAGGACGCTAAATGCGTGGTACCACCTTAATTTATAATGCCATCACTAGCATTATCTCTCACGTACAACATTTGTAATACGCTGACACAATAATGGGTGCACCCAATGTCGTCTAATAAAGTTTCAACGACATAGCTCAGAGATGATCGTCATTAATTATCGCAACCTGTTTCGCACCGACCAACAGTTCTCTTATTGCTAACAAATAATGAGCTTCTCTTCATTGCTTTTTAATTTTAATTTAATTATTGATGTCAATTTACACCAGAAAATTTTTCTTGTCAACTTTTTATAGCAATTAACAGTAATAGATCCAATGACCTAACAATCATGACAATCGACTTCAACGTGTCTTTTGTTGTACTATCTTGGTTCTAAAACAGATAAAATATTCCTTAAAACACCATCTTGATAAAACATCTGATGTTGAAACTTTGTTCGCTCATTTTCGACAGCTTGCATTGCTTGATTAGAAATTTGCTTCTTTAACCCTTCGCTTTGTGTATCTTTTGCTGCCTGTTTTTCAACAACCAACGTTAACAATGCGTGGTAATAACCCAAAAACCAACCATTAAAATAAGGCATAACCACACTTTCTACTACTAATTGATTATCATGGTGCGAAGCGACTGCATGATATTCTTCTGCTAACATACTATTAATTTGTGTCGCTACTTCATTTTGTTGCGAATCATTTTCATGAACATTAGTAATCAGTTTTGCAAATTCCTTATCAGCAGTATGTTCCACTTGATCAATCCAAGTTGCTGGTTGATCATCTGGCTGAACACCTTCACTTAATCCAATAATCAATAAATATGCTGCTTCATATCCCCGACGCATCCCCGCCATTAAAACAGGTTCCAAAATTGGATTTAATTGTTTGATATCCAATGTTGCATTAATTGCCATAATCTTTTGCTTCAGATCGTCTTTTAACATAATTTTTCCATCACTGTCTATTTTTGATAACCACTATACCATAAATTCTATGTCACAAAAAAGCCGAAGTCATTACCAATTATTGATTGGACAACTTCGGTCATTTAATAGTTTTTATGCTAATGCACCCATTGGATCCCATGGTGCCAATTCTTTTGGTGTGCCATTTTCATAAGCATCACGCAATTCATCAGGAAGGAATTCCTTCTTAATAACAACTTGATAAGTAAATTGGTCAAACCACTCGTCAGACATTGTAAAGTAACCCTTGTGGCCGTTCTTATCACCCCATGAGTTCTCAACCTTCCACTTTGTTGGCTTACCATCGACAAGATCAACACCAGTCAAAACCATGGCATGCGTCATCAATGAGTCACCATAATCCAAGCGTTCTGCCTTGGTCATGCTGAAATCGATATCAAATAGGCTGTCTTCATCATACAATTCCGTATCCATCAAGCCAGCGACACGATCTAACTTTGGTCCCATATCAACACCAAACCAAACGTTCTCCCCAGCAGATAGTTGCTTGATTGCTAATTCTTTGAACGTTGCTAAGTCAAGATTCAAATGCTTAACATCACGACCACCAACGACTGAACCCAACATTTTAACACCATAAGTTTGATTGTATGGCTTATCATCCGTCGGTGCATTAATAATTGAAATGTAGTTGCTTAAATCCCAACCAACATATTTCTTAAAGAAATCCTGTGGCGTGATTGCTTGTTCACGATGGAACTCATTATCTTTATCACGGAATGCAAAGTCAAAAGTCAAAGGTGGCTCTCCAAAGGTTAGTGATAACATATGATAGTTTTCTTTGTTGAATGCTGCAAGCTTAGCAGAAATTTGTTCATCTGAAGCATTTTGCGCAACCAATTGACGTAGCGCAATTGCATCTTTACGTAACTTACCATTGAACAAACGATTGAATTCAGCAGAATGAGATGATGCTTGTGACTCTGGGAAAGCTGATTGTGGCACAACACCATACTTCTCTATGATTGCAACAATCATATCCCACTGCCCACCATCTTGTTGTGGCGTAGCTAGCAAGAAGCTAACTTCACGATCAGTAGTTGGCTTGTCTGCTGTTGCCACAATATTGTTGTAGAAGTAATTAGCCTTCTCCAACTTATCCCAAAAGAATGTGTAACTTTGTGATAACTCGAAATCACCAGGTAAACCATGGACTGACTTCATATCATGGCGCATTGTATTCAATGCTGCAAACATCCAGCAACGTCCCGATTGCAATTGATTAGCAACTGGTGAGCTCTCCAAATCAACACTAAATGTTGGCGTCAATTCACCAGCACGTTGGTTATCACGCGCTGATTTCAAAATACCATTAGTTGTCACTGCACCACGTAAAACTGCGGCCTTGGGGCTTTCATTCACAGCTTCTTTAAATGCTGTTAATTGCTCTTGGGTAATTTCACTCATTTTTTAACCACCTTTTTCTCATAATTACTTAAGTTTATCCCTTTCAATCCTAATATGCAATATGACACCCATAGGCTACGAGATATGAATGCGATAAGCACGATAAACGTAACCCTTAGACTGCAAATTAGAAAGTTCAACATTAAACACCTGATAACCTTCACGAGTTACTTCCACAATATTAGAAGCATCCCCATTTTTTGCGTTTAAGTAACCAAAATCAATTAAGAAATTACCATTATCCAACAATCGATTTGAACCAATGCGATCTGTGAAATTAGCCGTCCCCAATGCCTGTCCATAAGACCAAACTTCTTTCGCAGTCATTGTTTTCAAATTGATTCTTAATTCGCGACCTGCTGAATATTTCTTGGTCGTCTTTTTATCACCATATGACACGGCATAATTATTATCATAGATAGAAATAGTTTCTTGACCATCTTTTTGTGAACCAGGAATGACACGTGCATCATGCTGACCACCATTGATAGTTGTCCCATTAGCATAACGCAACACATGCTTTTGCCACTTTTTTGGCCAATCTGCTTTCGGTTTTCCAGATAAAATCCAGACCGGACGCATTGTTTCATAATTAAGTTTCATTACTAAATCTTGGTGACGTGCAGAAATAATAATACTGTTATCTTTTTTATCATAATTAATTGCGTTTTGATGTAGCCAATCAATTTTTCCATCAGAACGTTTCGTTGCATCATATTGTGCATACATGTCCATTGGGAAAATTCGTTTCAAATCAATAACCCGTACCACTTTACCTGTTTGACGATTGATTTCAACCATCGTATCCTCAATGAACTTTGATCCATCAGATACTGTAGCTAATAAATTACCGTTTGGTAGTTCAATAACATCATGGTGAATAGCAGTCGTTTCCACATCTGATTTATGCTTTGCTTTCAAATTTTCAGTTGATGATGTTTTATTACTAAATTGGTAATTTCGATAAATCTTTCCTAAATAGTTTGTCTCAACAAGATCGTTATAAACCAGTTGGTTATTATTTTGCTTTCTCAAAATCAACAAATGACCATTTTTTAAAGTTTTAAAAATATGCTGATTATATTCAGTTGAATACCACCGTATCTGTCCATCAGCATCAATAGCAAATGGTTCCTTTGTTGTGCGGGTAAATGCAGTTAATCCGTTCTTTCCAATCGCCATTTGCTCCTTATTAGCCATTTTCACTTGAATATTAACACTAGCTAAGCTTTTGGGTAACGCTTGTGTTTGGATCATTACCGTTTTCTTTTGAACATGTCCATCAGCGTAAGTTATCGTAAATTCTACTCGATTTGCCATATTAGCATACAACCCCACCACATTAATGCGGTGAGTGTTACTATTTTTAGTTGTACCATTACTGATGGACGTCCCATTCGTTTTGCCAACAACCGTATAGCTTACCTTGGCTGCCTGATCTGTATGAAAAATAGCAAGGGCAGTTAATGGCGAGGTTTTATATGGATTTGTCTTTACAAACATATGCTCAATTGTATAACTCGGATCTTCCTCCGCTTGTGTATATTTTTTTCTAAATTTTTTTGACTCGAAATCAATTTTTTATTTAAATGAATGCCTAGATTATTTTTGATTTGTGTCTCAGTTAATAATTTTGGATGACTTTCACGATATACCTTGTGACCGTAAAAGCCACCTGCACAAACAACGATGACAAATAAAATAACCCCAATCCAATGCACCCACTTTTTAACTTTTAAATTATCACCCATACCGACCCCTTTTTGAATATAAATATCTGTTTAACGTCTAAAATAACGAACCATTGGCGTGAAATCAATATGTTGGCCAGAAAATTAGTATTTTTTTATGAATACAAAAAGCGTCTATCTGGGCAAGATAGACGCTTTTTGGATCAAGTTGGCTGTTAAACAAAACCAACGATCTTTATTAAGGAGTAGGTTGTCTAAAGTATAATCACTTTAAACGGTTAGGTAAATTTCTATGAGTGTGGGCTGTTGATAGGAATGGGCTTTCCTTATCAACAATATTTATGATAAGACCAGCGACTTAAATAAAATATAAATCAGCCTAAAAGAAACCTTTAATTTGAAAAATCAATAAAAAAGTGACTTTGGTACCAACAAGGTAACACAAAATCACTATCCATCATCTATTTAAGAGTAGAAAATATGAATAAGGTTGATGACTTACTATAAGTATAGCACAGTAAATGATAAACTCAATCATTTTTCTAATCAATATTTAATTTTATTTTGCAAAAAGGCCAAAATATGCGATTACCAAAACACTCAGGATAATTCGATACCAACCAAACGCTTTAAAGTCATTATTTTTAATATAATTAAGCAAGAATCTAATCGATAGATAAGCGACAATGAATGAAACAACTGTTCCAGTCAACAACACCATTGTTTGCGTGCCAGTGAATACACCACCATGACTAAAATATTTAAATATTTTTAGTAGTGATGCACCAAACATTGTTGGAATCGCAAGGAAAAATGAAAATTCCGTTGCAACAAAACGAGACGTACCAATTAAAATGGCTCCCAAAATGGTTGCCCCAGATCTTGATGTTCCAGGCACTAATGACAAGAGCTGGAACATTCCGATAATAAATGCTGTTTGGTATGGTAAATTACTTAAATTCGTAAAACGTGGTGTGAGACGATCATTACGATTTTCAATAACAATGAATAAAATTCCATAGATTAGTAACATAGCAGCCACTACTTGCCAATTCATCAGATGTGCATCCATCCAGTCATTGAACAATAATCCTAGAACAACTGATGGCAAAATGGCAACCAACACCTTTAACCACAGAATCCAAGTATCATGTTTTTCCAATGAATTTTTTTTAGGAGAAAATGGATTCAATTTATGGAAGTAAATCACCACAACTGCAAAAATCGCACCCAATTGAATCACAACATTGAACATATCCGTAAACTGTGTTGACTGTTTCATCTGGATAAATTCATTTGCTAAAATTAAATGACCAGTCGAACTAATCGGTAGGAATTCTGTAATCCCTTCAACTATTCCCAGAATAATTGCTTTAATAATATCAAACATTTTTTAACCTCTATATGCTTAGATTTTAGTAACCAAATTTAAGAATGCCATACACCATATAATAGTGTCAAGAGAAAATGGTTATGGATGATGGTTAAAAAAGAAGGCACACGCTAAATTTATAGGTTTATAATTAAGCCATTTTTAACATAAAAAAGTTGGAACATTTCCTCTTGTTCCAACTTCTTCCTGTCATTAAGTAAAATTTTCCATCCTACTTCATCGATTCTCTTTTGTCCCCAAGCAACACTTTTATCATTTCTGGATAGACACCACCATCCTGATTTCTTTTCATCACCAGGGCTGTCAGTGCTTGTTTTAAATATTTCTCATTTTGATCATTAACGGCCCGCCATGTTGCAAAACCGCCCATAGATTTAACAGTAATATGACCCATATCAGCATAAACATTTTGTCGATTTTCAATGTAATAATCATAGATAATTACATCTCTATCCTCATATTGCTTAATAACGGTTAACATATTACTTCTCACTTTTTATTGGCTATGATATTGTGTAACTCAACCATTATAACGCATCTCACGTTTATTTCCAAAAATTGGAGTTAGGCTAATCATAGTTGTGGTCGTGTTTAATCTACCAATAACTCTTTTGCAAGATAGAAGCACCCATAAATTCCCGCATTATCACCATTACCAACAGAAACAATATAATCCTCTAATTTTGGTACGGCTAAATAATCATGTAATTGTTCAGCAAAGGACTGTCGTACCATTGGTAACAAAATATCACGGTGTGGCACTCCACCACCAAAGACGATACGTTCTGGTCGTAACGTAGCAGTATAAGTGACAGCCGCTTGTGCCAAATAAAAGGCCTCTATTTGCCATGCTAAATGATCATCTGGTAATTCTTTTGCTGAAACACCCCATCGTTCTTCCATAGCAGGTCCAGCCGCCAATCCTTCTAAGCAACGATCACCATGGAAAGGACAATGCCCTTCATATTTATCTTGCGGATGTTTAGCCATCATAATGTGACCAGCTTCAGGGTGTGAGTAACCACCAACAAATTCTCCGTTTGCAATAATGCCTGCACCAATACCAGTTCCCACCGTTAGATATACAATGTTATCAACATCAGCAGCTGATCCTGACACATATTCTGCCCAACCAGCAGCATTAACATCCGTTGTCCAATAATAAGGTATATCGCGCCAAATTTTCATGGCACCAAGGAAATTATAACCTGACCAACCTCGTTTAGGCGTATCTAATACATAGCCATAGGTCTGACTATCAGGTCTGACATCAATTGGTCCAAATGAAGCAATGCCAATTGCTGCAATATCTTCATATTGATCAAAAAATTCTTGTACCTTTTGGATAGTCGACGCACCATCTTCTGTTGGAAAGCTTTCACGAGCGATCACAGCTTCCGGATTCTCGACTGGCGCGACAGCCACCACAAACTTTGTTCCACCTGCTTCAATTGCACCAAGTAATGCCATTTGGCAATTCCCCCTAAATTTAATAGTATACTGGTATTCTAATCGATTGTTATTTAAATTGCAACCGTTTACAAATATTGATACAAAAGCATCACAAACGTTTACGCTTTTTAATATTTTTAACAAAATAACTAAGCTAGTAAAAATAAAAAGCGCCTACCTTGCGCGTTTAGGTAGACGCTTTTTGTGTGGCATCGATGTCTTTAACTTTCGTTATTAACTCCACAACATTTTGAATATGCTCCTATTATAACGTATTCTTTGAAAAAATGGCGAATTACTTTTTGATTAATCGTCGATACATCCAAACTGTTAAACCATAGTAAATAATATATAAGCCACCAATACCAATTAAGGATGGCAAAAAGCCAAGGTATGCATTGCTTGTCCCAGCCATTAATGGCGCAAACATTTGCAACCCAAATACGACGTCCAAAATTCCAATTACCATTGGTATAACAAATAGAATCCCTAAATCAGTGGCAACTGTTTTGGTAATCTTTTTTTCACTTGTTCCAATCATTGCCAATATACGATATCGTTTCTTATCATCTGCAACACCCGATAATGTCTTAAACATTAATGTGGCTGCTAACATTGCCAAAAAGCCAATGCCTAAGAAATTCCCCATGAACTCAATACCACCAAAAATTCCCTTTAATTGTCTGTATT
The DNA here is from genome assembly GCF_051903945.1 of Weissella paramesenteroides. GTDB lineage: Bacteria > Bacillota > Bacilli > Lactobacillales > Lactobacillaceae > Weissella > Weissella paramesenteroides_A. The sequence continues at coordinate 458,167 of NZ_CP192268.1, read as the reverse complement.
CTGCATATGATCCAGTTGCAAATTCTGGCTTGATGCCTGTAATTTTTTCCTGCAATTGCATATTATGCGCTAATGCTTGCTCATTCGCCATCATATCCGTCACTTTAACCATACGAACAATATGTGTTGTCTTACTATGTGCCCGCATATCTGATGCGTTTTTTGCAACAACCACTTTCGCCCCAAAACGCGTATTCAAGATTTGATTAGCGACCGCAGTCAACGTTAGATCCGATTCTGGCTCATCACGTAATTGATTTCCTGTTAACCATTTTGTTTGCCAGCTTGAACCATCTTTTGACCAAACTTTCGCTGGTAATTTTTGGTCATTAAACTCTTCAGCATTAAAGTAAATTGTTTGTCCCTTAACAACGTAATGATAGTCTTGATTCCACGCAATTCCCTTTAGATTATCCGTGCTAACTTTGTTTGTCACATAAGCCGCAGTTAGTGGATCTCCTTTTTCAGCTTGGCTGGGTAACATCAAATAATATCCTTGACCGACTGACATGGCCCCTAAAGCCAAAGCGAACATGACAGCAATAGATGATAGTATTCGTTGATAATCAGGTAATCGAAATGAAAGTTGTCCGTTTATAAATGAACGTAATCCTCGTAAACTATATTTTGAATCACGTACCCAGTTCGTTACCATTTTTAATGTTCGACTAACAAACCAATACGTTCCCCAGACGTTTAAAATTAAGATGACAACAAAGCCAGATAAACCAATTTTGGCAATCTTAGGCATCAAGACAAAACTCACAATTAGTAAAGCCAGACCAATTAAACCAAATAAAGGATCAAGCACCTTATGTTCTTTGGGTTGGTTAACCTGTTTATTAGCTAATAATAGTGTTAACGTATCTTGCTTTCGTAACCGACGACGATTATACAAACCATTTAGCGTAAATAATACAATAAAAAATACTAATGTCGAAACAATAGATTTTACTGAAAAAGATTGCCAATGTTGTAACTGGACACCCAAGAGATTCATTAAGTAGTGGCTACTTAATGACGTTAAACCAAAGCCGATAAGAATCCCGATGATAGTTGCTATAACACCAATGCTTAACGTTTCTCTTAGCAACAAAGAACCAATTTGTTTTTTGGTCGCTCCAAGCATTGACATCAAACCATATTCAGATTGACGAATTCTTAACAAAAACCCATTCGCAAAATTCAGGTAAACAAACGTAATAATACCTAACAGTACTTCACCAATGACAAATATTACTGTAATTTGTGACACAATAGCATTAGCCTCTAAAAATGCCTTATTAGTGGCCATTGCACTAAACATGTAAAAAATTGCTGCCGAAATAATCAACCCAACAAACAGAACAATATAATCACGCCATTTAGAACGCAATGATTTTAAAGCAATTCCAAACATATGATCCTCCTAATTGAAATTTCCCAGCTCAGACAGTACTTGTTGATAGAACACTTCTCGTGATTGGTTATCGCGAGTAATTGTTTTTGTGATCTGTCCATCTGTTAGGAATAAAATTCGAGATGCAAATGATGCTGAGAAAGCATCATGAGTCACCATGACAATAGAAATTCCTTCGTTAGCATTAATCTGAGTTAAATAATTCATCATTTCGCGAGCGTTTTCTGAGTCTAGTGCCCCAGTTGGCTCATCGCCAAAAATAAGCGTTGGATTGTGTACCAAGGCTCGTGCGGCACCCACTCGTTGTTGTTGACCACCTGATAATTCTGTTGGATATTTATTTAGATAAGACTCAATGTGTAGTAGTTGTGCTACTTTTTGCACAGCTGCTTTAATTTCCTTTGGACTTGCCTTTTGCAGTGTAAGTGGCAAACTGATATTTTCCTGCACAGTTAAGCTTTCAATTAAATTATAATTTTGAAAAATAAATCCCATATCTTGACCACGGAATTTTGCAATTGCATCATCGTTCATCTGCAAAATATTCTTGTTGTTAATCATCACTGAACCCGATGAAGGTTGCATCAGTGTTGATAAAATATTCAACAATGTTGATTTTCCAGATCCCGATGGACCCATAATAGCGACAAACTCGCCCTCATCCACAGACAATGATAGATTTTTCAAAACCTCTTGTTGTACACCTGCTGTGCTCAGATATGTCTTATTTAACTGATTGGCAATTAGAACTGGTTCAGTCATGATTTTATCTCCTAGTTATTATTTCATTTATGTTACAGACAATACTATACACAATCTAATATCGCATTGTCAAATTATTTTTTTGATTTTTAAAAAAATAAATGTCAACCTTTTGGTGTAGATTAAAAAAATAGAGCGAGATATAAGTTTTTTTGAAGCCGGTGTGACACGTGATTTGTGCAATTTTTGTCCGTAGCAAAGCGAAGAGCCAGAATCACCTAATTGTTGTTACAGCAAGGTTTCAGACTTTTGGAACACGTTTACGCTATAAAAATTACACGTTTATAATTAAGGCATTTTTAGCAAAAAAAATTGGCACATTTTCTTTTGTCCCAATTTCTTTCTTACTATATTGTCAAGTAATTATAAGCATGTAAATTTTATAACAACAAATTAAACTTCAGGCAGTTTCAGGTCTTTTGCATCAATTAATTGTAATTTATCAATAAAAATGTACTTCATAATCAGTGCCATAGCAATTGGCACAATAAAGAACGCTATCGCGACTCGTAACCCAATTCCATTTCCCGTTGATTCGTTAAGTGCTGTAACTGGTCCAATAAATCCTGATAGGCCGAAACCAGCTGAAAATGGTGTTCCTGACATACTCAGCAAGCTTGAGATCCCCCCTGCAATGGCTGATGCAATTATCACTGGAATAAATAGTTTTGGTTTAGATAACATGTTAGCCATTTGAATCTTCGGTGAACCCATAAAGTGGGCAATGAATAAGCCCCATGAATTTTCTTTCAAACTCATAATTGCCAAAACCAACGAAGCAGTTACAATTCCTGTATTAGCAGCTCCGGCTCCGATGCCAGTCAATCCAATAGCCGTTGCAATACCAACGGAAGATAGTGGTGAAACAATCAATACAGCAAAGATAATTCCTAACAAGATGCCCATTACTAATGGTGCTGTTTGGGTTGCAGCGGCGACAACAGATCCAATCGCATCTTGGATAGCAATCATCACAGGTAACGTCAATAAACCAAGGCCACCACCAACTAACAAAACAGCTAATGGCTCAAATACTGCTCGTAATTGACCAAGTAATTTGTGAAAGACGATAGTCACTAAACTAGCCATAAATGTTGTTAACATAATATTCAAAATCACGCCAGATCCGCTAATAACATACTGCCCACTATGACTTGTTACCACACCTGAAGCAATAAAAGTTGCTAATGCCATTGAAGCACTTTCAATTGTCCCAAACTTAAGCAATGCGCCCACTGCAAAGGCGGCAATTATTGGTAAAGTGCTTTGTGCTAACATTACCATCATCGTCAATGTCTTTACGATATCCGTTTGTGGCAGAATTGCAAGCAACTGACTAATAATTGCTGATGGAATCAATGCCACAATTATTCCGCTGGCATTGCCATTTAAAATTGCTAACCCAAATTCTTTTTTGTTTAATTTCTGAACTGTCATATGATTTCCCCTTTTCATCTCATCATTAACTAATTTCATATACAATTTATGCTTTTCCCAATAAAAAAACTGGGTATTTTTTATAAAAATACCCAGTTCCTAATACTACTCAATAACTGCAATCAAGTCGTATTGTTTTGGTTCCGGATATTTTCTCTATCCGAAACCTAGCAAAAATGCTTTTGGTCATTTCGGATAATCACCTAAAAAACCAAAAGTAATACACTGTTTCAGCTGTTAACATCTTCTTATGTACCATCATTTTTGCTCCCTTACTTAATCGATAAATTTAATTTTAATCTATTTTTCATTTTTGTCAACATTTTTTAATCATGCGCATAAAAAAGCGTCGTATATCTACGACGCTCCGTACATAAATAATGCACTAGATAGTCATTAGTTTAACTACCACGGGGAATATCTATAGTATATCGAGATGTCGTAAAATAAGCGAATAATTTGTTTATAATTATTTTCTAACAAATTGCACAAAAAAATCGCTCTGCGTATCCGCAAGGCGACATGGTGTGGATGACGACCCACAAAATATTTTTTGATTGTGAAAGCGTTGATGTTGATAAAGAGTCGTCTCATCACCCTCTTACTGCTCGAACTATTAAATAAGTTATCGTTCTCATTTTTTCTGAAGGAGAAGAGTTTTCAGCAAGTTCTTGAGATTAAACGATGATTCGAACAGTAAGAGTGAAATGCGACAATAACATCCTAGTAGTCCCCAACCAGCTAGTGTTTCACAATTTTAATCAGTAGTTTCGTATACGTTCCCCCGTATCCTTAACACATTTATTATTGTAAGCGTTTCCAAAGAATTTGTAAACCCTTTCGGTGAAATTAATTTTATTTTATTTGTATGTTTGTCATGAATTAAGTGTATTTATAACTTGTCTTTATCAAATAACTCTTTATGCAAAGAAAAAGAGCTAGAATTTTTATCCTAGCCCTAATTTATTTCTATTAATGTTATCTCTTACTTTGCATACTCAATCGCACGCGATTCTCGAATAACAGTTACTTTAATATGCCCTGGATAATCTAAATCAGTTTCAATCTGATTTCTAATATCACGAGCTAAGACAGTTGCTTCAATATCTGAAACAGCTGCTGGTTCTACAATAACACGAACTTCTCGGCCGGCTTGAATAGCATATGACTTTTCAACACCGTTAAACTCATTTGCAATGGCTTCAAGTTGTTGCAAACGTTGAACGTAATTTTCTAATGATTCTGATCTTGCACCTGGTCGTGCTGCTGAAATTGAATCAGCAGCAGCAACTAGAACAGCAATTACAGAATCGGGTTCAACATCCCCATGATGTGAAGCAATTGAATTAATCACAACTGGACGTTCCTTGTATTTCGTTGTCAATTCGACACCTAATTCTACGTGAGAACCGTCTACTTCATGATCAATAGCCTTACCAATATCGTGTAATAATCCTGCGCGCTTGGCAAGCGTAACGTCCTCCCCTAACTCAGCTGCCAACAAGCCAGTTAGTTTTGCGACTTCTATTGAATGAACAAGGACATTTTGTCCATAACTTGTTCGGTAATTCATCCGACCAACAGTTTTAACCAGGTCTGGATGCATGCTATGAATACCTAAATCGAAAATAGTCTGTTCACCCACTTCTCGAATATGCTCATCCATCTCTTTACGAGATTTTTCAACCATTTCTTCGATACGTGCTGGATGAATACGACCATCAGCAATTAGCTTTTCCAATGTGTTTTTAGCGATTTCACGACGAACAGGATCAAAGCCACTTAGCACGACTGCTTCCGGTGTATCATCAATAATTAAATCAATACCAGTTACTGTCTCAAGTGCTCGAATATTACGACCTTCTCGACCGATAATACGACCCTTCATATCATCATTAGGAAGTGTCACAACAGAGACAGTAGTCTCAGCAACCATGTCAGCTGCAGAACGTTGAATAGCACTGACAACTAGGTTCTTTGCACGCTTGTCTGCTTCTGCAGTGGCACGTTCCTCACTATCTTTGATCATCACAGCACGTTCAGCAACTAATGATTCTTTAGTTTCTGACAAGATCTGATTACGAGCATCTTCACGTGATAAGTTGGCAACTTCTATCAACTTATCTTCACGCTCAGCTACCAGTTCTTCGGCACGCTTCTGTTTATCATTGACGCTTTGCCGTTGATGATCTAACTTTGTTTCCTTATTCGAAATAACTTCTTCACGTTTTTGTAAAGAAGCATCTTTTCGATCTAATACAGATTCACGACTTACCAAACGATCTTCTTGTGCTTTTACTTCAGAACGACGTTCTTGTAATTCACTTTCGATACGTTGTTGGTAACGTTGGCTTTCATCTCGCGCTTCAACAAGAGCATTTTTCTTTAATTGCTCTGCATCAGTAGCAGCTTGATTCGTTATATCTGTAGCAGTTTGATGTGAAATGGTTAGCGTATGATTAATTTTTGTTTTAGCCACCGTATAACCAATTCCAATACTAATTACGATTGCGACAAGCAACAACAGGATGATCAATACTATGTTCATCTTGTTTCTCCTGTCTAGAGAATTGACGTTTATGTCAAATCAATAGTGTTTTTTTGCGCTTAATAACACATATTTAATTTTAGGCTTTTCTATATAATAAGTCAATCAATCTAGCATTCGATGTACGTAACAAAAAACCGTCATATCAACATTTCATTCTGTTTCGGTTTATCAGAAACTAGAACAATGTTAATATAACGGAATTTCATTTTTTATATTGCTTAATTAATGTTTAACTCGTAAACGTAAAATATAACTCATTACGCAACGAATAATTACAGCAAAAATCGGTGTGACATACAACCATGGAGAAATAAAGATACCTAATCCTGCCGCTAATAGTAGACAAATAATGATAGGCAAACTTGCCACTGATAACATTCTCTTATCAATCTGGATAAGACGGTCCGCAGTTGCCCACAATTTTTCTAAGTCAGACACACTCGCAACGTGAATATCAGCATTGATATCTGGACGATTGACCGCCACAGTAATGGTATCCCCTTCAGCCGGTAAGTTGGCTTGGTTAGTCACGAACATCGTATTATCTTTTGATGTCCACTGTTCCTGCTGTGCTTTTTTCGCCATTGGTGGCAAATCAGCCTGCACTTCATCTAAAGAAGTCATAATATTAGTCAATTGCATGGTTGCCCCAATTGTATCACCTGAAGCAATTTTCACATCCAAATGGCGTTGTGTGAAGAAACGATCTAGAGAAAGTAATGACTTATTTAACGTATCACCAAAAGTAATGACGCCAATAACTTGTAAACTGTCAACGACATAGCTTACTGAATTACCTAACATCTTGTATGTTTCCAAAGCATTTAAATCTACACTGTACCCTTCAGATAAAACCTCTGCTGCTGACAAAACGGCAAAACGTTCATTTAAAATAACGCCTTTTACCCCCGCACCTGCTATAATTTCGGGTTCAGAAGCTGTTGATGGGAACACACCATGACTCTCGGCATACTGTAAAATCGACTTTGATAAAGCAGAAGTTTCATCCATTGATAATAATCCAGTTGCAATTCCTAAAACATCAAAATCACTATATCTTTTATCTAAAGACAAAATAGAATGTACTGTAATGCGATTATCAGTTAAAATACCACTTTTTTCAGTAACAATTGTCGTCACTTGAGGTAATCTTTCTATAACACGTGCATTTTTAAAATTCACACCATTAGTTGCTAACTTTTCTAAACTTTGTTCCCTATGCCAGCCGGACCACAAAGCTGGCCAATTGGCATCTGTTATGATCAAAACGGAAACCATAGTGGTTAAACCATAAATCCAATTAGTCGTTAAACCAAAGAACAATAAAGCATAGAGCGATAAAAACATCGTGGCGACATTTAAACGATGTGCAGTCCTTTTCATTGGTGCATTCAATATAATTGACAAGGTTTCCTTTTGTAATAAGCCCATTGAAACGAGCAATAATGCCATACCAATAAATAGAATCGGTAAGGTCATCGTCATCACTGTATGTCCTGTCGCGTTTGTTAGATAAATCCAAAGGACAGCAAAATACCAGATGGTTTGGCCTAAAATTGGTAGCCAAAGCGTCACAACTAGTAACTGTTTTTGTTGATATAAAGCCTGCTTAATCATGCGATCATCCATATAGACCACCATAACAGCTGCTACTCCAAAAATAGTCATTGTCATATTTTTTATGTGTACCGACATTAATGCGGATAATCCCACTAACGTTGGTAAAAACACTGCAGATAGTACTGCAAGTACAAGCATAACTATTGCATATTGATAATAGCGAATTTGACGTATCGGCATATCTTAAACCCCTCATATATTCAGAATGATATTGATACAAAAATAACCGTGTCCACGGGACACGGTTATTTATAAAAAGGAGATGGAGGGATTCGAACCCTCGCGCCGGTTTCCCGACCTGACGGTTTTCAAGACCGTTCCCTTCAGCCAGACTTGGGTACATCTCCATTAATTGCGGGTGTAGGATTTGAACCTACGACCTTCGGGTTATGGGCCCGACGAGCTACCAGACTGCTCCAACCCGCGATAATATGAAATAGAACATCTAAATTGATGTCAAGGAGATAGGGGGATTCGAACCCTCGCGCCGGTTTCCCGACCTGACGGTTTTCAAGACCGTTCCCTTCAGCCAGACTTGGGTATATCTCCATAAATGTTTGTAGTAATACAACCACAAGAGATATCATACCTCTCCACAAGGTAATTGTCAAGAATTTTCATATCGCATTTTATTTATAAATAAACCAGTCATATTTTATTTTACTAATTGATAAAAAAAAGAGTCTTATATACCCATTTACAGCATATCTCAATTCGGGTACTATAATACCACATTAGTTAACAGACAAAAAGTGAATGTATCATCATCATTTTACTTGCCACAAATTGTTTAGTATTCATCCTGGAGGAAAATATGCTTGGTTTAATTGGATTGGCATTGGTTATATTAGGATTATTAATCACAATTCTTGGTCATATAGCACCACTGATACGACTATATTTTGGTGATAAAAGTGTCATTTCACAAATTATATGGGGACTCATCTTTTTTAGTATCGGTGGGATTATACTTATATACAATGCTATTCAGATGTAAAACATTTAAAAAAGGACTAATACAACAGCTTTCCAGCCATTGTATTAGTCCTTTCTTTTTGCGAACGGAGGGGGTCGAACCCTCACGGTATTTCTACCACAGGATCCTTAGTCCTGCGCGTCTGCCAATTCCGCCACGATCGCATACCATGTTGAAAACATCAACACAGTTAATATTATCAAATATACTTATTATATGCAAGATTTCAAACAACCGTATGCAGCTAGGTCATTCATGCTAACTCGATCCTTATCATTTTATTTTGGCGTAATCATTGATAACCCAATCCGTTGACGCTTCTTGTCAATTTCAGTTACCCAAACCGTCACAATATCGCCAACAGCAACAATGGCATGTGGATTTTTTACATGTTGGTTCGATAATTTAGAAATATGAACTAATCCATCTTCATGAACACCAATATCAACAAAAGCACCAAAATCAACAACATTACGCACAGTTCCTTGCAATTGCATCCCCACTTTTAAATCATCTAACGTCAACACATCAGATCTTAATGTTGCCATTGGTGCATCATCTCGCAAATCACGACCAGGTTCAATCAGTGAAGAAATAATGTCATGTAACGTTGGATAACCAATTGACAACTGTTGTGCAAATGCAGGTGTATCAAACTTGTGCAGCGCATGACGTGCATCAGTTCCTAGTTTTTCAACAGCCGCACTACGCAATACCTTCTCAGCTACTTGATAGGACTCTGGATGAATATCAGTATTATCTAATGGGTTGTTCCCTTTTGGTATACGTAAAAATCCTGCAGCTTGTTCAAAGGCTTTTGGACCTAATTTAGCAACTTTTTTTAGCTCCGTTCGTGCTTGAAACTGCCCATTTTCGTTTCGATATGCAACAATATTTTGCGCAATCGTTGCTGTTAATCCAGCAATATGTGTTAGCAATTGAGGCGACGCCGTATTTAAATTCACCCCAACCTGATTAACAGATGTTTCTAATACATTATCAAGTTCTAAAGAAAGCTCCTTTTCCGGCAAATCATGTTGATATTGACCAACTCCTACTGCTTGCGGGTCAATTTTTATTAACTCTGCCATCGGATCTTGTAACCTTCGTGCGATTGAAATAGCTGACCTCTGTTCAACCGGTAAATTTGGAAATTCCTCTCGTGCAACATCACTCGCCGAGTACACTGAGGCACCTGCCTCATTTACGACAACATATCTTAAATTTGGTAAGTCATCTTTGATAATATTGGCAATAAATTGCTGTGATTCACGAGAAGCTGTTCCATTACCAATAGCAACTATTGACACATGATACTTTTTAACCAAGCTAATAATTATTTCTCTCGCACTCTTTGGATCATATTTAGGCGCCTTATGTGGGTAGATCACCGCTTTGTCTAAAAATTGCCCTGCTGGGTCCACAACTGCTAACTTTGATCCTGTTCGAATGCCTGGATCAAATCCTAAAACGGTTTGACCATGTAAGGGTGCTGCCATCAATAGATGATACAGATTTGTCCCAAACACTTTAATCGCATCCTCACTTGCCTGATTAAATAATTTTTTTCTGATTTCGCGCGCAATTGCCGGACCAATGAATCGCTTATATGCATCTTGTGCTGCGTGTACTAATATATCTACTGCCGCTCCCGATTTACTTCCTACTAGACGAAATTTCAGATAACGGTTGATTGCTTCTTCATCAGCAATGATATTTCCAGATAATATCCCCTCTTTTTCACCACGATTAATTGCTAGTATCTGATGATTTTGGATTTTTTTCACTAAGCTATCAAAATCATAGTACAACTCAAATACACCTTGTTGGTCTTTTTTATCAGCACCACGTTTTAATTTAGCAACAAAATGGCCATTATTTAACGTAAACTGTCTTACCCAATCTCGTAATCCTGCATTTTCACCGATTACTTCGGCAAAAATCTCATGAACGCCTGAGAAAACATCAGCAATATTTTTAATGGCTTTCTCTGGGTTAATATATTTTGTTGCTTCAACTTTCAGATCTAGGTCTTCTGATGGCAATGTTTGTATTAGTTTTGCAAACGGCATCAACCCAGCTTCCTTAGCAAGGGTTGCTTTTGTCTGACGTTTCTTCTTAAAAGGCAAATAAATATCTTCTACCTTTTGAAGTGTATCAGCCGCAATCATTGCCTGTTGTATGCTAGATGACATCATATTTTGCTCAGCAATTGCTTTATAGACCGTTTGTTTTCGTGCTTGTAATTCAGTTAATTGTTTAGAGATAGATTGAATATCACGTATTTGGACTTCATCCAGATTGCCTGTTGCTTCTTTACGATATCGAGCAATAAATGGTACTGTATTTCCTTCATCTAATAAATTCGTGACAGCTTTTACTTTATGGGTTGGCAAATTTAATTCTTTACCAACACTCTGTGCAATATCTATTTCTAAAGTTGCATTCTTCTCTGATACCTTTGTCATTAGGCTGTGACCATTGTAAAGACACGACGAATTTGTGCCAAGAATTTATCCATAAAGACATCTTGATCAGCTTCCGATTTTCTAAACTCAGCTAAATTAACTTGTTGTGTGTTCACATCCAAAGAATCAGCCATGACTTGAGTGGCTACCGTATAATCCGTAAAAGTTTGTTTAACTATTTGATGTGCACCTATAAGTCGAACAGGTGCTGTAATGCTATTCAATTGCTTAGAAACATCTTGATAAATTTCAACAACATTCTCAAACTCAGTTGCAATCTCAACAAATTCATCTGTTGATAAACTAGCTAATTCATTTCCCTTCAGAGCATTATCTATTTTTTCAAAAAAAGGTGCTACACGATCACCAGCTTCTTGAATAGTTTCAATCAATTCACTTAATAACACACCATATTGCTGTGTTGACATATATTTTTTCTTAGGCATTACTTTCTCCTTTGTGTACTACATTGACATTCATATCATTATAAATCATTTTTAATGCTTTAAAGATAAAAAGACTAGGAAAAATTCCCAGTCTTTAAAATTTTAAATTAGTTTAATTAAGTAAGTAATATTCCCCCCAATCTTACCTACCTAAATATTGACATTAATTTACTGTATCAAGTAGTGCATACTTACCATCACGACGCTTATAAACGACCGCTGGTAAATCAGTTTCAGCATCTTGGAAAATAAAGAACTCATGTCCTAGAAGTTCCATTTGCAGAACTGCTTCCTCTACATCCATTGGCTTTAGATCAACATGCTTTGTTCGAACAATTTCCAAACCATCCTCTTCTGGTTCAGGTTCTTCAATAGCTGCTGCTGGATCCACTGCCATAAAATCAGTATTTTCCAATCCCTTATAACCCTTTTCACGGGACTTACGGTTAACCTTAGTCTTATACTTTCGGATTTGACGTTCTAGTTTATCAGAAACAAAATCAACTGTCTGGTACATATCCGTTTGCGTATCTTCCGCACGAAGCAACAAATATGGTAACTGAATAGTTACCTCTGTCTTAAACGTACCTTCCTTATATGATCGTACATTAACGCGAGCGATATAACTAGCTTCAGTATTTAAATAACGCTCAAGTCGAGAAATACGCTTTTCAATGTATTCTGACATCGCATCAGTGATTTCAATGTTCTCACCACGTACCTTAAATTCTAGCATAATCCTGTCTCCTGTCTGACTAAATTTATAAGATAATATCCCCAAAATTTTTACCTTATATACCTTTAAAGATTCATTTCTGTATCCTATCGGTAAGTATATTGTAACATATTGATAATAAAAAAAGAAAGCGTTAACATTCATGAAGCATCACTATCTAGCAAGGGTTAATGATGTCACTTCTAAAGCACCTGCGACCATTAAGCATTCTGCTGCATGCCTTAAAGTACGTCCTGTTGTATAGACATCATCCACTAAACAAATTTTCTGATTTGCCAAATTTTTATCTGATTGGCACAACGTGAATGGCTGTTTCGTAAGTAATCTCTCACATCGTGTCTTTCGCGACTGCTTATCCTTTCTTATCTCTCGACAAATCAATATCTCATTAAATGGTATTCCCTCCAACCAACCTGTAACTTGATTAAATTGACGTTCTAAGAATGTATCAGTTGTTATGGGAATTGGCACTATCATATCCACATTTGCTTTAATTAACCTTTGCTGGATAGCTTGCTTAAAAATATCACGAAGATGGTAACCACCTTCAAATTTATATGCTTTAAAATATCTTTTCATTTGTGCATCATATTTGAATAATGATTCATTGTGTATTTTCGGAAATCCCTGCTTGAACCATTGTTGACAATCAACACAATATTTTCCTACCGTTACACCCTGACATTCTAAACAAGCAGTTTGGGGATCAATTTGTTGAAAATTATCATAACATATTTCACAAATAAAGGGTTGTTTGTATACTGAAAAATCGTAAAAATCTCGTAATCGCCATTGATGATTGAGATTTGACTGACATAATTCACATTTCATAATATTTTCCCTATCCTATTTAAATAATGGATTTCTGATATCGCATCAACCAATTGTTTCGTTTTTTCTTGAACATAAATTCTTACTAATCCGGTAGGTCGATCGATACTGCGCCCACATCTACCAGCTATTTGAATCAATGTGGTTGTAGAGAAGACTGGTTCATCACCCCCTAATATTAGTACATCAATGCCTGAAAAAGTAACTCCCCGCTCTAGAATTGTCGTTGTTATAAGTCCATCAATAGTATTTTCACGCATTGCTTGCACTTTTTCTAATCTAGTTTCATCTGCCGCATATGTCCCGAAAATTTTTAGTTCAGTGGTCATACTTTTTAGCTGCGTCATAACAATCGCTATATCTTTGACTTCAGGCACAAAAACAAGAAACTTTATTTTTTTATCTCTTAAATTTATCATTTGGTTAACTACTCGCTTAGGTAGCTTTTCACGCCAGTTTGTAATTCTTTTCACACTAAAATTAGGCAGTGGCTGACCATGAAAACGAAGTGGTAACATTGACAACAATACTTGTTTCCGCTTAATCATTTTTTTCAAAGAGGCATTTAATGTTGCTGTCAAATAAAATATAATCCCTGTTTTTTTTAGTGCTCGATTAACCGATTTAATGAGCATTTGATTTTCTGAATAAGGAAAAGCATCTGCTTCATCCAGTACAATGACATCAAATGCCTGTTTAAACTTCATCAATTGATGGGTCGTCGCTAATACTAATTGTGTATATTTATATTCGTCATCTGTACCACCATACAACACGACAAAAGGAACATTAAATGCTGCTTGAATTCGTATTTTTAATTCAATAATGACATCAACTCGTGGTGCAACAATTGCAATGCGCTTTCCTTGTTTGATTGCCAGGGTCAGCATTGGAAAGAGCATTTCTGTTTTTCCTGCACTCGTCACAGCATAAGTCAAATGAGATTTTCCATCTCTTAGCGCTTTAATCTGCTCATCAGACACTATTTGTTGTAATGGTGTTAATTTTCCCTTCCAAGTACATGGATTATCATTCATTATAAAATCATTGGGTTCCTTAATTGTTACCAGATAATCATTTGTGGTGAGTCTACCCATATTTGCACAGTGCCAACAATATTGTCCTCCCAATGGTAATTGCCATTTCGAAGAAATTTTATTTTGACAACGACTACAGTATCCATTTTTAATGGCTAGCTCAACATCAGCCTTTTCAATTAACTTACTACAATCGATTGAATGATACACCATCAATCGACCATATAATAAAGATTCATCGGTATTATTTGCCATAATTTTCTCCTACCCAATAATTAAAGACGGCGAAAATTAGTTTTTGTATAAAAAAGCAGCTCACATTTTACTGTGAGCTGCTTTCATCTGCATCCGATGTCCTATCCTCGCAGGAGGCGATCCTCCAACTACTTTTGGCGCTACTGAGCTTAACTACTGTGTTCGGTATGGGAACAGGTGTGACCTCAGTGCCATCATCACGACACGTTTTTTATTGAGTGAACTTAGTTCCCTCAAAACTGAATCATAATTGCGTTTTTCTTGCCTTACACCACTTGCTACTTGGTTAAGTCCTCGAACCATTAGTACTAGTCCGCTCCATGCGTCACCGCACGTCCACTTCTAGCCTATCTACCTCATCATCTCTGAGGGGTCTTACTTCATTTCTGAATGGGAAATCTCATCTCGAGGCGAGTTTCACACTTAGATGCTTTCAGCGTTTATCTCATCCGTACATAGCTACTCAGCGATGCTCCTGGCGGAACAACTGATACACCAGTGGTACGTCCACCCCGGTCCTCTCGTACTAAGGGCAGCTCCTCTCAAATTTCCTACGCCCGCGACGGATAGGGACCGAACTGTCTCACGACGTTCTGAACCCAGCTCGCGTACCGCTTTAATGGGCGAACAGCCCAACCCTTGGGACCGACTACAGCCCCAGGATGCGATGAGCCGACATCGAGGTGCCAAACCTCCCCGTCGATGTGGACTCTTGGGGGAGATAAGCCTGTTATCCCCAGGGTAGCTTTTGTCCGTTGAGCGATGGCCCTTCCATGCGGAACCACCGGATCACTAAGCCCTACTTTCGTACCTGCTCGACTGGTAAGTCTCACAGTCAAGCTCCCTTGTGCCTTTACACTCTGCGAATGATTTCCAACCATTCTGAGGGAACCTTTGGGCGCCTCCGTTACCTTTTAGGAGGCGACCGCCCCAGTCAAACTGCCTGCCAGACACTGTCTTCCACCACGCTTAGTGGTGTGAGTTAGAGTGTTCATACAACGAGGGTAGTATCCCACGTTTGCCTCCATCGAAACTAGCGTCCCGATTTCTACGGCTCCTACCTATGCTGTACAAGCTGCACAAACACTCAATATCAAGCTACAGTAAAGCTCCATGGGGTCTTTCCGTCCTGTCGCGGGTAACCCGCATCTTCACGGGTCTTTAAATTTCACCGAGTCTCTCGTTGAGACAGCGCCCAGATCGTTACGCCTTTCGTGCGGGTCGGAACTTACCCGACAAGGAATTTCGCTACCTTAGGACCGTTATAGTTACGGCCGCCGTTTACTGGGGCTTCAATTCGTACCTTCGCCGAAGCTAAGCACTCCTTTTAACCTTCCAGCACCGGGCAGGCGTCAGCCCCTATACGTCATCTTACGATTTTGCAGAAACCTGTGTTTTTGATAAACAGTCGCCTGGGCCTATTCACTGCGGCTCAGCTTGCGCTGAGCACCCCTTCTCCCGAAGTTACGGGGTCATTTTGCCGAGTTCCTTAACGAGAGTTCACTCGCTCACCTTAGGATGCTCTCCTCGACTACCTGTGTCGGTTTGCGGTACGGGCAGGTAAACACTAACTAGAAGCTTTTCTCGGCAGCGTGACATCACAGACTTCCCTACTTTATTTCGGTCCCCATCACAACTTGTCCGTATAAGTGCAAGCATTTGACTCACACTAAGACTTGTTGCTTGGCCCAGCATTTCCAGCCGCTGGGTTCTGTTAGCCTTCTGCGTCCCTCCATCTTTCAAACATGTTCACCTGGTACAGGAATCTCAACCTGTTAGCCATCGACTACGCCTTTCGGCCTCGCCTTAGGTCCCGACTAACCCTGGGAGGACGAGCCTTCCCCAGGAAACCTTAGTCATACGGTGGACAGGATTCTCACCTGTCTTTCGCTACTCATACCGGCATTCTCACTTCTAAGCGCTCCACCAGTCCTCACGGTCTGACTTCATTGCCCTTAGAACGCTCTCCTATCGCGCCACTAATGTGGCACCCGTAGTTTCGGTGGTGTGTTTAGCCCCGGTACATTTTCGGCGCAGAATCACTCGACTAGTGAGCTATTACGCACTCTTTAAATGGTGGCTGCTTCTGAGCCAACATCCTAGTTGTCTATGCAACTTCACATCCTTTTCCACTTAACACACACTTAGGGACCTTAACTGACGATCTGGGCTGTTCCCCTTTCGACAATGGATCTTATCACTCACTGTCTGACTCCCGGACATACGTGATTGGCATTCGGAGTTTATCTTAATTTAGTAACCCGAGATGGGCCCCGCACCAAAACAGTGCTCTACCTCCAACACGCTATCTTCCGAGGCTAGCCCTAAAGCTATTTCGGAGAGAACCAGCTATCTCCAAGTTCGATTGGAATTTCACCGCTACCCACACCTCATCCCAACATTTTTCAACATGTACGGGTTCGGGCCTCCAGTGCGTTTTACCGCACCTTCACCCTGGACATGGGTAGGTCACCTGGTTTCGGGTCTACAACAACATACTAAAACGCCCATTTCAGACTCGCTTTCGCTACGGCTCCGGTCTTTCCACCTTAACCTTGCATGGTATCGTAACTCGCCGGTTCATTCTACAAAAGGCACGCTATCACCCATTAACGGGCTCTAACTTGTTGTAGGCACATGGTTTCAGGAACTTTTTCACTCCCCTTCCGGGGTGCTTTTCACCTTTCCCTCACGGTACTGGTTCACTATCGGTCACTAGGGAGTATTTAGCCTTACGAGATGGTCCTCGCAGTTTCCGACCGGATTTCACGTGTCCGGCCGTACTCAGGATCCTACACGGGAGTTTGCTTACTTTCGCATACGGGGCTATCACCCTGTTTCGCTCAGCTTCCCAGCTGATTCTGCTAATAAACAAATTTGTAACTCCACAACGGTAGTCCTACAACCCCAGAGTGCAAGCACTCTGGTTTGGGCTCCTCCGTGTTCGCTCGCCGCTACTGACGGAATCGATTTTTCTTTCTTCTCCTGTTGCTAATGAGATGTTTCAGTTCACAACGTCTACCTTCGTCTAACTATGTATTCATTAAACGATAACTTGCATCACAAGTTGGGTTCCCCCATTCGGAAATCCCCGGATCACAGCTTACTTACAGCTCCCCGAGGCATATCGGTGTTAGTCCCGTCCTTCATCGGCTCCTAGTGCCAAGGCATTCACCATGCGCCCTTAATAACTTAACCGATCAACTTTCGTTGATGATTTCGTTTGAGTATTGTGACTCAATGGTCACAAGCGATTTTAAACTTATTTAAAAAACTCAAAAAATTACGCGGTGTATTTTTTCGGCTCAATTTAATTGATTTGATCAATTATAATGAATTTAAAAATTTACAATTATGATTCAGTTTTCAAAGAACTAATTAACAACCAGATGGTTGCTATGGAGAATATCGGGTTCGAACCGATGACCCCCTGCTTGCAAAGCAGGTGCTCTCCCAGCTGAGCTAATTCCCCATTATGGGACTGAGAGGACTCGAACCTCCGACCTCACCCTTATCAGGGGTGCGCTCTAACCAGCTGAGCTACAGTCCCAGGTCGAATCTTATGACTTCCAATTGAGTGTTAACCACTCAAAACTAAATATCGTTTCGTTGAATGTGTAGGTTTCCGATTTTCCTTAGAAAGGAGGTGATCCAGCCGCAGGTTCTCCTACGGCTACCTTGTTACGACTTCACCCTAATCATCTGTCCCACCTTAGACGGCTGGCTCCTAAAAGGTTACCCCACCGGCTTTGGGTGTTACAAACTCTCATGGTGTGACGGGCGGTGTGTACAAGACCCGGGAACGTATTCACCGCGGCGTGCTGATCCGCGATTACTAGCGATTCCGACTTCATGTAGGCGAGTTGCAGCCTACAATCCGAACTGAGACATACTTTAAGAGATTAGCGCACCCTCGCGGGTTGGCGACTCGTTGTATATGCCATTGTAGCACGTGTGTAGCCCAGGTCATAAGGGGCATGATGATTTGACGTCATCCCCACCTTCCTCCGGTTTGTCACCGGCAGTCTCACTAGAGTGCCCAACTGAATGCTGGCAACTAATAATAAGGGTTGCGCTCGTTGCGGGACTTAACCCAACATCTCACGACACGAGCTGACGACAACCATGCACCACCTGTCACCTTGTCCCCGAAGGGAACGTCCTATTTCTAGGATTGGCAAGGGATGTCAAGACCTGGTAAGGTTCTTCGCGTTGCTTCGAATTAAACCACATGCTCCACCGCTTGTGCGGGTCCCCGTCAATTCCTTTGAGTTTCAACCTTGCGGTCGTACTCCCCAGGCGGAGTGCTTAATGCGTTAGCTGCGACACTCAAGGGCGGAAACCCTCGAACATCTAGCACTCATCGTTTACGGTGTGGACTACCAGGGTATCTAATCCTGTTTGCTACCCACACTTTCGAGCCTCAACGTCAGTTACAGTCCAGAAAGCCGCCTTCGCCACTGGTGTTCTTCCATATATCTACGCATTTCACCGCTACACATGGAGTTCCACTTTCCTCTACTGCACTCAAGTCATCCAGTTTCCAAAGCCATTCCTCAGTTGAGCTGAGGGCTTTCACTTCAGACTTAAATAACCGTCTGCGCTCGCTTTACGCCCAATAAATCCGGATAACGCTTGGAACATACGTATTACCGCGGCTGCTGGCACGTATTTAGCCGTTCCTTTCTGGTAAGATACCGTCACACACTGAACAGTTACTCTCAGTGCCGTTCTTCTCTTATAACAGTGTTTTACGAGCCGAAACCCTTCATCACACACGCGGCGTTGCTCCATCAGGCTTGCGCCCATTGTGGAAGATTCCCTACTGCTGCCTCCCGTAGGAGTATGGGCCGTGTCTCAGTCCCATTGTGGCCGATCAGTCTCTCAACTCGGCTATGCATCATTGCCTTGGTAAGCCGTTACCTTACCAACTAGCTAATGCACCGCGGGTCCATCTCTTAGTGATAGCAGAACCATCTTTCAACCAACAACCATGCGGTTGTTGGTATTATACGGTATTAGCACTTGTTTCCAAATGTTATCCCCTGCTAAGAGGTAGGTTACCCACGTGTTACTCACCCGTTCGCCACTCTTTGTCAGATAAAATCACATCAGAGCAAGCTCGTCAGATCAATTAAAGACAAAGCGTTCGACTTGCATGTATTAGGCACGCCGCCAGCGTTCATCCTGAGCCAGGATCAAACTCTCATTTTAAAAGTTTGAGTATAACTCAATTGTTGTTATTTGTTTAACAGAAGTTAAACGAATTTATTAGCGAATTGACTTCGCAAATGTTTTTGTATCAAGTAAATTACTTGATGACCCTACACATTTGTTTCATCGAAACGATATTCAGTTTTCAATGATCAACAGTTATTGTCTCGCTGACAACTTAATCTATATTACAGAAGCAGTTCGCAATTGTCAATAGGTTTCTTAAAGAAAATCTATTAATAATTGAATATAATTTATTGCTAAAATATTACTCGTTTTATATAAGTAAATATTAAAATAGCTTAAATTATTATCTGTTGCTTAGCCTCTGTAAAAGACAACTTTTATATAATACCCCTATATGAATTAGAACGCAATAGTTTTTTTCATACTGTTTTAAAAAATAAAAATTATTACGTGTTATACTATTTGAAAAGAACTTTTAAAGATTAAGGATGCCCATATGTCAACAAATACAAACAAAATAGATCCTGAAAAATTTCTAGCTATGTTATTACAGTATAGTCGAAATTCACACTATAACCACATTAATGTCAGTGTTCGCCTAAATAGAAATCCTGCCTATACTCGTCAGGTTATGAACATTAAGTTGAAGCGCATTTCAAAAAAATTTGGTAATGATGAGCGCCTATATGTATCAATGACTGCTGAAGAAGGACAAAAGTTTCTTTCATTAGTCAATCGTTTAAAAGAAGATATGTTTGCTAACTTTGCCGAAAAAATCACTTGGCATACTGAATTACTTGAACGTACAGAGCAAGAGTTCGGTTACCATCAAATACGTGAACGTGACCAATATAATAACCTAGAATTTGAGCTTCTTCTATAGGATATTAATACTTAATAAAAAATGCGAAACGCACTGGCATTAGTGCGTTTCGCATTTTTTATTTGTCCTCAGGTACAGGATATTGGGCAGTGTATAAAGCAGCAATGATGCCGTGTGCAACTGAAACATTCAACGAACGAACTGATCCTGTCTGCGGAATATAAATCATCTGGTCAGCTGCCTGAATCAACTCATCTGCTAAACCAATTTGTTCCTCACCAAATAAAAATACACTCTTTTTAGGGAACTTCACTTGAAAAACATTATGTAACTCATAACCGGGTGTATTATCAACCGCGTATATTGTGTAACCTTCTTCATGCCATTGATCAAATAATTTTTGATAGTCCAATATACGATGATGGCTAATATGTTCATAATGTTGCGCACCCACAGCGCCGGTTTTATTCCATTTTTTAGCGCCTTCCGGATTATCACTATCCATTGGATTATCGGGGTTTAAAAAGACAATTTCGCGCCCTGAAAACGCATTATGATTTCTAACTGCTGTCGCTTTATTAAAGTCATGCGTCAGATTTTGCAATACTGTTATCATATCTCCACGCCGTTGATCTAATGCTTGCATGATTTGTTCATTGGTCATGCCCTTAAAATCAGCACCCAAATTACGATAGTCGATCCCATTTTGTAAATCAATGTGACTCATCTTTGACCTCTACTTATTTTTCTTAAAATTGTTTATACCATATTATTATACATAAGAATGTTTAACCAAGTTATATCTTAATAACTTTGTATCTGACCACCATCTACCAAAATATTACTACCATTAATATAATTACTGACATTAGAGGCTAAAAATGTCACGACACTTGCGAATTCTGCGGGTTCTCCATATCGACCTAAAGGAATTGTTTGTTCAGACTGCTGGCGAATCGATGCAACTGACTGCCTACTTTTTTCTGCATTCAACTCATCTAAACTTTGGACTCGATTAGTTGCTATCCGACCTGGTGAAATTGTATTTACTCGAATGCCATACTGACCAAATTCATTTGCCAAGCTTTTAGAAAGTCCCAGGATAGCCATTCTAAACGTGTTTGATAATATAAGTCCTGGTAATGGTTGCCTGGTTGAAGCTGAAACACTATTAATAATGACACCTTGCGTCCTTTTTAAATCAGGTAATGCTGATCGTATCATTTGCACAGCACTTCTTAAAATAAGTTCATACGCATCAGTCCAGTCGTCTTCACTAAGCGCCTCAAATTCCGCACTTTTTGGTCCACCTGTATTATTAATAACAATATCGATCAAACCGAATTTTTTATGCGTGGTGGCTATTAAATTTTCAATATCTGATGTACTAGTTAAATCCGCCACGACATACGACAAATGGCTTGCTTTCGTTATTGGCAACAATTTCTGATAAGCAATGCGTAAATGTTCTAAATTATGGCTTGTAATCAGTACCTTTGCCCCCTCTTCTAAAAACTTTTTAGCACTTGCAAAACCTAATCCCTGACTAGAAGCGGTCACTAATACGACCTTATCCTTTAGTTGTAAATCCATAAGCATCTCCCATCCGTATTGAAAATACTAAACCACCGTAAAATTATTCAATATTTAATCAGCATGCATTTTTAAATAAACACAGAATGTAATGTGGCATTTTCTAAAATCTATAATTGAAATACATGCCATTTGCTATTTATTCAAATATATACATGAATTTTAATACAGCGTCAATGAACAAGTACACTTATAAAACACTAATTGCAGTTATACTAGGGTCCATTAAACACCATAAATTTATACACAAAAATCTAGTCACGCATTTTATATTCACAAAACTTCAAATCATAAACCATTCATTTATCTGTCTTTTAATATAAAAAAGCAGCTCACAGTAAAATGTGAGCTGCTTTCATCTGCATCGCGATGTCCTATCCTCGCAGGAGGCGATCCTCCAACTACTTTTGGCGCTACTGAGCTTAACTACTGTGTTCGGTATGGGAACAGGTGTGACCTCAGTGCCATCATCACGACACGTTTTTTATTGAGTGAACTTAGTTCCCTCAAAACTGAATCATAATTGCGTTTTTCTTGCCTTACACCACTTGCTACTTGGTTAAGTCCTCGAACCATTAGTACTAGTCCGCTCCATGCGTCACCGCACGTCCACTTCTAGCCTATCTACCTCATCATCTCTGAGGGGTCTTACTTCATTTCTGAATGGGAAATCTCATCTCGAGGCGAGTTTCACACTTAGATGCTTTCAGCGTTTATCTCATCCGTACATAGCTACTCAGCGATGCTCCTGGCGGAACAACTGATACACCAGTGGTACGTCCACCCCGGTCCTCTCGTACTAAGGGCAGCTCCTCTCAAATTTCCTACGCCCGCGACGGATAGGGACCGAACTGTCTCACGACGTTCTGAACCCAGCTCGCGTACCGCTTTAATGGGCGAACAGCCCAACCCTTGGGACCGACTACAGCCCCAGGATGCGATGAGCCGACATCGAGGTGCCAAACCTCCCCGTCGATGTGGACTCTTGGGGGAGATAAGCCTGTTATCCCCAGGGTAGCTTTTGTCCGTTGAGCGATGGCCCTTCCATGCGGAACCACCGGATCACTAAGCCCTACTTTCGTACCTGCTCGACTGGTAAGTCTCACAGTCAAGCTCCCTTGTGCCTTTACACTCTGCGAATGATTTCCAACCATTCTGAGGGAACCTTTGGGCGCCTCCGTTACCTTTTAGGAGGCGACCGCCCCAGTCAAACTGCCTGCCAGACACTGTCTTCCACCACGCTTAGTGGTGTGAGTTAGAGTGTTCATACAACGAGGGTAGTATCCCACGTTTGCCTCCATCGAAACTAGCGTCCCGATTTCTACGGCTCCTACCTATGCTGTACAAGCTGCACAAACACTCAATATCAAGCTACAGTAAAGCTCCATGGGGTCTTTCCGTCCTGTCGCGGGTAACCCGCATCTTCACGGGTCTTTAAATTTCACCGAGTCTCTCGTTGAGACAGCGCCCAGATCGTTACGCCTTTCGTGCGGGTCGGAACTTACCCGACAAGGAATTTCGCTACCTTAGGACCGTTATAGTTACGGCCGCCGTTTACTGGGGCTTCAATTCGTACCTTCGCCGAAGCTAAGCACTCCTTTTAACCTTCCAGCACCGGGCAGGCGTCAGCCCCTATACGTCATCTTACGATTTTGCAGAAACCTGTGTTTTTGATAAACAGTCGCCTGGGCCTATTCACTGCGGCTCAGCTTGCGCTGAGCACCCCTTCTCCCGAAGTTACGGGGTCATTTTGCCGAGTTCCTTAACGAGAGTTCACTCGCTCACCTTAGGATGCTCTCCTCGACTACCTGTGTCGGTTTGCGGTACGGGCAGGTAAACACTAACTAGAAGCTTTTCTCGGCAGCGTGACATCACAGACTTCCCTACTTTATTTCGGTCCCCATCACAACTTGTCCGTATAAGTGCAAGCATTTGACTCACACTAAGACTTGTTGCTTGGCCCAGCATTTCCAGCCGCTGGGTTCTGTTAGCCTTCTGCGTCCCTCCATCGTTCAAACATGTTCACCTGGTACAGGAATCTCAACCTGTTAGCCATCGACTACGCCTTTCGGCCTCGCCTTAGGTCCCGACTAACCCTGGGAGGACGAGCCTTCCCCAGGAAACCTTAGTCATACGGTGGACAGGATTCTCACCTGTCTTTCGCTACTCATACCGGCATTCTCACTTCTAAGCGCTCCACCAGTCCTCACGGTCTGACTTCATTGCCCTTAGAACGCTCTCCTATCGCGCCACTAATGTGGCACCCGTAGTTTCGGTGGTGTGTTTAGCCCCGGTACATTTTCGGCGCAGAATCACTCGACTAGTGAGCTATTACGCACTCTTTAAATGGTGGCTGCTTCTGAGCCAACATCCTAGTTGTCTATGCAACTTCACATCCTTTTCCACTTAACACACACTTAGGGACCTTAACTGACGATCTGGGCTGTTCCCCTTTCGACAATGGATCTTATCACTCACTGTCTGACTCCCGGACATACGTGATTGGCATTCGGAGTTTATCTTAATTTAGTAACCCGAGATGGGCCCCGCACCAAAACAGTGCTCTACCTCCAACACGCTATCTTCCGAGGCTAGCCCTAAAGCTATTTCGGAGAGAACCAGCTATCTCCAAGTTCGATTGGAATTTCACCGCTACCCACACCTCATCCCAACATTTTTCAACATGTACGGGTTCGGGCCTCCAGTGCGTTTTACCGCACCTTCACCCTGGACATGGGTAGGTCACCTGGTTTCGGGTCTACAACAACATACTAAAACGCCCATTTCAGACTCGCTTTCGCTACGGCTCCGGTCTTTCCACCTTAACCTTGCATGGTATCGTAACTCGCCGGTTCATTCTACAAAAGGCACGCTATCACCCATTAACGGGCTCTAACTTGTTGTAGGCACATGGTTTCAGGAACTTTTTCACTCCCCTTCCGGGGTGCTTTTCACCTTTCCCTCACGGTACTGGTTCACTATCGGTCACTAGGGAGTATTTAGCCTTACGAGATGGTCCTCGCAGTTTCCGACCGGATTTCACGTGTCCGGCCGTACTCAGGATCCTACACGGGAGTTTGCTTACTTTCGCATACGGGGCTATCACCCTGTTTCGCTCAGCTTCCCAGCTGATTCTGCTAATAAACAAATTTGTAACTCCACAACGGTAGTCCTACAACCCCAGAGTGCAAGCACTCTGGTTTGGGCTCCTCCGTGTTCGCTCGCCGCTACTGACGGAATCGATTTTTCTTTCTTCTCCTGTTGCTAATGAGATGTTTCAGTTCACAACGTCTACCTTCGTCTAACTATGTATTCATTAAACGATAACTTGCATCACAAGTTGGGTTCCCCCATTCGGAAATCCCCGGATCACAGCTTACTTACAGCTCCCCGAGGCATATCGGTGTTAGTCCCGTCCTTCATCGGCTCCTAGTGCCAAGGCATTCACCATGCGCCCTTAATAACTTAACCGATCAACTTTCGTTGATGATTTCGTTTGAGTATTGTGACTCAATGGTCACAAGCGATTTTAAACTTATTTAAAAAACTCAAAAAATTACGCGGTGTATTTTTTCGGCTCAATTTAATTGATTTGATCAATTATAATGAATTTAAAAATTTACAATTATGATTCAGTTTTCAAAGAACTAATGCTGAGTGTTAACCACTCAAAACTAAATATCGTTTCGTTGAATGTGTAGGTTTCCGATTTTCCTTAGAAAGGAGGTGATCCAGCCGCAGGTTCTCCTACGGCTACCTTGTTACGACTTCACCCTAATCATCTGTCCCACCTTAGACGGCTGGCTCCTAAAAGGTTACCCCACCGGCTTTGGGTGTTACAAACTCTCATGGTGTGACGGGCGGTGTGTACAAGACCCGGGAACGTATTCACCGCGGCGTGCTGATCCGCGATTACTAGCGATTCCGACTTCATGTAGGCGAGTTGCAGCCTACAATCCGAACTGAGACATACTTTAAGAGATTAGCGCACCCTCGCGGGTTGGCGACTCGTTGTATATGCCATTGTAGCACGTGTGTAGCCCAGGTCATAAGGGGCATGATGATTTGACGTCATCCCCACCTTCCTCCGGTTTGTCACCGGCAGTCTCACTAGAGTGCCCAACTGAATGCTGGCAACTAATAATAAGGGTTGCGCTCGTTGCGGGACTTAACCCAACATCTCACGACACGAGCTGACGACAACCATGCACCACCTGTCACCTTGTCCCCGAAGGGAACGTCCTATTTCTAGGATTGGCAAGGGATGTCAAGACCTGGTAAGGTTCTTCGCGTTGCTTCGAATTAAACCACATGCTCCACCGCTTGTGCGGGTCCCCGTCAATTCCTTTGAGTTTCAACCTTGCGGTCGTACTCCCCAGGCGGAGTGCTTAATGCGTTAGCTGCGACACTCAAGGGCGGAAACCCTCGAACATCTAGCACTCATCGTTTACGGTGTGGACTACCAGGGTATCTAATCCTGTTTGCTACCCACACTTTCGAGCCTCAACGTCAGTTACAGTCCAGAAAGCCGCCTTCGCCACTGGTGTTCTTCCATATATCTACGCATTTCACCGCTACACATGGAGTTCCACTTTCCTCTACTGCACTCAAGTCATCCAGTTTCCAAAGCCATTCCTCAGTTGAGCTGAGGGCTTTCACTTCAGACTTAAATAACCGTCTGCGCTCGCTTTACGCCCAATAAATCCGGATAACGCTTGGAACATACGTATTACCGCGGCTGCTGGCACGTATTTAGCCGTTCCTTTCTGGTAAGATACCGTCACACACTGAACAGTTACTCTCAGTGCCGTTCTTCTCTTATAACAGTGTTTTACGAGCCGAAACCCTTCATCACACACGCGGCGTTGCTCCATCAGGCTTGCGCCCATTGTGGAAGATTCCCTACTGCTGCCTCCCGTAGGAGTATGGGCCGTGTCTCAGTCCCATTGTGGCCGATCAGTCTCTCAACTCGGCTATGCATCATTGCCTTGGTAAGCCGTTACCTTACCAACTAGCTAATGCACCGCGGGTCCATCTCTTAGTGATGGCAGAACCATCTTTCAACCAACAACCATGCGGTTGTTGGTATTATACGGTATTAGCACTTGTTTCCAAATGTTATCCCCTGCTAAGAGGTAGGTTACCCACGTGTTACTCACCCGTTCGCCACTCTTTGTCAGATAAAATCAAATTAGAGCAAGCTCGTCAGATCAATTAAAGACAAAGCGTTCGACTTGCATGTATTAGGCACGCCGCCAGCGTTCATCCTGAGCCAGGATCAAACTCTCATTTTAAAAGTTTAAGTATAACTCAATTGTTGTTATTTGTTTAACAGAAGTTAAACGAATTTATTAGCGAATTGACTTCGCAAATGTTTTTGTATCAAGTAAATTACTTGATGACCCTACACATTTGTTTCATCGAAACGATATTCAGTTTTCAATGATCAACAGTTGTTGTCTCGCTGACAACTTAATCTATATTACAGAAACCAATTCAATTTGTCAACAACTTTTTAAAAGATGTTTTTATCAAATTAATTTCATGCAATGTCGTTGCCAACTTGATATATACTACACACTTATAAAACGAAAGTCAATAGTCTTTTATACTTTAAGTATAAATTCATTTTTTATTTTTAATATTGCGTTACCATTCTCTAAATAGCATACTTTTTTCCATAAATGGACTGAATATAAGTCATTTTACTAGTAACTAAAAAAGAAGCTGGGACAGATATTGTCTCAGCCTCTAATTTTTGTGCTAAAAGTTATTAATTAAAAGCATGTTAGTTTGATAGCATAAACGCGTTCCAAAAGTCTGAAGCCTCAATGTAACGCAATTTACGACATTTCTGTCCTTCGCTTTGCTACGGCCAAAAATGACGAAAACTACGTTACACACCGGCTTGAAAACGATGTTTGTCTCGTTCTCACTAAAAGAGTGCCAATTGATTTTCATCTGGCATACCATTAAGAACACCATTATCATCCATAAATTGTAACAAGGTCTTTGAAATGCCACCACGTTGTGCTAAATCTTCTTTAGATAAGAATTCTCCCTCAGCTCTTGCAGCTACAATCCGCTTTGCCACGTTGTCGCCTAAACCTGGTACAGAATTGAACGGTGCAATCAATGTATCGCCATCAATTAACCATTCATCTGAATCTGACTTGTATAGATCAACCATACTAAAGGTAATTCCACGCTCTAAGGCCTCGTTTGCAATTTCAAGAACAGTCAATAAATCCTTATCTTTAGCAGAGGCATCATTACCCTGATGTTTGATTTCCATTATTTTAGCTTTTGTACTATTTAGTCCACGCGACATTGAAACAATATCAAAATTGCTTGCACGGACAGAAAAGTAGGCTGCATAATACAACGTTGGAAAATAAACTTTGAAATATGCAATTCGTAACGCCATAAGCACGTAAGCGGCCGCATGAGCACGCGGGAACATATATTTAATCTTCAAACCAGATTCAATATACCATTCTGGTACCCCTGCTGCACGCATTTCGGCTTGATATTCATCGACAATTCCTTTACCCTTACGCACCTTTTCCATAATTTGAAATGATGATTCTGGATTAACACCATAGTTGATCAAGTCGGTCATGATTTTGTCACGGGTTCCAATAACCGTACCAATTGTCGCTACACCACGTTCAATCAATTCGTCAGCGTTGCCACGCCAAACATCTGTTCCGTGAGATAATCCGGAAATTTGTAGTAATTCAGAATAATTCTTAGGGTGCGTTTCTTCTAGCATGCCTCGAACAAAGGCTGTTCCAAATTCTGGTACACCCAATGTACCGGTCTTTGAAAAGATTTGATCCTCAGTAACACCAAGCGCCTCGGGTGATGAAAATAGGCTCATGACACCAGGATCATTCATTGGGATTGTCGTTGGATCAATACCAGACATATCCTGTAACGCACGAATCATCGTTGGATCATCA
Organism: Weissella paramesenteroides; assembly: GCF_051903945.1. GTDB lineage: Bacteria > Bacillota > Bacilli > Lactobacillales > Lactobacillaceae > Weissella > Weissella paramesenteroides_A. The sequence goes on along the minus strand of NZ_CP192268.1, from coordinate 429,087 downwards.
TGACCAAGAATATCCATCTTTAAAATATTATCGTGAATTGAGTGGAAATCAAAATGGGTTGTTCGCCAAGTAGCCGATAAATCATCAGCCGGAAATTGAATAGGCGTAAAATCATAAATTTCCATATCATCGGGCACAATTAAAATCCCAGCCGGATGTTGACCAGTCGTGCGCTTCACACCCGTTGCACCCATCGCCAGCCGTTCGACCTCCGCACCTCTGAATTGCTGATCATGATCGCGTTCATATGCTTTTACATATCCAAAAGCTGTTTTATCAGCCACCGTCGCAATCGTTCCAGCACGAAAAACATTGTTCTCTCCGAACAGGGACTTCATATAATTATGCGCAAATGGCTGATAGTCACCTGAAAAGTTCAAATCGATATCTGGCACCTTATTACCCTTGAATCCCAAAAAAGTTTCGAAAGGAATATTATGTCCGTCTCCAATCAATTTTGAGCCATCAATTGGACTATAACGTTCTGGTAAATCATAGCCTGATTCATAATCACGTGGATTAACAAACTCAACATAATCCCCTGCCACGCTACGATAGTGTGGTGGTAGAGCATTCACTTCAGTAATTCCAATCAACAAGGCGATTAATGAAGACCCAACGGATCCACGTGAACCAACTAAATAACCATCTTTATTTGATTTTGCTACGAGGCGCTGAGCAACTAAATAGATAACCGCGAAACCGTTCTTAATAATTGAATTCAGCTCTTGTTCAATACGCGCCTCGACAATTTCTGGTAGAGGATTACCATACATACGATAAGCTGTTTCGTATGATTTTTGTCGAATTTCATCATTTGCGGTTGGCATATTTGGTGGATAGTTACCTGATTTAATTGCTTCAACATCATCAATCATATTGGCAACTACGTGTGTATTATCAATCACCAATTTCTTTGCTAATTCCGGCTTCATCCAACTAAAGTCATCCAATATTTCTTGCGTTGTTCTAAAATGAAGATCCGGCAAACTATGCCGATTTAGCGGATTGGCCCCACCCTGTGAACTAATTAAAATCTTGCGATAGATGCCATCTTCTGGATTTAGGTAGTGAACATCCCCTGTCACAACAACTGGCTTATTCAACTCATCCCCAATTTTAACAGCCTGCAACATTAGTTCACGCAACCGAGCCTCATCTTTAATTAATTCGCCTTCTATTTGTGGTAAATAATTCGCTGATGGTTGAATTTCAATATAATCATAGTATTTCGCCTTAGTTTTAGCAGCAGCATAACCCTTTTGCATCAGCGCTTCCCAGAATTCACCAGAACTATCACCTGTACCCAACAATAGACCCTCACGATACTTATTTAACACTGAACGTGGCACTCGTGGTGTGCGATAAAGATAATGAATGTTAGATTCTGAAATTAACTTATAGAGGTTTTTAACCCCTGTCTGATTTTGAACGAGAACAACCGCATGATTTGGTCTACCATGACGCCAAGCATCATTGTCTGTCATGTGATCATTCAATTGGTCAGCATGTGTAATACCGTAAGATTCACGTGCTTCTTCCAAGAAGATGCGATTTAAATGTCCGGTCGTCTCCGAATCAAAAATTGCACGGTGATGTTGTTCAAGTAGCACACCAAAGTGCTTTGCCAAAGTGTTCAGACGGTACGAGCGCATGTTTGGATATAAGAAACGAGCCAATGTCAATGTATCAATCACTGGATTAGTAATTAATCCCATATCATGACGTTCGTATCCTTCATTCATAAAGCCCATATCAAATGTCACATTATGTCCAACCAAGATGGCATCGCCATAGAACTCACGAAAGGCCGTAAATACTTCTTTTTCTGATTTTGAACCTCGAACCATATCATCCGTAATTGATGTCAAATCAACTGTTGTCTGACTTAATGAAAATCCTGGATCAATGAATTCAGAAAACTCTGCTATCACATTGCCCTTAACCATTTTTACTGCTGATAATTCAATTACCTTGTCATATGCAGCAGATAGTCCAGTCGTCTCCACGTCAAACACAACATATTCGGCATCGGCTAGTTCAACATGTGACGGGTTAAATATAATCGGTTCCCCATCTTCGACAAGATTTACTTCAACACCGTAAATCATTTTGACATCATTGGCTGCAGCTGACGAAGCAGCTTCAGGGAATCCTTGCGCGCCAGCAGTATCAGTAATTGCAATGGCATCCATTCCCCAATCACTTGCTTGCTTCACATAATCCTTAATACCGTTAGTTGCATCCATTGTTGACATCAAAGAATGAGCATGTAATTCAACACGTTTCTGTTCGCCTTCATATTTGTCAACACGCGGCTCGTGACTAACTATCTGCATATCATATGCCATCATCGTTAAATCATGCAAAAAATCATCCTGTTGTACTGGGCCGCGAGCACGAATCCACATGCCGGCTTTTATATTTGCAAAGAATTCTTCGTCATTTTCATCACGCGAGAATTTCTTAAGGATAAAGGAACTGGTATAATCAGTCACTTTCATGGTCAATAGTTGACGTTCTGATTTAAGAACCTTGACTTCCGCATCAAATACATACCCTTCAACAATAACCGATCGTTCTTCATCAATAATATTGATCATATCGGTAACTTCAGCATCATTGGCAATCTTACGTCCCAAACTATTTCCGCCATTGCTACCACCATGATTAGCAGCATGGCGTTGCTTAGAAGCCTGTTCTATTTGAACTTGTGCCATCTGTACTAACTGCTCATCTTGTGAAGCCCGCTGTGCCATCGCCTCAGCCTGTGATTGCGCAACTAGTTCATCATCAACATTAATGACAAATGACAAATTTTCACTGAAACCGATTTGTCGGTATGTCTGTTGAATTAAATTAATTCCAGTCTGTTTTGCATAATTTGCCCATGCTTGTGAATCAAAACTCAAAAAAAGTTGATTATCCTGAACCATTGGCATCACTTGACTGAATGCCTGTTGGAAGGCACCTGGTTCATTTTGATGTTGCTGTAAAACCCACCGCCAATAATCAACTGCTTGTATCAAATTTGGCTGTGAAGTTAAATTAATTTCATAGTTAACAGCCGCAACATTAGCAAACGTCATCTGGAGCTTACTAATTAATGTCGCCAAAGTTGTCACATCAGGTAACTCAGGTAATGTTAAATGGAATTGCCAAATACGAGACTGCTTGTGAATTGTTAACTTAGTCAATGTTGCTTCTTGGAAGATGTCGGGCACCTCCTCGTATTGCAACTGTTGTAACAATATTTGAAATTGTTCTTGTGGGTTCAACGCCATCACTTATAGCCCCTTTCATTTGTTTTACAATCTATTGCTATTATACATTGTTCGTGAGTCATGAAAATATCAAATCGATTAATTGATTTTTAAACACAAAAAAGAGGAAGCAATGGGCAATTGCTTCCTCTCAATAATGATGAATAACTCAAAGTGCTATGTCATCATTGATAATAGATGTGGATGGGCTTCCCTATCTATTATTAACGGTATACTCACATATACCAATTTAAGGAGTAGTTGCAGGAACGGGCATTCCTGCTAGGTTATGAGTAATCATTATGGGTATCGACAGGATATCTCTGTATCCCTCATCGATGGTTATACTATAAAGCTAAAATCTTAAAACAAGAATAAACGGACAAATAATATTTAATTTTTATTGCCATCCAAGAAGACTTGAAGCGTTGAGACGAGTTCATCTGCTCGAACTTCAATTGCTTCATCAGCTTGACGTAACTTAACTTCAACAATACCATCGCTAGCTTTTTTACCAACGGTTACACGAACTGGCAAACCAATTAAATCTGAATCAGCAAATTTAACACCTGGACGCTCATTACGATCATCCACTAAAACTTCATAGCCGGCTGCCACTAAGCTTTCATTCAAATCATCCGTTAATTTAGCTTGAACCTCATCCTTGTACTTAATCGGAACCAAATGAACATCCCATGGCGCAACGGTTGCTGGCCATGATAGTCCGTGTTCATCAGCATTTTGCTCGGCAATAGCTGCCAAAAGGCGTGAAACGCCAATCCCATAAGACCCCATGATAACGTCTGCTTGACGTCCATTCGCATCTAGAACTTGCGCACCCATTGATTTAGAATAACGCGTTCCCAACTTAAAGATATGACCGACTTCAATACCCTTTGTAAATTGCAAATGGCCCTTATTATCAATAGCAGGATCACCTTCTCGTGCAATACGGACGTCAGCGACTTCATCAATACGGAAATCACGATCAACATTAGCATTTAAGTAATGGAAGCCTGCTTCATTACCGCCAACGACGATATTCGCCATATCTGTTACCCACTCATCAGCGATAATTTTTACTTCTTCACCAACACCAACCGGACCCAATGAACCAAATGGTGCGCCTAAATATTGTTGCGCTTCTTCTTCAGTTGCTAGACGCAATTCATCGGCGTGCAAATAATTTTGTACTTTGACTTCATTAACTTCATAATCACCACGTACCAAGATCATAACAGGCTCACCATCAGCCATCATGAATAATGTCTTAACTAATTGATCCGCTGAAGTTTGCAGATAATCTGCCAATTCAGCAATTGTGGCGACTTCAGGTGTTGCAATTTTTTGTAAATCAGCCAAGGGTGCATGTGACTTATTGGGTGTGTAAAGATCTTTAGCCATTTCGAGGTTTGCCGCATACTCAGACTCATCTGAATAGGCAATCGTATCTTCACCGGCTGCAGCTGGTGCAGAGAATTCCTTAGAATCTGAGCCACCCATTGCACCAGCATCACCTACGATAACGCGATAGTCTAACCCAACGCGATTGAAAATATTAACATAGGCTGTTTCCATCTTCTTGTAGGCATCATCCAAGCCAGCTTCGTCAATTGAAAATGAATAAGCATCCTTCATAATAAATTCACGGCCACGAAGAACACCAAAACGGGGGCGATCTTCATCACGTAACTTTGTTTGAATTTGATAAAGGGTCAGTGGCAACCGCTTATATGATTTAATATCATCACGAATCAACGTTGTCATCGTTTCTTCATGCGTTGGACCAAGAATCATATCACGCCCATGACGGTTCTTTAATTTAAACAAATTTGGTCCATAAGTTTCATAACGTCCTGATTCTTCCCACAATTCTGCTGGTAAAAGAACTGGTGCTGTCATTTCAATAGCATCAATTTTTTCCATTTCCTCGCGAATAATTGCATTTATCTTATTTAGTACACGTTGTGCTAATGGCAAGTATGCGTAGACACCCGCAGTTACCTGGCGAACATATCCTGCACGTAACATCATTTGATGGGAAATTACTTCCGCATCAGCTGGTGTTTCACGCAACGTTGGAATAAAAACCTTTGATTGTTTCATGACTTATACCCATTCCTAATCTTTGCACCAACTCGTGCATTAAAATTCTTTTTCTATCTTACCACATTTGTTTACTCGAAACTGACAACACAGACATTTTAAATGCTTCTTCCAAGTATCCTATTTCACGAAATAACGTAAAATATCGTTACCAGTTACCGCAACCATTAAAATAACGAGGAGCACAACGCCGACCATCGTTACTGCTAACTCTGCTTTTTCAGGCACCGGTCGTCGAATAACCGCTTCCACAGCATTTAATAACAATTTACCACCATCTAAACCTGGTATCGGGATTAAATTCATCATTCCCAAATTTACGGACAACCAAGCCATAAATGATACGATTGCTAAAATACCCATGCTACTTACTTCTGACGTATTTTTATAGATAGCCACTGGCCCACCTAGTTTATTAAGTGAAAAGCCTTGCACAAGGTTTTTAATTGCTCGGAAAATCTGTGTCATCGATTGAGCAGTTGCTTGGAACCCATACCGCAATCGAGCACCTAATGCCGTCGTTTGTTTAGAAGTGACACCAATCTGACCAATCATCATGCCACCATTCTTAATCCCCTTAGGTGTCAATGTTGTGTGTTTTATTTGACCATGGCGTTCAAAAGTTAATGCAACCTTTTTATTTGGTAATGTCTGAATAGTATTCTGCATGCTTTGCCATGAACTAACCTTTTTACCATTTATTTCAGTAATTGTATCATTATGCTTCAAGCCGACCATAGCAGCTGGTGAATCTTTCGCAACTTGATCCACCGTTGTCGTAGACACGCCAGGCAAAGTAAATGCCAAACCAATAAATAAGATAAGTGTCAGCAAAAAATTGTTCATTGGTCCCGCAAAGTTAATTAATGCTCGTTGCCACAATTTCGCTGACTCTATATGTGTATCCCTTGGTGCCACTAATACCATCGTACCATCTGCCTCAATTATTTCAGCATCATGATCAACAGGTAAATGAACCAATCCTTCTTCATTCGGCCAGTATCCTTCAATAAACATATCATCCACTAAGTCAATTTGATTAACTGTAATTGTACGGCCACCAACCAGTTCTTCTTGTTCTGATAAATTAATTCGTGTCACGACACCATTAGTTAGAACAACTGTGATTGGCATCCCAGGTTGAACAGGTTCTTCTTCAGTATCGGCACGACCAGCCATCCGCACATAACCACCAACTGGCAGAATACGCCAGGTGTAAGTTGTACCATTGCGCTGTGTTTGCAATAACTTTGGCCCCATGCCAATTGCAAACTCCCGAACACGTACACCAGATTTTTTTGCAAAGTAAAAGTGCCCAAATTCGTGCACAATCACGATAACCCCAAATACAATAATAAATGTAATAATTGCTGTCATTCCTTATCTCCATCCCAGTCTAAGTAGGGTTAGTATACAATAAAATATAGTACGAACAAAAGTGCTTTGAAATAAATGTAAGCTAGCAAAAAAAGGGCGACGTTCACCATCAGCCCTTTTTAATCATTAATTTATTAAAAAACACCAAGCAGGTACATAATTGGTAAGACAATTAGCATTGAATCAAAACGATCTAAAATACCACCATGACCCGGCAATACTGACCCCGAATCTTTAACATGGTAAAAACGCTTCAATGCAGATTCTATCAAATCTCCAAACTGACCAGCAACTGAAAGAATAATGCTGATCACAAGCATAATCCACCAACTATATGTTTGTGGGAAGAAATAGGTATAAACTGCCGCTGCAATAACCGCAATGACACTACCACCAATTGACCCTTCCCAAGTTTTATTTGGTGAGATCGGCGTCAACTTATGTTTACCAATTTTTCTACCAACTAGATAAGCACCTGAATCAGTAATCCAAACAATTAAGAAAGCATACATTAAAGTATCTAGTCCTGTCGTACGTGCTGTAACCATCATGCTGAATCCTAAACCAACGTACATCATTGTTAGTGTAAACACACCAGCATCTTCAAAATTAAACTTGTTACGTGCGACTACTGTATGTAACAACATCAAAATAACAAATATATATAGCAAAGAAGAACGCTGCAGTGTTACTGGCAAGTCAAGGTTATGCCAAATATCTGTTGGTAATGTCATAATTAGCGCACCTAACATTGTTAATATGGCACCAAAGTCAACCAACAATGTTCGACGCATCAAGACAACTTCTGATGCAGCAACAACGGCAAGTACTGATGCAGCAATCTGAATCCAAATCCCACCTGCAATTAAAATGGGTATAAAAATTGCCAATGCTACCACTGCCGTAATTACCCGTGTTTTCATTATTTTATCTCCTATTTTTTATCACTCTTATTTTCTGATAAGCCACCAAATCGTCGATGACGTGACTGATATGTTTTAATCGCACGTTTCAAAACATTTGCGGTAAATTCAGGCCAGTGCTCATCCACAAAAACAAATTCTGAATACGCAATTTGCCAAAGTAAAAAGTTTGACAATCGCTCTTCACCACTGGTACGAATCAACAGATCTGGATCAGCATACTCATTCAATGATGCTGTCATCATAGATTGAGTTAGCATATTCTCATCAATATCTTCTGGTTTAATTTCGCCATTTAATACTCTTTGGGCAATTTGCTGCACACCAGATACAATTTCAGCTCGTCCACCATAATTAAGGGCAAAATTTAATACCATACCAGTATTATTAGCTGTTTGTGCGATTGCATTTTGAACAGCTTTTTGTGTGTAAGCAGGTAATTGATCAACATAACCAATTACATTGACCCGAATATTATTTGCGATCAGATCGGGTACAAAGGTATCAAAAAACTTGCCCGGCAATTTCATTAAAAAGCCAACTTCTGTTTCTGGGCGTTTCCAATTTTCAGTTGAAAAAGCATACAAGGTTAAAACTTTAACACCTAAATCACTGGCGGCCTTAGTAATATCCTTAACGACTTCCATGCCACGCTGATGCCCAGCAACTCGTGGTAGATTCTGTCCCTTGGCCCAGCGTCCGTTACCATCCATGATAATCGCGATATGTTGTGGTATCTGCTGATTATCAAGTTCTATAGCTTGTTTATCAGCACGTTCTTCACGTCGGTCATTAAAAAACACGATTTCTCCTCCGAGATCCTAACAAATAATCACTATGAAAACTGACACGCTTCATAACCCTATATATTATAACAGTTTGACACATGATATTTGATTATTAGTCATTATTTATCAAAAATTTTGCTAGCATTATCATCAAATGCACCGGCTAATAAAGCCTCAATAGTATCTAAGACACCATTATGATTGTTATCATTAACAGCAAGATTATCAATCCGCACCTTCATAAAATCTTCTGCGTTAGGCATGACAAAAGGATATTTAACGTATCGTAACATCTCTAAATCATTTCCGTTATCACCAAAGGCCGCCATTTCTTCTGGCTTAATGCCCCAAATATCACCTAATTCTTCAAGACCCGTTCGCTTATTGACCCCTGGCGCAAGAATGTCCACCGTTCCAAAGCCTGATCCTGTTGTATGTAATTCTTCACCAAATTCTGCCCGTAGCTGTTGAATATGTTGATGAACATCGATTCCCTGCTCCCACACAAATGTGAAACGGAAAATATTATCCTCAATGTCCTTAAATTTCTCCACTTGGTAAACCACTGGATAAAATTGCTTCACCATACCGATAATTTCAGGTGTCGCATGATTAGACACATATGCACCATTATGACCCGACAAAACAATTAAATTTTCCATTCCTGGATTAACACTGTTATTCCAAGCAATCACACGATCAATCTGCTGACGGGTAATCGTTGATTCAGCAATCACCTCATCATGATCCATCACTAAAGCGCCATTATCTGAAACATAGGTTACGCGATCTGGATTAACTGGATTGAAGTATGAACGTAATTTTTTATATTGATTGCCACTTGCAGCGACAAAACGAATACCCTTAGCATCCAATTCATCTAATAAATCTTCCATGCGGGCATAATCGAATGTCCGATCATCACGCAATAATGTACCATCCATATCAGTTGCAATTAATTTAATCGTCATTTTTCAATTTTCTCCTTCAATCTAAATATCATTAATTTACTCAATACATAATTAGAAACAATCACAAATATATTTTGGATAATATTCCAAATCATATCATTTTGGTTTAGGACGTGCACACCAAACAATAGAATTAAATATCCTATTACACCTGTTGCCAGTCGTGCAAAGAAAAATTTAACCATTTCGAGTAAAATATTAGCAAGGCCTGTCGTTTGACTATCAAACACCCATTTACGGTTCGTTAGATAAGCAAACAAAACACTCAATATCCAAGCAAGGATATAGGCAATATTTATCGATAAATGAGACCAACGTGCCCCCGTATATACCACAATGTTGACTAAAGTTGTCAGTCCACCAAATATCAAATACATAATTTGCATTCGATATTTCCTTACGATCTCAATTACTGCACGCATTTCGTTACTCCATTCTAATCAATTTACAAAATAACACTCAAAACATTATACCAAAATCACCCGTAAGCGGGTTAGTTTGCTACAATTATATAAATAGTTCTTACAAATATAACTTAAATATTTAGGAAGGCATGATTATGAATCCTGAAACTCATGATAATGTATCTCGTTTAAATCGACATAAAGAAAATCAAACAACTAATCAACCAATTAGTCGTCAATCACGATTAAATCAGAAATTAAAACAGACAGATATTCAATGGCTTGCTTTAATTATTGGTGCCATCGCCCAAAATATTATTTGGTGGGTATATCCCCTAATTTATTCAAAAAACCTAGCTGGCGGTCAATGGCAGCATAACCCCTTGTTAATTTCGTATAGCATTATTATCGCCATTGCGATATTCTTGACATTTAACCGTGGCTTTTCACGCTGGATCAATTATGTTGTTATTTTATTTCCTTTATTGTTTTTATACTTCTTATATAAACAATTTACTGGTCAACAGGTTATGTTATTAGCCCTACTACCGATTGCGCTACTATTAATAAATATTCCATGGCTAAATTTGCAAAATGTACTTGGCCTAATCTTATATTCAGGTATTGCAACTATCGTCATGCCCGTTGTCATTTTTTACCAACAGAACACGTATCTGACACAACCATTTATTATTAGCTTACTACCATTATTTTTCAGTTACTTATACTTTATGAGTAGTGTATTTGTAACTGAGGGACGTAATAAACGACTAACTTCACTCGTTTTTGGTGTTATTTTGTTATTAAACGTCTTAACTTTACCCTGGAATTTTTGGACAATTCTAACGATGATTATCATCATATTTACTTGGATGGTCTTGATTAATTTCAATTTAAAACAACGTTACCGTATGGTATTCTTTACTGTTTTGCAAGCGATGACAACTATGGTTATTTTTTTACAACAACACTAATCTTAAAAAGAACCGAAATTATATCTTATTTCAGTTCTTTTTTCTTTCAAAAAACATATTAACGTTTTATAATATATTTATGGATGAAAAATTATCAGAGTTTTTTAAGCTATTTTCAAATGTTTTACGACTAAAAATTTTAAAGATTTTGGCTGATCATGAACAAAATGTTTCAGACCTAGTCACAGCTACGGGCTATTCGCAATCAAACATTTCTCAACAATTGAAGATGTTAAAGCAAGCCGATATTGTTAGCTCCCATAAGCACGGCAAACAAGTATTTTATGTGCTAAAGGATGACCATATCCGGTCTATTATTGCACTAGCTACAACACACTTGGAGGAAAAATTATAATATGCATAATCATCACGAGCATGCAACCGTTCCAAAAAGGCAATTACCTTACTTAACTGGCATTATTCTAAATACTGCTTTTATCATTGCTGAAATGATTTTTGCACATTATGCGCATTCAACAGCACTGTTTGCGGATGCCCTACACAGCATTAGCGACGTTGCCTCTTTAATTTTGGCTTGGGCTGCCGTCGTTGTTTTTGGGCTACGAGCGACAACAACGCATACCTACGGTTGGCATAATGCAACCATTTTAGCTAGTTTTATCAATGCGCTCTTCTTACTAGTTGCTGTGTTTGTTATTTGGTATGAAGCAATTGTTAAATTACTAAATGGTGGTGCTGAACCAGCTGGAAATTTAATTATGATCGTATCGGCTTTCGGAATCGCCGTTAACTTTCTAGCAGCAAAATTCTTTGCAATGGCTGGCGACCATAAGTCAGATATAAACGCCAAGGGGGCCTATGTTCATTTAATGGCCGATGCTGGTGTTTCACTCGGTGTGGTTATTGCTGGTTTACTAACGATGCTAACAAAATGGTATTGGTTAGATCCAGCAGTTTCAATTATCATTGGTATCGTTATTATTGTGTCTTCGTGGGATATTTTTAAACAGTCTATTTTACTAATTTTTAATGGCGTACCAGAAAATATCGACGAAGAAACCGTCAAAAATGCAATTCTTGATAATCCAGAAGTTATTAGTTTACATGATTTGCATATCTGGGGAATTTCTACAACAGAAACTGCATTAACTGTTCATCTTGTCGTAAAAGATCCTAGTGATATGTTACTACTCTCTCAACTTGGTCACATGCTACAAGATGAGATGCATATTCAACATACAACAATTCAATTGGAACGTAATTTACCTGATGAACCATGTAATGATATTTAAATTTATAAGGCTATAAAAAAATCGAAATTGGTTAATATAACCAATTTCGATTTTTTTATTTATTCAGATAATTCTAGAACAGCTACATAAGGCAAGCCACGATAATATTCATTATAGTCCATACCATATCCGACAAGAAATTCATCAGGCACATGTGCCCCAATAAAATCTGGTGTAATACCACCTGCCGAAGCAGAATGCCGTTTATCTGTTGCAACAGCAACATATACCTTCTTAGCACCACGTGCTTCAAAATCGGCCTTTAAATAGCGTAACGTTAATCCTGAGTCAACCACTTCATCTAAAATCACAACTGTCCGATCTGAAAGGTCAACTTTCAAATCTCTTTGAATCGTAATATGGCCGGTTGATTGGTCACCAACGTAACTAGATACATCAATGTAATCAAGCTCAATTTCTCGATTCATGGCACGCATTAAATCGGCCATCCACATATATGCACCCTTCATCACACCTATAAATACTGGGCGTTCAACATCAACTAGTACTTCATTGATTTCATCTGCAACACGTGTGACCATTTGATTGATCTCATCAACAGATAAAACGGTTCGTGCTAATCTCATTTCAGACATGCTTACTCCTTATTCCAAATATCAAATAGGATAATGGTTTGTTCATTTGATGGTCCCACTGCAAATGTGTATAGCGGTACACCAATTAATTCTTCAACACGCTTCAAGTAATTTTCAGCATTAGCTGGCAACTCATCACGTGACTTAATGCCAGTAATGTCTTCTGACCAACCTGGTAATTCCTCATATACCGGCGTAACCCGTTGTACATCTTTTAAGCTAGCTGGATAGTGCGTAATTCGTTGACCATCTAACTCATAAGCCACTGCAAGTTTCACTGTCTCTAGTCCTGACAAAACATCCAAACTGTTTAATGATAGGTGCGTAAAGCCACCAATACGAGCTGAATGACGTAATACAACCGTATCTAACCAGCCAATACGGCGTGGTCGCTTTGTCACAACACCATATTCATGACCAATCTCACGAATACGATCACCTACTTCATCAAATAGCTCTGTTGGAAACGGACCATCCCCCACTCGAGAAGTATAGGCTTTCGCAACACCAACAACGCGTGTAACCTTTGTTGGCCCAACACCGGCACCAATCGTTGCCCCACCACCAACAGGCGATGAAGAAGTCACATATGGATAAGTTCCTTGATCAATATCCAACATTGCACCTTGAGCACCTTCAAATAATACTCGCTTGTTGTCATCCAAATACTCATTGATCAATACTGTTGTATCAACAATATATGGCTTTAATTTTTGACCATAGGCGACGTATTCAGTCACTAATTCTTCCAAATCAAATGGTGCATGATCATAAATCTTTTCAAGTACTTCATTTTTTTCAGCCAGAACATTAGCTAAGCGTTCACGTAAAATTTCTTCATCTAGTAGATCAACAACTCGGATACCCACACGCGCTGCCTTATCCATGTATGTTGGTCCAATGCCACGACCAGTTGTACCAATCTTACCATCACCCTTCTTAGCATCAGCTAACTGATCAATCAGCATGTGATATGGGAAGATAACATGCGCGCGATCTGAGATACGAAGATTTTCGGTTGTTACCCCTTTTTCTTGGATTTCATGTAATTCAGCTAACAGTGCCTTCGGATTAACAACGCATCCATTTCCAATCACTGCTAATCGATTGGGATTAAAAATACCAGATGGTACTGAAGATAACTCAAATTTTTTTCCATCCACATAAATAGTATGACCAGCATTGTTACCACCTTGATAACGCACGACCATATCAGAGTCTTGTGAAATAAAATTTGTTATTTTACCTTTCCCTTCGTCTCCCCATTGACTACCAACAACTACAATCCCTGCCATAATGGCCTCCTATTTTAAAATTCGTTAAACACGAACAATCTAAACAATTTCAACACCTAGTTAATTTTAGCAACAAACGTTATCCGTTTCAACGTTCTTTCGATAAAAGTTCGACTTTTAATCGTTTAAAGTTGATTATATCTGGATACTAACAATTAAAAAGCTAATTTTTCGCTTTATGCCGAATAAAAAAAGCACAAGACACGAACGTCTTGCACCTAATCATCTATTTATTAGATTTAATTGCTTTATGGATTTCCCAATAAATATTCGGAACTAACGCTAATCCAATGGTAATTAGCCATTCCCAACCATTTAATGGCACAAAACTAAATAGCGTTTGTGTAACTGGCAGAATAACCAAAAGTACTGATAATGCAGTAGCTAAAATCGCCATTAGTACCAGCATTGGATTCATACTAAATTTGATTTTAAACATTGAATGGTCACTACGAATATTAAAAACATGCAAAATTGAAGTTAATGACAAAACAATAAATGCCATCGTATTACCTGCTTGTGGATTGCCAGTGTGTATACCATATCCTTGAGCCAGCAAACTCACGATTGAAAACAGCACCACATTGATGACAATTTTCCCAGCTAACCCATTTGCAAAAATACTATCTTTGGGACTAATGGGTTTACGGTTCATCACATTATCATGAACCGGCTCACGACTAAGGGCAAAGCCAGGCAATCCGTCAGCAACTAAGTTAATGAATAGCAGTTGTGTGGCAATCAGCGGTGATCCCCATCCAAATAACATAGCAGCAATAATAATAACAATTTCCGACATGTTAGCACTCATCAAAAAGTTAACTGTTTTACGAACATTACCGTAAATACCACGGCCTGTTTCAACCGCATGTACAATTGTCGCGAAGTTATCATCAGTAAGAACGATTGCTGCTGCTTCACGAGCGACGTCAGTTCCAGTCTCACCCATCGCTATCCCCACATCGGCTCGACGTAAGGCTGGTGCGTCATTCACACCATCACCAGTCATGGCAACAACATCACCTCGCTTCTGCCATGACTTGACGATGCGAATCTTGTCTTCTGGTGTAACACGAGCATAAACAGCATACTGAGTAATATGTTTATCAAGTTCTTCATCAGACATCTTATGTAATTCTGCACCTGAGAGGGCTAAATCGCCATCACCTAAAATACCGATTTCACGAGCAATTGCACTGGCAGTGACCACATGGTCTCCTGTAATCATTACTGGTTTAATACCTGCAGCCCGAGCCTCGGCAACTGCGGCTGCCGACTCTGGTCTCGGTGGATCAATAATTCCAACCAGCCCTAGTAGTGTCATGTCCTTTTCTAATTCATCTTCTGTTGGTTCAGCAGAGATATCAGATAATTTAACGACACCAACCGCAATAACTCGTAAGGCATTTGAACCAAATTGTTCATTCATTTTTTCTGCTTTTGCATGACTATCTGTTGGAAACTTAGGTAACAAGACATCAAAAGCACCTTTTGTAACCGCTAAATAGCCGTCATCAATGCTGTGAACTGTGGTCATTCGTTTTCTAGTTGAATTAAAGGGGATTTCAAAGACTTTTGGAAAGTTGCTTTGTAATGCTTCATATTCAGAATACTCACCTAAAGCATTAACCATGGCAACTTCTGTTGGTAAACCTGTTACTTCATCGTTATTTTGCGTGACATTCGTTGATAATGCACCAAACTTTAAAACATCTGGTAGCCGATGTTTTAATTCATCATCGCTAAATACCTGATTATTTTGTGCATCCCAAACTTTACGAACCGTCATTTTATTTTGTGTTAATGTACCAGTCTTATCAGAGGCGATTACTGTGGCTGATCCTAGCGTCTCAACAGCTGGTAGGCGACGTACAATGGCATGTCTTTTGGCCATCTTTTGCACACCTAAAGCCAAAGTAATCGTCACGATAATCATCAAAGTCTCTGGTACAACTGCAACAGCCAATGACACTGCAGTCATAAACAACGTCAGTAATGGTTCACCCGCCGCAATACCTAGCCCGATAACGACTAAGGCTGATAAGATTGCAATGACGCTCAATCGCTTGCCCAGTTGTGCTAATCTAATTTGTAGTGGTGTTTGTTCACGTTCCTCATTACCTAATAATCCTGCAATCTTCCCCATTTCCGTCTGCATACCCACGGCGGTAACAACTCCTGTTCCACGACCGTTTACGACAGCTGTACCACGATATACCCGATCTAAACGGTCTCCTAACGGATCGTCTTCTGAGGAAATTTCTGACTCATCTTTTTCAATGGCATCACTTTCACCAGTCAACGCTGATTCTTCGACTCTTAATTCATTTGTTTCAATCAATTTTGCATCAGCAGCAATTTGTTTACCATTCTCAAGTACCAAGATATCACCCACAACAATATCGGTAATAGGCACTGTAGTTACTTGATTATGACGTTTAACCATTGCTTCAGCATGCTCCAATCCCTTTAAAGAATTTAGCGCTGCTTCTGCACGACCTTCTTGATAAATTGATAGCACTGAATTAATAATCACAATTGCAATAATTAAGACACTCTCAAAATAATGACCATTATTTTGCATGATTGATGTTATCAGCGAAATAATTGCAGCAATAATCAAAATAATTGTGGCAACATCGCTCAAACTACGTTTAATTTTCTTACCTAGTGATTCCTTTGGCGCTTCATCAAACTCGTTTTTCCCATACTTATCTCTTGCTTGCTGCACTTGAGCATCTGTTAATCCTGCTGGAATAGTTGTTGGTGCATGATCTCTTCTTAATTCTTCTTTCATATGACTCTCCTTTTGCAATGCGAAAAAATTTATATCCCTTGTCTAAATTTTAACAAACTTTTGCTTATTTGTAAATTTTTAGGCAAAATCGTAACTTTTCCGTACTGTAAAAATTGGAGAGATAAGTATTTGGGACAGAAAAAAGTTGGCACATTTTCTTCTGTCCCAACTTCTCATTGCATTTGTTATTCTATTGTTCAGCAAATTCTGCTTGTAGCGTCGCTTGCTCTTGGCGATATTGATTAACAATTCGTTCTGTTAACCCCGGCTCCATCTGATCGAGCATCACACCAAGCGTCTGCATAGCTTGCTCGTAGTCGTAACCCGTCTCATAATAATACCGTGCCTGTTGTGTTGCCTGAGCTACAGCTGGATTATCGCGATACAGCAAAGCTTTACGAACAAGGCGTTCCGTTACCGTTGCTGCCTCAATTAAACTATCTGTTCGTTCCTGCAATGTATCCAAATCGGCAGTCACAATACTCAATTGACGTAACACATCATCAACGTTTACTCGTGACATATCAATTTGCTGTTTAACACGTTCCAACTCATCACTTACTGAGTAAAAGATTGATAAGTAGGTTTCTGGTAAACCGGGTAGTCCTTGACGTTCAAACGATCGTTGTATCAAGCGTAATTTATCTGACAATAAAGTCACACGCTTTTTCGACTGTTCTAATTGCCCTGGCAATTCTTGATACATTTGCCAACGTGCAACTTGTTCACGTTCAATACGCTCCAGATCTTTTCGAATATCAACCTGTTCACTGATCAAGTTAGAGAATACAGCATCATGACGCGCAATTTTATGCTTTAATTCTTCAAAATTAACCGTGTTATTTGATAATTGAATTTCCCAACTACGTATCTGTCCAACCTCATCTTTAGAAAAAACAAAGTCTTGATTCAAACGGTCTAGACGTGCATATAACTCATGATTTTGACGTTTATTATGCGCTAAGAACCCTGTCAAATTTTCATTGTTTTCCCAAACAGTTTGCGCAGCCTTAGCCTCTTTATCAAACGTTTCATACAAGATTTCCGTTTGACCTTCCATCCGCGTAATTTCTTCTGAAACCTTTTTTAAAGTTAATTCCTTCAATAACTCTAAAGCTTCTTCTAACTCTTTGCGAATGTTGGCTAGTTCCTTATCAATATTCGTTTCAAATTTAAATCCTTCAGCAGACATTTTATCATATGCATCTTGCAATTCTGATAATTGACCAGGAATTGTATCATGCAATTTGTTGAAGATATCAGGTATTTGTTCAATTCGTTGTTCTAATTGATTAGTTTCCATCCCCAAGGTTTCGTAAATACCTGCAGCTGTTGCGTGATCCCCAGTTTCAGTTAAACGGGCAAATTCTGCGAAATCATCTTCAAGGGAACCAAGTATTTCTTCCAACTTATCAATTGCTGGTCCAAATGCAAAATTCTGCGACAATAACACTTTTCTTAGCTCTTGATATTTGCTTTCCAAATCCTTCACTGCCTGCTTATGAGCAGCATCTAATTGTTCTAAGTCGCTTAGACCTTGGTTTACCACATCAATGATTGCTTCTGCATCACGAATTTGTTGTTGTAAACTTTTCATGCCTTGGGCAGTCTTTAGAAAGTTTAACCCTTGAGAATCAAATAACACGGTATTTGCTTTCAAATCAATATTATTAAATTCACTTGTTTCCAAATGATTGTACTTTGCTTCCAACAATTGAAATTGCTTCAAAGATTGTCCCGTCAAGCTCAACTGGCGACCTTTAACTAACCGATCGCGCATTGGAATCTCAGCCAACTGGGCTTTCTTTTGAATTAATTTATTAACTTTTCGCGCAGTCAACCGTTGAGAGACAAAGATAATCAAATAAATGGCTGCTACAACAATAATCAAGCCAATTACAACATGTCCAATCTGTGTCATACTCTTTTATCTGGTGAACAATAATCACCATACTCCTAACTATCGGGAATTCTAATAAGATTAGCGTACCACGTGAACTCCATTACATGTTAATTTTTAACATTTGTTTAGACTTTATTTGTCGTTCTTTAACATTTTTTAACTTATTCTCTCATTTTTTCAAAAAGATAAATAATATGAATCTGCTTTGGATTATCTGAAAATAGCAAAAAAGCCAAGGCAATTGCCTTGGCTTTTTTCATTGTGTACCCACAATCCAATATTATGATAAAAATTATCCAATACGGTTGTAGTACTCAACGATAAGGGCTTCATTGTATTCGTGATCCAATTCAGCACGCTCTGGTTCGCGAACCAAAGTTCCCTTTAATGTATCTTTATCAAATTCAACGAATGGTAGTGTTCCAGCTTGTGCTTCCACAGCAGCTTGGATGTAAACATTCTTTTGTGACTTCTCACGAACTGAGATTTCTTGTCCAACAGCAACTTCGTATGAAGGAATATCCACACGCTTACCATCAACTAAGATGTGACCGTGGTTAACAAGTTGACGTGCTTGTTGACGCGTTGAGGCCAAACCTAGACGGTAAACAATGTTATCCAAACGACGCTCTAGCAATGACATGAAGTTGTCACCGTGAGTACCCTTACGAATCTTACCTGCCTTCAAGAACAAGTTGTGGAATTGACGCTCAGTCATACCATAAGTAAAACGTACCTTTTGCTTTTCAGCTAATTGGATACCATAATCTGATGGCTTTGAGCGACGGCCGGCACCGTGATCACCAGGTGCATAATTACGGCGAGCAAGTTCCTTACCAGTACCTGATAATGAAACACCAAGACGACGTGACAAACGGTACTTAGGACCAGTATAACGTGACATATTTAAATGTCCTCCAGAATTTTTTATTTTGTTGAATTCTAGAGAGTTGCCTCACATTCGTGCAATTCACCCAAACTTTCACCGCTGCAGCGCGGTTACTGGTGTGTTCTCCGCCATATTTGAAACGGGTCGGTAAATTGTTGACGAGCTTGCGGACAACCCGCTGCAGTTTTCAACACTTCAAGTATTCTATCAAAATATTAGCTAATAAACAAGCATTAAATAATAATTACGGTCAACCAAGCTATAATAGCATCATGATTTTTCCATATAAAATTCAAATCTTGAACCAACATATTGGGTCTGCACATATTCAAAGGGCACCCCTTTTGCATCATAGGTAATTTGCCGTAAGACTAAAACAGGATCACCGCGTTTGATAGCCAGGTATTCTGAGACTCTTTCCTTAACTGCTGCTGCCGTCACGGTTTGTTGTGCACGACCGATTTTCAAGCCACGTTCTTCAGCAAGTGTTCGATACAATGAATCAGTCAAAGCACTTCTTGATAGTCCTTCAATGAGTGACTCAGGAATTGCCGCAACTTCAAAAGCAATTGGCTCATCATCACCGTAACGAACACGCTCCATTCTGAGTACACGTGCGTCTGGTGCTAATTGTAATTGTTCCTGTTCTGAATTAGTCGCCCGACCCGCATGAAAGCTAATCGTCTTAGACGTGGCTTTTTTCCCTGCATCTGCCATCAAGTCCGTGAACGATGTAATACCATTCAAATGTTCCTGGACCTTTTGCTCAGATACAAATGTTCCTGAGCCCACACGTCGTTCTAGAACTCCTTCATCTACTAATAACATAATAGCTTGACGTAACGTCATGCGAGAAACACCAAACTGCTCAGCTAATTCACGTTCTGCTGGGATTCTATCTCCAGGTACCCACCGACCTGCGTCTATTGCTTCACGAATTTCATCATGAATTTGAATATATACCGGAGAACCCATATTTTTTACTCCTTTGTTTCAACACCGTCTTGCTTTGAAAAACGACGGCCCATGCTATAAGTTGCTTGTAATTCAGTTAAATCAGCATTAAAGACATTTAAATCGGCATCTTTTCCAACAGTTAAAGTACCTTTTGTTTTTAAGCCAAATTCAATTGCTTGATTCACCGAAGCCATTTGAATTGCCTCGTGAATGCTAGCACCTGTAAATGCCATCACATTTCGGAAAGCATCATCAAATTCTAAGACAGATCCTGCTAAAGTACCGTCTTCTAAGCGGGCTTGCTTGTCCTTCACCCAAACTTTTTGGCCGCCTAATTCAGATTCACCATCACCAAGACCTTTAGCACGCATTGAATCTGTGATCAAGTCAATGCGCTGGGCTGACTTTAATTTATATGCCAAATTTACCATATCTGGATAGACATGGAAACCATCGACAATCAATTCTGTACGAATATGATCTTCCAGCATCGCATGACCTGTTACACCAGGCTCACGATGTGCCATTGGTCGCTGTGCATTATACAAATGAGTAATATGACTTGCCTTGGAATGATTCTGCAAGAATTCACGTGTCGCATTTGAATGCCCGATCGAACCAATAATATTATTATCAGCCAGATAATCCTCAAATGCCACAACATCTTCAGCTTGTTCTGGCGCATAAGTAATCAAGCGCACACGATTTCCAGATAGTTCATGCCACTTCTGGACGAGTTCCTTACTAGGCGCAATAATGTATTGCTCTGGTTGAGCACCCTTAAAATGGGGATTAATGAATGGTCCTTCAAGATGAACACCCATAATTGCCGGTTCTTTTTTAGCTGCTTCGTTGACAGCTACCATTGCTTTTGAGATGTTTTCAACTGATTGCGTCATGGTTGTAGGAAATACGGATGTAATTCCTTCAGAAATTTGGCCGTGGACCATTTTAATAATGTCCGTTGTCTCTCCATCCATTGTATCAAAGCCATAGGCACCATGTGTATGAACATCAATGAATCCTGGCACAATGACTTGACGATCAGCACGAATCAACTCATCTGCTGAAGTTGACACTAATTCTGACATTGGTCCCATGTCTTCAATTTGATTGTCAAATCGAATGTAAGCATCCTTTATCACTGGTCGTTCAGCTTCTCCAGTATAAATTGTTGCATGCGTTAAAACTTTACTCATGATATATTCCTCTTATTCCTTCAATGACGCAAGCGGATATCAACCGTCTGAAATTCACTTCTAATTGACTTCAAGTTTACACGGTCTAGACCGATTTTTCTAGTCAGATATGTATCCCTAAATAAAAAGAAAGGATTTCAAAAGTTGTGTTGAAGCCGGTGTGTAACGCGTTTACGCTATAAAATTTTCACGCTGATAATTAATACATTTTTAGCAAAAAAAGATTGGAACATTTTCTTCTGTCCCAATCTCTTATCACATTAATATGTTTTAATTTTTTACTAATCTGCTGCCAAAGCATCAATTGGATTTAGCTTAGCTGCGCGACGTGCTGGCAATAATGCTGCCAAGAACGAAATAATGAGCGCTAACACTAAGGTAGTTACGACATTACCAAATGAAATTTGAATCATATCGAACTTTGCAATCTTATATAATGCTGCATTCAAGATTGCACCAATACCATAAGCGAAGATAACCGACAAAACGAAACTTGCTAACCCAATTAGCAATGATTCTGAAGTGAATAAACGACGAATGTCTTTCTTACTCTCACCTAACGCACGCAAAATTCCAATTTCTTTTGTACGCTCTGAAACTGACATAAACATAGTGACAATAATCATCAAAGCCGAAACAATCAATGAGATTGCGGCAATTGCGGCCAAGACATCAGTAGCTAATGTCACGATTGTATTAATCGTATCCAATATTGAACCAACGGTAACGGCAGAATAAAGGCGCTTGTTATCATCACCCTTTAGCTTAGCAATACGCTTTTGGAATGGTTTAACTGCATCAGCATTTTTAACACTAACTGTTGCCAAAGCCGCATTTGTTGAGGCACCAGCTGCTTTATAAGCATCACGAACAGTCTTGTAATTAACAACATTCTGTGAACCTGCTTGACCAGCATCTACCACACCTGAAATTTTCAAATCCTTAGTAATTGTAACTGGTGTTTGACCATCATCTTTGACCGTCACCCAAGTTACTGTCATGGTTTTACCAACCACTGACTGCCAATTTTTGGTGTCAAACTTCTTAGCAACCGTCTTCTTATCGACAACGATTTCATTTTTACCAGGAATATGGCCTGCCTTAACAACATTTTTCTTGAGTAATGCTGACCACGTTTGCACTGATGTTAACGTGTAGTCTTCATTATTAAGTTTTGCCTTCATACCTGAAATTTGATAACCAGGAACAACTTTTTTAGCACCCTTAACATTCTTAATCTGTTGCAATTGTTTGTTAGAAATTGTTGTTTTATCAAGATCTGCACCTGTGCCTCCGGCTGCAGCAGTTGGATTGCCACCGCTATCTTCATCTTGATAACGCATCACTGCAATTGCCGTCGGATTTGCTAATGAATTGACCTGATCATTAATATAGGCCTTAACCCCATTCCCCAATCCAGAAAACAGCATGACCGCAAATAACCCGATTGCTGTTCCTAACATAATAAGTGAGTTACGCCAAAAACTAAAGGTCAAATGTTTATAGGCATTACGATAAGATGCGCTAGCTGGCAGTGCCCGATCAGTCATGCGATTATCATGTTCAGACACCGCGTAGGCTTCGCGTAGGCGCCGATCGTCATCAATCTGGCCATCAGCTAAATGAACAATGCGAGTACCATGATCAGCAACCTCTTGAGAATGTGTAACAGCAATAACTAAGCGACCCTCAGCAGCAATCTCATCCAAAATGCGTAATACATCAGCCGTATTTTCTGAATCCAACGCACCTGTTGGTTCGTCAGCAATAATGATTTGTGGATCAGATGCTAGAGCACGAGCAATTGCGACACGTTGCTTTTGACCACCAGATAGCTGATTAGGGTGTTTTTTGATTTGTTCAGCCAAGCCCACTCGTTCCAATAAAGAAGTCGCATGCTTAACTTTTTCAGCTTGTGACAATGAAGTCATTTCTAATGACACCATGACATTTTCCAAAACTGTTAAGTGGCTGATCAAGTTATATGATTGATAAATATATCCAATCGTACCCCGACGAT
The DNA here is from genome assembly GCF_051903945.1 of Weissella paramesenteroides. Taxonomy (GTDB): domain Bacteria; phylum Bacillota; class Bacilli; order Lactobacillales; family Lactobacillaceae; genus Weissella; species Weissella paramesenteroides_A. The sequence goes on along the minus strand of NZ_CP192268.1, from coordinate 405,372 downwards.
ATTCATCAAGTTGCTTTTCTTGCTTGTGGTCTAATAGTTGGCCGTCAATGGTGACAGATCCTTCAAATTCACGATCCAATCCACCAATAATGTTCATCAAGGTTGACTTACCACCACCAGATTCACCAAGAATTGAAACAAATTCTCCCAATTCAAAATCTAGATCGATTCCCTTTAAAACAGGGAACTCTTCTTTGCCAAGATAATACGATTTATGTATATCTCGTAACTCTAAGTATGCCATCGATTCTCCTCCAGCCTTTATTTACACTGTGATTTATGGTTCTTAGTGTAACCTGTCTATCAAACGAACGTCAAGGAAGTCATGTTAGTTCTTCACATTATATTAAAATAAAAAACCTGTTTCCAATAACAAATTGAAAACAGATCTTAAGAAATTAAAATTTATTTAACAGTTTAGCCTTTTCATCCCACTATAATTAGATAAATCGCTACATAATTTTTTCAAGTGTCTCCAATACCCCATCGTGATCACTATCATTTGTCACAACATTATAACCACGTCCGAACAAACGATCATCAGAATTTGGCATGATATATACGTTGCCCGCAAGCTGCATCATTTCCAAATCATTCATACCATCCCCAAAAACCGTTAAATCTTCAGGAGCTAAATCGATTTGGTCGATCAACATAGTTAAACTAGTTGCCTTATTGACACCTTCAGCCAAAATATCAACAGTTCCATAGCCAGACGTTGTTGCATGTAGTGGTAATTGATTATCATCAATTAACGCAATGGCTTCCTCTGAATGAATTGGTGGAAAAATTCCTGTCACACTAGTTAACAGCTCTGGAATTTCAGTTAGGTGTGCCACTGTCTCCATATTTGGGTAAACTTGCGCCATGTAATCTTGCATATTTTCAGGTAACTCTTGTAAGCCAGCCAAGTTATACATGTTATCAGCTGAAAAAGCAATGACACCGATTGTCTCAAAGGCATCACTAGTTAAGATATCCTCCAACTTTTTCAAAGCCGATGCGTTAATATTTCGAACATGTAATTGCTCAGATCCTTTAACCCGCCATGTCGCACCATTTCCAGTGACCAAATGCATCCGATCAACTAATTTACCAAACTTATTGCGAACCCAATTTTCGTCACGTCCAGTGGCTATGGCGAACTGATCGCCTCTCTCATCAAGTTGATTCAAAATAGTTGTAAAACGCGCCACGTTAAATTGGCGTTCTGAATTTAAAAATGTTTGGTCTAAATCCGTCACAAATAAGCGTGTCATTCTAGTTCTCCTTTTGCACTATTTTATAGCGATGCGTTAATTGCTTGTTGAACAGCTGTCTTTTCTTCTTCAATCAGTGTCACACGACTTGCAATGACATTAACATCCATTGTAATTTCACGAGTTAAACCTGGTGTCTCTAACTTTGGCTCAAAGAAAACTTTGAATTCTGATAAACGGTCAGCTGTTTTAAAAATTCGAGCGGTTACCGTAATGTAGGTCGTAAACTCCATATCACCACCAACCGTCTTTTCAAGCCAATCCCACTCATTACGAATCCAATCCCAAGCAAGTTGTTGCCCATCTTCGTTTGCAAGTACGCCTTGATACCAGCCACGTAAATCTTGCGGTTTAATGGTTTCACTATCTTCAAAATGATTAACAATTTGTGCCAATAAAGTCTTATCTGATGTCTTTGTAAGTGCTGACATGATATCACGTTGATAACCACCATCTGAAGTTGTGCGATAATCAGCCAACAATTGATCAAACAATCCTTGATTGCCGAAATGTTTTACTTCATTAGCAAGGACAATGGCCCGAATGTCAGCAGGCAACTTAACAAAGTTTGGTTGATTTTCTTGCACTAATGTATGTGCTGATGTAACAGCTTTTTGGTTTTCACCAAACAATGCTGCATCAGCAATAACTGGCCGACTGACTTGATCATCAATCGTTTCAACTGGCTTTTTGTGCCAATCTAGCCGTGCAAATTGTGAGGCTGATAGTTCATTTACTAGTTGCTTAAATGCCTTCTCTTCAGCCGTATCTGGCTTCATAAACTTTTTCAAATTACCAATCACTTGATAAAGTGCCGTGTTAACAACGCCTGACTGACTAGCTGCAAAGTTCCGTAAGATTGGCACAACCACTGCGTATGAGATTTGACGTCCTTCAGCTAATAAGCGCAAATCTTGTAGTAATTGTAATTGGGTAATGGCACTTAAGCTGTCAACATGATTCAAAATATCTTGTAATAACATTGGCTCATAATTAACAATGAAGTGCGCTGTATTATCCACATTCAATCGGAAAGGTGTTCCCGCAACTTGACGTAATTGTTCATAATTACCAAGTTCTAATTGTTGCGTAACCATTAGTTCAGGTAGATTCGTATAGTTACTGTTCAACGGAATTTGCCACTGACGCTTCTGATCGACCCCCTCACCAATAAAGAATTGTTCCTGAGTTAATGTTAATTTACCATTAACCACTTTGACGTTCACCACCGGATATCCTGGTTGTTCCAACCAAGTACTCATCATTGCAGTTAAGTCAATACCTGCCGCTTTACCAAGCGCTGCCCACAAATCAGAACCTTTAGCATTGGCAAATTGATGAGCCTCAAAGTAATCTTTCAAACCACGCCGCAATGCATCATCTCCAATTAGTGAACGCACCATAACTAACATACGGGATCCCTTGGCATAAACGATTGCACCATCGAAAATAGCATCAATTTCTGCTGGCTTTTCAACTTGTACATGAACAGATTGCACGCCATCAGTGGCATCACGTTGCAAGGCAGATGCTGCTTCTGATGTCTGGAAGGTTTCCCAAATATGCCAATCTGGCTGTAATGCATCGATAGCCACATACTCCATCATATTTGCAAAACTCTCATTTAACCACAAATCGTCCCACCATTGCATCGTCACTAAGTCACCAAACCACTGATGTGCTAGCTCATGTGCTATCACGGTCGCAACACGTTGCTTCATTTCAACTGATGCATTTGCCTCATCAATCGTTAAGTAAGCTTCACGGTAAGTAACTAGTCCCCAATTTTCCATTGCACCCGCTGAAAAATCAGGCAGTGCTAATTGCCATGAATGTGGTAATGGATATGGTGTTTGGTAATAGTCTTCGTAAAATTCAATTGAACGTTTTGCAATGTCCAAGGCAAAGTCTAATTCTGATGGTTGATGTGCTTTTGTTGCAAACACCCCAATCTGCACACCACTATTTGTCTTGGTCAACTTACTTTGCATCTCACCAAATGCAAAAGCGACTAGATACGTTGACATTTTAACCGTTTGTGCAAAATAGTGAACCCCATTGTCCACCTTTTCTTCAGGCATATTAGCAATGATTGTTTCATTTTCATGTTCATCATATTTAATAGCCAATGAAAAAGTTGCCTTAGCGGCTGGTTCATCAATACTTGGAAAAGCTTGACGTGCCGCAGTAGTCTCAAATTGCGTACCAATCAATTGCTTTTTTTGACCATCTATCTGATAGTATGAGGGGTAAATCCCCATCATCGTATCTGTTAATGGAGCTGTATAATCGACTACAATAGTTAATTCACCTGGTTCAGGAACAGTAAATGTGAGGGTCTCATCCTCATCATTCGTTGTGGCGATAACCGTTTGACCATCAACGGTGACATTATTTATTGACAAGAATTTTTGATTCAAAATAATTGCCGTTTGTGTTGCAGATCCTTTAATTGTTGTTTTACCCGCAATAACTTTTGTTTCTCGATTAATATCTAAAAAGATATCATAATGAGTTGGTCGAAAAATGTCGACTAAACGCTGTCCTTCTACCATAAATCCATAATCCCCTTTTTATGCATCGCTCAGTATCAAACTGATTGATAAATATTTTATCTGTTTTCATTTTATCATAGTGTTATGAACAGTGTGATTCCTGATTGTTTTTGTATATCTGTATATAACAAAAAAGACTGACAGAAATCTGCCAGTCTTTTAACTAAATAGCTCATCAGGGAGTCGAACCCTGGATGCCGGTGTGAAAAACCGGAGTCTTAACCGCTTGACCAATGAGCCAATATTACTTTGTTGCCTCAACAACATAAATAATAATACCAGCTTCACCAAACGTTTGCAAGCTTTTTTTATAAAAATTCCAATTTATTCAAATTCCGCATTCTTTACCATCGTTGCTGTGATTGTATCTAACAATAATTGGTTTAAACCACCTTTTGTTAATACATCAAAACCAGCTGCAGTTGATCCACCAGGAGTCATCACTTCGTTAGCTAAGTCTAATGGTGTTTTCTTTTCCTGAGTCATATGCCGAGCAGTTCCGGCAACTGTTTGTTCTGCTAGTTTAGCCGCTACCTCATCAGTTAATCCTTTGGCAATTCCGACTTCTTTTAAGGCCTCCGTAAATGCAGCCACAAATGCTGGGCCGGAACCCGCGATAGCACTAGCAATACCAAATTGTTCTTCAGTCAATTCGTCAGTACGACCCAACTCCAAAAACAAAGCCGCTACCGCTCCCTTAATGTCAGCATCAACATGATCATCAAATGCCAATGCTGTATAACCATAATTAACGGCAACATTAACGTTAGGCAAAGCACGCGCAACTACCACTGTATTACCTAGTGCTTTATGTAACTGGTCTAACGAAATGCCACCTAAGACTGAAGCAACAATTACACTTGGCTTAATTAAAATACCAGGTTGTAACTCGCGCGCAACCGCTTCTAATTGTGCCGGTGGCGTGGCCAATACAACCAAATCAGATGTTAGCCATACTTCCAAGGCTGAAGATTTTGCTTCAATGTTTAGTTGCTCCGCAACCTTATAACCAGCATGTGGTGAATAGACAACTTGTTGAATTTCCTGATTACCTGACCAACCCTTAATCATGGCTTGTGCCATATTACCTGCACCAATAAATCCGATAGTTAGCATTTGACACCTCTTTTTTAAATAATTATGTTTATCATAACATAGCCGCAATAAAAAAGAGCTAGACGAATGGCTGAAATTTTGTTTACTATATTGCACAAAATAGACAACCACCTGTCTAACTCTTTTATTTTATGAAAATCCTTCACGTTCAGATAACGAGAACGATTTATTATGATATCGCATCGACATGATCAACCCAACACCAATCATATTTCCAATTAGGGCTGAACCACCTTGAGAAATAAATGGTAATGGAATTCCAGTTAGTGGTACCAATCCGATATTCATACCGATATTTTCAAAAATATGGAACAATAACATCATGACAACACCTGTTGCGATATATGCATAGAATTGATTTGATGAATCAAAAACAACCTGAATAATTTGATAAATGAGCAAAAAGTATAGAATCAGTAGCAGAACACCACCGACAAACCCAAAATTTTCACCAATTACTGAAAAAATCATATCAGACTCACGGACAGGAACATTAACGTGGGAAACATTAAATCCCGTTCCCGTAATTCCTCCTGAGCCAATGGCTTTCATTGATTGCCACAGCTGATAAGCACCATTTGATGTATCATTTTGTGGATTCAACCAGGCATCTATACGTGTAAACTGATAGGCCTTAAAACCCACCTGTTCAAGTAGATGGCGTCCCCAAGTCTGGGTAACGAACAAAATAGCGACAGAACCTAGTGAACCAACAATTGCAATAATGGGTGCAAGATATAACCATGATAGTCCTGAAACCAAAGTCATACCGAATACCACTGCAATAAAGACTAAATTAGTACCAAAATCACTACCATTTACAAGTAATACTGGTAAAGTCCACAACACAATCTTCCATAGTAATCGCCAATCTGATCTCATGGTGTGGTTAGGATTTGAAATATTGTGATCGGTAATTATCCTAGCTAACATAATAATGAAAGCTGGCTTCATAATCTCAGCTGGCTGAAAAGTGATTGGGCCAATAGCAAACCATTTTCCACCAGTACTAGCATAATAAGATTTTGAATAGAAAAATAGCACTGCAATCATTAGTACCATACCAACCGCAAAAGCATATGGTGCGATTCGCCATAACTGTTCAGAATCAAACTGCATGATAATCATGACACCAATGATACCAACGACATAATAAGCTAATTGTAGCAATACCATTCGCGTCACATTAACGCTAGCATCATGGGTTCCAGCGACATACAACGACGCTAAACCAATCAGCGCTAACATCATGACAACGAAAATAATTGACCAATCTATTTCACCACCATCTTTTGAGAAAAAACGTTTGAGCATGTTTCCCCCTTTATTTATTGGTTTATTCAACTAACTAGTGATGCAAGTTAAATTCTGCAAGTAAACTTGCAACTGCATCATCAAAATTATCTGCTGTTGTTTGATGTCCATCAGCAAACGTCACAACAAGTGGTGAATTTTTCTCGTCAACTGTTCCTAATGTCACCTTGTTAATCATAACTTCTGAAATGCTATCATCTAGCTCATTAATTTCAACAGCAACTGGTTTATTTTTTCGTGCCATATTTACCTTCCTTAATTTGCGTGCATGTGAGCAAGCAACATACCTGCTCCCTTAGCGACATTATCTAATGGTTTTTCTGAAATCATAACCGGTACACCCAAATGTTGCGCAATCAATTTATCAACACCTCGTAATAATGCACCACCACCTGTTAGCACAATACCTCGGTCGATAATATCTGAGGCTAATTCCGGTTGAATTCGGGCCAATACTGCGTGTGCTGCTGTCACAATCTGTGTTAGTGTGTCATGCATTGCCTCTTCAACTTCATTAGCATTTAACGTAACTGTTCGTGGCATACCAGTAAAACTATCACGACCACGAACTTCCATTTCTTCTGGTTCATCTAGTGGTGTTGCTGTACCAATCTGAATCTTTATTTGTTCAGATGTACGTTCACCAATCATCAGACCATGATCATTTTTAACCATGTTTGAAATATCCGCGTTCATTTTATCACCAGCAATTCGAATGGACTCTGAAGTCACGATATCACCTAGTGAAAGTACAGCAATATCAGTTGTACCACCACCCATATCAATTACCATCGACGCAATGGGTGAAAAAATATCCAATCCAGCACCAACCGCAGCTACTTTTGGTTCATACTCTAAATAAACCTTACCACCACCAGATTTTTCGGCTGCACCGATAATAGCTTTACGTTCAATACTTGTGATGTTTGTTGGTGCACAAACCATAATATTTGGTCGTGACATAACACCTTTAACATTTAATTTTGACATAAATCGAGACAACATTGCCTCCGTCATATCAAAATCAGAAATAACGCCATCTTTTAATGGACGCACTGCCCTAATATTTCCCGGTGTACGTCCAACCATTTGATAAGCTTCTGTTCCAACGGCTAAAATCTTTTCTGTTTTTGTATCAATCGCCACGACAGATGGTTCATTTAAAATAATTCCTTCCCCATCAACATAAATCAGCACATTTGCCGTTCCTAAATCAACGCCGATTTCTTTGGCCATGAAATTCACCTCTTATTTTTTATCGAGCAAGCTCGTTCAAATTTCTAATTACCATCTTTAATAGTATAAACCATACACACGAAAAAATCTTGAAAAATCCGTATCCGTTATCTTTGTTTGCCGGACCTTATTGAACAAGGTAAAATAAAAGAAAAACATTCGCAAAGGAAATTAGGATAATGAAGCTAACTCTACGAGAAATGGCGACGATTTTAAACGCGCCAATTCAAAATGAAGCAGATGTCGCTGTTACGAGCACCGCATTTGATTCTCGCCAAGTAAAACCTGGTGGTCTCTTTATACCTTTGGTAGCTGATAATGATGGACATAATTACGTTGACGCGGCTGAAAGTAATGGTGCAACCGTTGCTTTATGGCAAGCTGATCATCAAGATGTGCCTAATCATCTGCCAGTCATTATTGTGCCTAACACACTTGCAGCCTATCAACAACTAGCTAGTCACTACCTATCCCAAGTTGATCCTCTAGTTGTGGCAGTCTCTGGTTCAAACGGTAAAACCACAACCAAAGATTTTATTGCTGCGATCGGACAAACAAGTTACAAAACTGTCAAAACTCCTGAAAATTTCAATAATGAAATTGGTGTCCCACAGACTATTCTTTCTATGCCTAATGACACTGAACTGCTAGTGATTGAAATTGGAATGGATCATCCGGGCGACTTAACTTTCTTATCAAAGCTAGTAAAGCCAGATATTGCTTTACTAACAATGATTGGTGAAGCCCATATTGAATTCTTCAAAACTCGTGAGCGTATCGCTGATGGCAAAATGGAAATCATCAACGGCTTAAAGGCGAATGGGCACCTGGTCTTTAATGGGGATGAACCATTATTACTTGAACGAGTTGGTCAACATGCTCATTTATTGCATGATTCATTCGGATTAAATAGTACAAATGATCTATTTGCCAGCGAGATTGACATGACCCCTGTACAAGCCAGTTTTAAAACCAATCAAAGTGCACAACGCTTCACTATTCCAATGACCGGCCGCTATAATGTGACAAACGCCCTTTCTGCGATTACCGTTGGACACTTGTTACACATTTCAGATGAAAAGATTGCCCAAGCCTTAGCTGAGGCGCCAATTACAGAAAATCGTACTGAGTGGTTAGATGGTCAATTTGGCGGTAAAATTCTTTCTGATGTTTATAATTCTAACCCAACTGCTGCAAAAGAAGTACTCCATTTCTTTGCGGACACGCCAACTCAAGGAAAGCGCATTGCCGTCTTAGGTGATATGCTACAGTTAGGCGTTGCATCACCAGCATTGCATGCTAGCCTTATGGAAAACTTGAACCCGGCAAAAATTGCCCATGTTTATTTAGTTGGTGAAGAAATCCAGTCACTTGAAGAGGCCCTACAGCCCATTTATCCAACTGGTACAGTAAAACGATATGCGATTGATGATCCCGAAAGTCTATTGCGGGATCTACTTGCTGACCTAACTCCTGACGATACGATTATGCTAAAAGGCTCACATGGTGTGCATCTAGAAAATATTGTCAATCAATTAAAAAAATAACCACTCTATATAAAAATCAGTTAGAAATTATGTATAAAAATTTCTAACTGATTTTTTGTTATGCCAAATTAAAATATTGCTTTAAGTACACAGCAACACCATCTTCATTGTTCGTTAATGTTTCGGCCTTTGCCACTTTCTTAATCTGCGGAATCGCATTCCCCATTGCAACACCAACTCCGGCTTGTGCAATCATCTCAAAATCATTTTCTTCATCCCCAAACGTCATCACATTATCCAATGTTTCACCAAAATGTGCCATCAATTGTGTTAATCCCCGTGCCTTATTGACATTATTTGGCAAAAATTCCAACAACTCGGCACGCGAAGGAACAATATGCAATAAATCATTTAATTCATCAGGCATTTCTTTGCGAACACGTTGAACGACTTCTGCTGGTGCTGCACACACCGCTTTACCAAATGCTCGATCGGCTGGCAGGTCTTCAAATGAAATATTCGCAAATGGTAAAACTGCCCCCATTGTTGATTCATAATCAGACTTTCCTAGTGTGATTAATGAATAGACCTGCTCTGCCCCAATCACATCAATTGGATAATGCCTGTTCTGCGCGTCATGATATAAAGCAGCCACTTCTTGTTTGCTGATTGTTGTCTGCGCTAGAATATGCTGTGTTTGATTATGTTGAATTAAACCACCATTAAATGTAATGGCATAATCTGTTGATTCAAACAATTCCAACTGTGTTAATAACTTCTGAATGCCTTGAATTGGACGTCCCGTACATAAAACAATGCGCTTGCCCATTTTGTGCAATTGTTTTAAAACTCGTTCATTTTCCTCTGAAATTTCTTTAGCTGAATTTAATAATGTATTATCAAGATCAAGCGCAATTGTTGTAATCATCATTAGCCATCCTTTTAATTATTGATACATTCATTATACCAGTAATCGAAAAAACATTTTTTAGCAAGAAAAGAGCTTGGGACAACTGAAATGTTCCAAACTCTTCTTGCTAAAATTGTATTAATTATACGCCTGTAATTTTTATAGCATAAACGCGTTCCAAAAGTCTGAAGCCTCACTGTAACGCAATTTACGCCATGGGTGTCCTGCGCTTTGCTACGGCCAAAATGACGCAAATCACGTGTCACACCGGCTTCAAAACAACTTTTGTCTCGCTCTTTTTTTGTCTTTTAATTATTGATAATTTTTAAACAGATTTTATGTAATTAACACCATCTGCTGCGGGCGCCTTTGACTTAGCAAAGAAGATAACTAAGACCAAAATAGTTAACACATAAGGCGCAACTTGTAAGTAGACCGCTGGAATTTGGTCAATAACTGGTAATTGTGCCCCGACAATCGCCATCGATTGTGAGAAACCGAAGAATAGCGCCGCTCCCATCGCACCAATTGGATTCCAACGACCAAAAATCATCGCTGCCATCGACATATAACCTTGGCCAACAATGGTTGATGCAGAAAAGTTACCAGCAATTGATTGTGCAAATAATGCACCACCAATGCCACCAAGCACACCTGAAATCAGCACACCTGAATAACGTAACGTGTATACTTTCAGTCCTAATGTATCAGCTGCCTGTGGATTTTCACCTACAGAACGCAGACGCAACCCAAAACGGGTATTGAATAATACCCACGATGCAACAAATGCGATCAAAATAGCTACCCAAGCAGTTGATGATGTTTTTGTAAACAAAACAGGGCCAATAAATGGAATCTTGCTTAAACCTGGTACATTCCAGTAACCAAAGTTTTGTGAAATCATTGAAGTTTGGCCCTTACCATACATTAATTTAATGATATACACACCAAGAGCTGGTGCCATCAAATTCATAACCGTACCTGAAACAATATGATCCGCACGTAAGGTAACAGTTGCCACTGCGTGTATCAGTGAGAAAATTAACCCAATAATGCCACCAGCAATTAACCCTAACCAAGGCGTCACACTACCAAACTGATCTGCAAAAGTTAAGTTAAAGACAACACCTGCAAAGGCTCCCATAATCATGGTTCCTTCCAAACCAACGTTAACGACACCCGCACGTTCTGAAAAAGTACCGCCCAAAGCAGTAAAAATCAAAGGTGCTGAGTAAACTAGTGTACTTGAAATCACTAATTGTAAAATTGTTTCCACACTCATGATTACTTTGCCTCCTTTTGATTAGCTTTTGTTGTTTTCTTTTTCTTCTTACCTTTATCCTTTGAATCGTCTTCATCTAACTTAACCAAAATCAAACGAATCAAATAATTTGCACCAATGAAGAAGATGATCGAAGCTGTCACAACTGAAACCAATTCAGTAGGCACACCTGTCGCTAATGGCATACCTAACCCACCAACTGATAGAACTGAGAACAGGAATGCAGCAAAGACAATTCCTAGGAATGACCCTGATGCTAATAGCGCAACCGCCATCCCATCATAACCAACTTGTGGTGCTGCAGATTGTGAGAAGATATTTAGATAGGTTCCCAACCCTTCTGTTGCACCTGCTAAACCGGCTAACGTACCAGAGATTGTCATCGCTGTAATCGCATTGCGCTTAGCTGACATACCCGCATAGCGAGCAGCATTAGGATTTAGTCCGACTGCTCGAATTTCAAATCCCAAAGTTGTGCGTTTCATGATAAACCAAATGGCAAATAGTGCGACAACTGCAATAATGAAGCCAATGTTTAGTCGTGAGCCACCAGTTAAGTTCGATAAGAAATCCCAACGGAGTGAATCCGAATTACCCAAAGTCTTGGTCATATCTGTCGTAGCCATCAGTTTATTAGGCAATCCTTGGACAATCGCATTACCACCATATAAAGCGATGTAATTTAACATAATTGTTGTAATAACTTCAGAAGCGCCAAACTGTGCCCGTAACCATCCAGGGATATACCCCATAACGGCACCACCAAGCGCACCAATAATTACCGCAACCGGAATTAAAATCCAAGGATTCATCCCTTGATTGGCCAATACAAACCAAGTCGATGCAATCCAACCAACCCAAACTTGTCCTGAAAGTCCAATGTTAAAGAATCCAGCAGCTTGGGCTACCAAAAATCCAGCAGCTGTCAAAATCAAAGGGGTCATTGCCCGCAATACTTCACCAATGTTTAAAGAAGATCCCAGCGCTGACTGAAGTAAACTGATATAGCCCGTAACGGGGTTAAATCCTGATATCAGCATGATGACCGCACCGACCATCAAACCAAAGAACACAGCCAAGCCAGCGACGAGACCAGTACTATATGAATTAATTTTATTCACGAGATCATTCTCCTGCTAATTGTGCTCGAGCATCGTCTAATGACATTCCAGCCATCAACAAACCAAGCTCATTCTTCGTTGTTTCGTTTGCATTCACAATACCAGTTATTTCGCCATGTGAAATAACGGCAATACGATCAGCAACATTCAAAATTTCATCCAATTCAAAGCTAACTAACATCACTGCTTTATTCGCATCACGTTGATAAATTAACTGTTGATGAATATATTCGATTGCACCAACATCTAGTCCACGTGTTGGTTGTGCAGCAATAATAAAATCGGCATTACGGTCTAATTCACGTGCAATAATTGCTTTTTGTTGGTTACCACCTGATAATGAGCCTGCCGTCACTAGCTCATTCACTGTACGCACATCAAATTTCGCAATCAATTCACGTGCATGTTTATTGATAGCTTCGTAATCCAAGACGCCATATTTTGAAAGTGGCCGCTTATAGTAAGTTTGTAATGCGATATTCTCCGCCAATGTCATCTCTAACTCTAATCCGAAGCGTTGTCGATCCTCTGGAATATGAGAGACCCCCGCTTCAGTAATCTGACGAGGTTTTTTATTTGTTAAGTTCTTACCATTTAGCGTGACCTTACCTGATGTGATAGGCAGTAGACCGGTAATTGCTGAAATCAATTCGGATTGGCCATTACCATCAATACCAGCAATACCAACAACTTCACCCGCATGAATATCAAGGCTTAAATCCTTTACCGCAGTTAACCCACGGCTATCCCTAACGGTTAAATGTTCTAATGAAAGAACGGTATCTTTAGGTTGTGCTGGGGTTTTCTCCGTCGCATATAAAGAAACAGACCGTCCAACCATGATATCTGCTAATTCCTGTGATGACACACCTGCTACCGGGAAAGAGTCAATTGATTTTCCACGACGAATAACTGTCACTTGATCAGCTACTGCCTTAATCTCGTCCAATTTGTGTGTAATTAAAATAATTGACTTACCCTCTTCAGCAAGATGTCGCATAATATCCATTAATTCATCAATTTCTTGAGGTGTTAGGACTGCAGTCGGCTCATCAAAAATTAAAATATCTGCACCACGGTACAATGTTTTTAAAATTTCAACACGTTGTTGCATACCAACAGAAATATCACCTGCTAATGCATCCGGATTAACATCTAGTCTGTATTGTTCAGATAATTTTTTAATATCTTGGCTAGCTTTTTTTATATTTAATTTCACACCATTAACTGGTTCAGAACCTAAAATAATATTTTCAGTGACCGTAAAAGCATCCATCAACATAAAATGCTGATGCACCATACCAATTCCTAGTTCCGCTGCCTTAGCTGGACTATCTACTGTAATCTTTTTACCATTAATTAAAATATCACCAGATGTCGGTTGTAATAAACCAGATAATTGATTCATTAAGGTTGACTTTCCTGCACCATTTTCTCCAAGTAACGCATGAATTTGACCACGTCTTACTTGCAGATTAATTTCGTCATTTGCACGAAACTCGCCAAATTGCTTAACTATATTGTGCATTTCTAACACAATTGGCTCATCTGCCATATTCTCTCTCCCTGAAAAAATCTTTCACTTGCTTCTCTATAAAACTCAACATATAAACGTTATTTTACAGATTATTTTTACACATTTCTAGTGTTCATCTAAATATACTTCGTCTTTTAACAATTTTGTCATAAATTAATATTAAAATGCATAATAACAGCAGAAAAAGCCGAACGTTAATCGTTCCACTTCCCCAAATATTAACACCTATTATATTTTACTTCATTTTACTTGGAACTGTGACATCCCCAGATTTCACAGCAGTCTTAGCCTTTTGAACTGCTTGTTTTTCTTTACTATCTAAGTTGTCAGTTGTTAGCCCAACGCCACCATTGTTTAAGCCAAACGTCACTGTCTTGCCCCCAGGGAAATGCCCCTTCATCGCTTGGTTCGCAAGTTTAACAACTGAGCTTGGAATCTTTTTAACCGCTGAAGCTAACGTTAGATTCGATGATTTACCATCCTTAGTTTTGTAATCTCCCTGCGTCTTTTGATCCATATCAACGCCAATTACCCAAGCCTTATGCTTATCATCATCAGTTAACTTCGTGTCAATATCCTTAGCAGACGTAAAGACAGCATTACCGGCAGGACCCGCAGCCTGAAAAATAATATGTGATCCAGATGTATACATGGCATCTGCAATTGTCTTTGACTTTGCAGTATCCGTAAATGACTCGATAAATTGCGAGTCAACTGTCATATTGGGATCAACAGATTTAACACCCGCAATATATCCTGCCTGAAAGGCTTTAATAGTTGCTGAACTCATACCACCAATGAAACCAACCTTCTTGTCACCCAATTCTTGTGCCTTGGTCGCTGCGGCAACACCCGCTAAGTAAGACGCCTCATGTTGTTTAAACATCATTGATGCGACGTTTTTCAACGGCTTTTTGGCCTGATCATCAATCAAAACATATTTTGTGTTTTTATTTTTTTCGGCTGACTCGACTAAAGCATCATTGGTTGCATAACCAACTCCAATTAACAAATCATAATTTGCTGAAACACCTTGTTGAAAGTTTGGGGCAAAGTCTGCATTAGTTTTAGAGGCAAAATAATCGTAACCATTCTTTCCCTTTTGTAAGTGATGTGCTTTCCCCCAATCCGTCACACCTTTCCAGGCAGATTGATTAAATGATCGGTCATCGACACCACCAACATCAGTTATCATCGCAACTGAAAAATCTTTCTTATTGGTACTTGTGTGCTTATTTTGAACCAACGTTGCACCTACACCAGCGACAATGATGACAACTACGCCACCAATCACCAAATTACGACGTGAAACCATGTTCCGTTCTCCTTAATTTTCGTTCTTCTAAATTACAAATACTTATTAGTTAACAATAGGTTAACATTGTTTATATCGCTAATTTCCTTGAATATTATAGCCTTTAGCTACATTATTTGCAATATACAAGCTAGTAGAATCATCAAATTAAGTAAAACGTTTTATGTATTTTTTGATACTGGTTTTGTTTTAAATACGAACAATCAATAAAATGATCTTTAAAACATTTGTTATAAAACGTTTTAAAGACCATTACTAGATAATATTTCTCTGCGACTATTCGTTATTTTTTTAAGTTACAATTAAGTAACAATATTTAGAACGTCTGCTTGAACTTTGAGTTAGCTGGATGGGCTGGTACTTTAATATCACCTTTAATAATTGCCTTTTTTGCCTGCAAGACAGCCTTTTTCTCATCACTATTTAAGTTCTTTGTCGGTACAGAAACACCGCCTTCTTTTAGTCCATAAGCAACAATTTTACCTCCTGGGAACTGATTCTTCATCGCTTTATTCGCAATAAGATGTAGCCCACGTCCGACACCAGTGATTGATGAAGTCAAAGTGAAATTATCTTTTTTACCATCCTTTGTTTGATAAGTTCCCATATTAGATTGATCCATATCAACCCCAATGACCCATACTTTATCCTTTGAATCGGCCATCAAGTCCTGGTTATTATCTTTTGCAGCCGTAAAGACACCATTACCAGTTGCACCAGCCGCCTGGAAAATAACCTTTTCACCCTTAGCCATCATCGCATCGGTAATCGTTTGCCCTTTTGCGGCGTCACCAAATGAATTAGCATATTGCACATCAACGGCCAAATTTTTATCGACGGATTTTACACCTGCAGTGTACCCAGCTTCAAACGCATCAATAATATTACTGTGCATACCACCAACAAACCCCACAGTACTTTGATGCAATGCTTTTGCTTTAGTCGCTGCAGCAACACCAGCTAGATATGAAGACTGTTCAGAACGAAACATGACCGAAACAACATTCTTAGTCTTTTTTTGATCAATGTCATCAACTAAAACATAGTCCGTCTTTGGATTTTTTTTAGCTGATGAAACAGTTGCGTTATGCAAAGAGTAACCAATGCCAGCAATCAAATCATATTTACCTTGCACTGCTTGTTGGAAGTTGGGTGAGAAATCTGCTTGTGATTTAGATTGTAAGTAATTATATCCATCACTACCCTTTTTTAAATCATGCTCCTTGCCCCATGACTGTAATCCTTCCCATGCTGATTGGTTAAATGACTTATCATCGATACCACCAACATCCGTTACCATTGCTACCGTATAATTCTTCTTAGTAGAAGAATTTGAAGAACTTAACATCCCATAAGCAACTCCACCAATGACAACGACTGTTGCGACACCACCTATTATTTTTAATCGACGTGAAACCATACTTTGCCCACTTTCTTAACCGTTTGAAGGTAACATTCTGTTGTTTTTTAATTTATCACTCTTCAAATTATACGGTTACCGAGGTCATTTTTTCAAGCAATTTTTTCGTTATTTAAAACATCAAACACCGTAACATACCTGTATAAAAGGTTTTTTCACTTTATAAGCGAACAATTTTTACAATTAATTCACAACTTGTACGGTCGTTTACCAGCTATCACCCAACCTAACACTATGTTACTAAGCGAATTGATTTTTATAACATCTTTAGTCACTATTGTTTTAGTGACTGATTTTTTTACAAAGCGATTAATATTCCGCTTATCCTTTTTAAAATAACTATGCCTATAATTAAATTAGTTCTATAATTAAGGCAATCCTTATAAGAAGAGTAAGCGAGGGAGTGTGTGTGGCAAATTTTAAAGAAATATTTAAACGAAGTGATGTCCAGAAATTAATTGCTTTAATTTTCATTTTGATTGTTTTGTATATCATTCGTGATTTAATCAGTATTGTATTATTAACAACCATTTTTAGCTATTTAGCTGTCAAAATCGCAAGTAAAATTAATCGTTGGACGAAAATTCCCTATGGTTTTTCAGTGTTAATCTTCTTTATTGTTAGTATCGTTGTTTTTGTTATGGCTTTTACGTTTATCGTACCAACCTTAGTTAAACAATTTGCTGTTATTCCTGACGAAGTTATGAAAGTCGTCAAAAATTTCCCCGATATCAAAAAGTATCTAAATGACACTTATCAAAACCTTGATTTGTTAAATGAACTCACAAAAAACTGGAAGAGCCTGCTCGAAAGTGGTTGGGATACGCTCAATGTCATCGGCAGTGTCCTTTCTAAAGTGTTACTGTCAATTTTTCTTAGTTTCATCTTTGCCATCTCATGGCAAAGATTACGGATTTTCGGTACACAGTTCATTCACTCAAATTATCCAAAATTCTTTACCAATGTCTATGAACTAACTAGCACCTTTGTTTTAATTTTAGGAAGTGTCATTGAAGTCCAGATGATTATTGCCTTTATTAATACAATACTAATGGCTATCGGTCTTAGTTTCTTAAGGGTTCCAAGCATTTTGGTCATGGCTTTGCTGATTTTTATTCTTGGTTTGATTCCAATTGCTGGTGTGCTACTTTCATTAATTCCACTAAGTGTCATCTCGTTTGCAGCACTTGGTTGGACTGGTATGATCGAAGTTTGGATTTTAGTAGCCGTTATCCATCTATTTGAGTCATACTTCTTGCATCCAAGATTAATGGCTACGCGCACTGAGCTACCAATTTTCCTAACCTTTGCAACAATTATCGTGATGGAGCATCTCTTAGGCGCTTGGGGACTAATTATTGGTGTGCCAATTGTCGCCTTTATTCTCAATCTTCTGGGTGTGCAAGAAGCCTCAATATCGAAGCATTCGTTAGAAGAGAAAACGAGATAAAGGTCGTTTTGGACCACATTGATGCTATAAAACTGACAGGTTTATATGAGGCGTACCCCGAAAGTTAAAGTAACTTTCGGGGTTTTTCTTTATGACTAAGATATCAAAACAAACAAAACTTGAGGCAATCCTGGAATATTTTTCAGGGAACAAAAGTAAACAAGAAGTTGCTAAACGTTATGGCATACACTATACGAGTTTCAAGATGCTGTTAGAGGCGTATAAAACACACGGATCTGACGTGTTATTTAATCCTCCAAAACCAACTGGAAAATTTCGAGTTGAATTAGCTTCGTGGGCAATCAGAAATAACGCTTCGAATACTGAAGTTGCAGCTAAATTTGGCTATGTAGGCACCGCTCAAATAGTAAAGTGGAAAGAGATATATTCCAAACTTGGGCCAAATGGGTTATTGTCTATACAAAAAGGACGAAAACCTAAAATGCCTAACAAGAAGCCTAAGTCAGATAAACCGTTGACGGATCAAGAAAATCAACTCGCTCAACTCGAAGACGAAGTTCTTCGATTGAAGATTGAAAATGAAGCGTTAAAATTATTAGCCTCGATTCAGCAACGAACCGACAAATCTCAGAAGTAGCTTGCCGACTCGAGGCGCAATTTAAACTAGTAGATATTCTAAAGGTTCTTCCGATTGCAGAAAGTACAGTACACTACTGGAAACGAAAGTTTAAAAAGGAAGACCCCGATGAGCCACTTCGCGTGGCTATCAGGACGATTTGGGAAGCGGATAATCACTATGGTGTGCGTCGAGTTTATTTAGAGTTGCGAAAGCAACCTGAGTTCGCAAAGGTAAATCACAAGAAGATCCAACGACACATGCATGAGATGGGGTTAAAAGGCGTTGGGTATAACAAGCAATCGCGTAAGTATGATTCATCTAAGGGTCCTGAAGGGAAACGAGTGAAGAACAAGATTCACCGTCGTTTCAAGACTGATCGACCATTACAAAAACTATCTAGTGACGTCACGGAGTTTAAAGTTCCGGCCACTGGAGAAAAAGTATATTTAGAACCAATCCTAGATATGTACAACAACGAGATTCTTACACATTCAATTAGCACCCGTCCGAATCTCGAATTTACCCTACAACCGCTTAATCAGCTCGTAGAGCGAATGCCAGAACTTTCTTATCGAACAACCATTCACACTGATCAAGGTTGGCAATATCGGCACAGATCATGGCGTAAGACGCTGAAGAAAAACCGCATCATCCAAAGCATGTCGCGTCGCGCGACCGCTCTAGACAATGCGGTTATGGAAAGTTTCTTTAATAAATTGAAGGTCGAAATTGGCCCATTGAACAATTATTCATCGGCAAAAGAGTTGATTGACGCAATTAACAATTGGATACTGTATTACAACAACACACGAATTCAAGTAAAATTAAACGGCCACTCACCGGTAGAATACCGACAAATGGCCGCTTAATCAGCTAAAATATTTTACTTTAACTTTTTGGGTACGCCTCAATAATTAAGGCATTTTTTGTCCCAACTTCCACTGTTAATTTTTTTAATTATAAAAAAGACGTTGAATGGTATGTGCCAAATCAACGTCTTTTTACTTTATTCCTATTCCATTAATTAACACCATTATAAACGACTTTGAATACTTCACAAACACAAGGTATTTTTTCATGGAATTGCTTTCCCATCTGCGCATATTCAGACTTGAAAAATTTTTCATGAACCTCGCGCCAATAACTTAATGAGCGATCACCCTCGCCTTCATGATAGGCGTGTTCTGCAGACACTAAATTATAGGGTATCGTTTCTACAACCGTGGTTTGTGTAATACAAACAGGCTGTTTGTCACCGTTTAAAATAATATTATATTCACCGACATAAGGCTTAGGTTCACCCAATTCATAAAGTTCAGCAGCTGAAGTCGTTGCCGTTTTTACGCCTGTAACAGTTAGTTCTGCTAATTCATTAGCTAGTTCAACAGTATATCCGTATGCCCAAGCTGAATACGGTGTTGATGGGTCTAAATGACTAACCCGACAAAATTCTTGCCAGTAAGTTTCAATCTCTGTATTTTGCATATTAAAATCTCCTAGTTATACTTCTTATTAGTGATGTTTCATTTTTAGTTGTACTTTCTGATTAGCAGTAAAATGTCCTAGTACTGGTTGCCCATGCTCAATCATCAAGACGTCTAGTTTAAATAATTTTGGAAAAGCTTTGTAATAGGACCGCGTTAACGACCACTCTAGACCCATGATCGCCATCGCCGTTACAAAGAATGGAATTATTCCTGGCATATATGGCTTTTGTTTAAAAATAAAGTAACTTAATTGCATACCAAAATAACAAATCGCCCAAGTATACAATGCGAATCCTAGGTAAAATATAATTTGAAAGAAGCGACTTCTTTGGTTAAATTTTTGCTTATACCGTACCGCTGTTTTTGTGAAAACTGGTATAACAAATGCTATCCCACCTTCAAATAATGTTGGTGGTACTAAGGTACTGTCTAGTTCTGCATCCGCATGATAGCCCAACCAGTGACACACTTTGTAGCCAAACGTTCGCATTAAGGTATATAACGGAAAGAATAGTGCAACTGATCCGGGTTCAGGCATTCCTTCAAAGTTAACATTCGTATTAATGGTTGATTTTCCTGTAAAAACAACATAAAAAGCTTCAGAATAGGCCATACTAAAGAAAATATTCAATAGCTGAAACACAATAAAACCCATCGTAATGAAAAACACACCCCAACTCTTACTCTTATTTTTTCTCTTAGCCATACACACTCCTCACACAATCCCCACAACTACTCGGATTCTTTTTTCCTGTGTCCCACGACTGGCTGACTATGTTCAGTCATAATCACATCAAGCTTAAAACTTTTGGGAAAGACATTATAATACAATTGCGTTAATTTCCATTCGGTAAACATCATTACCACAATCGTAATATTCATACTTGCTGCACTTGAAAAACTGGTTATTCCAATAAATTCGGTAATGGCATAACAAATTTTCACACCATAATAACAGACCGCCCATGTCCAAGCAACAAAGCCTAAATAAAAGATTGTTTGAAAAAATTTACTGCGTTGTTGATATCTCACCTTATACTTCGGTGACATTTTCCTAAAATCTGACAGAACAATCGCTAATCCACCACCTAACAAAGTAGGTGGCACATATTGATAATTTAGATCTGCCTTGGCATGATAACCAAACCAGTGAATGATTTTATAGTTAAATCCACGCCATAATAAATAAACAGGGAAAAATAATGCCACTGGACCAGCAGTTGGATTGCCATAGTCTGTTTCAGAGGTCATCCCAAGACCTTATGAAAATCCTTCCGCAAACGCTAAACTAAAAAATACATTTATCAATTGGGACAAAGCAAAGAGCAAATTAAACAAGTATTTAAAATCATGTCCCTGATGATTTTTTTGACCCATAATCTCCTCCTTATCTTCTTGTTGCTTATTATAGCGCTTTCACATTATTCTATAAACCAAGCTTAAAATAAAAAGTTGGCACCTATTCGTTGGTCCCAACTTCATTTTCTAACGTTCTTTCAATATTCGATTAAAGCAACCCAGCTTCTTTCAACAACTCCGCTACCCAAGTATCATCAATTTTATGCAATGCTGTTTTTTGAACTAACTTTGGTATATGCAAGTCAATATCAGCTAGCTTCTTTTTATCATTCATATAGTAAATTGCACGCAGTAATGTTCGAATATCATATACTGAATTAAACACCTCCGGCACTGCCCGTTCAACATTTAGTAACGTATATACAGACTCCATTGCTGTTCGAATTGAGTACTCTGTTGTAAAGACCGTGTCACGTGTTGGTGATTCGGCAAAATTACCAATAAATGCCAAGTTCACTGATCCATCTGGTACAACTGCTGGTCGATCACCGGCAACTCTTGGCATAAAGTATGACGTAATAAATGGCATATAAACAGGAACTGTATTAATATTATCCTGTTTTGCCAGTGCTTTAATTTTTGTTTCCGGTACACCCAAATGATATAACCACTCCTGTGTAATTTCTTCACCTGTACTTTCAACAACTGTCTTATCAACAAAGTTTCCCTGTGTGTCGGAATACAAAGCATATAGCCAAACCACAATTTCATTTTCAGTCTGTTGTTTAAAATGTGGTTGACGGTGGACTGCAAAACTCATCAGCCAATTAGAATCTGTAATCGTTACAATGCCACCCGTATTGACCTTATGATCATGTAAATCACGATTCGTTAAACGCTCAATGTAAGGTTCTATCTCGCTATTCTTTATCGTTAGCGTTGCTGCCACATGCCAGCTTTTTTCCGGTAAGTTGTCATAAAATACTGCTGGATGACCAAATTCATTTGATTGTTCGGCAAGATTATTCCAAAGTGTCCAACTGCCACCTAATTCATTGGTAACTGGTGCTGCTTCATAATGAGAACCATATGTGGTGCTCTCAGTAATCGAGCCATTTGTCACAAATATTAAATCATTCGGTGTTAATTGCTGCTCCTTTTGTGCACCATCTACATGCATGAATAACTTACGTGCCGTTTTCGTGCGATCATCATCATTAATATCAACATCAATATTGTCTACTGTCGTATTATATTGGAAGTCGACTCCAAATCCCTCAAGATACTTTATGATTGGTAAAACCATTGAATCATATTGATTGTATCGATTGAATTTCAATGCTTTAAAATCAGGTAACCCATCGATATGATGAATAAAACGCATTGTATAACGGCGCATTTCAATGGCTGAATGCCATTTTTCGAAAGCAAACATCGTTGCCCAATACATCCAGAAATTACTCTCAAAAAATTCAGGTGAGAAAAATTCTTCAATTGTTGTGCGCCCAAGTTTTGATTCCGGTGTCATGATTAACTTGATGAGCTCAACTGACTTCTCATCTAAGGTGTACTGACCATCAGTTGGCACGCGTTGTCCTCGTTTATAAATTAAACGCGTATTTGAAGAATTTGGATCATCTTTATCTAACCAATAAAATTCATCTAAATATGATGCCCCTGGAATCTCTAAAGATGGGATTGAACGATACATGTCCCACATCGTTTCAAAATGATTCTCCATTTCACGGCCACCCCGAGTGACCAACCCAATATTTGGTCGTTCAGTACCATCTAACGAACCACCAGGTACAGACAATTCTTCTAAAATATGAACTTGCTTACCTGGCATTTGGCCATCACGAACCAAGAATACTGCTGCGGCCAAGCCTGCTAGACCACCACCGACAATATAAGCCGACTTTTGATCAACACCGACTGGCTTTCGTGGGTGTGCAAATGCTTCAAAATTACCACTACTGTAATTCATAAATTATTCCCCCTCTTCAATGCAATAAACCATGGTCTTTCAAATCAAAATCTTTAAGAAATACTGCTTAATCCGTACTCCTTACCCCTAGAATACACATATTTAATTAAAATTACACTATACAGAAATGATGATTTTGTTTAACACATTGTTAAATAAAATAAGTAGTATTTTTGTGTTTATTTGTGATTATTTTCACTTTACCTTTTTTGTCTTTTTTGATATGCTTTAAGTGTTTAAATATCAATAAATAATTTGGGGGAAATTACTATGAAAGCAGCCGTTGTCAGAGATAATTGTGATGGATATGTTGATATTAAAGATGTTCAACTACGGGATTTGAAATATGGTGAAGCACTTGTAAAAATGGAATATTGTGGTCTATGTCACACAGATTTACATGTCGCTGCTGGTGATTTTGGTAAAGTACCAGGTCGCATTATTGGTCACGAAGGCGTTGGTAAAGTAACTAAGATTGCTGACGGTGTAACCAGCTTAAAAATTGGTGATCGGGTATCAATTGCCTGGTTCTACAAAGGATGTGGTCATTGTGAGTATTGTACAACTGGCCGTGAAACCCTTTGTCGAAATGTAGAAAATTCAGGATTTAATGTTGATGGTGCCATGGCTGAAGAATGCATCGTCCCAGCGGACTATGCAGTTAAGGTTCCTGAGGGTCTTGATCCAATCGAGGCAACGTCATTGACCTGTGCTGGTGTGACCGTTTATAAAGGTCTGAAGACTGGTGATCTAAAGCCTGGCCAATGGGTTGAAGTTGTCGGTACTGGCGGTTTAGGTAATTTAGCGGTACAGTATGCTCATAATGTTTTTGGTGCTCACGTTGCTGCAGTAGATATTGATGATGCAAAATTAGCCGCTACTAAGGAATTAGGTGCTGATTTAACGATCAATTCTCGCAACGAAGATGCCTCACAACTGTTGCAAGATAAAGTTGGTGGTGTTCACAGTGCCATCATCACAGCAGTTAGTCCAGATTCATTTACAACAGCCGTTAACGCATTACGCCCTGATGGTACGTTAGTCGCTATCGCCTTACCTAAGGGAGATATGGGATTGAACATTTCAAAAACAGTGCTAGATGGTATTAAAGTTGCTGGATCACTAGTTGGTACTCGTCAAGATTTAGCAGAAACATTCCAATTTGGTGCTGAACATCGTGTGAAGCCAATCGTCCACACCCGTAAGCTATCTGAGATTAATGATATCATTGATGAAATGAAGAACAATCAAATTGTTGGTCGTATGGTCATTGATTTCACACACTAATTAACTAATTTATTTCTATCTATAAGAAGGCCGAGACGAAAATGTCCCGGCCTTCTGCTATCTATTTAAAATGTCCAATGCATTAATCACCCCAGACTTCTTGTGCTGTATCAACAACCAAACGGATTTTGTCCCATTGTTGTTGTTCTGTCAACTGATTACCTTCTTCTGTTGAAGCAAAGCCACACTGCGTACTTAATGACAAACTTTCTAGTGGTACATACTGCGTTGCTTCATTAATCCGCTTAATCAGTGTTTCCTTTTGCTCAAGTTCTGGTCGTTTACTTGTAACAAGTCCCAAGACTACTTGTGTACTCTCTGGTACTTCTGCCAATGGTGCAAAATCACCTGAACGCTCATCATCAAACTCTAGGTAGAACGCATCAACTTTTTCTTGGGCAAATAAATGACTGGCAACTGGTGCATAGCCACCTTTAGCTGCCCACGTTGAATGATAATTACCACGACAAATATGTGTACTAATACGTAAATCATCTGGCAAATCATCAATTGCTGCATTATTCAACTCTAAGTAAATATCTTGTAATGCATCACGATTAAATTCCCCATTAGTCATTTCTTGCCAAAAATCACTATCAACAACCATTCCCCAAGTACAATCATCGAGCTTCACATCTCGACATCCGGCATCATATAATGCCAAAATCAAATCGTGATAAGCTTGACCAATATCATGAACTAACTCAGCATGATCAGGATAGTACTTATGTAATGCCTCTTCGTTCTCAACCCCGCGTACTAACTCAGCATAAAATTGTGCTGGTGATGGAATACTCTGACGAGCAATAATACCTGGTTGGTCCTGAACTAACTCATTCAAGAACTTAAAGGCTTTTAAATCATTGTGCTCTGGATCAAAGGCAATTTTACCAACAACCTGAGCGGAATCATTCCTGGTTTCCTCATCATGGAACAAGTAGCCATGATCAGCATACGTGTGAGCGATACCAGAAAAGCCCCAAAAAGTGTCTAAATGCCAATAACTACGTCTAAATTCACCATCAGTCACAATCTTCAGGCCAGCATCAATTTCCTTGGCTACTAAGTCACGGATGGCTTCATCTTCGACTGCTGTTAACTGTTCTTGATCAATCTTTTTTGCCGCAAAGTCAGCACGTGCTTGCTTGATTGCGTTAGGACGTAAAAAACTGCCGACAATATCATAATGTAATTTCGTTGCTGTTAATGTAGCCATAATTAAAATCCCTCTTTCTGCTAAATACAAATAAACTGAGTTTTGATTAATTTGTTAATGCATTAAAAAAGTCCCTAGAAAACAAGAATTATCTTGTTTTCTAGGGACGTGATGTTAATTGTTCACGTGGTACCACCCATATTCAATATTATGCGATTAACATAATATCCTCGTCCAGATACACTGCTACTAGCTATATCCTCCCGCAATAACGGGCGGACCCGCAAACAGCTAATATACGTTTCATAAACTCACTGTTTGTTTGCACTCCAAGACCATCTTCATCGACGCTTCCTTACCACGTTTCAGCTCATGTGGTTCTCTGTCAAAAGTCGCTAATCAATTACTCATCTTTTCTCAGCAAAAACTAATTAATTTATCTAAATGATAGGATAAATGCCTTATGCTGTCAACAGTAAAATTAAAATTTTATTTTCTTTTGTACACTAACCAAACCACCGCAAAAATCAATACTGCCGTCATCACCAAAGTTCCCACCCAAGCCCAAGTTCCTACGGCTAATGGTAAATGCATATTCATACCATAAAATCCTGAAATAATTGGTGGCACAGCCAAAATAAGTGACCAAACGGTTAAGAACCGCATTGTATCATTTAATGAGTTATTCAAAATATTATTATAAGTATTAGACAATCGTTCAACTAAATCTGCTGTGTCTTGTGTAATCTGTTGGCTTTGGTTTGTCTCAATTTCAACATCCGCAACCAAATCACGTTCACGTTTGTCTAAGGAAAGTTCATCTGAATCAGCGTCACCACTTAACTTCAGCTGTTTAATCGCCATCACATTATTGTCTGTCGCTGTTGTTAAGTGCACGAGTTGATTGCTAAGCGATGCTAGTGCTTCGATTTGTTTATTTGTTGGATTTTTACGGTAATTTGCCAATTTTCCACGAATAGCATTAATATCATCAACCTGATCCATGTATTGATCATTTAAACGCCACAATAATCGTAGCAAAATAGTGATGATACTTTGCTGCTGTTTACTTTTTTTCGTGAATAGATCTTGCAGTTCCTCATTAACATGCTGGGCACGTTTTGGAACAGCCGAAATTAAAGTATCTGCTGTCACAATAAAACTCACTGGCACAACATGATAAATTCTTGCCGATTCATCTTTAATGATGACTTGCCAAATCAGCATACCAACTTCTGTCTGTTCGTTATAATCAAAGCGTGATCGTTCTCTAGGATCCTGCACGTATGATTGAAATCTATATGTTAGGTCAAACTTGTTTCGTAATTTTTGCACATCCTCATGTGTTGGATCAATGACACTAACCCAATGTAACCCATTTAAAACAGTACGTTCTTGGTACATAAACATTGGTCCCTTCTGATTATTTCATATTCTTATTATATCAATAATAATAAAAATAGCGTGCAATAAAGGATGTACTAGTCTTCCAGGGAGTAATTCGCAGTCTTATAGAATTGGGTTGTTTACAGCATATTTAGGTGCTGCCCCACGCAATACGGTATCAATCATTTTAGCAGCAATCATTGCCATTTTTTGATTTGCTTGTTGGGTGTTCGCACCAATATGCGGTGTCACTATCACATTATCCATCTTCAAAAGTGGGTTGGTTTTGTCAATTGGTTCTTGTTGAAAAACATCCAACGCAGCACCAGCAATTTGTTTATTTTGCAGGGCCAAAATTAATGACTGTTCATCAATAATTTGTCCACGTGCTAAATTGATCATTGCAGATTCAGGTTTCATCCACTGAAATTCTCTATCACCAACAATGTGCCGCGTTTCTGGCACAGCTGCTAAGTGTAAGCTAATAATATCAGCCGTTTCAAACATTTTTTGCCAACTAACAAACTTGCCATATGGTGACGATTTTTGTTTGCGATCATAAATGATTACCTTCACTCCTAATGCAGTTAATAAACGCGCTAACTCCTGTCCAACATGTCCATAACCCACAATGCCAATAGTTGCTGCTGTTAAATCTTGACCCAGTAATTGGTACGCACCTACCCATTGATCATCGCGGGTAAGTTTATCAACTAACCAAAATTGCCGTCGTAATTGCAACATATTCATAAGCGCCATTTCAGCAACACTATGTGCATTAGCACCTGGTGTGTTAGTAACCCAAACACCCTGCTTGGCTGCAAAATCAACATCAATATTATCGTAACCAACACCGCGTCGTGCAATAATTTTTAGATTGGGCATTTGACGATAGAAGTCATTGGAAATTTTTTTACTGATCAGCATTACTGCAGCAGCATCAGGGGCTAAATTTAGAATTTCCCTTTGTTCAGGATTATCAACGGTTATCACTTCATATCTTTTTTTAGATAGATAGTGATCGGTTAATTCATCTGAAATTTTAGGAATGATTATCTTATCTGCCATTGTTACCATCTCCTTATGATACAAAATATGACTGTGTGTCAACATGCAGACGATCAGCAATTGCCTTTATTTCCTTGATTGTTTTATCATCAATTTCAATTCCATTTCTCTTACGGTCTTGATAAGCTAATTGTTCTTTATCCCCATGAACATAGACTTCTTTCCCAGAAACAGCAGGTAATTGACGTATATCCTCTAGATACCGCGAAAACTTATCAATGATTTTTCCTGAATCACCAAAGATGGCCGGATCAATGGCAATAAAACTTTGACATGGACCAGTTTCTACATCCGATGCTGAAATTTCAGCAGAAGTGTTTCCCAAAGATAAAATAGACGTGAAAACCTCAACCATAATGCCTAAGCCATAACCTTTGTGACCACCTGTCTCTTCAGTTATACCACCAAGTGGTGCAATACCAACGTTTGCCTCTGGATCGCGTAATAAATCTAGGGTTGTTGTATCGGTATGATCATAAATAGGTTGATTGCCATCCTTAGCAACCCATAACGCAGGTAAGTCTTTTTCTTGCTTACGGTAAACTTCAATTTTGCCTTGTGGTACAACAGTCGTTGCAGCATCAAAAATAAAATTATGGGGTTTTGCTGGCATTGCAAATGCAATGGGATTTGTACCAATAAAAGCTTTTTTAGCATTTGTTGGTATCATACCTGGTCTTGAATTACATGATGACATCCCAATCAAGCCTTGTTCAGCAGCCAAATTAGCATAGTAACCTGCAATGCCATAATGACCGGAACGTTTGGTTGTCACAATACCAACACCATGTGCTTTGGACTTTTCTATTGCCACTTCCATACTATACATGCCATTCAATTGTCCCGACCCAAAATTGGCATTGATAACCGCACTAACATTAGTTTCTTTTTCAATTTCAGGATGACTGTCAATTCTTATTTTGCCGTTTTGTATAAAACGATCATACAAAGAAAGGCGTTGCACACCATGTGAGGTAATGCCATGTAAATCCGTGTAAATTAAGATATCTGCTATTTTTTGACTGTTTTCTTCTGAAAACCCATATGCCTGATAAATTTTATTTACTAGAACATTTATTTTTTTACTGTCATACCTATTTGTCATCTTAACTACCTGTCTTTCAATGATGTTAAATTAAGATATATCTTTCTTTCACATCAACATTAGCTAAATATTTTAGGATATCGAATTTTTTCTGTCCCCCATTTTTAACTTTTCTAAATGTTGATAAGTTGTTTTTTCAGTTGTGGACGCAGAATTTTACCAGTCGGGTTACGTGGAAAATCTTGCACAAAATAAATTTGTGTCGGACGCTCAAATTTTGCGAGATTTTCGTTGGCATAATCCTGTAATTGCGATATCATCGTTGCCTCATCAAGCAATGAATTTTTAGGTTTCACCACAGCAGTTACTGCTTCACCATATAGGTCATCTGGCATCCCTAAAATAACAATTTCCGCAATAAAATCCAATTGAGAAAGCACACTTTGTACGCCAGCTGGCGCAACTTTTTCACCACCGCGGTTAATCATATCTTTACTACGTCCTTTAACAAAAAGGTAGCCATCTTCATCAAAATATCCTAAGTCTCCCGTTAAAAACCAACCATCATGAAATGCATCTGGTTGTGGATCCATATAATCTGAAATAACATGGTCACCACGCACAACAATTTCCCCAATTGCTGTCTTTTTTGTTTCATATTTTCCATCAATCAAAATCGCAACATCGGTACCAACTGGTTTACCTGCTGAGCCAATTTTCTGAGCGTTAATTGGGTTCAGTGTACTTTGACTTGATGTCTCAGTCATGCCATAGCCTTCTAAAATTTTTGTATGAAAGCGATCCTGAAAAGCAATGAATTTGTTTTCTGGTAAAGCAAATGATGAACTTCTAACAAAACGTAAATCAATATGATCTTTTAATTTTGTATAGATCATATTTGCTTGCTCATTGATTAGCAAAATTGAAATTATTGTTGGTACAACTGATGTCCAGGTCACATGATTTTCACTAATTTGTTGCCAGAAATGGCTGGCACTAAATTTATTTGCAATCACAATCTTTCCACCCGAAAGTCTTGTTGACAATGTTGAAATAACTTGCGCATTAATATGAAACATTGGCATCGTAATCAAAGTGGTATCGGCAGGTGTCATTTTGTGAGAATCAATATTATGATGAGCTGCATTATTTAAAATACGATGTGTTAACCCAACTCGCTTGGGCTTTCCAGTCGTACCTGATGTGTTTAAAATTAGCCCAAGATCTTCTTCTCTAGGTAAAGTTTCTGTATCATTTGGTCGATTTGCTAAGAATTCAGTATTAATAAATATGGTTAATTGTTGGTTTGTGTTCAACTTAACGATCTGTTTTTGTAAAGGCACTTGATCAGTCAACTGATCTGCTAATTCCTTTTTAACAACGATCACAGCATAGGTATGTTCATTAAATTCTGCCAAAAGTTGGGCAATTGGTGTCGTCGCTGCTACTGGGTGTTCAACAACGCCAAGTTGCCAAAATGCTTGGGTTAATACTGGATATACTGCTGAATTATCTAAACAGACAAGTGACAGATCCTGATTCATCAGACCAATTTCTCGAAAAAAATTGTATAACGTCGTCACATCATCCGCTAATTGTTGACCAGTAAACCACTGATCAAGTTTTAAGTCTTTAATCAGCTCATCATCTTTATGTATCTGTAATTGCTCAGTTAATTGTTTTGTAAGTGTTGTCATCTTCAATCGTTTCCTCCGTAATTTGGTGTAAATAACCAATTAAAAACTAACATTATCAAAAAGTGTAGCAAACCAACCCCAAAGAAAGCTTTACTCGCAAGGTTAAATTGAACATTATGAAAAAACTCTCATCTTTCATTAGCAAATAAAAAAGCCTGCCTCCAATTACATATCGGAAACAGGTCTTGGTCAATTCATATTCATTTAGATGGCTAATTTTTTTCTTTTTTCCAAAGATTGGTTACATGCCATTGTGGACGCCCAATCAAGAAACCAAATGGCGGTATCTTGTAGAAGAAATACGACATGTAATAATCCATCAACACAATAATGATGAAAATAACTGGTATTAACAAGAAATTACCAATATCTGATAGACCAATGGCACTTAAAATACCTGCCATAATTGTTAGGGCAACGGTTTGACCAAGGTACATCCCAAAGCCAACTTTTGCGCCAATTGAAACAAATTTGACTAACCACTGTGGTAACCCATTTTCTCTATATTTTGCATATTGCAACCCAATCCAAATAACGAATCCAATAATAAATAAATCATAGATGAATATATAAGGTTGATGAATTTCCAGGGTTTTCGTTAACGACAGATGCAAAACATGTTGATTATAGTAGAACTCTATAAGCGTTCCAAGCGCTAAGATAAGCGTTCCCCAACCAATCAGCCGATGCTTTCTTTCAATAAAGCTCTTAAATGTTTCATAATGGATGGAAGCATATGCTCCCAGCACAAAGTAAAATTGATAAACCAGTAGGCTAAAGCCATAGTTTTTCATTAGATATGGCCAATTGCTTGTATCAATGTGTGGTAGTCCATATTTAATAAAAAACAGTAACACAATCTGAAATACAAAAGAAATTCCTAAAATTAAATTATGCTTATTGCTAAATTTTTTGAATAGCCAAACTAGTGCTGGGAAGACCACATACAGTTGCATGGTCACAATAATATAATACATGTAATAGTCATCACCATGAGTTATTAAATGAACAAGATCTGCAAAAAAGTCTCCCGCACCAGACCATGCATTTTGTTGTAAAGTTTCACCCATTAGCAACAGGAAACACCAGCTCACGTATGGAATTCCCACACCCAGAAACCGCTTTTTCCAAAATGACCAAACATGCAGTTCTTTATGATAATGCTGTAAAAACAATACCAAGCCCGTAATAAACATAAATCCCATACGGGTGAAGTGTAATGATAAATGTGTCATATTTAGAAAACCACTTTCCCAAGATGTTGTTGCTAATTCTTGGCCAATCATGGTTGTTGTGTGATTTAATAAAACACCTGTAATAAAGATTAGTCGTAAAACATCGACCTCATATAAATATTTTCTTTTCTGTTTGCCTTCTACCATAATTTTTATTGACTCAATTGCGCTATCAACTTATGTCGCATCACCTTTCCCGTTGGATTATGTGGATAGTCTGTCACAAAGACAATTCGAGTAGGTCGTGCAGGTAACGAAAGATTATCTGCTGCATAATGCAATATTTTCTCCTGCATTTGTGCATCCGTCAACTCATTATTACTGTGGTTAGCAATCACCGCAGCGACAACTTCTTCACCATACAATATATTCGGCACACCAATCACAACCACCTCATCAATAAAATCAAGCTGTCGTAACACGGCTTCAATGGCAATTGGTGCAACTTTTTCCCCACCATGACTAATAATTTCTTTAATTCGACCCACGATTTTCAAATAACCATCAGCATCAAATCGACCAAGGTCACCCGTACGTAACCACCCATTGTGAAATGAATCAGGTCGACTATCAAGATAGTCCGTAATCACATGATCACCACGCAATAAAATTTCACCTGATTGACCTGCCTTTTTAGAAACCTTACCATCAATCAACAATGCAACATCTGTCGCTATTGGTAAACCAACAGTTCCTGCCTTAGGTGCATCAAATGGGTTCAAAGCAATCAATGATGCTGCTTCAGTCATGCCATAACCCTCGATTATTGGTAAGTGATATTGCTTCTCAAAAGCCGTTAACTGATCTGGTAGTAATGAAAATGAAGCAGACCGTACATACTTTAGTTTTATATCATGCTGATATTGTTTAAAGGCCGATTTTGCTTTTTCATTCATCTGTAAAATTTGTATAATTGTGGGTACAATTGATACCCAGGTGATTTCATGATATGCAATTGCCGACCAAAATCTTGAGGCCGAAAATTTTTGTGCAATGACTAATTTCCCACCCGAAACCAACGTACCCAGCATTTGAATAACCTGAGCATTGACATGGAACATTGGCATAACAACCAAAGCAGCATCTTGATCGGTCAATAATTGCGAAGCGGCAATATGTTTTGCAGAATGATACAACTCCTCATGTGTTAGACCAACACGTTTGGGCTTTCCCGTTGATCCTGACGTATTTAAAATTAACGCTAAATCTGTATTTTTAAAATTTCCTGTATTAGTTTCTTGAACAGCTTGATAACGATAGAAATTGATTTTTGCACCATCGATTAAAAAGGGGTCAGCAATAAAATTTGTCGTCTGCTCTAACGAGTTAGTATATGCCGTATCAAAAATTCCTGCCGCATATTGATACTCTTCAAATTCATCAAGTATCTCCACCATTCCCGATGATGGGGCAATCGGGTGAGCAATTGCGTCTAATTGCCACAACGCCATTTCAATCACTGGGTAAGTCCAATGATTGGTTAGAGCGATGAGCACAACATCCCCTTTTTTGATACCATGCTGCGTAAATTTTTCTGCTAACCCATTCACCATTTTTGTTATTTGACGGCCGGTATACGCCCGACTGTCAACTAATGATACCAACTTTGTATCTACTTGATGATTTACTAACTGTCTTTGTAAGGCATCAGTAAGAACTGTCATATTGATTTTTCCTTTCTTAATCTATTAATTATTATTTGATTGTAATTACATCATCGCTAACTTTTATTTGCTTTTTAATAAGGTCATTGGCATAGAAAACATCGGCGATTTTTTGTTCATCAGCAATAACTGATTTACTCAAAGGAGACATCGTCCAATCACGACGATCAACCATTTTTTGTACCACTGCTTGCTTCATATGTAATTTCTTAGATAACAATGTAACCAGTTTATTTGGGTGTTTGTTCGCCCATTTCATGTCTTCGCCAACGTACTTAACCAGGT
The DNA here is from genome assembly GCF_051903945.1 of Weissella paramesenteroides. Classification (GTDB taxonomy): domain Bacteria; phylum Bacillota; class Bacilli; order Lactobacillales; family Lactobacillaceae; genus Weissella; species Weissella paramesenteroides_A. Next base: position 371,194 of record NZ_CP192268.1, on the reverse strand, counting down.
ATTTATTGATTTCTTGATGTTTCTTTGCATAAGATTGCGTTGAAATCAAAAAGTCTCGATTGTTTGAAAGTCCCTGGCCATCAACGAGAAGTTGTGCTTTTTGTTGGACCTGTCCTTGGGCTGTATAAGGATCCCAAGTGACCCACGCATCGACTTTCCCCTTTGAAAAAGCAATGGCTGCATCAGGTTGTTTCATATTGACCCATTTAATATCAGAATTACTCAATTTGGCCTTTGATAAGGCTTGCAACAGTAGATAATGTGAAGACGTGCCCTGTGTATAGGCTACTTTCTTTCCCTTTAAGTCAGATAATTTCGTTATACCAGAATTTGCTTTCACTAAAATTCCTGATCCATTGGCTTTCTTAGCACCAGCAGCAAGATAGGCAATGTTGCTTGTTGCGGTAATGGGTGGTGTATCGCCTGTACGGGCATAATTTATACTACCTGACACAAGGGCTTGCATTTCGGATGATCCATCAGAAAATTCTTTAAACACAATCCGATAACCTAGTGCTTTCATTTTCTTAACTAATACCCCACGAGATTTAGAAACATCCACAGGGTCTCCCTTTTGATAGCCAATTGTCACCTTTTCCAATTTATCGCCCGCACCTGTCGCTTGCCGATAACCATAGTAAGTACCACCGGCCCACAAAATTAACAGCACAATTAATATTATTTTTTTCCAAGATTTTGTCATATAAACTCCCTTATTACTCCGCCAAAATAAAATCTTGTACTTGATTAGCCACTTGCATCATGGCTACTTCATCGTCACTACCACGTTGACCAGCTACCTTTAATCCAGTTGTTCCATGTTTGATGGCAACAACATAATCCGCCATCTTTGCCGCTTCGCGAACATCGTGAGTAATTAAAATCGTCGTTAACTGTTCCCTATCAACAATTGCGGCAATCAACTCTTGCATCCGAATACGCGTCAGTGCATCCAGGGCACCTAATGGTTCATCAAGTAATAATAATTGTGGTGAAGACATTAACGCACGTGCTAGAGCAACTCGCTGTTTTTGCCCACCAGATAACTGATTTGGAAAATGATCTGCAAAGTCATGTAGTTGTACTAAATCCAACAATTCTTGCGCACGCTGCCTGGCTTTTTTATCACGTGATTGAAATGATAAATTGTCTAAAACCGTCATCCATGGTAACAGACGATCATCCTGAAACATCACACGGGTCACTTGACTTAGTCCTTGAACCAATTCACCATTAACAACGATTTCCCCCGAAGTTGGCAATTCTAATCCCGCAATTAATCGGAGTAAGGTCGACTTACCACCACCAGATTCACCGACAAAGGCAATGAAGTCTCCTTGTGCAATATCAAAATTTATATCATGTAAAACAAGTTTGTCCTCATACTTTTTTGTGACATTCTTTATATGTACAATGCTATTATCTGCCATTCCATCATCTCCTTCTTTATTGCCAATCTAGCAGAATAGATTCCAATAACGCTGCGATCCAATCAGATACCTTACCTAAAATTGCATAAATAATAATTGCCAAGAAAATTGTTGGCATATCTAGAAATTGTTGCGCATTGGTTTCCATATACCCAATACCGGAACTTGATGAGATTGTTTCAGACACGATTAGAGTGGTCCACATAACCCCTAAAGCGTATCGAATTCCCATTAAAATCGTTGGCATTGCACCGGGAAAAATAATTTTTGTTAACATTTGCCACTTTGATAATTGATATGAACGTCCCATTTCAATTAATTTTGGGTCAATCGATTGAATACCATGTAAGGTGTTAATGTAAATAGGAAACATTACGCCAATAGCAACCAAAGTGACTTTAGCTGGTTCACCAATCCCTAACCAAATAATAATCAAAGGAATTAAAGCCAAATGTGGAATATTACGTACCATTTGTACGGTCGAATTAAATAATAAATTGCTAATTCGTGACAATCCATTGGCCACACCTAGTGTAAATCCAATCGTTCCACCAATAAGTAACCCAATCGTCGCGCGATATAACGAAATACCAATATTTTGTTGCAGCGTACCTTCTTGCCATAAAGTAATTGCCTGAGAGCCAACTGCCGATGGGCTAGGTACATAAGTTGTATCAATCATCCCTGCATCCACAATGATTTCCCAAATAATGATGATTCCAACTGGAATTAACCAAGGTAAGGTACCCTCTATGTGTCGTTTTTTCCTACTTTTAGTAATCATTCTTTGCAAATGATAGCCTCCCCTTTACATACGGTTAGAAAAATTCATCATTTAACTTTAATAAACTTTCTAAAACAACAGTTTTTAATGGATTTATTTTTAATAAGTTCAATCTTAAAATTTTAAACTTAAACCTACGGTAATTTTTTTCTTGAATTATTTACAATTGCGTGACATTTAAAAAAATTAAAAAAAATGACGTGTAACCAGAAAGTTAACTGAACTTTCATTGCACACGTCATTTTACTATGCTTATTCAATATTATATTTTATGTCTTTATCGATACAACCAAACACGCATTTGGCCGTTTAAACGGTTAGCCCAACTATAATATGGTACTAATGTTAATTGCGTATCAATTTTATTTGGTACGTCATCAATTGACTTATATAATGCATCATCAGTTGATTCAAGTTGTTCACGAGTTGCTGGCACTGTAATCACACCGACCCCGTCAAGAGTCTCTGCCTGATAATCATATGTTGTATCATCTTTCGTATTAACATGATAATCCCAAAGAGGTGCCTCGTTATCAGCCTCTTCAGCTGCATATACTAATGGACCACGGGTAACTGCAACCTGACCAAAGTTAACTTTCACCCGATTACTACTACGCATTAACTTTGTGGCCATATTCAATGTTAATTCAACATCCACATTATCTTGATCAATCGTCAGATAAATAAAGCCATCTTCTATTGTTGCATCAACGTTATGACCATTTACAGCAATACTAAACTCATCTTGTGACCATTGTGGTACACGAATACCAAACTGATATGTTTTATGGTTAGCATTTTCAAGATGGTACTTAATGTCTCCTTGCCATGGGAAATTGTTCGTCTGAGTGACAGTCACGCCATTACTAAAGCTTGCTTGATTGGCAATAAACTGGTGACTCAAAATTGTATTATCATGCACCGTATAAATATATTGATCAACTGAAGTAATTAAACGAGCCAAATTAGCAGGACAGCAAGCGCACCCAAACCAATCCGCACGATGCGTTAGAATATGTGATTTCCCTGGATTTAACTTTGATGCAGTCGGATCGGCTTCTAGTGGATTGACATAGAAGAAATGCTTGCCATCCAATGACATCCCACTCAAAGAACCATTGAACAACTCTTTCTCCAAGATGTCCCCATACTCACCCTTTGCTTCAATCTTTAACATTTCTTTTGCAAAGAAAGACATCCCAACTGAAGCACAAGTTTCACCGTACATTGTATCATTAGGTAAATCATAGTCGTAAGTGAACGCTTCACCAGTGGTTGTCGAACCAATATTTCCCGTGATATACATACGCTGCTTAACAATGTCATGCCAAAAGCGCTTGCATGCTGCTAATAATTCTTGATCACCAGTATAACGAGCAACCATCGCCATGCCTGTGCATAGATAGACCACACGAACTGCATGGCCATCAGCAGTTTGCTGATCTTTGATTGGTTCAGCTGCTTGAAAATAACTACGAGGAAAATCACGCATACCCGCAATCAAGTCACGTTCGACACCGTCTGCCTTGATTTGTTCATCAAAGAATTCTGGATTTTGGCCACGTTGATTTAAAAAATAATGTGCTAAATCAAGATAACGTTGCTCTTGCGTCGCTTCGAATAGTCTTGCCAAAGCTAGTTCAATTTCTGGGTGTCCATCATAACCATGAATTTGACCATCTTTTAAACCAAAGTTTTTATCAATACAGTCGGCCATCCGTTCTGCAATCTGCAATGCCTTTTGATTTCCAGTTGCTTGATAATAGGCAACACCAGCTTCTATATAATGACCCATCGTGTATAATTCATGCGACTGTTGTAGACGCTTAAACTTTCTTTCAGGTGCATCAATTTGGAAATATGTTGATAAATAGCCATCGTCATCTTGCGCATCAGCGATTAAATCAATCAATTCGTCTGTCATCTTTTTCAAATTATCATCTTGATGATATGAAAAGGAATACGCAGCTGCTTCTAACCATTTATAAACATCTGTATCTTGAAAAGGAAAGCCATAGTGATGACCAGATTCCAGACCAGCCGCAATTTTTAAATTAGCAATTGCATGACTATTCTTATCCTGGCCATTGTTTTGAGGATCGTCAGCAATATTGATATTGGCTTGATCGTTCATAACTTCCCATTGATAAGGTAGCACTTCCTTTACAACTAAATTGCGATAACGTTGCCAAAATTCAGATGTTACCTGTACTTGGTTTAATTGTATCGTTTCATTGTGACTCATTTTATAAAAATTCCTTTCGGTTATGCCTCTTCTGCTTCAACTTCACGTTCTGCTAATTCTTTTTGTACAACTGGTTCATGACGCTCCCACTTACGGTAAGTTACCATTAGTATCAAGCTGATAATGTAAATAATGATAGGTACCCAAATAAATGATAGATGAATACCAGTTAAACTACTTGCTGATTGCACTGCATGTGATGCATCAAAACCAACATTATTTAATAACATTGAAACAATAAATGAGCCTAGACCAGACCCCATTTGAATACAGAATGCTGCACCAATGGCTGTTAAGAAACCATTTGCACGAATACCTGTTTTCCATTCACCAAAGTCAACGGTATCACCAACCATGGCAAAGAACATCGTACATGCTGAACCAGCACCAATACAGGCAACACACCAGCCAATCAATGCTGAAGTCGTGTTACTACCCGCAAATCCCATCCAGATTTGTCCAATAATTGTCAAAGATAGGAAAAATACGGTTGAACCCCACTTGTGTAATAACTTAACCACAAATGGTACGGATGCCATGCCAATAACTTGAATAATTGAGAAACCATTAAAGAATGAAATTAATGATTTGTCACCGAGATTGTACTGAAAATAATATGGCAATGCCGCATTTCGTACGGTATAAGCTGTCCAGTAAGCCAAATTAGCCAAAACAATCAACATCCATGGCCAATTTCCCTTGGTAGCCTTCAAACTTTCTTTAATGCTAATAACCTTTTCTTTGGCAAGGTTTTTCTCACGCATATCGAAGAATGCAATGATTAACAAGATGAAAGCAACAATTGCATAAACACCAACGGCTAATGACCAACCACGTTGATCATTACCGTGACCTAACAAATCAGCAAACGGAATAATGAAGGTTACGGCAAAGAAGTTTCCAACATTTCCTAGCACCAAACGAATAGAGTTCGCTTGCATTCGATCGTCTGTATTCGTTGTTAAATTAGGTAATACAGATGTAATTGGTGTTGACATGGCCGTATAAGAAAAGTCAGCCAAAATGTACATGACACCAGCATAAATAATTTTTGCAGTATTACTAATATCAGGTGTCGTAAATAGTAACCAAACGAAGATTGCAAATGGTAACGCACCCCATAAGAACCATGGACGACTTTTTCCATACTTACTGTGCGTATGGTCAACCAAGATACCCATAATGGGTGCCCCAATTGCATCAAAAACACGACCAATTAATAGTAAGACTCCTGCAACACCGACAGAAAGTCCGAAAACATTCGTGAAAAAATATAGCATGTATGAACTGATAATACAGTAAAGTAAATTACCAGACATATCTGTGAAACCATACGTAATTTTACGGTGGAAAGGTAGTTTGTCTTCTGCTAACAATTTTTGTGCAGCATCAACATGACGATTCACTTGACCGTTGTTATCCGTATTTGAACTCATGATAATAATCTCCCTCTATTTTTTTGGCAATCCAACATTTGATTACCTATTCACAAAGTCATTGTAACCGTTTTCAAATATTCAAAAAAGATATATACTTGCACATAAGGTAATCATTTCCGACTACTTTATATAACCGTTCCATCAGGATGATAATGTATTATCATAGTATTATGAGTTAAAGTTAGCTGAGACGAAAATACGATATTAGGTGTTTATTTCCGACCATTAAATTGAGGTGCAAGTTATGCTTTTTTCAACGTTCACATTAGATAAAACGATGTTGTTTTATAAAGGCGGTGAATTCATTAGTGATCAACATTGGCAACATAAACGCATGTTCCATAAAGGTGACTATGAAATTATTATTTGTATTAAAGGTCCAATTTATTTAGAAATCGATCAACAATACGTGACCCTTCATGCGCATGATGTCCTCGTGATTCCACCATTTACGCCGTTTGGGGGTTTTCGTGAAAGTAACGACCCGGTTGATTTTTACTGGTTCCATTTCTTTTCTCAATTTAAGGAAAAAATCTTTACCAGTACTCCCGTCGCATTTATTGAACAAGTTCAGTCAGCAGCAACCAAGCAGCAACAGATTGCCTTACCACGCCAATTTTCACTGGAAAATGACCAACAAATTTTAATTTTGGTCCATCAGATGTTATCGATCAATAACAATCTATCCTATATTGATGAGCGTGATTATTTAACCTCAACATTACTCATCTATTTATTTAAGGCATTTGTATCACAAAACCAACCTGATGAACGTTCAAAAATAAATTATATTAAGGAATGGATTCGTGCGAATATTTCTGCAACGTTGACTGTTGCGGAAATCTCTGACCATGTTCATTTAAATCCAGATTACTTAACTCGGTTATTCAAAAAATATACTGGGATGACGACCCTACAATATTTGAATCATTTAAAAATTGAGGTTGCCTCGTTATTATTGATTCGCACAGAAATGTCAATCAAACAAATTGCAGCCGCTGCTTACTTTACGGATCCTAAAATATTTACACATAAATTTAAAGCAACAACTGGTTTATCACCCACTGATTATCGGCAATCATATCGTTTGGTTCACCAAAATAATCCTCATATTGACCCTCAAATTCCGATTCCTAAACGAATTGAGGATATGCTTGATTACATCCCAGAAAATGGCAATCTACCAGATACAAATTTCCATCAATAAAAGGAGTCTAAATTTATGAAGTTATTCACTAAAATATTTGCTGGGCAATCCCTGATTTCATGGTGCTTACAGCTCATTCTCATTTACTTAGCTTGGGAAGTTGCTGACCATAAAATTGCCAACAATCTCTATACAATAAGTGGCGCCGCCGTCTTATTGATTTTGATCTACTTAAGTCTAGCTCATGATAATCGGCAGCGGCAGTCCAAAAAATAATAAAAAACACATGCGTTAGATTTGTCTCACTGGACAACATTATCTAACGCATGTGTTTTTTATTATTTTTTGATCAACATTTCTTTAGCCATTTTAATTTGATACTTTACCTGATCAAACCCAGTTGATCCTAAAGAAATTCGACGTGCAACGGCGTTTTCTGGATCAAGAACATCATAGACATCATCTGCTATCAATGGTTCAAACCCTTGTAATTGGGTAAGTGACATTTCTTGCAGTGGCTCATTATTGGCAATACCATAATGAACTAACTTTCCTACGACCTGATGCGCTTGCCGGAATGGTAATCCCTTATCAGCTAAGTAATCCGCAAGCTCCGTTGCATTTGAAAAATCATCCTTTAATGACGCCTGTAGTTTATCTGATTTAATTTGAATAGTGGCTAACATGTCTGTAAACAGCGAAACACATGCTTTCAAGGTATCAATTGTGTCAAAAATACCCTCTTTATCTTCTTGCAAGTCCTTATCATAAGCCAATGGCAACCCTTTTAATGTGGTGAGCAACGAAAACAATGAGCCATAAACGCGGCCAGTTTTACCCCGAATCAATTCAGCGACATCTGGGTTCTTCTTTTGTGGCATGATAGAACTACCCGTCGCAAATTCATCACTAATTTCAATATAACCAAATTCATAAGAATTCCATTGAATAATTTCTTCACAGAAACGACTTAAATGCATCATTAAAGTTGCTGAAGCATGTAAGAAGTCTAATAGATAATCCCGATCGGATACTGCATCAATCGAATTTTGATAATTTCCCGCAAACTGCAACGCTTGCGCACTATATTCACGATCAATCGGAAATGTCGTCCCTGCCAAGGCAGCAGCACCTAATGGTGATTGATTTGCGCTATTGTATGCCGCTTGAAATCTTTCACGGTCACGTGTAAACATTTCATAATAAGCCATCAAGTAGTGAGCATATGAAATAGGCTGTGCGTGTTGTAAATGAGTATAGCCAGCCATCAACGTATTGACGTTCATTTCAGCTTTTGTGACAACAACTTCCCGTAGCTCATCTAATAATGACGTGATTGCCACTATTTCGTCCTTCATAAAAAGATGCATGTCAGTGGCTGTTTGGTCATTTCGACTTCTAGCCGTATGTAATTTACCAGCCACATCCCCAATTTCTTGTTGCAGGAGATGTTCAATATTCATATGAATATCTTCAAACGTGTCCGAAAAAACTAATTCCCCTGTCGCTAATTTTTCCTGTAATTTTTCGAGCCCTCCAATGATTTGCTTTCCTTCTATTTCGGAAAGTATCTTAGTGTGGGTCAACATTTTCGCATGAGCTATCGAACCGATTAAATCATGTTTTGCTAATCGTTGGTCAAAAGCAATCGATGCATTAAATGCCACAACATCTGACCGATTGCCTTTTTCAAAACGACCACCCCACATTTGATTTGTTGCCATCAATTTGCCCACTTTCTACTTTAAAACTAATTGTTCAGCTGCTGCTAATTTTTGTTGCACTTGTGCATGAACAACTGAAGGTAAACTATACAATTTAATGAAGCCAGCGGCTGATTCTTGATCAAAAGCATCTGCTGAAGTATATGTCGCCAAATCTAGGCTATATAGAGAGTTATCTGATTGCCGACCTTCACAAATCACATTACCCTTAAACAACTTGACACGAACAACACCGTTCACTTCTTTTTGACTTTCAGCAATAAATGCCTTTAATGAATCAAATAATGGTGTGTACCATAATGCATTGTAAATAGTCTCAGCAATTTGCTTCTCAATAATTGGCTTAAAGTGTGCCAAATCCTTTGTTGTTGTTAAATCTTCCAAATCCTTATGTGCCTTTAGCAAAACTTCGGCACCCGGTGCTTCATAAATTTCACGTGACTTGATACCAATCAACCGATTTTCCACATGATCGATACGACCAATACCATGCTTACCAGCCACTTGATTGAGTTCTTTAATGAGCTCAGCCAATTCATACGCTTGACCATTAAGTGCAACTGGCACACCTTGCTCAAAGGTAATTTCTACATAGTCTGGTGAGTCCGGCGTATTTTCTAATGCATTTGTTCGTTCATAAGCATCCTCAGGTGCTGTTGCCCATGGATCCTCAAGTACACCACATTCATTTGCACGACCCCAAAGATTTTCGTCGATTGAATAAGGACTCTCTTTTGTGATTGGCACGGGGATGTCATTCTCCTTCGCATAGGCAATTTCCATTTCACGTGACATATGTTGATCACGAATAGGATCTTCAATTTTCATTTCTGGCGCTAATGCATGAATTTCCGTCTCAAAACGGACCTGATCATTACCCTTACCCGTGCAACCGTGAGCAATCGCTGTTGCGCCATACTGTTTGGCAACTTCAACAAGCTTCTTTGCAATCAATGGTCGTGATAACGCTGAAATTAAAGGATACTTCCCTTCATAATAAGCATGGGCTTGTAGCGCCACTAATACATATTCCTCTGCAAATTCCTGTTGCGCATCAATCACAACAGATTCAATCGCACCAACTTGCTTACCCTTTTCCTGAATCTTAACTAGATCCTTTTCTTCACCAACATCGATACAACATGCAATTACGTCATACCCCGCATTTTTTAACCAGGCAATTTCTACCGATGTATCCAATCCACCAGAATATGCTAAAACCACTTTCTCTTTACTCATAATCGTTCCCCCTCTTTGGACGTTTTTTAAATAATAGAATAAATATACATTAAATGCAACACTTTTTGCGATTTATTCATAAATAAAGCGTATATTCATTTTAAAGTGTATATTTTAAATAAAAAAACTACCGAACTTCCCCGCCAATTTTTGGAGGTTCAGTTCAAGTAGTCATTTGTCTCTATTAATTATATTCAAATTTAATGAACGTATATTGTAATGATAGTAGCAATACCTAAGAATACGCCTGGTACATTTGATATCACCAATGGCCAATCTCGATATTTTTTTAACCATCCATACCCAGCCCACAATATAGCATCTAACATCATAGTTAGTGGTTGAACGAGTGGTACTGGATTGCCAGCAAGGTTACTTTGAATTTCGGTTATATACGATAAATACATGAGCACACACATAATGGTCGCTAATATGCTAATCAACCTTACGATAGTAACCCTACTACTTATATCAATAAAGCGCCGTCTATCACTAGATTTATCGGTTCCGCTGTCCATTTTTCTTGTTTATTTCCTCCTAAAGCTAAAAGTATGTACGACATATATGATAGTCGTATTTATTTATTATGCAAGGGTTAATTTTTTTAAAATGTTATTTACTTATGACAGGATGTTAATATATACCTTTTATATATAAAAAAGTAGCCAAATTCACAATTAATTTGGCTACTAAACGATTTAAATAATTCGTTAATTTTCTATTGCTTAAATCATTATACAAATAGTGATAGTAACAGCACTGACCCCAATCCAGCAAGTGCCAGGACACTAGTCAGTGTTGTCCAAGATAACAATGTTTCCTTTAATGACAAACCAAAGTATTCTTTGATCATCCAGAAACCAGCATCATTAACATGGTCAGCGAATACTGAACCAGCACCAATTGCTAATACAATTAAGGCTGGGTTAACAGTAGAACTAGCAACCAATGGCGCAATCAATCCTGCTGCTGTAATTCCTGAAACTGTTGACGACCCCAAGCTAACACGTAGTACAGCGGTAATCAACCAAGCAGCAATGATTGGTGACATTGATGTATGGGCAAACAATGCCGAAACATAATCTGAAATACCACCTTCAATCAACACTTCCTTTAGGGCACCACCACCACCAATAATTAGTAGCATCATAGCAATTTGCTTAATTGATTCCGTTAATGTATTGCCAATTTCTGACATTTTAATTCCACGCAAAATACCCATTGTAAATAAAGCAAAGAGCAGCGACAGGAGCATCGCCATGTCAGGACTACCAATAAAACCAATTATTTGGCCAATAATTGAATGCTTGTTCAAAAATGGATCTAAGATAGTTGCTATCCCAATTAAGATAACTGGCATCATTGAAGTTAAAATACTGATACCAAATCCAGGTGTCTCTTCGATTTCAAATGTCTTAAATTCACCAAAGACATTTGGTGTCTCTTTATGATAAGCACTTGGATAAACCTTCTTGAGTACCATATTAAAGATTGGACCAGCGATAATAATCGTTGGTATAGCAGCAATGATACCTAGCAACAATACTTGACCAATGCTTGCATTAAACACACCTGCAACAGCTGTTGGTGCTGGATGTGGTGGTAAAAATGCATGCGCAGTATTCAAAGTTGCTGCCATTGGGATACCTAAATAAAGCAATGGCACTTGCAACTCTTTAGCAATCACAAACAAAATTGGTAGTAAGACAACCAATCCTACTTCAAAGAACAACGCAATACCAACAATAAATGAAGCCAGAATAATAGCAATTTGAATTTGCTTGCGACCAAACTTCTGAATTAGTGTATGCGCAATACGGTAACCACCACCAGTATCAGAAACTAGCTTTCCAATCATTGATCCTAGACCAAAAACAATGGCAAGATGACCTAACTGACCACCAATACCAGTCTCGATAGCTGGTCCAATTTTATCGACCGGAATTCCTAGCACCAAAGCCAAAAATACAGCGGTTACTAATAATGAGACATATGTATTTAATTTAAATTTTACAATCAGCAAAATCAATAAAACAATGCCCACCAATACCCAAAACAATGGCATAATAAAATCTCCCTATAAATAAACATAATAAAATCGATCACACATATATTGTAACCGTTCACATTACTATTATCTAGCATTTTATCATGCCATCTTGGAACACATTTATTTCTGATTTTACTGACTAAAAACTTGACATTTTGAAAAGATCCAGATATTTTCTGTTCACTAAACTAAATAATTTTGCTTCTAATGTTCATATGTTTGACCAGCAGCTTAAATTTTAACGTATAACACAAAAAAGACTACAACATTTCTGTCAATAGTCTTTGTAATTTTAAAGCCTTCACTCAAAGTATATATAAATTTACATTACGCTAAAGCCGCAACAACAGCTTCATTGAATGCTGGAATATCTTTAGGTTCGCGACTTGTAATCAAGTTACCATCAATAACCACTGGTTGGTCTTCAATACGAGCTCCTGCATAATACAAATCTGGTTGTACAGTTAGGTAAGATGTCATGGTGCGACCGTGTACCAAACCAGTTTGAATCATCAATTGAGGACCGTGGCAAATACTTGCAGTCAACTTATTCTTTGATAAGAACGATTTGACAAAGTCGACAAATCGTTGGTCAGCACGTAATTGGTCAGGTGAAAAACCGCCAGGAATAAACAAAGCCTCAAAATCTTCAGGTGCCACATCTGCAATAGACTTATCGATATTAATTTTAGTACCATGCTTACCTTTTATAGTTCCTACCTCAAAACCAATAGTTGTAACATCATGTCCCGCGTTCTTAATAGCTTCAACTGGATCAGTAAATTCAATATCCTCTACTAAATCGGTGACGACAACCGCAACTTTCTTTGTCATAATTAACAACCTCCTTTATTATGGTATATAATTTATACCTAAATGAACAGCAATACAATAACGCACTTTTTTGTGCGTATGAAATCTAACACTAACGGAGAAAATTTTATGACAGATGTAATCAGAAAATATGCCATTAACAAGATTCAAAAGAAAGATTTTAATTGTGCCAAGGAATACACCCTTTCAATGTTTTCTGGCAAATATAAAATAGTCATTATCTATCATCTTTCACACGACGGCCAAATGCGCTTTAGCCAAATTCAACAACTTTTGGATAACGCAACCCACAAAGTACTATCACAACAACTCAATGAATTAGTTGAAGATGGATTAGTAACCCGCCATGAAACACTCATTAAAAATCGTAAAGCTGTTTTCTATTCTTTGACCTCAACCGGCGAGAGCTTGATGCCAATCATTGAATTGATGTTTACGTGGGGAACAAATCGATTAGCAACGCTAAATGTTGATTACGAACCAAAAATATGATGAAGAACCCTAAAAATTCCATGAATTTATAAACCGAACCTGGAAAGTTAAAGTAACCATTTAACTTTCTGGGAATTTTTATGCCTAAATTTTTATATACAACAAAAAAGACTACCAACATTTCTGTCAGTAGTCTCTATTTTATATTTCTAATTAAGCTTCAGGCTTCAAGATCTTCTTTGAAACAACGTTCAAATCTTCATCCAAGTCGTAAACCCATGGCTCACCATTGGCGATTTCAACACCCATGATGTCAGCATCTGAGATTTGCTCAACGTGCTTTACTAGGGCACGCAATGAGTTTCCGTGGGCACCGATAACAACGTTCTTACCGTCTTTCAATGCTTTTGAGATGTCTGAATCCCAGAATGGCAAGACACGTTCCAAAGTAACCTTCAAGTTCTCACCCTTTGGTAATTCACCTTCTGGTACATCATGGTAACGACGATCCAATGCAGGATAAGTCTTACCATCAATCGTCATTGTTTCTGATTGCTCTTCTAGTAGAGGAGGCAAAACGTCATATGAACGACGCCATTGGTGAACTTGTTCGTCACCCCACTTCTTTGCTGCATCGGCCTTGTTCAAACCTTGCAAAGCACCGTAATGACGTTCATTCAAACGCCATGACTTAACTTCTGGAATCCACAATTGATCTGCTTCTTCCAATGCCAAGTGCAATGTCGTAATGGCACGTGTCAAAACTGACGTATAAGCTTGATCGAATTGAATACCTTCTTTAGCCAACAATTGTCCAGCTGTCTTAGCTTGAGCAATACCTTTATCACTCAACTTTGTGTCAACCCATCCATTGAATAAGTTCAATGCATTCCATTCACTTTGACCGTGACGAATTAAAACCAACTTTGCCATTGGTACACCTCTTTTTCTAATTTTGTTCGTTCTTATTGTAACAAATTTTCATGATATTTAGTAGTAATTGGTAATCTTTTCACAAAATAATCACTTCTACTTAACGGTGCCATTTTCAACAGTCAATGCTGTTGAATGTGCTGGTCCCTTCTTTTCTGGCAGAATATGTGTCATCAAATCATTGATTGCTGTTGGCGCTTCACCAAACCCGGTCGCAATGACATCATATTTACCGTTATAGGCCGCCACATCCCCAATTGCATAAATATTCTTTACAGATGTTGCCATATTCTGTGAAACTAAAATCTGATTTTGATCATTCAACTCTGGCTTAATTGTCCAACCAGCCATGATTTTGTTTTCTGTCTGAAAACCATAACTAATGACAATTTCATCTACTGTGATCACTTTGGTTTCTTCAGCACGAGCCACTTGTAATGTCACTGATAATGCACCAGACACATCACGCGCAACATGCTTAATTGTATAAGGTGTTTCAAGGGCCACTGATGAATTTTCAAGACGCGTTAGACTATGTTCCAACGCCCGGAACTTATCCCGTCGGTGAGTCAAACGAACCTTTGCAGCCACCGGTTCTAGATGTAGCGCCATATCAACTGCAGAATCACCACCACCAGCAACTAGAACACGTTTTCCTGTAAATGACTCTAACTCATGAATCGAATAATGAATATTATCTTCAACATGTTCATCTAATAAATCCGCTGAAATACGACGAGGTTCAAAAGCGCCTGCTCCAGTTGCTAAAACAATGCCCTTCGTATGAAAAATATCCTGTTGATCTGTCTGTATTTGATAACCATCTTCATCAGGAACAATATCCGTTACTGTTGCACCTAATCGCATCGTTTGGTCAAATTGGGATAGTTGTTCAGTCAAATCATTAATCAATGCTTGTCCCGAAACATTCGTAAAACCCGCAACATCCAATATGGTTTTGTTTGGATAGAAATTAGTTACCTGCCCACCTAAATCTGACAAGCTTTCGACAATCGCCACTTTTAGTTCTCGTAATCCTGCGTAAAAACCGGCAAACATGCCGACGGGACCGGCACCAATAATTGTTAAATCAACTTCTTCATTCATTATTATTGAAAACTTCCTATTACTATTTGCTTGGTAAATATCATTACCCAATCGTTCGGCTGTATAAACTATCAAATTCAGACAGGTCAACTTGGAAATCAGGTGCATAGACAATGTCCACTGCACTTCCTTCATCGCCTGCTTTTTCTTTAAATGCGGTCGCAATTTGTTGATAGAGTGCTTGCACAGCATCACGATCTGGTCCATCTACAACAAGTAGGTAGTTTGATGTGTCAGCATCATTATTAGTCAACCAAAGGAGATACATATTTTCAATTGTACCCATTGCATCATCCGCAATACCAATCAGCTCGTAACGAAGTGGTGTTGGAATCAACTCTTCAGCAGATGTGATTTCCATTTCATTATTGCCTTCTTCATCTTCATCATTATTTGCTTCTTGCTGGGCAGCAACTTGTTGCGCAATATAGGCAATGTTATCACGCGTAATTGGCATCCCATTTGTAAATGGATTTAATGCTAGCCCTTCAATGTTCTGTGTCTCATCATCTTGCAGGATTGGCAAATAATCTGACAACGCCATTGCCCATGGATAAACAGGTAATTCAGCTTCAATAGGTTGTGCATTATATGCATCCAAATCAGTAAACACTGGGAAAACCCCGTTACCATTTTCTAATTCGAATGTTACTAACTGCATCTGTGCATCATCTGGGATTTCAACATCACCATCGTCTTTGACAACTGGTGGTTCTGAAAAATTAACTGGCGCAATAAATACCGCATCAATCAATGCCTGGATAAAGTTATGCTCTGTGACCTCATTTTGTTCCTCACGAAAAACCGCTATCGCATCCAGCAGTTTATCATTACGTAGTTCTTCATCATCATTATCCATGCGCAATCATTCTCCTTTAATTTCTCATCTCTTTTTAACAAGTATAACGGAAAACCCTGTGTTTGTCAGGAGGCTCACCTTTTAACTACATATCATCACCAACTAACAATAAACGTTTATCGGCATTACAAAAGCCCAAAGTTTTTTCAAAATAATATCGAAAAACTTTGGGCTGATAAAACTGAGATGATCATCTCAATTTTCACATTATGACAAATCAAAGGCAACATTCAGCTAATAAAATAGATGCCAAATCATTGTATCCTCTATATGTATTTTAATGTGCTTTGCGTTTCCCCTCAAGCAACTCCTTAATCATAGCTTAAAAAAGAAGCAAAGTAAATACATACTTCGTGTTTTATTCATCTATAAAAAACAATTAATTGTTAATATTACTCTTATTACCAAATATGCTTGTTTAAAACGACATTTTTGCTCAAAAAACGAACATTAAGCAGCGTGTTGTTCGTTTTCTGGCAGCCGTTCTTCAGTTTTAGCACCTTTATAGAACAATTTATATAAGATAGCACATAAAATTGGTAGTACGGCTGTCATTAAGTACATTTGCTTGAAATCAACAAAATTGCGTAGGGCACCTAACAAGTACGGACCCACACCAATTCCTAAGTCTAATCCAACAAAATATGTTGATAATGCAACACCGATCCGACTAATATCTTTTTCTAAATGCAAGGCAACTGCTTGACCATTAGACATAAATGTTCCATAACCTAAACCAATAAGGGCACCAGAGAATAATAATTCCCAGGCAGAAGTGGTAACACTAAGCACAAATAATCCAATTGCTAAAAAGAAATAACTTGGATACATGACTGAATTCTCACCATATCGATCAAAGATTCGGCCAGCCATTGGACGAGTGACAGTAATCACCAACGCATATACGACAAAGAAAAATGAACTAATTGATACAAGATCAATTGTCTCAACATATGATGCCAAAAATGACAACACACTTGAATAAGCCAATCCCATAATAAAGGCAATTGCTGCAATAAAGACAACTTTCGTATCAATAAATGTATTGATTTTCCAACTATCAGCCAAGGCACGTTGATCACTAGTTAATGACATATTATTTACATTTAGTATGAAACAACCAATAACAGTGAATGCTAAGATGATACTTGACATTATCACAATAAAATTAATACTAGTTGCGTGCAGTAACAACATACCTAAGAATGGCCCAATTGCCGCTGCTAAACTTGTGCTCAATCCATAATAATTAATTCCCTCACCACGTCGTGATAATGGAATATATTCCGTGACAATTGCATTTGTCGCTGTTGAAACGGTCCCATAAAAGAATCCGTTCAATAGACGCACAACATAAAGGATCGCGATTGATGGCATATACAAGTACATTAGTGTTGTTATTAAGTACAAGATGATTCCAACACGCAAAGTTTGTTTACGGCCAAGTACTTCAAGCTTCTTTCCCACATAAAGCCGTGCCACCAATGTTCCAATAACATAAATACCAGACGCTAGTCCTGCCTGGCTTAAGGTTGCACCCAATTTTTCTTGAGCAACAACTGCAATGATTACCATTAATAAATAGTAAACTAAATAAACTAAGAAATTAATCAGTGTAATACTGAGAAATCCCTTATTGAACAACTTATCCTTACTTTCCAACAGAACTCTCCTTAACAATAACATATTAATTAAAACCTACATTACTAAACTAATACTTTATGACGGCAATAGTCAAGGTTATTTTATTAAATAAGTAATTCTTAGGTATTTAAAAAATAAAAAATGAAAGCGCTTAAATTCATTAACAAGGTTATTTAATTTAGGTTTAACCTATTTTCAGGACAACAAAAAAACAAGCATCGTAAAAACAAAACTTGCTTGCCCTGATTCGATCCAGTATAAAATTAACGATTATATTTTTTAAAAATTAAACACCTTATTTGCCAAACCACAAATTTGAAAAAAATGCTGCCATTCCAAAACTTTCATTAGCGGAAGTCACACTTGAAATATCTAATACAATTCTTGTCAGGAACTTAGGTGTCCTATACTCATTGTTTAATTGATAAATATTTATCTCTGATTTCAAATCAATCAAGGCTTTCTGTAACTGATTGTCCTTTTTTTGATTAAAATTTGTAAAAATAGCACTTAGTTTTGGATCTGATTGCGTTTCTACTGAATGAGCGCTCTCATCAATTAAGGAAAGTAATGCCATCATATCTTTTTTCATAATTTATCAACGTATGTGGGCTAATCCATTTGCCCATGAACCATATGAAATACGACCGACAGCATGCCATGCCTGATTCCAATTAGTACAAACCTTATTACCCCTAGTATAGACGTCATTCCCCCAATAATGCCATTTGCTTGCACCGCCAAAAATATTGATCATTTCCGTCTCACTTAAAACATTATAAGAAGATTGACCATCGAAATTCATGCAAAGTACCTCCTTTAAATTAAATAACATTTAAAACAAACAAATTATATCACGTTTTTTTATTAAACTAATTTATTTTTTCATCCGAGTTAATTTATATATAAATTATTCTAATCAAAAAAGCAACCAAATCCATAAAGGATTCCGTTGCTTAATTTATAACGATTCAATTACTTAGCAGGAACTTTGACATCCCCATCAACGATCTTCTTTTGTGCATCTTGTACTGAATGCCATGCAGCGCTTGACATGTTACCACGAGTTACAGCAACACCCTTATCACTCAACCCATAAACTAAGTGCTTACCACCAGGGAAGTGACCCTTAGAGGTATCTTTCGTAACATCAATTACTGCCTTACCAACTTTCTTCACTGCAGAAGTCAATGTGAAGTTAGACTTGCCATCCTTGGCAGTGTAGGCACCATCAGCATTTTGATTACGGTCAACACCAACGACCCAAACTTTATCTGCTGCATTCTTTTCTTCATTCAAATCCTTGGCCTCTGTGAAGACACCAGCACCAGAACCACCCGCAGCACTAAAGATAACATCCGCACCATTTTGATACATTGATGAGGCAATTGTCTTACCCTTACCAGCATCAGTAAAGCTACCAACATATTGCGCATCGACCTTAATGTTAGGGTTAACTGACTTAGCACCTGCAATAAAGCCGGCTTCAAACGTCTTAACAACAGCTGATTGCATACCACCGACGAAACCAAGTTTGTTTGTCTTTGTTGTTTTAGCAGCTGCAACACCCGCCAAGTATGATGATTGTTCAGACTTAAAAGTAACAGATACTGTATTCTTACGTGCCTTCGCAACATCGTCAATAATCATATAGTTCGTATCTGGATGTTTCTTTGATTGTTCATTAATCGTTGAAACCAATTGGAATCCAATACCATAAATGTTCTTAAACCCATCAGAACGGGCTTGATCCATATTTGTTGTAAAATCAGCATTCGTCTTTGAAGGATAATAAGCATAGCCGCCCTTACCTTGCTTAACGTTATTATCCTTTGCCCATGACTTCATACCTTCCCAAGCCGATTGGTTGAATGACTTATCATCAATTCCACCACCATCAGTTATCAATGCAACTGAAGTCTTATTACTTTTATCATCACTTGACTTGTTTCCAGACCAAGCAGCATATGCACCACCTGCAATAATTACAACCGCGGCACCTGCCACCCATATCTTTGCGTTTGAAGCCATTTTTCTATCCCCTTTTATAAAAAGATTACCTAGATTGTTCGTCAATCACGAACTACACTCTAAATATAATGTATAATGTTCAAAAAGTAAAGCTTTTCGTTCGCTTTTTTTGCAAAAAAAAATGAACCGATTATTTAAATTCAACAAAACACGAACAATAAAGGTTCATTATACTGTTTTTAATTAACTAACCTGACCAAGTAAGTTTCTGACACAAATCCTCTAACCGCATTATAGATTCGTTTTGCACGTGAGGCTTTTTCAGAAATTGCAAATACCGTCGGTCCAGTACCTGACATTTGAGCTGCATCAGCACCAAAATCATACATTTTTTGCTTTAATTTTAGTATCTCTGGATACTTAGCTCCTGTAATTGCTTCAAGGACATTAAACATTTTGTGATAAGCTGTTTGAAAATCACCAGAATTAACCGCTGTCATCAATCCAACCATATCCCCATGCTGCATATTAGAATAATCAACTAATTTTAATATTTTAGGCGTTGAAACACTGATTCCAGGCTTAGAAACAATCACCCACAACGGTGGCATCGCTTCTGTCAGTGGTTCGACTACTTCACCACGTCCACGAACACGAGCTGGCCGTGAATAAACACAAAACGGTACGTCAGCGTCAATTTGGAGCCCCATCACCGCCAACTTATCTTCGGTGTAGTTAAGTTGCCAAATTCGGTTCAACCCACGTAAGACTGCCGCTGCATCTGAAGAACCACCACCTAGTCCTGCCGCAACTGGAATACGCTTCATAATGTGAATTTCAATACCTTCTGTCCGACCTGCTGTTTCACGCATCAAATTGGCCGCTTGATAGGCCAAGTTTTTTTCATTGAGCGGTAATAAACCACTTGTTGATTCCACAACAATATTCTGATGATTAGTCGTTGTTCGAATAGTCACCGTATCAGCTAGGTCGATGGCCACCATTAACATATCCCATTCTTGTTCACCATTTTTATGAATGAACGGGGTATCTAGGCTAATATTTAACTTTGCGTAGGCTTGCTCTAATACTTCCATCGCGACCAAGTCCTTTCATAGATTATTTTAATTATAGCAAGTTGCCTTTAATTGCGAAACAAAGACAGATAAAGAATTATTACTTCTGTTGGTTTTAACTAATCCTTGATATACTAAATCAGAATAAACAATAAGGAGTTTACATGCGTTTCATCTACATTATTTTAGGTTTGATCACTTTTGGAATAGGTACTCTAACCATTTGGATACCTGGCATTCCAACAACGCCATTCTATTTATTAACAGCATTTTTCTGGGGACGTTCATCAACGCGCCTACAAATTTGGTTAGAAAGCAATAAATACTACCAGCAGTACGTATATGAAGGTATTTATAAACGCCAATTAACCCAAAAGAATCGCATAATTATTTATCTTGTCACTGCTGCCTTCATGAGCATACCATTTTTCACTTCTGGTAAATTATGGTTACAAATAACGTTAATTTGTGCTTCAATTTCGCAAATTATTGCCATGGAAGGTTTTTATCGTGGTTGGTGGTTAAATAACTGGTTCCTTGACGAAGAAGATTAAACCACAAAATGGGAACATATTTAAAGGCCGGGACAAAACTAGCCATTATAAACTGAAAAGGGCAAAATCCACCTATTTGACTTCGGTAGATTTTGCCCTTTTAAACGTGTTCCAAAAGACTGAATCCTTACTATAACAACAATTAGACGACTCTGGCTTTTCGCTTTGCTACGAACCAAAATTATCTAATTATCGTTACAATCGGCTTCAAAGCATCTTTTGTCACACTCTCTTTATTGATATCAATTTTCTTCATAGCGTACTGTTCGACGATATCCTAGAACAATACTAGTTAAAACACCAATAAATGCCACGAAAGTTAATGCTGATGCTGCATAAAACAATGCATTATACCCTTGTTGTTGAATAATGAATCCACCCACTAATGGTCCAACAGCTCTTCCAACAGATGGCGCAGCAGCGGTTAGTCCCTGATAACGTCCTTTCAAAGTTAATGGTGTTAGTTCATTCACCAACGCTGGAATCATTGGAAATGCAGTTGCTTCGCCAATCGTCGTAATAATCATTGCCAAAGCAAATCCTACGAAATGATGACTAAATGGTAACACTAAGAATGATAAACCAAACATGATAATGCCAGCAAATATTTGAATAAACATTGATCGTCGATTGGCTGATAAATTCAAGGCGTTCATCCCCAATTGAATAATCGCAATCAAAATACCGTTGATCGTCCATAACATTGAATATTGCCAGAGTGGTAATTTCAGTACACTATTCATGTACACTGAGACATTTCCTTGCCACTGTGCATATGAGATCCACAAAATAACGAGTCCTGATATACCTGCATAAATTAGTAATAAATTCCATTTTGGTAAAGCAATTTTAGTTGTCTGTTGTTCATGACTGTAATTTGCCAAATTAATGCGAAACTTTGTATGTACAATAAAAAATAAAGCAACATATAGTATTAAAGCTAATAGAAATAACCATGTTATACCAAATGGATAAATTGGTCCTACTAATGCGGTTGAAAAAACCATACCAAAATTACTCATAAAATAAAGCATATTGAATACAAAACGACCGTCATGGGACCGTACTTGTGTGCCATAAGCATTAATAGCCGCCGTTAACCAGCCACCAAAGAAACCGACCAATGTCAAAATAACAGCATATGTGGGCCAACCATGCCAAATAATAAAGGCGACTTGCAACACAATCATGGCTAACACACCGAACTGAATGAGCCGATAGGGTTTAAATTGATCAAATAATCGGCCGCTAACAATCGACCCAATAGCTTGACCAACTGCATTAGCCATCATCACCCATCCAATTGTCACTAAAGTTTGATACAGTTCATTATATAAATAAACTGATGTTAATGGCCAAATAAAGCCAAAAGCAAAACTATTAATAAAACTTGCCGTTAACAACCAACGTAACGACATTCCTTGCCCAATACTTTGCATTATAAACCTCTTTTTAACATACTCACAAAAATAGAGCGAGACTAATGAAATTCATCATTAGCCTCGTTCTTTAGCAACCCTTTTATTTACAATTAACCGAATCCACCCGGTTCTTCATTGTGAAAATCAATGTTTGAAAACTTATTATATGACTTAACAAATAGTAACCGCGCTGTTCCACGAGCTCCAGAACGATTCTTTTCTAGAATAACTTCAATTTCACCAATATCTTGCTGTTCTTCATCACGTGGATCATTTTGATTATCCGTATCATCATTAGATTTATCGTAATAATCATCACGATATAAGAAAGCAACAATATCGGCGTCCTGCTCGATAGACCCAGATTCACGAATGTCTGACAACATCGGACGCTTATCTTGACGTTGCTCAACGCTACGCGATAGCTGTGACAAGGCAATGATTGGCACATTCATTTCCATGGCCATCATCTTAATTGCACGTGAAATAGCTGAAACCTCTTGTTGACGACCCTCACTACGAGTTCCTTCAATCAACTGTAAATAATCAATAATGACTAAACCTAACCGACCCTCACGTTTATATAATCGACGTAACTTCGATCTGATTTCTGTCACCTTAATACCAGGTGTGTCATCAATATAAATATTTGTTCGTGCTAGCGAACCCGTTGCCACTGCTAAAGAGTTCCATTCCTCAGCTTCCAACTGTCCTGTTCGCATGTGCTGCGAATTAATATTGCCTTCTGCCGCTAGCATACGATTAACCAAAGACGTATCTGGCATTTCTAATGAAAAAATAACAACTGGTAAAGTTGGGTCTGCAACCGCCACTTTTTGCGCAATATTTAATACAAATGCAGTTTTTCCAACGGCAGGACGGGCAGCAATAATAATCATTTCACCGTCATGAAATCCGGTAGTCAAATTATCGAGTGCTGGAAAACCAGAGGCCAATCCCGTAACTGTTTCGTCGGTGCGTGAGTTTTGTTCAATTTGTTCAAAGGATTTATTCACAACATCAGCGATATTTTTAAAGTCTGCACTTTTTTCGCCACCATTAATTAAATCCAGCTTTGTTGATAAGTCTGCAACCGCATCATCAACTGAGTCACTACCTTCATAAGTTTGTGTCAAACTATCCTGTAAGGTATCAATCATGTTGCGACGCACAGAGCGTTCTCGCACAATTCTGGCATAATACAAAGCATTACCAGCAACTGGTACGCTTGATGCCAACTCAGTCAGGTAGGCCATGCCACCGACATTTTCGACTTGATTATCTTTATCCAATTCATCAGTGATTGTTAAGATATCAATCGCTCTTTGTGTTTCGTCAAGCGCCAAGATAGCCGAATAAATCAAGCGATGTGCCGTGCGATAAAAGTCACTTGGCTCAAGAATGGTCATAATATCCGCCAATAAATCTTGGGGATCCGTTGCCAATAAAATCGAACCCAGCACTGCCTGCTCGGCCTCAACATCTTGTGGTACACGTAATGGTGCACCTTCATTTTGATCGGGCATGTGAACATAACCTCCCTTCAACATAGTCTACTGTTCATTGTACCAAATAACCATCGATTAAAAAATCAGAGTTAGACAAAAGATGATTTGAATTCGAATATAACGATAATTAGGCGATTCTAGCTTTTTGCATTTTTGCAAGCCAGAATCGCCTAATTATTGATATAGTAAGAGCTCATTCAATACTTATTTATTGCTCTTCTGTGTGGACACGAATAGTTGCCTCAACATCACGGTGAAGCTTAACTTTCACATTTCGATAACCTAATGCTCGAATAGGCTCTTTCATATCCATTTTACGTTTATCAATCTTAATATTAAATTGGTCAAGTAATCCTGCAACAACTTGTTTTGATGAAATAGCGCCGAACAAACGACCATCTGTACCTGCCTTGGCTTTTAGTTCAACGACTGTATTGTCATCCTCCAATTTATTTTTCAATGCAATGGCCATTTCTTTTTCTTCTGCAGCTTCACGATCAGCTGCTTTCTTTTGACCACGCAAGGCCGAAATATTCGCATTCGTTGCTGGCTTTGCCTTTTTGTTTTTAATCAAAAAATTATTAGCATAACCATCAGGAACATCTTTTACTTCGCCTTTCTTTCCGCGACCTTTAACATCTTCTAAGAAAATAACCTTCATTGTTTCATACCCTCTTCTTACCAAAATTTTTAATCACTATCTTTATTAAGCTCAGCTAACAATGTCTCATAAACTGCCTCTGTTGATGTATCTTTAACCTGAGTTGCAGCGTTACTTAGATGGCCACCACCACCCATTGCTTCCATTATTAGTTGCACACTAACGATACCTGTTGATCGAGCTGAGACAGCTACAGTATCATTATCACGCCTAGTAATAACATAAGATGATGTCACACCAATCATCTGCAATAATGAGTCAGAGGCTTGTGCTGCAACAACCGAATCGTATTGCACATCATCTTCACCGACTGCAATCGCCACAGAATCATGAATCTGGGCACGTTCGATAAGATGCGCACGATTACGGTATGAATCAACCGTTTCTTTCATAAAGTCCTGCAACAAATTACCGTCCGCACCGACTGCACGCAGATAACTGGCTGCATCAAACGTACGCGTACCAGAACGCAAAGTGAATGACTTCGTATCAATTTGAATACCCGCCAACATTGCTGTAGCTTCCAAACG
This sequence comes from Weissella paramesenteroides, assembly GCF_051903945.1. Taxonomy (GTDB): domain Bacteria; phylum Bacillota; class Bacilli; order Lactobacillales; family Lactobacillaceae; genus Weissella; species Weissella paramesenteroides_A. The sequence goes on along the minus strand of NZ_CP192268.1, from coordinate 345,606 downwards.
CCTTAATCCTTGCGCTCGTCTTGGTTGATATTCAAACAATTCCGTAACTAACTCAGAAGTTGAAGATGCATAAGATTCAACATAAACCAGCTGTGGCTCTTCTGGGAACTCTTCACCTCTTCTGTGATGATCAATAATCACAACACGATTCTTTAATGCTTCATAGACGTCTTGCGACTCAGATAACGATGGCTTAGAGTGATCAACTATAACCAACAAACTTTGATCCGTCATTTGTGCTAAGACTTCATTCGGTGTTAACAGTGCATGTTCATCTGAAACATCTTCAGACATTTGTTCCAATAATAGATGAATGTCAGAATGTTCTTGCCCCGTTTCCTCGTAAACCACCCATGCTGGTTTTCCCAACATTTCTGCTAATCTACGTACACCTAAAGCACCACCAAATGAATCCATATCTGGACGTTTATGCCCCATAACAAAAACCTGATCGGCCTGATCAAATAAATCAGCTAATGCTTGTGAAATAACGCGCGCACGCACACGAGTTCTCTTAGCCATAGGATTCGTATTACCACCATAGAATCTGGCTGAACCAGTCGATGACTTAACAACTACTTGGTCACCACCACGTCCTAATGCTAAGTCTAAATTAGCTTGGGCATTTTCGGCTAATGTATCAATAGCCATTTCATTATAAGCAATTCCAATACTCAATGTGATTTGCGCATTTTGAACAGAGGTTGATTCACGAATCGTTTTTAATAAATTGAACTTATCATTTTCAGCTTTCTTCAAGGCTGCACGATAACCAATTAATAAATATCGGTCCACTGATAAGCGACGTGCATAGATTTCATGATCTGCCATCCAGTCAGATAATGTTTTGGTAACATAAGTTCGCAAGGTTGATGCTTCAGCATCACTCATACCTTCAGTCACTTCGTCGTAATTATCTAATGAAACAATTCCTAAAAACAATTTATGATTTTCAAAATCTGCAGTTACCTTAGCTGCAGCAGTTCGATCCATTAAGTAAACTGCATTCAACTCTGGCTGAACCTGCAACTGAAAAACATGGCCTAGCCATTCAAGCTCAGTGACACGTTTTTCTTCATTTGGCCATAATGTCACAATTTCAGCTAATTGTTCAGAAACATGTTGTAAATCACTACCAACAATCGTCTCATTACCCAGTAATTGTTGAATATATGGGTTGACCCACTCAATGTCACCTTCGGCTGTACAAAGGATGACACCTAAGGGCATTTGAATAATCGATTCTTGCTCACCACGATTAATACGATACGATAAATTTTCAATATAATGCGTTGTTTGTTCACTTAAATCTTGAAGTGTCCTGAAAATAACAATCAATGCAATAACGACTAATACCAGCCAAATAATACCTACAACCCAATTAACTAGCCAGGCCAAAACTGCCCCAACAATTGCAATAAATGATACCAAGGCTGCCATGCCACTAAGGCGTTGATTTCTAAAGAATGTCGGTAACGCCGTAATTTTTTTCACCCGTCTCACCTAGCCTATTCTTTTTGTTTGTATCATATTATTATAACATAAACCAACATATCCATAAAATTGCCCCCAAACTACCAATCTTAATTTTGCCTATAAAAAACCGAGGATGGAACAAAAGAAAATGTTCTATCCTCGGTTTGCTAAAATCATATGAATTATAAGCCTGTAATTTTTGATAGCGTAAACGCGTGCCAAAAGTCTGAATTCTCAATGTAACGCAATTTACGTAATCGCTGTACTTCGCTTTGCTACGGACAAAAAATTGCGCAAACCACGTTACATCAGCTTCAAAACGACTTTTTGTGTCGCTCTCTATATTTCTAATCAATTAAACCAAATTCACGAGCACGCTCTTGGTACTTAGCAATTTCATCTTCACCAGCCCAAACAAAATGTTGTGGTGCAATTTCAACCATTTGACGGTCACGACCATCTAATTCATCAGTTGGATCATAGACAATTGGTACACGTTGTTCTTCAACACTTGGATCCGGTACTGGAATTGAGCTTAATAATGAACGCGTGTAATCATGCAATGGATGATTATAAACTTCATCAGCCGTCCCAATTTCAACCATCTTTCCCCAATGCATTACGCCAATACGATCAGAAATATACTTCACCATTGACAAATCGTGTGCAATGAACAAATAAGTCAAACCTTGTTTTACTTGCAAGTCCTTTAACAAATTAACGACTTGGGCTTGAATAGAAACGTCTAACGCTGAAATAGGTTCATCAGCAATAATGAACTTAGGTTGCACTGCTAATGCACGAGCAATCCCAATACGTTGACGTTGTCCTCCAGAAAACTCATGAGGGTAACGACTAGAGTGATCACGATTCAAGCCAACAATTTCTAACAAGTCTTCAACTTGTTTTGAACGATCAGCATCATTTTTTGCCAAATGATTAACATCAATTCCTTCAGCAACAATATCCTTAACTTTCATACGTAAGTCAAGTGATGCTTGCGGATCTTGAAAAATCATTTGGACAGCCTGACGGAACTTGCTTAACTTACCACGTCTCTTTAACTTGGCTAAGTCTTCACCTTCAAATAAAATTTTACCGTTTGTTGGCTCGTACAACTTCATAATCGCACGACCAATCGTCGTTTTACCTGAACCTGATTCACCAACAAGTCCAAATGTTTCACCTTCATAAATGTCGAATGAAGCATTTTGTACGGCCTTGGTTTCATTAGACTTCCCTTCATTAAAGGTAATATCTAATCCTTGGATCTCAACTAATTTCTTACGTTCATCGGCCATTACTTGCCACCTCCATTTCCAAGAACAGCAGTATTGTCAACCGGAACAGCCTTTGAACGATCTGCTTCTGGATGTTCAGCTTGGAAACGTGCCCACCGCTTTTGAACTTCAAGCGGTGGTTCTACTTCAGGTGCACGTTCATCTAATAGCCATGTTGCTGCATAATGCGTCTCTGATAATTTAAAGAATGGTGGCTTCACCTTTTCATCAGCGGCAATTGCATAACGATTACGTGCAGCAAAAGCATCACCTACAGGAGGATTCAACAAATCTGGTGGTGTACCAGGAATAGCCTCTAACTTACCACGTTCTGTTTTAGTTGTTGGCATTGAATTCAACAAGCCCCAAGTATATGGATGTTGTGGGAAGTTAAACACCTCATCAACTTTACCAATTTCGATTATTTCACCAGCATACATAACGGCAACACGATCAGCCATACCAGCAACTACCCCTAAATCGTGGGTAATAAAAATGATTGAGGTATCTGATTGCTCTTGGATGTTTTTCATCAAGTGCAAAATTTGTGCTTGAATCGTTACGTCCAACGCAGTTGTTGGTTCGTCAGCAATCAAAATCTCTGGATTATCAATCAAGGCAATCGCAATCACAATTCGTTGACGCATACCACCAGAAAACTGGTGTGGATAATCATTAATGTGTGCCTCAGCATTTGGAATACCGACCATCTTCATCATTTCCAAGGCCTTTGCCCAAGCTTTTTTCTTGCTGTAGTGCTGGTGCTTAATTAAAGGCTCTGCAATTTGTTGACCAATTTTCATTGTTGGATCCAAAGACGTCATCGGATCTTGGAAAATCATTGCAATCTCTGAACCACGAATTTTTTGCATTTGTGTTTCGGATTTACCAAGAATTTCTTCACCCTTAAACGTAATTGAACCTTTTTCAACACGTGCGTTTTTAGCTAACAAGCCCATTAGAGAACGAGTCGTTACTGATTTCCCAGAACCAGACTCCCCCACAATCGCTAACGTTTCACCTTTGTACAAATCAAATGAAACGTCGCGAATGGCTTGAACACTTCCATTATAAGTATTGAAATTAATTTTAAGGTCATCAACCTCAAGAATTTTCTCTGCCATATTTTCACTCACTTCCATTAATCCTTTGTACGTGGATCAAACGCATCACGTAATCCATCACCTAATAAGTTAAACGCAATCATAATGATACCCAAAATAACAGCTGGAATAACTAACTGATATGGGTAGAATTGCATTGCTTTTTGTCCATCGTTTAACAACGTACCTAATGAAGCCATTGGAACTGGAATTCCTAGTCCAATAAATGAAAGCAAAGCCTCAAAGAAGATTGCTGATGGAATCGTGAACATCAATTGCACAATAATCGTTGAACTAAGGTTTGGTACCAAGTGTCGCAAACCAATGCGCCATGTTGAAGAACCTAATGTTCGGGCAGCCAGAATATAATCTTGTTCCTTAGCTGTCAAAACCTGCGCTCTGACCAATCGTGCCATTGATGTCCATGATGTTAAGGCAATTCCTAATGAAATAGACAACATACCTGGCTTCATTATCAAAATCAAAAGCACAAACACAACCAAGTTAGGAATCGAAGAAACGATTTCAATAATACGTTGCATGACAATATCAGTCTTACCGCCACGCCATCCAGAAATGATACCGTAAGTCACACCAAAGACTAAGTCCATTAATGTCGCGATTAATGCAACTTCCAATGAAATACGTGTACCATACAAAACACGTTTAAAAATGTCACGACCAAATTGGTCAGTTCCAAACCAGAAATTCTTCTTATCAGACACACCAGATGACTTATATTGGTCAACCTTTGTGCCGTCTAACTTACCTTCTCCAGTAAAGCCAGGAATATCACCTAACACACCTGGCAAACGGGCTGGTAAGTTTTGAACAGTCACATCTTGTTGTGCAGTTACTTTTGAATTAGCAATTGGCGTTGAACCAAAAGCAACGATAAAAACAAAGACCAACACCCAAAGTGAGATGAAGGCACCCTTATTTTTCTTCAAACGACGCCAAGCATCTTTCAAAAAACTAACTGAGGGCTTTAAAATTTTTTCACTATCAGTTTGACGATCTGCGGGAAGCAATTGAAAATCATCTGCTGTTAAATTTACTTTTTCAGACATTAGCTACTCCTTCCTTATTTAGCCAAACGAATTCGTGGATCAATGATACCGTATAGGATATCAGTTAGTAATAACACAACCATCAACATCATTGAATAGACAATTGTCGTTCCCATGATAATTTGGTAATCATTAGTCAAAATTGAATCAACGAACTGACTACCAATTCCAGGGATAGAGAAAATATTCTCAACAACAATCGATCCAGTTAGCAAGTTGACCGCCATTGGCCCGATTAACGTTACCAATGGAATCAAAGAATTACGTAATGCGTGCTTCCAAATAATTTCATTCTTTGACAATCCTTTTGCTCGGGCTAACTCAATATAATCAGAGCCAAGCACATCAACCATTTCAGTACGAATAAATCGTGCTGACGTAGCAAGTGGACTCATTCCCAAGGCGATTGTTGGTAAGACTGTTGCTGCAAAGCCCTTCCAACCAGCGATTGGCAACCAACCCAACTTCAATCCAACCCAGTACTGTAACAAAGCCGCAAATACGAATGAAGGGATTGAAATACCCAACACTGCTAAGATTGATAAGAATGTATCAGTCTTTGTATTACGACGAACTGCAGCGGCAGCTCCTAAACCAGTACCTGCTATCAATCCGAAAATCAATGCTTGAATTCCAAGTTGTGCAGATGGACCAAGGCGTTGTGCTACCAAAGTTGATACTTCTTGGTTCGCAAATTGGAATGAAACACCAAAATCAAAGTGCAATGCATCCCATAGATATGTCACATATTGCACGATAACAGGCTTATCCAATCCATATTGGGCCTCAATCATTTTTTGCTGACTAGCAGACAAACGTTCTGCGTTTGCCAATGGTGATCCTGGCATCAGCTTCATTAAGAAAAATGTTGCTGAAATAATCAAGACCAAAGTTAACACAATAATTGCTAACCGTTTAATAATATATTTGAACATGGCCATGCCTTCCCTATTTTAGTTCTACTCATAATATGCTAGAAAGTCATTTCGTAAATAACCATACTCTCATATCTCATAGCTATTAATTAGATGTTTTTAATTTTACCAGAGGTTTCACAAATGTTAAAGAGTTTGTTATAAAACCTCACATAAATATTTAATCTTATGAAAAAATTGTAAATGCTTACATTTCAAATAACTAACGGTGAAAGTATACTTTTTACTGGTATTTAAAGCGCATTCGTAAGTAATCACCATAAAATGAAAACTTTTCTTTTTTTAGTTATTTTTTCACAAATTTGGCTATAAAAAAATGAGAGAGCATGACAAACACCCATTTGCCACACCCCCTCTATTTTTCAGCATCGGTTCATTTGATCAAACAATCAAATTACTTCTTGTATGCCCACTTCCAATCGAATGGTGCTCCAACAGTATTTGAAACAACACCCTTAACCTTTGTATTCAATAGTGATGGCTTTGCTTGATAGTAAACTGGTGCAACTGCTGCATCTTCTTGTAGAATTTTCTCAGCCTTAGCGTAATCCGCATAACGCTTTGTTGCATCGTTTACATCAGTTGTCTTTGCAGCCTTCATAACATTGTCATAGTCTGTATTCTTCCAACTACCATTGTTAAATGATGAGTCAGAGGTATACAAATCTAAGAAAGTTGATGGATCAGCATAATCAGCACCCCAAATCGTGTTAACCATATCAAACTTCTTTTCATCTGATAATGAAATACGTTGCTTGAATGGCACAGTCTTAATTGTAACCTTCAATCCTGGTAACTTTTCCATTTGTGATTGGATAAATTGTGCTGAACGCTTTGCGCCATCAGAATCATCAGTCAAGTATTGCAAAGTAACCTTCTTCTTACCAGTTTCCTTCAATCCTTGCTTCCACAACTTCTTGGCTTCCTTCAAGTTGTAACCAACAGCACTCTTATCTGCAGCTACCTTAGCAAAGTCCTTACCCGTTGCTGGATCCTTAGCTAACTTTGTTGATGTAAATGAAGTTGCTGGTGTTCCACCACCACCAAGAATCTTTGATGACATTGTCTGACGATCAATTGACTTTGACAAAGCCTTACGAATATTTGTGTTATTCAAAGGCTTCTTGTTTTCATTAAATTCGATGAACGCTGTTGATGCTTGTGAAATAACAGTGTAGTCCTTCTTATTCTTTGAAGCCTTGTATTGATCAGGTGATAGTGTAGTGTAATCAACCTTCTTTGACTTATACAAGTTGTAACCAGTATTTTGGTCCTTGATGGTTTGAACAGTAACCTTTGGTGTCTTTACAGACTTAGCATCCCAATAAGTTGGATTCTTAACCAAAGAAATCTTGTTTTTTGAACCTGTCCAACCCTTCATGGTAAATGGTCCGTTAGAAATCGTGTACTTAGATGCAGTACCATACTTCTTACCAACTTTATCCACAAACTTCTTGTTTTGTGGTTCAAAAGTAGCCATGGTCAACACTGACTCTAGTTGTGGCATTGGGCGCTCAAGAGTTACTTGCAAAGTCTTATCATCAAGTGCCTTAACTCCTAAGTCAGTGACTGGCTTATCACCTTTTTGAACGGCATCGGCATTTTTAATACCTGAATATAGATAAGCATATTGTGATGCTGTCTTTGGGTCATTAGTACGTTGCCAACCATAGACATAATCATTAGCTGTCACTGACTCACCGTTAGACCACTTCATATCACGCAAATGATACGTTAAAGTCAAGCCATCATCTGATTTATCAACCGAAGTTGCACCAGCTAATTGTGGCTTACCAGACTTGTCCATACGGTACAAACCTTCACCAATGGCTTGTAAGTAGTTAAAATCAATGGCTGCAGTTGTCTTTGAAGGATCCATTGTTCCAACATTTGCACCTTCAGTCCAATTAATTGTCTTATACTTAGCGGCACTAGCTGTCACTGGTACGAAAGTTGACCCTAGGATCACCGCACCAGACAACAAAGCACTGACCTTTAATGTCTTATTCATATTTTCCCCATTCCTTATTCATATTCACATAACGTGATAACTTTTTCATAATCATATAATAAACTTAAACCATAGTCAATGACTGATTTAAGTTCAATTTAATAAAACAATATCAACAAGTCTTATGTTTTATCGATAACTATTGGTAAACCAGCATTTATATATAAAAAAGGATATTATCAGCTCTCATAATCAGCTCATTTTTAATAATCACCATTTTCTCATTTTTCTAAATAAAAAAAGAGTTTGGGACAAATAAAAATGTCCTAAACTCTTCTTGCTAAACTTGTATGAATGATAAGCCTGTAATTTTTATAGCATAAACGAAGTTTGTATCGCTCTCTATAAATCTATGCTGTCATACGACGATCTAGCATATCACCAATCTTCGAAATAATAAAATTCAAGATAAAGTAAATCACTGCCAATGCAAAGAACATTGAAATAATTGCACTTGGCTCTTGTGCATAAACAATTTGTGCACGGTAAGTCACTTCAGGCAACATAATAATTGTTGCCAATGATGTATCCTTAATCAAAGAAACAAATTGTGAAACAATTGGTGGAATCATCTTCTTATACGCTTGTGGCAAAATAATGTGCCACAAAGCTTGCTTAAAGTTCAATCCATTTGATAAGGCACCTTCTAGCTGTCCCTTAGGAACTGCCAAAATACCTGAACGAATAATTTCAGCCAACATTGTAGATTCGAAAATCGTTAATGCGAAGATTGTTGACGTGATAACACCAAAATGAATACCAATCTTTGGTAAAGCAAAGTAGGTGAAAAAGATAATTAATAGCAATGGTAAATTACGAATCAAGTCAATAATAAATCCCACAATTTGTGAAAGGTAAGGGATTTTAACATATCTAATGACACCCAAAATTGATCCGATAATGAAACTCAAGATAATCGAAACAACAGCAACCTCAATCGTTACTCCTAGTCCCATCATCAAGAAACGCATATTTACCCACGAAAATGCTGAAAAGAACTCACTCATGCGCGACCTCCATTCTTTTCAAGTCTAGTTTCCAAATAACGCATATAATAACTCATTGGCATTGTCAAAATTAGGTAGAAAATACCAACAATGATAAATGGACCAAATGTGTCAAATGTCATTTGTGAAATTTGATTTGCTTGGTACATTAAATCGAGCCCCGCAACAAACGCTAGAACTGATGAGTTTTTAATTAAGTTAATAAACTGATTGCCAAGTGGTGGAATCACCAGCTTAAATGCTTGTGGCAAAACAATGTAACGCATACCTTGCCACCATGAAAGACCATTTGACATGGCTCCTTCTAGTTGACCTTTGGGCACAGCATTAATTCCTGCGCGTACAGTTTCAGCAATAAATGCTGATGTATATAATGTCAAACCAAAGGTTCCTGCCGCAAAGCCACTAATTTTAATGACATTTGCAATAACAACATAAAAGAACATTGTTATAACCAATAGCGGAATATTTCTAACAACTTCGATGTAGATACGCCCGATGACATTAACTAGTTTATTCGGAATAACTTCCATTAATGCAAAAGCTGTCCCTAAAATAAGTGATCCGATCAGTGCTAGAACTGACGAAGCAATTGTCCAGCCAAATCCAGTAAAGAATTCACCGGCGTGTGATTGAAATAATGAAATCATTCTTTAGCCAACTCCTTCCAATTCATTCCCTTAACATTACCGAACCATTTTTGAGCCATTTTAGCATAAGTACCATCTGACTTAATGTCATCAATTGCTTTATTCACGGCTTTAACTAACTTTGGATTCTGCTTTTGCATGGCAACACCATATGGTTCCTTGGTAAAGGTACCACCACGGACTTCCAATGTTTTAGATCCAGCTGCCATACCATATAGAATACCATTGTCAGTTGTCAATGCATCCCCTTGGCCAGCCTTTAAAGCAGTTAACGCTGTTGCATAATCTTGTAACCCAACAACTTTTGCTTTTGGTGCAAAGTCTTTAATTTCATCAATTGATGTTGACCCTTGAACCGCTAACACACGTGCTTTAGGCGTATTCAATTGTCTAACATTGTGATACTTACTTGATTTTTTAACCAAAATTGATTGACCGGCATTAAAATATGATTGTGAAAAATCAACAATTTTTTGACGATCAGGTGTAATCGACATCGTTGCAATAACGGCATCAATATTACCGTTCAACAACATTGGCACACGGGTACCTGATGTAATTTGCGTATACTCCACCTTGGCTTTTGGATTGATACGCTTGGTAATTTGCTTAGCCATATCAACATCAAATCCTTCTAGTTTACCCGTTTTGATGTTCATCAATCCCATCAATTTGGTATCGCCCTTAACACCCCAATTCATTCGATCGGTTTTCATAATCCGATTGTATGTTTGATTCTTAACAGTATCTGCATGAATAACCGTGCCTTCGGTTACCCCAGCAAACAAGGTGACTGCAGCAGCTGCAAGAACTGACTTCATGACAACTTGAAATTTACTTTTCATGTTGCGCCTCCTTAACGAATAATTTGCGATAGGAATTCCCGTGCACGTGGCTCCTTTGGATTAGCAAAGAACTCTTTGGTTGGTGAATCCTCCAAAATTTGTCCCTTATCCATGAAGATAACTCGGTCAGCAACTTTCTTAGCAAAGCCCATTTCGTGCGTAACAACTAAGGTTGTCATTGAAGAATCACTCACAATATCTTGAATGATTTGCAAGACACCATTGATCATTTCTGGATCCAAGGCCGAAGTTGGTTCGTCAAATAATAATGCTTTAGGCTTCATTGCAAGTGAACGCGCAATTGCAATACGTTGTTGTTGTCCACCTGAAAGTGCTGCTGGTGACTTTTCAGCCTGATCAACTAGCCCAACACGATCAAGTAGTTCCATTGCAACTTTCTTATTTTCATCCTCATCACGATGTAATACCAATCGTGGTGCAAGCATTATATTTTCTAAAACAGATTTATTCGCATATAAATTAAAATGCTGGAACACCATACCGACATTTTTTCTTGTACGGTTCATATCCGTTTGGGGATTAGCTAAGTCTTGCCCGTTTACAATCAACTGCCCACCCTGAACAGGTTCCAAACCATTAATTGTGCGAATCAACGTTGATTTTCCTGAACCAGATGGCCCGATTAAAACAACCGTTTCCCCAGCCTCTACCTTTAGATTGATGTCCGTCAACGCATGGAAATCCCCATAAAATTTATTGACATCTTTGAATTCGATCATCGACATACTGGTTCCTCCTTATAGATAATTTACCTAAAAAATTATCTTAGTATAAAAAAAATAACCCGCCGCGCTTTTATTCGTGACGGGTCGATAATCTAATAATAATCTTAGTTTATCTTAATTGTCAAACATATTGTTAGGTTTGTTAACACTTAAAAACATTCAATTATGTTTGATTTTTTATTTTTTTGTATACGCTAATTCTACTGCCAATTTATAAGGCTTTTCCACAGGCATTAAAGCATGACGCCCACGAATTTTACCCGGACCACCAGTCACAACAACTGACGCAATATATAAATCGTATGATTTTAATGCTAAGTCTACTGGTTGTAGACCAACTGTCTGTACGCGTGCTAAACGTGAAGACAACATCTCGTTCATGCCACCATAAATGGCTAGTCCACCACGTTCTTCTTCCAGTTTAAAATAAGGTAATGGTGTCCCAGGATGATTAGCAAAGATCGCTGGTTGACCAGTAGCTAAAAAGGCCAACTGTTCTTTCTCTGAAAGACCACCGTAATTTTCAGTAATCAAACCACCCTCCCGTAATTGATCAACTACTTTTGTTAATTCTGCAGCCATATCATTATCAGAAAGAGCAGTTGCCGGTAAAACTTGTTTCTTATCGTAAAGACCATTCGCTGGCACATATGGCATTGCTTTATTATCGGTCGCTGTTTTGGCAGCTTGGGGGCCACCCAACATTTTTTCTAACTTTGGTGAAACATCCCACTTAATTGTCTTCTTCGTATAATAATAAACGATATTCAAAATTGCACCATATAGTATTAGCAAAAATGCTAATGCTAACAGAGCACCTCGTAAATAGGCACCATTTTGAATGTGACGAACAGCCAAATAAAGAATATAAAAGTTACCAACACTTGCTAGAACAGTATATACCTGCCCCTTCCAACGGGCATTCACATTGAAGAAACCAAGATAATGATTAAGTAAATCTAATATCGTTAACATTAATTAGTTCCTCCTTGTGTTGCATTATTAGTCGTATTACCGGTGGTATTATCCGTATTTGTATCTGTTCCCGTTGTATTATCGGTGGTTGTATTGCCGGTGGTATTATCCGTATTTGTATTTGTATCTGTTCCCGTTGTGCTATCAGTATTTCCATCTGTTGTTGTATCAGTTGACGCCTCATCTGTTGATGAACTCGAACTGCTTGCAGATGACTTCGATGCTGAACTAACCGTTGTATCATCAACTGAATCGTCACTTGTCATGTCTGATTCAGTTGAACGACTTGAAGGTTTTTCTGAAGAACTGACCGATGACTTAATGCTACTTGATGATACTATACTACTTGATACAACTGATGATGATTTTGCTGCACCGTTTGAAGTATGCGTAGAAACATTAACAATTGCGTTTCCAGCACTGAGCGCCAAAATTATTGAAACTAATGCAACTGGTGTAATAAATGGTGGTGTTCGATATGCCATATAGTGCTACTCCTCCTCCAGGTCAAAAACTAAAGCCTGCTTAACAATATTGTCAATTTCTTCTTTTGTACTTAGCCAATCATCGTTAACGACAACGTGGGCAATTCCTTGCAAGGATTGCGGTAACTGCACATCACGTTTATATTCCTCACTGGCCATCCGCCGGCGAGTTTCTTCTAAATTATCACCACGTTTTGATAATCTGCCTAAAATTTCATCAGGTTTTGTGACGGTTAAAAAGATAACAACTGCCTCATCCCCTAATTTTTCAGAATATGTTTTGGCACCCGCAGTATCAAGGACAATGGTAATTAGTGGACTTTTCTCCCAAGCACGTTCAAGTCCTTCATAGGAAGATCCATAACGATAATTTGCGTAAGCAACACTTTCTAAATAATGATTTTCTTTAAAAGACTGTTCTGACTCAAAATAATAATCAACCTGATCGATTTCACCTTCTCTTGGTGGTCGTGTCGTATGTGTGATTACCTTGGGCATTTCATAAAACTCATTTAAATAATTGGCAACGGTTGTTTTGCCTGTACCCGTATTACCTGTCAGAACGAAAACTTTTCGATTCATAACTCTTTTCTACTCTCTTTTTTTACTGTTATTAGTATACTGTCTGATGCTTAAGGTTCCCTAACAATTTGATAACATTTTTCAGTGTTTAGATTACTATAATTTCGTTAATCCGTCATAGTAAAAGCATGCACATTAATTGTACATGCTTTTAAACGTGTTACACCTTATTATCACTAATACCTCTGTCACATAATTGTAACATATTTTTATTACAAATGAAAAAAGTTGGCGAAATTTTTCGCCAACTTTATATATAACTTATTTCATATTATTCAACGTTTGCCAATTCATACATTGCTTGACCAAAGATAGCCATTGATCGTGTCAAATCAGCAACTGGATAGAATTCATCTGCTTGATGCATCGTATCTGGCACACCCTCAAACATTGCACCGAAGGCAACACCACGCTTTAGCAAACGACCAAATGTACCACCACCGATAACTTGTTCACCAGCTGGCAAACCAGTATGATCACGATAAACTTGCAATAACGTCTGAACAAGTGGATCATCACCAGATACGTAATGAGGAACTTGCGCATGTCCTTCTTGCTTAGCTACGGCATCAAAACCATCAGGTAATGACTCAGCAACATGCTTTTCAATTTCTTCAGCCGTAGTATTCTGTGGATAGCGGAAATTCGTGTTAACAAAACCATCTTGACTATCAGTAAAGCGTTGAATTCCCACATTCATTGACAAATCGTGCATTAGTTCGTCATGTGTCTTAGCACCAATCTTATCTGCAACGGTATCATCATGTAGCTTAGTTCCTAGGAACGTCAAGAATCCTTGCGCATTGCCACCAAAGTCTTGAGATTGTAGGAAATTAGCCAAGTAAGTTCCTGCATTTTCCCCAGTCTCAGGCATAGCACCATGCACTTGCTTGCCGTAGAATGTGAAATCTACTTGATTACCTGCAACTGTTGCTTCTCCCTTAACACGGGTTTCAGTAGCTAAGTAATCTTTCATAGCACCAACTAATGCGTCTGTATCGGTTGTTTCAACCGATGCCTTTGCAACACCTGGTACCATGTTAGGTCGTTGACCAGCAGTAAATGAAATTAGTTTCAATGAACCACCTTGCGTTCCCGCAAACCGAGTGACAATTGAAACATTTCCTTTTTCACCATTGATAATTGGGAATTCTGCATCTGGTGAGAATCCCATAGTTGGTTCACCATATTCAGCAAAGAATTCATCCATTCCGGTCCAATCAGATTCCTCATCGATACCAACAACCAGAACTAATTTACGCTTTAGCTCTACGCCTAGTTCCTTAATCATTTTAAGTGCGTAGTAAGCTGCGAACGTTGGTCCTTTATCATCAGAAGCACCACGAGCATATAAACGTCCATCTTCAATAACTGGTGTCCAAGGATCCTTTGTCCAACCATCACCTTCGGGCATAACGTCTAAATGACCGATAATAGCGACTGTTTCTTCTGCGTCCTCAGGTCCTAATTCAGCATAAGCCACTAAATTCTTGTAATTACCGACACGGAAGCCATCACGCTTAGCAAATTCTTCAAACTTCAACAATGCTTCCTTAGGACCTGGTCCTAAAGGTGCATCTGCTGTTGCCGCTTCATCATCACGAACAGATTTGATTGCTAACATTTCTTTCAAATCTTTTAGTAAATCATCTTCATATTTCAATGCTTCAGCACGCCATTGTCTTGCCATTTTTTTAATTCCTCCACGATTAACATTGTTCTCAATTATACACTTCTTTATGAAAATGCACACCGACCCAGTATGCTTTATAAATTAGATTGAATACGTGCCATATAATTTGGTAAAGCATCTGCTATAAATGATGGCTTTACAACATAACTATGACTGGCCATTTCTTGTGCAATCATCGAATGCGCATAGACCGCTGCCTCTACTGCCTTTAAATGGTTATTTTTGAACTGACCAACAAATCCGCCGATCGTACCCGCTAATACATCTCCCATACCACCAGTTGCTTGATAAGCACCACCAATCATTAATTGACGGAGTTCATTTTGTGCGTAAATTAAAGTATGATGCTGTTTCAACACTAAAACATCTAAATTCAAAATTTGACGTTGGACTTCATTTAACTGGTGCTCCGTTTGATAATTTAGCTGAATACCACTCAAACGCTCCCACTCCATTTGATGAGGTGTCGCAATTGTATAAGGTTGACGTGGAAACATTAAATGATTTTCGGCCATAATGGTTAATGCTGAACCATCAACCACTAAAATTTGTTGTTGCGTAACCATCGCGAATACGCGTTTAACTAAATTAACCGCCTGTTGGTCCGTTCCCAAACCTGGTCCAATAACAATCACATCACTTTTTTCAATATTTTTGACCACCTGGTCACTATCTTGCCAGTCGACAAACATCGCTTCTGGTGTACGTGCATGCAAAGCCGTTAAATTCGTCCGATCTGTTGCAACTGTTGTTAATCCGGCACCAGCACCAATGCTTGCCTGACTAGCCATTAAAATAGCACCACCAAATTGCACACTTCCCCCAATCAGTAGCACACGACCGTAGTCCCCTTTATGGCTTTGATCAGGTCGCCTTAAAATAACTTCATGTAAAATATCTGATTTTAATTCACTAACCATAGTGATTCTCCAGTTTTTCCTAAAATAATGCTTATACCTTGCCATGTCATGGTATAAAAACTTGTTTATTATTCTATTTCATATTACTATTCTAACATCTATTGCACAAATACATGAAAGACATGAAAATAGAGTGAGAATAAAATTTGGAGGCTAATTATGCTTAACATCGCCTATGTTGGATTTGGAAAAAGTACTAATCGTTACCATATACCTTATGTCCGTCAACGCCCTGATAAATTTCGTATTGGTCGTATCGTTGCGCCTCATATTAATAAACGGCCAGATGATCGAAATGCCCTTGAAAAAAATGGCACCGTCTTTTCGACAAATATACAGGATATTATTGCTGATAAGACATTAGATTTAGTCATTGTTGTTACACCAGCGCCAACTCATTTTGCAGTCGTTCGACAGTTATTACTAGCTGGCAAAAATGTCTTGGTTGATAAACCGGTAGTTGCAACAGCACAAGAAGCGACAGAACTGATTGATCTTGCGAATAAAAATGGTCTATTTTTTATGCCATTCCAAAATCGACGCTTTGATAGTGACTTCTTAACCTTACAGCACGTTCTTAATACTGGTTATGTCGGTCGTCCTATTGAACTTGAACTACACATGGATCATTATCGACCAAACGATGCCAAATCAACCGGTAGCGCAATGGAAACAACCTGGTTTGACCATGGTGCTCATTTAGTTGATCAAATCGTCTCTTTATTTGGTGCACCACAGGCCGTAACTTATGATTTAAGAGCGACACGTGATTTATCAGCAACTCTATCCGATCAATTTGAGGCTAATTTATTTTATAACGATGCTTTTAAGGCAACCATTCAGTCAAGTGAAACGACTGTTACCCACTATCCAAAGTGGATTCTTCATGGCACCAAGGGTTCATATATCAAGAACAACATTGACCAACAAGAATACGACCTAAAAGCCGGTATCATGCCAGGAGACCTTGGCTTTGGTCAAGATGCACCACAAGACTATGGTAAGGTTACCTACTACAATCAAAATAATGATCGTTTAGAAAAGTTTGTGCCGTCGATTTTAGGTGACTATGGTTCGGTCTATGACTCAGTTTTTGAAACAATCGTTAA
Source organism: Weissella paramesenteroides (assembly GCF_051903945.1). GTDB lineage: Bacteria > Bacillota > Bacilli > Lactobacillales > Lactobacillaceae > Weissella > Weissella paramesenteroides_A. The sequence goes on along the minus strand of NZ_CP192268.1, from coordinate 328,719 downwards.
TAAAAAACCAAAATTAGTGTCAGATGAACAATTATTGACCACCATGCAGATACTAGAAGCTGGCATAGCCGACGTTAATCCGCATATTGTTTATTTTAATCATTAATTATGGTGCTAAATATTTGTAACCGTTTTCAAGTCGTGTTATTATAATGGTGTACCAAAGGAAAGGTAGGTAGATGATTTGAAAAATGATTTCTTTTCAACCTCAAACATCGCTTTAGCTACTGAAATCCATATGGGCGTGTCACAGTAATGATGCAAGATATTACTAGTATCAAATTTTGAATGATAAACATTAAGTCATGAATTGACAATCTTGCAGTCATTAGCATCGGTTTCTTCAATAACGAACGATATCTCTTCGTAGGGTGAAAACATGTTTGTTGATTTGGAGGCTGCTCCCGACACGGTTCGCTTTTTAAACGGATAAATGTGGATGAGTAGTAGTTGCGAGCAAGATGTATTTGATGGTTTCGGTAATACTAGCGACAGTCGCTTAAATCTGCAGATTAAGCCTCTAGATATTACCATTACAATTGAATATAGGGTAGCAAATTCAAGTGCTCCCCTTGTTGTATCCTATGGGTATAGCAGAAGTAACCGCGGGTCAACGTACCGGCGGTTTTTTAATGCAGAGCTGATGAGCTACCGTTTTGGAGTCCAAAATAAGTGATCAATTTGGCACGCTGCCGAAGCGACTGCGTAGGCGTGTGACATATTGATTGCTTATTTTTGACGAACTGGTAGCTCATCGCGTTTATGCAGAGCGTGACAACAAGCGCCTAGCGTTCCGGTATAAGACCTGTTTTGTGCCCTGGCGCTGTAAGCGGCTGGGTCAAAATTGGGCTTATATGAGGAATGCTGCTTGTTGGAGCGCGTTTATGCAGAGCTGATAAATTTTTGTTTTTGGAAGTGAATATAGGGCCTAAGGACAATAGAAAAAGTCGAGGATTTCCAATGTAAATCAGAAAACTTCGACTTCATCTTTATCTTTAATTATTCATCCGATACTCTTGTAAGAGCCCTTCGCGTACACCCGACGATGAAAAAATAACTTTATTTGAGCCTGTACGTTTAATTAGTTCTACCAACGGTAATAAGCCACTAATCATAATATCTGCACGATTAGCTTCTAGTCCTAATAATGCCTCTCGTTCTGCTCTAGTCATCTTTACTAGTTTTTCATAAGTTGCAAGCACTGCTGCCGTAGTCATTTCATACCCATGAAAATCTGAGTCAGCAGCTAGCCCATGTTGGACGCGATCTAATCTAGCCAAAGACCGATTAGCACCACCTAACAAAATAACTGGTAAAGTTACCGTATCATCTAACCAAGGTAATTTAAAGTATTGATCGTTCACATACTTCGTTGCTTTAGCAATCGCATCAGGTGAGACCACACCATCAACGTTCAACTTGAACTTTTCAGACAAATTGACCGCACCAAATGGTAGACTCATCATATTCGTGGCCATGCGTTCTTCAATGCCAACTAATTCAACACTCGCTCCGCCAGTATCCAATAACCAAGCATCAGAAATATCCAAAGCTGATACTGCTCCTAAATAATCATAATAAGCCTCTTGATCGCCCGTTAACACGCGAATTTCGACACCAACTGCCCGAAAAACCTTGTCTAAGAATTCAGCTTGATTTTCTGCTTCACGAACCGCAGCAGTTGCAATACCAACTACTGTCACATCATCAAACATCATATAATCTTGCTGAAATTCTAACAGCGCATCAACAACACGGGTCATCGCCGCATCTGTCAACTCACCATCATTATCATCCATGCCTTCAGCCAAACGTGTATCTAATTTGCGCCGGCGTAATTCAACAAAATTTCCATCCTCTTGTAGTTCCTCAACCACCATGCGGGTTGAGTTGGAACCCAAGTCAATGACTGCCAAATAACTCATTTAATGCTCCTTCAAGGTATCAATAATCATTAACCCCAGTAATCAACACCCATTGCATGGCGAACCTCTGCCATAGTCTGTTGACCAACAACACGGGCTTTTTCAGATCCCGTCTTCACAATATCCAAAACAGCCGCTTTATCTGCTGCAAATTGTGCGCGACGTTCCCGAATTGGTGCTAACTCTTTGTTCAATACTTCAAACAAATATTTTTTAATCTTCATATCACCTAATCCACCAGCTTCATATTGTGCCTTCAGATCAGCAACATATGCCTTATCTTCGTCAAAAATATCAAGGTAGGTAAATACCATATTTCCTTCAACATGACCTGGATCTGCCAAACGTACATGAGTTGGATCGGTATACATTGACTTTACTTTAGCCCAAAGTGTATCTTCATCATCACTTAAGTAAATAGCGTTTCCCAAAGACTTTGACATTTTCGCGTTACCATCTAGACCTGGGATACGACCTTGTCCTTCTGGTGGAAAAATACCTTCGGGTTCCACCAAAATATCAGTATTATAGTATCGGTTAAATGTACGAACTAATTCACGTGTCTGTTCCAGCATTGGCTTTTGATCATCCCCAACTGGTACGACTTGTCCTTTGAACAAAGCAATATCAGCAGCTTGTGAGACTGGATAAATAAAGAAGCCAGTTGGGATACTTTCACCAAACCCTTTTTGTTGAATTTCAGCCTTAACAGTCGGATTACGTTGTACACGTGCCACTGACACCAAATTCAAAAAGTATTCCGTCAATTCAGATAACTCTGGTACAGCAGATTGCACAAAAATCGTTGTCTTTGCTGGGTCAATCCCAACTGCTAAATAGTCCAAAACAACTTCCAAAAGAGAGTTTTGAATTTTTTCAGGATTTCGTGCATTATCGGTAAATGCTTGTTTATCAGCCACCATAATGTAAGGATCATATTGGCCAGAGTTTTGCATTTCAACACGGTTTTTCAATGATCCGACATAATGCCCAATATGTAGTTTACCGGTTGGGCGATCACCAGTTAACAAAACTTTCTTTTCAGTCATATTTTTCTTCTTTCTATTGTGACCACATCACAAAATCAAATTCGTCAAAATCAATTGTAAAAGTTTTTGTGGACGATAACAAGCGCTTAGTAAGTTATTATACAATTGTTTATTTTTCAAGCGTTTCATTCACTCGAGTGATTAACCCCGAAACACGCCCAATGCTGACTAAACTAAGGGCATGCATCGCACGCGATGCTAGTGTATATAGCAATCCTGTCGCTTGGTCATCTGGATAATTTTCCTGTGACACGTCATAGCCGATGACAGCATCAAACTCCAAACCTTTTGCCAAATAAATTGGCATAACTAACACATTAGACATCCGTGAGCGGTCCGTTGCATGTAGCAATTGTACTGTTTCTGGATAATTGCGTAAAGCATCAACTACTTTTACAGACTGCGTTGCAGTTTTAGTCAGTATCGCAACCGTTTGGAACTTCTGCCGTAATCGGGTCACTTCATTTGTCAAAACCGCACTAACATCCTTGGTTGTTGTTTGAATAAGTTTTGGTTTCTCACCATGTCTTGTAAAAGTCATAATGTCCTCACCATCCGGCAGTAATGCCTTAGCAAAATTCATAATTTCTTGTGTCGAACGGTACGCTTTATTCAGTTTAATCAAGGTTGGACGCTTGGCAACAAATGCTTGTGCGTATTTATCAAGTAACGCTTGTGGTGTCTCAACAGCACGAAACAAAGCTTGTTCAGAATCACCTAACACCGTAAATTTTGCCCGTGGGAAAGCATGTTTTAGATACAACAATTGTGATAATGCATAATCTTGCATTTCATCCACAAATACATATGACATTGCTTGATTCGTACCACCACTGGTCAAAGCATCCCGCAAAAATAACAGTGGTGCGGCATCCTCTAAATCAATGCGATGGTATTCTAACTGCCTTGCAAATCGATCGCGTTTCATTTCCCACCAATCAAGATGTTCAGTATCCTGCTCACCCATGTATGCCAAAAATGACACATATTGTTCATAAATGTCAAGAAAGAAACTGTTATATAAGGCATCATCAATAATCTGCCAGTGTTTCGTTAAATAACGTTTAGCCACCAATGAAATGACATCATTAACATTCTCTGCTGCCAGTGTTTCCTCGATGTCTTCATCACCAAGCAAATCTTGATACTCTTGATCCATCAAGTTGTCTAATTCTTCAAGTACCCAATCCGCATCTTGCAACTGGTCAATTCGATCCGTCAACACTTGTAGAAAATGTTTTTGAACCATGTCAATTCGTTCACGTATCGAATAATTCACAGACAACGTTGCCATATAATCAGCCAAGTCTTCTGCACTAAAGAAGACTTTATCTTCATAGTAAATATCAACAAAATGTAGCTCATTCGTTCGTAATTGTGCAACATAATTTTGGATAAATTTTACAATATCGGCACTTTCAAGTACTTCTCGAATACTTTGACTAGCCTGTCCAATCATCTGTTGTTCTTGCTCATAACGATCAAATAATGTCTGTACTGTTAATCCTTGTAGACGAGCACTAAAAAACTCAGCTAATGTTACTTGACGCATATTGCGTTCACCTAATGATGGTAAAACATCGGCGATATAACTCGAAAAAAGGCGATTTGGTGAAAAAAGCACAATTTGATCAGAATTAAGTGCTTCACGTGCATGAAAAAGCAAAAAGGCAATTCTTTGTAAAATTGCTGATGTTTTACCAGAACCTGCAACGCCTTGTACGACTAACAAATCACTTGTCGTGTCACGAATAATTTGATTTTGTTCCTTTTGGATAGTTGCCACAATATTGCGCATCACTTCATCATTTTGTTGTCCCAAGGCAAATTGCAACATCTCATCACCAACAGTTTCATTAGTATCAAACATGTTGGTAATCTTAGCTTCACTAATAACAAACTGTCTTTTCTTTTTTAAATCAACAATTTGCTCGCCATTTGGTGTCGGATAACTAACTTGTCCCAGTGTCCCATTATAATAAACACCACTAATTGGTGCCCGCCAATCATAAATTAAAAAATCACCTTGGTCATCTTGCAGAGATGCTAATCCAATGTAGAGCGTTTCTGGCAAATTATCTTCGACAATATCTACCCGTCCAAAATATGGATTTGGTCGTAGCATTGTTAGTGTGTCAACTGCCTTCGCCATAATATTCTCAGTTTCCGTAACACGAGCCACGATGTTTCGTTGTTGCTGAATCTCAGCATTTGTCTCCATCGCGTCATCAATTTCAACGGTATTAATTGACGTGTTGGCAATATAGTTACTTTCAACAGCTCGAGTTTCAGAGTGGGCCTTTGTATATGCTTCCCTTGCTTCTAACAATTGTTGATCTATTTTTTGTACGACTGTATCTAATCTTCTTTGTTCAGCAGCTTGTTCTTGATGCATGTTTTTCCCTCCCTCTCAACAAATTTTACTCATAAAAACAGGTGAGGTTGGGACAAAAAAATGTTCCAACCTCTTTACTAAAATTGTATGAATTATACTAAGCCAAGACTAATAAATAATGCTTGATCTATTTTAACAACTAATTCTGCTGGCACTGTCCCTATTTTATCCTGTAGACGACGTTTATCCAGCGTTCTAATCTGTTCTAACAGAATAACAGAATCTTTGCCAATTCCTGTATCCACAGACTCAGCTGGTAAACCAACATGCGTTGGTAACTTAGGTTTTGCTATTTTAGCAGTAATTGGCGCCACAATCACAGTTGGTGAGTGCTGATTGCCAACATTATTTTGCACAATAACAACTGGACGTTGACCACCTTGTTCCGATCCAACCACGGGTGATAAATCAGCAAAAAAAATATCACCACGTTTAATATCATTTTTAATAGCCATATATCTCTCTTTACTTTACTAATTTTCGTGGCAAGCGCGTTGATAAGCTTGTCGCAATTTCATAAGGAATCGTATTTAAGCGCTCAGCCAAGTCTACCAACGTAATTTCTTCATCACCAACCTTACCAATTAAAGTAATAACTGTGCCGACTGGCATTTCTTCTGGTAAGCGCACCATTAATTGATCCATCGCAATACGTCCAATTATTTCAACATGACGACCATCTGGCAGCAGTCCATACATGCCCTGCAATTGACGTGCATAGCCATCTGCATAACCAAGTGGTAGTGTACCAATCCACTCTGGTTGCTTAGTTTGATACGTTGCACCATAGGAAATAGACGTACCAGCTTCTGTTTGTTTTACATGAACAAGTTCCGCTTTCAACGTCAATGCTGGTGTCAATTGATTTGCCATTAATTCCTTACCAGAAGGATTAAACCCATACATCGCAGCACCAACCCGGATTGCATCCCGACTTGGTTGTTCATGCCATAATGCTGTCGCTGAATTTGCTAAGTGGTACCAGATATTCTGAGGCAATGGTAAATCATCAACAAGCTCATGCCAAGTTTGAACTTGTTTTTGATAATATGCTTCGTCTTTTTCATCAGCTGTTGCAAAGTGCATGCCGATTCCTTTAAGAATTAGTTGATCAGTTTGGTTAATTTTTTGAACAACTCGTTGTAATTCGTCATGGTGACGAATACCAATTCTTCCCATACCAGTATCAACCCCAATAGAAATAGCTAATGATGCTTGAGGTGATACTTTATTAATTGCCGCATTTAACCAGGCTTCACTCGTTACCACAGGTATTAACTGATATTTCACTAAATCATCAACATACGTAACAGGTGTTACACCTAATATAAAAATTGGTTCCAATATTCCATAACGGCGCAGCCAAATCCCCTCATCAATGGTTGCCACACCAAATCCATCAACATTGGCATGTTTAGCAGCTGTTAAAATTTGTGCCATCCCATGGCCATAGGCATTGGCTTTAACAATTGCAATAAAATGGTGTGCACCTGTTAGTTCACGAATCACAGCAATATTTTTTTGAATCGCACGCTCTGAAATTTCGATCCAAGCAGGTCGTCTGGTACTAATAATCGCCAGATCATCAATATTTCGTTGATCAGCTGCTTTGGTTGCGGATGAGGACATCTCCTCTAAAATAACAGAACTATGAACACTATCACCTGTATGTGATATAGAAATATGTACAATAACTTGGTCTTGCTTAGGATGCTTGACCATTATTGGCTGACCAGAGTCATTGGGTAAAATCTCAATATCTTGCCAATGTGCTTGCGAACCAATACCAGTTCCAATCGCTTTGCTATAGGCTTCTTTTATTGAGAACCTGCCTGCTAAAAATTCTTGGCGATGCTTACCTTTTCTTGCATCATAAACCGCACGTTCTGCTGGCGTCAGAATAACATCTACAAAGCCAGGACGCCGTTCAGCAACCGCACTAACCTGACTAATAATCTGCGCATCAATTCCATGTCCAACAATCATGTACATACCTCCCAAAATATTATATTCATTATACCCTCTATAACCCATCAATGTTTGACTATTTTTTTATTTAATAAATACAAAACCGAGGCTACGCTATAAATCGCCCATTATATATCAAAAGAGACATCAATCTACCAATTTAAAGTTGGAAGATTGATGCCTCTTAGATATGTTACACAAGACTGATGTCTTGATATAACAACAATGGCACTATTATTCATTTCAGACTAATAAGCCATTCATACTTAATTAGTCGTTATTTTTAATCACAAAATTACGTGATTGACGGCGTGGTGCACCTGAATGTCCACGTTGTGAACGATCACCTGATCCAGTACGTGAACCACGATCGTATGAACGTCGCTCGCGTTGCCCACGGTTACCACGATAACCACCATTACGTGAGCCATCACGACGGCCACGGTAGCCACCACCACGACGTGAACCACCGAAGTTACCATGCTTGTGTGGTAATGGACGTTCGTGTGACAACTTAAATTCAGCATCCATCTGCTCAACGTTAGCAACAGCACCTAATAAGGCAGCTGCTAATGCCTTTGCATCATATTGTTCTACCAATTGGTCAACTTGCTCTGAATTAGCAACACCAGCAGTGGCCTTAACAATATCAGAAATTGAATCAGTTGCAACACTCATACGACCAGCCAAAGCTTCTTCACGAGTGTAAGGCTTCAATGGTTGCATGCGCTTCTTAGTTAGCTTTTCAATATCCTTTAAGTAATCCATTTCTGAATTACTTACAAAGGTTACAGAATTACCGTGTGCACCGGCACGTCCAGTACGGCCAATACGGTGAACATATGATTCTGAATCTTGTGGAATATCAAAGTTATAAACGTATGTGACCCCTGAGATATCTAGTCCACGAGCCGCAACATCTGTCGCAACCAAAATCTTAATTTCACGATTCTTAAATTGCTTCAATACTTGAGTACGTTTCTGTTGTGTCAAATCACCGTGAATACCAGCGGCCTTGAAGCCACGTAATGTTAATCCACGAGTCAATTCATCAACACGACGCTTTGTACGACCAAACATGATTGCTAATTCTGGTTGTTGAACATCCAAAATACGTGTTAGGACATCAAATTTTTCAAAATCACGGACACGAACGTAATATTGATCAACCAAGTCAGTTGTTAATTCCTTAGCTGCAATTTGAATGTGCTCAGGCTCTGTCATAAATTGCACACCAATTCGCTTAATTGCTGGTGGCATTGTTGCTGAAAATAGCAACGTTTGACGTTCATCAGGCACAGCCTTCAAAATTGACTCAATATCTTCTAAGAATCCCATGTTCAACATTTCATCAGCTTCGTCCAAAACTAATGTCTTAACATGTGATAAATTGATTGTGCCACGACGAATGTGGTCAATCAAACGGCCAGGTGTTCCAACAACAATATGAGCACCGTGGTTTAATCCGTTAATTTGACGACGAATATCTGCACCACCAAAAACGGCTTGTACACGAACATGCTTATCACGTCCTAATTTAAATAATTCTTCTTGTGTTTGAATGGCTAATTCACGGGTTGGTGAAACAACCAATGCCTGCACATCCTTATTTTCATTGTCAATCATTTCTAAGATTGGCAATCCAAACGCTGCTGTTTTTCCAGTTCCTGTTTGTGCTTGACCAATAACGTCTTTACCAGCCATAGTCAAAGGAATTGTCTTTTCCTGGATCGGCGTTGCTTCTACATAGCCATGCTTTTCGATGGCTGTTAACAGGTCTTGCGTAAGACCTAACTCTGAAAACTTCAAAATTTTTCCTCCGGTAACGATTGCCGCAACAATCGTTCTTCAATATCGCGAACTTATCAACATAATAACAAACTAGACACAATCCGGCGTCCATACTGCGTTTATCATTAGTAATCGTCCTTTATTTTCGTAACTTATCTAGTTTATCCTGATAATAAGTAATTAGCAACCATTAAGACTGGCTTTTCTCAAGTATTTGCAAAAAAAAATGCAAAAAACAAAATGTGTACGCTTTCATTAGACTACAGCCTAATTTTTGCACAACATTTTATTTTTTACATTCTAAGTTGGTTTATTCTTCTGCAATCTGAATGTCAGCATTCAACATCGTTAATTTATGAACAATGTGGTCATAACCACGTAAAACATGTTCCGCATTAATAACTTCAGTGATACCATCAGCCATCAATCCAGTTGCAACCAATGAAGCTCCTGCGCGAATCTCAGCAGCAGACACTCGTGCACCGTGGAAGTTGCTTGATTTTGTCACATTAATTTGACCATAGACATCATTCGATATATCAACGCCAAGTTTCTGTAGTTCTGGTATATGACGTGTCCGTTCAGGATAAATCGTCTCTTGAATGACACTCGTACCGCTAGCCAAAGTTAAGAGTGGTGTAACTGGTTGCTGCAAATCAGTTGCAAATCCAGGGAAAGGCGCCGTCTTAATATGAATTGGACTCAAATTAACTGACTTTGGTACGTAAATACTGTCCTCACGTACCTCTAACTCAACACCCATTTCTAATAATTTGGCTGTAAATGACTCTAAATGTTCTGGAATCACATTTTTAACCAGCACACCATCTCCTTGTGCAGCTGCCAAGGCAAGATATGTACCAGCCTCAATACGATCTGGAATAATCGTATGGGTATTTTTAGATTCTAACTTTTTTACACCAGTAATACGAATAACATCAGTTCCAGCACCACGAATTTGAGCACCCATATTGTTCAAAAAGGTTGCTAAATCAATGATTTCTGGCTCGCGAGCAGCATTCTCCAGAACCGTTGTTCCTTCAGCATGAACAGCCGCCATAATAATATTCATCGTAGCCCCTACTGAGACAACATCCAAAAAAATACGAGCCGCTTTTAGTCCATTTTCCGCGTTAATATATACGGTATCATTTTCTTCATGAACAGTGGCTCCCAAAGCTTCGAAACCTTTGATATGTTGATCAATTGGTCGTGGACCAATATTGTCACCACCTGGGAATGTCACGGTTGCTCGTCCAAACCGGCCTAATAATGATCCCATAAAATAATAAGAGGCTCTTAATGACTTAATTGCTGTTGATGGTAACTCTGACTCAACGATGTTAATTGGATCAATCATCAATTCGCCGCCTCTAAATGTAGAGGTGACATTCATTGAATTCAAAATTGCCTGCAAATTATAAACATCTAAGATATCGGGTACACTATCAAATTTCACGGGTGTTTCAGCTAAAATTGCTGCAGGAATTAGCGCAACAGTAGAATTTTTTGCACCACCAATGGTTACTTCACCACTGAGCCGTCGTCCACCATGGATTACCAACTTCTTCATTTTATCAATCCTTTTAGAGTTACTACTCTATCATCCTTCATTAAGGTCCATTCATTCAAAATTTTTCATTGTTATCAATCATTCGACTATCGCCAAACAATAATGGTCAGATACCATTGCTAACAATATACTTAAATAAGTTTACAGTAGTTACAATTAAATTACAAGAAGATGTCTTTTATTTATCTTTTTACAAAAAGCAAACACAAAAAAGTAATAAAATATTCAAAAATAACTACATAAACTATTATAACAACTGAATACTATAATAACCTAAAAAAATGACTGATAATTAAATTTATCAATCATTTTTACGTGTCCAAAAAGATTGAATCCTTATTCAACACCTGAATTCAAAATTTATTTTACTCAACACTTTTTAAAATTATTTTTCTTTATGTGCCAAAGCAGCTTTAACAAATCCAGCATACAATGGTTCTGGACGATTTGGCCGTGACGTTAACTCTGGATGATATTGTGCTGCCACAAAGAAATCGTTAGCAGGTATTTCAACAATTTCCATCAAACTTTGATCAGGTGAAGTACCCGCAAAGACCATACCAGCATCCTCAAATTCTTGACGATATGTCGTATTGAATTCATAGCGATGACGGTGACGACCTTGAATTTCTGATTGACCACCATACAACTTTTGTGTTAGGCTGCCTTCCTTCAATGAAGCTGGATACAATCCTAAACGCATGGTACCACCACGATTTGTAATTTCCTTCTGATCATTCATTAATGCGATAACTGGTGTATCTGTATTTTCATCCAACTCAATAGAATTAGCATTAGCATGTCCCAAAACATGACGAGCAAATTCTACTGTCGCTAATTGCATACCCAAGCAAACACCAAGGAATGGTAAGTTATTTTCACGAGCATACTGAATGGCAGCGATTTTACCTTCGGTTCCTCGCGAACCAAATCCACCAGGAACAATGACACCGTCAGCATCAGCCAGAATTTCTGCAACATTTTCTGCCGTTACTTTTTCAGAATTTACTGCATTGATATCAACGTCAGCATCTACCGCATAGCCACCTGAACGCAAGGCTTCATTCACTGAAATATAGGCATCTTGTAAATCAGCATACTTACCAACAAGTGTGATTTTGATTTTCTTCTTAAGATTACGAATCTTATCAATCATGCCACGCCATTCTGTAAGGTCCGCAGCCGGTGCAGAAAGTCCCAAACGCTTCAAAATCACATCATCCATCCCCTGCTTTTGCATGTTCAAGACAACTTCATACAAAATATCAACGTCTAATGATTCGATAACCGCTTCCGGTGCCACATCAGTAAACAATGCTAATTTATCACGCATACTTTGCGTAATATGTTGCTCCGTACGAACAACTAACATATCCGGTTGAATTCCTAATGAACGCAATTCAGCAACTGAATGTTGCGTAGGTTTTGTCTTCATCTCACCTGCAGCACGCAAATATGGAATCAATGAGGTGTGAATGTAGGCGACATTTTCAGGACCTACTTCTCGCTTCATTTGACGCAAGGCTTCAATAAATGGCAATGATTCAATGTCTCCAACCGTTCCACCAACTTCAGTAATAACGATGTCTGCATTCTTCGTTTCAGCTGCACGCATCATCTTTTCTTTCAATGCATTCGTAATATGTGGAATGACTTGGACTGTTGCGCCATCATAATCGCCTCGACGTTCCTTTGCAAGAACTTCTGAATACACACGTCCAGATGTGACGTTTGAATATTTATTTAGGTCAATATCAATGAATCGTTCATAATGTCCCAAATCTAAATCTGTTTCCAAACCATCCTCAGTAACAAACGTTTCACCGTGTTGGTATGGTGACATTGTCCCTGGGTCAATGTTGATGTAGGGATCAAATTTTTGTACCGCAATTTTAAAACCACGATTCTTTAATAACCGTCCTAGTGAAGCTGCAACAATACCTTTTCCCAATGATGAAACCACACCACCAGTAACAAAGATGTATTTAGCCGTCATATAAATATATCCTCCGAGTTCTGTGCCAATGCCAATAAAAATAAAAAACTCCCAATGCTTATAGTAGCGTTGGGAGCATTAATCAACTTTGATTACGCCTTGTAATTTAATACAAGAGCCCGGAATTTAATAATACATGAAATTCCTGTATTTGTCAATTAATTAATCGATGCTTAATGTTCAATATCACCAGAACCGTAGTCATCATCTACGTCAGTCTTGATGCCACTAATTTCGTCACCAAGGCCACCAGAAACCTCATCATGATCGAAATCATCATCAGTACTTGTATCGTCGTCATCATCATCGTCATCGATATCATCAGCACTGTCATCATCATCATCGGTATCTGCAACATCAAAGTCATCATCTTCAGGATCATCGTCGTTATAGTCGATGACATCATCATCGTCATCAACATCAGCCAAGAATGCGTTGATCTTCTTACGCTTCTTCTTCTTAGGCTTGCCTTCAACTTCTTCTTCCAGATCCATGTGAACAGCTTCATCAATTGAGTCGATTGGGTACCACGAACGCAATCCCCACATTGTATCACCCAATGAAATGAATGAACCGTCAATATTCAAATCAGTATAAAATTGTGATAAGCGCGTACGAATTTCTTCATCCGACTTACCGGTGAATGCTTGCACTTCATTCAACAAGTCATTAAATCCCATGGTTTCATGACGGTCAGACAAAATTGCACGAGCAACTTCAATCATTGAAAGCTCATCCTTATTTTGGCCGTCAAATTGTGTTAATGCCAAATCACTGCACGTCCTTTCGCGGTCTTACTCAATGTCTAATATTACAATATTTCTGTCATTTCGGCAAATACTTTTCATTTTAATTTTCTAATTCTTGCACAAATTGATTCAAAACCCATTTTTCAACGGCTAATCCAACCCCATCTTCATTTTGTGAAGTTGTCATCACATCCGCTGTTGCCTTTACCTCAGGTACAGCATTAGCCATCGCCACGCCAATTCCTGACACTGCAATCATTGTTAAATCGTTATGTTGATCACCTAATGCCATTGTCTCGCTCATATCAATGCCTAGTTTATCAGCCAACAGCTGTAATCCATTTCCCTTAGTAGACTGCTTATGCATCACTTCTAAGAAATTTGGCGTTGATTTCACGATGTAATACTCATCTTTCAAATCTTGTGGCATGTGCTCAGCAATTTCATCGATTTTTTCAGCCGCGTCAATGAACATGAATTTAACGTAATGTTCATCTGTCGTCATATCTGACACCGGTTGAAATTTCAATGGCATCCTTACCATGTTATTTTCACCATTAGCAAATCGATTTACCATTGTATTTGCTGTAATAGCATATGAAAGTGACTCCACCTGAATGTAAGAATTATATTTTTCAGCAATTGCTTTAAACTTTTTATAGTCGGCTAAAGATAGTTCATGACCGCCTAATTGTTCACCAGCCGTTGTTTGCACAACACTACCATTATACGTGATAGCAAATTGGTCCGATTGATTTGCTAAATGTAACTGTGTTAAATAATCTTGGACACCTGATAGCGGACGACCTGTCGCTAAGACAACTTTAACGCCCTGATTTGTAGCTGCTTGCAACGCTTGTTTAACACGTGGCGTGATCTGCTTCTCAGAATTAACGAGTGTATCATCAATATCAATTGTAATTAACTTAATTCCCATTATTTAAAACTACTCCTATTTCGATTCAGCATCTAACGGATCCACTAACGTTTCATTATGGACATAACGTTGAAAATCACTATATATTGGCGCCATAATATCGTCGACTGCATGTTGCACTAACATTTCTCGTGGGAAAAAGAAACGTGCGTTACCAAAAATCCGTCCTGTCATTGCTTCAACCAAAGGACTTTGGGTCGATAGTTCTTTTAGAGAGCCGTCTAATTGCATCAGTTCAATCTGCGTTCGTGGTTTTTTATCTTTAGGATTATATGCATCGTATGGTAAATCAAAGCTATCATTTTCAGCTGTATAATATCTGGTATCAAATCCTGCCGAGTCAATCAATTGCTTTATTGTTGGCAATAATTTTTTTGTCTCATTCGTAATAACAATTGATTTTAATGGTTTTCGATCAATAAACCGTGTTGCTAAATCAGCCAAAATAGCATCCTCAGCATAACGCCAAGCACTGATATTCGCTAACATCAATGAATCGTCTAGCATCACGTATTGCTGTAACGTTAAATTGCCAGCAAATAATGGTTGTAAGGTTGGTGAAATAAATGCCGTACTGACACGTGAATCCTTTTGACCTTCATCGTAAACAACCTTTGCACGTTCTAACAAATGCTGTAATAACACTTCAAACGACCTTGATACAGGATGAAAATAAACTTGTACATACATTTGATAGCGCGAAACAACATAGTCTTCAATTGCGTAAGACCCTTTTTCATCAAAAGCAATGCCACCAGCATAAGGTCGCATGACATGAATAATTCTTGAAAGATCGAATTGTCCATACGTTGCACCCGAATAATAAGCATCACGTAATAGATAATCCATCCTATCTGCATCGATTTGACTAGAAATCAATTGAACAACTTGTGGATTAGGATAGGTTTTTGCAATCACACTGGCAACCTTTTCAGGAAAATCAGAAGATACCTTTACCAATACCTGATGTATTTCAGTACTAGGTGATAAAATGATTGCTTGTGTATAGGCCTCATGATCCGTATTAAAAATGTGTTCAAATGTGTGCGAGTATGGTCCATGACCAACATCATGTAATAACGCTGCACAGAGTAATACAAGCCGTTCGCTAACGTCCCATAACCCATCCCCTGGCTCACGCGAAGGATAAAATCGTTCCAAATGTTCAGCACATTGACGAGCTATTTCATAAACGCCAAGCGAGTGTGAAAAGCGTGAATGTTCTGCCCCATGAAAGACTGCACTCGCCACACCTAGTTGTTTTATTCGGCGCAGACGTTGAAATTCAGACGTCCCAATTAATTCAAGAATCACCTGATCTTTTACCCGAATCGTATTCAGGACAGGATCCCTAAAAACTTTTTCTGAACCTGTTTTAATAAATTGCGTCATGATTTCCTTTCTAATTCTGACGAATAATACATATTTTTACTACATTATACCCTATTGAACCCTGTATAATGGACTGAAACAATCATATTCTAAGGAGTTTTATATGCAACCTATAAGAAAAACATGGTCAACAACTATCTCTCTATCAACACAAATTAAACAAGATGACCAAACTGAAGCATTCAACTTTAAAGAGTTAGGTACATTGACACTAACACCCAACGCACTGTATCTTTGCTATACAGAACATCAATATGGTGTTGCCACACCGGTTACTTTTAAAATATCACAAATTGACGATATATTACTACATCGTCACAACGATTTCACCGATGTTCAGTTACATTTTTCACCAGATCAAGAATTCCAATCACATTACATCACCTCACAAGGAAACATTCCTATCACTGTAAGAACTAATCAATTAACTAATGAAATCACTACCGACCATCCTTATGGTAAGTTAGCCATTACATACACTTTATTAAACCGTCATGAATCAATCGGTAATTATCAACTCACACTAACTATTCCACAATAAAAAGCAAAAGTCGTTTACAAAAGAATTGACACTAAGTCAAATCATCTTTTGTAAACGACTTTTTAGATAAAAAAAAGACCATCGTGCAAGAGGGGGAACGCAGCGATGGTCCGCCGCCGGCTACTATCGCAACCAGCGAAGGGGGGATACATAGTTTGGGGAACTATGTAATTTTTCATATACTTTGGGGAGTAATGAATTCCACTAACAAAAGCGGATATATATAATATAAGCGATGATAATTTCAAAAAAGTTACTAAAACATTTCTTTTTGTTTACAAAAAAGAAGTTGGAACAAAAGAAAACGTTCCAACCTCTTCTTGCTAAAATTGTATTAATTATAAAACCTGTAATTTTTATAGCATAAACGCGTTCCAAAAGTCTGAAACCTCAATGTAACGCAATTTACACCATTCCTGTCCTTCGGCTTTGCTACGGCCAAAAATAGCACAAACCATGCGTCACACCGGCTTAAAAACGACTTTTATCTCGCTCTCTCGTAAGCTTATTGCGCACTACTTAATGAACTTGTCGACTTATTCAACTTTACTGTTACGGTTTTTTCTTTACCTCTGTGATAATAAGTTAACTGTACGGAATCGCCAACTTTATGCTTATATAGCGCATCCCGTAGGTCACCTGAATTCGACACACTTTTACCATCAATTTTGGTAATCACGTCATACTGAGTCAACCCAGCATTAGCAGCTGGCGAGTTATCCTCAGTGTCAACAACTACGACCCCTCCCGATACGCTGGATGGTAAGTGTAAGACATTACTTTGATCGCTCGTAGAAACATTGCTCAAGTCAACCATCGAAACCCCTAAGGCTGGACGCTCGATCTTACCATTCTTCTCAAGTTCGTTAATAATACTTACAACTGTATTTGAAGGAATTGCAAAACCCATACCTTCAACAGAAGTACCATCTTCAGAAGAGGCTAGTTTCATTGAGTTGATTCCCACTACCTGTCCAGCCAAATTAACTAATGGACCACCTGAATTTCCAGGATTTATCGCGGCATCAGTTTGTAGAACTGTCGCCTTTCCCAAAGAATTACCACTTTCATCAGTCGCATCAACTTGTCGTTTTGTAGCAGAAATGATTCCCTCCGTCACTGACGTTGCATAATCAGATCCTAACGGTGAACCAATTGCTAATACTGATTGACCGGCTTCTGTCTTAGAAGAGTCAGCAAAATCAGCAACTTCATTAACTTTATTTGACGACACTTTCAAAACGGCCAAATCGGTTTGTTCATCAGTCCCTACTAACTTTGCTGTTAGTTTCGTCCCGTCGCTCAACAAAACTTGAATAGCATTTGAATCGGCAACGACATGATTATTGGTCACAATATAGGCAGTATTATTATCTTTTTTATAAATTACACCTGATCCTTCTGACGCCGTTTGAAGATCTGATGAATCACTACTTGAAGAACTGTCTGTTGTACTACCATAAGTACCAGACTCTAAGGACTGTTGTTTTTGTAAATTAATTACCGAGACAACTGCTCCGGAGACTTTCTTAAAAGCTTTGGTTGCACTGGAAGTCCCCTTAACATTATTACTATTTACTTTAACCGCTGTTGTTTTACTGGTCGTCACAGATGACTGATCATCCTGTGAAAAATATGTCACACCACCAGCAGCAACACCCCCACCGATTAGTCCAGCGACAACACTAATTACCACAATTTTTGATTCAGATGATAATTTCATATTTATGCCCCGTATCTTATGTTTTCGTGTTCTTATCTTTTATTTGTCTATGTAAAAATAATTTTAAAATAATCCCCTTTAAAGCGCCTTAACAGCGAATCATTGTCCTTAAATTTGAATCAATTGCGTGGCGACAGAAGGATCCGTATCTAATAGTCCAAAATCATGATCAACACCAAAATCGTGTTCTTCCAATACAGATTGAACAGTTAAATGAGCAAGTGGTTTTTGATTATTTTCTTGACTTAAATGTCCTAGATAGACATGCTTTGTACGATTTCCAAGAATTTGTGTCAAAGCCAATGCGCCATCTTCATTAGATAAATGACCTTGATCGCCTAGAATACGTTGCTTCAATGGCCAAGAATAGCTGCCCATTCGCAACATTTCATAATCATGATTGGCTTCCATCAAAATAGCATCTGAATTTTTAATTGTACCAATAATACGATCATTGACATAACCAGTATCTGTTAACATAGCAAATGTTTTATTATCATGGTGGAAGGCATAGAATTGCGGATCAGCTGCATCGTGAGACACACTAAAGCTCTCAATATCCAAATCTCCCATCAGTTTCGTTTGCCCTGGTTCAAACAATTGCACCTGTTCCGGATTGATCTTCCCAATTTTATTTTCCATCGCAGCCCATGTTTTTTGGTTAGCATAAACATTCATCCCATATTTACGCGCTAAAACACCAACCCCTGCAATGTGATCACTATGTTCATGGGTCACAAACAAAGCATCCACATCCGTCAGTGACCGTCCTATCTGTGCCATTAAACCAGCTATTTTTTTACCAGATAAGCCTGCGTCCACTAGTACATTATGGTGTGGCGTTTCAATAAACGTCACATTGCCTTTACTACCAGATGCTAACATTGATACTTTAAAATCGTTCGCCATTCCTAACTCCTCACCAACTGAAACTTGTGTTGTGGTCCAGATTTACTGTCAAATATATTCAGAAACCCGCAATCTCTAAATGCTACGAGATTACGGGCAACCACGAAAAGGAAGAGACACACCCAGCATTATTTCAATGCCTTTGATGTTTCATACACTATTCATTATGATGCCACCACAAGTAATATTCTACCACGTGATGACATATTTATTTCATTATCGAACCATTTATCGCATTAACGGTAATCAAAGTTGTGTCTTTATTAGTAGATACTAAGAACTGCCATACGGGGATAAAGATGATATCTTTTTTAACCGTTGTTAGTGGCGCATAACCTATTTTTGATAATTTAACTGTACTATTATTGGGTAATTCATTATATTGATAAAGATTAATCAACGCTTGTTTTTCAGAAATCAATTGCATATCATCACGCAAAAATTGCGTTTGATTGACGTATTGTTGTTCATACTTTTGTAGCCGATGATTACTATCAACTTCAAAGACTATTTGTGCAAGATCAGTAACAAATTCATGATTATCTGCCGGGATTTTTTCCACGAAAACATAGAGTTTCGATGTCGTATGTTTGTTTTCTTTAGCTCGTGCGATTTGGGTCATCTTTTTACTATATTGATATTCATTCCCCATAATCACTTGATCATCTTTTGCAACAAATTTGTCCAAATTCATCACATCACTTGCTGAATCCACACCTAACTGCACAGGCTTCTGGGGGACAACAACTAATTGATCATCCGAAAACGAGGTTTGCCAGCCGGGCTTAAGTTCATTTTGTTTATCAACCAGAACTTGTTTGCCATTTTTACCAGCTAAATATGAACCTGAATGACGATCTTGTACTAAAGAACCATACGAAATGCCATCATCACTCATTTCATCTAATATTTGTTGATCTGTTGTGCGGTTATCACTAAATGGATATGCCCGCACCCATTGAACACCCAAAAAGATATCCAGCGCAATAAACACCGCTAAGAAGGCCGCCAAGACTTTTCTAAAATCCATTTAATGACCTCCTTGCTCACTTTTAACCTGATCTGTCACCGATCGCCAGACATGATTCTGTTCAAAATACCATCCCGGATCCAAGGTAACAATTTGATTGTCCGGATCCAATTGCCAGCGGTAGCCAATTGACATTTGTTCGATATCATTTCGCGATACACCGACACTTTCTAAATCAGCCATCGCACTAGCCATTGGCTCAATATTAATTTGATTCTTTTGATCTGTTGGCAATGGTACCCGCAATGAATATTGTGACATTCCAATTCTTGCATGTTTATTAGGTAATTGCTTTATTTGTACAGAACCATATGATGTTTGTCCAAAAATAGGCAATCCATTAACAAACAAACGATACGTCAATGTTTGACCCTGGTCACGTTCTTCAAAATAGTATAAATTATCTGAATTTTGGTGTAAATTAACTAGCCAACGATAACCCTCGTGTTGTCGTTGATTAAATGTATTTGCCTTGCGATTAACATTATACGCATCATAATTAATAGAACCTGTCGTGACATTATGTGCCATCCGACGATTATCACCGTTAGAATATGTTAAAATTTCCTGACCATTGTTCACATCACGTTTACCACTATCTGAAAAGAGTTTTGTTAGTCGCGATACCGTGCTGTCAACATCTAGTAAATAACTATAACTTTGTAATTTAACTGGCGTTGTTGTTGCTGCCATGACATGTTCACCAACCCACTGATAGTCCACGCTTGCCGTTTTTTTGCTAGGCTTCAAATGTTGGACCGTTTGCGGCGCATTCGATACCTGGTAGGCATACCTTTTATGATGATGATCATCATAAAAGAAAAGTTTATTACTATCATCCTGCGATATTTGCACATGATTAATTGTCGCATTACCAGCTATCTTAATACGTTTACCAAAAATAGACTGTATGACATTACCAGAAACAGCATCGGGAAAGCTCATCACAATTGTATTTTTTTGAGACAGTGAATTTAGGTAAGTTGTCTTTTTTAAAACATCACTTGTTTTATAAGCAATATCCCATTCTTTCACACGATCAACAATTTTTGAATATAACGTGCGATAGTCAATGACGCTAAGTTCTTTATCTGATTGATTAAATACTAATTGGGAAATACTATAAACACTTGTTAAATTCTCCCCACTAACATTTTCTTGGGTTGTGTCATTAATTACTTTCTGTTGTTTCATCGATTGACCAGGACTGCGCCATAATTGTACTGATAAAAAAATACTAATTAATATCGCAATAATGAGTGCAATAATTACACCATAACGTTGTCTAAAATATCTTATATTAACACGCCATTGCTTATTCTTCTTCATCCCACGCACCATCATCCCAATCATCGTCTAACTCATTATATGGCTCATACGGTAATGCAATCGAGAATGTTGATCCTTCACCTTCAGTCGATTCTACCCATACACGACCATTAAAACGCTCAATAATTTCTTTCGAGATAGCCAAACCAAGACCTGTACCACCTTGTGCTCTAGAACGAGCTTTATCGACACGGAAGAAACGATCAAAAATTTGTTTCATATTTGACTTTGGAATACCTAATCCTTGATCAGTAATACTCAAAACCACTTCACTATCGCGATCTTCTAATCGCGCCGTAATAACGCCACCATCAGGAGAATATTTAATGGCATTGTTCATAATATTGTCAATTACCTGCGTAAATTTCGATGTATCAATTTCGACCCAGATTTGTAATTGCGGAATCATACGCTTAATCGTGTAATATTTTTCTGGTTTATCGTCATTGGCAATAATCATATCAAAACGATCTAGAATATAATTAAACAATGCCGCAATGTTAATGTACTCTTTCTCCAGCTTCATGGTACCTGAATCCATACGTGACAGTTCTAACAAATCATTAATCATATGAATCATACGTGTGGTCTCATCTTGAGCAACTTGTAAGAAGTTATGTGCAACTTCTGGATCTTCTACTGCACCATCTTGCAAAGCATCCACATATGATTTAACAGAAGTTAGCGGTGTACGCAACTCATGTGACACATTAGAAACGAATTGCCGACGTTCACGTTCAGTTCGCTGCTGTTCAGTAACGTCATGCAAAACGATAACCAATCCTGAAATAAATCCTGATGCGCGTTCAATTAGGCTAAAATATGCCCGAATCATTAATGGATGTTCATCTGTACTAAAATCTAATAATAACTCATGTCGATTATCTAAAAGATCACGCAAACTATATTGATCTGCAATACGTAAAATATCCAAAATCGAACGACCATTGGCTTCCTGATTTTCAGATAACCCTGTCATCCGTAAAGCTGCAATATTTATAATGTTAATATTACCGCGTCGGTCTGTTGCAATAACACCATCACTCATATGCTCCAAAACAGAGTCTAAACGACGACGTTCAAAGTCCATTGAATTAGTTGTTTCTTCAATACGTGCTGCCAACACGTTAACATCTTGTGCGAGCTTACCAATTTCATCATTTGTCCGAACGACGATACCGCCAGAATAATCACCCTGCGCAATTTTAGTTGTTCTTGCACTAATCTCAGCAATTGGTCGCGTAATACTACGTGAGATAAAAATCGCCATAATAATACCCAGAACAACCGCAAAAACTAATGATGCAAAATAGATGTATGATATCTTTGTTAAATTATTATAAACTGACTCTAAACTAGCTCGAACAACAACCACACCAACAACATTACTTTCTCCATCCACCGTATTAACCAGTGGTTTAACTACTAATTGATAACGCGTACTGTTAACCGTAACAATTGGATTTTTTCTATATTTATTACCATTAATAGCTGCCTTGATATTTGAGTCGGTTGTCTTTTGCCCAATTTTATCTTGATTATTAACATCATTCGTTCCACGTAAAACTCCTGCTGTATCAAAAACTTGAATTTCTGAAATAGCAGCATTGTTCGTTGACGTTAAAATTGTATGAACATCTTGATTCACCTTTGAATGACTACTACTAGCCAATTGTTGCGTCAAGGAATCGTCAACATATGCAGGCAAAGCAATCTGATCACGAAAAGATGATAAACTTTGTTGCTCTAATTGACGCACAAAAAAAGCACCAACTAATTCCAAAGTAACAATTAATGTTAGCGTAAATACTAATGCAATTTTAAAGTGAATAGATGAAAAAAAGCGGCGCCCTTTGCGACTACTTTGCATGAATACTGCCTTTCTTAATTACGAAAAAGGCTAGCGCCATGCCATTTGGCAAGGCACTAGCCTTTCAATTTAATGATTTATTCTTCTGAAGCTTTTAAATAATATCCGACACCGCGACGGGTCATCAAAATTTGTGGATGACTTGGTGTCTCTTCAATTTTTTCACGAATGCGTCGTACAGTGACATCAACTGTGCGTACATCCCCGAAATAATCATAACCCCATACCGTTTGTAATAAATCATCACGTGTCATAACTTGTCCAATATGCTTTGACAAGTGGTGTAATAACTCAAACTCACGATGAGTCAATTCGATATCTTGTCCATTTTTAGAAACCATGTAGGCATCAGGATGGATAGTCAGTGCGCCAATTTTAATGTCACCACTATCATCAACCTGACCTGATTGTCCAGAAACCGGTGATTGACGACGCAAATTAGCCTTTATTCGCGCCAATAGTTCACGGTTTGAAAATGGTTTCGTGACATAATCATCCGCACCCATTTCTAAACCAAGCACTTTGTCAATTTCCGAATCTTTTGCAGTAACCATGATAACTGGTGTTTGAGATTTTGTCCGAATTTGACGCAATACTTCAGTTCCCTCAACCTCAGGTAACATTTGATCTAGAAGAACCAAGTCTGGTTCCTCACTCTCAAACAAATCCAAGGCTTCACGACCATCCATCGCCACAGCGACATCATAACCTTCTTTAGTTAAATTAAATTTTATAATATCTGAAATAGGCTTTTCGTCATCTACGACCAATATTTTACTCATCACTATGTTCCTCCCAAGGGTGGGTCTCTGATTGATATTATATCATGCAAGCAGCTTTTACCAAAATAAAACTTTATCAAAAATTTAAAAAACAAGATTACGCGACCGTATATAGGTACATTTTACTTCATAATAAAAAATTTATACACGGTTTATTAATTCATTCGATATGATTTTTTTATTTAATGCTTGCAATCTTTTTTTACTGGTGGTATATTATTATTCGTTGTTGCGAAACAATTTCATCAATTTGGACAAGTAGCTCAGTTGGTAGAGCAACGGACTCTTAATCCGTGGGTCCAGGGTTCGAGCCCCTGCTTGTCCACTATATTAAAAGAAAGACGTCAGAATTAAGAAAATTCTGACGTCTTTTTTTCATTATGTCATCGATTAGATATGATGATAATTCGGAGCATCCTTAATCAATTCAATATCATGTGGATGACTTTCAGTTAAACCTGCCGAAGTGATTTGAACAAATTGCGCTTGCTGACGCAGTGTTTCTACATCACCTGAACCAGTGTACCCCATACCCGATCGCAAGCCCCCACTGATTTGAAAAATGTTATCTGCAATAACATCCGTAATCATTGTTTCATCAATCATTGTTGCAACCGCACCGGCAGCCAGTGCTTTAACCACATCCCCACTGTATTGAATACCTGAACCGAGAATAACATTTTTGTTAAATTCAGCAGCTTGTTCAGCAAAAGCCATAACAGTTGTCACGATAGCATCCATTGGATCACCATCAGCAGCACCAACGATAATTGTATCAGCACCTGCCACAAGTGCTTGTTTGGCAATTTCCAAATCATCTATCGGTCCGAACCAGACTGGTAATGCATTAAAGCTAGATTTAATTTCACTAATGTTTTTTACCAAAAAGTCTTGATTATCAGTTGGTAGGACTTGCACAACATCAGCACCTGCTTGTACCAATTTAGCTACAGTATCCGTAGCTTCTACCGATACCCCAACTAGATACTGATTATCTAATTGCTTAATTTTGGTTACGTTTTCAGATGTTGATAATTGTACTGGCAAAATGGCCAATGTACCTTCTTTTGCAAAATCAATTGCATTTGCCATAGTTGTAAATCCCGTTGCGCCAATTACCGGAATTGATAGTGTAATATTTTCAGCAACCTGTGTACTAATATCAATTTCATTTGGTAATACATTGGAAGCACTTGGTACCAACAACACCTCATCAAGTCCTAGTCCATTTTGGCTAAACATTATACTAATTCCTCCTTGTTTTGCATGATGCGTACGCTTTGTGGTACTTTTGCATAATCCTGTGTCGCTGTCGCTACTATCAAGTTTCCATTCTCAGCAGCCTGTAGAATTGAGGTAAAGCCACCATTATTTAAGTTTTCAGCGACGTCATTTAATGCAGGTCGCAAAACATCAAGCAATGTTCCCTTATATGGTGTTTTACCTTCAATACCTTCTGGCACCATTTTATTTGCTTCATTGACTTCGCCCTGGAAATAACGATCTTTTGATCCATTTTGCATCGCTGCAATTGAGCCCATGCCTCTGTAAGCTTTAAATCGCAATCCAGTAGTTTCATCAGTCAACACATCACCAGGTGTTTCAAATGTGCCAGCAAGGACTGACCCTAACATAATTGCATGACCACCAGCTAGAATAGCTTTTGACATATCTGCTGAAGTTTTAATACCACCGTCAGCAATAATTGCTTTATTGTATTCCTTTGCTGCTTCCGCCGCTGCAGCAATTGCTGAAATTTGAGGTACACCAACACCAGCAACCACACGAGTTGTACAAATTGATCCAGGACCAATCCCAACCTTAGCAACATCTGCTCCCGCATCATACAGGGCACTAGCACCTTCTTTTGTCGCGATATTTCCAGCGATAATATTGATTTTAGGAAAGGCATCACGAACTTCACGAATCTTACGTAAAACGCCTTCAGAATGTCCATGAGCCGAATCAAGGACAATTGCATCCGCACCAGCTGCGACTAATGCTCGCACACGTTCAAGTGTATTTGATGTAACACCTACTGCACCAGCAACAATTAAACGGCCGTCATCGTCAACTGATGCATTTGGATCGAGCGTCAAATCTACCGTCGTAGATTTAACGAAACGGATTTCTGCTGCTTGATCTGCAATCAACATGTTTTTGTGAATTACACCAAGACCACCAAATTTTGCCAAAGCAATTGCCATCGGAGATTCTGTGACCGTATCCATTGCGGCAGATAAAATAGGTTGATTTAATTTCAACGTCGGCGTAAGTATAGTTTGCATAGATATTTTATCTTGTTGGTTACCCACAGTATTTTTCGGTAACGAGACATCTTCAAAAGTTAACCCCATCGGTACAAATTTGTTTGCAACACTATAATTAGCCATATTTCCTCCATTTTTTTGTATAAAAAAAGCATTTGCAAGATTGCATAGAATCCAACAAATGCTAGTTAACCAGACAGTTTCACTAATCAATTGTGGATTGTCGCCTATTATCGGGTAGGCGGTAGAGACTTGTTAGCCCATTTATCTAACGATTAAATCTACAAGGTAGTTCATATTTATTTATCAATTGATTCTACTCGACTTCTAAAAAATTGCAAGTACTTATTTTTAAATTTTTTAAACCAAAAAAACTTGCAATCATTCCTTCTATATGATATATTTATATCCGTTGTTGTGAGACAATATTATTAATTTGGACAAGTAGCTCAGTTGGTAGAGCAACGGACTCTTAATCCGTGGGTCCAGGGTTCGAGCCCCTGCTTGTCCACTATTTCGAAAGCTGATTTTGAATCGGCTTTTTTATTTTCAAAAAAACTTGCACACATACTTATTGTATGATATATTATTATTTGTTGTTGCGAGACAATTTATTACTTTGGACAAGTAGCTCAGTTGGTAGAGCAACGGACTCTTAATCCGTGGGTCCAGGGTTCGAGCCCCTGCTTGTCCACTATTTTGAAAGAGAATGACTTCGGTCGTTCTCTTTTTTTGTATTTTTAATAACAAAAATTAAAACGCATCTGGCATATATACCAAAAGAATCACCAATCCATCGACTTGAAGTCGGTAGATTGATGACCTTGAGCTTTTTCCAAAAGTTTGGGACAAAAGAAAACGTTCCAACCTCTTCTTGCTAAAATGATATTAATTAGTCGATATCACGGAATCCAATATCTGTTCGATAGTAAAAATCATTCAAATTCATATTCTTTAGGGCAGTATTGACACTACTTTGTGCCTCTTTCAAACTCGGTGCACGCGCAATAAGTGTAAAAATACGCCCACCCGAACTATATAATCGTTGTTCCTCCGCACTAACCCCAGCATAAAAAACATTCTGTGGTAATATCGGTAAAACAATGTGTTGTTTAGGCGCGTCCGGGTATCCCGGAGCAGCAACAACTGTTCCTAAGTAATAATCTTGTGTCTGCCAAACCATCTGTGGATTTTTGCCAGCAATCAAGTCTGTTATCGCTGTATAAAAATCACTCTCTAATTGTGGTAACAAAACTTGTGTTTCCGGATCACCCAAACGGACATTAAATTCTATTACTTTGATCCCCTCACTAGTCAACATACAACCAATATACAATGTCCCCGCATACATCAAATTTTCACGCAATAACCCATTTATCGTAGGTTTGACAATTGTTTGTTCAACACGTGCAATAATATCATCTGTAATATGTGGCACTGGCGAATAAGCACCCATACCACCTGTATTTGGTCCCGTTTCTCCTGCGTATATTTTTTTATGGTCTTGTGAAATTGGCAAAATAACAGGGTTTGGCCCGCCAACAAACAACATCAATGAGAATTCTTCGCCTTCTAGGTATTCTTCTACAAGAATTTGGCCAGATTTTTTTAAACCTTCACGCAAAGCAAATGCTAATTCATCAGCTTCTTTAACAATGCGAACTCCCTTGCCACCTGCCAAACCATTCTCTTTAATCACTACTGGCAGTAATAATTTTTGGGCATAGTTCAATGCCTGCTCAAAATCCTTAAACGAAGAAAAGGCTGCTGTTGGCACGTGATTGCGACTCATAAATTCTTTAGCAAACTGTTTATCACTTTCCAATCTAGCTGCTGCCTGATTAGGCCCAAAAACACGAATCCCCTTAGCCGTTAAGAAGTCTACAATACCACTAGCCAGTGGCGCCTCTGGACCAACAAACACCAAGTCTATCGGTTGTTGCTCAGCAAAAAGAGCTACTTTTTCAAAATCATTTTCGGCAATTGCAACTGTTTGAATACCACTTGCTTGCATGCCAGGATTTCCTGGTGCACAAAAAACCTGCTCAACCTGCTTACTCTTAAGAAAGGTTGTGGCAATTGCATGTTCACGTGCGCCAGAACCAATGATCAAAACGTTGACCATCACACTGCCCCTTTCTAATGTCTAAAGTGACGTACACCGGTAGTCACCATTGCAATACCATACTTATCGGCCATCGCAATAGAATCTTTATCACGAATACTACCACCTGGTTGAACGATTGCTTTAATATTATGCTGTGCAGCATACTCAACGCAGTCGTCCATTGGGAAGAAGGCATCTGAGGCCAAAATAGCATGTTCATAACCTTCTTTAGGCATCGCTTTTTGGATTGCAATCTTTGTTGCATCAATGCGATTAGGTTGTCCCATACCAACGCCTAGTGTTTTTGTAGCTGTTGTGACAACAATAGCATTACTTTTTACAAACTTCACGACATGTTGACCAAATTGCAATGCTTGCAATTGTGCAGCCGTTGGTTGCGTCTTAGTTACCACTTTAAAATCTGACACTGTTTCAACTTGACGGTCAGTTTCTTGGACAAGCAACCCACCACTAACTGCAATCGTTTCGAAACGTTCTGCCTCATCACGATGGCTTAAGTCGGCCTGCAATAAACGAATATTCTTTTTCTTACCAAGAATCTCCAAAGCTTCAGCACTAAATGATGGTGCAATGACAATTTCCAAGAAAATTTCATGCATTTTCTGGGCAGTTGCCGCATCAATCTCACGATTAACTGCGACGATACCGCCAAAAATCGACATCGGATCTGATTCGTACGCCTCGTCCCAAGCTTGTTCAATATTATCAGCAATACCAACACCACACGGATTCATATGCTTCATTGCAACCACACATGGTTCTGCAAATTCACTAACCATGTTTAAGGCTGCATTAGCATCCTTCAAGTTATTGAAAGATAACTCCTTACCATGTAATTGTTTCGTGATAATTGATAACTTTGCTGGAATAGGATTACGGTAAAACGCCGCTGCTTGATGGCTATTTTCACCATAACGCAGGCTTTGTTGTTTCTCGTATGTTAATGTTAACTTCTCAGGAAATTCTTCGGTTGTCAGGTAATTTGCAATCAACGCATCATATGCCGCCGTATGTTGAAATACTTTTGCTGCCAATTCCTTTCTGAAAGTTAAATCTTCTTGACCAGCTTCTAAAAATGATATCACCCGTTCATAATCGGCAGTATCAACCACTGACAAAACATCGGCAAAGTTTTTTGCGGCCGCACGTAACATTGATGGACCGCCAATATCAATTTGCTCAATTGCTTCTGCTTCAGTTGTTTCAGGTTTTTTAATCGTTTCCTTGAAAGGATACAAATTAACAACAACTAAATCAATAGGTGAAATACCCGCTTCTTCGAGTTGTGACATGTGTGCCAAATTATGACGTTTTGCTAGTAATCCACCATGAATTTTCGGATGCAAAGTTTTGACGCGACCGTCTAGCATTTCAGGAAAACCAGTAATATCTTCAACACCAATAACAGCTAGTCCGCCATCTTCAAGGACTTTTTTTGTTCCCCCAGTTGAAATAATTTCAAAATCTAGGGCAATTAACTGGCGTGCGAATTCCAATAAACCTGTTTTATCCGAAACGCTCAACAATGCTCTTTTAGTCATTTTTAGAATTCTCCTTTTTCTAATAGCTCTTTAACAACTGATGGATAAAATTTATGTTCAACCTGATGAATCCTTTGTTCAAGATCAGTAAGCTGATCTGTTTTATAAATTGGTACCTGACGCTGGGCAATAATCTGACCCGAATCGACACCTGCATCAACCCAATGAATTGTTACGCCAGTTGTTGACACGCCTGCTTCATAAGCATCCTCAATGCCATGACGACCAGGAAAACTTGGCAATAATGCTGGGTGAATATTGACCATTTTACCGGCATACCCTGCTAATAAGGTTGGACCGATAATGCGCATATATCCTGCTAACAAAATAAAATCAATTTGTTCAGCAGCTAATTTTGCTGCAATAACCGCTTCTGCTGATGCTTTATCTGGATAGTCACGAAAATTGACTACCAAGGTAGGAACACTCTCATTTTTAGCACGTTGCAATACTGGCACATTTTGGTGATCACAGACTAGTAGCGCAACTTGAACTGGCATTTTTTCACGCTTAAATGCCTGACATAAGGCTGTAAAGTTAGACCCCTCGCCTGAAGCAAAAATCGCTATTTTTTTGATTATTGACATCACTGCAATTCGCCTTTCAATTTGACTTCCTGTTGTCCCGAAACAACTCGACCAATTTGATAAACCCTTTCACCTGACTGTTGTAATAACGTCATCACCTTTTCTACATTGTCTGGATCAACTGCTAGAACCATGCCAATTCCTAAATTAAAAGTCTGCGTCATATCAGTAAATGTCAGCTGGCCCAATTCTTGTAATGAATGCATAATTCCCGGCATTGGCCAAGTCGCTACATTTATTTCAGCACGCTGGTCTTTATTCAAAATACGACCAACATTTTCAATTAGACCACCACCAGTAATGTGGGCAATGGTATGTACTAGCTTTTGTTCTATCAAAGGGTAGACTGCATCAACATAGATTCGGGTAGGTTTTAACAATTCAGTTTGCAAATCGTGTTTGTAACCTGGCAATGTCTCATGTAATGAAAAGTCATTTTGTTTAAATAAAATATCACGTACCAAGCTAAATCCATTTGAATGCAAACCATTTGATGCTAAACCAATGAGTACATCACCATTTTGCGTATTCTCAGCTGTTAATAACTGTTTTTTGTCGGCAATACCAACCGCAAATCCTGCTAAATCATAATGTTGCGTAGCATACATATCGGGCATTTCAGCCGTTTCACCGCCTAATAGCAGTGCACCAGCTTGTTTCACCCCTTCGACCACGCCAGTTATAATATCTTTGGCTTGTCCTTGATCTAAATGACCAGTTCCCAAATAGTCGAGAAAAAACAATGGCTTGGCTCCCTGTGATAACACATCATTAACACACATAGCCACCAAATCGATGCCCACTTGCGTATTCTTATTCGCTTGAATTGCAATTAGCAATTTGGTGCCAACACCATCAGTTCCTGCAACTAAAACCGGCTCTTGATATGATCCAACGTCTAACGAAAATAGTCCGCCAAACGAACCCAATGATTCATTGTGTGCTAATTTTTTTATTTGATCGACCAATTGATATCCTGCATTAATATCAACGCCCGCCTTTTTATAGGCATCCATTCTATGATCCTTTCCTGTTAACTGATGTTAAAATGTCGTTACATGTTGAGGTTCATCTTGCCGACGTAATTTTTCCTGCTCTTGGTCGTATTGTTCTTGATAATCATAAAGTGGTGTTGGATATTTACCATCAAAATAAGCAACACACAGACTACCATTCGGTGCACCAGTATTTAACCCAACAGCTTTTATTAAACTTGGTACACTTAAAAATCCTAATGAATCTGCGCCAAATGTTTGCCGCATTTCTGCCAAAGTTTGATTTGCCGCAATCAATTCACTGGCGTGTTGAATATCTATCCCATAAAAACAAGGATACTTTAGTGCTGGTGAGGCTATCCGCAAGTGAACTTCTGCTGCTCCAGCATCTTTTAATAACTTCACGATGCGCCGGCTAGTTGTGCCACGTACGATAGAATCATCAACCAAAACAACTCGTTTCCCAGCTACGACACCTTTGACAGCTGATAGTTTCATATTCACACCCTGCTCACGTAATTTTTGCGTAGGTTGAATAAATGTGCGGGCAGAATACTGATTTTTTATCAAGCCCATCTCATAAGGCAACCCTGATTCCTGGGCATAACCCATAGCCGCCGATAAAGAAGAATTGGGCACACCGGTTACCAAGTCGGCTTCAACTGGTTGTTCCTTGGCTAATAGTGCCCCCATACGTTTACGAGCAGAATGCACATTTACACCATAAATATCTGAATCCGGGCGGGCAAAATAAATAAATTCCATTGAACAAATTGCTAATTGCGTGTCTGTCGTATAAGCAGAAATTGATAACCCTGACTCATCAATTCGCAATAATTGACCGGGTTGAACATCACAGAAAAAAATCGCACCGACAGCATCTAAGGCGCAGGTTTCGCTACAAACCACAAAGCCACCATTCGGCAATTTACCAACAACAAGTGGTCGAAAACCATTTGGATCAAGGGCGGCATAAAGACGATCCTTCGTCAATAATAAATAAGCAAAACCACCTTTAATCGTCCGCAAGGCATCCTTAACTTGTTCATCTAACGTTGTTGCTTTACTTAATCGGATAAGATGCATTAAATTCTCTGAATCTGAACTTGAATGATATATCGCACCTCTATCTTCTAAGTTTTTCCGAATTGTCTCTGCATTTGTCAAATTACCATTGTGAGCAAGTGCAAACTGTGTGTCACTAAAATTGAAAGGTAATGGTTGGATATTTTCTAGTAAATTACTACCTGCCGTTGAATAACGGACATGTCCTATCGCTGCTTGTCCTTGAAGTTGTTCAAGATCTGCTGCATTGAATACATCGTTAAGCAAACCTAAACCACGTTTCGTTCTAAGTTGTCCATCATCATTAATCGTGATGCCCGCGCCTTCTTGACCACGGTGTTGCAATGCAAATAAACCAGTATAGGTTAAAAATGCTGCGTCTGGCGTACCCCAGACACCAAAGACACCACATTCTTCATTCAAATGACTTAATTCAGACTGCATGGCAAAGCTCCTTTCCAAATATCCAATGCTTGAGCAACTGAAAGATCAAAGGCACCATCTTGCGCCGTGACTTGCAAACGAGCATCGTCAGTCACTCGACCCAAATACGTTGCATGTGCACCAACCAATTGTTTGAAAGCCACTTGATTTTCAGGACTCACAGAAACAACAAAACGTGATTGTGTTTCAGCAAAAAATTGACGAACTGACAATTTACTAGTCAAATCAACACCTAACTGGTTACCAAATGTCGCTTCTGCAATCGCAACAATCAAGCCACCTTCTGAAACATCATGTGCACTTTGCAACAGGTTATTTTGAATTGCCTGCGTTACGAGATTTTGTATTTTAACTTCATAATCCAAGTCAAAATCAAACAATTGACCTGAAATTTCATCGGTCTGCAATTTCTGAATCTCAGAACCATTAAAATCCTGATGTGTTTGACCAATGACATAAACAAAATCACCAGCTTGTTTGAAATCCTGAGTGGTAATGTGTTCGAGCCTTTGAATCAAACCAACCATCCCCACCATTGGGGTTGGATAAATTGGCACATCATCAAACTCATTGTTCAAAGAAACATTCCCAGAGATAACTGGGGTAGCAAACTTTTCACACGCCTCACTCATTCCCTGTACCGCTTGGTCTAATTCATAAAATTGTTCTGGCTTTTCTGGGTTACCAAAATTCAAACAATCCGTTATACCTAGTGGTACAGCTCCGGAAGCCACAATATTTCTTGCCGCTTCGGCCACAGCCATTTGACCACCAATTCGTGGATTTAGATATAGATAGCGGCCGTTAACATCTGTTGTCATAGCTAGCGCTTTATCATGATGACGAATTCTAACAACCGCTGCATCAGAACCAGGCTTTACTAGCGTGTTCGTTTGAACTTGTGAATCATAAGTCTCATAAACACTTTCCTTTGAAGCAATTGTTAACTGGGCTAACATTTGCTTTAAAACTTCAGTGGCTGAAGAAATTTCTGGCACAAACTGTTGCTTACTAGCTTGCTCAATTCTTGCTGGTACCTTACTTTCACGATGATAGACCGGTGCTTGTGATGCAAGTGCATCAACTGGTACATCAGCAACAATTTGGCCATGATGCACTAGTTGGTAACTATCATTATCAGTAACATGACCAATCACAACTGCTTCCACACCATATTCGTCAAATACCGCTAATACTTCATCTTCACGGCCACTTTTGACGCATAACAACATTCGTTCTTGTGATTCTGATAGCATCATTTCAAAAGGTGTCATATTAGTCTCACGTTGGGGCACTAAATCCAAATCTAAAATCATACCGTTGCCACCAGCTTTTGAACCCATTTCTGCCGAAGAAGATACTAAACCGGCAGCACCCATGTCTTGCATACCAACCAAAGCATCTGCATGATGCTCACTGATTTCTAAGCATGCTTCCATAACTAATTTTTCAGTAAAGGGATCCCCAACTTGAACAGCAGACCGTTGACTTTCATGTTCGGAATCAAATTGTGACGATGCAAATGATGCACCATTGATCCCATCACGACCGGTTTTAGCACCAACATAAATAATACTGTTACCGACACCCGCCGCTGCACCAACTTGAATGTTTTCCAAATCCATTAGGCCAACACACATTACATTGACCAGCGGATTATGGTCATAAGCATCATCAAACGCCATATCGCCACCTACAGTAGGAACACCAATACAATTACCATATGCACTGATACCAGCGACCACTTGTGAAATTAAATAACGATCTGCTGCAGTACGCGGCGTCCCGAAACGCAAACTATCTAAGCTTGCAATTGGGCGAGCACCCATTGAAAAAATATCACGTAAAATACCACCAACCCCAGTTGTTGCTCCTTGAAATGGTTCAACTGCCGATGGATGATTATGGCTTTCAGCTTTAAAAACTACCCCTTGACCATCACCGATATCAATAATACCGGCACCTTCACCTGGTCCTTTTACAACACGAGGCCCAGCGGTAAAGAATTTTTTTAAAACTGGTTTTGAATTTTTGTATGAACAGTGTTC
Organism: Weissella paramesenteroides; assembly: GCF_051903945.1. Lineage (GTDB taxonomy): Bacteria > Bacillota > Bacilli > Lactobacillales > Lactobacillaceae > Weissella > Weissella paramesenteroides_A. The sequence continues at coordinate 293,682 of NZ_CP192268.1, read as the reverse complement.
ACTCCACATACCTGAAAATAATCCGACTTCAGTATAATTTGGCAAACGCCCTAGAATTTCATTTTTAATTAATTGATATTCATCATCCGATAGTCCCAATGAACGATAAAGTTTTTGTTCTTCAATATCTGTGGGTGAAATTTCTGCTGTTTGAACACCAACACTACTCATAGCTAACTACCTCATGTTTCTTAACAAAGTTAATTATCGATGCAAATAATTGGACACCATCATCTGATCCCAATATTTTTTCAACCGCTCGTTCTGGGTGTGGCATCATACCCAAAACATTGCCTTCACTATTAGTAACACCAGCAATGTCACTCAAACTACCATTGGGGTTATTTTGATACCTAAAAACAATTTGATTATTCTCTTCTAGCGTTTTAAGCGTCTCAGCATCACAATAATAATTACCATCACCATGAGCAATTGGTAACGTAATGACTGCACCCGTTTCGTATAACGATGAAAAGGGTGTTTGATTATTTGCAACAACTAGCTGCTGGTCTCGACACACAAATTTAGCAACTGTATTTTTTTGCAAGGTACCTGGTAAAAGGCCTGCTTCTGTAAGAATTTGAAAACCATTACAGATACCAATAACTGGTTTCCCACTTTTCGCAAATTCTTGTAACGCTGGCACAATTGGTGCAAAACGTGCAATTGCACCACTACGTAAATAATCGCCATAAGAAAAACCACCCGGCACAATCACTGCATCAAAATCAATCAACGAATCCGCTTCATAAGAAACCAGTTCTGCTTCTTCATGAAGCACATCCGAAACCGCATAATAAGCATCTAACTCGCAATTAGATCCAGGAAATGCTAAAACCGCAAACCTCATTGTATTGCCTCCGAGTCGCTAATTTCATAGCGATAGTTCTCCATGTTAAAATTTGCTAACATCCGATCACAAATTTCATTAACTTCATGATCAATCTCGTCATGACTCAATTGATCAGCAAACGTTAGTTCAAAGGTCTTTCCGACTTTTAAATCAATAATATCGTCATAACCAAGGCGACCTAACGCTTGTTTAATTGCCTCAGCCTCTGGATTCAAAATTGATTCTTTATAGTTCACAAAAACTTTAACAACTGTCATTTTAGATTTCCTCCGAGTGCTGTAAGCGTTGCAAAATTTCTTCATAGACCGGCACCATTTCGCCTAATCCTTTACGGAAAATGTCCTTATCTAGTGACTCTTTTGTTTTCATATCAACTAAACGACAATTATCAGGTGACAACTCATCTGCTAAAATGACATCCCCGGCTGTTGTTAACCCAAACTCAAGTTTAAAATCAACAAGTTGTACATTCATTTTGGTAAAAATTTGAATCAAATGTTGATTAACTTGTCGTGCAAGTTTACGAATCGCTGCAATTTGATCGCTTGTCGCAACACCCAGTGCCAAAGCATCATCATCGTTCAAAAAAGGATCATCTAATGCATCGTTTTTATAGAAAAATTCAATGACTGGTTGTTCAAATTTTTGCAAATAATCTACTTGATATCGTTTTACAAAACTACCAGACGCATAATTACGAACAACGGTTTCCAAAGGGATAATCTGAACACGCTGTACTAATTGATCAGTAGGACCCAATTGCTTTATAAAGTGATTTTCTATGCCTTGGTGCCGTAAATCCGTAAATAATTGCGATGAAATAGCACAATTTGTCTTACCCTTATCCTTCATCTGTACTTTACGTTTCCCATTTAAAGCAGTTACTTGATCCATGTAATGTACCCATAAAATTTCCGGATCATTCGTTGTGTACATTTCTTTTGCTTTTCCTTGGTATAACAATTCTTGTTTTTCTATATCTGCCAGTTCAGTCATCGTTAATTTTCTCCCTTTAACATAGCGGTCATTTCGAGCAATTCGTCAACATCATCACCTACGACAGTAATATGGCCAAGCTTTCGTTGTGGTCTAATTTCAGCTTTACCATAATCATGGAAATGCCACTCCGGATGGTCATTTAATAATTCTCGCGCTAACGTTAAGTCAGTCCCTAATAAATTACGCATCACCGTGGGATGTTCTTGCTTAATTACAGGTATTGGCAAGCCACAAATACTGCGGATATGTGCTTCAAACTGTGAGATGTTACATGCCTCAATCGTGTAGTGACCTGAATTATGTGGTCGAGGAGCCAATTCATTGACAATCAATTCATGATCATTAATAACAAAAAATTCAATACCTAAAATCCCATGGAGATCGAGCTTTTCAGCAATTTTTTCAGCATAAGTTTTTGCTTTCTGACGTAGTATTTCAGGAAATTGATTGGCAGCAATCGTTGTATGTAAAATGTGATTTTTGTGTTGATTCGTCACCAACGGAAAAGTATAAGTTTTTTGGTGCAAGTCTCGTGTTACCATAATCGAAGCTTCTGCTTGAAAATGCTGACGAGCTTCTAGGATACATGGCGCTTGACCATACAATTGCTTAGCAGTGATTAAGTCTGCAGAGTTATTAATATCAAGCTGACCATGGCCATCGTAACCACCACTGACTGTTTTTAAAAGTGCCGGATAACCAATTTTCGCAATAGCTGTTTGTAATGACGCCTCATCATTAACCGCTGCAAACTCTGTTACTGGTACCTGTGCATCTCTTAAAAAATTTTTCTCCCGCAAACGTTGCCCGGTAATATGCAGTAAATTAACACCTTGAGGTAAGGCCGCATATGCTGCTGCTTTTTTTAAAGTTTCTTCAGCGACATTTTCAAATTCATAGGTTAAAACAGCACTACGATGTGCCAATTCCAATAACGCGGCTTCATCATCATAATTTGCTTGTATTTGAAAATCTGCAACCTGGGCAGCCGGTGCATCCGGTGTAGGATCTAAGATGCCAACTTTATATCCCATACTTTTAGCACTTAACGTCATCATTTGACCTAATTGTCCACCACCAACAATACCGATTGTAGCTGGCGGTAAAATCGTTTTAATCAAAACGCGCCTCACTTTCGATAGATTCTTGACGTTGCATCTGTTTGAATGCAACTAATTTTTCTTGCACATCTAATTGTGCGACTGCCAAAATTTGCGCCGCTAAAATAGCCGCATTCTTAGCACCAGCTTCACCGATACTAACCGTTGCTACTGGTGCTCCTGCTGGCATCTGAACAATTGAAAGTAATGAATCTACACCATTCAATGTTCGTGTTTTAATCGGAACACCAATCACCGGTAAGGTTGTATTTGCTGCAATCATCCCTGGCAAATGTGCTGCACCACCAGCACCTGCAATAATTACTTTGTATCCTTGCATGCGAGCATTTTGACCAAATTCCTGTAATTCATTAGGCATACGATGAGCTGATATAACATGTTTTTCGTATGATATACCTAGGTTTTCAAGTTGTTCACACGTTAATTTCATCGTCGACCAATCTGAAATCGATCCCATCAATACTGCAACTTCATTTGTCACCATTATTCCTCACTTTTTAAATTCGTCGTTAACACACCTATTTTTCACTTTCATAATACTTAACTTTATTATTTAAGTCAATGTCTATAATTCGTGTTTATTTCAAAAAAAGGCTTTAAAAAGTTTGGATTTTTAATAAAGTTCGTGTTTTTAAAAATTCGGCACTTTTAGCATTAGATTGGGAACTAGCTACAAAAAAATCGGTAAAATACTGGTATTAAAACCAGCATTTTACCGATGCCTTACTGATAAATATTTTTATTTAAATTCATCATTTATTATCTGAAATTTTTTGGTGTATATTTACCGTCGCTACTGCCGTATCTAATAAATGCTCAATTTGATCTTCATTAGCATCGCCTGGATACTTTGTTTGCAGTTCATCCTCATAAGTATCAAGATACGAATCTTCAAATGCATCTACAGAATCTTCAACAGATGCCGTCTTAAGCAAACCGTCTTTTTGTTCTGCAATAAACTTATCAAGATCATTACTTACACGTTTTGTAACCTCTGCTTGCGATGGCAAGGATACAACCTGACTACTTTCTGTACTATCGCTCTGACTGCTGACAGAATTTTGACTCTGTTTTAGTGAAGCCGCTCTTGAATCACGATAACTTGACTCATATTTATCTTCAGCTTTATCGGTCTGATAATCCGAAACAAAATGGACCCCTAATCCCCCTAAAACAATACCTAATACAAATACAACGATGTACATGATTACTCTTTTCATATATGCCTCCCTTGTACTTGTATTGTAACTGATATCATTGCTCAAAGCGACTATCTAAAAAAAGAGCGAGACAAAAGTTGTTTTGAAGCCGGTGTGTAACGTGATTTGCGCAATTTTTGTCCGTAGCAACGCGAAGGACAGGGATTGCGTAAATTGCGTTACATTGAGGCTTCAGACTTTTGGAACGCGTTTATGCTATAAAACTTTCATGCTGATAATTAATACATTTTTAGCAAAAAAAGTTGGAACAAAAAAATTTGTTCCAACTTTTCTTATACGTAATTAATCTTCTGCAACGAATGGCAAAAGACCCATGATACGAGCACGCTTAATAGCAGTCGTAACTTTACGTTGGTTCTTTGCTGAAGTTCCAGTAACACGACGAGGCAAAATCTTACCACGTTCTGAGATGAAACGTTCCAATAATTCAGTATCTTTGTAATCCACATATTCAATGTGGTTGGCTGCGATAAAGTCAACCTTACGACGGCGACGAGGTCCGCCACCACGACGTTGTTGTGCCATGATTAAATTCCTCCTGATAGAATAATGTCGTTAGACAATGTTGTTTGTTAATAATTTAGAATGGTAGGTCATCATCAGAGATATCAATCTCTTGACCACCACCGAAAGGATCATTTGATGATTGTGAATTAGCTGAGCCACCATTAAACACATTACCACTTGATGCTGGTGCACCAAATGGATTTTGTGATGATGAGGAATTAAAATTCCCCTGACTGCGTTGCTGTCCACCACCAAAATTATTCGTATTATTTGAACCACTCTGAGAACGGCGTGCTTCACTTTCAGCACGACTTTCTAACAATGAGAAGTTATCAACGACGACTTCCGTGACATAAACACGTTGCCCTTGTTGATTTTCATAATTACGAGTTTGAATACGGCCTTCAATACCAACTAACGAACCTTTTGATGTAAAATTAGCAAAATTTTCTGCTGACTTACGCCAAATGACAGCATTAATAAAATCAGTATCACGCTCACCGTTAGCATTTGTAAATTGTCGATTAACGGCAATTGTAAATGAACCAACAGCAGCACCAGAAGTCGTATAACGTAATTCAACATCACGTGTCAAACGACCAACCAGAACAACACGATTTATCATATGGAAAGCCTCCTTTCAAGGTCCTCAGACCTAGCCACTAAATTTATTAAATTAAAGTAACTTATAAAAATTACTCAGCTGATGCTAATTCGCGCTTTACAACCATGTGACGCAAGATGTCTTCTGAAATCTTAGCCAAACGATCAAATTCGTTAATAGCTGCGTCATCTTCTGCAGTAAAGTTAACGATGTGGTAAAGACCCTCACGGTAACCTGCAATTTCATAAGTAAAACGACGTGATGACCAGTCCTTTGACTCAACCACCGTAGCACCATTATCTGACAACACTTTGTCAAAACGCTCAACCAATGCTTTCTTAGCGTCAGCATTCATGTCAGGGCGAATAATGTATGTTAATTCGTATGCCATTATATATTCCTCCTTTTGGTCTATGGCCGACTACCTGCCGGCAAGGAGAGCTATCAATTACTGATAACTCACAAACACTTATGTTACACGATAATAAGGCATTTGGCAAGCCTTAACTATTGATTGTTATGATAATATCTGCAATGTATAGTTCATAAATCGCTCTAAATAAAATGGTTCATCCACTTCAACGGCAACATAGTTATTTTTATGTGAATCACGCAAACGACTCGGATCACCAATTGTGCGACCATCATTGACATCAACCATCATATTCAATGGTAGTAATGTCACCAAATTTGGATCGACTGCCACACCAACAGCCAATGGATCATGTAATGCAGCGCCAGCATGATTAATATCTAAATTATAATAGGCATCGATATAATAATCGAAGATATCGGCAAACACACGACCTTGACGCGTACCTAAGTCACGCCATTGTTGCGTTTCTTTCTTCGTTAGCAATGTTTGTAACGTCACATCCAAGCCAACCATTACCAGATGTTTTGCATGTTTGAAAACATAGTCAGCCGCTGCAGGATCTTGATTAATATTTGCTTCAGTATATGGTGTTACATTACCTGGAACAGTTAATGCCCCACCCATTAAAGTGATATTTCCGATCAAATCAGCTATTTGAGAATCCTTTTGAAAGGCTGCTGCCAAGTTAGTTAGTGGACCAGTTGGTACCACAATTAAATCTTCAGCGTACCGGTGGGCAGATTCAATTAAAAAATCAACTGCTGGCGTCGTTTCTGGCGTCGCCTTAGGATCTGGTAAGACAACATCCCCAATAGCATTTTTACCATGGATATCCATTGATACCTGCATGGTTTCAAAGCTATCAGTTGCTGATGAATGAGCTGCCCCAACAAAAACGGGTACATGCTGCTCATCTAAGAGCTCTAATAATTTCAATGTGTTTTGAGCAGCAGTCTCAACTTGGGTATTTCCAAATGAAGACACCACACCAATTAAATCAGCATCGGGAGTTGCCAGTGCATACGCTAATGCTAATGCATCGTCAACACCAGTATCCAAGTCTAAAATCATCTTTTTTTTGGCCATTTTTTATCCCCTTATAAAAAAACGCTGCTCTAAACTTTGCTAGAACAACGACTTATTTTTCTTACTTAATCAGCTGTACGGTGAAAACGTGTTTTGAACAATGGTGAAACCGCTTTGTTCTCATTGATTCGCTTAATTGCTTCCGCAATCAATTCTGCAGTCGAAACTTGAACCAACTTTGGGAACTTCTTTTCTTCTGGCAAATTAATTGAGTCTGTCACAATAACTTTCTCAAATACGGAATTTTGTAGATTTTCAACAGCCTTACCTGAAAAGACCGCATGCGTTGCAACAACATACACTTCGGAAGCTCCTTCGTCTTTCAACTTTTGTGCCCCTTGTGTGATCGTACCACCAGTATCGATCATATCATCGATCATGATAGCCCGCTTACCCTTAACGTCACCGATAATGTTCATAATTTGTGCAACATTAGCCTTTGGACGACGCTTATCAATAATGGCAATTGGTTCATGTGATCCCAATAACTCTGCTAAAGCTCGTGCACGAGTGACACCACCATGGTCAGGAGATACGACAACGGTATTGTCATCTGCAATACCTGTTGTAATCAAATAGTCAGCTAATAATGGCGCCCCCGTCATATGATCAACCGGAATATCAAAGAATCCTTGGATCTGTGATGCATGCAAATCAAGTGCTAATACTCGAGTTGCACCAACCATTTCAAGCATGTTAGCAACCAACTTTGCTGAAATTGGTTCGCGAGAACGTGCCTTACGGTCTTGGCGTGCATAACCATAGTAAGGCATTACAATGTTAATTGAACGTGCGCTTGCTCGACGCAATGCATCAATCATAATTAACAGTTCCATCAAACTGTCATTAACTGGTGCTGATGTTGGTTGGATAACATATACGTTATCCCCGCGGACAGATTCTTCAATATTAATTTGAATCTCTCCATCACTAAACCGAGCGATATTTATTTTCGATAGTTCCACACCAATAGCGGCAGCAATCTTTTCCGCTAATGGTCGATTGCTACTCAATGAAAATATTTTCAAATGTGGATCCGAATAAGTTGCCATGCTTTCCTCCATAGACACATTCACATGCGTATTCAAGTCTTTAATAATCCCATTGTACAGTTTTTCAACGTATTCTTCAATCTATTATTGACTAACCGGTGTTACAGACAAACTAATTCGATGACTACTTATTAAATTTTTTAAACAAAGGTGTCCGCTGCCAAAAATCAGCTTTAACTGTTTGACGTGCACGAGCAATACCCATTGCATGTTCAGGTACATCATCAGTAATGATTGATCCAGCTGCTACAAAAGACTCATCTGCAATTTCTACTGGACTAATAATTTTAGATCCAGATCCAATAAAGGCCCGATCACCAACATTTGAATGCCATTTATTCATGCCATCATAGTTAACAAATACCGTCCCAGCACCAATATTTACATCAGTCCCAATCGTCGCATCTCCTAGGTAAGACAAGTGACCCATTTTTGAACGAACACCTAATGTTGCCTTTTTTACCTCAACAAAGTTACCCGCATGTGCTTCTCGATCCAAGAATGCTGCTGGACGTAGGTGGGCGAATGGTCCAACCGTTGCTGCCTCACGTACTTCGGCTTCTTCCAGATGACTAGCATCGATTTGAGCGTCATCAGCAACTATGGAGTCAACAATTGTTGACCCTGATGTCAACACAACACGACGCCCAATTTGGGTTTGCCCTTTTAGATAGACATTGGGCTCGATCAACGTGTCCGCACCAATTTGCACATCCACATCAATATAAGTATTGGCTGGATCAATCAAAGTAACGCCAGCTCGCATATGTGCTTCATTAATTCGTTGGCGCATAATTTGGTTTGCTTTGGCTAGTGCAACGCGGTCATTGACACCCATTGACTCACCAAAATCACTAATTTGAAAGGCACCAACAGTTTGACCAGACTCACGCAAAATTTCTAACGTATCTGGGAGGTAATATTCCCCTTGCGCATTATCATTTGTGACATGTTGCAAGCTTTCAAATAGCAGTTGATTATCAAAAACATAGACACCAGTATTAACTTCGTCAACCTTTTTCTCATCATCATTAGCATCTTTTTGCTCAACAATTCGTAATACATTACCTTGTTCGTCACGAATAATTCGACCATAACCAGTGGGATCTGGTGCTTTTGCCGTCAGCACAGTGACGGCATTGTTAGATTGCTCATGATAACTAAATAGATCTTGATAAGTAGTTGCTGTAAACATGGGGGCATCACCTGAAGCAATCAACGTCATACCTTGTTCAGCCGCTAACAAAGGGGCAGCCATTTGAATCGCATGACCTGTCCCCAATTGCTGAGTTTGTACTGCAAACTCAGAAGAATCACCTAAAGCATCTTTCACCTGTTCAGCACCATTACCAATGATGGTAACCGTCTTAGCAACACCTGCTTGCTTTACTGTATCCACCACCAACTGCACCATTGGCTTACCACCAACTTTATGCAGCACCTTTGGTAAATCAGACTTCATTCGTGTCCCTTTTCCTGCTGCTAAAACAATGACAAATCTTTGCATGACTTCCACCTTAATCTAATACTATTTACTTTCTAATTCTTCTTCAAACTTGGTATAAATTTCATCTGCATAATTTCCAGATGTGACGTTAATAATACCATCATCCTTGTTTGTATCAACATGAATCAATGACGTATATTCATCAATCACCCGATGCTCGACCCGACCTTCAGCAACAACGGCAGCACCAACAACTTGACCCTCAAATTCTTTAACCAAAGAGGCCATACCACGAATTGTTCCACCAGCTTTCATAAAATCATCAACGATCAAAACTCGTGACCCCATTGGCAAAGAACGTCGAGATAGTTCAAGCTTTTCTAAGCGTTGTGATTGACCAGTCACATAATTAACGGACATTGTCGGTCCTTCGGTAACCTTTGTATCATTACGTACAATCACAAATGGCACATTCAATTGCTCAGCAACTGCTTGTGCAACAGGCACTCCCTTTGTTGCCGCTGTCATCACGGCATCAATTGGTTCACGCAAATATTGCGTTGCAATCAAACGACCAATGCGTTGCAAGAACCATGGTTGACCCAAAATATCTGAAAGATAGACATAACCACCAGGTAGAACCCGGGTTTCATCATCAATGGCATTAACCAAAGAATCCACAAACTCCTTAGCATCCGCTTTTGTCATGTATGGTGTAAATCGGGCACCACCAGCAGCACCAGGAATGGTCTCCAAAAGACCAATACCACGTTCACGGAAAGTCCGCTTTAAAATAGTCAAGTCTTCTGAAATCGATGACTTGGCACTTTCATATTCTTCAGCAAAATGTGTTAATGAGACTAGAGTACGTGGTCGTTCTAATAGATAACGTGTCATATCTACTAAACGATCGCTTCGACGTGTTTTCATATTTTTATAACCTCGAACGTTCGGTAATTTTTAATTTAATACTAATATTATAACATATTCGTTCATTTTAAGTTTAAAAACACTGATAAAATCCGAAACCAAAGGGCATTTCCTTTAAAAAAATTAAATTTTTTCGGACGTTCGTGTTTTGTAACTTTATTGCCAGCTAATATCTTGGATCACCTGATCAACCGTTGCATGTAACGCTAACTCATTTATTTCAGGATTATCAAAAACGGGTAACATTTCTGCAAATGTGTTTGGCAACTTAAATTGGCCATTCAATAATTGTTCGCGTGTTGTCCAAAATATTTCACCCTCACGCCCTGTTTGAATTTGACCATGATACTGATTTGTTTTATATAAAAAGACAATATAGCGAGCCCCATTTTCTAAAGGCCACTCCTTAATACCAACCATTTTCGGTTCTTCAATGATTAGTCCCGTTTCTTCATATGCTTCGCGATAGACTGATTGTGTCACCGTTTCTCCCACTTCCACATGTCCACCAGGGAAGGTCACGCCGGGCCATATTGGATTCCGTCGATTCTCAACCAAGATTTCATTCGTTTCAGGATTTTCAATCATAATCATATTAGTCAATTCAATTGGTGTATATCTGGACATAATCGCTCCTTATTATTTTTAAAATACCGTTATCATAAACTGAAAAAGCCATCAATCCACCGATTTGAAGTCAGTAGATTGATGACCTTAAACGTGTTCCAAAAGATCGAAACCGTCTTTTGTCTCAATCTCGAAGGATCAACAGCTTATTTAGTTTTACAAAACAAGTTTAACCCTTAAAAATCCACTCGTTACCATCTTTAGCTAGCAATTCATCAGCTGCAACTGGTCCCATTGAGCCTGAGACATAATTAGGGAATGATTCTTTCTTTGCATCCCAAGCAGCTTGAATAGCATCAACGAAGCGCCAAGCAGTGCCAACACCATTCCAATCAGCGAAGTTTGAACCATCACCGTTCATCGCATCATGAATCATACGTTCGTATGGTTCAGGTGTGACCGCCTTATCTTCATCAGAAACTTGCCAATCTAAGTCAATGGTACGTGTTGCAAACGATGACGTAATGTCTTTGGCGTTAATTTTAAACTCAATACCGCCCTTAGGATCAATCAAAATTGATAGAACCGGGTTGTCTAGTGAGACCCCTTCGCCAAAGATGTTCAAGCCCTTCTTAAAGACCACATCAACACGAGTTGACTTTGCAGCTAGACGCTTACCTGAACGAATATAGAATGGTACGCCTTCCCAACGTGGCATATCAAATTGCAACTTACCAGCTACATAAGTATTATTTTGTGAATCTGCTGGTACATCTAATTCATCCAAATATTTCTTTTGTGAACCATCTGCTGATTCACCATACTGACCACGTACAAAGTTAGCAGCTACTTCTTCTGGTGTATTGTAAATCTTCAAAGAATTAAATGCTGCGTTCTTAGCAGCTCGAATTTCCTTATCCGTAAATGATGCTGGCTTTTCCATGGCTAACCAACCAATAACTTGCATCGTGTGATTTTGAATCATATCACGTAATGCACCTGCTGTATCATAATATCCAGCACGTTCCTCAACACCCAAAACTTCTGACAAAGTGACTTGAATGTTTTCGATATAATCTTTGTTCCAAGCAGCATCAAATAGTGGGTTTCCAAAACGGACCGCTGCAATATTTTGCACCATCTCTTTACCAAGATAGTGATCAATACGATAAATTTGGTTTTCATCAAACGCTTCTGATAGTTCATTTTGAAGTGCTTCGGCTGTATCATATGATGAACCAAATGGCTTTTCAATCATCAAACGGTTAAATTCACCGTTCTTAGTTAGCAAATTCTCTGACTTCAAATACTTTGCTACTGTGCCAAAGAAGCGTGGTGCAACTGACATATAGAAAATACGGTTGCCCTTCAAACTATACTTAGCATCCAATTCATTATTTAATGAAAGCATGTCTGCATAGCCCGCTTGATCTGTAATGTCTAACTGAATGTAGTAAAAGTGTGAAATAAATTCTTCAGCATTAGCTTGATCTTCAATAAAGTCAGCAATAGATGTGCGAACTAGTTCACGGAATTCATCTGTTGTTAACTCCTGACGAGCAGTTCCAATAATCGCAAAATGTTCTTGTAAGAAACCTTTCTTAAAAAGGTTATAGGTAGATGGATATAGCTTACGCTTTGCTAAATCTCCAGTCCCACCAAAAAACGTCAACAATGTTGTAATTTCTTTAGGCACGATGAATGCTCCTTTACTAGTTAGTTCTTAAAAACAATTTCTTTAAGTTCATCATTTCATTCACAAGTAATTATAAACTTTTTTTCATATTTTTTCTATAAAAATGTAAATCGCTTACAATTTTAAATTTCACCAAAAAATTGTGTCGCTTTGATTGCATTACGCCAGCCTTGGCGCAAATGTTGTCGTTGTTCCTCAGCCAATCTTGGTTTAAACTGTCGGCCTGCTTGTACATAACGTTGCAAATCAGATAAGTCTTGCCAATAACCAACTGCTAACCCTGCCAAGAAGGCAGCACCAAGGGGCGTTGCATCCTCATCTAATGATCGTTCAATTTCAACATGCGCAATATCCGCCTGAAACTGCATCAGGTATGGATTACGTGAAACAGAACCATCTGCTTTCATTGTGGCTAATTCATAGCCAGAATCTTTCTTCATTGTTGATAGAATGTCAGCTGTTTGATAGGCAATTGATTGCAAAGTTGCCTTCACAAAATCGGCCTTATTTGTGCCTCTTGTCATACCAAAAACAGTCCCCCGTGCATTCGGGTCCCAATAAGGAGCACCTAAACCATTAAAGGCCGGAATGACATAAATTTCATTTTGATTTGTAGACTCTTCTGCTAATGTCCAGGTATCTAATTGGGTTTCAATTAATCCTAAGCGGTCATGTAACCATTGGATGGCTGTTCCAGCAGAGAAAATAGATCCTTCTAGCGCGTACACCGGTTGATCATCAACCTGATAAGCAATGGTCGTTACCAATCGATTGTTTGACATCACTGGCTTTTCGCCCGTATTCATAATCATGAACGCCCCAGCACCATACGTATTTTTTACCATCCCTTTCTCAAGGGCTAGTTGTCCCACCATCGAAGCGTTTTGATCACCAATCACACTAGCAATTGGTACTTGGCCACCAAAGAATGCCATTGGACTAGTTTGTCCAATAACTTCACTACTATTGTGAACTTCAGGTAACATACTTAGCGGAATGTTGAACATAGCTAATAACTCTTCATCCCAAACTTGTGTGTGAATATTATATAGCATCGTGCGGGCAGCATTCGTCGCATCAGTCGCATGAACGGCACCATCTGTCAGCTGCCAAGTTAACCACGTATCAACTGTTCCAAATACCAAGTCACCATTTTCTGCAGCCGCTTGTGCCCCTGGTACTTTATCTAAAATCCAACGAATTTTGGTTGCTGAAAAATAAGCACTCACTGGTAATCCCGTTTTTTGGCGAATCAATTCCGTCTTATTTGCATCATCGGCAATTTCCTGTGCAATATCCTGTGATTGCGTTGATGACCAACTAATTGCATTATAAATTGGTTGCCCTGTTTTACGATGCCAAATAATCGTCGTTTCACGCTGGTTTGCAATCCCCAACGCCTTAATTTCGTCCCCTCGAATACCGGCATTGATCAAAGCATCAGCAACAGCTGTTTGCGTGGCATGCCAAATATCTAACGGACGCTGCTCTAACCAACCAGTGCTGGGTACAACTGGCGTCATTGGAACCGCGACCGATGTCACCCGCCGTGCATTATGATTAAACACAATTGCTCGTGTACCAGTCGTTCCTTGATCGATTGCTAAAATATATTCTGGTTTCTTAATCGCCATTTTTTATTCCCCAATAATTCTGTATAGATTTGAAACTCATCTCCCTTAAGTATACCAATTCCCACGATTTATGCTAAACTTTTCTAAGGATAAAACAGATAAGCATGCGATTTCCACGCATAATACCATATACAAAAGGTACCCCTGAAAGTATATGGTGTCAAAATTTTTATTTGTACTAATTTACACAATCTATGGAGGATTTATGATAACGCAGTCGTCAACAGACGGCGATGTGCTCAAACCGCAGCACATCGAAATTAAAGCAATCGTTTTATACATAACAACATTTTTTCAATCTACTGGCGCCTCACTAATTTGGCCCATCACCACGCTTTATATGCATAACATACTACATCAAAGCATGACCATATCTGGTATGGTTATCATGGGTCTGTCAGTTACGATGATGATTGGTAATTGGTTAGGCGGCCGCCTTTTTGACCACTGGAGTCCATATAAGGCCATGACCCTCTCTGTCGGTGTCGCATTAGCCACTTTACTCATGCTCACATTTTGGCATAGTTGGCCAGTCTTCGCGATTTTTATGCTAATACTTGGCTTTGCCGATGGACTGATTTATACACTATTGAATGCCTACGCCGCAACCATTCAATCTGTCGATACTCGAAAAATTTTTAATTTTCAGTATTTATTCATGAATATCGGTGTCGTTGCTGGCACTGCAATTGTTGGTTTTCTTTTTGATTACGGTGTTAAATATGTGTTTGGTGGTGCATCCATCATGTATCTGGTATTTTTTGCCCTAGTTGTTAAATACTTCAATATAAAAGGGCTAGCCAAACAAAGCGCACGGGCAGCTGCACGAGCTGCTAAAAGTACATTCAAAACGCCAATTGTTATCTATGCCATTTTAGGTCTAGCCTTTGCTTTTTATATGTCATATATTTTATGGGAAACAGTGATTGCAACTCACATGACCGATTTGGGAATGACAACCAAAGATTATTCATTCTTATGGACATTAAACGGTATTATCATCATTTTTGGTCAAGGTCTATTAAATCGTATCATTGTATACCTGCCATTACGATTGACCGTTTTAGGTGGGTCTACTTTATTTGCCATATCCTTTTTAGTCTTAATTCAAGCAAAAACATATCCAATGTTTATTGCTAGTTTTATAATTTTAACCATCGGTGAAATTTTTGCTAGCCCACAAATTCCGGCATGGATTGACAAACTTAGTGATCCAAATGCCAAAGGACATGCCCAAGGATTATTAACAATGATTGTTTCCTTAGGCCGAGCTATCGGCCCACTTTATGGCGGTCTACTAATTGATAGCGGTTCTTATAAAATCCTCTTTGCATCAGTATTTGTTATCATGATGTTCTTTGTCAGCTTGACTTTAATATTAAATACGTTTCATTTAAAAAAATAATTTAGAGCATTTTTAAAGGCCAGCAGTTTACCAATTTCAAATTGGTAGACTGCTGGCCTTTTAAACATGTTCCAAAAGACCGAAGTCTCACTGTAACAACAATTATTCATTTATGATAACCGAATTAACTTTTCGGCATTAATTGCGTAAATGAATCGTTTAGGCATTGGTAGCCCCATTGCTACCAATGCTTGCGCATAGATATTTAATTGTCCAGCATAGCGTTTCGTTAAAATATTCGTTGCTGCCTGTTGAGATACATGATCTGTTTTATAATCAAATAGCCAAATTTCATCATCTACTTGAAAATAACCGTCAATAATTCCATGCACCAACACTTTATCATCACCATCAAATGCACGATATAACCGCTTAGCATCTAATAGCAATGAAAATGGGACTTCTCGTCGTAACGAATCCGCATGTTGAATCATTTGTTTCCCAAGTGGTGAGTCATTAAAGAATCTACCAATTTTAGCAACCGAAATTAATGGTGCAATTTTATCATCAATCAATTTTTCATTCACTAGCTGTTGAATGAGCGCTCTAATGACTGTTTCTGTTGGGAGACCTGTGGTGAGATCAAGGCGCTGCATCACTAAATGAGTTGCAGTTCCAATGGCAGCCGAAGATAATCGAGTCGCAGATTCTTGCATGAAATCTGGCTCAGGTAATTCCTCATCAGTCATACGTAAACCAGCTAGATCATCCGTCACCAAACGCCGGTCCAGCAATTGCCGACCTTCAACCAAATCAGGATCTTCAAATAATCGTTTAATTTCTGATACAGACTGATAGGCCGTTGCTCGTGTCGCAGTTTCATAGGGATACGTAAATTGGAGAACAGAGTGCCAATCAGTATTTTCTTCTGCTGGCATTTCCGTCACATCCTGCGTATATTTCATATCATCGCTAAGTGGCTGATAATTTGCTACACGGTTAATTAGATCCTGCGTGTTAATAACTTCTAGTTCAAATGCAAACGCATTTTTAGGTGCCTTTGTCCGTATCTCATCAAATTGCATGGCATCATTTACATCATAAACACGTAATGGTGCAAATTGTTTTGGTGCTTGGGGATGACGAATCAAGGTCATCCCCAACAAGTCCATAAATGATTTACCGGCGAGACGAATTGTATCTGGTAACATCCACTCTGTTACACCAGCACTTTGTTGCCAAGTTTGCCATAATTTATCGATGTTATCATAAGCACCAACGATAAATAATTGTTGCTCAGCACGGGTTAAAGCAACATACAAGACACGTAATTGTTCAGCATATGCATTTTGCCGTTTCACTTGCGCAATATACTCATGTTGCGGTGTGATTAATTTCAAGTGATGTTGTAAATCAACATAATTCATCCCACCGCCAGCTTGCGCATCGAGAATAATACTTCCTTGCGTTTCCCTTTGACTGATCATTGTACGGGTCGCATTTAATAGAAATACAATTGGAAATTCCAATCCCTTAGAATGATGAATCGTCATTAAGGACACACTGTCCTGCGCCACATTGGCATCTGCTTCACCTAAATCTTTATCATGGCTTTGCAACTGTGTCACGTAATTAATAAACTGATATAAACCAACAAAACTACTCTTTTGATACGCTGCTGCACGATCATATAGTGCATGCAAATTTGCTTGTCGTTGCGCACCTGAAGGCAAACCACCAACATAATCCAACCAACCCGTCCGATTATAGATAGCCCATAATAATGTGACAATTTGATTTTGCACTGCCAAATCACGAAATACTGCTAAATCTGCTAGGAAACGTTGTACTTGTGTGTGCGTATTTTTCACTAATGCTGGTGAAATATCAACAATCGTATTGATTTCTTCGTTACTTGATAAATTCTTGACTGCAGTATAAAAATCTTCTTCTGGTGTTTGTGCACGAATAAGCGCCAAGCCGTTTTCCCCAATATCATACAATGGCGAACGTAATACAGCTACCAATGGAATATCCTGATGCGGATTATCAATTACTTGTAGGAAACTCATAATCACTGAAATTTCAGTGGTTTGGAAATAATTCTCAGTTCCATCAATCATGATAGGAATATTCATTTCACGAAAGATATCTAAGACATCCAAATTTTGTCCCTTCGTTGGTACCAATATGGTCATGTCGCCGTAATTGACGGGTCGTTTCTTTTGCGCTTGACGATCGAAAATTTCAAATTTTGATTGAATCAATTCTTGAATTTTCAATGCTGTCAGTCGAATTTGCCCAGTTGCTTTGGTATAAGGTGCATCGAAAGCTAGTGTGTCCGCTTCATCATCTACTGCTTCCTCAACGGGTGACTCATCTTGATTTGCATCATCTAAATAAAGCAACAATTCTGCCTTTTTGGGTAGTTCCTCAGGATAATAATCTGCACCGGCAACCAGTTCGGCTTCACCAGTATATTCAATGTCTCCTAATGAACGACTCATAGCTTGCGCGAAAATATAATTAATAAAATTCGTCACATTGGGTTGTGAACGGAAATTTTCTTGAAGTGTAATCACCTCACTAATTGCGTCCGACGGGTATGTTGTAAGTTTACCAGCAAATAACGTTGGATCAGCTTGCCGAAATTTATAAATAGATTGCTTAATATCACCAACCTGGAACAGGTTGTCACCCGAAGTAATCTCATGCAAAATCGCTTCCTGTAATTGATTCGTATCCTGGTATTCGTCAACCATAATTTCAGTGTAACGTTCCTGCAATTCAGCCCTTACCTTATCCTGACTAACAATCTGCAAGGCAAAATGCTCTAAATCATTAAAATCCAATACTTTTCGTCGTAATTTTTCAGTTAAGAAGTCTGTGCTAAAGTCTTTCGTTAACCTCACCAAACGATCGATCACCATACCAGCACCTTGAATCGCTAACACCAAACCCGCTTGGTCTAATACAAAATATTTTTCCAGTAGTATTGTAAATTTTTTCTTTAGCGCTTCACGTTCATCTTTAACTCTATCCCAAGCAATTTTTAGTGCAGGATCATGTTTCTTTGTGAAATTTTTGCGTTTCCCCTGCGTATCAACTCCCCAACTCATCAAATCAATGCTTCTGATAGTTTGTTGCACAGTATTCCAATCATTGGCTTCATTTTGTACCAATGTTAATGCCTGTTGATAGGCAGTTTCATCAGCCTGTAAATTTAATAACCGATTAATTGCCGGCGCCTCATCCATCGTATCTGGGGCTTGTGCAACCAACATTGCAGACCTATCAACAATGCCCTGTAATTCTTTTAAAATTTGTGGTTTTAACTGCGCTTGATAAAATTGGCTGCTTGTAAAATCGTCCTGATCAACCTGATATAAATCCGATAAATGATCCAGCCAGTTAACTGTATCTGGACGAGCAGTCGCAAAATCATACAGAGAGAAAGTTGCTTCTTGTAACGCCCTATCATCTGTTGTACTCGTCGTAAATTGCGCTGCGAACGTTGCGAAAGCATGTTGTTCATTATCATTAGCATACTGTTCTTCTAATAAAGTATTGTATACCTCTAACATAACCAAAGTACGTTCTGCATCATCCATCAATCGAAACTGTGGATCTAAGTCAATTGTATAGTGATATTGTTCAATTAACCGTAGCGCAAACGCATGCAAGGTTGAAATATTAGCAATATTTAATAACCGTAGCTGTTTTAAAAGATGTTGTCGCTGTTCACCAACGCTCGCTATAAGTTCTGAACGAATGGCACTTTCTAAACGGTCTTTCATTTCACTGGCGGCTGCTTCCGTAAACGTAACAATCAAAAACTCATTAACATTTTCACCAGCCAATAGTCGCTGCATCACACGCTCAACCAAAACACGGGTTTTCCCAGAACCTGCAGAAGCTGATACCAACACATTACGTCCCTTTGTTTTAATGGCTGCTGATTGAGAATCAGTAAATTTCATTATTTTTGACCCTCCTCTGGTTCCTGATGATGTTTTTGAATAAATCGTGACATTGCCTCTAATGCTGCATTTACCGATAACTTTTCGAGATTGTTATAACGATTACCCATCATGGCATCAAACATCATAATTGGTTTATAAGGTGAATACATTAATCCTGTACTTGCTGCACCATCTCGGAATGGGTATAGCGGAAAAGTTCCTTCTAAAATTCGTTCAGCAATATCTTTGATTTTGTATTCATTGAATTGTAGCAAAGTCTCTAATGTATCATCCGAAACAACATCCGCTGTCTTCTTGAACGAGTTATCTTTTTTCCGATCAATAGCGTATGGTGCAACAATATCGGGTGTACTTTCTAAGCGAGAAATATAGTCGTCATTTGTACGTAAAACACCCCGATAACGACCTTGTTCAATGGCTTGTTTATCAGCTGCCGATTGCAACTGTTGTAATGTATCACCTGTCAAATCATTCATGCTGATCCATGGATTCTGAAGCGTCCAGAATAGCGCACCACCCATTTCACCAGTTGGTAAAACATCTTTATTCATTAACATTGCTGTCCAATAGGTCATCAATTGCAACTCTAGACCGGCATACGCTTTACTATAATCAAACACACGTTTACTTGATTTGTAATCGACAATCGTCAAAAAGTTGCCCGCATTCGTTTCAACTAAATCATAACGATCAACTTTTCCTCGGACTTTAACACGACCAAATGGCATATCATATTCGACTGGTTTTAATTGACTTTGTGGCAGACCAAACCCGGCTTCCACACCAATTGTATAAACTCCACCGTCAAGCAGTTGCCCACGTTTCATACTAATCATCGTCTCATGAACCTGTATAGCCAGTTGTTGCGTCAAGAAACGCATCCGTGATGAACTATTAAAAATATCATATGTTGGATCATCACTTGTCAGAAGTCCTTGTAACATATCCTGTTCTAGATGGTGTAATTGGTCGTCTGTTAATGCTCCTAATACTTGTTGTTTTGTTACCAATGTTTGGAAAAGTTGCTCCAACATGGCATGCATCAAGGTACCTTTTTCAGCAGGCGTTAATTGTAATACTTGTCGTTCCTGTAGTCGCAACCCGTATTGTAAGAAAAATTCGTAAGGGTTACGTGAATAACTTTCTAAACGTGAAATTGATGCCTTTAGGTCATGTCCAAAGAGCGTATTTACTAGTACTGGTTGTAACTTTTCTGGTTCATTTTGATAATGTAAGCTACCCAACAAATGCTGTAATTGATATGGTGCTATTTTTTGTACTTGTTCCATCAAGTTTCGCCAAGCACCGCTCAACTGTCCATCAACCGTCCCACGTTGTTTCGCTTGCCGATTAGCGATAATAATTTGTGCAATCGTACTTGTTGGTGTCCCAACATAATCATCAACGCGATGACTCATTGGATCTGGTAAGGCGTCAAATTGCACTAACGGTAGTTGGAACTGCTTTTGGATACGAGTCACATAGGTTGATGGTTGCTGTGATCCATCCCCATCACTTGTTGCATAAGTCCATATTAACCTTTGGTCCGCTACCATCATTGCACGATACATCAACAAAGACTCTTGGGCCATTTGTTGTTCTGAAGTTTCTTTCAAAAAAACATTATCTGGCAAAGCTGGTTGTAGTATTGCTCGGTCACCATCATGCAAGATTGCTTTAATACGGGTGACAGCTGGTAAATTGTGATTTGTCGCACCGAATACAATAACTGTTTCGTACCCCGTCCGTTGCACAATACCACTCTCAGAAATGTGTACTTGATCCATCGTTGCTGGAATGCCAGCATACTTGGCACTATCAAAAGCAGACGTAAAAACATCTTGGAGCGTCTCCAGTGTCATGACTTCTGAATCAAATACCTGGACAAAATCATCCAAAATGCTAATAAAAACGCGCCAAACTTGTTCCGGTTGTTGTGCAGACCATAAATCACCGTGTTCAATAGCATTATCTCGCCAGTTAATTAGGCGCTTTTGAATGCCGATTTGCGTTATAAAATTATATAATTCACGTGCCATGTCACGAGCAGTTGGTGCTTGCTGCAAACGATGTAAAAATGGTGCAACTATCTGACTAATTTGATCATGAATCATGGCTAACTGCGCATCTTTACCAGCAACACGTTCACGAGTCACCTCATCATCGCTTGTTAATGCTTGACGATCATATTGCCAAGGGGTTTTATCAGTCCACTGCCAACCAGCAACGTTTTTTGCCAACACATAATTCTCAGTTTCCGCAAGGGCTTCACGGTAATCCGCCAATAAGACACCATCTGGTATTAACAATTCCGTTTTTAAGAGACCCATAATATCAGTCATTGTGTATGCTGGGGCTAAATGTAATAGTTTATCCAAAAAGGCAACCAATGGATGTGCTGACATCGATCGGTCCAAATCCATAAACATCGGAATTTCATAACGCGCAAAAACTGCTGGCATGATATTTTCATACTGACCCAAATCACGGGTCATTAGTAAATAATCACGATATCGATGTTTACCGGCAGCGACTTCTTGACGAATCAAACGCGCCATCTGTTCTACTTCCTGGTAACGGGTGTGTGTTTGCCAAATTTCAATTGCCTTATGCGCATCATAAGCATCACGGATAATTCCTTGCTGCTCATATTTAATCCAGAAATCTTCAATAGCTAACATACCTGGGCTCATTTTACGCTGCGTCTCAATTGTATTTGCTATCACGGGTATCTGGTGCATCACCGCAGCATCACGTAATTGTCGCCCAAGAATCTTAGGTCGATAAAATAAATCATTTTCAGAAATTGCTGTTTCCGTCAAACTAGCTGACCCATCATCTGCTGGTAAGGCAATAGTGACACCGCCTGCGTAAGTAATCAATGCTTCAACCAACCCGCGCTCAGGGGATGTCATTTGTGAATAATCATTGATAAAGAAATAATGGTGTGAAATGTCTGTTTTTTCTGTCGCCAGATACACTTTTAACGCCAATAATAAATCGCTACTTAAATACTGACCACGTTGCGCTAATTCATCTTCCAATGACTGACCAATAGTTGCTAAATCATATAACTTCATCTGTAAAGTCTCTTGACTTGTTAATTTATCAGCAATATCTGTCACATCATCCCATGATAAACCAGATTGTTTTAACTCCAATAATTGTGTCGTAAATTGTCCAATAAATCCCTGTTTGGTTAATAAATTACCATACAACTTCAATTCTGTCTTATGTTGTTGTAATAATGTTTGCACCAACATTGTTAATCCGTTTTGTGATAGATTAGCTTGTTGATAAATTGGATCATTTTGCATGTAGTACCATGCTAAACGACTTAATGAAAAAACCGACACATTAGGTACAGCAATCGCCGCACCATGGCGTCCTGATAATGTTGCTAATCTTGTTAGAACATTTATTTCTGTTTCAAATTTGATATGATTTGGGACAATATAAAATACTTGCGCTTGTTCATCTGCCGCTAAAACCTGCTGAACTCGCTGCAATAATGCCAATTCATGATCGGCGCTTGATCGGCCAAATAATAATTCTAACGCCATTTGTTGCCTCCAATATCACTAGTTCTTGCTACTATTTTACCAGTTATCACCAAATATTTTTGTCTTAACTGTTATTCGCTAAAAAAGTTGGCACAAAAAATGCGCCAACCTTTTAACTAAAAATATATTAATATTATCGACAAAGACGCCAGATCGACTCAGCAAATATTGCCATGGCGCGCGTTAAATTAGCCACCGGCGTAAATTCATTGGCTTGATGACTGGTAACTTTAACATCGGGGAATTGACCACCAAATGCCACGCCTCGCTTTAATAACCTAGCATACGATCCCCCATTTGAAGTTCTAGGTGGTAAATATTGTCCCGTTTGTTCAGCATAGACATCCGAAAGTGTCTTTACCAACTCATCATCAGCGGCAACCAGATGCGGTGGCATACCAGCTTGAACAACCGTGACATCAGCCATTAGGTCCCCCAAATGTCGTTGTACTTGTGTAACAATCGCTTGGATGTTAACACCTTTGGGATACCGGAAGTTTAGCAGTATCACTCCCTGACCATGATGACTGTATCGCATTACCCCAACATTTAATGTTAAATCACCCATTTCTTTATCATGATAAGCGAGTCCCAAATTTTTTGCATAAATATCCTGATGAACTGTTGTCCCCAAAAAGTTCAAAAAAGCATGAGCATCCCCACCAAATGGATATTGTTGTAAAAATTGGGCTAAATAAGTACCTGCATTTTTGCCATCAGCTGGATATGCACCATGGGCTTGCACACCAAATAATGTTAACCGTACTGTTTCACCAGCCTGCTGCACATTACCCTCTAAGAATGGCAATTGATTTAAGAAATTCGCAAAATCTTCGGCAATCACCATTCCCTGAGGTACATTGATTCTAGCCTTTGCTTCTCCGGGCACAACATTTGCTCGGTTGCCTGACATGAAACGCTCAAGAATATATGGTCCTTCCGAAACACTGGGAAACCGTAGTTGCACAGTCTGAAACGCTTTTTCACCATTAACGACCGGAAAAGCACCATCCGGCGAAAAGCCAAATGTTGGTTCACCTTCTTGCGCAAGATAACGTGGCATATCACGCCACCCATTTTCTTCATCAGTACCAATAATTAATCGAACTTTTCGTTGCAACTTTCGCCCTTGATCAGCAAGCATCTTTAAGGCGTAATAGGCAGACATCAAATCCGCTTTCATATCTGCCGCACCACGCCCAAAATATAAACCATCTAAAATTTCCGGATTAAATGGCTGACGTAACCAGCCATCACCAGCTGGCACAACATCAATGTGCGTTAATATCCCTAATGTTTCTGACGCATCAGCGGGTCCAAATTCAATCCACGTCACCATATTGTCAACTCGTCCATAGCGGAACCCATCTCGATTAGCTAGTTCTTCCATTTTAGATAGTGCCCGAACCATATCAATTCCGAAAGGCGTTTGTGGTGTTTGTGTTTTCGAATCCAAAACTGAAGGGATTCGGATAATTTGATTTAAATCATTAATTAAATCCGTCTCATACTGCTTTGCTTGCATTGTCCACGACATATCACTCGACCTCTAATCAAAATCTAATAAAGCCAGTGTACCGCGTTTTATGAGAAGTGACAATATAGCGCACTACTGTTGTTGTCGCTTATGATGGTAATAGTAGAACACAGGCAATCCAATAAGAACTAAAATAATTGAAATGACTGCCCCTGAAAAATCATTGATAACCGTTGAACCAATCACAAATAGTGCACCAACAATGGCCACTAATGGCGTAATTGGGAATAACGGTGTTTTGAATAGCGTTGCCGGGTCAACACTTTTATCAAGTGTCTTATGCCGTAAAATAAAGACACCAAAGAACGCTGCAGTATAAAAAATCCAAATTGTAAAAATAGCAATATCTGATAAGCGATCAACACCATTCGTGTAAACAATTGCTAAAGCAATCGTCATTAACGCAACCGTTAAAATGGCGTTTGTTGGTTCTTGTGTTTTACGAGTTAGTTTCGATAAATATTTCGGGAACAATCCATCAAGTGACATGGCATAGGCCATTCGCGGAAAGGAAATCATCTTACCATTCAACGTACCTAACATCGAGATAATAATAGCAATACTTAGGGCACGACCACCAAAATCACCAAAGGCTGCTCGAACAACCGCGAATGTCGCATTATTCTGTAATGCCACGATTCGATCAGATGGTAAAGCATGATAAACACCAAATGAAACACCGACATAAGCAACCACAATCAAACTAACACCGCCAACAATTGATCGTGGCAAATCACGACGTGGATTTTTTAATTCACCAGCAATATTTGCCAAGAGGATCCAACCATCATAAGCAAACAAAGTTGCAAGAATCGCCATACCAAAACCGCCACCATGCGAAACAGTGTCTGAAACGGTTTGACCTAGTGCATTAACCTTGCCAAAGAATAAACCATAAATAATTAAAATAGCAATAGGAATTAGTTTAATCGATGTTGTAATGACTTGGAAACTCGCAGCAACACGATTCTCAAAAAGGTTAATACCCGCAATAAAAGCAACATAAATAACGGCGATCCAAGTTGCTGAACTTGTTGGTAGACCAAGAAAGTTAGCTGTCAGAAATGCTGCATAACCTGCAATCGAAGCAATAACGGCCGGAGCATAAATAACCACCTGCATCCAACCAGTTAAAAATCCAGCAACCGGTCCATATAGTGACTCAATATAGCTATATAAGCCACCTGTCTTCGGTAAACGGGCACCAATTTCAGCAATTGTTAATCCGGCAGCTAATGTAATAATACCGCCAGTCAGCCAGGCTAACAGCCCCAATGTTGATGAGCCAGCCGTTTGCAGGACACCAGCTTGTTTAAAGAAGATTCCTGATCCAATGACTGTTCCAATCACCAATGACAACCCAGACCAAATTCCCATCGAGCGTTTTAATTCAACTTTCTGCGGCATAAATATTCTCCTAATTCAAAATTTCAACAAAAAAAGCAGTCATCCAATTTAGTAATTGGTTGACTGCTTCGTATGTTCTCACAGTTTAAGCGTTGTAAAAACGCCCAATCACTAATTGTGTTGAGTTCAAACGATTATTATTATTATTGTTAATAAAATCAAACATTTTATGGACTCTCCTCAATTAATGTACGTTTTTTACTTTCGCTAGATAAATACTAGCATACTTTAAACTGCAAAACAATATCGTTTCTTATTGTTTATTAATTTATGCTTCGTCATACCATGAATAATGGTACATTTCGCCTGCTGGCTTATCAACACGCTCATAAGTATGTGCCCCGAAATAGTCACGCTGTGCCTGAATAAGGTTAGCTGGCAAAACTGGTGAACGATATGAATCATAGTACGCTACTGCAGCTGATAATGATGGTACTGGTACCCCAGCTGCTGTCGCCAGAGCAATCACACGACGAGCAGATGCTTGATATGATTCGGCAATTTGCTTAAAGTAAGGTGCTAATAACAAGTTGTGTAAGTCTGGCTTTTCATCGTAAGCATCGGTGATGCGTTGCAAGAACTGTGCACGAATGATTGCTCCTGCACGCCATAACTGTGCTAATTCGCCAAATGGCAGTGACCAATCGTAATGATCTGATGCCATGCGTAATTGGTCAAATCCCTGTGCATATGACATGACCTTACCAAAATAAAGTGCCTGACGAATGTCCTCAACAGTAGCCGCAACATCACCATCAAAGTCATAATCTGGACCAACTAGGACATCAGCTGCTGCTAAACGATCTGTCTTTAATGCTGAAATATAACGAGCATAGACGGATTCTGTAATCAAAGACTGTGGCGCACCAACTTCCAAAGCTGATTGTGATGACCACTTACCAGTTCCCTTATTGCCTGCACGATCTAAAATCATATCAACCATTGGCTTACCTGAACCGAGATCATCATCACGCGTCAAAATATCCGCAGTAATTTCAATAAGATATGAGTCTAGCTCGCCCTTATTCCAGTCTGCAAATGTCTTAGCCAATCCATCTTTGTCTAACTTTAGCACACGCTTTAAAATGTCATATGATTCAGCAATTAGTTGCATATCACCATACTCGATACCATTGTGTACCATTTTTACGTAGTGACCGGCACCATTTGGCCCAATGTAGGTTACGGTTGGCTTGCCATCTTCTGGGGCCTTGGCGGCAATTTCTTTCAAAATCGGTTCTACCAAATCGTAAGCCTCACGTTGACCACCAGGCATCATTGATGGTCCCTGTAAAGCACCTAGCTCACCACCAGAAACACCCATACCAATGAAATTAATGCCTGACTTTTCTAATTTATTAGAACGACGAATGGTATCCTCAAAGAAAGTATTACCACCATCGATTAAAATATCACCCTTATCTAGATAGGGTAACAGTTCTTCGATGACCGCATCGGTTCCGGCACCAGCCTTTACCATCAATAAAATCCGTCGTGGTTTTTGGATAGAAGCCACAAATTCCTCAATTGAATAACTTGGCACAAATCCTGAATCAGGATGTTTCTCAACCAAATCATCTGTACGTCCGGATGTTCGATTATACAAAGCCACCTTATAACCTCGTGAAGCCACATTTAAAGCTAAATTACGGCCCATAACGGCTAAGCCAACGACACCAAACTCTGCTGTTGTCATATTAATATTCCCCCTATAAATTGACAAAAAACATTCTGTAGCTATCAGTGTACCCTGAAAATCTTAAAAAAGCATTACCTTAATTCACTGACTTTTTATCATGTTGATAGCTTGTTAACACTTGCATTTTTACTTTATCGGGAACTAGAGTTGTTAAAAAGCGTGCCATCGGTGTTATATCATGACGATTTTTGAAAGCCAGTGATTCAATTGCAACTAACATCACAATTAAATTATTTTCGGTGAGAAATAACTGCCCCGGAGCTCCCAATTTGCCTTTTGTATGTTTACCAATCCGCCAGCTATGAAATGCATTGGCATCAAGTTGGCTTTCTTTGGGTTCATATTGACCACTATTATTTTGAACCATGACGATCCCAATTAATTCTGCTGTTGGATACTTACTTGCCATATCACACGCCACCTCATTTACTTATCAATTGCTTTCATTATAACAACCCATGAGAAATTCTACATAAAAAAAGACTAACGTATATCTACGCTAGTCTTCTTAAACGCGTTCCAAAAGGCTTAAGACTTTTGGAACGCTCTCATTTCATAACTAAATAATGCCAAATTACTTTGATTCTAATTCAGCTTTACCTTTAGCCCATTGTTGAATGTTAACAATTTCAGCACTACGAACTTTCTTTGAGTAGTCGTGTGAAACTGGACGACGACGGGCCCATGAATTATATGGTGATCTAACTGCCATAATTATTTCCTCCATTTTTGTTATCGATAACTTTTCAAGTATACCGATATTTATACTATTCGTCAACCATCATTATTTATAGGTCAAGAAATTTGATTTTAAAAATCATTACTCTTATAATTAGTAAGTAATAATTGAAAAGAGGATTTAACATGGCTAAATTAACAGAAGAAATGAAACAAATGCTTAGCGAACAGTTACCTTTCTTAGCTACCGCCGATGAAAACGGGATGCCTAAAGTCGGCCCAAAGGGATCCCTCCATGTTTTGGATGATTCTCATTTAGCCTATTTTGAGCACACATTCCGTCATGCTTTCCATAACTTAACTGTTAATGGTCGTGCAGCCGTTGCTGTTGCTGATCGTCCAGCACAAAAAGGATTCCGATTTGAAGGACCGGTTCATATTCATCAAGATGATGCCTTGGCTAAGGAGAATATTCCCGCTAGTCTTTATGAACGTTTCCCTCGCGCTGCATATGTCATCATCGATATTGAAAGCATTTTTAAATTAGATAACACCCTAGAGGCCGGCACACAGATTTCTTAAAATTAATATTGACTAATAAAAGATTGGAACAAAAGAAAATGTTCCAATCTTTTTTTGCTAAAATTGTATTAATTATTTCGTTATACTTATTATAATTAACTATACATATATTCTAGTGAGAAAGTAGATTCTATGATAAAAGAGCAAAAATTATTTTCTAAATTCACAGTGTACCAAGTTGGTGAAATGACACCTGAAGATCGAGCCATGCTAGTTGATAAGCATGGCATCCCTAACGAATTAATCGACTATGCCATCGATCCTTATGAAAGTGCCAGAATGGAATATGATGATATCAATCGATACAATTTAATGATATTTGATATTGTGACACCTACGTCAAACCGAGCAACCACTGAACCAATTAGTTTTTTATACACAATCGACCAATCTGTTCTTTATTTATTCACACGTAAAGAGACCAACTATGCCACCAATCACTTAATGAAATTAGCTGAAACACAGCTTGCACAACCAATTGATGTTATCTTAGGTCTCACAGAATCATTGTCTAGTGAATTTATGAAGTCAATTTTGACCATCAATCGTAAACGATTATCTATTCAAAGTACGATTAAATCAACCAAGCCAACCCAACCAGCAATTAATCAACTCATGTCGCTACAGACTGATTTAATTTATCTTATCAATTCATTACAAACAGATCATGCCTTATTAAACGCACTGCAAATACATGATCGTCAACATTTAAACACAAAACAACTTGAACGTATCGATGATGTTGCAGTTGAACTGCAGCAAGCTTTAGATACCGGAAAATTGTCTCAAGAGGTAACGAGTAGTGTCGCGAACGCATTTGATAACGTTGCAAATGCGAACTTAAATTGGACCATGAAATTATTAACGGTTTCCTCAATCGTTTTAACGATGCCCACCATTGTTTCCGGCTTCTTTGGTCAAAACGTTGCTTTACCTTTCACGCATGCTGCTGGTGGTTGGCTTTATACCGTTATTATTACAATCATTTTGATGGTAATCATTACAATGATTCTTTGGCATTTTGGCTTTTTTAAAAAATAAGTACACAATCTACTCAAACAGTATTTCATTACAGCAAGGTCATCAATTCACCGACTTTAAATCGGTAGATTGATGACTTTTTGAGTCTACAACAGTTACGCCCAAACCATTTTTTAATTTAAAATCGCATTTTGTACGACACCTTCATTAGAAATGGCAGCTACACTAACCATCCAAGCATGTGGATCTTTTTCCTGGATATTTTTCATCAAACTATGCATTAGACCAACCGGAATTTGATGAATTAACACATACTCACCAACTTTACGCATATCATAATTACTAAACAACCACTGAAAATTAATCGTTGATCTAAGCAAATAGTCACCCTTACTCAGGTTGGCCTGAAGCGTTAAACGACGTTCAAAACCACGTTCTAAATGATCTCGATGCTGCATAATATCCAAAACATCTTGAATAATAGCATTTGCAGTTGGTAACTGGCCTGCCCCCTGACCAATGAACCTTAATTCACCAACCGTTTGGCCATGCAAGGAAATTAAATTATAATTTTCATGCGTATTAGCTTCAAAAGTATAACTTGGATACAAGGTTGGCTCGACTACATAATCAAAAGCAGTCCCTATTTGATGACTCTTACCCATTAACTTCACTGTGTATCCCTGACGAGCAAATGTACTAATATCCGCCGCCGTAATATTTCGAATCCCAAACACAGGCAAATCCTGACGTGGTGACACAAAACAATCATAAGCAATATCACAACTTATACATAGTTTATTAGCGATGTCCCACCCATCAATATCCGCACTAGGGTCAGCTTCAGCATAACCAAGCTCTTGCGCTTGTCCAAGTACATCATCAAATGTAGCTCCACTTTGCTTCATTCGGTCAAGAATAAAATTACTCGTTCCGTTGAAGATACCTTGGATACGATCAACATCATCGACACGCGCAGCACGCTCTATTTCTGAAATCCAAGGCGTACCACCACCCACACTTGATTCAAAATAAAAATGCACCTGATTTTCAGTAGCAACTTTAGTGAACTCCTCCAAATAGCAGGCAATCACAGCTTTATTAGCAGTAATGACATGTTTATGGTGTTGCAACGCAGATAAAATGTACTGATGCGCAGGTTCTAGACCACCTAAGACTTCAACTACCACCTCAATCTCTGGGTCATTAACAATTTCATCAAAACTCGCAGTTGTTTCCGCCAACTGATCTTTTTTATTTTCTCTGACAAAAACATATTTCACATGAAGATTTTCGGTTAGATGATATACCTTTTTAATAATATTAAATACACCTGTTCCAACTGTACCAAATCCTAAAATTGCAATATTCAAACTAACCCACCTCCAAGAATTTGTTTATTTTAAGTAAACACTTGTCTTTTAATGGTGAACATATTATCATGATAGGTACAAAAAGGCAAGGAGAGAAATCAAATGAAAAAAAGATTTGTTAGTACTAGAGGCCATCAGCAACCAGTTTCAGTTAAAACTGCTGTAAAGCAAGGACTTGCTGATGATTATGGACTATTCGTGGATCCAAAACTTGGCCAGAAAAAAATAAACCTTTCTAAGTTATTGTTGCTAGATTATCGAGACCTTGCTAAGGAAATACTACAACTACTACTACCAGACTTCACCACAACGGAACTTATTCTAGCCATTAAAAACGCCTACAATCAAAAGTTCGATACTGCCAAAATTACACCACTTCATACAATTAACGATTGGCATATTTTAGAACTTTGGCATGGACCAACCAGCGCATTTAAAGATATTGGGCTGCAACTTTTACCTCATTTGATGAAGTTTTCCTTAGGAGACAATGAACACAGTCTCGTGTTAACCGCCACAAGTGGTGACACGGGCAAGGCTGCCCTAGAAGGTTTTAAAAATACTGATAATATTGGCATTGCGGTTTTTTATCCTAATGGGGGCGTTAGCGCTATCCAAGAAAAACAAATGTTAACAACCACTGGTACAAACACAAAGGTTGCCGCTATCACTGGTAACTTTGATGATGCCCAACGTCAGGTCAAAGCTATTTTTAGCAACACATCATTTAAAGAAAGTTTAGATAGTAACCTGCACCTCTCTAGCGCAAATTCAATCAATATTGGACGCTTAGCACCCCAAGTTGTCTACTATTTTTCTGCCTATCAGCAACTAGTCACCCAAGGGCATATTACGCTAGGTGACTCGGTCAATTTTACGGTTCCTACTGGAAATTTTGGTGATGTTTTGGCTGGCTACTACGCAAAGTTATTAGGGTTACCTATTAAAAAATTAATTGTCGCTTCTAATGCGAATAATGTTTTGACAGATTTTTTTGAAACTGGAATTTATGACCGGCAGCGACCATTTTTACATACTGTCGCACCTAGTATGGATATTCAAGTATCTAGTAATTTAGAACGTCTACTGTATTACAAATCAGGACTTGATAGTACCTACATTAGCCAGCTAATGACTCAACTAGAAACAACAGGACGCTACCAAATTTCGGATGAGCTTTTACAAAACTTACAAAATGATTTCTACTGTGGATTCAGTAGTGATAACGATATCCAAACAGCAATCAAAAATGTTTATGAAGAACAAGGCTATTTAATGGACCCTCATACAGCTGCTGGTTATCATGTGATGCGCAAATATCAGCAACAAGATCAGACACCGATGGTCTTATTATCAACGGCAAGTCCGTATAAATTTATCGAAACGACTGCGCCAGCGGTTCTACCAGATATTGAAGGTATAACCGACAGTTTCGAACTCGTGCAACGACTTGCCGAATATACAAACACACCAATTCCCCAAAATATTGCACAATTACATGATTTACCAATACGTTACAAAAATATTGTCTCATCAGAAAAAATGCAAGCTTATGTTAAACAACAAGCGGAGGTAATTTTTCATGTTTAAAATCAAAGTACCTGCTACTAGCGCAAACCTTGGTGTTGGTTTTGACTGTATGGGATTAGCAATTTCTTTATATTCAGAATTTTATTTTGAAGAAAGTAACAAACCTCTAGAAATCAGCGGCTGTGAAGTTGAATATCAAAATGAAAACAATCTAGTCTATCAAGCATTTCTTAAAGGTTGTGAATTTCTTCAAGAACCATTCCCTAATCTAAAAATAACCATTGCTAGTCAAGTACCAGTTGCTCGTGGATTAGGTAGTTCTGCTGTTTGTATTGTTGCTGGACTTAAAGCAGCAAGTATTTGGTTTGACGATGCTATCTCAACAGAACAACTATTAAAATTAGC
Organism: Weissella paramesenteroides; assembly: GCF_051903945.1. GTDB lineage: Bacteria > Bacillota > Bacilli > Lactobacillales > Lactobacillaceae > Weissella > Weissella paramesenteroides_A. The sequence goes on along the minus strand of NZ_CP192268.1, from coordinate 260,507 downwards.
CATTGAAATGGAAGGTCACCCAGATAACGTGACACCCTCAGTCTATGGTGGGCTCTGTATGTCATTTTTGGATGATTATGGCGAACCTGTCATTAGCCAATATGAGGTCTCTGATGAACTACAATTTATCGCTTTCGTACCAAACTATCCTATTAGTACACATGAAGCACGTTCAGTTTTACCAAAAACAATGAGCTACGCAACCGCAATTCATCAGATCAGTCGTTGTGCAATGATGACCAAAGCATTAGAAATCGGCGATGCGAACTTATTGCAACAAACGTGTCATGACCTCATTCATGAGCCTTATCGAGCAAAACTAATTCCTGAATATGAACAAGCCAAGCAGCTAACCGAAAGTAACTATGGTACGATGTATATTAGTGGCAGCGGATCAACGTTGATGGCCATTATGCCAAATAAACAATCCGCAAACACACTGGTAGCCAAAGCCCAAAAAACATTCCCACAATGGCAAATTTTACCAGTGAAAATTGATAAAAGTGGACTACAAAGTGAGGTAACATCCCGTGGAGAAGTATTATATCGTTGACAGTTCAATCTTGCCAGATTCTTTTGGCAAAGTCATTGAGGCACGCCAATTATTAGAAAAAGGGGTTGTCACACAAGTCAGTGAAGCGGTAAAAAAAGTCAGCATCAGTCGAGGAACATTTTACAAATATAAGGATTTAGTATTTTTACCTGATGAAAATATTGGCCATCGTAAAGCTGTTATCTCGTTCTTACTTGAAGACAAAAGTGGTTTATTGGCACAAGTGTTACAACTAACTTCTGAATCTGGCGCTAGTATACTAACAATCAATCAAAATATGCCCATCCACAATGTTGCCAGCATTGTTATTTCACTAGATATTAGTCAAATGACAAAAACTTTGACCTTCTTAATGCAGAAAATCCAAACAATATCTGGAGCAAGTAATGTCCATTTAATCGCTATAGAATAGCGAAACACAAAAGCCGTCATCATCCAAAAATCGGACGATGACGGCTTTTTAATTACTATAATGCTAATTCTCAATTAACCGCGTGCTAAAATCTTTTTCAAGAAATGATAGATAGCATACTTAGGACCATTAATTGGGCGAACGAATGTACCGACCTTTTCTTCTGCATGACCTGCAAACCCTCGCTTGAAGCCTAAGACACCATCAGAACCATCGAACACACCTGAAATACCATAAAAATTATAATGTGGAATTTGGCGTTTTAGTGCTTGTTCAAAGGCATACTCTTGCACTGCGTATGGTCCATAAAAATTCTTGTATTCATCATACGTACCTGAGTACAAATAAATCATTTCATTAGCAGTCGCTAAGAACAAAGCACCCGCAATGGTTACCACATCTTTACCTGCCTGTTCATGCGCCATTTTTGCCTGCGTGATACGCTTTTCATGTTGCTTATGCTGATCTGCATATTCTGCACGTTGACGCTTTAATTTTTTATAGTTAGGTTTCTCAGCAATTCGTGCATCAAGATTAGCCACAACTTCAGCTAAGTGATCACGTGCCTGCTGCTGTCCCTTAATATACGCAGGAAAATTCATTTCTGCAAATACAAAATAGGCATCATCACCATATTCATCAAAAACAGTTTGATAAAAATCTAAATCTTTATCATGATAATTTAGCCGATTAGCTGTATCTTGCGTCAATGCTTTGAAGTCAAGTAAATCAGCTTTTTCTAGGCGACGAACTTTGATGCCAAATTGATCGGTTTTCTTTAAGTAGTACTTGCCATCTTTACCAAAAGATGCCCGTAAAGCTTTTGTCGTATCTTGAGCGTCTAGGATTGGTTGTAATGACTTAACATATTGCCATGATGGTGAAGAATTTGTTGTCCACCCTTTGGTAGCAGGCGTATGCTCAAAACCAATTCTTGTTAAGGCATCGATCACTGTACTTTCTGTATCCCCAATTTGCTGGCCTTCATCGTCAAAACGTCGGTAAATCGCATTTGGCATTATCCGCAAAAATAAACCACGGTGCTCTTTCGCAAATGCCATCACGCCATCCACAAACGCCGCCACCAAATCTTGATCACTAAAATCAATTAGCATGCCACCATCAATTTGGAACATGTTTCCCATTCGAACAGGTATCCATGCTAACACAGCAGCTGCAACCACTTGATTTTCTTCAACTAAACCGACCAAACTTGTTTGCCAGCCACGACGAGCCAATAAACGCGATTGTGCTGCTGTTTGCAGATAACTACCAGCAGGGTGTGTTTGTGCAAATGACTCAAATTGTTCTGTTGTTAATTCTTTAAATGAACGTGTCATAGTTAACCCATTTCCTTATCTTCTTATCTATTACTTTGAATTATACGCTATCCAACTTAAATTTTGAAAAAGTACTGAATAATATAGTTTTCCACATTTAAAAATATCAGAATGACTTATAAAACAATCTCTATCATGCGATTTTTCCGTCTTTTGTAAAAAAATGCTGTTTATTTTATGTTAAATTAGACCGTACCAGTGGAAAAAGCCACAGTATTTCCACCTTTTTCCACCATTTATCCACAGAAATTCAGGGTTTTGCACAGACTTATCCACATTCTTAATTTAAAAAAAGTTGAGCTCAATCATTGAGTTCAACTTTATCCTAATCATTATATTACTTTAAATGTAATTTATGCGCTAGCCAGGTCGCACGTGGACCTAATACGGCTTCTCCAACATGTGTTTTAAGTACTGCAATGCCATAAATCGCCGCACCAACACCACCAGAAATAGCTAAATTCAGTAACTGCCATAACTTAGTATCTGGCGTAAACAATCCGATTGTATATGAAATTGGCGCAACCACAGCATACATCAATAAGCTCCAGAATAAAATAATTACAAAGGTGTCATTAAATGATGCCCAGTCAATATGATACAAACTTGCTAAGTGACGAATAGCAACGATCATACCCAATAAGAAAGCAATCGTCGTTGATACCAATGGTCCCATCCCCTGTAACCAAATTGTTAATGGTACTTGCAAAACAATCTTAACTGCAAATATAAAAATCAGCAATCTCACTGTGTAACGCAACCGACCCAATCCTTGATAAATGGCTAATACGACCATATACAAACTCAGGAAAATTGCTGAATAACTAGCAAACTGCAAAATCAAGGTACCATTCGTCAAATCTGATGTGCGATAGAACAACACATACAGTGGGCGCGCAATCGCAACCATTCCCAAAACTGCAGGCACCATAACAAACGCTAACAACTTTAATGCGAATTGAATTTGCCGACCAATATTTTCACGGTCACCTATTTCCCTTGCTCGAGCTAACATTGGCAAAGCCGTTTCCGCCATACCAACCGCTAATGAGACAACCAACATCACTAACTTATTAGAATTAAAGGCGAATTGCGCATACATTGCTTGCATTGCGCCGTTAGAAATATCCGTAAAGGCCCGTATAATTCTAAAGAATGTGTACTGATCAAACACTTGCACTAGTGAAATGGCAGATCCCGCAAAAATAACTGGTACAGACTGACGAGCCATTTTCATCAAGACAGCTCGTGCATCAAAATGACGTGTTCTAACAGCATGTTTACGTTGTTCTGCAAAGAAACGACGTCGCATGACAATGCCTAATAACAGCACTAGGATACCGGCTAATGCACCCCAAAATGCTGCAAACGTTGACTGAACAGTTGCATCTATCCAATTTCCATGGTGTCCAATCATAATCCAATAGGTCATTGCTAACATATAGATAACACGCACTAATTGTTCAACAAACTGCGACCAAGCTGATAGACCCATAAATTCAAATCCCTGTACGTAGCCTCGTAACATAGATAGAATTGGAATAATTACCACGGCCGCAGACAACGCATGAATCACGCGTACGACATTTGGATCACCTTGAGACAAAAGGCCTGCCAATAAATAGAGAATGGCACCGACACCAATTCCTAGAATCACCCCCAAATTAATGGCTTGTCTAAAGACATGTCGGACAGCATCATATTGCTTGGAGGCACTATACTCTGCCACTAAACGAGCTAAGACATTTGGTAGTCCAGCTGTTGATATTAACAAAGCAACACTGTATATTTGATAACCTTGTGAGAACAACGAATTGGCAAGATTATAATAAACATTACCAATCATCGCAATCCACGGAATAATGTACAATGCACCCAACAACCTCGATGCAAGATTACCAATAGTCATCCAAGCTGAACCGCGAAGCATACGAGACTTAGCAGCCATCTCCGTTTCTTCAGTTTCAATATCCGCTGTTGGCTCTTCGCTCTCAACCAGTTCTTGCGCAGGAATAGCAGTTGGTGTTTGTGCTGTATTAGTAGCATCTACAACTGTAGGTGTTACCATATTCGTTTTTTCTATGACCGTGTCTGGCACTTCATGTACCTTAAATGTCGAAACACCATTTGGTCGAACCTTCACCTCTGTCACTTTCTGATCAGAGAGAACGTTATCTTCCGTGATACTATCCTCAGAGGATGTTTTATCATGGCGTTCTTCAAAAATTTCATCAATTTTTTTACCATTCAGTAATTGATTTAATTCTTCGAAACTAATATCACGCCGAAATGGCGACGTTGACGAGCCATTTTGTGATTGGTGTGATTTATCGTCAGCCATGCTACTTCCCCTTCCTAATAATTCGATGACGCTACACAGACTCGAACTGTGATCTAAGACTTAGGAGGTCCTTGTTCTATCCTGTTGAACTATAGCGCCAATGACAACCTAATACATTATTATACACAAGAAAACCCATTGTTTGTAGATGTTTTTCACACACCATCTACAAATAATGGGTCAACTGTTAATTTATTAGCGCTGCCCACTGTTTTAAGATTGGCGCTATCGCAAAACTTTGTGCTCGTTCTAATGATTTTGTTGCTAAGGTTTCACGCATTTCAATACTTTGAATGACTGGTTCTAAGCGATACCACAATGAATCAACATCTTGTTTTGCTAGTTCACCATAGATGCCACCATCTAAAATTTCCACAGCTCCCGTATTGTCCGTTGAAACAATCGGTAGCCCGAAAGACATCGCTTCTACCAAAACTAATGGCAAACCTTCCCATCGTGATGTGGCTAAGAAAATAGATGCCTCACGATAATGATCCGACAGTGCTTCATCACGTAAACCACCACGATAAACAATCTTATCTGCAACATCGTTAACTTTAATCAACCGTTTAAACGCTGCCATATCCTTAGGCAATCCTTCACCAGCAATGGCGATATGCCAATCATCAGGTAACCGTTTCGCTAAATGTAGCAAGATATCAATTCCCTTATGTTGAATCGCGATGCGCCCAGTAAAAGCAATCACCTTTTTCGTTAGATTTGCACGTCCTTGAATTGGCATCGTCACCGGATTCCAAATTTTTAGTGCTTTATCGGTCACCGTTTGAAAACCTTGTAGATCAGACTCAGTCAAAGCAACAACGGCATCTGCAGCCTTAATACCTGCAACAAATTCCGGCCGCATCTCTCGATAATACTGGTTAAAATAAGTTTGAATGTTATTATGCATCCACGCAATCATTTTGACTCTTGGCGCACGTTCCTTTAAATAAGGAATAAAACTTGCTAAAATACCCGCATTTAAAATCAGCACATCAATATCATGTTGTAAGATAACATCCGCTAAGTCTGACATTTGTTGCGCATATTTTTCCAAAGGCTTAGCACCATTTTCTGGCATAACTGGATGCACAGCCGGAATTAACTCTCCTTTGAGATCATAGTAACTTGGTACATCCGCCAATTGATAAAATGCAACATCAGCAAAATCTGAAATTGCATTACCAACAACAGTTGCTGCACGCTTCAAGCCACCCATACTCAAATTTTCGACAGTCATTAACACTTTTTTTGTCATGCTAATTCTCCCTTCAGTTTTTTGAGAACATAAATAAGACCGCCAATCTATCAAATTAAAATGATTAGATCAGCGGCCTTATTTGTATACAATAGACACTTATGTTTCAACTGACTACCATATGCTCAGACTAAAACGTACCTATAGTATCGCTTATTCTAATTTAACGGATTAATTTTCTTTGCTTGTTTTTATACCACAAAGTTAACTAACTTACCAGGTACAACAATAACCTTTTTAGGCTCTGAGCCGTCTAGTTGCTTTTGCACATTTTCATTTTGCATTGCTGCAGCAGTAATTGCATCACGATCAGCATCAGCGGCAACAGTCACATGACCACGTAACTTACCATTCACTTGGAGAATAAGTTCAATTTCATCAGCAACTAGTGCTGACTCATCATAAGTTGGCCACTCTGCATAGGCAACTGATTCATCCGCATGCAAGAAGCTCCACAATTCTTCTGTCATATGAGGTGCAATTGGGTTAAGTAATTTAATAAATCCTTCGACATATTGCACTGACAAACTATCTTGCTTATAGGCTTCATTGACGAAAATCATCATTTGAGAAATTGCTGTATTAAAGCGCAAGTTCTCATAATCTTCAGTGACCTTCTTAACAGTTTCGTTATAGATTTTATCTAGCTTATGATCGTTAATGGTTGTAATGTGATCACGTAGTTTATCATCATCATCAATGAACAAGCGCCAAACACGTTCTAGCCAACGACGTGACCCAGCCAGACCTTCTTCAGACCAGGCAATTGATTGATCCAAAGGCCCCATAAACATTTCATACAAACGCAATGTATCGGCACCATACTCTTCAACCACATCATCTGGATTAACAACGTTTCCCTTTGACTTTGACATCTTTTCATGGTTTTCACCAAGAATCATCCCTTGATTAGCCAATCTTTGGAAAGGTTCTTTCGTGTGCACAACACCAAGGTCATACAATACTTTGTGCCAGAAACGTGCATACAACAAATGTAGCACTGCATGTTCTGCACCACCGATGTACAAGTCAACATTCCGCCAGTATGCTTCAGCTTCTGGAGAAACAATTTCTTGATCATTATGTGGATCCATGTAACGTAGGTAGTACCATGATGACCCAGCCCACTGTGGCATCGTGTTAGTCTCACGCTTACCTTTACGACCATTTTCATCAACAACATTGACCCAATCATCAACATTGACCAACGGTGACTCACCTGTACCAGAAGGCATGATGTTATCAACTTCTGGTAAACGTAATGGTAATTCTGATTCAGGAACTAGTGTTTGCTCACCATCTTCCCAATGAATGACTGGAATAGGTTCACCCCAATAACGTTGACGTGAGAAAATCCAATCCCGCAAACGATAGTTAACCTTCTTATGACCAGCATGGTGTTCTTCAAGCCAATCGATCATCTTCGTAATAGCTTCTTCTTTACCCAAGCCATCTAGGAAATCAGAATTGATATGCTTACCATCGCCAGTATAAGCTTCTTTAGTAACATCTCCACCTTCAATAACTGGACGAATTGGTAGGTCATACTTCGTAGCAAAATCATAGTCACGAGTATCATGTGCAGCAACCGCCATAATGGCACCTGTTCCATATGAAGCCAAGACATAATCACCAATCCAGATAGGCAGTGCCTCACCATTGACCGGATTGATTGCATAGGCACCAGTGAATACACCAGCCTTGTCTTTATTCAAATCTGTACGTTCCAAATCTGACTTAGAAGCAATTTCCTTCTTAAAGGCATCAACAGCAGCTTTTTGATCTGCACTGACAATCTTATCAACTAATTTGTGCTCAGGAGCCAATACAAGATACGTTGCACCAAACAAAGTGTCCGCACGTGTTGTAAAAACTTCTATCTCATCATCAAAATCTTGAACTTTAAACTTGGCTGATGCACCAATTGAACGTCCGATCCAATGACGTTGTTGTTCCTTAATCGCCTCTGGCCAGTCCAAATCATCCAAATCATCAATTAAACGATCTGCATAAGCCGTAATCTTCAATGCCCATTGGCGCATTGGCACACGATATACTGGATAACCGCCACGCTCAGTCTTACCATCAATGATTTCCTCATTAGCAACAACGGTACCACCATTGTAGTCTGGTGCCCAGTTAACCATGATTTCATCTTCATAAGCTAAACCTTTTTTGTACAATTGTTCGAAAATCCACTGGGTCCATTTATAGTATTTTGGATCAGTTGTATTAACTTCACGTGACCAATCGTAAGACAAGCCAAGTGACTTCATTTGATGACGGAATGTCTTAACATTCTTGGCCGTCACTGTCTTTGGATCTTCACCAGTTTTAATGGCATATTCCTCAGTTGGCAAACCAAAAGCATCAAATCCCATCGGATGTAAGACATTGTAGCCCTGCATACGTTTCATACGTGACACAATGTCTGTTGCAGTATAACCTTCTGGATGACCAACGTGTAGCCCTTGACCAGATGGAAACGGAAACATGTCCATTGCAAAAAACTTTTCTTTATCAGAGACATTTGATGTTTTAAATGTCTGATGTTCATCCCAAAAATGTTGCCATTTTTTCTCTACTAATTTGTGTTGATATGCCATGATTGATAACCTCACTTTAATAGTCTTACTTTATCAAAAAAAGACCGAGCTTTCAATATTCAGCAAGGATTAAGACCATCAATTATTATTCATATTTTCGGAACATTTTGTGCTAAACTAATTAAATGAGAAAGAATTAAGAAGGAGGAATTCAAATGAGACATCTCAGAAAATTTGATTATCTACAATTAGCTATAGCTTTTACTGGGTTAATCATTTTTATTGTCCTGGCTATTGGCTATGTAAACGACTATGGTTATATTCACTGGCTAGATCAATTTGGATTCCGTTACCTTCGTGAACCATTAACACCAGAAAGATCTTGGTTTTTTCGGAATATCACCCGTGCTGGCAATACAAAGTGGACAGCTTTAGTGATGGTGGTAACGACAATTATTGCTTTGTTAATTCGAAAAGTAGATGTCGCTGTGTTTATGGTGGTTAATGTTGGCGTCTTTGGCTTAGGTGTGATGTCACTATTTAAACATATTTTTCACCGACCACGTCCGGCAATTTATCATGTGATTGAACAATCAGGTTACTCGTTTCCGTCGGGTCATGCACTAAACGCCATTCTTTTATATGGTTCTTTAATCGTTTTAGTCCACTACTATCTAAAATCTGAAGACAACCTACGCTATGCCTTTATGACATTATTATCTGGACTAGTCATTGCCATCCCCGTTAGTCGCGTCTACTTGGGTGTCCACTATTTTTCAGATGTTCTGGCAGGTTTTGGTCTAGGAACTTTCTTATTAATCATGTCAAAAGAAGTAATTTTTAAATATCGTACACGAGAGGTTTTCGAAAATGCGCTCAATCCAAAATCTAGTTCAAATATCACTCAATGAATATCTCACTCCTGGTGATTTAGCCATCGATGCAACAATTCGTCATGGTGACATTACACGATTCTTAGCTAGTCGCATTGGAGATACTGGCAAAGTACTAGCTTTTTCAGATGCAAAAGCTGAAATTGATGATGTGGCAGCTTCTTTATTTTTGAGTGGTTTAAACGAACGTGTTGATTTAATCAGCAAAAACTTTGCCAATATTCCCACCTACCTAGATCCAACACGCCCTGTTGGTGCAGCTATTTTTCAATTAGATGAAAAAATGCCAACTACTGATGTTGAAGCAGTTGTTAAATCACTACTAATGGTCCTAAAAACAGATGGACTATTATGTCTACTTAGTGAAGATGATACGTTATTATCTCCAATCAAAAATTACCTAGCAAAATTACCAGAAAATTCTTATAGCGTTGCCTATTACCAAGATGTTTTAGCACAAAATAGCGCCTTGATCGTACAACGCCATTAAAAATACATCAATTAATATACTTTTAACACAAAAAGGTTGGAACACAAGAAAATGTTCCAACCTTTTCTGCTAAAAGTAGCTTAATTATAAGTGTATCAATTTAGTTTGATAGCATAAACGCGTTCCAACAGTATGTAGTCTCAATGTAACGCAATTTATCGCGCGCTCTCTTTTAATTATTCGGTTCAAAAACGGTCACAACTTCAACATGGGCAGTTTGTGGGAATTGATCCAATGGTTGAACATCCCCTTTAATATGAAAGCCTTGTTCAATTAAGTACTTCGCATCTCTTGCCATTGTTGCTGGATTGCATGACACATAAACAAAACGATCTGGTCGCATTTCAGTTACTGCATCGAGTAATTCATTGGTCAACCCTCGACGAGGTGGATCAACAAAAATAACATTAGCATGTAACCCTTCCTGCTGCCATCGATGCATCTGTGCTGGCGCATCTGCGGTAATAAACGTGGCATTTTTTACTTGATTATTCATCACATTTTTCTGCGCATCAATCACCGCACGTTCAATTACCTCAACCCCTAACACCTGCTTTACTTGACTAGCAACTGTTAACCCAATCGTTCCTATACCTGAATAAGCATCAATGACTGTATCCGTTGACTTTAGTTCTGCTTTTCTAGCAGCTAAGGCATACAGCACTTCTGTTGTTTGTGGATTTACTTGATAAAACGAGTTTGGCCCAATTTCAAATTCAATGCCAAGCAAGGTATCATGAATAGCATCTGACCCCCATAATGTCCGATTATCACCAGACATTAACAAATGCAAGGCTCTTGGATTGTGATTCAAAACAACGCTACGAATTCCCGGCACAATTGCTGCAATTTCGTTTGCGATAGCCATTTCATCTTTAATAGTTGCCGTTTGCGCGACTAAAACAACCATTAATTCATGACTATAATAACCACGGCGCACCATGATGTAGCGCATTTCACCCTGCTGTGTCTCATCGCTAAATACGGAAATATGGTGTGCATTTAAAATGTCGCGAACTGTTCCAATTGTTTGATCAATAACAGGATCATTAACATAGTAATCACTTAAAGGAAGAATTTCTCCTGGTGTTCGTCGTTTAATGAACCCTGTCACTAGCTTATCGCCATCACGTTTGATGGGTACCACAGTTTTATTGCGGTAATGCGTTGGATTCTCCATACCTATTGTTGGTGCAATATTTGCATCAATACCCGCTGCTGCATAAAATTTTTCCACTTGGAATTGCTTTAACTTTAGTTGTGCTTCATAACGTAAGTTAATGTATGGCGCAATTCCGACATCTAGTAGATAATCCTTACCAGCTTCCAAACGGTCTGGTGATGGGTCTACGACATCAATCACCTCTGCACGGGCAAACTTTCGATTAACTTGTGTTATTTCAAAAGTGACTGTCTCATCAGGAAAAGCATTTGCCATGTGAATCGCATAATCATCCAACATCACAACACCAAAACCATTATAGAGAACATCGATTACCTGACCCGTCAGTTTTTGTCCCAAACGAACAGGCATGATTGTATGACTCATATTATTTCTCTCATTATCTTTAGCATTCTGATTCCTATTATACTAGTTTATTAATTGTAGGCAATCAATCAATCGGGCACCCAATAAGACGGCACAACTGTTGAACCATCCAGATTATACTTGGCAGCGCTACGCTAACCCCAATTAACCATTTAAAAAATCGCATATCTGCAACGATTGTTTTCAGCCCCACTTTGACTTCCGCCATATCTAATTTTAATTCTTGAACATCTTGTTTCAGATCACTGACATCGCGTTTTAAATAACGAACGTCCACCTGTAATTCTGTTACGCTACCTTTTAAAAGTTGTACATCACTTTTTAAATCAGAAATCTCATCATTATAATGCATACTTTCATGTTTTAAAGAGGCAACATCTTGTTGCAAATGCTTAAAATCTTGTTGTAAATGCTTAAAATCATTATTTTTAAACGACATGAAATCATCTACTGTCATTAAGTTGTGTACTTCTAAATTCGTTGCCACCATATTTATCCCCATTTCATTACTGGTAGAGCTTATTATATCAATAACTTTTCCAAAACTTAGACGAGGTTTTATTCGTTTTTAAAAAAAGAAGTTGGAACAAAAAATGTCCCAACCTTGTTTACTAAAATTATATAAATTATAATCCTGTAGCTCATATAGCATAAACGCGCTCCAAAAGTTTGAAGCCGGTGTGTAACGCGCTCCTAAATAACTATTCAAAAATAGTTTGATTCCGTTCGACAAACCACATAAGACCAATAAAAATCAAAATTGCAATAACCATAACCGTTGTTTGTAAGAACCAACTGTTAAGTTGCGCAAACAACACGCCATACGCCCAAGGGGCTCCCGCAGCAATTAAATAACCACCCGTTTGTGCCATACCTGATAACGCTGAACTTTCCAATGGATTGCGAGTTCTGATTGCGTATGATGTTACCATGTAGACAAAGACAGCCGTTCCGCCTAACCCGATAAAGCTAGTCACAATTAACCACCAAACTAGACCTGCCTGCGTGTTATACATCATAATGATTGCAATTAACCACAATACTGTCGCACCAGTCATAAAGCGCACACGTTGCTTATAGTTTGCCCGTTCTAAGAAACTTGGTACCCACATTGATGCTGGAATACCAATTAGTGACATGACCCCAATGACCCAACCTGACTGCGTTGCTGTTAATCCGGTACGTTGTGCAACCGTTGGTATCCAAGCAATACTTGTATAAAAAACTGCTGACTGAATACCAGCCATGACTAACATCGCCCATGCATATTTATTACGCCATGGATGCACCTGATCTGGCTTATTGTTAACCGTATGGATCCGTTGATTAACAGATGTGTCAACATTTATAGCCATATGTAACACCCAAGTTACCACCACTAAGAAAACAATGACCGACAAGAATAATACCAACATTTGCCAACTAAATGCCTTGGTAATTGGTACTGCAATGATTTGAAAAATTGCGGTCATTAATGTCATGGTTGTACTATATAATGACGTGTAAGCACCAATTTTATTAGGAGTAAATTTAACCAATGTCGCTGGCAACAAAACGTTGATAAAGGCAATTCCCGAACCAACTAAAATTGTGCCGACAAATAACATTGATGCACTAGCAACACGTAGCAGCGATCCAAATAGTACAAGTAACAAAGCAACTAACAAGGTCTTTTCCATGCCAAAACGACGCGTGAAATAACTTGTTGTTGGCGAAAAAATCGCAAAAGTTAATAATGGCAAGGTTGTCAGTATACCAAGTTGACTGACAGGTAGCCCAAATGAATGCGCAACATTATCAATAACCACTGGTATGGTTGTAAATGTTGATCGCATCACAACACCTAATAACACAATACTCAGTGTAAATAACCACTTTTTCTTCATTTTCTGCTCCTTCAAATAAGTTCTACTCACAACCATATAATAAAATAAGCAAAATAAAAAGCCAGTTACTTTAAATATAACTGGCTTAATCGTTTATATTTGAAAACTTAGTCGCTTACTTTGTTGCAAAATCAGCAAATTGTGCCCCAACACCAGCCAAGAATTCCTTAGTACCCTCGTTAGTGATCTTACCGTTTTCATCAGCAAGTTCCATTGTGTTACCAATGAACAACTCAGGTTGGTGCATGATCTTCATATCCAAGAAGTCCAATGAGTTACGCAATACGTGGTGTGCAGCCACACCAGCAATGCCAGAAATTGATTGTGAAGCTGGCAATACTGGCTTACCTGCCCAAACGCTTTGTCCCCATGGACGTGATGCAACATCCAATGCATTCTTCAATGCAGCTGGAACACTACGGTTGTGTTCTGGCGTGACAATAATAAATGCATCTTGAGCCTTAACTGCTTCACGGAATTCCGTGTATTCAGCAGGTGAAGCTTCATCATAATCTTGGTTATACAAAGGTAACTTTGAAATGTCCAAGTATGTTACTTCAGCATCTTCAGGCAAACCAGCAACCAATGCTTCTGCAACACCCAATGAGTATGAGTTCTTACGAAGTGATCCAACAATTACACCATATTTTGTCATATTAATTCCCCTTAAATTTCTTTCGTATGTACAACAATTAATTCATTAATACTAGTTTAGCTTACTTTTTGAAAGTTGTAAATGCTTATTTTTAATAAGTTAATTGGTTAGCAAAAAAGTACGTATCAGGTCGATACGTACTTACTTTTACTTAAAATTTAATCTGATTAATCTTCCTTAGTTAGGTCAATCAAAATCTTAGCTTGTGACTTATCTGTTGATAGGCGATCAAATCCCTTTTCAACGACGTCATCCAAACCAATAATATCCGTAATAACTGGCTCAACATTAATTTGACCTGAGCTAACAAGATCAACTGTTTGTTGGAAGGTCTCACGTGAGTATGCAATCGTTGATGTCAACTTAACACCAGCATTCATTAATTGCATTGGGTCAAATGAGATTGGGTGAGCAAAGATTGAAACGATTACTGCCGTTCCACGAGCCTTTGTTACATCGATTGCTTGCTCAAAGGTTGGTTGTACACCAGCAACTTCAAATGATACATCTGCACCACCACCCAAGATTTCGCGGACAGCTGCAACGGCATCATCAACTTCACCAGGGTTCACAACATCAGTTGCTCCCATGGCTAATGCCTTTTCCAATCGAACAGCTGATAGATCAATAGCAACGATCTTGGTAGCACCGGCAGCCTTTGCAGCTGCGGCAACTAACACACCGATTGGTCCGGCACCGAAGATGGCAACCTTTTGACCAAACTTCAAGCCACCCTCTTTAACCGCTTGTACAGCAACGGCAGTTGGCTCAATTGTTGCAGCTAACTTTAGTGGGAATTCTTCTGGTAATGCATATAGGTTACCTTCTGGTACGTTAACATGGGCAGCAAAACCACCGTCGCAACTTAGACCGATGAAACTGTAGCCATCATAAACATCCACATCATCTGGTGATTCACCATGTGTCACAGTTGGGTTAACAGATACATGATCACCAACTTTGTAGTTCTTAACATCCTTACCAACTGATTCAATGACACCTGAGAATTCATGTCCCATTGTTAGTGGTGCTTCACCACCAGTCAATTCGTCAACCTTATCAACTGGAATAAAAACTGGTCCCTCTAAGTATTCATGCAAGTCACTACCACAGATTCCTGCATATGCAACACGAATAACGACTTCATTGTTCTTTGCTGGCTTCAAGTCTACATCTTCAACACGAATATCCTTTACGCCATGCCATACTGCTGCCTTCATGTTAATACCCCCAAAAACATAAATCATTTAAAATAAATACTAAAATCATCATTTCATGAAATATATCTCTCATGAATAACTACATTTTATTCCCAAATTTAAAACTGTGCAATAGTAAGTATCCCTAAAAGTGAAACAATAAAAGTCCACTTTTTAGGAAACGTGATTACAACAAGGTTAAATGTGAATTAATTAACATAAAAACGCTTACATATTTTAAATTATATTTTATAAAAAGGGAGTGTGTTTGTTTTAAAAATCACAATGTACCACTTACACTTGCACACCCAATGCGGTAACGATATCCTTTTCCATTTTTTCAGGGGTAGTAATCGGTGCATAACGATGAATTAGTTGACCATCACGTCCAATCAAAAACTTTGTGTAATTCCATTTGATTGAACCATTACCTGACATATTTTTTAAATACGCAAATAATTCATCTTCATCTTTGCCATTAACCATAACCCGTTTTGTCATTGGAAACGTGACCCCATAATGCACTTGGCAGTAATCACTAGTTTCCTCATCTGTATCTAACTCTTGTTTAAATTGATTTGAAGGCAAACCTAATACAACTAGTCCATCCTCCTGATATTTCTTGTATAATTCTTCCAATCCTTCAAGCTGAGGCGCTAAACCACACTTACTTGCGGTATTAACAATAATGACAACTTTGTCAGCATAATCTTTTAAATTGATTTCTTTCCCGTTCATTTCAGTTTCCGTAAAATCATAAATTGATGTCATAATATCCTTCTTCCTACAAACAAAAGTATTTAAGCGATAACTTGCACACTACTGAATAGAACCTGATCGTCATTACTCTTAAAAGTTTTTTCTAAATTGGATAATCGTTCTACGCTCAAAGCCTATCATAACTTTCATTATAAAGTCTAATGATTAAACCTAATTAAAAGTAAGCGAATGGTAGCGTCTTTCACAACTAATGAGCCATATTTTGTTTTTGAATCATGTCATAATATACGCCGCGCTGTTTCATGAGTTCATCATTTGTGCCACGCTCAACAATTTCTCCTTGATGCAAAACCAATATGGTATCAGCATGCTGAATGGTTGATAAACGGTGCGCAATAGCGATTGTTGTTCGTCCATCCTGCATTCTCGCCAGACTTTGTTGAATCAACTGTTCAGTTTCTGTATCAATATTGGCAGTTGCCTCATCCAAAATTAAAATTTTCGGATTTGCTGCAATCGTCCGAGCAAAAGCAATCAATTGTTTTTCGCCAGTTGAGTAACTCGCTCCTCGTTCAATCACTTTCTCATCATATTTGGCCGGCAATTTATCGATGAATGTATCTGCACTAACAAATTTAGCCGCTTCTTTTATTTGTTCATCGGTTATTTGTTCGTTAAATAACCTAATATTTGATTTAATCGTGCCATAAAACATAAACGGCTCCTGCAACACTAGTCCCATTTTAGAACGCAATTCCGTCATTGGATAATCTCTGATATCTCGGTCATCCAATAAAATTTCACCAGAGCCAAATTCATAGAAGCGCATTAATATATTAATAATCGACGTCTTACCACTTCCTGTCTGACCAACTAAAGCAATCGTTTGACCTGGTTCAGCGATAAATGACACATCCTTTAAAATTGGCTGTTTACCATCATAAGAAAAAGTGACGTGCCGAAACTCAATTTTTCCCAATGTTAAAGTTGCGTTAGCTTGTTCATGCTGTTGTGGTGCAAAAGTTTGTTCATCAACGATTCTTAATACTCTGGCTCCAGCCACGATACCATCTTGAAAGTCACTAAACCCCTCCATAACTTGTCCCATTGGATTATAAAAATTCTCTAGATATGTGACAAATGCATAGACCACACCGGCAGCAACATAAGAATGTAACCCATGAACACCAAAAACACCTAATACAACCACTGTTCCCAAGGCATAAAACAAGTTGATGATCGGTCCTAACAATAGAGAATTAACACGTATCATTGCCTTTCGAGTCGCCAAATACTCATTGTTTACCGCTTGAAATTCATCATCAACTCGCGTCTCTTGTCGAAATTCTTGAATAACACTGATACCATTAATTGATTCAGCCAATTTATTATTAAGTGCGCTCAATTTTTCACGCATGCGACGATAGACCCTTGAACTGTATTTTTGGTAATACCAAATAATAAGGCCTAAAAACGGCCAAAAAATAGTTAACCATAGGGCAATTTCTTTGTCCGTGGTAAACATTGCGAAGAATGCTGTAACCATCGAAAATACAGCAATAATCAAACTGCTAAATAATTGCCAAAAATTCTGAAATGCCATGGTATCGTTTGTTAATCGTGATAAAATCGATCCGCTTGGTACTTGATCAAAGTAACGCATCCCCAACTGATGTAATTTTTTGAATAAAATTCGTCGTGTATCTTCCAACATATATTCAGCACCCATACTATACAAGTACGTTTCACCAAATTCAGTGATTGCTCGAACAATCATCCCAAATAAATATAATCCAGCAAAGAACCAAATGATTCCCATTGTTGCTTGATGTTTGGCCAAATAATTATCAAAGTATATTTGGATAATTTTAGGCAACAAAATATTAATAACACTAACAACTGCTGAAAAAATAATTGACCAGTAAAAGTACCATTTAAACGGCTTGGCAAACAAAAATAAGCGCTTGATAATGTGTACTTGTTGTTTTAGAGGGATGCTATGTGCCCAGACAGATTCACTTTTTTTCGCCATCTCATACCTCCCCTTCAACTGCTAAAGCTTGCAAAGCAAATGTTTTTGCATACCAACCATTTTGTGAGATCAATGAATCATGCGTTCCTCTTTCAATAATTTGACCATCTTGCATAACCAATATCTCATCAGCACCCATCACCGAACTTAAACGATGTGAAGCAATAATGGTCGTCTTATTTTGCCGCTCCTGACGTAGTGTCTGTAAAATTGCTGTTTCCGTTTCAGCATCCACCGCTGACAATGCATCATCCAAAATCAGTAGCTCAGGGTCAATCAATAATGCACGGGCAATGGCTAGTCGTTGTCGTTGACCACCCGACAATGAAATACCTTCTTCACCAACTGGTGTATCATAACCTTCCGGCATATTATCTACCTGTTCTGCTAAATCGCTTTTATAAGCAGATTCCTCAACTTCAGCTTGCGTTGCATTTGGACGTGCAAAACGAATATTCTCACGAACGGTGTCAGAAAACAAATACGTTTCCTGGGGGACGTACCCAATTGCCGGCATATAGGCATCCAGCTGATACTGGCGAATGTCTAATGTATTAAACGTTATGGCACCTTGATAATTATCAAATTCTCGTAATAACAAACGAATAATCGTACTTTTTCCAGATCCAACTGACCCAACCAAACCTAACGTTTTACCAGCTGAAATATTGAAATTAATATTTGTTAACGCCGGGGCTATTGCCCCCGGAAAGGTGAATGATGCAACTTGATAATTGACATTTCCTTCCGGCGTTTTATTCACAGCATCTTCAGGCTCAATAATGCTACTTTTTTCTGCCATAATCGCTTCAATTCGGTCATAGCTTGCATTACCACGTTCTAAAGTATTAAATAACATACCCAAAGCAAACATTGGCCAAACAAGCATTGATAAATAAGAAACAAAAGAAACCAATGCGCCTAAAGTAATCACCGAAGTATTTACTAAATGACCACCATAAATAATGGTAACAACATATGAAATAGCCATAATCATCGTTGTAATCGGATCAAATAAGGCATCTAGTTTATTCACGTGTTGATTAATCGTAATCGTGTCATCAATCTGTTGATTAAAATCTTGTATATCTTCCGTTTCTTGCCCAAAGCTTTTGATAACTTTGACACCACTAATGCTTTCCTGTGCTTTATTATTCAATCGTGAAAATGCTGCTTGTGATTTTTTAAAAGCAATATGCATCTTGTTACCAAGTGTACGCGCCATAACTGCCAATAATGGCAATGGTAAGATAGCAATCAAGGTCAGCCGCCAGTCAACAACTAACATCATAGCAATCAAAGTTGTGCCACCCGTTATCAATGAGTCTGCAAATTGCAGAATACCGCCACCAGCAACTCGTTGAATAGCTGATAAATCATTTGTCGCATGTGCCATCAAATCACCTGTACGATATCGCTGGAAAAAAGCTGTATCCATTTGCATATAATGCCAAAAAATACGGTGTCGTAATAATGACTCTAATTTTGCCGCTTCACCCCAAATTGCATTACGCCACATATAACGTGCGATGTACTGGATAATCGCAACTGCTACCAGCCCACCTAATAGTAGAAATAAATAATCAGCCGTCAGCTTTTCTTCACGAATTAAATCAACAAGATGTCCGATAATCCAAGGTGGAAAAATACCAAAGACAGCCGTTAGTACTAACCCTAGTACACCAACGACATAAATTCGCCATTCCTTTTTAAAATACCAACTCAACTTTCTGAAAATACTCACATTATCACCTCCTTGAACATTAAATTAAAAATGCATGATAATATATTTTATACCATTTTAATACACAAATAACTAGTTTCTGATGTTATCGCCAAATTTTCTAATTAAAAATCCCACACTCATCACTGTAGTCGTGAGAAGTGTGGGTAATCTCTACTATTCATGGCTGATGGTTAATGTCGAACCCATTGGATCAACAATGACGATTTGATCATGAGAATTTTCAATTAAACCTGGCATCTGTTCTGCACGTTGTGTTAACAGCGCAAAGTACTTTTCGTCGACAATCACCTGCCAACCAACTAGGCCAGCCTCATCGAGATGTCGGCGCTCACTATGGCGACTTTGCCATAGATTAACCGCATGATGGTGGTGATAATGATTATTCGAATAAAAATTAGCACCCGGCCGCATATCAGTCACTAAATCCATCTGTAAAAAATCTAAAAAGAAATGATCAGCTACATCTAAGTCATTACCCATAAAATGCAAGTGACCAATTTTCATCCCCACCGGAAATTCTGACCATCCATGTGTTTTTTTAGCTAGTAGCGCATCAGCATCAACTTCATCAGTGCCCATTTTTACCTGTCCATCTGTCCACTGCCAACCTGCTGCATCCCGATCATGATAAAGTTCAATACCATTTCCTTCAAAGTCATTAATATACAGTGCCTCACTGACTGTATGATCACCTGCGCCAACCGGAATCTGTAACGTTAGCAAACGATGTAACAACGAAGCTAATTCTGCTGCGTTTGGAAATAATAACGCAACATGATACAGTCCTGTTTGAGCAACAGTTTGTGCTTTACCATTTAATAACATTGTTAGAAACGGTGTTTCACCTGCTCGGAATGCATAATCAATATGGTTTTCATCTGATGAGACATCAACTAAACCCAAAACCTTTTCATAAAAGACACGTGTTCGTTCTTCATCTACAACACGCATTGTTAAATGATGAATATCATATCTTGCCGTTTTCATTTGTCACATCTCTTTCTTTGTTTTACCTACTAAAAGTAAGTGTATCACAAATTACTTATAACGGATTAAAAAAAATCGCCCATCTACCTCATTGATAAATGGCTCTATACTTTCTAGCGTGAAACTAAAAATTTCACGCTTTTTATTTCGCCTTTTTCACAAATATAAAAAGACACCAATAATATACCGGCGTAAAATGTAATCGACGAAAAAAACAGATACGAGGTATTTATTGATGTCCATTAATGATTCTATCCTAAATTCAGTTGGTTTAACAGACAAAAACATTAAATTTTTAATTTCTGATAACGGTGATTTTAATGAATTAATGACCATAGGTCATGATCAACACCAAATCTTACGCTATCGCGCAACGTTAACGACAGTTCCAGAGCATTGTCCGCAATGTGGTTTCTTATTGTCGGGACATTTTTATCTGGCTGGTACCGATACTGCATCATACAAATTACCCACAGCAAACGGTTATCAACAAATTTTATTGTTAACCAAGCAACGTTATCAATGTCTACGTTGTAAAAACACATTTATAGCACAATCAAAAGATTTTATGTCCAATTCAACTATCTCACGGCCATTGTTACATCAAATTATTGATTTAGCAAAACGTGATATTTCCGAAAAAGATATTGCTTACATTTTGCATATATCACACAGCAAAGTTAATCGACTACTGCATCATGCCGCTAAAGCATATCGTACGAATTATACAAAATCATTACCTACGGTCATTTGTGTTGATGAAGTACTCTATGCAAAGCATCATTACGGTTTTGAAATGATAAATGGCACGACGAGTGATTTAATTGAGATTTTTCCAACCCGTACCAGTATAGATATTCGTAGGTATTTATCTAACTACGACCTATCTAATCGTCAACGTGTACAATACGTCGTTACTGATATGAACGCTAATTATAGCGCACCCTTACGGGTGATGTTTCCTAACGCTCAAATTATCATTGATCGTTTTCATATCATTCAATTAGCCATGAAGGCTGTACAATCCACACGTATCACACTACAACGAACAATTAATAATAAGCGTAGTCGTGTATATAAACTACTAAAATCTAACTGGCAATTCTTTATTACAGACCAGTCAAAGATAGACACAACGCAACCACGATGGTTCAAAGGAATTAATGAGTACCTATATCCACAAGATGCTCTACAACTTATCTTTGGTCTATCACCAAAATTCAAACAAGATTATAAAATATACCAAGCCGTCTTACGTGCGCAACGATCTCGTTCGTTTGATGAATTTTCAGTAATTTTATCGCAATACAAGCCCAATCACTCAGCAATGGACCAGGTGATTTTAACCTACAAGAAAAATCTAAAAAGTATCAGAAATGCCTTTTTACAAACACCTTCTAACGGACGTATTGAAGGCATTAATCGTCGCATTAAACAAATTGGCCGTACGGCATATGGCTATGGTAATTCATTGAATTATTTTTTCAGAATACGTCTACAACTATTCAATCGCAAACATATAAACGCTAGTTTTATGAACCTACTAACTAAAAAAAGCTTGCGAGTCTGACAAAATCATCAGATTCACAAGCTATATTTCACAAACTCTTTAGATCGATTTTACGATTTTTCACGCTATTTGACATAGAGCCTGATAAATTTGGTAGATGAGCGATTCTTAATCTTGTTCTAAAAATGTATTTTTGTCTGCTGTCGTCTCAATTAATTATGATTCAGACACAGTTGTCCCGTCATTGAAAGTAATATTTGCTTGTGATTCTGAAGTTGCCGATGAACTTTCAGCTTGTTCGTTAACAATGCTAGCAAAATTATTCTGTAAATCAGCATTTTGCGTTGGAGATAAGGCTAGATCCTCACCACTTGCCGTTTCCGTTGCATAGACAGTACCTTGACCATCATGAATCACGAAGAAATAAGTCGTTGGCGCATCCGAACCTTGTCGTGAACCAGTCGCAACGGCAACAACTTGATAGTCAGCCTTTTTATCTGCCTTAGGCGACCAGGTAAATGATACATCTTTATTATCAAGTTTTAGATGACCGTCTAGCTTACCCTTTTGCAATGCTTCGGGGAACTTATAGGTTAAGTGCTGTGGTGTCCCACCATCATAAGTACCAACATAAGTTTGACCGACTGCCTGTTGCCAGACTCCCATGTAATCAGCTAACTCTTTCATTTGGTTATCTGACCACTGGGCAGCTACCTTTTCTGGTGTTTTTTTCTCACTACTTGACTTCTTTTTTTCACTACTATTTTTCTTGCTATCTGTTTTTGTTTTCTTTGATGTTTTTGCCGAGCTTGCTTTTGACTTGCTTGTATCTTTTTGGGTTGTTTCCGTACCAATTTGGGCATTTTGTTGATTGTGTCTTACCACAACAACCCCACCACCAATTAATACGATTAGCACAACGGCCGCTGCAATAATCAGATCATAATTATATTTTGGCTTCTTATTCTTTGTTGGCTGTAACTCTTCAGCTGTTTCCAACGGTTGCTCTTCAGTCAAATCATCTGAATCCAAGGGTTCCTGATCTTCAACACTATCATTTTCGATAGAAGTAGCTTGTTCATCTTCAACATTCTCAGGCTGATTTACCTCAGCCGACTCTTCAATAGAAGGTTCATCCGCCACATCATCCCCGGATTGTACTTCATCCGCCGTTGAATCAGTTTTATCCTCGCTAATAGGATTCTCTGCTACAGAAGGTGCTGATGTTTCAGACTCAGCTGCTGATTCCTCGTCAGATAACTGCTCATCTGCCTGAATTCTCTCACGCAAGTGTTTCGTCATATCATTAAATTCATCTTCTGTAATAGCACCAGCTTCCAATAAATCTTGGTACTGGCGCAATCTTTCTTTATCGGTCATCGTTTAAATCCTCCAATAACCTAATGAGATTTATTTCTTCTTTCCATTATCCCATACAATAGGTGAGTCACGCGAATATTTCTTTTGCTCTGACTAAAAATGACGAATGATTGAATAATGAAAATAATTTTTATTTTTTCTAGTCATCAAAATAATTTCATATACCAATATAGTCATTCACATGCTTGTTTTTAAAGAAAATCTTTATCACATTGAAATGCACAAACGTTTTAAAGATTGATAATATGCGATTATATACTTTTTCTATCACATCAAGTGTTAAAAGTTTCTTTAAATAAATATTTGAAAATAATTTTCATTGCATTTGTGAATATATACCATTGTAAAAAATCGCCTTGTATTACTCATATTTTGGCTGTATACTCATCTTGCGTCATGTCATTACATATCACGCAGAAAAGAGGGGCTTTTATCAAAAAATTATTTATCGATATGGACAATACACTTGTTGATACTTTGCCTGTATTAAATGCTGAAAGTCAAAATGTCCAAAAATATAACGTTAAAAAACCAGACCAAGTTCCTGGCATCTTCCGCCACCTAAAACCATTACCTGGTGCAATAGAAGGTGTCAAAGAATTAGCCAATTACTTTGATTTATATATTCTTTCCACTGCGCCTTGGGAAAACCCTAGTTCTTGGCAAGATAAAATCAACTGGCTAACCGAGTACTTCGGTAATGATGCAGACAGTCCTTTTTACAAAAAGGTTGTCTTAACGCATCAAAAGAATTTAGTAAAAATGCCAGATAGCCTATTATTAGACGATCGTCCTTATCATGGTGCCAGTGATTGGGATGATGCCAAAATAGATAGTTTTTGGCTACAATACGGCTACGATAATCGACTTGTATGGACCGCAGAACTGGTTCCTTTTTTGATTAGTATCGCCAATTCAAACAAGGGTTCTCTGCGTGACGATATCGCATATGCGAATAAACAAAACCAATACGCATTGCGTCATGCAACCACAGAATTTAAAAAAGAAAGTTGGGAATAAAAAATGACTATTGTTTCAGGAAAAGATGTTGTTTCAAAAGCTCGTTTATCAGGATATGCTGTCGGTGCATTTAACACCAACAATCTTGAGTGGACAGAAGCCATTTTACGTGTTGCACAAGCACAACAAGCACCAACAATTGTCGCTGCTTCAATGGGTGCCATTAAGTATATGGGCGGTTTCAAAACTGTTGCTGACTTAATCCGTAATTTGGACCATGAGTTAAACATCACCGTACCAATTGCGATTCATCTTGATCATGGTGACTATGAAGCTGCAAAATCTGCCATCGCTGCCGGATTTACATCCGTAATGTTTGATGGCTCTCATCTACCATTAGAGGAAAACCTAGCCAAGACACGTGAAATCGTTGCCTTGGCGCATGCTAAAGGTATCTCGGTAGAAGCCGAAGTTGGTACGATTGGTGGCGAAGAAGATGGTATTATCGGCAATGGTGAAATTGCACCAGTTGAAGAAACAATTGCTATGGTAGAAACTGGTATTGACTTCTTAGCAGCTGGTATCGGTAACATTCATGGACCTTACCCAGATACTTGGCAAGGTCTTCACCTTGATCATTTGCAAAAGATTACAACGGCCATTGATAAAGCTGCTGGTTATAAAGTACCCGTAGTCTTGCATGGTGGTTCAGGCGTCCCTGATGATCAAATTCGAACAGCAATTTCGATGGGTGTTTCAAAGGTTAATGTTAATACCGAAGCCCAATTAGCTTTCCATCAAGCATTGCGTGATTTCATTCTGGCTGATCATGACTTAGAAGGTAAGAACTACGACCCACGTAAGTTACTTGCAACTGGTGTCAAAGCCATTGAGAATGCGCTAGTAGATCGCATCGCTGTGTTTGGCAGCGCTAACCACGCCTAGTCAATAAAATACTAGCAGTTAAACAAGCTACCACTGACTAAAAATTTGCCAGTAAGATAGCTTGTTTTTTTGCGGATCAACATAATTAAATCTACTATTTTACGACTAGCTAAGGTAGTATATTGTTTAGTTAGTTTCAGGCATCACACCAAATTAAAAGGACAACTCATCTCTATGAATAACATTCTTAATTATCAACGATTCCTTTGGGTTATAACGACCTGCCTACTGTTGATAATCACACTATTTGGTACCCTACCTTTATTTATTCTCACTGCCATTTTTATTTTCGTATTCCTAGTGATTAAACTATTTACAATGGTGCCCTATTCACTCGGTCTGAAAATCATCCTATTAATTAGTTACACCATTACACTAATTCTGCAGCTTGTTTTTTATACTAGTGTTGTTTTCTCAAATCAAGGAACACATCAACCGCTACTGCACTTTATTGCAGCAGCAACATTACCACTGCCATTTTTACTGGAAGATATTGTTATTTACG
Source organism: Weissella paramesenteroides (assembly GCF_051903945.1). GTDB lineage: Bacteria > Bacillota > Bacilli > Lactobacillales > Lactobacillaceae > Weissella > Weissella paramesenteroides_A. Next base: position 234,599 of record NZ_CP192268.1, on the reverse strand, counting down.
CAAAAAATACATCTTTTTATTTGCCTTCAGTTGAAGAAGTTAGCACAATTACTTTTTCACAGATGAAGCGTCATCAAAAACGTATTCACCAATCAGTTAATACATTTGGGAAATTCCGGCATACGCTGTCGATGCATAATCTCCAAGAAATTTTTAGTGATTTAAACCGTCACAGTGCCATCCGATATGTGAATAATGGGTCTTTAGACAATGATTATTTTCAAAAGGCTGAACAATCTCTAACAGACCCCGGTCTTTACATCATCATTTCAAACACAGGTAGTGCTGCCAGTGAACTGATTGGTTTATTCACACAAAAGCAATTTAATCACGCTTCACTTAGCTTCGATGCCGACTTAACAACTATCATTAGCTACAATGGTGGTGAACGTGTCTATCCGCCTGGCTTAAATCCTGAAATGATTCATGCCTTCCATAAAAAAGCTGATGCATCAGTGTTAATTTATCGTCTCCCAGTGTCAGTTGCTCAAAAACGAAAAGTCATCGATACCATTAAACAAATTAATCAGACGGGTAGCGCCTATAACATACTGGGCTTAGTAACAAAACATTCGATGCGTCGTAACATCATGTTTTGCTCACAATTTGTTTATACCATGTTGCAAATTGCTGATGCGACCTATTTTGATAAAGAACCTGGTCATGTGCAACCAACCGATTTCATTGAGTTAGATTATCATAGGAAACTAACGTATGTTTCAGAGATAAAGTTTTAAAATATAAACGCTATGAGCATTCTAAAAAAACTTGTGCAGCTATACAACTGCACAAGTTTTTTTATTCCCCTATAAACACCCAAATATGCCGTAATTCCTTTTGAACTGCTTCCTTTGAAAATGACGTTAAGGCATGATTCTTGTTTTCATTATCATTAGGGTCCAACAGCCGAATATATTCATCATCTGCGTGCGTTAGAACCATGATGTGCCCAACTGTTGTAAATCGACCAGGTTTCACAGAAATGAGCACTGGCACGTTGTTTTTTAGGTATGGTAATGCATCCTTAACGTTCGTCCCAAGATTCTTATACTTATAACCATACTTTTCTGCAAAAGCAGGAAAAATAGACCACAAGGTGCCTGCATCTGTAAAATAGTCGTTTCCCGCCCAATTAAGCACTTGATTAATCGTTAATGGTGTATGTTGCCAATAAGCATTAATCATTGCTAATGAAGCAATAGCGCATGCGTTGTTACCGACAGTCGCATCTTTTCCCCAGCCATAAGTTTCATTAGCCCATCGTTCATCAGTTTGCAAAATGAAGTTATCATTCAACCCTTGTGCTTTTAACTGTTTCCTGACAGTCAGGCTATAGCTTTTCACTAGATTTTTCAAATTTTCTACCAGCTATCTATTTAGCCACTTCATCGGCTAAATTTATTTTTATATCAATAAATTTATTATACCTTGCTTATAATTTTATTAACTATAAAAAGACTAATGAATTTTATGCCAGAAAAAAAGTACCATCAGCATAGTGCTAATGGTACTTTTTGCATTCATTTAATTAGAAACTAAACTTGTTACCATTGTCTTCTTTGATGTACTTTGAAGTTAGACCTTCAGCTTCAAGGAACTCGCGGAATGGTACAAGCTCTTCAGCTTCGTACTTTTCCTTGTAAGACTTAACAATATCTTCGCTGTACAAGTTAGTATCAAGCTTCAATGTCTCAACAGGAATTGGACGATCCTTAGTGATCTTAGCATCGATAACAACAACACGACCTTGGTTGTAGTAATCAACAGCTTCCTTCATGACACGATCGATATCTTCGATACGGCTAACCGTCAAACCAACAGCACCTTGTGCCTCACCGATCTTAGCGTAATCAACATCAGTAAAGTCAACACCGAAGTTGTAAGTATTAGTATCCTCATACTTGTTCTTGATGAAACCGTACTCAGTGTTTGTGAACACAACGTTGATAACTGGCATGTTGTAGCGAACGTTTGTCACAACATCTGGGTAAGTCATTGAGAAGGCACCATCACCCATCAAGTTCCAAACTTGACGATCTGGGTAAGTGTTCTTGGCACCAATACCACCTGGCAAACCAATACCCATTGTGGCGAACAATGGTGAAGTACGCCACATGTTCTTTGGTGTCATGTGCAAGTGACGGATTGACATTTGTGTAACGTTACCAACATCAGTCGAGAAGATAGCATCTTCTGCAGCGTACTTGTTAATAGCATTGTAAATTTGGTAAGCTTGAAGATCACCTTCAGTCTTTTGCTCAAGTTTGTTCATGTAGTCACGCCAGTTTTGAACGTTCTTAATGTTAGCGTTCCACCAAGCTGATTCTTCAACAGGTGCAACCTTTGCAATGATTGCATCAATTGCTTCACCGGCATCGCCAAGGATAGCAACGTCAGTTTGGTGACGCTTTCCTAGCATAGCTGGGTTGTTATCAATTTGGATGAACTTTTCAACGTTACGGAATGTACCTTCAACTTCTGAGAATGGGAAGTTTGTTCCAACGAACAATACAGTATCTGCTTCAAGAACAGATTCGTTAGCTGGCTTCCAACCAACACGGAATGTTGATCCAGTCAAAGCTTCGAAGTCCCAGTCGAAAGTTTCAAAGTTCTTTCCTGTTGTAATAACAGGTGCCTTGATCTTACGAGCCAATTCTTGAACAGCTGGACCATGTCCCATAGTACCAACACCAGCATAAATAACTGGACGCTTTGCTTGGTTCAATAGTTCTACAGCTTCGTCAATATCTGCTGCATCAACTGGTGCTGACTTGTAGTTCTTGAACTTTAGTCCTGAAGAATACAATGGTGTTGAATAGATTGAATCTGCATCTAACTCTGCAAATCCAAAGTCAGCAGGAACTTCAAGAACTGCTACACCATGCTTAGCGATGGCAGTACGGATGGCATCATCAATCAAGTGAGGTAGTTGCTCTGCAGTAGCAACACGACGGTTATAAACCGCAATGTTTTCATACATTGGGTTTTGGTTCAATTCTTGGAATGAGTCCATGTTCAATTCACGAACTGGCTTTGAACCCAAGATTGCCAATACAGGAACGTTATCCATTGCTGCATCGTACAAACCGTTAATCAAGTGAGTTGCACCAGGTCCACCTGATCCAACAGTAACACCGATCTTACCGCCAAACTTCCATTGCATAACTGCGGCCATGGCACCAACTTCTTCGTGCTTAACTTGCAAGAACTTGATGTTGTTTTCAGGATTTCCCATCGCATCCATGAATCCACTCAATGTTCCGGATGGCACACCGTATACAGTGTGAACACCCCAACCTTCCATAACCTTCAAAGCTGCTAAACCAGCAGTTGTTTTGTTCTCTGACATTTCAACATATCTCCCTACATGTTTGCGTTTTGGAAACGCTTTCTTACTTTTACCAAATAAAATTATATTTTAAGTAGTAGTATAATGTCAAGCTTATTTTTATAAAATAAATCAATATAATATAAAAGCATATACAGAGATTCTTTCAAATTAAACACTATTGTAAACTAATTCTAACCAAATACAATATATTATAATTATTTCGTATTATATTATTATGTTAGAAAAAATGTTTAATTTATAAAAAAATTCCTTTTTATCTTCAAATTTATTTCATAAATTTATGACTAATAATTAATGAACAACTTCACAAAACATTCAAATATTGTTAAAACAATGTTCATGAAGTTTCATCTTAATTTTTTTCACAATCTCTGAAATTATGTAAAATTGCCCAAAATATATAATCATTAACTAGTGAAATTTATCCCAAAACAAAAGGATCTGCTCCAGTTACATATTGGAAACAGGTCTCGGTTTATTTAAATGTCTAACTTTTTCCGGCACTTCAACTATTAACTTGATGCTTTTTACTGGTATTTGTTATCTACACCATCACTTGAATTTAGTCACTAATTGCTGGTGCCTGATGCACAAATTCTGTGCTATCTAACTGTTCTAACATGTACCAAGCTAGGTTAGCTCGCGATAGTTTAGACTGTAATTTATCCTTGCCCAAATATCCAACGTGCACGCTTTTATTTAATGGTTTATTAGTTAATAGCGATGCAATTCTAAGTAGCGTCCAATCACAGTCAGATTGACGTACTAACTCCGTATATTTAACAATTGATTCATAAGAACTCGGACTACCTTTTCGAATCATTGTCCGTCTTAATTTAAATTTTGTGCTATCAATATCAAGTGCATCCTGTGCACTAGTTGTTGATAACGCCACAAAACGTTTGATACCAAGTTCTTCTAGTGCAGTTAAAATATTTGCGATTCCCAAACTGATTTGTTGATCACTCTCTGGCTTGCCTGTGGGACCCAAGGCACTGACAACAGCTTGACTGCCTGAAATTGCTTGTTTAACCATATTTAAATCATCTAACTGTCCTTCGATAACTTTTAAATTCGAATCGGTCAAAGTTAATTTTGCTGCTTCTCTAACATAAGCAACCACCTGATAACCACGATTCAAAGCTTGCTGAACAACTTGCCTACCAGTTTTACCACTTGCGCCAAAAACTGTAATTTGCATTAAATTCACCTACCTTTTTTGCTAATATGTTGTATACTCTTTAAATTATTTTAGCATTAAAACTAATGCTAATTATAGAAAAAGAGCCGTGAAATCAATTTTCACAGCTCTTTTTATCATAATTTATTTATTAAAATATGCCTTCAATGCATCAACCTTGTCCAAACGCTCCCAAGGCAAATCCAATTCAGGACGACCAAAGTGACCGTAGGCAGCAGTTGCTTCATAACGTGGCTTACGCAAATCTAAGTCTTCAATAATTCCAGCTGGACGCAATTCAAACAAATCACGAATGGCAGCAACCAAGTCATCATCAGATACCTTACCAGTACCAAACGTCTCAACGTTCACTGAAACTGGGGCAGCAACACCAATGGCATAGGCAACCTGAATTTCGACCTTTTCAGCTAAGCCAGCGGCAACGATGTTCTTGGCAATATGGCGCGTTGCATAAGCAGCTGAACGGTCAACCTTGGTAGCGTCTTTTCCAGAGAAAGCCCCACCACCATGACGTGCATAACCACCGTATGTATCAACGATTACCTTACGACCCGTCATACCAGCATCACCCTTAGGTCCACCAATAACGAAACGACCAGTTGGGTTGATCAAATAACGTGTCTCATCATCAACCATATCTGCAGGAAGGATTGGCTTGATAATTAACTCACGTACGTCACGACGTAATTGTTCCAATGATACTGATGCACGGTGCTGTGTTGACAAAACAACCGTATCAATACGAATTGGCTTATCATTTTCATCAAGTTCAACAGTTACTTGCGCCTTTGCATCAGGCAATAGGTAATCCAAAATACCTGCACGTCGAACATCAGCTTGTTTCTTAACTAACTTATGCGACAAAACAACTGATAGTGGTAGATATTCATCAGTTTCGTTGGTTGCAAAACCAAACATCAAACCTTGATCACCAGCACCAATTTGGTCAAGCGGATCAACACCACCATCCTCACGTTGCTCAATAGCTGAATCAACACCTTGGGCAATATCTGGTGATTGCTCATCAATTGTAATCCCCACATGAATGTCATCAGCCAAGAAACCAGCATCAGGATCATCATACCCAATGCGCTTCAAGGTCTTACGTACAATATCATTAATATTCACATATGCGGTCGTTGATACCTCACCAAATACATTAACGTATCCGGTCGTAACAGATGTTTCAACGGCTGTTCGTGCTTGTGGATCTTCTTTTAGAACGGCATCCAAAATGGCATCTGAAATTTGATCAGACACTTTATCTGGGTGACCTTCTGAAACGGATTCTGACGTAAATAAACGCTTTTCTGACATGATTTATTAAATATCTCCTTTACGTAACGAAAATCAAAATAAATAACCCCGACGACCACACATAGGCGGCACGTCGGGGTTTAGTCGATATGCGCCTATCTGCTAGAAATTACCACATCACCGTTACGGTAGTTGGTGTCAGCTCATGGGGTCTAGTCCCTCCCTGACTCTTGATAGGATGTCGAGTTATTTACTTTTTAATACTTAACCTATAATACTGATTTTTTTATTATTCTGCAAGTTATTTTTAGTAAGTGTCCCTAGCTATAATTCATCAGCTAGTCCCAATGCACCACTCACATAATCAAACATTGCACTTGCCCCAGGATTATTTGCAACCTTAATTTGTCTACCCAAGCGTCGCAGACGATGCGCTGCAGTAACTGTTTCATGATGCGCACCACGCATGACAATTAGTACAAAATCATAGTACGTTTTTTGCATTTCATGCATAATTTTATCATTACTAACATCTGATGGATCTAACCAGACAACATTGATACCTAAATGATTTAACTTTTTTGTAGCATTTTTAACGGTCTCACCCCACCAAGAAATAATCAACACCTGCTTCTTTAAGCATAGTATTGGACTAATAGTTTCGGTTTCCTCCTGTGTCGGTTGATGATCAATGACACGCTTGTTTAGCTGACGAATCATCATCACATATCCCGTATCAGAACGTTGTCGAGCAGAGTAATAATAGTTTGTTGTCAGCGAATCTTGTGTAATGCCATTTAAAGATATATCAGACAATGCATACTTTTGCCCGTTTTGATCAATAAATCGCCAGAGTTCATTATTTTTTTCAAAATGACCTTGTATTTGCTGCCATAAGGTTAAATCTTCCGCAATTAATTCATTATACTTATGCACCAGTCGAAGTAGTGGGTGATAATCTTCAACACATGCAAAATTTAATTCACTTGTTAACTGTCGAATTCTCTCTGAACGGCTAAGTGGCAACTCATGATGACGTCGTTTCTTATACAAACGTAATTCCTGCTGCACTTCTGAGAATTTTTGTTTTAAGGATGCAATTTCTTCTTTGAAAGATTTATCATCTAATTTTGGACAAACATGTTTAACATTTGAAATCTGCTTGACTACTTTTTGACGATTTTGTTTTGTCTGTTTAATTCTAATTTGTTCACGAAGAGCTCTCATCTCTGTTTTTTGCTTTTCAAATTCAAATTGACAATCCCGAATTGTCTGTTCAAGCTGTTTAATCTTTGTTTGTAATTCCTCATTCTGTTTTTCTCTAATAATCAATTGTTTTGATTGCTGTTCCAACTTTACTTGGGTACAGTCATATTGCTCCGTCAATTGTATTTTTACATCAGTTAATTGTCGAATACGTTGTTTCAACGATTGATTGGCTCGTTTTATTTTGTCAGCTGTTTCTACCTTCACATTGGAAACCACAGTTACTTCAATATTTTGATAGAAATCACTTTCCACAATTTGACCTAATAATAATAAATTCAATTGCTTTAAAAATTTTTGAATGTTGGTTACTTCACCAGTTGGCAAAACGACCTGCAATTGTCGTACCCGTAAATCATTTTTATAGCGAATTAAACTTAAATTAAATGGTCGCGTAGGTAATTTATCATCCAATTGTGATTGTAAGGGTCTTAGCATGATTTGACTGTTTTGGGTCAATTTAATCAATTGCTGGCGGGATAATAAACTATCACCGGTATAAATCTTTTTTACAAAACTCTCAAAGCTCTTTATATCAGTGACTACTTGCTCTTTCTTCTCTGTTATGTGTTGTTTATTAAGTTTCATAAAGTAACCTTTCATCAGATAATTATAGTCAAATGTTACTTTGTTTCGTTTCGAAAAACAATATTTTTCATGACACAAAATTATACAAAGGTTAAAAAATTAGCTTTGCTTTATTTCAAAAAAAGTGAAGCTTGTTCTTAAGAATTAGCTTCACTTTTTGAAATTAGTTTATTTAAATGTAACTGGCTGCAAGTCATCACCATGTTTAATGGTGCCACTATTTACTTCGAACTTTTCAATTCGTTTAGGATCAACAAAGAACATAATAATTGTGTCATCATATCCATTATCACGAATAATATCTCGATCAAAGGTCATTAACAAGTCACCTCGATGAATTTCTTGTCCATCAACAAAGTGCAAATTAAATCCTTCACCCCGCAAGTTAACAGTACCAATACCCACATGAATAATAGCTGACAAACCATTATCAGATTCAATACCAAATGCATGTTGCGTCGAGAAAGTAAAACGAACTTTACCATCAAATGGTGCATAAACTTCGCCCTTTGTTGGTTCAATTGCATAGCCGATACCATGGAACAAAGACAAATCTTGATTTGTTTGCTTTAATGTTTTCAATGCTGTTAAATGTCCATCAGCTGGTGCAATAATGGCTTGATGTTGAATTGCGTTTGTATCCACAGGCATATCAATATTTTCAGTTGCTAGTTTTGCTTCCAGCTGATCAACAACTTCAGCATGCACTTTTTCAGATAGCTTTACTTTCCACAAAAAAATAATTAAAGCTAATGCTGCCAATGTTAATGGTGTGTAAAATGAGAACAACTCAAAAGTATGGACATTACTTGATGTCATATCCTTAGCAGTTGCAGAACCTGTCATACCTGCTGCCACAGCAATAAAACCAACAATACCATTAGAGAATGCACCTGAAATTTTATCCAACAATGGTCGAATTGACAATGTCACCGCTTCATTTCGGATACCATTACGTAATTGTCCGTATTCAATCGCATCAGTCAACGTTAACACAGTCACTAATTGTGCATAGTTAAAGTTAAATAATACTAGTCCAATTGTAATTAACGTTGGATTGTCATGTGCCGTTAAGAAGATAATATATGACAAAATCATTGCAATCTGACCCACAGAATACAACACTTTACGTGGAATAAATTTATTTAGAACACCATAAAGTGGTGCTGTGAAGAAACTGACAATTGTGGCTACGACACCAGCAATCCAAAATTGATTTGGTTTATCAAGAACAAATTTAAAGTAGTAGAATAATACACCATTAGTGGCAACGTAAGCAACAGAGTACATCAGATAAGCCAATGACGTCCAGAGCATCTGATCATTCTTAGCAATTCCCACAAAGACATCCTTAATTGATGTCTTATCTTGGTTGGCTGAATCACGGATAATATTATTTTTCTCTCTGGTTCCCCATGCTGTAGCAAGTGCGCAAAGGACAGCCAATACAGAAATGATAATGGCAAACGCTAGCCAACCGGCACTTCCTTGTTCATGCTTACCAGTTGCTAGGTAAGTAAAGTAGGTTGTAATTGGCACAACAATGATGGTTAAACCATTCCAACCAATTGTTCCAGTAAAACTACCTAGAACAGTGAAAACGCCACGTTCTTGACTGTTTTCGGAAATAGCTGGTACCATCCCCCAATAAGCCACATCACTAAACGAATAGAAAATATCTAAAGCAACGAAAATAATGACAAAGGCAATTGCAAACAATAGCCAATTAACCTTTGATAATCCAAATATACCAGTAAAACAAATAACCAACAAAATTGCACTAACAATCGTACCAATTAAAAGCCAAGGCTTGAACTTACCATATTTAGTTCGTGTATTATCAACAATGTTACCTAAAATTGGATCTAAAACGACTTCTGCTAAACGAATAATAACAACAAGCGTCGTAATTAAACCAATCAGCTTATTAGCAATTGACTTTTCAACACCCGCAAACATTCCTGACGTCACATACACAATAAAATATGTACTCAATGCCCCATAAAAAGCTGAATGCCCTAGGTTACCTAACGCAAACCCAATGCGCTCCTTATAACTAATCTTACTCATAATAATTTCCTCTATTAACCTTCTTCAACCAATACTTTCGTGTCATACGCTGCCACATCATATGTTCCAATGCTAATAACCATGCCTGTTAGCAAATCCCGCATCGGTGTATTAACCGTAATTGTTTTTTCTTCATCACTGAAGTTAGTAACAAAATAATAAATTTTTTGTTCATTAAGACGCACATTAATATGAATCGCTGCATCCGTTTTATGGATAAGATTTGCTTCTTTCAAGTCTAATTGCGTCACCAATGTGTCATAAAAAGCTACCATAAAATCACTGTCAAAACGTGTACCAATATAATATGCTTGACCATTCCCATATTGATTTTGTGTTATTGCAGGCGTTTCAGCGTACCATTCACTCGCATAGTTAGCAATTGCTATTGCATGATCAACTGACAATACGGTTGCGTAATCGTGTGCTTGGAATTTTTTCTGTCCATCTGCTACTACTACTTGTTGCGTTGGATATAATGTATCTGTTTCAAGCGGATCAACACCATAAACATCACGTAGCGCTTTTGGCCAACCACCTAGATAGGCAAGATACCGTTCATCAACTTGACCCGTAATATAAGTACCAACAATGGTTCCCCCCTGCGCTACATACGCTCGTAATTTGTTAGCAAATTCCTCAGTCATCATAAAGTGCATCGGATCAATCACCAACTTATAGGCTGTTAAATCATCAGTTGTGCTAATAAATTCAACTGGTACATCTTGTTCCCAGAAATATCGATAATGTTCCTGAATTGTTCGCCAATATTTAATTGTTTCAGCAGCATAATTACGAACATCATTTAATGCCCACATATTGTCATAATCATACACAATAGCCACTTTCGGTTGATGAGCCTTCGTATTTAAAGCTGGTTGCAACTGGTTTAAATTCTCACCAACTTGCGAAACTTCTTTAAAAATACGTGTATCATCACGTAAATCATGGCCAATTACGGCACCATGGAACATTTCCGATGAACCACGTGATTGGTGCAACTGGAAATAATTAATTGCATTGGCCCCATGAGACACTTCTTGTAAAGCCCCCATGCGATGCATACCTGGTGCTTTGGGACGGTTAAAAGGATGCCAGTTCACTTGTGACGGTGTACTCTCCATAATCATGTAATTATCGTGCTTTAAACTACGCATGACATCATTCATCGCTGCTGTATTCATGGCCAACTCAACTGAACTTTTTGCATCCGTTCCCCAACTTGGATACGAATCCCAGCTAACAACATCCACATGCTTAGCAAAATCTTGATAGTTTAAATCAAAGAAAACATGCTCATCATCAGGGTTACCACCCATAAAGTTTGTTGTGATTTTAATATTCGGGGTTACTTCTCGGAGTACCTTTGCCTCAACTTCATAAAAATTAATCGTTTGATCTGAAACAAAACGATGCCAGTCTAAATTCAAGCCCAATAAGTTTTGATCGCCACGAGGAGATGGTGCAACGACTTGATTCCAACTCGTATATGTGTGACTCCAAAATGTTGCCCAATAAGCTTTATTCAAATTTTCTAATGTCTGATACTTCTGTTTTAGCCAAGTACGAAAAGCATTCTGGCACAGATCACAATAACATGCCCCACCAAATTCATTAGAAACGTGCCATAGTACTAAGTTCTTACGCTTTCCATATCGCTCCGCTAATTTATTATCGATTGTTTGAACTTTTTCTCGATAAGCCGGACTGGTATAACAATGATTATGCCGTTCACCAAATAAATTTCGTTGCCCATTTTCATCAACTCGGAGTACTTCCGGATAATTCTCAGCTATCCAACGTGGACGTGCACCACTTGGCGTTGCTAAAATCACATTTATATCTTGCTTTTCTGCCCGATCAAAAACATCATCCAACCAATCGAATTGGTAAATTCCTTCACTTGGCTCCAATTGTGCCCATGAAAAAATGCCAACCGTTATGGTATTGATATGTGCTTTCTTAAAATATTCAAAATCTTGTGCAATAATTTCCGGATGGTCTAGCCATTGTTCAGGATTATAATCGCCACCATGTCCGAACGATGTTCTTTCTTTCATCTTTAACCTCTAGTATCTTTTTAACAATTTCAATGACAACTTTTATTGTAAGCGTTTTCTTAAACTGATATAGTGTTAGTTAGTAAAATTATTTACCAATAATTTATAAAGGAATGCAGCCATGACATCAATTAAAGAAATTGCACTAGTTGCAGGCTTTTCTCAAAGCACCGTTTCACGGTTATTAAACCACGACGAAACATTATCCGTGTCAGAAAGCACACGTATCAAGATATTGGAAACGGCCAAAAAATTACACTACCCATTACGACCACAAGAGCTTAAAAAGAAATATAAAATTGCAGTTTTTTTCAGTTTAAATCCACAGCATGAAATCGAAGACGTTTATTATTATGATTTACGTCGCTGCATTGTTGAATATGCGAATCAGGAATATATTGATATTACATTTATGAACAATCCGGATACGACAGATGCTAAAGATTATGACGGTGCTATAGCTGTTGGTTACTTTGACACCCTTCAATTACAACAATTACATCAAAATTTTTCCCACATCATATTCATTGATGGCAATCCTGAGCCTGAATACTTTAGTTCTGTCCAACCCGATTTGGAATATGCCACGACAAAAGCAGTAAATTTATTTATTAATCGGAAATTTACAGATATTGGTATTGTCACTGGACAATATTGGTCGACGAACATCCCAAATAATCAAGTCGTTCGGCTTGACAGTCGCTTGAATTATTTTAAAAATATTATGACGGATGCTACTTTATATAATGCTGATTTATTATTTCAATCCCATGATTTTACAATGTCTAGTGGTTTAGCAATTGGTCGAATAATTGGTGATGCAATGCAAAATGGCCTACCACTAGATGCCTTGTTCATCAGTTCTGATTCACTAGCAATCGGCGTACTTAATGCACTAAATGAAATAGACGCTAATTTAGCTCAAAAGCTAGCAATTATCAGTATCAATGACAGCGCTAGTGCTGCATATACTCAACCTGCACTAACAACGTTTCATATCGATATAAAACAACTAGTGACCGCTGGTTTTGATAAACTTGATGATATGATTTCCTTTAACCGCACAATGCAAACAACAACTTTGATTACACCAACTTTGATTTATCGTGACAGTTTCAAAAAGCATGAATAACCCTATACAAAAAAGTAGCACCATGTCCTCCAAATCAAATTGGAAGTTCATGGTGCTACTTTTATATAAAGCAATCAATAATTTATTAAATTAATAAACTGCTATTTCACTTTCAGGGTCGAAGAAATGTGAACGGTTCAAATCAAAACCAAGCTTCAATTCTGATCCTGTTTCTTTAAAATCACGTCCGTCTACCTTGGCAACAACTTCTGTATTACCAATTTTGCTATATAGTTGTGACTCTGCGCCAAGCAACTCTGAAACCACAATTTTAGCTGAGACAACTGCATTAGGGAACGTTTCCAAAAAGGCATTTTCTGTGTGTAAATCTTCAGGACGAATACCAAAGATTAGCTTTTTACCTTGGTAACCCTTGTCATTAAGAACTTTGGCACAACCTTGTGGCACTTCTAGTTCAAAATTACCACCTTCATCAGTAATTTTATCGTCCTTCAAAGTAACGTTAAAGAAGTTCATCGCTGGTGATCCAATAAATCCACCCACAAATACATTTGCTGGATTATCATAAACTTCTTTTGGTGTACCAACTTGTTGGATCTTACCGTCTTTCATAATCACAATGCGATCAGCCATCGTCATCGCTTCAGTTTGATCATGAGTCACATAAATGGTTGTTGTATTCAATCGTTGATGTAATTTTGCAATTTCGGCACGCATTGATACACGTAACTTAGCATCCAAATTAGATAGTGGCTCATCCATTAAGAAGATGGGTGCGTCGCGAACAATTGAACGTCCCAAAGCAACACGTTGCCGTTGACCACCAGACAAAGCGGCTGGCTTTCGTTTTAGATAATCACTTAATCCAAGAATTTCAGCCGCATCCTTCACACGCTTATCGATTTCAGCTTTGTCATATTTACGAATCTTAAGACCAAATGCCATATTATCGTATACCGTCATGTGTGGATACAAAGCATAATTTTGGAATACCATCGCAATATCACGATCTTTTGGCGATTCATCATTGACAACTTTGTCATCAATTTTCAACTCACCCTCTGAAATATCTTCCAAACCAGCAATCATTCGTAGTGTCGTTGATTTACCACATCCTGACGGACCAACGAAAACAATAAATTCACGATCCTTAATCTGCAAATTAAAATCAGTCACCGAATAATCTGAAGCATTCTCGTATTTTTTATAAATGTGATCCAGTGCTATTTGAGCCATTAGAACGTCACCCTATCCTTCTTTAAATTTTCTTATTAAACCCGTTGTCCTAGTCTAAGTTGTCTTCTAGAATATCCACAATTTCTTGATCCTTTTGTGGTGTTTCAACAAACGAACGAATGAAAAAGTCATTTGCTTTTTTGATGATTGCTGGATCGACTTTCGGTTCGTGATCAACTGTTAGTAGTCCGTTAACTTCTTGTTCTGTATCGGCCAGTTGCGTATAGACAATGCCATACAAGCAATGAGATTGGCTGACAGCCTTCATAATTCTTTGATACTCACTCACGAACTCTTCATCAGACTTTGCCCCTGTGTAACCCCAGCCTTCTGAAGGTGCTTGCTTATTATAACCAATGCCCCCAAATTCAGTGAGTAGGATTGGCTGCCCTTTATAAGTGAAACCATCAGCGAAAATATCCCATACTGGCGGGTTACGAATGATTTTCTCCCATGAACTTAATGTTTCAGTGTAATAATCATATGTTTCCAAGTCATCTTTCGTACCATGCGCATAATTATGAACGGCGCAAATATCAGTTTCCGTTTGTGCCCAACCATCATTAGATTGTACAAGTCTGGTAGAATCCAATGAATGAATCATATGGTACAAAGCTTGTGTAAAGTGTTGTTGTTGTCGATCAATGTGTACCTGTGGCACACCCCAACTTTCATTAACTGGTACCCACGTCAAAATTGATGGATGGTTATAATCTCTTTCGATAATCTCTAGCCATTCTTGATACAAGGTTGTCTCAGCTTTAGGCGTAAAGACCGGTGCTGCTGCACATTCGCCCCAAGTAATAAATCCTAGTTGATCTGCCCAGTATAGGAAACGAGGATCTTCAACTTTTTGATGTAATCTTGCACCATTAAAGCCCATTTCCTTCGCTAATGTAATGTCCTTTTTAAATGCTTCATCATTCGGTGCAGTTAACAAACCGTCTGGCCAATACCCTTGGTCCAAAACTAATTTTTGATAATAAGGGCGGTTGTTTAAGTAAACCATCCCCTTTGAAGTATGGATCTTACGCATACCAAAGTATGATGATACATGGTCCGTTTGTGCATCTGGTGCTGTCGTTTCAAAATCAACGGTAAATAGATTAGGGTGTTCCGGTGACCATAACCAGCCTTCGTTGTGATATCCCATTCGGAATATATGTTTTCCTAACACATTAACACTTAACTCAAATGAACTTTCTTCCGGATAAATGGCAACTTTAGCTAATTGTTGGTCTTTAAATTTAATATCAGCAACAACTTGTGTACCAGGGATAAAGTTAGCAATTTCACCAGTCATTTTGACATTGCCTTTATCAATATCTGTTACATATTTAACCGTTGCTAAACTAGTTAGTGGCTTCATTTCTAACCAAACGGTTTGCCAAATACCAGTAGTATTGGTATACCAAATACCCGCACTTTCGCCTGTCCAATTTTGCTTGCCGCGCGTGAGCTCTTCATCACGAACCGAATCTTTAGCACGAACCGTTAAGACATGATCTTCACCAGCCTTAACATGGTCAGTGATGTCAAAAGAGAAACTAGTATGTCCACCCACATGCGTACCAATGTGTTGCTCATCAACCCAAACATCTGTTTCAAAATCAACGGCTCCAAAATGCAAGATTGTTGCTTCATCAGCTGAAGCATCTACGGTAAAGTGACGTTGGTACCAGACAACACCATGTTCACTTTGATCATCGATACCACTCAATTTAGTTTGATAAACAAATGGCACTTCAATTGTCTGGTTAAAATCATGTTGTTGATACCAATCTTCTTTAACACCTAAATCTTGGTCATCAAAGTCAAACTGCCAAGTGCCATTTAGATTTAACCAATGTTCTCTTTGAAATTGCGGTTCAGGGTATTCTGTACGGTACATACTTTTTCTCACTTTCTTTTACTGCATATTTGCTAATTTTTGTCTTTTTTTCTTTAAACTAATGATAATTGTGGCTGGCACCAAGGTACCGACTGCAATGATATCCATACAGAAGTACGAAATAATAATTTCAGTCACTAAAATTGGCATGATCCACTTGTTAATTTCTTTTTGTGACAAGAAATAATAGGCAATTAATAAATTCGTTAATCCAGCTAAGATGAACATCGTGCCAATTAGGCCATTAAATGAACTAATTGGTACCAATTTACCGATGTCATTCATTTTTGTCATATTCAAAAAGCCTAAAACAATTGTGAGTGCACCATCGATAAATTGCCAAGCTGCACAAATAATCAATAATCTTTTATCCCATTTCTTATCTAACATATTCAACGACTATCCTTTCACACCTACTGACAAGGACATTGATTGCAAGAAGTACTTCTGCGCAACCAGGTATAGGATGAATGTTGGAATAATTGCAATAATAGCACCTGCCATTAATGTTGGAATATCCGCAACATACATACCTTGCAATAACTTTAGCCCTGGCGTAATTGGCATCTTGTTAATATCTGAGAACACAATTGATGGCCACAGAAAGTCATTCCATGTTCCCGTAAAGGTAAATAGCGCAACCACGAACAAAACTGGCTTAATCAATGGTAGAATAACAATTCTAAAGATCTGCCAATCACTGGCACCATCAATTCGTGCGGCTTCATCATACGCAATGGGGATGTTATCCATAAATTGTCGAATTAGGAAAATATTAAATACCCCTGTCGCTGCTGGGAAAATCATCGCCCATGGTGTGTTTGCCCAACCTAGTGTTGTCATAATTTTATAGAGTGGAATAATGTTCATCACTGCTGGGAACATCATTGTTGATAGCAGGAACATGAACAAGGCATTGCGACCACGAAAGCGTAAGCGTGAAAACGCAAATGCTGAAAGCGATGTGACGACTAATACCAAAATCGTTGACCCACCAGAAATAACGATTGAGTTTAGGAACCAGCGAAAGACTGGTGTATTAGCCGTGTTTTCTAGTAAACGTGTGTAATTAGTAAATATCCAATGAATAGGTAAGAACTTAAACCCAACTGATTGCATTTCAAGGTTACTCTTGAATGATGACATGACACCATACAATAATGGTGTCACCCAAACAATTCCTAATACAATTAGGAAAATGAGCGATAACCACTGAACTGACCCTTGTTTCTTATTTTTCATGATCTTCTCACCTTCCCGCATTAATCTTTATTTCTTAGAAGAAATAATTGAACCATTGAAACGATTGTTATACAGATACCTAAGATGACCGCCATCGCTGATGAGATACCAGCCAACGATTGTCCAGATCCAAAGGCGTTTTGTTGCACATTCATCATCAATACAGTCGTTGATCCGTTTGGTCCACCATTTGTCATCATTAGTGGTTGTCCATAAATGTTAAATTGCGCAATAGTCGTTGTCACAATCGTAAATAACAATTGTCCACGAATACTTGGTAACGTAATGTGAATAAATTTCTTCCAACGTGAAGCACCATCAATATCTGCTGCTTCGTAGTAGTCTTGTGGAATACCATTTAAGGCCGCTTGGTAGATAATCATATTGCCACCAATTGTCCACCAAACGGTCAAAATAACAATCGTCATCCATGCCCATGGTTGCGTTCCTGTCCAAACTTGATTCAAATGGAATAATGTATTCAATGGACCATAGTTAGGGTTGAAGATTAGTGACCAAACAATCACAACCGCTGAGATTGAAAATAGACTTGGTAAGTAGAACAATCCTTGGAAAAATTTTGCGAACGCTGGTTTTGTATTTAGCACAACCGCCAATAGCAGTGGTACTAAAATACAGAATGGGACCGAAATCAACACGAACAATATCGTGTGCCATAAACCACTAGTTAATTGGTCATGAAATATTGAATTTGAGAACAATATCGTTTTGAAATTATCAAAACCGACAAATACAGGTGCCCGAACCAAGTCCCATTTTGTAAACGCAACGTAGATTCCAAAAATCAGTGGAACAAAAAAGAATATTGTGAAAATAACTAAATGCGGTAGCAAATACAATATCGGAAGGCTTTTCCCATGAGAGCGCCGCGACTTTTTTCGATCCGTACTAGTACTTCCCGACTTAAAAGGAATATCTGCCATTTGTGTTTCACTCCTATCAATATATTTTGACTAATCTGCCATTTGTGCATCAACTTCGTCTTGTACAGTATTTTGTAGCTTATTCAAATAACTTGAAATACTTGTCTTGCCAAAGACTGCATCATAGGCATATCGATCTAAGTAATCAGCTAAGTAACCGTTATAACGATAATTAAATATCCGTAATGATTTTTGTTCAGTCTTATCAGTCAACAAGAATGATTGTTGCATCTTTTGATATTCTTTATCCTTAGTAATGGCCAATGTTGCTGGATTTTGTCCAGCCTTTGCCCACTCTAATGAATGTGTACGCACCCAGCTAATAAACTGTAACGTTGCTTCAGTCTTTGCTTTATCACGCTTAGGTTGCTTTAATAACACAAATTGGTGACTTGATGACCAGTTGACCATTTTGTCAGGATCATCTGATAATTGTGGTGCATTCGTTACCCCGTATTTGACATCAGATTCTTTAATTTGATTATTCATCCAAATACCTTCTGGGAAAAAGATTTCTTTATTCGTTAAGAACAATTGCATTGGATCTTGACCGTCTTGAGATGTCACTTTTTGATCATGTAACCCCTTGTATAATTGGATAACCTGTCGAGACTTTTTATTATCTAAATTTGGATTCTTGCCATCCTTTGTTAGTTCACCACCTAACTGCCCGTACAATGATAAGAAACTTGGCTTCCACCATGTTAACCCCAGACCAGTGATGCCATCTTTTTGTGACTTCTCACCAGCCACTTTAATTTCATCAAAAGTCACAATATTGTCATCAAGTGCATGTGGTGCATACTTTTTAACTAAACTTTTGTTGTAATACATGAAGGTTGTATGTATGTCTAGTGGTACGCCATATCGTTTGCCTTGGTAGGCACCGTTTTTCCACGCTTCAGGTACATAATTTGATTTATTAATATCAGAAAAATCACCTAAGTAAGGATTGTAGTCATCGAGTAACCCATTATGCACATAATCCTTAATACGCTCTACGTGCACAATTTGTAAATCGGGAACCCCCTTCTTAGAATTAACAATAGTAGGAATCTTTGAATACATATCTGACTCAGTCAGTGAAACATTCTTCACTTTATACTCAGGATTCGTCTTATTATATTGATTCACTAACTTTTGCATACTTGTACCATCCGGCCCAGTGAATGGATTCCAAAAAACAATTTCTTTGTTGGAATCTGCATGAATTACTGGATTAAACACTTCTGTTAGCCCAAATGATAGGCAAAATGACGCAATTGTTGCCCCAAAAATTTGTGCCTTTTTCATAAATAACCCCTCTTAATAAATCTACATTGTTAAATGATTAACATTATTATTAACCATCCCAATGACTGAATTATCACTCTTTATGAAAGCGCTGTCAATGCTATTGAAACAGTATTGAAAGCGGTTAATTATATTGACAACTATCACCTTTAGACGGATAATCGGCTTTATAATAATTAACGCAAAAGTTAACGGATTTTATAACGGAGGTAATTACATGGACATCGATATTAGTCCAAATTCTTTGCGTGTATATCAAGCCTTAGATTCTGAGGTCAGACTAGAAATTCTCGAAATCATTTCTAGCGAAACAATTACCGCTACAGAATTAGCTCAAAGAATGAACATCAGTAAAGCGGCTATCTCTAAAAATTTACATATTTTAGAAAAAGCCAATATTATTAGCTTTAAGAAGGATGCTGATAATCGAAAAAGCTACCCAACTATGAACATTGATCAGATTAATATTCATTTTCCACAAAAAATATTCCCTGAGTATTATAAAAAAACTTATGATATTCCTATTGGTAATTACTTTGCCATTAACCAAGTCATGCCCTCTTGTGGTTTAGCATCTGAAAACGCACTGATTGCGAGCATGGATGACGTTAATGCCTTTTTTTCAGTCGAACGCTTTCGTTCACAAATCTTGTGGTTCACACAAGGAACAATTGAATATATCATTCCAAACGAGTTACCTGCGGACGGTAAAATTGAGATGATTGAATTTGAGTTAGAAATGGCGAGTGAATTCCCACTATCTAATAATAATTGGCATTCGAAAATCGGATTTTGGATTAACGATACCTTTGTTGGTGAGACTGAGTTGCCGGGTAATTATTCTGATGTGCAAGGAAACTACACGCCTGACTGGTGGCCAGAAAAATTTAGTCAGTATGGCCTACTCAAACATCTTCGGATTGGCGAACTAGATACTTCTGTTGACAGTAAGAGTATTTCAGATGTTAAAATCAGTGATTTACATTTATCTGACAGTAATCGACTAGCTTTAAAAATGTCCGTTTTGCCAATCGAAAAAGATACTTATGGTGGTTTAACCCTTTTCGGTGAACACTTTGGTAATCATCGTCAAAATATCAAAGCTAACGTCTATTATTCTGAGTAAATCGAACTATCATTTATTTTTAAATATAATTAAAGTATTTTAGGGGGGAAATAATGACTTTAATTCACATCACACACTTTTCAACAACTTTACAAGAACACTTAAAGGCTAGCGTTATCTTGCCAGATGTCTTACCGAACAAGCCATTACCTACCATTTGGTTACTACATGGACTAGGGGAAAACGGTACGTGTTGGGAACGTTTTACAAGTATTGAAAATCTCGCCATGCAATATCAAGTGGCGGTGATTATGCCAAATGTTAATCGTAGTTTTTACATGGATGAAGCCAATGGTTTACCATATTGGACTTATTTAACTGAAGAATTTATGCCGGAAATACGGCATATGTTCCCACTAAGCACTTCACGCAAGCAAAACTTTGTGGTGGGAAATTCTATGGGTGGTTTTGGCGCATTAAAGATGGCTTTCAGTCATCCCGAGTGGTTTAGTGCAGTTGCAGCACTATCTCCTGCTGTTAATTTGCGTGATATCATTCCGATTATGTCTGATATTTCACGTGTGTTTGGTCCAAAATTACCGGAAAGCTATCTAGAAGATTTAGCACTGGCTGCACCAAAAGAGCAATTACAAGCGATGCAGTGGTATCGATCAATTGGTGATCAAGATTTTATGCGTGCTGCCAATGATGATTTCACTAATTTCATGAATTCATTAGACATCAATGAAACATATTCAGTCACACTTGGCGATCATGATTGGTTTTTCTGGGATGATGAAATTAAAAAAGTTTTTGCTTGGTTACCTTTATAACCGAATGATTAACTAAGAAAGATTATGCAGGCAAAAAATTTCTTAGTATTGATACCATGTGGAACTATATATTTTTTATTATGATAAAATCATGGTTAACTAACATGATAAAAGAATCATTTGAGTTGTTAGAAATATTTTAATGTCGTGGGGAAATAGTAATGGATATATGGGAACAAATGTATACAGCAGCAAAGAAAGAATACCATCCAGAGGATGTCACACCCTTTATTTACGCACATAACGTTGTTAGTGCCATTGAAGCCGAAAATGGTCAAATTTTTACCGGCTTTTGTATCGAAAGTTGTAGTGGTGTATGTAACTTATGTGCAGAACGAGTAGCAGCACTTAATATGTACACTAACAGTGGCCAAACTCATATCAAACGCCTAATCGCTTTTAGAGATGAGGCACCGGTTGCAGATGAAAATAACAGCTTACCTTGTGGCGCATGTCGCGAATTTCTAATGCAACTGGATTCAAAAAATAAAGACACTGAAATATTAGTCGATTATGAAAATAAAGAGACCACTACTTTAGAAAAATTAATACCAAATTGGTGGGGATTATCTCGTCAATCATAGTCATTGCAAAGTAGTTTCATAGCAAGTTATACATGGATTGGGTTAACTAGTACTTGACCTTTTCAATCCTTGATAAAAATTCACCCATTAACCATACAGAAGTTAATGGGTGAATTTGTTTGTTATCAAGATTAATAACAAATTTTATTAACCGTTGTTCCAATAAACGGATACTGGTTTCTAAATCTCACCAGTATCCCACACAAACACATTCTTTGCATAATTAGTCATTTTTTATGATACTTAATATCAAAGTAATTATGTTAAAACGTGGAAAGAGGGTGAACATGAATGAAAAAATTTGATGATTTATTGAAAAATAATCCCTCGTATTTTTTAATTTTTATAACAGTTTTGATAGCTCTGTTTAAAATACTTCTAAATGTCATTCAACATCATCCAATATTTAATGACATTGATTCAGTATTTTTTGTTGCCGGATTCTACTTGATTTCTTGGATAATAACCAAGTTATTTCACTCTAAGTATGTCAGATTTTTTGCAGCCTTTCTAGTAATATTTACCTATCTTTCAGTTGAAATGTTCTTTGATGGTAGCTATGTTAATTATACGTCTTTCATTGTTACTGGTGCCGTAGCCATTTTCATAGCCGCAATGATGAGCTTGATCATGAATTTAATTGACTCAAAAAACAATAGATAAAATTATTCTGAAAACAAATTAGCTGTGTTTTTATGGCGAATGAGGTGAGTTTCAATGACTAAAAGCATAACTATTAGACCATGTCGAAAAAACGAAAACTTTTCTGAAATTTCCAAGCTATATTTAAAAACTTGGAAAAGTGCTTATAAAAATTTATTGCCACAAAATTTACTTACGCAATTAAACGAACATACTTGGTCACCACAAACAAGATGGCAAAATACCCTTATTGCAGAAAACGATTTAAAGATAATTGGTGTTTGTAGCTTTGGACCATCAAGATCCGATATGTTCTCGAACTACGGTGAGGTATATTCAATATATATCGATCCTGAATACCAACATATAGGAGCTGGTTCACAACTTCTAAAACAGGCATTAAATAACTTAAGGCAATATGGTTACCATTCTGTTTTTCTATGGGTGCTTTATAATAATATGCCCGCTATATGCTTCTATGAAAAAATGAGATTCAAAACAATTGGAAATCCTAGAATAGATAAGTCAAAGCTAGGAGAAATCAAGGAACAAGCAATGAGTATCTATTTAAAA
This sequence comes from Weissella paramesenteroides, assembly GCF_051903945.1. GTDB lineage: Bacteria > Bacillota > Bacilli > Lactobacillales > Lactobacillaceae > Weissella > Weissella paramesenteroides_A. The sequence continues at coordinate 211,408 of NZ_CP192268.1, read as the reverse complement.
TAGACCTATTATCTAAAAATCACTCCCTAAGAACACCACTTCTTTGGGAGTTTTTGCATTATATTCAATTTATGATTTTAGATTGCCCCCTTAAATGGGTTATTATTTTCATGACAAATCTTTAGCTTTCATTTTTTCAATTTCTTTACTAGCTTTCTTTTTCCGCCCTTCCAGTGTCTCAAACCAAATACTGTTTAAAATTGCTTCCCCCACAATCAACACTGTTAGTTTTGTTAGTAATGATTGATCTTTAGTGAAAATGATATAAACCATCAATAACAGGAAAGCAATTCCTGGAATTGCTCCAAACCATTTTGGTAAATACCTATCTAAAACATAAAGGATTGCCACAACCAACATACCCATTAAAACTCCTTTAAAATCACTCATGTTTTTCCTCCTTAAAATCTCTAATAATTTGTTTTGCTAAATCTAACGATAATTTTTCATCGATCACCAATTGCATGATTTTGGTTTCAAAGGTACTTTTATCATTTTGTTCAATTAAATCAATTTTTTGAATAATTTTATTCAAACGCATTCTGACAGTCGGATAGCTTACTTGATACACCTTTGCTAATTGTTTTAGAGACCCCGAAGCATGCACGAACTGTTTAACAAACTCTTGGTCAACTTGATCTAATGCTAAAAACCAATTCATACTCTCTCCCTCCTTTTTAAATATTGTTTATTATAAATTAACATTATTAATGATAAATGTAAACATATAACAACATTTTTAATTTTTTGACTAATTTAATTTGAATTTACATCATAAAATGCACTTGATAGAACCGTGATAAATAAAAACCACCCGTTTAACGGATGGTTTTATATGGTATGACTGAAGTCTCAATTAAATACGGTTCTGGGAGAGTCGTAACTATGTTAAGGGCCAAATATTTAAGAATGAATAGTAATTTAAAGTACAGATAAGACCAGAAATAAAGGTTACCAATTTTTCATAAAGTATAATCTCAAAATTATTATATATATGTGTATCAAAACTTCTTAACAGTAGCATAGTTTACTAAATAATATTTGAACACTCAACTCCTTGTAGATATTACAATAATGAGCAATAGACGATTATTGAACTTTTTAAAGTAAACGCTTACAATTTACATCAACGCCAGTACAAAATAACTCTTTCGTCAGAAGAAGTGCTTAATTTAGATAAAGTACAGTTCATGGGAATTTGGTCTAACACCGATAGTTGTCATTATTTGGTAACAATCAACCCTACCGAAGATAAATTGGCCGATTCAATTACTTTCGAAAATGAATTTCGGAAAATTACCGGATTAGATACTACACAAGCTCAGATAGAACCAAAGTATGGTCCCCTAAATCTTCAAAGGGCTGTTGATTCACCTTGGTTCTGATACTGCAAAAAATTATAATTACCCTAAAATGATTATGATTCAACTGGACTATAGAGACGATTTTTTATGACATACATACAAAATTCTGATGGATTAAAAAATATGAATGCCATTTTTTCTGCTATTAACAATTAAATGTTGAAAACAATTACTGGTGAGAAAAAAGAAAGTCAGCAGATATTATAAGCACTAACAACATATGAACTATAATTAATAAAATGTTTGTATAAGAGGCAAGCTATTAATCATATAATAGCTTGCCTCGCTACTTGAGAGGAAATGTCGTGTATTTATCAAAATTTTTAAAAATAGACCAACTCCCTATAGCAATATTTACACTTATATTTTCCCTTATATGGTATTCATTTATTCAATTACCAATTACTTTAAATAATTATATAGAAAGCAAATCTTTAATATTTATAATATTGGGAAGCATGTATATATTGATATTTGGTGGACTGCTTATAATATTTTTAATAAAAATCTATACAAAAAACAATTCTTTAAAAAAGATTGTAATTGGAAATTAATAACATATTCATTTGCCATGATGTTACTTTATAACACCTTATTTGATTGCATTTTTCCCACTACAAAAAATCAAAACATAATAATAAGCTTAATTAATAATAAAACTATTGTTATGGGCGCATTACTATTTATTATTATTGGTCCCATAATAGAAGAATTAATCTGTCGAGGTCTATTTATTAATATGCTCTTCGAACGAAATACCTTCTGGGCGCCTATTATAACTAGTGGCTTATTCTTTGGTTTGCTTCATGCTTCTGGTAATTTTATTGAATTATTATATTACGTTTTTTTGGAATAATTCTATCATTTACTTATAAAAAAACCGGAATATTATCATTAACAATAGTAATACATATTATTAATAATTTAATTTCTTACACGAGTACGTTTCTTATGTAATATAAAACATACTTACGCTGCATTCATTAATTGAGGTTCTATTATGAAAAAAAGAAAAAAAGTTACAAGATATTTAGTGGCACTTTCTCTTTATTAATTGGGCTAGGTTAGTAATTCCTGCAATTGTTTCTTTTAACTTTTCACCAAATTCTATAGACTTTTGGCTTAATTTCATTAGCATTCTGTTCGGTGGAATTGCAATTGTTTCTGGATTAGTATCCTTTAAAAGCACCAAAAAAATAATACTAACAATATAAAGTCATAATTTATTACTCAGCCCTACACGTTGTCTGTTACATAATAGACAACGTTTTTGTTACGCATTAATACAATCCATCGAATAAATTATCATTAGCTTTTTTATTGTTTTATCAAAAAAATGGAAGCAATCTTTTTTAAATATTTAAGAAAGTTATTTTTTAAATTATAATGATTTAAACTGTTTAACCTTAATTGAGAGGAATAGTATTAAATTGATTAAAAAATTAACCAAGATAAATAAGCAACAATTGGATCAAATACTAGATATTTGGTTGAATAGTAATATTGAAGCTCATAATTTTATTTCCAGAAATTACTGGTTGAATAACTATGATTTCGTTAAAAATACCTTACCTAAAGCCGACATTTATGTTTCCTATCAAAAAAGTGAAATAATTGGTTTTTTAGGCCTAGATAAAAGTTATATTGCAGGTATTTTTGTAAAGAAAAAAGCACGTAATAATGGCGTCGGTAAAGAGTTATTAGATAGGGCCAAAAAAGAAAAGAATGAATTGATCTTGTCGGTTTACGAAAAAAACCAAAAAGCAGTGAGATTTTATAAGCAGAATGGCTTTGTATTTAAATCAAAGTATACTGAAAATGAAACCCAACAAGTAGCATATGAACTCTTATGGAAAGGTACAAATGATTAGTACTAACAATTTGTTTGAGATCATGCCTTGAACGTATATATCATTTTATATTTTAGATCTTAGGGATTTTGAACTTTTTATGTGGCCACATGTTTGATAATCCAATCCTTAAAGGGTACTTTTATGTCAGAAAAAAAAAGCATCTAAAGAAGACGATTTCATGGCGCTCATTTTTCATTCTTTTGATTACTTTACTGCCTACGCTCTTTATATGTACACCTCAACATCATGTACATTATTAATGATAATATTTTCCATTATAGATTCTAATCAAACACTAACTAAAAAGCCTGTTTCCGAGTACAAATCAGAAACAGGCTTTTAATAAGCAAAATATATTTAAATATCTAATTTTTTAATACTTCAAAACACAATCCACTAGTCGTTCATAATAAACCGATCAATCAACGCCCCAACAATTGATCCGACAAATGGCGCTGTAAGGTAGACCCATAAATCTTGCATTGGCAAACCACCAGCAAATAACGCTGGGTATAACGAACGAACTGGATTCATTGATGCGCCAGTTAAGTTACCCGCAGCAAAGACCAAAATAGCAATTGTTAGCCCCACTGCAATTGGTGCTTGCAAGTTATATGATTTCGTCTTCTCATTGTTCAATACCAAGATAACAACTAACAATACTGTGGTCAAAACTACTTCGACCAGAAAAGCCATACCGGCAGATATATTAGGAAATACCGTACCATTCAGATTATTCTTAGCTACTTCTGTTGTCCAACTTAAGCCAGCCCCTTTGAGATAAGCTTTGTAAGTTAAAGTCAAAAACAATCCACCAATAAGACCACCGACTAATTGTGCAATAACATAGACAACTGCTTCAGCTGCCTTCATTTGCTTTGTTAAAAACATCATCAATGTCACAGCTGGATTAAAGTGTGCGCCAGACAATGGTCCAAAAGCATAAACCAAGACAGCTAGTGAAACACCCCAACCAATTGAAGGTCCTAATAAGTCATTATATCCACCCATAACGACTAAAGCAGGTCCGAAAAACACTAACAATGCTGTTCCAAAAACTTCCCCAAAAATCTTCTTTTTCACTTTTTTACCCCTCAATTGCATCATTGACCATCTGCAAGAATGCAGCTGGTTCTAGTGATGCGCGACCAATTAACAACCCATCAATATCTGCTAAACCAAGAATTTCTTTCGAATTTTCTGGCGTGGCTGACCCACCATATTGGATGCGAATTTTATCAGCGACTTCTTGTGTAAACAAGATGGCTAATGATTGACGAATGACCTTGGCAGAATGTTCGATGACTTCTAGTGATGGCGTCTCACTTGCGCCAATCGCCCAAGCTGGCTCATAAGCAATCACAATATTTTCTGCTCTTTGTTTATCAACACCTGCTAACCCCACTGCAATCTCTGTCAACGGCGCCATATCCTCATCGTCTGGGTTGTAGCGTGTCGTATCTTCAGCAATCGCAACAATTGGTATCAACTCGTTACGTAATGCTGCGGTAACCTTTAGTCCCACTGATCCATTGGTTTCCTTAAACATTTTACGTCGCTCATAGTGACCAACAATCGATCCTGACACACCAATATCAGCCAAGGCAGCCGGTGATGTTTCACCGGTATATGAACCTTCATCAGCCCAGTGCAAATTTTCAGAAATCACAGCGACTGGTATGTCCAGCTCTTGACTCTGTTTAACCATTTCATGTAAATAAATATCTTGTGCTGCAATCCCCACCCTTACTCTTTTAGGATCTGGCAGTTTTCCTTGGATTTCTTGTAGAAAATCATAAACTTCAGCAACCTTTTTGTTGGTCTTCCAATTTGCAACAATTAAAGGAACTCTCCCTGTCATTAATTTAACTCCTCTTTTAGCGCTTTTAATTGCGCTTCATCACGTAAATGTACATATTCTGCTGTCATAGCTTGCTTTGTCTCATCAGACCAATCCAATATCTTAGCCATTTCATCAATTACAGGTTCTTCAATGCGCACTAAGTCTTCTGATTTAAACAATAGGTAGTTCGTACGACGCAAGAAATAATCAATTGGTCGCAGGACAAATTCTTTATCTATGGCATAATGCAGCATACTTGTTTCAGCGACAGATAATTTAGGTGCTGAAACACCTGATTTAATGTATGCTATGATTTCAGGCGTATTAGATCCATACAAATTAGCAATCTCCATCGCCTTCACTTCATTCACATCATGCTTTTCTAATTCTTCCGCATACTTCGCAAGTTCACCCGCAACATCATTTGGATCAAAATGACCACCTGATACTGGATATTTGGTTGAATCAATTGGTGTCACTGTTTTAGCAAATTTGTCAGTAAAGATTTTTGTTAATTCAGTCATTGTTTCTGTTGCCATCAACCGATAATCCGTTAATTTACCACCTGATACATTAACAATACCGTTCTCTACATTAATTTGAAAACCACGTGAAACACTTGATGTACTCTTTTTAAAGCCTGTCAAATGATCTAATTGTTCATCTACTACCTGACGTTCAACTTCATGATTAAAATACTGATCAAGCTTTTCATCTAAGGCATGCAAACTTTCATCCGATGCCACCTTCTTGGCAGTATTGCCGTTATAATCACCAACACCACTGATCAACGGGCGCAAACCAGCCCAACTTGCTTGCACATCATCAATGGTAATATGCGCATTAGGGAACCGACGATTGATTGCCGTTAATAGGTAAGCAACATCTGCTTTTTCTACCTTTGGATGCATATAATCCCCAGTATAATCAGTATCAGTTGTTCCAAAGTAGGTCTTATTAGCGCGTGGAATAACGAATAACATTCGACCATCATGGAAACCAGAATCAAAGTACACCGTATTCGGCACTGGTAAACGATCCTGATTAATAACTAAATGAACACCCTTTGTCGGACGAATCGCATCACTGGTGGTTTCATCCGCAAATTTTGTAATCGTATCATGCCAAGGACCTGCCGCATTCACCACAACTTTTCCTTTAATATCAAATAATTCTTTGGTAAAAGTATCTACCACACTAATTCGTTTTTCTGTTCCATCAGCCACAACCGCGGTAGCTTTTAAATGACTAACTGCGACAGCACCATCGCTCACAGCTTGTTTAATATTTTCAATGGTTAAGCGTGCATCATTATTCTGATAATCAAGGTAAATTGCTAATCCAACCAAGTTTTCATTATCCAACATTGGTAAATAGTCATGGGCTTCTTCAGCTGACAACAACTGATGAACATACGGACTATCATTAGGTACATTGGCCAACTTATCATAAATTTCCATGGCAATTTCAGCACCCATCGGTGTGAACGTTGCTTCAGGTTCATCATAAAGTGGCATTAACATATGTGATGGACGTGGAATATGTGGTGCCACTTGTTGCACCCGGGCACGTTCTGAAACGGTATCAGCAACCACATCAACATCAAATGTCTTTAGGTAACGAATCCCACCATGCACAAGTTTTGTTGAACGACTACTTGTTCCTTCAGCAAAATCTTGCATATCAATAATTGCTGTGCGTAATCCTGACGCAGCTACTTGAAGCGCAATACCAGCACCTGTAATACCAGCACCAATAATGATGACATCAAAATCTTCATCTTTTAATTTTTGAATGGCTGCGATACGTTGTTCACTCTTAAATCGCATTATTTTGTGCCTCGCTTCTTAGGTTTGAAGACCCGCGTAGCTTTAACAGCCAATTGCCATCCTTCATACAGTTCTTCAGCATCTTCTACGGACATTTCTGGTTTAAATTCCGTTGCTTGTTGGGTCATGGTCTTTAATTCATCAATGTCTTTCCAGAAACCAACAGCTAAACCAGCTAAGAATGCTGATCCCATGGCAGTTGTTTCAACATTGGCAGGACGTGATACTTCTGTTTGTAACAAATCTGATTGGAATTGCATGAGGTAATTATTCATCGATGCACCACCGTCAACGTGCAACTTAGCAATATCCAGACCAGTATCCTTACGCATAACATCAACAACGTCACGACTTTGGTAAGCCAATGATTGCAAGGTTGCCTTCACAAAATCTTCACGCGTCGTTCCACGAGTCAAACCAAAGACTGAACCACGAGCCTCTGAATCCCAATAAGGTGCACCAAATCCTGTAAAGGCTGGTACAACATAAACTTCATCTTCATCAGCTGAAACATTGGCCATATCTTCACTTTCAGGACTTTGCTTAATCACTCGCATTCCATCACGTAACCACTGCAATGCTGAGCCAGCAACAAAGACTGAACCTTCAAGCGCGTAAGTTACCTTACCGTCAATACCGTAGGCAATTGTTGTTAATAACCCATTCTTTGAAATCTTTGCTTCAGCACCTGTATTCATGACAACGAAAGCTCCGGTACCGTATGTATTCTTAACATCCCCCTTATTAAGAGCCAGTTGACCAAACAATGATGCCTGTTGATCACCTGCAATCCCCGCAATTGGTACCTCAGCACCAAAGAAGTGGACCGGAATGGCTGTCCCATAAACTTCTGAAGACTGGCGAACTTCTGGCAACATCTTCGCTGGAATATTCAACAAGTCTAATAATTCTTGATCCCATTTTAAGTTTTTAATATCAAACATCATGGTACGGGAAGCATTGGTGTAGTCAGTAATGTGCACCTTACCACCCGTTAATTTCCATACCAACCAAGTATCGATCGTACCAAACAATAATTCGCCATGTTCTGCTCGACTTTGAGCACCACTGACTTGGTCCAAAATAAAACGAATCTTAGTTGCCGAGAAATAAGCATCTGGCACCAATCCTGTTTTCTCTTGAATCATTTCTTGGTAACCATCAGCAATCAATTTTTCAGCAATCGGTGCCGTTTGACGTGATTGCCAAACCACTGCATTGTAAATTGGTAATCCGGTTTCCTTATCCCAGACAATGGTCGTCTCTCGTTGGTTAGTAATACCAACTCCCGCAATATCATTAGGATGAATCCCTGATTGAATCAGGGCTGTAGCAATTACTGCTTGAACAGCAATCCAGATTTCATTAGCATCTTGCTCAACCCATCCTGGTTCTGGATAGAACATTGTGATTTCACGTTGTGCTGATGCAATAATCTTGCCTTGCTTATCATAAATCACGGCACGAGTGCTTGTTGTCCCCTCGTCAATTGATAGTACATACTTTTGCATATTAATACCCCCATTGGATGACTCAACCACACAGACGACTTTTCATGTCATTGATGGTGTAAGCGTTTTCTAACAACTCATCCAGCGTACAACGAAACAATAAATTTCACAATGTTCATTTTTAATTCAATTTAAATCATTAAAAAATTCACAAAGCAGTAATTTATCAATTAATTCTTGAATACATTTCACAATTAAACAAGTAAATCATTGTTATGACGCATGCCATTGAACATTCATTATACTGACGTGTGAAATTGTTTTACATTTTTATCGTTTATGTATTTTGTATAATGAAAGTCATTAACAAATAAAATTTTAAAAAACTTTTTTTCACAAACTAGTTTTTAATAAATTATTTGAAATTACTAACAACTTTGACCCACTTATTTTATTTTCATTTAAAACGACAAACAAAAAAGTTCTGGAAAGAATCGTTTTCATGATTCCTTCCAGAACAAAATTTAAATTACTTTATTCAAAATTGATTATCAGACCGTTAATCAGCCTTTTTATAATCGGCCGGTGCTGGTCTACCCTTAACTTCTTTTTGTGGACTAAATGGAGTTGATTCCTCTTCTTGAGAATCTTTTTCTACTTCTTCTGGTTTGTTATCTTTTTCAGTCATTAAATAAACCCCTCCTTGGTGAATAAAACTAATCAATCCTTGTAGGCTATGACGTCATTCTAACAGAACGAATTCGTAATAAAAAGCAAAACGTCTTAATAGCAATTAACCCAGCGCCGCAACGACTGCATCGTTAAACACTGGCAAATCCTTAGGTTCGCGACTTGTAATTAAATTACCATCAATTACAACCGGCTTATCTTCAATACGTGCCCCAGCATAATACAAATCAGGCTGGACCGTCAGATAAGATGTCATCGTGCGTCCATGAACCAAGCCCGTTTGAATCATCAGTTGTGGACCATGGCAAATACTTGCTGTTAACTTGTTCTTTGCCAAGAAATATTTAACGAAATCAACAAATCGTTGATCAGCACGTAGTTGATCAGGTGAGAAGCCACCAGGAATAAATAATGCATCAAAGTCCTCTGGCTTTACTTCAGAAATCGCCTGGTCAATGGTAATCTTTGTCCCATGTTTTCCTGTGACGGTTCCTTTTTCAAAACCAATTGTGGTCACCTCATGACCAGCATCTTCAATTGCTTTAACCGGATCAGTATACTCAACATCTTCTACAAAATCAGTAACAAGAACTGCAACTTTCTTTTTCATTGTTAATAACCTCCCGTGGTTAGTAGACCTATCATCTACCATATCCACACCATAACATATTTACTTTGTTGTTGTTAAGTTGTAAGTGTTGAAAAAATTAGTTGAAGGTGTACATAGTTTCATTATTTTACAGTCTTTGTACCACCAGCATCACCGTTAACTCCCTCTTCTACACCTGGGTTATACCAATCGACGTGAGCATTCGTTTTTTGTTTCGTTAAATCAAAATAGTTAATAATAGGACCAGGTGCTTTGGCCCACGTATAGCTTTTCTTCAACTGCCCAATTGTTGTAATACGATATGCTGTACTTGGAAATAAACAAGTAATAATTGTTACCTGTGCATTTTGACTGGGATCAAGCACACTCACGTCATCAGCCTTAACCAGCCGTTGTTGTTTAATACGATATTCAAAAATACCGTCACTATTAGCTAGGTAAATGGCTTGATTATTCAACCAATTACTTTTTTGTCTCTGCCCATTCACAAGGTAAGGTGAATCCTTTTGATAATTTTGCTGCAAACCACTAAACCCCGTTAAACCATCATCAAAATTATGACTAGCCAGTCCATAATTACCTTGCCCCATTACTGGTACTTGCTTACCAGTTGGATCTACCGAGCTACGATTTGCATAATTTGCACCTGCTTGCAGACCTTTTTCTGAATAAGCATCATTAAAAATAGGCTCAAGAATACCCACAACAGGTATACTAACAAATCCTTGCTTTTTTAGACCAGTTTGCGTTTCACGCATTAGGCGTTGTCTAATTCTATTACGATCAACCAAACTCATCTTCTTGTTATCATCAACTACGATCCTATGTGAACGTATTTCTTGCACGATTTTATTATGAACATCAAACCAATTTTGTTGGTAGCAAATGTAACTAATGCTACATAAAATGATAATAGATAAAAGGATCTGCAATAATATTTTTGCTTTTTTCATATTAAATTTTTACTGACCACTGACCATTATCCTCATTCATTATCGTTGTCTTCCTTGATGGATAACTCTTCATATACAGTTGTTTGATTTTCTTTGTACCAAATAAAATTGACATATTCTGTATCGGATCCATTGTTTTCATACAATACAAACCTCCTGGTAAGTCATTGAATTGTGCTAACCCTTCTTTATCTGTCATAACAATATATGGTTCTTGGTGTCTAAAAATTTTCTTTCTTCCATTCTGGTTATATAGCTGGTATTGCACACCAGATACTGGTTGATTACTTTGGTCAACTACTTTAAAGATAAAATCGTAAGAATAGCCCTTTAATAGATACCTATGAATCAATCTCGCTAGTAGGATTAACAATGATATTGCCAATACAGCAATTGCTACTAAAATCAATAATTGATTAATTATATTTTGTTGATTAGCTCGCTTAATTTGTTTAGCAATTCCTTTCGTGTATGGCACTCGATGTCCTGTGACCAATAAGCGATCGGTATTGATCATATATGGTGTACAAGTTAATAACGTTGCTAAATCCTGATTTGCTGTGATTTTAAGGACAGCCGTATTTGTTGGTTTAACAACCTGAATTTTATACACCTTATATGCCATCTTTTTATGATTAACTGTCAGTACAAAAACGTTTCCTTTTTTGACATGATTTAAATCAGTAAATAATTTACGGCTTGCTAAACCACGGTGTGCTGAAATGACAGTATGCGTATTTTTACCGCCTACAGGATATGAAGTCCCTTGAACAACAGTTGCGCCATAATTTAACAACAGTGGGGTTGTTTTATCAAAAAGTGGTACATTTACTTTAATTTTTGGAATTGAAACACTCCCAATTAAATGCTTATCAATGTTAATTCGCTCAGTTTTAGAACTACCTGAAAATGGATCTTTTCCAGCTGTCATACCCACTCCAGCTAATCTCGCATTCTCCTTACGCATCTTATCAGCAGTCTGATTGTTAATACCCGTTAAATGAGCAAGACGAAAATCATCAATAAAACTATTTGCAGCATTCACATAAAATGGATAGAGCGCAATGCCCAGTCCAATAAACACCATAATAACCATCAATATTTGTAATAACTTATTAAAATGACGTGGTCTTTTTCTACGCATAATCTTATTTCCTTTATTAAATTGATATGTATTAAAAAAGGGGCTGACTTTGTTTAAAGTCAACTCCTCATTTATGAAATCAAAAATTAGACTTCTTCACGACGCTTTGCAATACGGTAACCAATTGCTGCTAGTACAACAACAACAAGTCCTGCAGCAATGTAAATATAAATACCATTACCACCAGTTGAAGGTAACAATCCCTTAGTAATATTATCAATTTCAACCTTTTGTGCATCAGCATAAGAACCTTGTGTTACAACAAACTTAACTGGAGCAGTTAACTTTGCATAACCTTCAGGTGCCTTTGTTTCAATCAAAGCATAACTTTGACCTTCTTCTAACTTACTTGAATAAGGAAGACCCTTTACTTCAACTAAACCAGTTGCATTTGAAGTGTAAGTTGTTGCATTAGTATCCGTACCTGACCAAGTATACTTGCCATCGGCAGCTTGATTTGCATAAGAAACAACCTTTCCTGAATTATCAACCTTAACTAATTGGAATTCAGCATTGGCCAACGTCTTGTGGCTGTCCTTATCTTGCTTAATAAATTTAGCACCACCAGTATAAATCTTAGGACCCTCTGCAGGTGTGGTTGTGACATCACTACCATTACCAATGGTCAATTCTGCCTTGTTCCCAATAGCAACATCTGGCACAGCATCATTAGTCAATGTCACATCATAATTAACAACTAACTTCTTGCCAGCTGCTGCTTGAACAGCTGCCTTTGATGTATCAAACGTTACCTTAAACCCATCACCATTAGCAGTAACTGTATAGTCAGTACCTTTTGTTAACCCAGTAACGGCAACACTATTGACATCAGCTTTGATACCTTTGTTAGGTGTATCCACTACTTCAAAAGTTGCTTTATCTTTGATGTTCCAAGGAACAGCCACAGTAATGTTGTACCCAAATGTCTGTCCATATTCCGCGTTGTAAACCTTATCACCATTAGGTAAAGTAACTTCTAATGATTTCTTTGAATCATCATTTAAATCCTTTGTGATTGCTTCTGTCTGCTCATCCTTAGGATAAATTTGTACGTCATTATTAATTTCCGTATTTGATCCTGACTTAAAAATTGGCAAAGTCAAAACAATGGGTGCAGCCTTTTGTGTGATATTTGAAGGAGAATCTGTTTCGACAAATAAATATGTCTTATAGTTTCCCTTGCTATCTTTCATTGGCAAATTACTAAATGTTGCAACACCATCTTCCTGATTTGTCGTTGTCGTTAGTTGATCTGCTACTTTGTTAGCGTAAGCTGGTGCAGCATCAACAGCATCCTTTTGGACAGCTGTCGTTGCTTGTTCGGCTGTATCACCGGCAGCACGTAAACTTAAGTAATGATCAGTGACATCATAGACGGTAAATGTGACCCCGTTTAATCCAGTACCACCAAAATCACTCATCACATCACCTGTATTTTGCTTGTCTGCAGGTACTTGCCCTTCATCAAACACACGTTTGTGTAATGTCACATTAAATGCATCACTTGTCGTATCTGCGTTAACTGTTTGCACACTAGCAAATAGTTGAAATACCAACGGTACCACTAAAATGATGCTTGCTAAAATATGGAAAAACCCACTCCTAGTTTTCATTCGTCTTCTTTTCCCTTCTGAGATAAATAATTATTACACCGCTGATTAGCATTACAAAAATACCAATCCAAAACGTCTGACGTTTCATTTGCCCGGTTGTAGGTAACCAACTATGTGGTTGATTACTTGATGTTGTTGACCCACTCTTAGATGGCGTAACAGTTGCTGGTTGTTCAGGATGAGATGGTACAATCGGTGACACATCACCTGGTAAAACAGTCGCTTTAATAAAGATATTGACCACCCCTTGTTGATGACCCGTATCATCTTTAACGGGTAAATTAATAACTGTCGGTTGCGCAAATACCTTGTCCCCATTCTGATTATAACTATCACCTGTTTGCACAATTAAAACAGCTATGACATCCTGATTCAGCACAACATTTGGTGCTTGACCATTATTATTTGTTTTTACAGTTGTTATCAATGACAAATGATTTGCCCCAATATAAGACTGTATCTGCATGGCATCTTTACCTGCTAAATGTTGCTTCAAGCTAGTTGGATCAGATGAAATTTGATATTGATTTGATAAATCATAAACTTGGAACGTTGTATCTTTACCATCAGTCCTACCGTCCATATCCAACAACTGCCCATTGTGAATGACCAGCTGAGTGGTAGTTGGCACAATTTCTTGTGCATTAACGGTTGGCGACGATTCTACGAATAATCCAACAATAACTAACAAGAATGATGTAAATAAGAATCGTAATTTCATATTTACACCTCCCCATCAACATGACGATAGCCATAGTAACCGAATGCTAATGAACTAAGCAAAACAATCATGCCAGTTAGAATATATGGCCAAATGCCTGTACCGCCAGTCTTAGGTAATACACCATTCTCACTATTTTTAATCGTTACAGTAATTTGATTGTGCTTGTCATCTTGTGAAAGCGTTACTTCATTTGCGACAGTACTATCAGAGAATGATACCTTTCCTTGACTATCAATCGTTATATTCAACTTTTTAGCCATAATATGGTATCCGCTCGGCGCCTTAGTCTCTTCTAGAACATACTGGCCCGGCTGCAAATCGGTGAAGGTCAAGTGACCATCATCATCTGACTTACCAGTAACATTCACGTTATTATCACCAGTTAAACGAAATTCAGCATTAGCTAAATGCTTACCACTACTTGCATCTACCTTCACAACTGATAAATCAAATAGTTTCAACGCATCATATTGCACAATTGTTAATACTGGTACACCACTTTTATCTTTATAAACATAAAAACCATCATTATTCGGCGTTGTTGTTGCTGTTATTTCCTGATCATTTTCATTCAAAAATTTACCATCAGCAGTTATCTGGAAACGAATTTTTGAAGTTTTAAGGTCATAACCTTGTGGTGCCTTGTCCTCAATAACTTCATAGTAACCAGGTTTAATTGATTTCAATGTATCAATACCATTAAAATCAACTGGCGTAAAACTTGTATCGACTGCTGCCCATTTATCGGTGTACCGTGTCAATTTAAAATTAGCCCCCGATAATGAATTTTGACTATTTGCAGCAAATTTTTTAACTGTTACACCTAAATTAGTATTGGTAATCGTATACGTATTATCTTGACCATCGATAGTTGATACGAAACCAGGTACATCTACTTCTGACTTTACTTGATAGTTGAAATTTTGACCTGCATTGTTAAACTTTGGTAGAGCAACTTGTTGATTATTGACCGATAGATGATCAATTTTTTCTTGTTGCCAATTGCCCGCCTTTGTTAACGTGCCAGTGGCAGTCGTCCAATTATTAGCATCAGTTACTGAATCACGACTAACAGTGTAAGTAATACTATCAGGTACTTTTTCATCACCTAATATATGCCATTCTTTTTTAACATTTAATGTTGTACTTGGTGCCTTCGCTGAAGGAATTCCAAATTGAACAGTCGTATCCTCATCACCCTTGGGCTTAAAGGTCGTATTACCATTCATTTGATACCAATAATCCGGTTTAAAATCATTCGTTTCGGTATTAATATGCACTTGATAATGTACTTGAATTTCTTGATCATCACCTAAAGTGATATTTGAGACATTCAATTGATTACCTGAGATAACAGCCTTAGGCAAATGATCATTATCAATTGATTTAGAACCAACACTGGTTACATCAACCGAACTTGGATTAGCATATATGAATTGTTTTCCCAGAGGATCCGCAATTGATCCATTAGCAACATTATTAAAATTATTGATAATATTATCTGATTGTGATTTTAAATAAGTAACGATATCATCTGCAGAATTGGCATCTTGATACATGCCTGGTGATGCAGTTTTACTAATACGGTTTCGAACTTCAGCAGCTGTAAGATAGTTGCCATCATTGGATAATTGAATACCTAATGTATGAATTTCAGCCCCATTATCTTTGGCAATTTTTGCTTGCCCCAATGTCGCTGGAAAAGTATCACTGATTGTTAACCTATTTTGACCAGAACCTACAGTATAACTACGTTGTAACTTAGAAGTATTTCCTGGTTGATCCATTGCGGTAGAAAAACCAGTTGCATATATAGTGCCATCAATCGTTGTTGCTGATGTGACCTTATTAGAAAATGTTGGCACACCATCAGTCAGCAAAATCATCATTTTCCTGTTGCCACTATTATCACTAGATAACATGTTGGCCCCGCGTTGAATACCGTCCTGTGTATATGTCCCACCATTAAATGCACCTGACAGGGCATTATTTATTTGATTTTGATGAGCATCTGAAAGCGATGCCATACCAACTTCTTCATTTCGATATCCGCGGCCAGGACTCGAATAGCCAACTAAACCAACGTTGACGTACTTTCCCACGCCAGCTTGGCTAATTGACGACATGAAATTTTTTACACCTTGTCGAACGGCTTCTGCTCGACCAGTTCCTTGTTCCATCGAACCAGACATATCAACAACCAAAACAATATCAACTGGTTTTATATCCTGTTGTGCAGAACCCTTAACATTCAAATAAACATCATATAAACCTTGTGTGCTGGTTTCCTTAGCATATTTACGAATTGCATAATCTGGTTTATTTTGATCAGCGCCAAATTTTAAATAAGAATTTTTGGTATCTGACGGATCACCACTCCACGACTTATTACCATCAACTTGTGTACCAAAGCCACCTTGGTGGTTAATAACCGTCGTTTGTCCCGTTGGTTGCCAACTTGCTGTTGGATAAATGCCGTTACTATCATTTGTGTAATTTAATAACGAGTTATCCGCTGCATATACATGATTGATCATGAATACCATAGCAAATATTCCCATAAGAAGTGCCATTACCCAATGCCATTTTTTTGTTAACACATACCTTCTCCCCTCCTGCTTTTTTCTACTTTAAGTTACATTTAATACAATAGACTAATTGTGTAAGGTGAAATTTTTAATTTATTCAAAAAAATATCAATATTTTTTGTTATGTATAAAAATGTGACATTTAATCATAAATAAAAACCACCCGTCAAATGAGGCGTACCCCGAAAGTTAAAGTAACTTTCGGGGTTTTTCTTTATGACTAAGATATCAAAACAAACAAAACTTGAGGCAATCCTGGAATATTTTTCAGGGAACAAAAGTAAACAAGAAGTTGCTAAACGTTATGGCATACACTATACGAGTTTCAAGATGCTGTTAGAGGCGTATAAAACACACGGATCTGACGTGTTATTTAATCCTCCAAAACCAACTGGAAAATTTCGAGTTGAATTAGCTTCGTGGGCAATCAGAAATAACGCTTCGAATACTGAAGTTGCAGCTAAATTTGGCTATGTAGGCACCGCTCAAATAGTAAAGTGGAAAGAGATATATTCCAAACTTGGGCCAAATGGGTTATTGTCTATACAAAAAGGACGAAAACCTAAAATGCCTAACAAGAAGCCTAAGTCAGATAAACCGTTGACGGATCAAGAAAATCAACTCGCTCAACTCGAAGACGAAGTTCTTCGATTGAAGATTGAAAATGAAGCGTTAAAATTATTAGCCTCGATTCAGCAACGAACCGACAAATCTCAGAAGTAGCTTGCCGACTCGAGGCGCAATTTAAACTAGTAGATATTCTAAAGGTTCTTCCGATTGCAGAAAGTACAGTACACTACTGGAAACGAAAGTTTAAAAAGGAAGACCCCGATGAGCCACTTCGCGTGGCTATCAGGACGATTTGGGAAGCGGATAATCACTATGGTGTGCGTCGAGTTTATTTAGAGTTGCGAAAGCAACCTGAGTTCGCAAAGGTAAATCACAAGAAGATCCAACGACACATGCATGAGATGGGGTTAAAAGGCGTTGGGTATAACAAGCAATCGCGTAAGTATGATTCATCTAAGGGTCCTGAAGGGAAACGAGTGAAGAACAAGATTCACCGTCGTTTCAAGACTGATCGACCATTACAAAAACTATCTAGTGACGTCACGGAGTTTAAAGTTCCGGCCACTGGAGAAAAAGTATATTTAGAACCAATCCTAGATATGTACAACAACGAGATTCTTACACATTCAATTAGCACCCGTCCGAATCTCGAATTTACCCTACAACCGCTTAATCAGCTCGTAGAGCGAATGCCAGAACTTTCTTATCGAACAACCATTCACACTGATCAAGGTTGGCAATATCGGCACAGATCATGGCGTAAGACGCTGAAGAAAAACCGCATCATCCAAAGCATGTCGCGTCGCGCGACCGCTCTAGACAATGCGGTTATGGAAAGTTTCTTTAATAAATTGAAGGTCGAAATTGGCCCATTGAACAATTATTCATCGGCAAAAGAGTTGATTGACGCAATTAACAATTGGATACTGTATTACAACAACACACGAATTCAAGTAAAATTAAACGGCCACTCACCGGTAGAATACCGACAAATGGCCGCTTAATCAGCTAAAATATTTTACTTTAACTTTTTGGGTACGCCTCAAAACGGATGGCTTTTATTTATACTATCAATCTTAGTTGAAATTATAGTGCGCCTATAATTATGAATGAGCATTTACTACTATTTTGTTTCGAAATTATTGATTAGGAAATAAAAATTTCTACAATCGAGTGGCTGAAATTTATGGATATAGGATACACAGGTTAATTCACTTTAGAGTCAATACTGTCAAAAACAAATCATAATTTCTTTGTCAAAAAATTATCATATTTTTCAAAAATTCACAAAAATTTGATAATTCGCCTTCTTTTTTTAAGAAATTTAACATAAATTTCGAACTATGATTATCGATATATATTTGCTTAAGCATAACTTAAACAATCAACCATGTAATTAATGTGAGGTATTTAAAATGCTAAAAGAATTTATTCCATTTATCGATAAAGACCGTTACCTCACTATTCAACTGTTTGAGTTTCTAGCATCACAAAAAAAGACAGTTCATACATTTTTTGAAATCCAGGAAGCTCTACAAGTTAGTCAATATCGAGTGAAAATAACTATTCATGATGCTATTAGCCTTTCAAAAGATTTTCCAACCTTCAAACTAACATTTGAGAATGATATTTTATCTGCCTTTAATATCAACAACTCCTTATTAAATAAAATCATTGATTTTGAGGCTCATAAATCGCTGCGTTTCCGCATATTTTTGCACACGACCTTAAACATTTACAGTGAGTCTGACACAGAGTTTCAGCGCAATGTCGGGATTAGTCCATCCACTTACTTTCGTTTAAAAAAAGGACTTTCACAGGATATTGGTTCAAGTAAAATTGAATGCATGAGAAAGAGTGAGGTTTTTGCACGATACTATATTTATCAAGTGCTAGTTTATTTTTCATATTTTGACTATTTTCCAAAATGCATAAAAGACAATAAAAAATTTATTAAAATGAAAAATTCCATTGCTTACTGCACATTAATCTGGAAAATTACACCAACTGAAAGCCAACGAAAGCAAATTAATTATTTTGTCACTATCGGTATCTTACGATCGAAAAATCAACATCATATCCCCGAAAACGACAATAAATATTTAGTAGAAGTACTTTCGCAGGAACAAGTGTTATTGTTCATGAAACACTTATCTAAAGACTGGTACATGCTTGAAAAAAATGCTTTATTAGTTACTCGCTATGCGCTAACTTTTCTTATTAGCACCAATAATTTACCTGTATCGCAGTTAGGATTTTTAAAGAATTTTGGTGAAATTCAATCTGTAACAAATCAACAAATAGACATTATTAAAGATTTAGCTGGCACATCACTGGTTGATACTGACATAATAGATTGTCAGAATAAATTATTAAAAGCGAATGCCAGAATACTAAGCCCTTTCTTTAAAACTAATTTATTTTTCACGGAACAACACTGGTATTATGCCAATTTATTGCGGAATGGTGCCGTTGAGAACTTGATCGATGAATTTACTACCTTAATTGGTAGCGTTAATTCTACTCCTTTCAATAAACAAGAAATTGCTCAAATACAAAAAGATTACGCCCTGATTATTTTACCTAAATTATCAATTTACAATCTAATTTTGCCAATTCATATTGTCGTTGATTTTTCTGAAGGCAATTTATTCAATGATTATATTACTAGCGGACTTCAAAGTATTACTGGTTTAAATATTAAAATCGATCAGCACCTTAGCAAACTGACGGATATCTATTTAACCGATACTTTTAATCCGTCGTACACTAAACAACAAATCATTTGGCCTGCAATGCCTAAAAAATGTGATTGGCAACAGTTAAAAGCCTACATTATGGATTTACAAAAGAGCCGTTTTAATAAGCTGAATACAAGCAATTGATTATAGTGAATAATTTTAATAACCAATTTACTTAACAAACCACGACTAGGTAACACATCAATAAAAATGGTTGGCTGCTTTTATTAGCAGTCAACCATTTTTCATAATTCGTATTGTTATGGTAAATCATTACCTGCCGCAAAATAAATGTCGTACCATTCCTGATGTGATAACTGCACATCACGGCCATCAATCATCTCAGTCAAACGACTTGGCGTCATTGAACCAAGGATGACCTGCATATTTGCTGGATGTGTCAGAATGAATGCGACTGCAATCCCATTCTTCGTTGAATGGTGCTTGTCGGCAATTTCTTGTAACTTCTCATTCAACTCTGGGAACTTATCATTGTCAATAAAGTGACCTTCAAACATCCCATATTGGAATGGTGACCATGCTTGAATTGTCATATTCTTTAATTGTGAATATGGTAAGATACCACCATCATGATCGATTGAACGACTGTCTGCCATGTTAACGTGCAAACCTGCATCAACCATCCCCGTATGCATCACACCAAATTGCAGTTGATTAGCAACCAATTTTTGATCCAAAACTGATTGTAACAATTCAATTTGCCAAGGATTCATGTTTGAAACACCAAAGTGCTTCACTTTACCTGCTGCTGATAATGCGTCAAACGCCCCCGCAATTTCTTCAGGTTGCATTAAGACATCTGGTCGATGTAATAAAAAAACATCCAAATAATCTGTCTTTAAGCGTGATAATTCTGCATCAACTGAGGCAATCAGATGCTCCTTAGAAAATTCGTACCGTGGTCCCAAAATACCATCTTCGGCAACTGGTCCTTTATCCGATAAAATACCACCCTTTGATTGTAGAATGATATCTTCACGTTGAACGCCAGCTGCTTTTAGTGCATCCGCCAACTTTGAAGTTGATTGACCATTACCATAAATATCAGCTGTATCAAAAAAATTAACACCTTTTGATAGTACTGTCTCCACGACTTCTTGTGCTTGCGCATCTGTTTTATCCCCCATGCGCATGGCACCCAACGCAACCGTTGGTACCATCAAACCAGAACCACCTAAATTAATTTGTGACATATTTTGCATTCCTCCCTTTCCAGGGTACATTTTACACTTTTTTCTACTGAGAAACAGTGTTGACATTATGAATAAATTTTGTTTGATTTATTGTTTATTTTTCGCATAATTGGCTTCAATTTTTGCTTTGTCTTTTTCCCACCATGCTTGATTTTGCTGATACCAGTCAATGGTTTGCTTTAACCCCGCATCAAAATCCAGATACTTTGGTTGCCAATTTAACGTTTCCTGCGTTCTCGTTGCATCAATTGCGTATCGCAAATCATGACCGGCACGATCCTTAACAAATTCAAAATCATCTACAGGTTTTCCCATTGCCTGTAAAATTTTCTTTAAAACAGTGAGATTATCTTGTTCACCGTTTGCACCAAGAAGATAGGTCTCACCGATAGTACCGTGCATTAAAATTTTCCAAATACCAGTGACATGATCAGTAACATGAATCCAATCTCGAACATTACGCCCATCGCCATATATTTTTGGTTTAATGTCACTCATCACATTAGTAATTTGGCGTGGTATAAATTTTTCAATATGTTGATAGGGACCATAATTATTCGATGTATTAGAAATGGTTGCTTTTAATCCAAAAGAACGCACCCACGCCCGAACCAGTAAATCTGATCCAGCCTTCGTTGCTGAATATGGTGAAGATGGATTATACCTAGACACTGGCGTAAACTTTTCATCTCGACTAGTTTCATCTAATGGCAAATCCCCATAAACCTCATCCGTTGAGACGTGATGGAAGCGGACATCATAGCGCCGAGCCGCCTCAATAAGCGTAAAAGTACCCATTAAATTCGTTTGCATAAACGGGGATGGGTCAGTTAGTGAATTATCATTATGACTTTCCGCTGCAAAATGAACGACAGCATCAGTCTCTCGCATCAATTTATCTACCAACTGTGCATCATTGATATCCCCAACAACCAATGTCACACGATCATTTGGTAAATCAGCTAAATTTTCAGAATTGCCTGCATATGTTAATTTGTCTAACACCGTTAATTTTACATCTGGATGTTCAGTGACTACGTAGCGAACAAAATTAGTGCCAATAAAGCCAGCACCACCTGTCACCAAGATATTTTTATATTTCGTCATTCACTTTCTCCAAAATTTTTCATGATCTCTTAAAAGAAAGCGAGACAAAAGTCGTTTTGAAGCCGATGTGACACGTGGTTTGCGTCATTTTTGACCGTAGCAAAGCGAAGGACAGGAATGGCGTAAATTGCGTTACATTGAGGCTTCAGACTTTTGGAACGCGTTTATGCTATCAAGCTTACATGTTGATAATTGATACTATTATAGCAAGAAGAGATTGGAACATTTTCTTTTGTCCCAACCTCTTCCATACTAAAAATTTTTATGTTTTATTTCAAGAAATTTGGATCCAAAAATGCTGGATTTGGATACTTATAGAATCCTTCACCTGAAGCAGCTCCCGTCTTTCCTGCATCAATCATTGCCTTTAATGCCTTGGCAATTTCTGCAGCTTCTGCATCAGTTTCAGCTTGTGCCAACGATAGATTGTAAGGTGTATTTAGACCAACCACATCTAAAATCGCGAACGGACCTTGTGGTGCACCAGTAGCAATCATCCATGACTTGTCAATTGTTTCGGGATCAGCAACCCCATTGACCCAGAGCTTTTGCGCAGCATCTAGTAGGGGCACTAGCAATGAATTTAGGATATAACCATGTTGTTCCTTATACAAGCGGAATGGTACCATTCGAATGTCCTTAGCAAATTGAACAACTTCATCCAAGTACTTCCCCTCAGTTCCTGGATGACCCATAATCTCAGCATTATTATTCTTCCAAATTTGATTAGCAAAATGAATTGCTAAGAATTTTTCAGGTCGATCAACATATTCAGCAAACTGTGATGGCACAAATGTCGATGAATTTGTTGCAAAAATCGTCTTTTCAGGTGCTACTGATGACAATTCTTGATAGTAGCTCACCTTAATTTTGACACTCTCTGGAATGGCTTCAATGACTAAGTCTGCATCAGCAACCGCTTCTGCCAAGCTTGTACTGAATGACATATGATCAATTACTGATGCAGCTTTATCACCGTCATCATAAAATGCTTCATATTCAGGTACATAACTTGCGAGTAATTGCTTTACATGGTCTATGGCCTCATCGTTGATGTCATAAAGTGTGACATTAAACCCTGTAAATGCTGTTTGAAATGCAATTTGACTTCCTAAGACACCACCACCAGCGATAGTAACGTTCTTAATTGACATATAAAATCCCCCAATTTCATACTTACGGATAGATATATCCGACAACATTCAACATATACTAATTATATCACTCTTATCATTTTTACCCTGGTTTTGGTTTCGACACCATTGCATATTTAATCTGCTAAATATTGAAAACCACGAGCCAAATCTGCTAATAAGTCCACTTGATCTTCAACACCAACTGACAAACGAATCAATTCATCTTTAATACCATTTTGCAAACGAATGTCGCGAGGAATTGCGCCATGTGTCATAATTGCTGGTACTTCAATTAAACTTTCAAGAGCCCCTAGACTTTCAGCCAATGTAATGACGCGTAGTTGTTCAACAAATGCTTTCGCATTTAATCCCGGTTGTAATTCGAAAGAAATCATGGCACCAAAGCCATGCATTTGTTTCTTAGCAACTTCATAGTCCGGATTTTCCGGATCGCCTGGATAATAAATTTTGCTTACCATTGGCTGGCTATTTAAGTACTCAAAAATTGTCTGTGCATTCTTTAAGTGTGCCTGCATACGTAACGATAATGTTTTCATTCCTCGTTGTAGCAACCAACTTTCTTGTGGTGCTAAAATACCACCAATTGCATTTTGCAAATAGCCGATTTTTTGCCCCAAATCAGGATCTTTAGTTACTACCAAACCAGCAATGACATCGCTATGACCACCTAAATATTTCGAAGCACTATGCAACACAATATCAACACCTAGTTCAAGTGGGCGCTGGACATATGGAGATGCAAACGTATTGTCAATAATACTTAACACATGATACTGTTTTGCGATATCAGCAACTGCTGCAATGTCCGTCACACGTAGTAACGGATTAGTTGGCGTTTCCAGATAAATCGCCTTGGTCTGCGGCGTTATTGCGTGTTTAACAGCTTCTAAATCACGTGTATCAACGATGGTAAATGTCATACCAAAACGCTTTAATACCGCATCAATCAAACGAAATGTTCCCCCGTAAACATCGTTACCAACAATGAAGTGATCACCTGCTGAAAAAAGTGAAAACACTGTGTTAATAGCCGCCGATCCTGAAGCAAATGCAAAGCCAGCTGTACCACCCTCCAAATCAGCAATTAGTCTTTCAACTGCTTCACGTGTTGGATTCCCAGAACGTGAGTATTCATATTTACTCTCGCCAATTTTCTTTTGATGAAAAGTAGATGCCATATAAATCGGTATCGATGTTGCCCCAGTAAACTTATCTTCACTAATACCACCATGAATTAACTTTGTATCAAATTCCATTATTCTTACCCCTGTTTATTAATATCTCATTTTATCTAATAAAAAAGAGCGCGAAATTCTGATTTTCATCAGAGACTTCGCGCCCGCAGTTCAACCCCAGCCAAGTGGGTATCGAACTTCTTAAGGTGATTATTCCTCAAAAATTGCCCAATACTAATCGGCCGAACATCGCATTAAGCGCGTTGTTCGACAAAAACAAACCGTTAAATTCAGCATTGTTTGATTCATAATGACCCTCCACTAGATTTATTGACACCAGTGTACCTGTATCACGATACTACTGTCAAGCACTTAAAATAATGGTGCTAACGTATCAATAATTAATTTGATATTCAAAATAGTCAATACAATCGCAACTGTATAACCTGTCCACTTAGCCCAAGCATTGTTCTTAAATTCACCCATAAACTTTGCTGAAGATGTGAAGTAGATCAGTGGGAACATTGAAAATGGCAAGGCCACTGACAAGAAGACCTGTGAATAAACCAGTAGTTGATCTAATGCACCTTCAGTTGCCCCAAAGATAATCGTGAAGATGATAATAGGAACCAAAGCTAAACCACGAGTTACTAAACGTTGTAACCACATTGGCATCCGCAAAGTTGTATAACCTTCCATGATAATCTGTGCTGTCAAAGTTCCTGTGATTGTTGAATTTTGTCCTGATGCTAGCAAAGCAATGGCAAACAACATACTCAAAAATGGACTAGCAATCGCACCGACAATCTCGCGATTGTTAAGAGCATTGAACAAATCACCAAAGGCTTCTAAATCAGAACCATGACCGAAGAAAAGTGCCGCTCCAACAATCAACAACAGAGCATTAACAACAAAGGCACCTGTCAATTGAATGTTTGAATCCCAAGCCGTAAATTTCAATGCTTCCTTAATACTCTTCTTATCACGCTTTACTTGACGTGTTTGTGAAATTGATGAGTGTAAATAAAGGTTGTGTGGCATAACTGTGGCGCCGACAATCCCTAGCGCTAACATCAATTGACTATGATGCAACACTTCCTTGTGTGGTACTAAGTTGATTGCTGCTGCACCCATATCAGGCTTTGCCAAAATCGCCATGTACAAAAAGATTCCCAAAATAACCAGAATCAATGTGGCGACAATTGCCTCAATTTTACGGAAGCCTAGCTTCATTAATAATAGCAACAGCAATACATCTGCTGCGGTAATCAAAACACCCCACAACAGTGGTAAACCAAATAATAAATGAATGGCAATGGCTGCACCAATTACTTCAGCCATATCAGTTGCCATAATGGCCAACTCAGTCATGATCCAAAGCAACCACCCCACCGCTTTGTTCGTACTATCTCTAGTCATTTGCGCCAAATCTTTTTGCGCCACAATCCCTAACTTAGCAGCCATGTATTGCAACAGCATCGCAATTAAACTTGAAATCAAAACAACTGATAACAATAAGTAGTGGTATTGTGCACCACCGACAATTGACGTAATCCAATTTCCTGGATCCATGTAACCAACCGCAACAAGTGCTCCTGGTCCACTCCAAGCCATTAATTTACGTAAAAATCCACCTGTTGTTGGCACCTCAACAGAACCATTGATTTCAGCAAGGCTTTGATTATCTGATTCTGGTGTCGTCGTTCTCTCTACCATCAGTCCTTTTCTCCCATAATGTCTTGTTGGTAATGTCCTCTACCCTAGTATCTAATAAAGTTAATGAAATTCAAACCATTACCTATTATTTCATTCAAGGTAACCGCTTTCAAATAATTTTCTTAAGCGAATTGCAATAAGTTCTCTTAATCTTAAATTTCAGTCACATAAAAAAAATTCTATAAACCTAGCTTTTACTAAGTCTATAGAACCTAAAATATGCCGTCGATGGGGGTCGAACCCATACTCCCTTGCGGGAACTGGATTTTGAGTCCAGCGCGTCTGCCAATTCCGCCACAACGGCATGTAATAATTAAATAAGTCTAATAAGCGGTATAACCGAATGCCGTCGATGGGGGTCGAACCCATACTCCCTTGCGAGAACTGGATTTTGAGTCCAGCGCGTCTGCCAATTCCGCCACAACGGCATATTTAATTATTATTATATAAAAAGTGAATTATTCTCACTCTAAGGGCGGTAGATGGGGATCGAACCCACGCGTGCCGGAACCACAAACCGGTGTGTTAACCACTTCACCACTACCGCCATCATCAGATAAACAGGGGTAGAGGGAGTCGAACCCCCACCGACGGTTTTGGAGACCGTTGTTCTACCATTAAACTATACCCCTATTTTGAGATGGTTATTATTGATAATACGATGTATTATCAAATGGCGCGGGGCGGAATCGAACCGTCGACACTACGAGCTTCAATCGTATGCTCTACCAACTGAGCTACCGCGCCATTATAAACGGTCACAACGGGATTCGAACCCGTGATCTTTCGCGTGACAGGCGAACGTCATAACCAACTAGACCATGCGACCAATGGACGTTACAGGGATCGAACCTGTGACCCCCTGCTTGTAAGGCAGGTGCTCTCCCAGCTGAGCTAAACGTCCATTTTCTGTTGCTATAAACTCAACAACAGAAATTATTATACCGATATTTTTCAACCTTTGCAACCCTAAACCGCATATGATTTTAATTAAATATACTATCTAACATATTTTTAGATGAAAAGCTTATATATTTGAGAGAGTGTGACAACTACTTATGTCCTCTTTCCAACGAAATTTCTATAACTTAACACACAAATCAATTAGGTAATTGCAACTTTGCGTCATTTCCCCTATAATATGTAATCGTGGTGGTAATTATATTAATACATAACATACAAAATGGTAGTGTAGCCAAGTGGTAAGGCAACGGTCTGCAAAACCGTCATCACGGGTTCGATTCCCGCCACTACCTTATAGAAAAGGACAAATTGACAGTGTCGCGTCAATTTGTCCTTTTTGTTTTATCTATCATGAATTTAGCACTTGTTGCCAAATGGTTGCCATTTTTTCATCCGAAAATGCTTTGGCTTTATCATATGCTGCAACAGACATTTGCGTCCATTCATCATCATCAAGCAATAATTCCGTAACTTTTTGAGCCATCGTAAGATTTGAACCATCTGGTACAATGTAGCCATTAACACTATCTTCAATCAACGCATGCGCACCATATGGCACATCAAAACTAACACTTGGTACACCATAACTCATTGCTTCAACCAAATTCATCCCCAAGCCTTCACCAACCGATGTTTGTAAAATCACTTGGGCCTGTTGGTAAGCATTTTGCAAAGCTGGTTCTGACACATAACCACCAAAAGTAACCTGATCAGCAACATTTAACTTGGTTGCTAGATCTTGTAGCTCATGCATAATTTCTTGTGTTGCTGCATATCCGTAATAAGTCAATGTGGCATCTGGTACAGTTTTAACAACACGCGCTAAAACTCGTATTGCCTGTTCTGGACGCTTTTCAGGAGATAAACGACCAACATAAAGCAATTGATGCGGCTGACGCTCAGACAACGTGACACGCGGTTGTGCTAATGTTTTTTCGTCAACAACAACATCCGGGGCAACTTTAATATTTAGTTGCGGATAACGAGTCTGCAAATCTCTTTGCTGTGCCATCGTGGGTACCAAAATGGCTGTAAATGCTTGACCATATCGTTCTAAGACATTAAGATACGCCGGATATAATTTGCCTCGTACTGGATGTTTCGTATCATTGGTATGAATATCATGTAAATAGGCAAATTTGTGATTTGTTCCCTGAACACCAGCAATAACATGATCTAGGCCCCGTCGGTCTGAAATTAACGTTGTCTCTGATTGTTGACGAGTAATTTCGTTTAAAAAGAATAAGAATAGTTGTTCTTCTGTATTAAAACGATAATCATGACCTAAATAATTAATCAATTTATACATGCTTGGTAATAATTGACCATTTATATTCATGTGGGTAATCTCAAGAACTGATTCACCAGCCAAATTCAAAAATTTTTGCACTGCTAATTGACCATCTGGATGAAAGTAATCAACTGATGACTTAAAACCACGCCAATCAAAGTTTTCCCGCACCGTTAAGTTATCAGCGCGATCATAGTACAAAATATCATTAACTAATCCGACTGTCGCTGGCATCACATTTATTTTTGCCACGACACGACCAGCATCTTCAAGGGTTGAATAGTTTGGGCCATGACCAACAATATGGTACTTATCAAGTGGAATTTGTGCTAATAAACGCAGTGGCTGTTCTTGTCGTGGTACATCTGTTGTCCCTTGAAAATAATCATACATGTTTAATACTTCAGTCGCATGCAATCCGACAGTGTTCGCATCACGACTTAAAAAGCGATTATAGTCTCGCGTAACATAAGCTGCCTTACCCAACATACCTTGTTGCGTTATTCGATTAAAAAACTTCACACGTTGCGCTTGTGCATGTTCAGTTCCTGAATTATAGGCAAATATATTTTCACTAACAAAGTAATACATTATTGTTGTCCTCCCTGATAACCTGGCATTGCTGCAAGTTTCACTGGCCAACTTTCTTTAGCATCTGCCAATAATGATTGCCATGCTGCCCAAACAGATGCTTCTGAATATCGTTCTGCTGAGTCGTAGGCACCCGTCATATATTTATCAGCTAACTTCGGATCACGAAGCACTTGTAAAATCGCTTGAGCCAATGACTGATAATCACCATATGGCACAACTGAACCGTTAACACCATCTTCAACTATTTCATTTGGCCCATAATTAACATCATATGAAAACGCAATTAAACCATGCGAAATCGCCTCCATGATCGCCAAATTAAAACCTTCCATGCGCGAAGTCAAACCATACATCATAGCATTATTCTGAACCTGATCAATATCTGTTGTGTATCCTTTTAGGGAGACGACATCTGACAAATGATATTCTTCAACCACTTGTTCCACTTCACGACGTGCCTTGTAATTATCATTCGGATCGGGATAACCATATAAGTCTAAAGTGACTTGTGGAAATTCTTGATGCACGATGCCAACTGCGCGTACTAAATCGTCTAAATGCTTTTCCCAAGCAATCCGTGCAAAGACAACCATTTTACCGAATTGTCGTTCTGCAATTGGTACTCGTGGAGCACGCAACAGGCGTTCAGGTACAATGCCAACTGGAATGGTAAACAACTTTGTCTTCGGCTGAAAACGTGCTCGAACATCAGCCGTTTGCTTGTATGTAGCTGACACAACTGCATCATATCCATCAATGTTATTTAATGAGAACTCGTAATTGTTATTCAATAATGGTGCCGCCGGATTTTGTGCATCTGCGGTATGAGCATTATGCAAATGAAATACTGTATACGCTGGCTTTTTAAGATGCAGTAGTCCCCAGTCTCCTAAGTGTGCACGATCTGCAATGAAAACATTCGGCTGATCAAGTGACCAATAATCATCATTCAGGCAGTCAAAGAAATACTTCGTTAATTCTGCTAAAGTATCAAATTGGTAAACTTGGTCATTACGATCAATCAATCGCCATCCTGTTTTAATGATTTCACCACGCATAGTCTTTTTATGAAATGCTTCTATTACTGTACGACCAGATGGCGTTTGCCAAGTTTCAGTACCTATTTTATTATCTGGTGTATACCATTGTTGTAGCGAAATAAATCCTCGTGAATCATAATGGTCAACACGATAAAGATTATTAAAACCGTCAAACCACTCAACAGATTTCACTTGACGATCAGCGTCAACATTATAGTTCACACGTGCGACTAATTGTTCATTTGATTGCACTAAGTAACGTGACTTTTCTGCATCATCAGTCATTTTGATATTTAAAACACCAAACTCGATATCTTGTACTTGTACTTTTTTCGCTGCAATTTGCGTTGCCTCTTGAAAATAATCAAACATATTAATCAACTGATCGTCAGCAATGCCTGCATTATTAGCATTAATATGTGCATTCGGATCCCAATCACGTAAGACCACCATGACTGGTTCTTTATTTTTATTAAATAAATCCAATCGTTTCAATTCAGCATGCTCAATACCTGACTTTTGTTTCGGCATGGTTGCATTAATAAAAAAATTCATTTGTTTCGCCTTTCAGAAGTTGGGACAAAAGAAAATGTTCCAACCTTTTTTGCTAAAAATATCTTAATTAAAAGCATGTCAGTTTGATAGCATAAACGCGTTCCAAAAGTCTGAAGTCTCAATGTAACGTAACGCAATTTACGCCATGGGCGTCCTCTGCTAGGGCTAAAAATAGCGCAAACCACTTGTCACACCGGCTTCCAAACAACTTTTGTCTCGCTCTCCTTCATTTATTCATTACGCAAACTGTGACCACAATCGCACAATGGCTTGTGTACCAGCATCGGCTGACTTATTTTCATCTGCCAACTTGGAATAGAGCTGCTCAGCTAATGTTGTCATTGGTAGATCGAGCTGCATTTTTTGCGCCTCATCTAGTGCAATGCGTAAATCCTTAATAAAATGTTTCACATAAAATCCTGGGGCATAATCACCAGCCAAAATACGTGGCCCGTAGTTATCTAACGACCAATTTTGTGCAGCACCACCACCTAGCGTTTGCAAGACTTGTTCAACATCAAGATCCGCCGCCCGAGCATAACTCATAGTTTCCGCCATTCCTAACATTGTCCCCGCCACCATAATTTGATTAGCCATTTTTGCATGTTGGCCACGACCAGCACTACCAAATAATGTAGCGGCTTTTGAGATAACTTGGAAGATTGATTGCAACTCATCAAAGGCTGATTTTTCGCCACCAACCATGATTGTTAAGGTGCCATTTTTCGCGCCAGTATCCCCACCCGAAACAGGTGCATCCAGGACCGTTACCTGTTGCTTGACACCTGCTTTAGCAAGTTCTGTGGCCAAAGTGGGTGTTGAAGTTGTCATGTCGACAACGATTTGACCAGCATGGGCACCTGCAAAAATACCATTCTCACCATAAAATTGACTTTCAACATCTTTGGGATAGCCAACCATTATCATAACAACGTCTGCAACTTGAGCAATTTGACGTGGTGAATCTTGCCAAATTGCACCATGATCAATTACTGTTTGTGCATGTGCCTTCGTACGGTTATAAACATAGACTTCATAGTTTGCTTGCAATAAATTATTGATAATGCCACTTCCCATGACACCTGTACCGATAAAGCCAATTTTCATCTCAAACGCCCCCTGTTTGTTATATTGCTTCTATTTTACCTTGACTGACTTAAAAAATAAAAAGGCTATTACTAAAAATATTTATATACTATAAAAAAAGAGATTGGCACAAAAGAAAATGTTCCAACCCCTTTAACCCATAATATTTTAATTATAAGCATGTAAATTTTACAGCATAAACGCGTTCCAAAGGTCTGAAGCCTCAATGTAACGCAATTTACGCAATCCCTGTCATTCGCTTTGCTACGGCCAAAAATTACGCAAATCACGTTACATACCAGCTTCAAAACAACTTTTGTCTCGCTCTCAAAAAGTTAATCCGCAAATACAACTTGACCATTTTCAAAAGCAGCAATGCGTGCTAATGACTCAACATGAACACCTTGATCATCTAACATCGCGCGACCCTTTTGGAATGTCTTTTCAACGACAATACCGACACCAACTACTTCTGCTTGAGCAGCTTCAGCAATTTCCATCAAACCAGTCACTGCCTGTCCGTTTGCCAAGAAATCATCTATTAGAAGAACTCGCTCACCTTCGTGTAAGAAACGCTTATCGATCATCACGTGATTTGTTTCTTGCTTTGTAAATGAGTAAACATCAGCAACATATGATTCGGCTGATAACGTAATTGACTTCTTCTTACGTGCAAAAACCATCGGTACATGTAGTGCTAATGCTGCAAAAACAGCTGGTGCAATACCTGATGACTCAACAGTTAATACCTTATCTACCTTTTCATCAGCAAATAAGCGGGCAAATTCTTCACCCAAAGCTTGCATTAACTCAGGATCAACTTGATGGTTCAAGAAATTATCAACCTTTAATACGTCTTCACCTAAAACACGGCCGTCTTGCTTGATGCGATCTTCTAAAATTTTCATGTCTGCTAATTAACCTCTTTCTCACGTCCTGGTAGCAAAATGTTTAACAACACTGCTAACACTGACGTTATAACAACTGAATTTTGAATAACTAATTTTACTATCTCTGGTAAGTGTTGAAAAATTTGTGGATAAACCGTAACACCAATGGCTGCACCGATTGAAATTCCAGCAATCATCAAGTTTCGTTCAGCATTAAAATCAACTTGTTTCAGAATAGTAATCCCCTGCACACCGATTGTACCAAATAGAATAATCATTGCACCACCCAAAACAGATGATGGAATAATTGTTGCCAAGGCGCCAAACTTTGGTAACAAACCAATCAATAGCAAAATTAATACCGCATAATAGATTGGTTGGCGCGTCTTGACACCTGACAAACGTACAACACCAACATTTTGTGAGAATGTTGAATATGGGAAAGTATTAAACAAGCCTGACAAAATAACGGCCAATCCTTCAGCACGATATCCTTTAGCCATATCTTCATTCGTTAGTTTACGACCAGTTAAATCAGCTAGTGCGAAGTACACACCTGTTGATTCCATCATTGATGTCAAAGCAACAATCATCATCGTAATCATTGCTGACCAGTGGAAGGTTGGTGTTGCTAGGAAAAATGGCGTTGGCATATGGAACCAAGATGCCTCAGCAACTGGTTGCAACGATACCTGTCCTAATAGTCCCGCAAAAATTGTTCCAAGAATAATACCTAGTAAAATAGCAATGGACTTTATGAATCCCTTAGCAAAAATAGTAAATAATAAAATAATAAGAATGGTTACTAATCCAATTGATAGATTAGTTAAACTTCCAAAACTTTTCGCAGCAGTATCTCCGCCACCCCAATTTTGGAAACCTACTGGAATTAGAGTAAATCCGATAACTGTAATTAATGAGCCTGTCACAACTGGTGGGAAAAATTCACGCAGACGTGCGAACAAACCACTGATTAGAAAGACAAAAACACCTGCAGCAATCGTAGCACCATACATGGCACCAATACCTAATGTACTACCGATATTGATTAAGGGTGAAACTGTCTGTACAGCTGATCCAATCACAACCGGCATCGCAATTCCTGTATACCGTGTGCCTTTGATTTGGAATAACGTTCCAATCGCTGTCATAAAAATATCAGCTGAAATTAAATAAGCCATTTGTTGGGCATTAAAATGTAATGCTGCTCCAATTAACAATGGCACTAAAATACCACCAGAATACATTGCCAGAACATGTTGTAATCCTAAAATAAGATTACGTAATTTACCAAAACGTCCTGTCGATGTTCGTGTGCTCGACTCCATAACTAAACTCTCCTCCAATATAGAAACACACGTAACCACTATCCCTATAGATATTTGGCAATAAAAAAACACCCTAACACGCAAAAAGCATGCAGAATGGGTGCATCAAAATATCAAAACACTATCGGTAGTCCATCTCTTGGGAGAAGGGTAGGAACTCGTTGGCCATTCTCCAACAATTATACCGACAGTGATTACGTTTTAATTATTATGTACTTAAATATAACAGACATTCTACCATTTGAAAACAATAATATTCGTCATTAGCTGGTTTTTGCACATATCAAAGTTTGACAAAATAGACACTTCGTTTAGATTTCTTATATTTTATCAGTAAAAAGCATTGACAATGTGGGGGAATGTTTTATATTTTAGCGTGAGTGGAAATATATTGTGGGTTTCATTGTTGTCTAACAATTAAGGAGGATGCGTGTGAAAGAATTTAAGATTCAAAGTTTTGTGCTGATTTTAATCTCTTTTATTTTAGGTTTTAGTGAATTTATTATTATTGGTATCCTTGATGATTTATCAAGGGAGTTTTCGGTGAGTGTCGCCACAACGGGCTATCTAGTGACAATTTTCGCCTTGGTTTATGCTATAAGTACACCCATTATTACGTCTACCTTACGGAGTAACCTGTATCATGCCATGCTTGTTTTGGCGCTGGTCTTTACATTTGGGAATGCTCTAACAATCATAGCTCCAAATTATACGGTACTCGTCATTTCACGGATTATTGTCGCCATTGTTTCTGGGGCACTCGTGTCATTATCAATGACCTTTGCAACCGTTATTGCGCCTATGGCAAAACGAGCCTGGTTAGTCAGTTGGATTTTTTCTGGGTTTAGCGTCGCATCTGTTTTTGGTGTCCCCTTAGGAACATGGATCAGTACAACGTTCGGCTGGCGTTTGACTTTTATTACCATTACCCTACTAAGCATTATTACCGTATTATTAATTATCAAAACACTACCTCATAATTTGATGCAGAAGAAACAAGGACATATTCTGCAACAGTTTGTTATGTTTAGGGATCCGAGAATTTATCTAAGTGTTTTCATTCAAACATGTAGTTTAGCAGGTGTGTATGTTTTTTATACTTACCTACGACCAATTTTTTCAAAAACATTATCGTTTGATCCTGGTTTGATTACTATCTTACTAACCATTTTTGGTGTTATGTCTCTAATCAGTAACCAGGCTAGTGGTCGTATTGCTGATAACAAAGGGCTACGTTTGATGCCAGTACTTTACCTGATTGAATTTATCGTCCTCATCACCATGCCGATGCTTCTTGGTAATGTCTGGTTCGGCACTATTGATATTATGTTAGTTGGTGTCTTGATGTATCTTGTTAATTCACCCTTACAATTGCATATTATGGGCGTGGCTGAAAGTGATTATCCACACTCATTAGTATTAGCTTCTTCAATCAATTCAATTTTCTCAAATTTAGGTATCTCATTGGGATCCGCAGCTGGTGGTCTGGTTGTTTCAAACTTCGGCCTCAATAATGTTGGTATTGGTGGCGCAATTTTCACCGCATTTGCCTTAATTTCAACGATTATGTTAAATAAAGTCAACGCGACAAAGCAAACTGTTTATTAAGCATATTTTGAATTTACTAAGAATCACAAAAAGACGGCTACTCAATTGATTTGGGTAACCGTCTTTATTTTTTGTTAAAAGAAATAAGATAAATCTGAAGCGACTGATGGATAAGCATACAATTGCTTGGATACCGTCTCCTTCGTTAGGCCTTGGTTAATTGCTAAAGTTAGGTAGTTAATTAATTCATCAGCATGACTACTTAATACAGATGCACCAATAAGTTGCCCGTCATGATTCAAAACAGTTTTCACGCGTGCTGCAGGTTCACCTGTTCGATATGATGTGTACCAACTAGAAATGTCCAAATCATGCACGGTATAACCATCCTGGCTGGCTGTTTCAGTTGTCACACCTGTTTGTGCTAATTTTGGTGTACCGTATACAACGACTGGCACCGCCGGATAAGTAATAGGTTGTGACTGACCTAAAATTTCATTAGTTGCATGCTTCGATTCAAATGACGCAAGTGGTGTAATTTTAGGAACGGGTGAGTTAGCAACATCCCCGACTGCATAGATATGCGCATTGCTTGTACGTAAGTGCTGATCAACTAAAACACCCTTCTCTGAAAATTGTACATGTGCCTTATCTAAATCTAACGTATCATGATTACCAACACGACCAGCTGCTCGAACAATTAGTCCAGCCGACAATGTATTACCAAAACTTAGCGTTGCTTCTAATCCATTATCAGTTGATGTAATTTCAGTAACTTCCGTACCAAAATACATTTGTACACCACGATCATCTAGTTGATCCATCAAAGAATCAACCATGGTTTCATCGAATGATTTAAGCAATCGCTCACCACGAACAATCAAACTGACCTTTGCACCAGCTGCAGCAGCGATAGAAGCAAACTCAATCGCAACAAAACCACCACCAATGATGACAACTTCATCTGGTAATTCTGGTAAGCTTAAAAATTTTTCAGAGTCGATTGTTAATTCAGAACCCGGAAATGATAACTTTGCTGGGCGTTGTCCTACAGCAATAATCCAATCTGTTGCCGAGACCGTCACATCCCCTTGGCCATTCTGGTTAATTATTGCTGTTTGTTCATCGATAAATGTCGCTTCTCCAGCAATATGATCAATATCACTTGCCGTTAATGATTGCTCAGTCCCTGTCGAAATTCCCTTTGTATACTGATTCTTACGAGCCATTAAATCTGGCCAGTTAATATTAACTTGACCATCAATTCCTGAACCAGACAAAAATTCAGTTGATTCCTTCGCTTCAACCGCTCCCAATAAAATTTTCTTGGGATCACAACCATAATTTGGACATGTCCCACCCCAAAGGTATTTTTCAATGACGACAACTTGTTTACCCGCATCGTGTAATTGATGAGCAGCTGCTAATCCCGCAGGACCCGCACCAATAATTGCAACATCATACTGTTTTGTTTCACTCACTGGTTTCATACCATCCCTTCATAAAACATTATTCGATACTATTATCGCAAATTTTTATTAGATGTAGGGTAATAATGTTTGGGCAAAGTGTTCCAAGTCAACTTTATCTTGGTCAGTAAATCGATTAAACGTTATGGAATCAATATCAATCACGCCGATTTTTTCACCATTTTCTCGTGTTAATGGTACAACAATTTCCGCATTTGATGCTGAATCACAAGCAATATGCCCTGCATGTTGATG
Source organism: Weissella paramesenteroides (assembly GCF_051903945.1). Lineage (GTDB taxonomy): Bacteria > Bacillota > Bacilli > Lactobacillales > Lactobacillaceae > Weissella > Weissella paramesenteroides_A. Next base: position 174,047 of record NZ_CP192268.1, on the reverse strand, counting down.
TACATCATCAACAACAATTGTTTCTTGACTTTCATACGCTTGTCCCACAACACCTGAACCTGGTTTAATGCGAACAACTGCTGGTTTTCCTAGGAATGGTCCTAAGATAAGTTCATCCTGTTCATGATCATATAAGTAAAATCCCGCCCAATTTACGGTAGCTAAGTTTTCATATAAAATCGCTGCAGCATTCGCCAAATTTGCTAGCGGAAATCCTTCAGATTCCTCACCTGTAATCCACGATGTCAATAACTGTGAAAGTAATGGTGTTGCTGTTGTTTGTTCTGTCATATCTTTATCCTCCAAATTAAAAAAGTCCCTAATAAGAACTCTTGTTCTTATTAGGGACGATGTCTCGTGTTACCACCCAATTTCATCTATCTGATACCAAATAGACCTCTGCCGTTTGATTAAAACTGGGAAGATAACGGTTCCTACCGTGATAACAGCTTTCACTGATCATCATTCTCAGAGTTCATCTTCATGTCACTTACCAAACACTTTTCCATCAGCCAAGTGCTTTCTATATTGGTCAAATAACATTACTCTTCTCATCATAGAATTTTAAAAATTCAATTGACAATATCATATAAAGTACCTGACTACTTGTCAATCATTTTATGAGAATTCTTTAATTTTATACAGACTGTGCTAGCCAATCCATTACTTGTTGTGGATTCAAACGCTCACCATTACCAATATGGTCAACTTGTTTGCCATCCTCAAAAAGAACAAAAGCAGGAATACCCATCAATCCTTGTTCTTGTGCAATGGCTAGGTTTGCATCACGGTCGGCATCAAACCAGTTAATGCCTGCAGAAGTGACACTTTTTTTAATATCTTTAACGAACGGCTTGATAGCTTTGCAGTCACCACACCAATCAGCTTGCAAGAACATCACTTGCTTACCAGGCTTTGCGATTTCTTGGCGAATTGTTTCATCATCATTTAACTCTGGTTGATAAAATTCCATGTTCATGCTCTCTTTCACTTATTTATAGTAAGAATATCAACTATCTATTCATTAGTCAATGATAGCTTCTTTGAGTATGAACGATTAACCCCTAATTCGCAACCAATTTAAATCACTAAACCTCACGCAACTGCAGGTCTTGTACTCGTGTTTGCCCAATAACACGTAGAAAACGGTAATAGAACCAAGCGAGCACCGCTGGAATCGCAACCCCGAAGACAATCAACAAAATCAACCCTTGCACATTATGTGCTGCCAACCAAAGTGGTGCAATCAATGAATTTAATCCCAATCCAGCCAAAGCATATGGTACTTTAAACCCAAATCCAACAACTGCAATCACTGCCGTCACCATCGCAATTGCTGCTGGACCAACTGCTAGAATCGGACGCTTTAGCAAATTAGCAAACTGTACCTTAGGCGTTACCAAGCCTTGCGCAATATTACCACCAATTGTGTTTTGGTTATATGACATGGCTGTGAATGAAACAAAGGCGACGGTCGTTCCAATCAGTGCCGCACCGGATGACATTGGATCCAACTGAACGGCGATTGCCAAAGCAGCTGATGAAGCCGGAGTCATCAAGAAAACGAACCAAGCAAATGAAACAACTAATGATCCAAGAACTGGATTAACTTGCATGGTATGTCCTAGTGCACCACTCACCCAATTTAGTGCTGGTGTTGTCACAGATGCCAATGCCAAACCAGCAATTGAACCAACCATAGTTACTGCAAATGGTACCAAAACCATATCCAATGGTGTCTTCCCAGTCATCCATTTTCCCAACATTGCTGCAATGACACCTGCTAACACAGCTGATACTGGTTGCCCTGACGTCATAATTTGTGAACCAGCAGCTTGTGTTGCAACCCAGCCAGTAGCTGTCATCGTATGAGTTGCGACACCCGATGTAAAGTAAACACTGTTCGCACCAACAGTAGAAGCAATCATTGTTGCCCCAATAACCAATGTTGACGTGCGCATCATCACCGCAATAGCCATCCCCAAAGCAGGTGCTAATAACTTCTGTGCAATATTCCCAACTTGTACCAGTGCGTCCCAATGAATGGTTGTACCAACTGTATTAACTAACAGGCCAATTCCTAAAAATACCAACACCGTATTTGAAACACCTTGTGAAACAAGGAAAACATAATCCTTGGTTGTCAATTTCTTTTCTTGCTCTTGTCCTTGCACCATAATACCTGCTCCTTTTTCTTTTGGGATTGAAGATACAAAAAACCGCTAGTTAGAAAAATCCTAACTAGCGGTTCACGAATAACAATCCAGTGATAAACTAGTCGGCCTCTTTTAAGGCCGACACAAATTGCACGACCCTTTTAGCTGATAATAATCAAGTCTAAAATTAAGCCGCGTAATAACGCATTGTTTGTGTTGTTCATCATTGTCTTTGTCATACGATTTATCTCCGTTTTTATTTGATGTTCTTTATTATGCACCTAAAAATTTGAATGTCAACACTTTATTTTAATCTTATTCTAATAATCTTTCTTTTAGCTCATTTAAAAAATGCTGCATACACTGACATAATCAACTTTCTTAATTTATTTTTTAAGTTTAGCGACTAAAATAACTCACCAATCATTACTTAAAAAATTGAACAAGGAGGTCCCTGCTTATGAGCGTGTTTGAACAACCAATTTTAGATGCCATTATCGTTTTCCCAATTATCTGCCTAATATTATATCTACCATTTATGTTTTATCAATATCGTAGATATGAGCGTGTGACGATTTGGCATACTATTATGACATTTAGCTTTATTTTCTACTTAACAAGCGCTTTTTTCGTCGTTAACCTACCGTTACCTTCTGAACGATATATCCAACATTTAATCGCTATTAACTACCCAACCATGAATCTTGACCCACTAAAGATAATTAAGTCATTTATTTCAAGTAATCCGATCATGCATGGCGGTAGTTTAGTTGCCGGTCTGCGTGATGCTACTGTTAGTCAAGTTGTTCTCAATATTTTTCTAACCGTTCCATTTGGTATTTATCTACGCTTTTACTACAAAAAATCATTTAAAACCACATTACTGCTCACTATCTTGCTAACCTCTTTCTTTGAAATAACTCAACTAACTGGCTTATATCATATCTATGCTCGTCCATATCGCTTATTCGATGTTGATGATTTAATTTTAAACACCCTAGGTGGTATGCTCGGTTGGATCTTTGTACCAATACTTGATAAATTAATTCCTTCCCGTGAGCGAATGGAACGTTTAGTTATCAGTAACAAAGATCGTATGACCTTTGTTCATCAGGTACTATCTTTTACACTCAATATCATATTGAACGTCCTTATTTGCATCTTGCTACATAGTATTTTCCCAAATCACTTAGCAACCATTAATTTTTTCGCCAATTTACTGATATGGGGAATGATACCTGCATTAACATCAAGTACGATTGGCCAGCGACTCATTAAAACGACAGTTGAAACAGTGCAACCAAAAAATTGGCGAATAATCCTACGTAATTTATCATTGATTAGCTGTATTAACTTTATACTACCAACATGGATGACCATGCTAGGACGAATTATTTAATAATGAAAACCCAAGCGTGGCACCAAAATTAATTTAGAATATGAATAAAGCGGGTGAGACAGAAATAATGTCTCACCCGCTTTGTGTTTACTTAATTTTTTATTCGAACAATTGCTTCTTTATGATAGTCTAAATATCATTTTCCAAAACCCAATGCTGCGGTTCTTTTTCAACAAAATCACCTTGTAAGCCTAACCGTTGTCCTTGATATGGTTCATAAGTAATTGGTGAATCAAGTTTGGTTGTTGGAACTGCAGACAACAAAGACTGCGTATATGGATGTAACGGATTTTGATAAACTGCCATTGTCGGACCACTTTCAACTATTCTTCCTTGAAACATCACCAAAATTCGGTCACTAATATAATTCACAACCGATAAATCATGGGCAATAAACAAGAAAGTCAAATCACGTTTAACACGTAATGATTTGAGCAAATTAATTATTTGCGCTTGAACTGAAACATCCAAAGCTGATACTGGTTCATCCAAACATAGAATACTAGGCTGAACCGCTAAAGCCCGGGCAATACCGATTCTCTGCCGTTGACCACCTGAAAATTCATGCGGATATCGATCGATAGCATTTTTCGGCAAACCAACTGCCTGCAACAAATCAATAACTTGTTTTTCACGATCAGCTTTATTATTAGCAAGTTTAAAATTATCAATTCCTTCAGCAATAATCTCACCAATTCGAAGTCGCGGATTTAAAGAATCAAAAGGGTTTTGAAAAACCATTTGAACTTGCCGTCGAAATTCCTCACGTTGTTTTGCATTAAAACGTGTCACATCCATTCCCTTATACTTAACTTCTCCACTCGTTGGTGATAATAAACGTGTTAAAACACGAGTCGTTGTTGTCTTGCCACTACCTGATTCACCAACAAGTCCTAAAATCTCACCCTGTTTAAGGGTAAATGAAATATCTTTAACAGCATCCCGTGCGTTTTTCTTTTTACCAAATGTTACCGTCAAATGCTGAACGTCAAATACTGTATCGTCAGTCATAAAACTTTCTCCCCTCAGTCATTTGTTCGAATTGCTGCCAACGTTCTTTGATTTCTACTGGTGGCTCATATGCTGGTGAACGATCATCCAATAACCACGTTTTAGCAAAGTGAGTTGAACTAATTTTAAAAAAAGTAGGTTCTTGATTAAAGTCAATGGCTAGTGCATACGGATTACGTGCAGCAAATGCATCCCCTTTTGGGGGAAAACGTAAATCTGGTGGATTTCCAGGTAAAGTAAATAATTGATCGTTTCCCACTTTATTTTCAGGTACTGCTTCCAACAACCCCCAAGTGTAAGGATGTTGCGGGTTATAAAAAATTTCTCGAGTTTTACCAATCTCTATAATTTTTCCAGCATACATAACTGCTACCCGATCGGCTAAGTTTGCCGCAACGGCCAGATTATGTGTAATAAAAATAACGGATAGGTTCAACTCTTTTTGCTGTTGTCTTAAGAGTTTTAAAATATTTGCTTGTGTCGTGACATCCAATGCAGTTGTTGGTTCATCAGCAATCAATATATCAGGCCGTGAAATCAATGCCATTGCAATCACTATTCTTTGCAGTTGTCCTCCTGAAAATTCATGTGGATACTTACGATAGGCAATTTTTGGCTCTGCAATCCCAACAGCAGATAGCTGCTCATAGACTTTCTTCTTTGCGTCACTTTTATTGATATGTTGATGGGCAATTGCTGCTTCCAAAATTTGGTTTCCCACTCGCATTGTCGGGTTTAAAGCACTTAGAGCATCTTGAGATATCAATCCAATTTGTCTGCCTCTAACTTGCTGTAACTCTTTTTTAGATAAACTCAAAATATCTCGATCAAATACCTGTAAACAATCTGCGCTGACTTGACTCTTCGCAGGTAACAAACCCATTAAGGTGTGCATTGCGATTGATTTACCAGAACCTGATTCACCAACAATAGCTAATGTTTCTCCTTGATACAAGTCAAAATCAATGCCACGAGTTGCGTAAAGAGGTTGCCCAGCAACATCCAGTGTAACTTGCAAATTTTTGACAGTAACTACTTTTTCATTCAAAATTTTACCCCTCCGCTAATAAACGATTTAAAAATTCTAGTACCATTAGCAGACAAAGGTTTAACCCCACAAGTCTAAGAAGATTAAACATGAAAGTCGATCCACTACGATGTAGCAATCGCTTAATTCGCTGACCACTTTTAAAAATTGGTTTTTTGTCACTAGTGTTAGTAAGCAAATATATTGCTAAAATCAGCAATAATAGTCCAAACGTTACGGAAAAGATGCTATTCATTGTCCAAATTAAATAAATGTATGAAATGTGATGATAGATTTTTAGACTCATAAATACTGCAATTAAACTCCCCAAAATAAGAGAGCTTATAAAAATCCCCATCGTCTTCACTTTTTTGTTTTCTTCAAGCAACTAAAATCAAGCTCCTTTCTAAACACTATAACGTGGATCAAGCGCATCACGAATACCATCACCAACAATATTAAAAGCTAATACAAGCAAAACCAAAATAACAATTGGAATATATAATTGATAAGGATGTTGCAACATCTGCTCTTGTCCGACTGAAATCAAAATACCTAGACTAGTATTTGGGGGTTGTAATCCTAACCCTAAGAAACTTAAACTAGCTTCAGCAAAAATATTATCTGGAATACTTCGTCCGATATCTAAAATTAAAATGCTCATCATATTTGGAACAAAATGTTTTAAAGTAATTTTCCATAAAGGCGTATTTAGCATCTTAGCTGCCGTCACATAATCCAAATTTTTCAACTGTTTAACTAATCCACGAGTTTGTCTAGCTGCTCCTGCCCACGAAGTGACAGCAAGGGCAAATAACATAGTGATCTCACCATTTCCCAAAATTGCCATTAAAATCATAGTGATCAAAAGGCTTGGAATTGAATTGAAAATTTCAATAATTCGTAACATGATGGCATCAGTTTTTCCACCAATAAAAGCCATGGTAACACCATAAATAGTACCAAAAACTATTGATAGTGCAGTACTTATAATTGCCACCATCAATGAAACTCTTACCCCCGCAGAAGCACGAACAAAAATATCCCTCCCTAAACGATCAGTCCCAAACAAGTGTGACAAACTCGGCGCTTGATTTTGTAATTCTGAATTGATTCTATTTGGATCATACCCGTAAACTGCTCCTCCAAAAATTGCAATCAAAACTATCAAACACAAAATGATTAGCCAAATCGTACTGATACGTTCACTAAAAAATTTTTTTGCAAACTGCCTACTAAAACTAACACTAGTCTTTGCATTATTTTCAGACTCCTCTTGGGAAAGAACTTTTCTTTGTGCAACAGTGACAAATCGAAATTCTGTTTCTACTGTTGCATTAATATCTTGGCTCATTGATTCATCCCCTCTATTCATCAAGTAATTTTATACGTGGATCAACTAACGTATAAAAAACATCCGTTACAAATAAGGACACAATATAAATCGTGGCTAAGAAGACTGTTTCACCTAAAATAATGGGAACATCCCGATTTGTTAATGCCTGGACGAAAAACTGCCCAATACCAGGAATCACAAAAATACTCTCAATAAAAACCGAACCAGTAATACCAAAAGCAATCGTTACCGGTAATGATGTAATCAAAGGAATAAATGCATTGCGAACCACATGATGCATAATGACCTTCCTACCTGAAATTCCCTTAGCATAAGCGGTCTGAATATAATTACTACTTAGAACATCTAACATAGAGTTCTTCAAAAGACGGGCGTATGCCGCGATATAGCTCATGCCTCCAGCGATAGTTGGCAATATTGTATACGACCAGCCGCCTAACCACATTTGAGAGCCTTCTGGCCATCCAATGATTGGAAAAAGCCCCAATTTGCCACCGAAAAAACTTTGTAGTAACAATCCCAATACCAGGCTAGGAACCGATATTAACAAAAGACTAACAACAGTTACTGAACGATCAATCCAGGTATTTTTATATACTGCGGCTAGGATTCCTAAAAGTAGTCCTAAAGGAATTCCTATGATCATTTGTTGCAACCCCAACCGCGCAGAGGCTGGCAACTTTTCTTTTAAAGCACCCGATAAAGTTTCACCTGGTGTCACGATTGATTCACCAAATTCACCATGTAGCATATTGTTAACCGTTATAACATAGCGTTCTAATACCGGCTTATCTAGGCCAGAATTTTTGTATACTTGGGCACGTGCTTCTTCTGGTAAACGATCAGTTTGCGCTGATAATGCATCACCCGGTATAGCAGCTAGTAAAAAAAACGTTGCAGTTGCAATCAGAAAAAGAGAAATTAGTAATTCTACTGCGCGCTTTGCAATCATTCTCAACAAGATTCTACTTCCCCTCTCCCGATATAATAATTATTTCTTATATGCATATACATAGTTATATGTTGGACCAAATACAGGCGTCTGCAATCCCTTCACAGATGAAGAGACAAACACCTTTGTTTTAGGTACGGTAGTGGGTGCGACACCAAAATCTTTAGATACCAAAATCTTTTCTAATTGTTCATAAATTTGAAGACGTTGCTTGGCATCTTTGGTGTTCTGCAATGTCGCAAACAACTTATCGTATTCATCACTCTTATAACCTCCAAAGAAACGCTGGAAGCCATTATTAGATGACCAGAGTGATAAGAATGTTTCCGGATCATTGTAATCACCATACCAACCATTTGAGAGTAGGTCATAATTTCCTTTATCTCGCTTAGAAACAAACGAAGCAGTATCCGATTGTGAACTTGCTTTCACTGTAATGCCTAATTCATCTTTAAATTCTTGCTTTAAATAAGATATTAAATCAGCATCCTCACTACTATCGTTTGTCGTCAAAAATACTAATTTTACTTTACTCAAATCAGTTGACTTTCCTAACTCTTTTAACCCTGCTTGGAATAGCTTCTTCAATTTAGTTGATGAGTTATATTCTTTTTCAGGCTGTGCCAAAATATTACCAGCTGACTTACGATAATTTGTCGTGCCGACAGTCACACTTCCAGGAATATATCCTTTTGCTGGTTGCTCTTGACCATCACTTAACACCTTATTATATTTTGTGCGATTAATTGCCAGACTGATTGCTTCACGAATCTTAGCATTTTTCAACAAGCCTTGCGTACCACCTGTTTTTTGATTAAATACTAATAAGTTGGTTCCAGATCCCAGCTGACTTTTGACATTCACTTTGCCACTCTTTGCTGCTTTTTTATAATTTAGAGCATCGGTACCAGAAGCAACAACTGAATCCAGCTGACCTGACTGTAGTAGTGAGGAAACTGTTGATGACTTTGCAGTCGTAATATACTTAACCTTATTAAGCTTAACCTGCTTGTTATTCCAAAACTTTTTATTTTTAGTTAGTACAATCTTATCGTCAGTCTTCCACTGCGTAATTTTGAATGCACCATTAGATACTTGATCTTTCCAATCCGTTTTCCATTTTTTATTTCCTTGCTTATTAATCAAATCTAAGCGAACCGGATAAAAGGCGACATTAGAATACTTTTTCAAAAAATTTTCAGTTGGATGAGCTAGTGTAATCTTAAATGTTTTCTTGTCGGGTGCAGAAACACCTACTGATGAAGCCGGTTCTTTCCCCGTATTGTATGCCTCGGCATTTTTAATATCATACCCAAGCGTGGCATAGGCAAACCCATTTTTTGGATTCAACTCTCGTAAAGCTGAGTCAACATAATTTTGAGCAACTACAGATTTACCATCCGACCACTTAGAATTGCGTAAATGGAACGTATACGTCAGCCCATCCTTAGAAATTTCATATGACTTAGCCCCTGCCAATTCAAGTTTATCCTTACCATTCTTTGAATTAATACGAAAAAGGCCTTCTTGCGTAGCGTTTAAGATATCAAATTCATTGGCATTACGAACGTCATTGACGTCGACTGTTGTTGGGTCTGATTTTTCAACTAAATTTAGTGTTTTTTTAGCTGAATCAGCACTGACATTCTGCACACCACCACCTATAAACTCTACCGTTGGAAATATAATTGCAGTAACTAGTAATAAATTTTTCACATTATGATTAATTCTCATCTTAATTTCCCCTCCTCATCATATGTATTGCCACGTATAATCACGGTATTTTTAACGACGTATACGACAATAAAAAAATCCTTACTCAATATGAGTAAGGACGAAAATTTCGTGGTACCACCTTTATTTATGATCCAAAGATCACCTCAAAAGTTCAGACTAATCAGTCTTAACATCGGATAATAACGGATCCTACCGTAAGTGTCGCTTGCACGCACTTATTACTACGAGTTCATCTTCACTATGCCTCAGGTTAGCTTTTTTCACCAAACAAGCTTCTCTGTACACCTTAATCACAGTTACTCTTCTCGATTTTTGCAATTTCATTTAAATTCATAACATAAAGGATATAATTAAAACCAAAATATATACAACCATTGAATTAATAGCGACATTAAAAATACCTTAATTGGTATTATATATTCTTTATTAGAAAAATCAAATTTATTTTTAATGTTATTTACATTTATCACAAAAATAAATCCCTCTGAAGTGGTAAAAACACCATTCCAGAGGGATTACAGACAACCTCAACTAATTAAGATTAATTTTTTACACATTAACTTTCTATAAACAAACAAGCGTCAGCAAACTACTTCACAACAGCAACAGACCACTTCTTCTTACCACGCTTAACAATCACATATTTACCATCATACTTATCAGCAGGATCAATAACTGCATCTTCATCTTTGATTTGTACACCATTAACACGAACTGCACCATCCTTAACCGAGCGACGGGCAGCTGTCTTTGATTTCTCTAAGCCGGCTGCGACCACTAAGTCTAACAAGCCGATTTTATCATTTTCAATCTCAAACGTTGGCACATTTCCTGCCAAGACAGCAACTTCATCTGTTGACAAAGATGCCACATCAGCATTACCAAACAAAACGTTTGTCATAATTTCTGCAGTATGCATTGCTTCTTCACCATGTACAAATGTGGTTACTTCCTGAGCCAAACGACGTTGTGCATGACGGGCAGCAGCGTTTTCTGATAATTCGGCTACTAAGTCGTTAATTTCATCCTGTGATAAGAAGGTAAAGTACTTTAACATCTTTTCAACGTCAGCATCAGCTGTATTTAGCCAGAACTGGTAAAACTCAAACGGTGTGGTCTTTTCAGGATCTAACCATACTGAACCACCTTCAGTCTTACCAAACTTGGTACCATCAGCCTTTAACAATAATGGAACCGTTAAGCCAAACGCAGGTGCCTCACTATCAACAAGCTTGTGAATCAAGTCAACCCCGTTAGTAATGTTTCCCCACTGGTCTGAACCACCAATTTGTAGGCGTACATGTTCACGCTTGTATAACTCGAAAAAGTCAATCGCTTGCAAAATCTGGTAAGTAAATTCTGTAAATGAAATACCTGCCTCTAGTCGTGAAGCCACAACATCCTTTGCCAACATTGTATTCACAGAAAATAGTTTACCGTAATCACGAAGCATCCCCAGCAATGACATTTTGCCTAACCAATCGTAGTTATTAACAATTGTAAATTCATTTTCACCAAATAGTTTAACCATTTGTGCGCGAATTTTTTCAACGTTAGCTGCCACATCTTCTTGCGACAATAATTTACGCTCTGATTTCTTTCCTGAAGGATCACCAATTGAACCAGTTCCACCACCGACAACAATGACCGGTTTGTGACCAACTAATTGAAATCTCTTTAGAATCATAAAGGGAATCAAGTGTCCAATATGCATTGAATCACCAGTTGGATCAATCCCCACATAAAGACCAATTGACTCCTGACTGATTAATTGACGTAACCCATCTTCGTCAGTAACTTGGTTAATTGCACCACGCCAAGCTAATTCATTTAAAATATCTGCTGCCATTTGCTATTCCTCCAATTTGTTTATGTATGTATCGTTAAAAATAATGGATTAAATCAAAAAGCGCCCTAACCAAGAATTTAATCCTGCTTAGGGCGCTGTTAAACGCGGTACCACCTAAATTGCCACTCCTATGTGACCACTTATATCCTCGTAACGTGAGGCCCTCGCTCATGCATTGTACTGACTGTAATTCGTTAATTGGTTTGATTAGTTCACAGCATCCACTAATTCTCTGAATGTCCACCAACTTTTCTACTGAATGTCATACACGATAGAATGATTATAGCATAATTTTTCTGGGATTGACCATTTTTAAAAGCAAAAAAAAGAGGCCTCTCTCACTAAATGAGCGCGGGCCCCTTTGTGCATAAGCGGACCACCACGTACCGCTTATGCGTTTTCACCATATCATGTTAACGGGCACCACCCCATTAACAATTCCCTTTTGTTCTAAGAATCCCGTCTTAGAACTCCTTCCGCCTTGTTGAGGCTCCTTCACAACCTCAACAAAACCATTATCGGACAGCAAGGCATTGCACCTTCCATAAAGGCGGCCCTAGGACATCACCCCTTGGCCAACTGCATCCCCGATAACAGTAATTATTATAGCATATTTTATTTAAGGTGAAATGTTGGAAGAACGCTAATTCCTGTTTGTGTCGCAAATTCATCTGAAACAGTAAACGATTTATCTGAAAAGTCGATTACTGCAGGCAAATTTTCTACAGTTAATCCCGATAATGCTAGTGCTTGGGCATCCCATTCATCGGTAACTAAATCATATAAGCCGGTTCGTGCAGCGTATGCTCGCGAAGTAATATTTTTACCAAATAAACGATAAATGATGTAGCTTTGCAAACTCATATAATGTACAGCCTGTTCATATACATCTGGTTGCTCGTTCTTCAGCCATAAAATCAAGACTAATGGTGTCGTGTCTAATAAGGATAACCCCATTTTACGTTGCAGTTGGCCGGTGACCCCATTCATCGTTAACGCATCCACATATTTTTGTGTATCTTTCCCATAGATTACTGGCATTAATGATGCAAAATCCTTATCAAGTGGTATTAACCCATCGATGGAAATTTCTGAAAGGATAATTTCCTCAATTTTAGAAGTCGGACTATCTAACAATACTTCATTAGTTTTTTTAATTGCGCTAATCATCTGATTAAAAATTTTATCTGGTGTGATGGCTGCACGTTCTGTATCTGTCGTTGATACCGGCAATTCAACTTGATGCCGTGCATTATTTTCATCAATAAGTGTCGTTTTAATTGATAACAAAGATACATCAACTGTTAGTGTATATTTCATGATAACTCCTCTAGGTTAATACTATTATTATACGCTAGTGCGCCTAAAAAAGAGAGTGAGACAAAAGTTGTTTGTTCTATAAAATTAACCAGCTTATAACTAAGACATTTTTAGCAAAAAAAGTTGGAACAATTTCTTTTGTTCCAACTTCTTACTTTCACAATCAAAATATTTTATAGGTCGGACAAAGTAAAAATTACTTTGCAGCGTCCATAGCATGTCCACCGAATCCGTTACGTAATGCTGACACAACCTTACCAGTAAATGTGTCTTCTTGTAATGAACGGTAACGCATCATCAATGACAAAGCAATAACAGGTGCTGGTACTTGCAAGTCCAATGATTCTTCAATCGTCCACTTACCTTCACCAGATGAGTGCATAACACCTGAGATCTTGTCTAGCTTAGGGTCCTTTGAGAATTGCTCTTCAGCCAATTCCATCAACCATGAACGGATAACTGAACCGTGGTTCCACAACTTAGCAACAGCTTCGTAGTCGTAATCGTATTGTGAGGCTTCCAAAACTTCGAAACCTTCAGCAATAGCTTGCATCATACCATACTCAATACCATTGTGAACCATCTTCAAGTAGTGACCTGAACCTAATTCACCAGTGTATAGGTAACCGTCTTTTTCAGCAATGGCTTCGAACAAAGGCTCGATAGTCTTCCATGCTTCAGCATCATCTCCACCGATCATGAAGTTTCCGCCGTTACGAGCACCTGACATACCACCTGAAGTACCCGCATCAAAGAACTTGATACCTGCAGCAGAAGTACGCTTGTTTTGCTCCAAGTTATCCTTGTAGTTTGAGTTTCCACCATCGATGATGATGTCGCCAGCATCTAGCTTTTCGATCAATGTATCGATTGTTGAGTTAGTTGGCTTACCAGCTGGAACCATTACCCAAACAACCTTTGGTGATGGCAAAGCTGCCAACATGTCATCTAAGTCAGTAACACCAGTAACAGCGTCTGAATATGAGTCAGCTTCCTTTACTGAATCTGCACTCAAATCATAAGCAACTACCTCATGACCATTATCAACAGCATTTTTTACCAAGTTCAAGCCCATCTTACCAAGGCCGATCATTGCGAACTTCATGTCTGTACCCCTTTTTTTCTTTGGTTTTTTCTTTACTCCATTATTATAATGCAAAAGTTTTTCATAATGCAAGCTTTTTGTTGTAAAATCTTTTCATGAGCTATTTGAGTTTGCGCAATTTTGTGACATAATAAGGTAACGAAGGAGAAATTATGGCACAATCAGGATTTGCTCGAATACGGTCAATGCGTGACCAATTAACTGGATCAGACAATAAAATTGCTGCATTCATCTTAAAAAACCCCAACGAAATTCGTTCATTAACCATCCAAGAGCTGGCTAATGCCGTTGGACTATCAACAGCAACCGTTTCCCGATTTGTTAAACGGGTTGGTTTTGGTTCATTTCGTGAATTTTCATTAAGTTTGGCTAGCGTACCAGCTCCCGAAAATAGTTTTTTCGGTGAAATTGACCAAACTGATGACCAAAATGAAATTGTTCAAAAAGTATTTAGCGGGGCAGAAAACGCCCTTGAAGCAACCGTAAACCTTATTAAAGCAGATGATTGGTCACTAGCAACTGACTGGTTGATCAGTGCACAACACGTCGGTTTATTTGGTATTGGTGGCTCATCTATTGTTGCTTTAAATGGCTACCATAAATTTTTAAGGACGCCCTTGCACATTGAACAGCATCCCGACTATGATGTGCAATTAATGCAAGCTGTTCACATGACTGAACAGGACGTGGCAATCGTTATCTCTCATTCAGGTCGTAATCATGGAACATTAAACCTTGCTAGACAGTTAAAAGCAAACAACGTTAAAATCATTGCGATTACAGGACACCCCAAGTCTGAATTAGCAAAACTTGCCTCATTGACTTTAGCTAGTGCAGCAGAGGAAGTTAATATTCGTAGTGAATCAATGTCGTCCCTAATTGCCCAATTAACCATTATGGATAGTTTATTCACACTGGTTGGTGTGCAATTGGGAGATAAAACGCAAGCTGTTGTAGATAAAATACGCGTAACGATTGAAGATAGTCGTGAGTAACTTTTGTTCATAAAACACTTATATTATATATAAAAAGCCCTAACTGAACTGAACCCCAAAAATTGGAGTGACGTTTAAGCGGCTAACTGGTCGGAAAGATTTCGGTATTGAACCGGAGTTCTTCCGGCCAGTTTTGTTTTTATCCGCTTATTGTTGTAGTAATAGACATAGTTAGTTATGCCGGACTTTAATTCGTCATAACTTTGATAATGGTTGTTATGTACCGTTCCTACCTTCAAGATGTGGAAGATACTCTCAGCCATTGCGTTATCTAGGCATGTCGCTTTGCGACTCATGCTCTGGAACACACGGTTAGTCTTTAGCCGTGATACATACTCATAATTTTGATATTGGAAACCTTGGTCAGAGTGAATTGTCATTCGATAATTCAATTCTGGCCTATTTTGTAGAAGCTCATCTAATGGCTTTGTGACGAACTCGACAGTTGGATGAAGATCGATATTCCAAGTGAGAATCTCACCACTATAAACATCAATATAGGCGGTGAAATAAGCACGTTCAGCCATCGTGCCTGATCCCCAACGGACTTCAGTGACGTCGGTGAGAACCTTCTGATATGGTCGATCCGTTGTGAACCGACGGTTTACACGATTCGGTGAGATATGTCCGACAGTGCCGGCGTAAGAATTGTACTTCCGTGTCAGACGGTTGAAAGCAGTACAGAGAAGCCCGTTCATCTTCATAATTTTCAGCACAACCTTATGGTTGGTGTTGAAGCCACGATTACGAAGCTCTTGTGTGACACGACGGTAACCGTAGTCCGGGTTGTCATCACGAATTGATATAATCGCATCAATTAACTCACGTGGATACTCCTTGTACGCACGCTTGCACGCGTCATGATAACTACTGCTAGACATCTCGGCTACTTGAAGAAGCAGCTTCAACTTGCACTTCAACTCTTGCCTTAGCACAGTGATTACTACCGCTTTGTCTTGGTTTGTAATTTCTTCTTTTCCTGAGCTAAGGCCTCGAGTTTTTCCAAGTAGGCTACCTTAATTCGAAGTAGTTCATTCTCTTCTTCGAGCTTCTTGATCTTGTCGTGTTCTTGCTTATTCATAGTTCGTTTCCGCCTTCGTTTATCAGGTTTTAGCCGACCAGACTCTAGCGCACGTTCCCAATGCCAAATTAAAGATGGACTTGTTATCCTAAACTTTCTAGCCGTTATGGGATACGACGCGTTGTGATTCAGTCGCCAATTAATTACCTTGATTTTAAAGGAATACGGATAACTTGTCTTGTTTCTGTGGGAATCTTTGATTCCATAAATACCATCCTGTTTGATTGATTTCACCCAGATTTCAAGAGTCGAATGAGCTTTGATTCCGAATTTTCTCCGTATTTCAACGGGCGGAACACCTTTGAGATACATCGATACTGCTTCAATTTGAATTTCTTTCGAGAACATAAGAAAACCCCATGAGTTAGATTTACTCCAACTCATGGGGTTCAGTTCAAACTTTTGTTGAGTTAAGGCTTTTTTGCTGATATTTATAATTGTTCTGGTAATAATGCGACTAGCGATTGTAGCCACTGCTTCAATTGAGTATCGTCAGTGTCAACTGTAAATGGTGTTGTAGAATAAACAACAGCAACATTCTGCCAATCGAGTGCACCATGACTGATGAATGACTTTGATAAGTCTTGAATATTTGCATTGGTAACTGTTGCTAATTGGCTAGTTCCCGCGAAACGACTCAGGTACCAATTTACAGCTAGTTGTTGACTAACGACACTGGTAATATCCACATCCTTGTCTGTCAGACGAACCACATTTTTAGTAGGCAATGCTGGCACTTCTTTTATAATAAAATGAGAAAATTTTGGCCACTGACCCACAATAATTGCATAAAATTGCCAAGGTACTTTACTAGCAATTTGAGCTAGTGTCTGAACCGTTATCTTATCCATATCCCATAGCTCACTATCAACAATACTAGTAGCTATTTGTTGACCCCATTCCGCTAAAAAGCGTTGCATCGTTTCATCAACTAAAGCAGACGTTGCATGTTGCGTTAATACATAGCGACCTTGCAAAAAATCAGCTACTTCTGAAAGATCGATTTCAGCATTTACTTGACGTTGCGCACGCTGTTTCAACTGACGACTTTTTTTATTAGTGCTTACTCCTGCATAATGTCCTTGTTTAACCACAATATACCTCTTTTTATCACCTGTCTGCTCGACTAAGTAGCCAAGAAACTAGGATAACGACAACAACCGCACCAATAATCGATGGGATAAGCGCCATGCCTGCAACGTTTGGCCCCCATGATCCCAGTACTAATTCACCAAGCCATGACCCAACTAGACCAGCAACAATATTAGCAATCCAACCCATGGAACCACCATGTTTTGTCACAGCCCCTGCAATAGCACCAATAACCGCACCAACAATAAGTACCCAAATTAAATGAAACATCGCTATCTCCTTTCTCATCCTAAACTATCGTCACAACCTGTGTTACAATAAGCAGAAACAGGGAGGACAATATCATGTACTTAACATTTTCTGACACTGCTCTACAGCGTATTTCACCCTTGGTAACGACAGATACCCGCATCGCACTTGATTTGGACGATGGTGTTGGTCCATTTTCAAATTCTGCCACATGCACCTTTGATGTTGCATTCAACTTGGTTCTTTGCCAAGCCAGTGATTTATCAGACGATTTCAATATGACCATTGATAGCGATTTAGGTCCTGTCTACATCAAAGATTATACAACAGAACAGTTAGACTCTGCACTTAATTTAGACGTTGATCATTATCTTCGTTATAAGCTTTCAGGTCCATCTGGTATTTTAGATCCTAACGTGACACTGCGTAATTTACAACCAGTGGGTTAACATAAATAAAGTAGCATTAAAGAACATAATTAAAAGGTTGGGACAAAAGCAAATGTTCCAATTTTTTTTGCTAAAAATGCCTTCAAAACGACTTTTGTCTCGCCCTCCCTTTTTATCTATTTGCCAAATCATACTCCAGCTGCTGTATTTTATTTATCAAAGCATCTTCAATAATTTGGTGACGTGCCAGTTCTTGTTTAGCAATTTCCGGCTGCTGTGTTGGTGTTAGTAACGTAGACTGACCTTGTTGCTTTGCTACCTGATGTAATTGCTCATTTTCTTCAGCCATCAACTGCATCGTCTCCTGTAACTCAGTCGCTTGTGCTTCATAAATCTCTGCACCCGTCCGCCACTTATCAGCTTCTTGTTGTGCCTCATGTAAAGCATTAACCAATTGTTTAACTTGTTCTTCCATTGTTATTTTCATCTTGTCATCCCCCTCAACATGATTGTATAAAAAAAGCCATTCACTATGGAATGACTTTGAGACTCCGAATGTCGGGCTCGAACCGACGACAGCACGATTAACAGTCGTGTGCTCTACCAACTGAGCTAATTCGGAATGATGCATCGCGATGTCCTATCCTCGCAGGAGGCGATCCTCCAACTACTTTTGGCGCTACTGAGCTTAACTGCTGTGTTCGGTATGGGAACAGGTGTGACCTCAGTGCCATCATCACGACACGATATGATGCCGTAAGTACGTAACTTACAGTTAGTAATCATATCTTGAAATACTGACTTTGTCAATACTTTAGTATAAAACAGAGTGTATCAAAAGTGCTTTATTTATTTGCCACACTTTCTCGTAAAATATCATGCAAACGTTCATATAAAATACCAACTCTTAATCCACTAGTTGAAAAAGTGATTTTTTCAGAATCCAAATAATTCATTAAGAGTATGACCGGTATCAAGCCACCAACAATAATATCAGCACGGTCTTTACTAATACCTGGTACATTTTTTCGACCATCGAAATCAAGACTGATGATATCCTCAAATGTTTTATTCACCTGTGTATCTTTAATCTGATAACCATGGACATCCTCCATATTGAATAGATGATCCCGGCGTCGGTTAATCTTTGCAAGTGTTCGATTACTACCACCCAGTCCAATAATTGGCAAATTCAAACCATTCTTTAACCACCAAACATTTTGGAAGATTTCATTAATTGAAATGACTGCCTTAAATAATTCTGAAGCAGAAATATGATTACCAAGATCATATTCAGAAGAAATAGTAACAGATCCAATTGGAATGCTGATAAGATTTGCTACTTTACCGTTTTGAACTAAAACAATTTCAATACTTGCACCACCAGTATCAATTAGAATAGCATTGGTAATTGGTAATGTCTCTGTGACACCAATGTAGTCATAATAAGCTTCTTGTGTACCTGAAATAACTTCCAGATCAATACCAATCTCTGATTTTACCTGTTTTAAGAAGTCCTTTTGATTTGAAGCCTGTCGTACTGCTGCTGTAGCTACAGCACGAATATGGACATCATCTAATTTTTTGTAGACATCCTTAAATGAATGTAGTGCCTTCATTGTTCGTTCAATAGCCGCTGGTTTTAGAATTTTTTCTTCACCCATATCTTCAGATAAGCGCACAAATTCTTTCATATGAGTCACTGTTTCATGCGTGCCATCTTCATTAATGCGGGTAATTGTCATTCTGACTGAATTAGATCCCAAATCAATAACTACAAAATTTTCCATTAAAATCCCCTTCTACTATATCTACCTACTACCGCTACTCACTTAATGGATCGTGCTGATTTTCCGGACTGAACATTGGTTGAAACTGATTTGGATTTTGCTTATGTGAATCAGATTGTTGTTGCTGTACCCATTGTGTTGCCTGAACTGCAAAATAATCCTGTGCATCTAATGAGGCCCGTCCACGACGATCAACTCGACTATAAATACCATCTGCACCAAGAACCCTTGTTTTCACATTATCATTCCATAGTGTACGATAAATCGACAATACACGGTGAGCTAAATCTGGTTGTTCAATAGGAAACAACTGTTCAACCCGTCGATTTAAGTTTCTCGTCATCAAATCAGCTGATGACAAATATACTTGTTTTTCACCTTCAAAATCAAAAATATAAATCCGACTATGTTCCAAAAAACGCCCAACAATTGAATGTACTCTGATCGTTTCACTAATGCCTTTAATCCCCGGTTTCAAACAGCAAATGCCCCGAATAATCAAATCGATTGCCACCCCCTCATGAGAGGCTTCATACATTTTAGCAATCATTTCCTGATCAGACAAAGAATTCATCTTCATCTGAACATGGACGGGTCGTCCAAACTTTGCATAATTAATTGCTTGATCTAATTTATCCAGAATAAACTCTCGGATACCATTTGGTGAAATGTGTAGCTTATGAAAATAAGGTGGCCGTGAATATCCAGATAACATATTGAATATATTCGTGACATCAATCCCAATATTGTTATTTGCCGTCAGTAAGCCAATATCCGTATAGAAATGGGCCGTGATATCATTATAATTCCCTGTACCTAAATGAACGTACCGTCGGATGCCACTTTCTTCACGTCGTACCACTAGAGACAATTTAGAATGCGTTTTTAACCCAACCAATCCATAAATGACGTGACAACCCATGCGCTCCAGTTGACGAGCCCAATGAACATTATTTTCTTCATCAAATCTTGCTTTAACTTCAACCAAAACAGTGACCTGTTTACCATTTTGAGCAGCACGTCCCAAGTATTTGATAATTGGTGAATTACCTGAAACACGATATAAAGTCATTTTAATTGCTAAAACATTTTTATCAGTCGATGCTTGGCGAATAAATTCCACCACCGAATCAAATTTATCATATGGATGTTGCATTAAACGATCGCGTTCTTTTATTGCTTCAAAAATATTATGTTCTGCATTAAGCGCAACATCTTGATAAGCCTGAAATGGTGCATACCTCAATTCGTCTTTACCAGTAACTGCACTAGAAAGTTTTCCTAGGAAATTTAAATCAACTGGGCCATTAACTTCGTACACAGAATCTTCGTCTGTACCTAGTTCACGCACTAATCGTTTACGGAGTTTTTTACTAATATCAGATTCAACTTCTAGCCGAATCACTTTTCCATGTGCACGTAGAGTTAATTGCTGCTGCACTTCTTTCAATAGATCAGACGTATCTTCTTCAGCGACATCTAAATCCATGTCACGAATAACACGGAAAGTAGATACTTCATGAATCTTGTAATTAACAAATAATTGATCAACAAATCGCTTAATAATATCTTCTAGTAAGATAAAATCATTTTCTGCCGCAGGTAACTTTACAACACGCGGAAAAATACTAGGCACTTGCAAAGTTGCATACAGCGATTTATCACTCCCCTTTTTACTTAATCGTAGTGATAAGTTGATTGTATCATTACCAATAAACGGAAAAGGGCGTGACGTATCGTCTGCCATAGGAGTCAATACTGGATATAATTCATCATGAAAGTAGCTCTTTATGAATTCAAATTGCTCATCAACAAGATCATCAGCCTTTAATAAATTAATTCCCACTTGCTTGATTGCTGGTAATAAAATTCGATTCAATGTGGTGTATTGCTTTATCAATTGTTCATGAGCTTTATCGTTAACAGCTTTTAATTGTTGTTCTGCTGATAGGCCTGATGCATCACGTCCATCCCACTTTACTTCAATTAACTTTGCTAAGGATGCCACACGAACCATCACAAATCCATCCATATTACTCTGAGTAATCCCTAAAAATTTTAGTCGTTCTAATAATGGATTATTCTTATTTCGCGCTTCCTCAAGCACACGATCGTTAAAATCTAGCCAGCTTAATTCACGGTTTGTATAAAAATGTGGATCTTCATAATCTATTTTTGCCATTACTTAACCCCCCTTTGCTTTAGCACCGCTTTTAGACCATATGTCTCTTGAAAAAAATGACTTTTCGAGTTAAAAATCCAATTCTCATAGGCCAAATTGGCATTACTATATGCTGAAATAACCACGCTTTGACTTTTAATTGATACTGAAATTTTCTGGATTTTTTGCTGTCGATCATCATCCAATGCATCTGCTAACCTAAGAATTGCCGCCAACTTTGAAATCAAACGTCTATTTTCTGCAGAAATTTGGTTAAAATGGCTTAAATCTTCACTTGGTGTTGTCGCACTATGATATTTTGCAATTGCAGCGATAATTTCCAATTCTTCACTAGACAAGCCAATAATATCTGAATTTTTAATAATATATTCAGAATGTAAATAATGAGAATGAACCCCAATATAATTTCCTACATCATGTAGAATGGAGGCAATTTCTAACAAAACTCGTTCACGCTTCCCCAAAGTATGCAACGGTTTTAATTGATTAAATAAATGAAGTGCAAATTTTGTAACAAGATCTCGATGGACTGGTTCAACATCATAGTGATTTGCAAGATTAGTTGCCATCGTAATCATTTGCTTTGTAAAATCATGTTTTGAAAAGCCTAACGCAACTTCCTCGTCATTCACAATGCCATCAACAATTCCCGAATCTGAAAAGCTTATTTGCTTTGCACTAGTTAATTGAATAATTCGCCGAATTAATAATAACTCTGGCAGGATAAGTGGCACTGCCTCTTCATTGACCTGTAGCTGATCCGTCAGGTATTGATCTGACGCATCAACAATATCATCAACCAAATCATTAAAAACTGAAATTGAAAAAGCTGGTTCTAGTTCTTCCTTGATATAATGTGTCACCACATTTTTTATAGGTGATGTTCCTAGCAAAATAATTTGGGAATCTTCTTTCGTTATCACATTTACAAGACTCCCTATATCGAAGTCTTTTAACTTGCTATCAATATAATCATTTAAAACACTAATGGAATTGGGGGCAGATTGACGAAGACTTTGTAAATCTTCCGCAATTTTTATTGGACCGAGCGCAAAATTAGTAGATGTCACAAATTTGCCACTATCATAACGTGTAACTGAAGTATTTCCTGAAGTAATACCCACGAGATAAACAATATGATTATCTTTTTCAAGTTCTAATGAAACATTCTGATTACGATAGTACACTTCATCACTCATTGATAACCAGCGAACTTCAATACCGGTGTGTAAGAAAAATTGATCTGCCATAAAGTCAGCATTAATAGCCTGTGACAAGGCCTGACTTCCCCATAATTGATAATTTTCCACTCCATAATCATGTAAGATCTGAATAAATCCCGTTAATGCTTCCACAATTTTACTAACTGACTCAAATCTTACTGGATGTTGATGATAAACATCATCACCTAAATTAATTTATTTTGTTACTTTTTCAAGAGATTTATGTGTTTTTAAATTAACAATCAACAATTCTACACCAGTAACGTTGACTGTCATTACTCCAAAATATTTTTGAGTCATATGAAATCTCCCCAATTCAACATTTTTCTTTTCAAATTATAATTCTTATATGATAGTATACAATAGATTTTAAAATTTAATCTCCCAAAATGGATTAATGACATGAAAAATATGGGCTTAGATACTTAAAGACCCCGAATCAACCAAATAACATTGGTTGATTCGGGGTTAAATTACTTGAAATAATTTTTCCACATAGAATGGTTCTGGTAGTATTTGTTGATACGGCAAGATAATCAATTAATTATTCTTAATAAGGTAAATTTCCATGAAAGCCTGATTCACGTAGAATTTGAATAGTTGTTGAGATACTCAAAACAATTGCAACAATAAAAAGGGACACAATAATGATACATAGGCTAATAATAAATACATTTAATAACAGACTCAAAAGTATCACCTCTCTTAAAAGAGCTCACAAACTCGACCTAGTAGTACCTATCTTTAACACGTCATCGATTCAACTTAATTATTACCTTAACACCTCCTTACTTACCTTAATTTTAACATTGAAAATTCATAATGAAAGCATTGTGTTTAATTATATATTTATCAATCGATATTCTGTATACAAAAAAACTCCTATAAACCTTGTTATCAAGGCTTATAGGAGTTACACGCATGCCGACTGGGGGATTCGAACCCTCGACCTACGGTTTACGATACCGTTGCTCTACCAACTGAGCTAAGTCGGCAATTACTCCGAATGTCGGGCTCGAACCGACGACAGCACGATTAACAGTCGTGTGCTCTACCAACTGAGCTAATTCGGAATGATGCATCGCGATGTCCTATCCTCGCAGGAGGCGATCCTCCAACTACTTTTGGCGCTACTGAGCTTAACTACTGTGTTCGGTATGGGAACAGGTGTGACCTCAGTGCCATCATCACGACACGTTTTTTATTGAGTGAACTTAGTTCCCTCAAAACTGAATCATAATTGCGTTTTTCTTGCCTTACACCACTTGCTACTTGGTTAAGTCCTCGAACCATTAGTACTAGTCCGCTCCATGCGTCACCGCACGTCCACTTCTAGCCTATCTACCTCATCATCTCTGAGGGGTCTTACTTCATTTCTGAATGGGAAATCTCATCTCGAGGCGAGTTTCACACTTAGATGCTTTCAGCGTTTATCTCATCCGTACATAGCTACTCAGCGATGCTCCTGGCGGAACAACTGATACACCAGTGGTACGTCCACCCCGGTCCTCTCGTACTAAGGGCAGCTCCTCTCAAATTTCCTACGCCCGCGACGGATAGGGACCGAACTGTCTCACGACGTTCTGAACCCAGCTCGCGTACCGCTTTAATGGGCGAACAGCCCAACCCTTGGGACCGACTACAGCCCCAGGATGCGATGAGCCGACATCGAGGTGCCAAACCTCCCCGTCGATGTGGACTCTTGGGGGAGATAAGCCTGTTATCCCCAGGGTAGCTTTTGTCCGTTGAGCGATGGCCCTTCCATGCGGAACCACCGGATCACTAAGCCCTACTTTCGTACCTGCTCGACTGGTAAGTCTCACAGTCAAGCTCCCTTGTGCCTTTACACTCTGCGAATGATTTCCAACCATTCTGAGGGAACCTTTGGGCGCCTCCGTTACCTTTTAGGAGGCGACCGCCCCAGTCAAACTGCCTGCCAGACACTGTCTTCCACCACGCTTAGTGGTGTGAGTTAGAGTGTTCATACAACGAGGGTAGTATCCCACGTTTGCCTCCATCGAAACTAGCGTCCCGATTTCTACGGCTCCTACCTATGCTGTACAAGCTGCACAAACACTCAATATCAAGCTACAGTAAAGCTCCATGGGGTCTTTCCGTCCTGTCGCGGGTAACCCGCATCTTCACGGGTCTTTAAATTTCACCGAGTCTCTCGTTGAGACAGCGCCCAGATCGTTACGCCTTTCGTGCGGGTCGGAACTTACCCGACAAGGAATTTCGCTACCTTAGGACCGTTATAGTTACGGCCGCCGTTTACTGGGGCTTCAATTCGTACCTTCGCCGAAGCTAAGCACTCCTTTTAACCTTCCAGCACCGGGCAGGCGTCAGCCCCTATACGTCATCTTACGATTTTGCAGAAACCTGTGTTTTTGATAAACAGTCGCCTGGGCCTATTCACTGCGGCTCAGCTTGCGCTGAGCACCCCTTCTCCCGAAGTTACGGGGTCATTTTGCCGAGTTCCTTAACGAGAGTTCACTCGCTCACCTTAGGATGCTCTCCTCGACTACCTGTGTCGGTTTGCGGTACGGGCAGGTAAACACTAACTAGAAGCTTTTCTCGGCAGCGTGACATCACAGACTTCCCTACTTTATTTCGGTCCCCATCACAACTTGTCCGTATAAGTGCAAGCATTTGACTCACACTAAGACTTGTTGCTTGGCCCAGCATTTCCAGCCGCTGGGTTCTGTTAGCCTTCTGCGTCCCTCCATCGTTCAAACATGTTCACCTGGTACAGGAATCTCAACCTGTTAGCCATCGACTACGCATTTCGGCCTCGCCTTAGGTCCCGACTAACCCTGGGAGGACGAGCCTTCCCCAGGAAACCTTAGTCATACGGTGGACAGGATTCTCACCTGTCTTTCGCTACTCATACCGGCATTCTCACTTCTAAGCGCTCCACCAGTCCTCACGGTCTGACTTCATTGCCCTTAGAACGCTCTCCTATCGCGCCACTAATGTGGCACCCGTAGTTTCGGTGGTGTGTTTAGCCCCGGTACATTTTCGGCGCAGAATCACTCGACTAGTGAGCTATTACGCACTCTTTAAATGGTGGCTGCTTCTGAGCCAACATCCTAGTTGTCTATGCAACTTCACATCCTTTTCCACTTAACACACACTTAGGGACCTTAACTGACGATCTGGGCTGTTCCCCTTTCGACAATGGATCTTATCACTCACTGTCTGACTCCCGGACATACGTGATTGGCATTCGGAGTTTATCTTAATTTAGTAACCCGAGATGGGCCCCGCACCAAAACAGTGCTCTACCTCCAACACGCTATCTTCCGAGGCTAGCCCTAAAGCTATTTCGGAGAGAACCAGCTATCTCCAAGTTCGATTGGAATTTCACCGCTACCCACACCTCATCCCAACATTTTTCAACATGTACGGGTTCGGGCCTCCAGTGCGTTTTACCGCACCTTCACCCTGGACATGGGTAGGTCACCTGGTTTCGGGTCTACAACAACATACTAAAACGCCCATTTCAGACTCGCTTTCGCTACGGCTCCGGTCTTTCCACCTTAACCTTGCATGGTATCGTAACTCGCCGGTTCATTCTACAAAAGGCACGCTATCACCCATTAACGGGCTCTAACTTGTTGTAGGCACATGGTTTCAGGAACTTTTTCACTCCCCTTCCGGGGTGCTTTTCACCTTTCCCTCACGGTACTGGTTCACTATCGGTCACTAGGGAGTATTTAGCCTTACGAGATGGTCCTCGCAGTTTCCGACCGGATTTCACGTGTCCGGCCGTACTCAGGATCCTACACGGGAGTTTGCTTACTTTCGCATACGGGGCTATCACCCTGTTTCGCTCAGCTTCCCAGCTGATTCTGCTAATAAACAAATTTGTAACTCCACAACGGTAGTCCTACAACCCCAGAGTGCAAGCACTCTGGTTTGGGCTCCTCCGTGTTCGCTCGCCGCTACTGACGGAATCGATTTTTCTTTCTTCTCCTGTTGCTAATGAGATGTTTCAGTTCACAACGTCTACCTTCGTCTAACTATGTATTCATTAAACGATAACTTGCATCACAAGTTGGGTTCCCCCATTCGGAAATCCCCGGATCACAGCTTACTTACAGCTCCCCGAGGCATATCGGTGTTAGTCCCGTCCTTCATCGGCTCCTAGTGCCAAGGCATTCACCATGCGCCCTTAATAACTTAACCGATCAACTTTCGTTGATGATTTCGTTTGAGTATTGTGACTCAATGGTCACAAGCGATTTTAAACTTATTTAAAAAACTCAAAAAATTACGCGGTGTATTTTTTCGGCTCAATTTAATTGATTTGATCAATTATAATGAATTTAAAAATTTACAATTATGATTCAGTTTTCAAAGAACTAATTAACAACCAGATGGTTGTTATGGAGAATATCGGGTTCGAACCGATGACCCCCTGCTTGCAAAGCAGGTGCTCTCCCAGCTGAGCTAATTCCCCATATCATGGGACTGAGAGGACTCGAACCTCCGACCTCACCCTTATCAGGGGTGCGCTCTAACCAGCTGAGCTACAGTCCCAGAGATTCGACTCTCTGTCTTCATTGAGTGTAAATCACTCAAAACTAAATATCGTTTCGTTGAATGTGTAGGCTTCCGATTTTCCTTAGAAAGGAGGTGATCCAGCCGCAGGTTCTCCTACGGCTACCTTGTTACGACTTCACCCTAATCATCTGCCCCACCTTAGACGGCTGGCTCCTAAAAGGTTACCCCACCGGCTTTGGGTGTTACAAACTCTCATGGTGTGACGGGCGGTGTGTACAAGACCCGGGAACGTATTCACCGCGGCGTGCTGATCCGCGATTACTAGCGATTCCGACTTCATGTAGGCGAGTTGCAGCCTACAATCCGAACTGAGACATACTTTAAGAGATTAGCGCACCCTCGCGGGTTGGCGACTCGTTGTATATGCCATTGTAGCACGTGTGTAGCCCAGGTCATAAGGGGCATGATGATTTGACGTCATCCCCACCTTCCTCCGGTTTGTCACCGGCAGTCTCACTAGAGTGCCCAACTGAATGCTGGCAACTAATAATAAGGGTTGCGCTCGTTGCGGGACTTAACCCAACATCTCACGACACGAGCTGACGACAACCATGCACCACCTGTCACCTTGTCCCCGAAGGGAACGTCCTATTTCTAGGATTAGCAAGGGATGTCAAGACCTGGTAAGGTTCTTCGCGTTGCTTCGAATTAAACCACATGCTCCACCGCTTGTGCGGGTCCCCGTCAATTCCTTTGAGTTTCAACCTTGCGGTCGTACTCCCCAGGCGGAGTGCTTAATGCGTTAGCTGCGACACTCAAGGGCGGAAACCCTCGAACATCTAGCACTCATCGTTTACGGTGTGGACTACCAGGGTATCTAATCCTGTTTGCTACCCACACTTTCGAGCCTCAACGTCAGTTACAGTCCAGAAAGCCGCCTTCGCCACTGGTGTTCTTCCATATATCTACGCATTTCACCGCTACACATGGAGTTCCACTTTCCTCTACTGCACTCAAGTCATCCAGTTTCCAAAGCCATTCCTCAGTTGAGCTGAGGGCTTTCACTTCAGACTTAAATAACCGTCTGCGCTCGCTTTACGCCCAATAAATCCGGATAACGCTTGGAACATACGTATTACCGCGGCTGCTGGCACGTATTTAGCCGTTCCTTTCTGGTAAGATACCGTCACACACTGAACAGTTACTCTCAGTGCCGTTCTTCTCTTATAACAGTGTTTTACGAGCCGAAACCCTTCATCACACACGCGGCGTTGCTCCATCAGGCTTGCGCCCATTGTGGAAGATTCCCTACTGCTGCCTCCCGTAGGAGTATGGGCCGTGTCTCAGTCCCATTGTGGCCGATCAGTCTCTCAACTCGGCTATGCATCATTGCCTTGGTAAGCCGTTACCTTACCAACTAGCTAATGCACCGCGGGTCCATCTCTTAGTGATAGCAGAACCATCTTTCAACCAACAACCATGCGGTTGTTGGTATTATACGGTATTAGCACTTGTTTCCAAATGTTATCCCCTGCTAAGAGGTAGGTTACCCACGTGTTACTCACCCGTTCGCCACTCTTTGTCAGATAAAATCAAATCAGAGCAAGCTCTTCATATCAGTTAAAGACAAAGCGTTCGACTTGCATGTATTAGGCACGCCGCCAGCGTTCATCCTGAGCCAGGATCAAACTCTCATTTTAAAAGCTTGAGTATAACTCATTTGTTATTTGTTGTTTAACAGAAGTTAAACGAATTTACTAGCGAATTGACTTCGCAAATGTTTTTGTATCAAGTAAAATACTTGATGACCCTACACATTTGTTTCATCGAAACGATATTCAGTTTTCAATGATCTACGTTGTGTTTCACAACTTAGTTAGTATATCAACAATCTAAGTGATTGTCAACAACTAAGTTTTATAAAAAACCTTTTACAAAACTTGCGTTTCACAACTTAAACTATATTACAGTATGTTCATTTGAATGTCAACACTATAATTTAGATAAATTTTGATGCCTTTTGAATTGATTTTTTCATCACTTCCAAAACCCAACTTTTATATAATACGACTATGATTGAGAGAATGCAAGCTTTAATTTGAATTTTATAACATTTAATTTTAGTACCTAGATGATTTTCATTAGCTTATCAAATAAGCCACACACCAATAAAAAAGCTGAAACTGAACTGAACCCCAAAAATTGGAGTGACGTTTAAGCGGCTAACTGGTCGGAAAGATTTCGGTATTGAACCGGAGTTCTTCCGGCCAGTTTTGTTTTTATCCGCTTATTGTTGTAGTAATAGACATAGTTAGTTATGCCGGACTTTAATTCGTCATAACTTTGATAATGGTTGTTATGTACCGTTCCTACCTTCAAGATGTGGAAGATACTCTCAGCCATTGCGTTATCTAGGCATGTCGCTTTGCGACTCATGCTCTGGAACACACGGTTAGTCTTTAGCCGTGATACATACTCATAATTTTGATATTGGAAACCTTGGTCAGAGTGAATTGTCATTCGATAATTCAATTCTGGCCTATTTTGTAGAAGCTCATCTAATGGCTTTGTGACGAACTCGACAGTTGGATGAAGATCGATATTCCAAGTGAGAATCTCACCACTATAAACATCAATATAGGCGGTGAAATAAGCACGTTCAGCCATCGTGCCTGATCCCCAACGGACTTCAGTGACGTCGGTGAGAACCTTCTGATATGGTCGATCCGTTGTGAACCGACGGTTTACACGATTCGGTGAGATATGTCCGACAGTGCCGGCGTAAGAATTGTACTTCCGTGTCAGACGGTTGAAAGCAGTACAGAGAAGCCCGTTCATCTTCATAATTTTCAGCACAACCTTATGGTTGGTGTTGAAGCCACGATTACGAAGCTCTTGTGTGACACGACGGTAACCGTAGTCCGGGTTGTCATCACGAATTGATATAATCGCATCAATTAACTCACGTGGATACTCCTTGTACGCACGCTTGCACGCGTCATGATAACTACTGCTAGACATCTCGGCTACTTGAAGAAGCAGCTTCAACTTGCACTTCAACTCTTGCCTTAGCACAGTGATTACTACCGCTTTGTCTTGGTTTGTAATTTCTTCTTTTCCTGAGCTAAGGCCTCGAGTTTTTCCAAGTAGGCTACCTTAATTCGAAGTAGTTCATTCTCTTCTTCGAGCTTCTTGATCTTGTCGTGTTCTTGCTTATTCATAGTTCGTTTCCGCCTTCGTTTATCAGGTTTTAGCCGACCAGACTCTAGCGCACGTTCCCAATGCCAAATTAAAGATGGACTTGTTATCCTAAACTTTCTAGCCGTTATGGGATACGACGCGTTGTGATTCAGTCGCCAATTAATTACCTTGATTTTAAAGGAATACGGATAACTTGTCTTGTTTCTGTGGGAATCTTTGATTCCATAAATACCATCCTGTTTGATTGATTTCACCCAGATTTCAAGAGTCGAATGAGCTTTGATTCCGAATTTTCTCCGTATTTCAACGGGCGGAACACCTTTGAGATACATCGATACTGCTTCAATTTGAATTTCTTTCGAGAACATAAGAAAACCCCATGAGTTAGATTTACTCCAACTCATGGGGTTCAGTTCAAACAGAATTTTCTATCTGTTTCAGCTTTTTATAGATGCAATATTTTTTTCGTGTTGATATCTTAACGCATTGTTGGGAATAACAAGACGTCACGAATCGTATCAGCATTTGTTAGTAGCATTACTAAACGATCGATTCCAATACCTAAACCACCAGTAGGCGGCATACCATACTCCAAAGACTCAATAAAGTCTTCGTCGATACCTTCGGCTTCATCATTTCCGGCTGCTCGTTCTGCTGCTTGTGCCTCAAAACGCTCACGTTGATCAATCGGATCATTTAACTCAGTAAAGGCATTAGCGTATTCACCACCTGAGATAAACAACTCAAAACGTTGTGCAAAACGCTTATCATCATCACTCTTCTTAGCCAATGGCGACACTTCTACTGGATGTCCATAAACAAAAGTTGGTTCAATTAACGTATCTTCAACAAAGTCTTCAAAGAATTCATTGATAATGTGACCAACACCCCAGTATTGTTCATACTTAACACCCTTTTCATCAGCAATCGCACGAGCCTCTTCAACAGTGTAATCTTGCCAAAAATCAACACCAGTCTTTTCCTTGATCAAGTCCACCATGTGCTTACGTGCAAATGGCTTAGCTAAATCAATCGTGTGTTCCTGATAAGCAATGATCATGTCATCGGCAACAACCTTTGCAGCAGCCTTAAAGATATTTTCAGTTTCAGTCATGACATCGCCAAGGTCCCAGAAGGCAGCATAAGATTCCATAACTGTAAATTCAGGGTTGTGCTTTGGATCCATACCTTCGTTACGGAAGACACGACCAATTTCATAAACACGTTCCATACCACCAACAATTAAACGCTTTAAATGTAGTTCAAGCGCAATACGCATGTACAAATCGATATTCAAAGCATTGTGGTGTGTAATAAATGGTCGCGCAGCAGCCCCACCAGCAGCATTTTGAAGCATAGGTGTTTCCACTTCTGTAAAGCCATCACCATCCATGTATGCACGAATAGCAGAAATAATTTTTGAACGCTTTTGGAAACGATCAAATGAGTCATCATTCGCAATCAAATCCAAATAACGCTGACGATACTTTGTTTCAACATCGGTCAAACCATGGAACTTATCTGGCAAAGGACGCAAAGCTTTTGAAAGGTGCGTAATTGCAGTCACATTTAATGACAATTCTCCAGCACGGGTCTTCATGATAGTTCCTTTGAAGCCTAACCAGTCACCCAAATCTGATTTTTTAAACCATTCATAAGTTTCTTCACCAACTACTGGTTTTTGTACAAATACTTGGATACGTCCTGAACGATCCTTGATATCGGCAAAACTGATTTTACCTGAACGACGCTTTGTCATCATGCGCCCAGCAATTGCGACTTCATTCGCCTGTGCTTCTAAAACTTCACCTGAAACATCATCATATAATACATGTAGTTCAGATGCCATATGTGTCCGATCAAAACGGTGACCAAATGGATCGATACCTGCATCACGCAATTCGGTCATTTTTTCACGGCGTTTGATCATTTGGTCATTTAACGACACTTGTTGGTCAGCCATATTCCTATTCCTGCCTCATTTTTCTTTATTGATTCTTTGGTGCTGCCACCATACATAATTATAAGTTTGCCAATCTTCTGTCTATTTTGCAAGTCTCAGAACTAATTTTACAAACCATTTGCATCCTTACTAGCAATAATTGCCTGCAATTCGTTTTCGTCGAAATTAATAATTTTACCAGTAAATCGATCAATAATTTCAACACCATGGTCTTCAGTTAATATTTCTTGTAATTCTGTTAGTGGTAATGTTGCTAACATTCGAGCATAGTCATGCTTCGCAATTTCTGGGTATAGATTTACCTCAGTCGTTGACAACACTTTCACTTGTTCTTCACCAAACAAATTATTGAGTAAATCACTCGGTGTAAATCCTTCA
Organism: Weissella paramesenteroides; assembly: GCF_051903945.1. GTDB lineage: Bacteria > Bacillota > Bacilli > Lactobacillales > Lactobacillaceae > Weissella > Weissella paramesenteroides_A. The sequence continues at coordinate 141,085 of NZ_CP192268.1, read as the reverse complement.
AGCAATTGTGTGGAGATAGCTGGGAAATTAGCTAATTTATCTTCTAATGCTGCAATATCTTCATCAGTTGCGTCAGGTAATGTCGAAACCATAAATCCTCCGGCTGCGACAACAGTGCCATTAGGATCAACCAAGACAGATACCGCTATGGCCGAAGGGATTTGCTCTGATTTAGCCATATAATAAGTTAAGTCATCCCCAATTTCACCAGTCACTAAGGCCACTTGCCCTGTAAACGGCTCATTTGCTCCAAAATCTTTTGTCACTGATAAAAATCCATCTGTACCAACAGCATTCGCTACGTCAGGTTGCCCCTTAGGCGTCAAAGGTAGAGTCACTTTTGGATTAGTCACATAGCCACGAACCTCACCCTGAGCTGATGCCTCGATAACAACTTTTCCAGCTGGTCCTTGACCATCAATACTGATAGCTAAGCGTTCATCGCCCTTAAGGATCGCATTTGACACCATCAATGAACCAAGCAATGCACGTCCTAAAATCGTAATTCCCAGTTGTGAAGCGTCATGAAATGTGGCAACTGTTTTCATCATATCAGTTGCTTCAATTGCAATCGCACGAAACTTACCATCATCCGTTATCGCACGTATTAATTTATCTGCCATATTGATGTCCTTTTCTGATTGTTTTTCCGTTATCAAGTGTACCACAGAGTACATAAAAAAAGAGCCCAGGAATGTATTCCTTAGCTCTTTGATACTACCTATTTATCAAACATTAAGCACGATCATCATCGTTATCTGATGAATCATCGTCAGGTGTCAATGACTCTGAAGCAACCGCCTTTTCAGACGCAACATCTTCAGTCAATTTGTCATTTGCAGCTTTCTTAGCTTGCTCATATGACATTGGTGTTGATTCATCAACCTTAGAATCTGCTTGGTCTGGCATCTTACCAGTGTTGAACAAACTCAAAATTTGTTTCTCATCCAACGTCTCGTGCTCTAGCAAAGCTTGCGCAATGGCTTCATGCTTGTCCTTATACTTAGTAATAATATCACGGGCTGTATCGTAACCCTCAGTTGTAATACGACGTACTTCTTCGTCAACTAAACGTGACGTCGTATCTGAGTATAATGGTTGACCATATTGTTGACCGCCATCTTTCTCTAACTGGACCATACCAAGCTTATCAGACATACCATATTGCGTAACCATTGCACGGGCAATACCTGTCGCTTGCTCAAAGTCGTTTGAGGCTCCTGAAGACTGTTGATTAAATATCAATACTTCAGCAGCACGACCACCCATTAAACCAGCAACCTGATCCATAGCGTCCGTCTTACTCATCAACATTTGATCTTCACGAGGTAACATGATTGCATAACCGCCAGCACGACCACGAGGAACAATTGTTACCTTATGCACAACACGTGCCTCGTTTAATACAAGACCGACAATAGCATGTCCAGCTTCGTGGTAAGCAACTGTCTTACGTTCTTTAGCTGAAACAACACGATCCTTCTTTGCTGGACCAGCAATGACACGATCTTCAGCCTCATCCAAATCTTTACCTGTAATTGTATTGTTATTCTGACGAGCAGCCAATAAAGCAGCTTCGTTCAGCAAATTCTCCAAGTCAGCTCCAACGAATCCAGGCGTTTGCTTAGCAATTTCCTTCAAGTCAACACTTGAGTCTAACGGCTTATTCTTTGCATGAACCTTCAGGATTGCCTCACGACCCTTAATATCAGGGCGACCAACCAAAATCTTACGATCAAAACGACCTGGACGAAGCAATGCTGGATCAAGCACATCAGAACGGTTTGTTGCCGCCATGACGATAACACCTTCATTACCTTCGAATCCATCCATTTCAACCAACATTTGGTTCAGCGTTTGCTCACGTTCATCGTGACCTCCGCCCATACCATTACCACGTTGACGTCCGACCGCATCAATTTCATCAATAAAGATAATTGACGGTGCCGCCTTCTTGGCATTTTCGAACAAATCACGAACACGACTTGCTCCAACACCAACGAACATCTCAACGAAGTCAGAACCAGAAATTGAGAAGAATGGTACGCCAGCTTCACCAGCAACAGCCTTAGCTAGTAAAGTTTTACCAGTTCCAGGAGGGCCCTCTAGAAGCACACCAGATGGTATACGAGCACCCAACTTAAGGAACTTCTTTGGATCCTTTAAGAATTCAACAACTTCGACCAACTCTTGCTTTTCTTCTTCAGCACCTGCCACATCAGCAAAGCGTTTTTTGTTTTCTGATGGGTCGGCTGGCTTAGCCTTTGACTTACCAATCCCCATCATATTGCCACGGCCACCTTGACCACCTTGGTTCATACCACCCATCATTAGGTAGAACAAACCAACCATCAAGATCAGCGGTAAAATAGTGACAAGAAATGTTCCCCAGAAATTAGTAGGCTGAGGTTTTGTGGTGATATCCGTATCTGCCTTTTCGGCAACTTTTTGTACGTTTGCAATAACGGTATCACTACCAACCAATTTGGTCTCAAAGGAAGTTGCCTTACCTGATTGACCACCACCTAACAATGCTGTAAAGGCATCATTATTGCTAGAACTTTTACTTGATTGCGCTTTTGTATACTCACCCTTAACGTTGTAAACTCCATCGCCAGGTTGAATCGTGACTTTATCAATCTTTTTGTCACGTAACTCCGTCATAAATGTTGACGTAGAGATAGTCTTAGTATTTGAGGTCTGTGTGGGCCCGGCTACCCAATATATCAACCCCATAATACCGAGGACTACGATTACGTAAAACAAACTATTTCGGACAAAATTTCCGTTTCGTTGGTTTTTCATCAATTCCTCCTATAGATAGCAATAGCAGTTACTATCTTATATTATGTACGATCTTACTAATTAATTTTTCAGTTTAAATTAGTGATTTGGTGTGATATCCACCGTGTCAACAATATCAGCATGTTGTGGATCATAAACTTCACGCTTCAAAACCCCTACATATGGTAGATTACGATATAACTGTTTGTAATCCAGTCCATACCCTACCACAAAGGCCTTTGGTACGTCAAAACCAACATAATCAACAGTTGCTTCAACAACTCGTCCATCTTTTTTATCTAATAGACTAGCCGTTTTTACTGATTTTGCACCACGATTCTTTAGTAACTCAATCATGAACTTCAGTGACCGACCTGTATCAACAATATCTTCCATAATAATAATGTCACGTCCATTAATATCAGTCTGTAAATCTGTTACCAAATCCACATTACCTGATGATGAAATACCACCATTATAACTAGAAACATCGATAAACTCGACTTCTGCATATTGCATATGACGCATCACATCAACTGTCCACAAAACAGCACCCTTCAGTACTGATAGAATAATTGGTGTCCGTCCTTGATAGTCAGCAGCTAATTGTTCGCCAACTCGTTTGGCAGCTTTTGCAATATCTGCCTCGCTATACAATACCCGTTCGATATCATTATTCATGTCCGGCTGGTTCATGTTTTGTTAATCTCCTAAATCTTAATTCCCCTACTGTTACATAGATTTAAGAATACCATGTTTAACCCTAAATGTTTAGTCAATAACTAAAAGAACTGAAAAAGTTTTAACTTTTCACCAATCTTAACCATTGATGATCCCTTTTGAGCTGTTTATAGTCATTTAACTGAACACTGCCAGTAGCGACATTCTTATTTCTCATTAGTTGAATTATCTGTCGCAACTGTCGATCTTTAACGTCAAACAATTCTTGCTTTTGTAACCATTGTTGTAGGACTAGTAATAATTGTTCCGTTGGTAATTTCCAATTTAATGTGCCCGCTTCTAACTCTGCCACATACTGCTTAATTTGCGGACCCGCCAATGCCTGTAAAGCTGTTAATTGTTCCGCAAAATCAATAATATGGTTCACGGCTTGTTTATTTATGTGCTGTAGGTCAGGAATAACCGCATTTCTTAGTCGATTACGTGCATATTGCTGATCATTATTTGTATAATCGTCAATCCATTCTTGCACAGGTTCCTTAACCAAATCCTTTAATTCTAACTTAGAAAGGCTTAAAAACGGTCGTACAAGCTTCAAGCCATTGGTAAGTGTTTGTTTTTCTGGCATTCCAGTTAACTGCTCTAACCGGCTTCCGCGCGCTAATTTATATAAAATTGTCTCAACTTGATCATTGCGATGATGTGCGGTCACAATACTGTTTGCGCCAACTTGCTCAGCAACTGAAAACATCACACTATACCTTTTTTCACGTGCCTTTTCTTCTACTGAAACAGTTGGCACCTCTGACCAATCTAATTTTCGTATGGTTGCCGATTGTAAGTGTGGCGTATTCGCAAACACTTTCCTGACTAATTCTTCTTCCTGTTGCGCATCAGAACGCAGTTGATGATTAATGTAGATAGCACTAACTTGTGGTTGCAGATCTTTAGGCAAATCACCTGCAGTTAGCCATCTTAATAATCGTAATGAATCTTGCCCGCCTGATACAGCGACCAACACGTGATCGGTGGCATCAAACAACTGTTGTTCACGAAGATGGCGAATTAAGTTAGCTCGTAAAACTCTAGGTTGCATTCCTATACACTGACTCCTTTTTTGGACTAACTTTATTATATGCTAAAAAGACAGAGTGTGACAAAACGCGGTTTGAATCCGGGTGTAACGTAGTTTGCACTATTTGTGGCCGGAGCAACGCGCAGGACAGGAATAGTGTAAATTGCGTTACATTGAGGATTCAGCTTTTTGGAGCACGTTTAGACAGAGTGTAACCCAACGCGGTTTGAATCCGGGGTGTAAGGTTATTTTCAGACAATAAAAGCCAGGACAAAACGTCCTGGCTTTTATCAGTTAATTTGTTAATTGCTAATCTGGAATATTAAAAACAGTTTCGCCATTTTTTGTATACATATACTTCTCACGAACCAATTTTTCCAAATAGCTATTATCACCTAAATCTTTTACTTCTTGTTTTAAATCTGAATGTGATGCCTTTGCAGTTGATAATGTCTTGCTGGTTTCAGTTAACCCAGCCGAGGTAGTGGTGTATTTTACATATTGTTTATGAAAATTTACCATAGCCACAACAGCTACAATAATCATAAAAACACCTAGAAGAAAACGGCGACGCAAATGAATATAACGCGCATATTTCGCTTGTTGTGCTTCAATCGCTATATGATGCTTGCCGGCAGCATTTAGTGGCCGTATATTTGATTGTTCAGTTGTTCTACGCATCACTAATCACCTTTCCGGTCATTCACCTAAATCTGCTTATAATTTAATTACTCTAACTTTACCTCAGGAATTAAATTTTTCTAACTCTCATTATCATTTCTTAACATTTTCATATAAAAAAATAACGGAGCGTTATTTTATTTTACGTCAGCGTCAAAATTTTGTGCATATGACTCTGAAACAATACTATACATATGCTCAGCTTCATTCTTTTTTGTTGTCTCAACAATGCGTTCTACTGCAATAACTGATGTCTTGTTACCAAAACGAATCGTTAATTCATCACCAGCCTTAACATCACTAGATGATTTTGCAGTTTTACCATTAATATCAATACGCCCTTGGTCTGAAATATCTTTTGCTACTGAGCGTCGCTTAATCAAGCGTGATACCTTTAAATATTTATCTAATCGCATGAATTTTCCTTCCGTTCTAAGAAGTGGTAGATTTTGTACCCTTTTGGTAGCGCATACCACTCTTCCTTTGACAACAGACGTAAACGCCAAATCATCACTATAAACATTATTATACCAATTAACGCTGAAGTAATCAGCGAAAATAAACTAGCCATTCGAGATGATCCAATCAATTTGTCACTCGCCCATCCCCATAATCCAGCGGTTAGTAAAACGACCAGCAATGTTGCCACTAACTTGTACCACCAATTTTGGGTGTGCCATTGTCGTCGCAATTTTTTCGGCAAACGATGTAAGACAAAATATAACATTGGTACTAAGGCTAATAAAGTTGCCAATGATGCACCCACAATGCCAAATTGTGGAATAAACATCATATTCAAAATATACTTAACAATCATCGTTAACAATACAAACCAGCTAACGCCACGCGTATAGTCTAAACTCTGTAAAACACTCGTGATAATCAAAATTAGGGTTGCTGGAATAATCGTTAAAACAAAAATCATTAACGCTTGGCTACCTTCTCGCGTGCTAAACAGCACTTGGTTAGCTGCGGGCATGACCGCTATTAAACCAACTGTGGCAACACTCGATAAAATCAATGATAGCCGTAGCATCATTTGAAAGTCGTGTATAAAGTCGCCATCTTCTTTTCGAACAGCGTGAGAACGCAATACTGGTAGTAAAGAGGTACTAACTGCTGTTGCTAGAACCATCCCCAATTGAACCAATGGTTGCCCACGGTCGTAAACCCCTTTCGCATACTCGGCAGCCTGTGAGCTCATGCCATTGACTTCAAGTAGCCCTTTAGTCGAAAACGAATCTACCAACTGCAATAAAATTAACAGACCCGTTAACATAGCCAAAAGATTGCCCTCTGACCACAGGCGCTGGAAAATACGGATCCACCCGATTGTACGCTCTTTTTTAACAGGCTTAGTAATCGGTGTTTGCCAAACGAGCTTAATGGTACGACTAATATATAAAGTTGCTAGCAGTGCTGCGACTGCAGCGGCTGCAGTCGCCCAAGAACCAATCTTGTAAACGGACCAACCGGCATGAATACCCCACCAGGCCACACCAATAATAATCCCAACACGAACTATCTGTTCAATCACTTGTGAGATAGCAGTCGGCACCATATTCAATTGGCCTTGTGCAAAACCACGACCTACTGCCAAAAATGGCATGAACCAAAACATCCAAGCAACCGCTCTGATCACAGGAATCAACTTCAAATCATTTCCCATCCCAGTTGCTATCAAAGGAGCGCCACCATAAACAAAAATGAATAAAAAGAAGCTGATGATAAAGAGTAACCAAAATAAGCGTCGCGCCACCAACTGTTTACGTTCATTATCAGGTTGTTCCGTAATGATTTTTGAAATAAATAACGGCCAGCCGCTTAAGGCCAACACCACCCCAATGCCATATATCGGATAAACCTGTTGATATACATAAAAGCCTGTATTACCAACTAAATTCTGAAAAGGAATGCGATAAACAGCACTGAGAATTTTGGCAATAATACCAGCCAATGTCAAAATACCAGCACCGGCCATTAAATTTTGACTACTTTTACTCATATTCCTAATCCTTTTTTGGCAATAATGCTGACAAAAACTTTATTAAGCTTTGCAGCCACTCATCATCTGTTTGCTTTGGCTGAATGGCCATCGCAAATAGCACGGGGTCATTCACTTTAATCTGACCACGAGTTTTCGTATCAGCCATTGCTTGTTGGACTTGCTCACGAGTTATCTTAGCTTGCTTATCAAAACGAATGGTTACAATCATCGGTTGATTAACCGTCCGCTTAATTTGAGCAACCCCCACCTGATCAGCAATTGCTTTTAACTGTGAAACCGTTAATAAACGATTGGTAGCTGCTGGTATATCACCAAATCGATCAACCAAATCATCTGTAATTTCAGCAAATTGTTCAGCCTTTGTTGCTTTACGAATACGTTGGTATAAGTCAATTTTTTGTGGTCCATCTGCCACATAGTCAGCTGGCAAATAGGCTTCGACCTGTAAGTCTAATTCTGAATCAAAACGTTTTTGTTTCTTACCTTGTTTAGCAGCAACTGCCTCCTGTAGCATTTGAGTATATAAATCATAACCAACAGCATTGATAAACCCATGCTGTGATTGACCAAGTAAGTCTCCTGCTCCACGAATTGACAAATCTCTCATGGCAATTTTAAAGCCCGAACCCAGTTCTGTAAAATCACGAATAGCCGTTAGTCGCTTTTCACTTTCTTCATTAAGCGAACGCGTACCTGGATAGGTAAAATATGCATAAGCGACATTATTTGAACGACCCACACGACCTCGTAACTGATACAATTGCGCTAATCCCATATAGTCCGCATTTTCAACAAACAATGTATTAGCATTTGGAATATCTACCCCGGTTTCAATAATTGTTGTGGTAACTAAAACATCATATTCGCCATTGATAAAGTCGACCAAAATACCTTCCATTTGTGTTTCAGTCATTTGGCCATGAATATATGCAACCTGTGCCTCAGGAACTAAACTTTGAATCATGCCCGTAACTTTTTCAATATCCGCTACCCGATTATGAAGATAGAAAGTTTGACCACCACGTGCCATTTCACGTTCGATGGCATTTGCAATGACCCGTCCATTTTGTTCCATCACATACGTTTGAATTGGATAACGATTGGCTGGTGGTGTTTCAATCACTGATAGATCACGCACACCAACCATTGCCATATTCAGCGTACGTGGAATCGGCGTCGCTGTCAGCGTTAAGACGTCTACATTTGTCTGCAAACTTTTTAGCCGCTCCTTATGCTTTACCCCAAAACGTTGTTCCTCATCAATAATCAATAAACCTAAATCACCGAACGCCACATCTTTGGCTAATAAACTGTGTGTACCAATAACAATATCGATTGTATGATTCTTCAAACCCGTCTTGATTTCTGTCATTTGTTTTTTTGTTTGAAAACGAGACATCCAAGCAATTTTTAAATCGGTACCTTCAAAACGGTTAAGGAATGAATCGTAATGTTGCTGTGCCAAAATAGTAGTTGGTACCAACATGGCCACTTGTTTACCCTCGTGAGCGGCTTTAAACGCTGCTCGCATGGCAACTTCAGTTTTACCAAAGCCAACATCACCCACCAGTAAACGATCCATTGGGCGCGACTTTTCCATATCTGCTTTAATTTCCTTGACCGAACGCATTTGGTCTGGTGTTTCAGGATACGGAAATGCTTCTTCAAAGCGATGCATTGCCTCATCATCTGGTGCAAAGGCGTACCCTTGCTTAATTTCACGTTCCGCATACAAAGCCAAGAGATCGTCCGCAATGTCCTCAACTTTTTTGGCAACTTTCGCCTTTGCACGTTGCCATTCAGTGCCACCCATTTTATTGATTTTGGGGGCCTTTTCAGCTGCACCAACATATTTTTGTACCAAATCAAGCTGTGTTACTGGAATAAATAGCTTATCTCCCTTTTGATAAGCTATCGTAATATAGTCTTGCTTAACACCCCGATTTTCAATTGTTTGCATGCCTTCATAGATACCAATCCCATGATTAACATGCACAACGTAATCGCCTGGTTTCAGCTCATTATAGCTCTTAATACGTTCCGCATTTGACAGTGTTTGACGTTTTGGGGCCCGTTTACGGACCTGTTGGAACAACTCTTTTTCAGTTAACACCACTAATTTTTGCATTGGTAACTCAAATCCCGCACTTAGTGGTAATGTTGCTAACTGCGTACGACCTGTTGCTAAACCGTCAACAGGCACTTGATTTACTTTAATGCCAAAGTCATTTAGGGTTTGAACTAATTTAATTTGTCGATCATCTGAATTAGTCAAAAAAATTACGGTCATATTTTGTTTTTGCCACCGCGTCACCTCACCTTTCAACAAGGGCATCTGACCAAAAAATTGTTGTGTTGGACGTAGTGTAACATTGGTTAAGCTAGTTTGCCGTAATTGCCCAATTCCCCGTTGTAGTGGCGAGAAGATTAAGCTTGCTTGTTGGACATCACGTGCTTGATCCGTCAACGACCAGCCAAAATCCGCTACTGTCAAAACTTGTTGTTTATCAAGTTTCTCAGCCCACCAGTTGGTATCATCTAATCGCATTTGCGCCGCATTTTCAACGGCACGCGGATAATCATCGAATACAACAATGCCCTTTGCTGGCAGATAGTCAAAAAGACTGGCAGCATCTGGATACAGCATATGTAAATATGCCCTTATTTCTGGCAAAATTTGTCCATCTGTTAGTGTAGTTAATAATGGCGTTATCGCTTCAGTCAAATGACGTTTCTCTGCGCCAGTCAATTGATCGCGTTGTTTCGTCATCGCCAACTCAAGTTGTGTTTTTGCTTTTTGACGTTCATCGTCACTCAAAACTAAGTCAGTCGCTGGCAAAATAGTCAATGAGTCAATATTTTCAATACTACGCTGATTTTCAGCATCAAATGAACGCATTGAATCTAATTCAGTATCAAAAAAATCTAATCTAACTGGATAGTCTGCATCCAATGGGTATACATCAACAATTGAACCACGAATTGCAAATTCACCAGGTTGTTCGACCGTGGTATTTCGGTGATAACCCATTTGATGTAGTCTAATTTCTAAGTCTTTTAGCTCATACTCATGATCAAAATCAATCGTCAATTGTGCTTGTTGAAACTTTTTAACGGGTGGCAAATAACGTTGTGCCCCCGCAATACCAGTTACCACAACAGCTTGTGGATCCGTTAATAATAGATGCAAAGCACTAACACGTGCCAAACGAGTATCTAACGATGTCACTGCCATTTCAGCTGCTAAACTTTCTTCAGCAGGAAAAACCGCCACATGTTCGTTACCCAACAAAGCTTGTAAATCTTCTGCTAATTGATCGGCATGAAATTGACTATCTGACACAATCACCATTGGTTGCTGAGTTCGTTGCTGTAACGCTGCTAAATAAACCGTACGGGCAGTGCCAGAAATTCCCGTCATCAAATGACGACCACCCTTAGTCAACCCAGTGGCTAACTCCTGTAAAGCTTTATCCTGTTGTAAAAGTTCAGTTAGTTGCATAATGTATTTTTATCCCTTTAATTAAACTGATTCATCAGCATTGGCATGTCTTTACCAGCAGCAAAGTTTTCAAAAATTTCGACTGCTTTATCTAATCCCGCCAGCAAGTCAGGCTGTTCGTCCTTTCCAAATCGTCCTAATACATAATCGACAACTGCTTGATGAACATGTGCTGGATGGCCAATACCAAATTTCAAACGATTAAATTTTTGTGTACTTAATTGATTAGCAATGCTTTTGATCCCATTATGACCCCCAGCAGAGCCCTTCTGTCGTAAACGTAATCGGCCAAGGTCCATATCCATATCATCCTGCACAACGAGTAGGTCCGCTAGGTCTAACTTGTAATAATCAACTAGTGGACGCACTGCCTGCCCTGAATCATTCATATACGTGGTTGGTTTAACTAACAAGACCTTTTCATTATTGATGCGTACATCAGCTACAAAAGCATGATGGGCGCCATCTTGTTTAAATGTGGCTTGGTACTTATCTGCCAATGCATCCACTGTCATAAACCCAACATTGTGGCGTGTTTGATCATATTCTTTGCCAATATTTCCCAAGCCAACAATCATTTTCATTTTTCTTTTGCCTCACTTTTTACGTCACTAACGCACGAAATGGGTCGAGACCAATTAGTCCCCACCCTTGTGCATTATTTATTTTCTTAATGATTATAAATTCTAAACCAAATTACCCTGATTTAATAGTCCTAAGTCTTTTATTTTTGAGCTTGGTAGTCATCAAGTGATTGCAACTGACCACTATCTTGAAATACTTTCCCTAATTGTAACAACATTTGATCATGTCCCTTAGCCGCCTGCACTTGCACACCTATTGGCAAGCCACGCTTTGTAACATATGTTGGTAAGCTTAGCGCCGGTTCGCCAGATATATTGGCTAATTGTGTGAATGGTGTTTTCGATAAACCATGTAGCCACGCATCGTAAATTAATTGAATCTGATCCTCATGGCTTAATTTTTGAATATGCTTTAGTCGCTTAACATATTTTGGTAAATAAGCTGGATCACTATTCTTAGGTGCCACTGTCGCAGTTGTTGGTGTTAAATAAATTGGATAGTCTTTATGGAATGCCGTCATCTGTCGGTTAACTTCAGCCATCTCATCAGCAACAAATTGATCACTCTCTTTTGTCTGTTTTTTGTCTGCCTGATAGAGGGCCCATGTCATTGGCGAAACATCACGAAACTTCATTGGTTTCCCAGTTTCAGCTGCAATTTTTTTATTCGCGTCAGTGCCTGTTGCGGTTGATGCTGTATAGTACATTTTCATCAACTTTTCACCATCAACCGGTGCATCTTTCTTTACCACAGTATAACCTTGATCCCGTAAGAACCTAACTGCTTGTTTAACTGCTCTAACAGCATCTTTGCTAACTTTAGTTCCCACTGGGGACTTTACAGAATAGGCAATTGTCATCTGTTTCAAGTCAACCGGTGCATCTTTTATCAGCTCAGGGTATTCTACATTCTTCATCCCCATGAAATAAGTTTGTAAATCAGAAATATATCGTGCATTAGCAAAGTTAACCGATGAAGGAGCTGTATCATCCCCTATGATAGCACCTTGCGTCGGTTTTAAACCAATCACACCAGTAAATGATGCTGGAATACGCAAAGATCCCCCTGCATCATTTCCTGTCGCTATGGGTACAAAATCTGCAGCGACACTAGCAACTGCTCCTCCTGACGAACCACCGGTATTACGATTTAACCGCCAAGGATTATGCGCCACACCGTTTAACTTTGAAGCAGTGATGTTAATCAAACCTAATTCCGGATAATTTGTCTGACCAATAATAATGAATCCAAGTGCTTGTAACTGCTTTACGAAATCACTCGTTTCTGTCGCTTTCTGTTTCTTTAAATTTTTCAGACCTCTAGTATTAGATTCTCCCTTAAGTTGTTGTCCTAATCCCTTTATTAAAATAGGCACACCATAGAAAGGCTGACCAGTATCTACCAATTTATCTGCTTCTCGCAAAGCAGCGGATTCACGTAAACTAATGACCGCATTTAATTGTGGATTGTCTGCTCTGATCCGCGCAACTGCATGCTTAATTAGTTGTTGACTGGTTACCTCACCACTACGAATTAATTGTGCTAAATCACTTGCAGCAGCATGCTGGTATTTAAAATATGACATCCCATAGTCTTTTGCATGCTTATGTTGTAAAGTCTTCCCATTTGCGTGTACAATTAATTGCCGCGAAAAGTAGCCAATTCCCCCTGCTAATAATGCCAAAGCAGCCCCAATTTTTATCTTCTGTTCCCGATTCACTTTACGCCCCCAAAGCTCAAGCTTTTATCATGCACATGATTACTAGATTTTTAACAACGATATCTACTATTATTTTACGCTACCTGTCATATATATTCTATTAATGAGAAATTATAAAAAGCGTACCTGGAAAGATACGCTTTTTATCGATTATTTCATTTGTGTCCCGTGAGCATCTTCCCAGCGGGTTCGTGCAATTGATGCAACAATTGCAATTGCAAGCAAACTCACAATTACGATGAGTGAAGCAATATTTGTTATCTCAAACTGCCAGTCCATCATCTTGCCTGCTTCATTAATCAACATTTTCGCACCAATAAAGGCCAAAATGAGTGCCAAAGCATATTTGATGTACCGAAACATTGGTAATAGTTTTGATAGCGCAAAGAATAATGATCTTAGTCCCAAAACTGCAAAAATATTTGATGTCACAACAATAAACGTATCTTGCGTAACTGCCAATACAGCTGGTATTGAATCAACTGCAAATAAAATATCTGAAAATTCAATAAAAATTAAAGCAATTAGAAAGGGTGTCACAAACCATTTACCATTTTCTTTCACCATAAAATGTGGTTTGCTAACATCATCTTTAACTGGTAGGATTTTTCGCAAACCTTGAATCATTTTGCTATCATTTAAATCTTTATCCTTACCTTTATCAAACAGCATATTTATTCCGGTATAAACTAAGAAAATGCCAAAAAGGTACATTAACCATTCAAACTTGTGCAATAATGCTGCACCACCAAGAATAAAGAGCACCCGCATGACAATTGCCCCAAATATTCCCCAGAACAACACTCTATGCTGGTAACGTGCCTCAATACCAAAGAATCCAAAAACTAAGATAAAGATAAATAAATTATCCATACTTAGCGATTCTTCTAGCAAATAACCAGTAACAAAGTCGATGGCATGGCCACTTCCCTCGAAATACCAAATACCTGCTGCAAAAATAAAAGCTAACACAATCCACATTGCTGTCTGCAAAAGAGATTTCTTAAATGTTGGCACTTCTTCTTTCTTGTTCAAAACACCTAAATCTAATGCCAACATCGCAATAACGAATAGAAAAAAACCAATCCAAACCCATATACTAACTTCCATTAAGTACGCTTCCTTTTTTATATCAATACAATTATCTATCAGACTATCCTAGCAGACAATTGTATCAGGAGTGTCTATATGTTGTCCATTCATAGACTAATTAAGCCTTAAAAAGGGCATCAATCCACCAATTTGAAGATTAATACCCTTAAACGTGCTCCAGAAAACTGAAACCCATACTATGATTAAAATAAATTAAATATCTATATCATCAATGTTAACACCAATGGCTTCAGCCACACGTTTACCATAATCCGTATCAGCGCGAGCCATTTGTTGTACCATCAACTGCTTATTCTCAAGACTATCGATTGTACCTAGGTTACTCTTAAATGTCTCTATTAGACGTTGTTTCTCATCTTCAGACATAATGTTATACAAACGACCAGCTGCTGAATAATAATCAGTATCATAAGGTTCAAATGCACCCGTCATGCCTTGGAACATATCACCTGTTATTGATGTATGCGGATCCTCAACCGGACCACCCTGACTATTTGGTTCGTAATTAACACTACCATTTTGGTTTTGCGCCATAAATCCATCACGTGCATAATTATGAACCTCATTACGAGGGCGATTAGCCTTTAATTGCTCAAAATTAGCACCTAAACGATACCGAGCTGCATCCTTGTATGAGAACAAACGTCCTTGCAACAATTTATCCATTGAAGGCTCAATACCTGGTACTAAGTTGGCAGGAGAAAAAGCAATTTCCTCAACGTCTTCAAAGTAATTATCAGGATTAGCATTCAATGTCATGACTCCAACTTCGTGAAGTGGGTAATCCTTGTGCGACACTGTTTTCGTTACATCAAAAATATCGTACTTATAATCAAGACCTTCTTGATAAGGAATAATCTGTACCGAAAGTGTCCATGAAGGGTAGTCACCATCCTCAATGGCATTAAACATTTCATTCTGCAGATAGTCAGTATCTTCACTCGCTAATTTAGCGGCAAGCTCATTAGACATATTTGACACACCTTGGTTACTAATAAAGTGATATTTCACCCAAAATTGTTCACCCTCAGCATTAACCCACTTGTATGTGTGACTCCCATATCCATTCATCGTACGAAAGCTGGTTGGATTACCACGATCACCCATTAAATAGGTCACTTGGTGAATTGATTCTGGTGAATGTGCCCAGAAGTCAAACTGCATGTTGACATCACGTTTATGAGTTCGCGGATCGCGTTTTTGTGAATGAATAAAATCCGGAAACTTTAATGGGTCATTGATAAAAAAGACTGGTGTGTTGTTACCAACAATATCGTAATTGCCTTCTTCTGTATAAAATTTCACTGAGAAGCCATGTACATCACGAATGGTATCTGGGTACCCAGATTCACCCGCTACGGATGAAAAGCGAACAGCAAGTGGTGTCTCTTTGTTCTCCCCATTGAACAAATTGGCTTTAGTAAATTGACTCATATCATGGGTTAATTTAAATACACCTTTAGCACCAGCACCTTTTGCGTGGACGACACGCTCAGGGATACGTTCGCGATCAAAATGCGCTAACTTTTCCAATAATTGGTAGTCCTGCATCAGGACCGGACCCCGTTCTCCTGCTGTTAAACTGTGTTGATTATTAGCCCATGGCTGTCCTGCTTGTGTTGTTAATTTATTGGTCATCATTTCCCCCATTCATAATTCATCTGTCAACCAAAATATAGATTATACAAATCTACACAATTAATTATACTGTCAATCTATTATTATGCAAATATACTGTTTTTTTATATCAATGTGATTTATATAACAAGCTTATTAATTGTACTATTTTTATTGAAAAATAGAGCCGGTCAGAAAAGTCCATAAACTTTTCTGACCGGCTCTAAAATCAAACTAAAAATCTTTATCCTAATTAATCTGCTTGCATACCTTTAAGGACACGAAAATTATGCAAATGAACAACAAAGTAGATGAACATTGCCAAAATCGACACAATACCCACACTAGCCAATACCATCACTTCTGTTGCTATCGAACCACCAATCATGATTGTCTCACGTAACCCACTTACTGTATAAGTCATGGGTACAAGTGGGTGCAACCACTGATAGAACTTATTTGAAAGTTCTATTGGGTAGGTTCCAGCTGCGACACTAAGTTGTAAGACTAGTAGCACCATCGAAACAAACGCTCCTGCCTTGCCAAACCACATATAAATGGCTGTAACTAATGCTGCATCAACATAGCTGGTCAATAGCATAAATAGTAATGTCTGTCCCGAGTTAACAGGATTCATGCCAAGTACCCAGTCACTTAACGCATAAAGTGTCAGTGCTGTCATCGTAGCAATGCCAAAGAGAATTAACATCTTTGACCCAAACCAAGCGCCTAGTGACGATACTTTCCCTCGTGGAGAAACCATATCCAGCATAAGGTTAAGTGCCATCATCCCAACAAACATACCAACAGAGAACATATATGGAATCATACCGGTTCCATTATTAGGTACTCGATCCTTCTCTGTATGAGATACCGTCGTTGGTGTTGCCATCTGTTTGAGCGTGCCCTTTGTACCCTTTAATTGATCTGCTTGTTTACCAGCTTTGCTTAATTGTGTGGCAAGCGTAGTATTACCAGCATTCATTTCTGATAATGCTGGTCCCATTTGTTTGGCTGCACTAGCTAATTGCCCAGAACCGTTGCTAATTTGTCCAGCACCACTAACAAGTTGATTAGCCCCACTATTTAACTGACCACTCATACCAGATAGAGTCTGCAAACCATTGTTTAATGTTTGCGCCCCGCTAGAAAGTTGACTAACACCACCACTTAATGTTTGAGCACCAGATTGTAATGTTGCAACACCATTATTTAACGTTGCTGACTTTCCCTGCAGCGTTTGCAAACCACTACTTAATGTTTGGGCACCACCAGCTAACTGTCCGACTGCTTTTTGCACAGTGGGCACTTTATCATTAAGTTGTTGCGAACCAGCCGCTAACTGTGAAACAGCGTCAGGCAACTTTTCCATTTCAATTAATTGATTGTTGACTTGATGCAAATCTGTATTATTAGCCGTTTGTGCTAACTCTGTCAAAGTTGCTTGATGTTTCTGTGCAACCTGTTCCAATTGCGTCACATTTGATTGTAGCGCTGCTGCATGTTCAGTCATTGTCGCTAATACTTGGGCAGTTTGGGTGTCACTTTGTTTGCTTGCCAATGCTTGCACAAATTTTGCCTTTTGTGCTGCAGTAATGTTAATCCCTGCTTCTTGCATAGCGGCATTCACGTTGTTTGAAAGTGCATCCTTATCAGCTGCATTAGCCTTTGCCAAAGCCTTTAAATCCGATTGTAGTGTGTTGAATTGATTGTTAATGGTTTGATTATCTGGTAATGCTGTTTTCGTGTCATCCACAACGCTAGATAATGCCGCAACTTCTTTTTGTACTTTCGTCAAGTTGCCCTTCACATCATTATCAACCATTTCTTTATTCAACTGTGATAAGCCATCATTAAGCTTCGTGACTCCATTAGCAAAAGTCGGTATTTGCTGATTTAACTGATTTAATCCTGTTGACAATGTCTGGCTACCATTTGCTGCTGTACCAACTGCAGCAGTATATTGTTGTGTACCCTGACTTAATTGATTAATACCATTAATCAGTGTTGGTGCTTGCTGATTCATCTGATTCAACCCATTGGCTAATTGTGCACTACCATCACTAGCTGTACCAACTGCAGTCGTATATTGTCCTAATCCCTGAGTTAATGTTTGGGCACCATCTTCAAAAGTTAATGAACTAGCTGCTAATTTTTCAAGATTAGTAGTAACTTGATCACTACCTGATTTTAAGGTATTGGCACCATCTGCCAGCTTTTTATTGGCTGCGCCTGCCTTTGTCATACCAGCGCCTGCCCGTTGCATTTCTTTAAAAATCGTCTTGGTATATATCTTAGTAACTTTCCCAGAAATTTGATTACCAATTTGTTTTGCACCTGATTCAGATAATTTACCCGCAATGAAACTATGACCAGAACTTGTTTCATATTTTAGCTTCATTTGCTTTGGTTTTTTGTCTAATAATGTCGTTGCATTTGCTGAAAAATTCTTTGGAATAGTAATGACAGTATAGTATTTACCATCTGCCAATCCTTTTTTAGCAGCCTTTTCTGATGGAAATTTAAAATTCATCGCATCAGATTTCTCTAATTCATTTTTTAAATCATGACCAACCTCTAGCTTCTTACCCTGGTAAGTAACTGTCTGATCTTTGTTAACCACTGCTACTGGTAACTTACTCACTTCGCCATAAGGATTCCACAATGATCCTAAAAAGGTAACTGCATATATAGATGGTACAAAAAACAATACAAAAATGACTAACATATAAAATTTATGA
The DNA here is from genome assembly GCF_051903945.1 of Weissella paramesenteroides. GTDB lineage: Bacteria > Bacillota > Bacilli > Lactobacillales > Lactobacillaceae > Weissella > Weissella paramesenteroides_A. Next base: position 122,578 of record NZ_CP192268.1, on the reverse strand, counting down.
CCTTTTAGCCACTGCCACTCTGACTTTAGCATTGTACACTCTCCTCCTGAAAAAATTATTGAACAACTTGTTGAATAATTTATCTATGTGCATTATATTAATGCTATTAGGGAGTTAGTGCAATAGACAATTTTTAACACGTTGTTTAATAAATGGAGCATAAATTATGAGACAAGCAGAACGTAACGCAAGAACACAACAAAATATCAAAAAGTCTTTTATCCAGTTGATTGAATCAAAGGGCTTTACTAATATCACGGTATCTGACATCACACGCGATGCCCAGGTTAGTCGTGGTACATTTTACGTACATTATACGGATAAATATGAATTACTATCGAAAATAGAAGACGAATTGATCATGAACATTACAAATGCTTTGAAAGATAATCTCAAAGAACCATTAAGTAATGATTCAACCCATGATAGGTCTGGGGCAACTTATCGTGTATTTAATCAAGCACTTGAATATGTAGATGGTGAACGTGAAACCATGCATGCATTATTTTCAGCAAATGGTGATCCCCAATTTTTTTCACAGATAAAAGACGTTGTTGATCATCTTTTTACTATGCAACTCGAAAAAAATGCTGGCCATTTTTCCGCTGCAATCCCCATCGATTACACTAAAGAAATTGCAATTAACAGCATTTTAAATATTGTTCGGCACTGGATCGACAAAGAAAATCCAGAATCACCTGAAGAACTAGCTGACATTTTAATGCGTAGCCGTTTTATGGCACCCCATGATTTGATTTCATTTGATTAATCATAGAAAGCCACAACAAACAACGCATTGTATATATAACAAGGCCGCCAATCTGACCATTTTGTTAGATTGACGGCCTTTAACTATGTTCCTCTTGAAACACACTTTATTTAATACGTTCTAAGTTTTTAATTTTAAACATTCTGTTTAAAGCCTCAGGCAACATCCCCAAATTGTGCGTTTAATGTGTCTGCCACTTGTTTAATTTCATTTTCAAGCATATCAGTAATGACGACTTTTGCGCCTTCCTTCACAAATAATTCTGCTTCAGGCGCACCTTGTCCACGTGCGGCACCTGTAATCATTGCAACTTTGTCATCTAAACGTCCCATTTTAATTCCCTCCTTTTTCTCGTACTCCTCCTTGTTTATTATTATATTCTCTAATAAATTAGCCCGCTAATATTACACCTTTCAAGAATACATTTACTTATTTTGGCAAATCCACAAATTATTTTGTAATTTTTTTGTAACTTTTAAATCGCATTGTCACGGTTTTTGTAACTTACAATACCCTAAAAAAGTAACGATTTAACGTTTTTCGTGATTAGCATTTGTGAATAAAATATTTTACAATAAAACCCATTGAGTTCAAATGATATAAAAAGGCGGATTTTTCATGCACTTATTTAGCAAAAAAATATTCATATATTCAGGGATTACAATAAGTTTGATATCTGGTGGTATCGTGCTTAATTCAGGACTGACATATTTAAACGCCGCCACGGTGCAAGCAGACTCGAACGCTAATTCACAATTAGTAAATTTACTCGATCCAACAGGATTAGCCAACACACATTTACTAGCTTCAAACTTCTATTTAAAAAACTATCAATCCAATCAATACCTAAGTAATGAATCAAATTCTCCTACTATCACCAATCAACCTAGTGCAGATTCACAATCTTTATGGACAGGAAACTACATCACTTCAGGCCATTATCAATTGACTAATAACAATAACCACCAGTTGTTGACTGGTAATGGTTATAGCAAAATTGGTTTCTCTGAAACAACGGACGATAAAACCGTTACAGATAATCAATGGGAATTACAATCCGTTCCTGCTAGCAAAGTTAATGGTCAAAAAAACGTCTACTTAATCAAAAATGCTGATACTGGTCACTATTTAGCTCAAGATGGTAGTCAAACTTCAGTTATTTCTTCCGCTAATCATAATAAGACAGCTTATTGGGAACTAGATCCTCAAACAATGGACAATGTTGCCAGAGTATTTACAACTGATGGTTTTAAGTCATTAAGCCAGGATGAACAGACTGGTCTATTCAACTATACGTCTGCAACTTCTTCTCGCTCAGCACACATGCGTGGTGTATTGAAAGGGATTGCTACTGATGAATTTTTTAGCGAATCCGCCAGCAATCAAGCGACTGCATTGCGCAAAGTATTAAGTAATGATGGCTCACCAGAAGTCAATCGTGGCGTTAATGCCGATGCAACTGGTTATTCCACAACCTATAAATTATCTAAATCTAAAAAAACAACCTATTCTGAATATGCTACGGACGGTAGTGTAAAAGGTTACCGGACAGCTGTAACGTTAAATAATTCACTCACAAGACAGCCACAACAAACAATTAATGTTTATACAACACAAGCTGATGAAGCAGAACAAGTTGCGAAAGCTTACGCCGTTATTCCATATGAATTTAGGCAATACATTACCAACGTTTTCCAAACAAATAATGGTGCAAACACCTTTAACACCAGCAAAGATATGATGGCTATTCGTATGAATTTCTTACCACAAAATGGTCAAATTGCGATGACCGGTGCCCACGAACTTGGCCACAGTTTATCGTTTAATGATGCTAATTCAGACGATTATTCACACACACAAGCCTGGACAGATGCTGTTAAAGCCGACGCCGATGCTGTCTCTGATTATGGTTCTTCTAACAATGATGAAGGATTTGCAGAATTTACGCAGCTAGTCATTTCTAGTTTGGGTAACCCCTACGATATTCAAGCAATCCAAACCATGTATCCACATCGTTGGGCAGCCTTTGAAACATACTTTAATTCATTAAATGGTGATGGCGCCTTAGAAAAGCTATACTCTCCTGTGACAACACCTTTTAACTAGAGAGCGTTACAGTATGGCTTGAGTCTTTTGAAACACGTTTAAGAGAGCAAGACAAAAGTCGTTTTGAAGCCGGTGTGTAACGTAATTTTCGTCATTTTTGTCCGTAGCAAAGCGCAGGACAGGAATGGCGTAAATTGCGTTACATTGAGGCTTCAGAATTTTGGAACGCGTTTAAGGGAGAACAATCTATCTATTTGATTTAGGTAGATTGTTCTCCCTTTTCAGTTTATAACGGCTAGTTATTTCCCAACGTCTAGACAACCATCATAACTAACTAAACAAATGGTGCCAATTTTTTTCGATTTGCATTTCTAGCTGTGTCACTGACATTGCTCGCAAATCGGCCACTTTCTGATAAACCTGTTTTAGCATTCCTGCATATTCATTAACATGAACATCTCTTTTTAAAGCCCACTGAAAGCTCTCCAACCCATCTGATTCAATAAATAACTGCGATAGTGGCACTTTCTGCGCAAAAGTTTGTACCACTTCATCAGTTAGAACATCTGGTCCAATTGAAAAATAACTGTTCAGACGCGCAATGTATGCTGCTTGTAACTTTGCGGATGAATACCAGTGTACTAACACTGTCAAATCAGGCAATTCATTAATATCACTTAAAATTTCGGATTCACAACCTTTTGTATGTAAAATAACCGGGCGATGAAGGTCATTCGCCATATGCAGTTGTTGCAAAAAAACTGGTCGTTGCACTGCCAATGGGACATCCGTCCATACAGTATCCAATCCAATCTCGCCAATAATTGCCACTTGCGACAATAACTGCTCATCCACCCGCTGTCGTTGTGTTTCCCATGGATGAATGCCATAACTTAGTAACTGGTGGCTATCCGCATACATTTCATTAAAATGAAATTCCGCACTCGTCGTTGCATTTAAAATAGTGGCAATGTGTGCCCGTTGCTGTTCTTCGATAAAAGTAACGTCACCATCACTATGACTATGCATGTCAATTAACATATATTCCCCTCTATACAAAAAGCGGTCAGGCAAATTTGCCGACCGCTATAATCGTAACTCATCACATATATGATGACTGTGATAGATCCTCTAATGACTCCAAGTGGTAGCCTTTTCTAGATAAAATTTTGATGATTTTTGATAACGATCCTTCACTAACCGTATCTGGCAATGTAAACAAAAGCCGGGTTGTCCGTGGATTTCTATCTGGATCCAAAGTCATTGCTGATGAAATCGTTGTATATCGTGAAATGATATGGGCTGCCTTTTCCAGGCTACCACGCTCACCGTCTGATACTAACGTTAAACTATACCGACCCTTATTCGTTGCCCAAGAATCCGCTAATAATCTCATCATACGACTATGTGTCAGAATGCCCATAAAATGGTTATCTTTATCCAATACTGAAACAAATGGCAAATCTTTTAGCGTAAAAAATGCTTCATAAAAGGTTGCTTCCACACGTACAAATTTTGTCATATTCCGCATATAACTGGTAACCGGCACATCCAAAGTACCGCCTTCAATAATGTGGTGATATATATGTAGCTTATAAATAGCCCCGCGAAACAATTGTCCACTTTCATCCAAAATAGGAATAGCCCGAAATCCGGAATGATCAAAGATATCTAATGCATCTTGAAGTGTTGCATTTTCACTGAGTGTTGTTAACACATCTCGAGATTTTACCAATGTCGCTAGCATTTAGACAACTCCTATCCTTAGTTTCTAATCTAATTATAATACCACGAAACCTTTACTACTGCACTGTTTTCTGGTAATCGTAACCTAAAATTCACATTAAATGAGAAAATTAGGGTCTTTATTATTATCACACTCATGATTTAAAGTAGTCTATAATTCATATAAAAAAATCGGCAATTACCAATTAGAATTGGAGAATTACCGATTTTTAAACGCTCTCTGTTTTTAAAATGTCCTTAACGTGCCTTCAATGCCCATAAGATAGACACTGTATCCACAACTTCCTGCAGTAATGCGCCAAACAGTGGTGGCAAGAAACCAAAACTAGCAATTAACATGAGTACTGTACAAATAACAATACCAATTAATACTGCCTGTCGGGCAACTTTCATTGTATCAGCAGCAACTTCTACTGACTTGGCAACCCGTGAGAGATCGTCCTTTAAAATAACAACTGTGGCTGTCTCGCTCGCTGCTGTCGCACCATGGGCCCCCATAGCAATCCCAACATCTGCTATCGCTAATGCTGGTGCATCATTAACACCATCGCCAACCATAACAATTGGTTTTTCATTTTCTGGTGTATCTTGAATAAATCGAATTTTTTCATCAGGTAACAACTCTGCATGTACATCTTTAATGCCTGCTTGAGATGCTATTTTCTGTGCTGTCTCTTTTTTATCACCGGTCAACATCAAAATATGTGCCTGCCGCTTTAACAAAGCTTGCATGGTTTTGGCTGCTTCTGGACGAATTTGATCATTAAAAGTAATGTGCCCGAAATAATGATCATCGAGACTAACGTAGATAGCTGTTTGCCCCTGCACTTTCGTTGGCACATCTTCGGCAACGAAACTTCGCTTACCAACTTTCACAGTATATCCTTGATACTTAGCGATTAACCCGTTCCCAGTCACTTCCTTTACATCATCCAGCATTTCAAGTGTCAACCCCTGTGCACGTACATAATTAACTAGTGACCTGGCTAAAATGTGACTAGAATTCTGTTCCAAACTCGCTGCTAAACGAAGTAATTCATCTTTACCATTACCCTCTGCCACTAGAACTTGGTTAACTTGCAAGACGCCTTGCGTAATCGTCCCTGTTTTATCAAAGGCAAAGGTCTTCGCCTGCGCCAATTTTTCTAGAACATCCCCGGTCTCAACAACAATTCCATTACGGGATGAACGACTCATTCCTGATACCATCGCAACTGGTGCTGCTAAAATCAATGGACATGGTGAAGCAACGACCAACACTTCAGCAAAGCGGATTGGGTCTTGCGCCACGTACCATGCGATACCCGCAATAACATAAGCAATCAAGGTGAAGGGGACTGCATAACGATCAGCCAGACGAACAAAATGGGCTGGTTGTGCTTCTGATTCTCGCACTAATGCAATTAAACGCTGGTACTGACTATCATTACTCGACTTATCAGCATACATTGTAATGGCATCATCCCCGTTAATCGATCCTGATAATATTTCATCACCAACATCTTTTTGAACTGGCACAGATTCTCCTGTCAATGAGGATTCATCAAACATTGTACTACCACGTAAAATATGACCATCAACCGGTACTTGTTCTTTGGGTTTTACTAATAACTTATCGCCAATATTCACATCTTCAACACCTATCTCAACTGGATGACCATTCTCGATTCGATGGGCATATTGTGGGGAATTTTCCAATAGAGCCTTTAGTTCTGAATTTGCCTTTTTGGCAGCGTAATCTTCAAGAGTATCACCACCAACTAACATCAATAAAATAATCATTGCTGACCAATACTCACCAACAGCCAGGGTTGCAATAATTGCTGTAATCGCCAGTAAATCAACCCCATATTTTCCAGACATTAATGTTTTAACCATCTCGATAAACATTGAAATGGCAAGCACTAACCCTGTTAATGAAATCAACAATTGGGCCCACTGCGGTTGTTGCAGACCAAACTGAAAAAGTACCGCAATAGCTGCAATCACAAATATACTAATCAGTTTCCCAAGATGTCTCATCATATGGCCTCCCTCTTGCACATATGCTTCATAACATAACCATTGCCTAATATTATTATATATCAAACATGCAAATATTGTGAATATTTGCACTTTATTTTTATATCATTAAATATAAAATTGTTTATTAATTGTAAGCGAAAGGGCTGTCGTCTATATAGATTAACGACAGCCCTTTAAATGAGCAATATTCTTTTATAGTAATTGTAAATCTTTATTATAGTATTGTGGATACATTAGGTAACAAGCAATAACACTACCAATACTTGTTGAAGCTAAAAGCATAAACGTTACCATAATTTGGTACATAATTGCTTTTGTCGGGTCGACACCAGCAAAAATCAATCCTGACATCATCCCTGGCAGGCTAACAAGTCCAACCGTTTTTGCCGAATCAATTGTTGGTGATAAACTCGTTCTGATTGCGCGACGCACAATTTCAATCGACGCCTGTTTGGCAGTTGCGCCCAATGCTAATTTCTCTAAAACCGCCTGCCGCTGATCATTAAAATTTTCATACATACTTCGGTAGGCTAATCCGATAGCAATCATCACGTTACTTGCAATCATGCCTGAAATAGGCACCATTTGACTTGGAATGAATTTAATGACCCCAGTTAGAATAAGTAACACCAAAGTCACACCCGTTGAAATACTGATGGCAAATAAGCTGATCCAAAAACCGTATGGCATGTTATGCGCACGTTTACGGGCATTAGCAGCCGCATTAAATATAATGATTAAAATCATCAATAAGGTTAGCCAATATTGATTAATTTTAATCACATAAGTTAAGACATAACCTACAACGACTAATTGCACAACGGCTCGGAATACGCCAATCAACATATCCTTTTCAAGACCAATTTTTTCACGTAAGTTAATAAGTAACGCAATAACCACCAAAATGATCGCAAACATTAGTGCCGTTGGACTTACTAGTAAATCACTATTCATGACTCTCCGCCATCCTTCCTGACACAATTCTAATAAGATGATCTGCTTCTGAAATTTCACGCTCATCATGCGTAACAGATAACATCGTCATTCCTTCATTCTGATACCCAACAAGTAAGTGATTCACAATATCTTTTGTTTGTGCATCTAATCCCGTTGTTATTTCATCAAGTAACAAAATTTTTGGTGGAAATAACAAATTACGAATGAGCGCTACCCGTTGTTTTTGACCACCTGATAAGGTTTTGATTTCTTTCTCTAAAAATTCTTTGGGCAAATCGACATTATCTAAAGCTGTTATCGCCCGTTGCTCATCAAACGCAATATTTCTGATAGCAAATGGAAATAACAGGTTATCCTTCACCGTTTGACCAAATAAACTAGGTTGCTGAAAACAATACGATATTTGCTTTCGGTAATCAACTTTATTAAATGTGGTTTGGTTCTGACCATTAAAATAGATGTTTCCTGTAGTTGGCGTTAATAAACTAGCAATTAATTTTAGTAATAGGCTTTTACCAGATCCTGAAGGTCCTTCAATCGTCAGCCAATCACCTGCTTGTACTTGTAATGTAATGTCTTTTAGTAATTCCTTACCGTCTACCTCAAACCCGACTTTTTGCAAATCTAAAATGGCCATCGATTCCCTCCCAACATCCTCATTAATTCACCTCATTATATATCAGACCTACAATGAATAACATATAAGGCGAGCGCAAATAAACAAGCCGACTGATTTTTAAATAAATCAGCCACTTTTACTATATAATCGTTTATTTACCAATTAGTTATGCCACATAACTACTTTATCTGAAATACAGGATAAATGGGTGTAAGATGGTTTTGCGGCTATTAATTATCAAAAACTTTGATATAAAACTAATTATTAAGGAGCTCAATCTATATGCTATCAACTTTTTTCATTTCACTAAATAGTGTCTTGATTATTATTACTGTTATTATTATCGGCTTCTTAATTGGTAAATCGAGAATCGTCAGTCAATACTTCATTAACGATGTCTCAACAATTGTTGTGAATGTAGCACTACCCATTTCAGTATTTATTTCTTCACAAAACTATATTACTAAACAAAATTTCAATACGTTGTTGATTGGTTTCATCCTATCAATGATATCAATTGGCCTTTGCTTTTTGATTGCTATCCCTATCGGTCGTTCACTGCATTTACAAAAGGATCGAAAAAGCCTATTCACCAATGCTTTTGTTAACGCAAACACTTTGTTTGTTGGTCTACCTTTGAACATTGCGCTGTTTGGTAATAAAAGCTTGCCATACTTTTTAGCCTATTTTGTGGCGAATACGATTACAACATGGGGAATTGGTGTCAAATTGATCTACAAGGATAATCCCGAATCAATCGCTAATTATCAAACCACCTGGCGACGTATCCTAAGTTTATTCACACCACCAATGTGGGGATTTATCGTTGGTATTATCTGTTTCTTCATTAATATAAAATTACCCGTCCACGGTTTTTTGTATCAGTCATTCAGCTACATTGCTAACATTGTGACGCCACTTTCATTAATTTTCCTTGGGTTACAACTAGCACGAACAAAAATGGCCGCTATGAAAATAGAAAAAATCGATCTTATTGCGCAATTTGGAAAGTTTATCATGGCACCATTAATGATGTCTCTTGTTTTATGGATCAATCAGTTGCTTGGTTGGGTCAATCTACCCGATTTATTTATCAAAACATTGTTAATTCAATCAGTCACACCTATGTTAACGGTCCTACCAATGCTAGCTGAACAAAATAATATGGATGTTGAATTTTCAACCCGTGTTTTAACAGAAAGTATCTTCATCTTTCCATTTGCCGTCGTTATCATTATGCTGTTTGCCTAAAATTTTAAAATATGATTTCAGAACACGTTAAAAGGACCATCAATCTATCAAATCGATAGACTGATGGTCCTTTTAATATGTAATAACTACTTCTGTCAAAATAACACATTACGATTACTTATGTTTCTTCTACGCTCAATTTTTCATAGTAATTTAGTCGCTGTTTGATGATATAGTATTAAAACAAATTTACAGAGATAAGCAGGTGAAATGCGTGAATGGTTTAAAGCGTAGTTACTTTTATAATGCCAGTTATCAACTTTTTTCACTGTTCCTCCCACTATTAACAATGCCCTATATTGCACGTGTTTTGGGACCCTCATCACTTGGTATACATTCTTATACGGCTGCTAATACACAATATTTTATTTTAGTCGCTAGCATTGGTATAACCTATGGCTGCCAACAAATATCTGCAAATAGACAAAATAAGTATCTAAAATCCCAAATTTTTTGGGAGCTGTTATTGTTAAGATTACTAATTTCAGCATTTGTTATCATCTTGTTTTTTATTTTTACTACGTACACCAAGAACATATATAGAATTTACTACTTTGCACAGTCACTTCAAATTATTGCAATCACTCTTGATACGTCTTGGTTCTTTCAGGGATTAGAAAAATTTAAATTAATTATCATGCGTAATTTTCTGATTCGCATTGCCTCAGCAGTTTGCATATTTGTCTTAGTAAAAGATACAACGGATCTATTAACATACATTTACATTATTTCTTTGACATCTCTTATTTGCAATCTATTACTCTTTCCATCTTTAAAAAATGAACTGGAAAAACCCCACATACAAAAAAGTAATTTTTTAAGACATATTAAACCAGCCATTTTATTGTTATTACCTGAAATGGTTATTCCTCTGTATGTTTCTATTAATAAAACAATACTGGGAATAACAAACAACATTTCTGCTGTTGCTTATTTTGAAAATGCAGATCGAATTACAAAAGTATTAATTACCTTTATAACAGCGTCGGGCACTGTATTAATTCCAAGAATAAATTATCTATACGCACATCAAAAATTTGAGCAAATTAAAAAGATAATAAACACCAGCTTTTTAATAACCAACTTCCTATGTTTGCCAATATCTCTAGGTATGCTTGCACTTTCAAAAGATTTCTCTCTGCTATTCTTTTCTAATAAGTTCTCTGGTATAGACTGCTTTATTTCCATCGATACAATACTAATTATTATTATCAGTTGGAGTAATGTAATAGGTATTCAATTTCTAATTCCAACCCAAAGAATGAAACAATATTTTTACTCAGTTACTATTGGTGCATTTGTTAACTTGCTACTAGTCTATCCTTTCATACTTATATTCCGTGATATTGGTGTTGTCTACGCCACGATTATGGCTGAAGTCGCTGTAACAAGTTATCAATTTTATACTGTCAGAAAGCATTTAGACATTCAGCAAATGCTTCTTGATAGCTCAAAAATCCTAAGTGCAGCAATAATCATGTTCATGATCTTATTATATGTTAACCAACTTTTATCATTTTCAATTTGGCATTTTATATTGAAAATGATGGTTGGCGTGATTATCTATATATTCCTTATCCTGGTTTTATTCATCAAAACTCTCAAAAGATACATTCTAAATAACTACACTTCGTCTTGACTACCATACGTAGCAATTTCCCATTTATGATGACGGTATTTTGCCATATAAACATCCTTAATATCAACAATACCTTGTCCATCTAATTCATGGTCTAACCATTGTTGATCTTTATCCATAACTTGTAAAACATCCGTATCAACTTTGCCATCAATAATTACTGGAAAACGAACATCTTCATCGTATTTACTAAGAATCGTAATACTACCATTTTGTTCTAAAATTGCTCGTTTAACCTGACTGATATCTAATACACCTGCTGATCGTAATTTAAAATCGATTTCTTTTGCTGATAGATTTGCTTGAATACAATTTTTAACTAATAATTTACCATTATAGATGATCGTCATGGGCTCGCCATCAATGAACTTACCGACAGCATGGATGTGTATTTTCAAATACCGTGTGGTCAACATCAATAATGCCCAGATTGACAAAACAACCACAAATTGTGCGACCGAAATTGCTTGATTATATAATATGCCACCGATAATGCCACCAAGAACATAGTTTTGTAACTGATCTAATGGTGAAGTTGGTGCTAAACTACCTTTACCACTAAATTTAATCAATAATGTGATAAAAACGAATCCAATGACTAGCTTCAAAAAAATATCTGAATATGAAAACATATTTAATCCCCTTTAACGTTGATATCGCCTGCTTTGAGCTTAATTTTTTCTAAAGCATATTCTGAATTATCATTATTAAAAATAATTCGATAATATCCTTTGGAACTACGTATAAGGATGTCACCCAACCCAGTTTGTAGGTTGTTGACACTTAGTTTTTGTGGTTTTACTTGTAGTTTCCTAGCCACACTTTTGACAAGTGACACTTCTTGACCACTTTGTTGACTAGTTGTTTTAAAATTTGTGTAGTCATTAAATTGGATAGCAACAGTTAGTACCATCAACGTCCCAACAATAACAGCTAGGTCTTTATATTTAATATCACCCTTATTTGAAAAATAACGTGTCAATAGAACAATGAATGTTGTGGCTAAAATCACAATAATTGCAATTCTTAAATATGGAAATTTTGTCTGATGATCTAATAAATACTGATAAGTATAAAATGTCATTTTCCACTCCTTATAATTAATTTTCACCCAGAAACCGACGGCATACTATTTATTCATTCTACACTAAAAAATGCATCAAAATTGGTGACTGAACGCCAATATGATGCATCAAAGTAGTATTTAATTATCAATAGTTCGCAAAGATTTATCTGCGATGGTTATAACTGTCGCAATTAGACTAACGATAACCATTAGTATAGCGATAAGATGTAATCCGGCTGTTGTCGCCCCATCATGAAAACCAATATTAATTAGTGAAGACGAGACGATCGATCCAATATAAGTAAACGTACGTAATAGACCAGAGGCTGTTCCCATCATTCTTGGTGGTACTTGCAGGTATAATGCCATTTGATTACCTTGTGACATCGTCCCCATAACAATTCCAAAAATACTCGTTATCAGAATAATCACCCAAATTGGTGTCGCTACATTAAAAATCAATAGGCCAACAGCGCCAACAATTGCGGCAGAAACCGAAATAACCAACGAAGTCCGCACAAGATTACGTGCGGCTAATGGTAACACGACTAATGCTGACACTGCGCTCATTGGCAACAAAAGCAATCCGGTCAACTCTGAAGAAAAGGCGTGTACTGCCTCTAGCCACTGACTTACGCCATACATAACGGTATAAACACACATCGCCAGTATCAATATTCTAATCAACGTAAGGACGACATTTGTATGATTTTGTAAGAACTTAACGTCGAAGAATGGCGTTGCAGCTTTACGTTCCCAAATGACTAAAACAACAGTAAAAATAACTGCAAAAATTAGTAGCCAAAAATTAATTTGTGGCAAAACAAACAACCACAGTAACCAGCTGACAATTGTTAAGGCAAACAAAATAATCCCAATGATATCAATTTCTTGCATTAATTGTTTCTTATCATGAATATGAGTTTGTTTGTCTTTGGGCAACCAAAAATAAGCAGAAGCTAAGATAATCAATACGGCTGGCAAATTAATATAAAAAATTGATGTCCAACCTAACCAACCAACTAAAAGTCCGCCTAATGGTAATCCTAAAGTAGACGTTGCCATAGAAGCGATTTGCAGACCACCCAAAACACTTCCTGGTACTGTTATATTCTCATGATTTGCACGTTGTGTAATCATAAACATTGCGGACGGATAACCTGCCGATGTTCCTAAACCAATCAAAACTCTAGCAACTAATAAACTTGGAAAAGTAGCAATTGCACCACCTATCAAACCACCAATGGCTGCAAAACAGACACCTGTTAGTAACACCTTGCGTGGTCCGAGTATTTCTGCTAATTTACCAAAAGTTGGTTGTGCGACTGCACTAACAACATACAAAGCACTGACTAACACTGTGGCAGTTCCTGCAGAAATACCTAAAGACACTGAAATTTTAGGTAATGCAGTCGCAATCATCGAACTATTCAATGGATTCAGTGAAGATGCCAACATTAAGGGCATCAAAAATTGCCAACTAAATATTTTTGATTCTTTTTTTAAAATAACTTTCACCTTCTCATACATATTATTGATATCAATGGTTGACCTAGTATTCTTTTAATTCAATAATATGATTAAGGTTGTTTGGTAGATTGCGCTACCCATTCACCCACTGACAAAACATCAGCATGTCTTGAAAATACGTCATGAACCAAAACATCATGAACGGATGCATTTTTATCAAAACAAGCATCATGCAATACTGACAATTGATAATCTTTATCCGAAGCCTCAGTCAATGTTGACAAAACTACCCCACTGGTAGAAATGCCACACAAAATAAGATGGTTAATCGACTGTGCCTTTAAAATACTTTCTAGATTACTACCTGCAAAAGCACTCACACGGTACTTGTTGACGATATAGTCATTAGCTTGGGGCACTAATTCTGGGTGTGGTTGGGTTTGCTCATCCAACTTAGTCATATGGCTTTCAGGTGAAATCATTGAAAAAAATTTATTTTGTGGATTTAATTCTGGATAATTTGCACCAAAGGCTAGTTGGACCCAAATAATTGTTTGACCGAGTTCACGAGCATGCTGAATAGCTTGCTGCATGTGACGTACGACATCTTTGTGTTTATCTGTAATGTTCCATTTTTGAACATCCATTACCAACAAAGCTGTTTGGTTATCTTTATTTACCATTAAATTTATTCACTTCCAATCTTTTTGTTAAACGGAATGTATTCCACTTATAAATGAAATTGTAATCTTAAATTGAATTATGTCAAGTAAAATTGGATTACTAAATAAAAATAGGAGTTAGTTCATGTCAGATAAAACAGTCAATCACCCCGTTAGCGAGCGTAAAGATGCTGCTGAAAATCGCGCACGTATTTTAGCAGCTGCAATAACTCTATTTGATCAATATGGTGTTGAAAAAACTAGTATGAATCAAATAGCTACAGCGGCTAAAGTGGGTGTTGGTACACTCTATCGACGATTTCAAAATAAAAGTGATTTATGCTGGGCACTAATACACGATAATATAAAAAAATTATTTGAAGATATTGATAATTATTTAACCACCAATCATTCTGATAAAACTGCAGAACAATTGAAACACGTGCTGTTTTTATTTATCCAGTTTCGTGAAAAAAAAGCACAGTTATTGACTGGTGTTGAAGGAACGCCCAAGATTAATTCACTAGAAGTTAAACTTAATGGGCCTATTTTTGGTCGTCTACATGATATTTTGGTACCGTTACTTGACGACTTATATGGATCAACCGCTAAAGTCGATGCAGTTTTCTGCGCTGATTTGTTAATTACTGCCTTAAGTCATGAATATTATACTTTTCAACGATCTGTTCGCGAATATTCACCAGAACAAATTGCAGAGCAGTTATATAATCTATTAATTATCAACAAAGTATAGATATAGTTAAAGCCACCAATCTCCCATTTGCAATCGGTTGATTAGTGGCTTTAACTATATTCATTTTATACTGACATAACAAAGAAATGATCCATTTCTGAATGTTCAGCTTCTTTTAAAGGCTTAGTCAGCTCTGTAAATCCGTACGTTTTATAAACATGAATTGCTGTTTCAAGGTTATGATGCGTCTCAAGATAAACCTGCTGATAACCAAATTCTTTGGCAAAACGAAACGCTTGATCCAATAATTGATAGCTTAGATGATGACCCTGTGCTTTTTTATCAATGTACAATTTTTGTAATTCAGCAACCTTATTCTGCACATCATACTCAGCAATCCCAGCGCCACCTACCACTTCTTGATAGTCATTAATGGCAACAAAGTACTGACGAGCAGATTTCAGTTTATAAAAGTCACTGAGATGTGCTAGTTCCGGATCAAAATAAACTGTACCTGGTATATCTAATTGATAAGCTTTTAAAGATTCCTGAACTAAGTTTTTCAAATATGGATCATCACTTTTTTGAATAGGTCGAATCATTATCATCTATGCTCTCCAATAGCTAAAATCATTTAATTTTAAATCGCTTCATTTTGCCAACCCTTACAGACATCTACCCAATGATCAGCATGTGTATAGTTGTTCAACTCAGATAATGATAATTCAACTGCACTATGGTCATCCCCTGCAGCAGGATACACAACTTCAAAACGTTTTAATGAGTTGTCTAAAAATACACCAACACCATCGTTTGTCATAAACGGACATACACCACCTGGGGCATGCCCAATATAACTTTCAACCTCATCACTATGAATCATTTTAGGTCGCTTATGAAACTCTTGCTTGAATTTTTTATTATCTACCTTGGCATCCCCCGCCATCACGATTAGTACCGGTTCATCATCCACCAAAAAAGACATCGTCTTAGCAATATGTTCTGGTTCACAATCTAAAGCATGTGCTGCCTCTAATACTGTTGCACTAGATTCATCAAAATGCTTTACCCGATTTCCCAAACCGACTTGATCAAAATACTGACTAACACTTTCAAAAGACACCTAATCATCCCCTTACCTTCAAATATTCAGCTAGTTTAGAACACATGGACTCATTAGTAAAATAAAAAGCTCTCACTTAAATTGTCTGACCTGTTCGCAAAATTAACTCAGATGCTACTGGCATATGTGCAATTCTTTTACTAATGACCAAATTTACTGCGTTTTCACCAACCTCTTCATAGTGATGATCAATCGTTGATATGTTCATTAAGCGACTGGCGACCTCATCTTCTTGACCAATCATTGCGGGTACTGGTTGGTCATGGTCACGGTAGCACTGGTAAATACCAGCTGCAATGTTGTCACCATTCGTAAAAATAAAATCTGGTAATTCAGGTAATGATAGATAATGCTCTGCGGCATGATAGCCATCTGTAAATCCCAAAATGCTTGTCACTATATACTCTGGTTTTGGTTTCTGATGGAATACTTGCTCGTAACAATCAATCGTGGCTCGCGTTGTTGGACTATAACCATAATCTCGATTCAAAGTCATCGCCACACGTTGAAAGTTTTCTTTTTTTACGAGATCGAACACTTCTAAATATGTTTTATTACGAACTGCATATGTCGAGGCAATTGGCACATCGCCAAGATTTCGACAGCATACAATCGGCCCGTATTTTTTATACAACAGCATCGTTTTGAGCGATAATGTATGCGATGTAAATATCAGCCCATCGTATTTTTTTTGATGCAATTGTTCTAAATACTGTCTTTCTAATTTAGAATCATAATTTGATTTTAGAGCAATCACACTGTATCCTGCATTAAATGCAGCTTTGGCAATGCTTGCAAATAATTGTGAGAAATAAGAATATTCCAAAAAAGGCACGACAACACCAATTGTTTTCGTTTGCCCAGTGCTCAAATCACGAGCAATCGTGTTTGGCACATAATCCGTACTTTCAACTACTCGTTGGATCGCTTTTGCGGCTTTCTCTGAAACATAGCCATTTTTATTTATGTATCGTGAGACGGTTGCCACGGAATACCCTGACAGTCGCGCAATATCCTTAATATTAGCCATACTCTCCCCCTCACACCCATTACGGTTGATTTAATAAGAACTTTTCAATGCCGTAAGCAACACCTTCAGCTGTATTAGTTTTCGTCACATAATTTGCGGATTGTTTGACGTTCGTTGGTGCATTTCCCATCGCAATTGACGTCCCGACCCCATAAAACATTGACAAATCATTTTGTCCATCCCCAAAT
This sequence comes from Weissella paramesenteroides, assembly GCF_051903945.1. Taxonomy (GTDB): domain Bacteria; phylum Bacillota; class Bacilli; order Lactobacillales; family Lactobacillaceae; genus Weissella; species Weissella paramesenteroides_A. Next base: position 105,293 of record NZ_CP192268.1, on the reverse strand, counting down.
GCGGCTGTGTCTACCTGTGATAATTGTTCACGAGCAATAATATATGAGACGCCAAATGCTTTTTCCGCGATATCACTGGTGATTTCCAAGTGACTAGCATCTGATTGTTGCACATTAATACCTGGTAACTCTAAATTCAGAATTGCTTGTTGCATAAATTCTAATTGTGTTTCACTCAAATCAATCAACATAATTTTAAAAATACCAGTCTGACTATACTGCGTGACCTCTGACAAATCTGAGTATTGCGGTTTCATTCCCGTAAATAATATTTCGCGATCTATCGCTGCTGAAACATGATCAACTAACCAACTATCCTGCGTGTAGTAACTCAGACTAACCTTCGGATACGTACTAGCTAACCAATTGATTAATTTGACGCTGACCACCTGTTCAATTGGATACGCTTGTAATACTTGCATATCCGTACCATTCATTTGATAAATCAACCCACCATTAAAGGCCACTTGTGGTGCATCTAATGCCAAATCACGAATCGCAAATAACATTTCTTGTGGTGCTCTTGCTGACACCAATGTAACTGGTATTTGTGAATTTTTGATTGCTGTAATTGTATTTTTTGTAATCAGTCCTTGATCATTCAATAAGGTCCCATCCATATCCAAAAAAATTTGTTTGATCATTCAACTTATCCCCCCAGATTCGTTTCATTCTTGCATTTATTTTAACTTATAAAATCATCTTCATGTTAAAAAGCAACAAAACAATTTTATTATTTACAATCCTGAAATGATTCATCACGTCATGCTTTATTATTTTTAGCAACGCTCTATACTGGAATATATCTTGCAGACAACGAGGAATTATACGATGACCATAAACTTTAGATTTGCGACAAAGAACGATTTGCCAAAAATAGTAACCATTTATAATCAAGTAATCAAACTTAAAAATGTGACTGCCGATTTAGCCCCAATTTCAGTATCAGATCGTGAAAAGTGGTTTGATGCGTCATCACATGAAAAATATCCAATCTGGATTATCGCTGACGATGACCAGGCAATCGGTTGGTGTAGTCTCGAAGCATTTTATGGTCGTGCTGCCTATCAACATACTGCTGAAATCAGTATTTATATTGACGAAAATATCCGTGGTAAAAATATGGGTACTCAAACCATTCAATTTTTGTCAACCCAACTCAAACAACGTGATTTACAAAATATTGTCGCCTACGTTTTCAAACAAAATATTCCTAGTATGGCGCTGTTTAAAAAACAAGGTTTTGAACAGTGGGGCTTATTACCTGAAGTTGCAGAAATTGATGGTCAACATTTAGACTTAGCAATATTAGGTAAACATTTTGATTAACTATACAGTAACGATTACGATTACATGCAAAAAGGGGCATTAATTCGCCAATTTTAAATTGGTAGACTAATGCCCCCTTAAACTACTGCAGTGGCTGATTGGTCAATAACTTCCCTTGACCACCTAAATATTTTGTCGTGGCTGCTAGTAACTCGTTAGCAACTTGATCGACATATTCTTGGGATGTTGCTGTATTGCCTTGTACAATGTAGAAAATATGGTTCGTTGCTGGCGTTATTTTAGTTTTCTCAACTTGGCGTGTTTCTAGATGACAAATAACTTCATTATCATCGTCAATATAACCATACTCTCCTGCCTTAATGGCTTGTGGTTCATTGTTAGCACCAATTGGCACAAATTTTTCATCGCCATTAGTTATTCGCAAATTAACATCCCCAACAATATGCTCAATATCGTGTGCGCCGAGTGCAAGCTGACTCTTAATTGAAATGACATTATATAAATCGACAACTGGATTAATTGGGAAAAGTTCACCTCTTTTTAAAATTAATTTCAATAATGTTTCTGGTGAAGGTCGGTTATTTCGTTTAGGTAGGTGAATACGCTTATGAAGATCGAAAAAACCTTGAATAATTGGACTACTTTTTATCTTATCAGCATCTAAGTCTGCTAAAACCTTTGTCACTTCCTCATTAATATAATTCGAGAGTTCTGGCGAATAATGCGAATTATCAACACCCGAAATCTCTACACCATCGATAACGACTCCCAAATCTGTCACTTTAGGATCTAAATTAAGTTGCATGAACAATCCCCCTTTGAATCAAACAAACAGTATCATTACGGTCGAAAAAAGGTCAACATAACCTTAAAAAGCCCAGCTGATATTACAGCTATGAAACTTATTTGCTAATTACTCTAACGCATTTATCTTAATTTGCAAATAATTCGCGGCGTTTGATTAAATTTTTTGCGTTTAAATACCGTAATGATTTAAAAAAAGCACCAAGTCACCGATCTGACGTCGGTAGCTTGATGCCTAACAATTATTTACTTAATAATTGCTGTAATGATTCTTTTACGGTAAGGAATGGTCGACCAAGATAGTGTGCAATATCACCCGGTTCAACCGCTAGGCTACCGCTTTTCACAACTGACTGTGATCCAGCCATCATATCAGCAAAGTTTTGTGGCATACCGGCATTATCTTGCAAAAATTGTGAAGCTGTATCCACATCTGCATCAACAACGTCTAGTTTAGCCCCTGTAACAGACTCAACCACTTCTGCTAGTTGTTTATAGGTAATCAATGGGTTCCCAGCTTCTAAAATGCTTGGGAAATCGAACTTACCAGATACTGCGCGAGCACCTAACTTAGCCAGCTCACTACGTAGCACCCAACCTGCCTTGCCATCACCACCTGCATGTACAAGCTTACCAGTCTTCAATGCTGCTTCAATAACTGGCAAATCATTTTCAATGTACCAGTTATTACGTAAAAACGTATGGGCGATGCCTGATGCAAGAATAGCTTGTTCGGTATAAGCATGTTCTTCAGCTAATGGACTTGTTGATGTGTCAGCCTTGTTAAAACTTGTATAGGCAATATATGACACACCTGCATTTTTGGCTGCATCAACAACATGTTGATGTTGTGTCTTACGTGATCCAACTTCACTACTTGAAACAAATAACAATCTATCAATACCTGAAAATGCCTTCTCTAAGGACTCAGGATCATCATAAGTTGCAATTCTAACCTGGAAACCTTTATCACGAAGAGTAGCTGCCTTTTCCTCGCTTCTCGCTAAAGCAAAAATATCTTCTTGTGGTACCAATGTTTTTAATTCATCTAAGGCAACAGAACCATAGTTTCCTGTTGCACCAGTTACTAAAATAGTCATGATGATACACCCTTTCTAATCTTGATCAACAACACCTGTATTTTTATTTTATACAGGTTTATAATAAAGCATTGAGTGAAGTTGGTCAATCTTCGTTTCTAAAACTAACCAATACCGAGGTAATTCACATGAAACATTCTGTACAATTTAGTGATGCTGTCCATATTCTTGCTTATATCGCTATTTTTCAGGAATCAAATCAATTATCAAGTACTGATATAGCTGCAAGTATTCAAACTAATCCAAGTAATGTGCGTAAAATAATGTGTCAGTTACGTGATGCTGACCTCATCAAAACAACTAATGGCATACCAAAACCATACTTAGTTAAAGACCCCTATGATATTTCGTTCTTTGATATTTATCAAAGCTTGGATCATGCACAGATTTTCCAGATAGATACCAATACGGAACCAAAATGCGTTGTTGGTGGCAACATTCAAGATGTACTGTCTGACGAGTATTTCTTATTACAGCAAGTCGTAGAAGAAAAAATGAAACAAATTTCTTTAGGTAGTGTTCTACAAAAAATTAGTCAAGCAGAGCTAGCCAAAAATCCGATGAACAAAAAATTTGTTGCTGAATTTTTATAGACCTGTGTAACTATGGTGCTGTTCCAGTCATGACTTTAAAAGACTAACAAAATAACTAAATATGCCTTAATCACTGAAACAAACATTAAGCTTACGATATTATACAGGTGCTACTGTACTTTATATCAAATGTAGACGCTTTTTATTTGTTTCTTTTTAGTAAGCGTATTATAGTGATGGTGAAGTTCCGTTGTTCTCATAGAATCATAGGGGGTTATGTTAAATGAGCAAAAAAATTAATGCAGCAGACGCCATGTTAAAAGTGTTAGAAGACTGGCATGTTGACCATCTATTTGGTCTACCAGGTGGATCATTTGATTCAACGATGAATGCAATTCACAATCGTCAAGATACAATTAAGTACATCCAAGTACGTCATGAAGAAACCGGTGCCATTGCTGCATCTGGGGAAGCGAAATTAACTGGTAAAATTGGTGTGACATTTGGCTCAGCTGGACCTGGTGCTGTCCACCTACTCAATGGACTATATGATGCCAAGCATGATCATGCACCAGTGCTAGCACTCGTTGGACAAGTTCCGACAGCCACAATGAATACCGACTACTTTCAAGAATTGAACGAAAATCCAATTTTTGAGGACGTTTCTGTTTATAATCGAACCGTCATGACAGCTGAACAACTACCAGCCGTCGTTGATCAAGCAATTCGTAAAGCCTATGAAAATTCAGGCGTTGCAGTGGTAACAATTCCAAAGGATCTTGGCTGGACCGAAATTGATGATACTTTTGAATCAACTGCTGATACTTTTACATTGACAGATAACTATCCATTACCCGACGAAACAGCTGTTGCACAAGCTGTTGATATTCTAACCAATGCAAAACGGCCATTGATCTACTTTGGATTGGGTGCTAAAGATGCTAGTACTGAATTGCAAGAATTCTCGAAAAAGTTGCAGATTCCATTAATGTCATCTGCTCTGGCCAAGGGAGTCATTGATAATTCATACAAGGCTTACATGTTGAGCGCTGGTCGTGTCGCAACAAAACCTGGTGTTGATGCAATTTCAAACGCTGATGCAATTTTGTTCATTGGAACCAACATGCCCTACCTATCATTCTTTGCTGATCCAAAGGCAAAATTTATTCAAGTTGATATCAAGCCATCAAACATGGGCAAGCGTCACAAAGTAGACGTTGGTATCTTAGCGGATGCAAAAACAACCTTGCAGTCATTAATCAAAGTTAGTGATACCGTGACATCACGCCCATACTATGATGCATTAGTTGCTGATAAACAGAATTGGAATAACTGGTTAACCCAGTTCGAGGACCAAAATGAAACACCATTAGCGGTGGATACTGTATTCGCACAAATCAACCGCATTGCCGATGATAATGCTATCTTTTCAGTCGATGTTGGTAATGTAACCATCGATAGTTATCGACTATTAAAGATGCGGCCAACACAAAAAATTACGACGTCGGCCTGGTATGCCACAATGGGCTACGCAGTGCCAACTGCCATTGGGGCAAAAGCTTCATACCCAGATCGCCAAGTATTCTCAATTAATGGTGACGGTGGCTTTACAATGAATATGCAAGACATTCTCACACAAGTAAAATACAACCAATCAATTATCAATGTTGTCTTAACCAATGAATCATTAGGATTTATTGAAGGCGAACAAGATGATAGTCAGCAACCACATTCCGGTGTCGATTTAATTGATGCGAACTTCGGGGATGCTGCCACTGCTTTAGGTGCCAAAGGTTATGAAGTGCGTACATTATCAGAACTAAAGCACGCCTTTGATGAAGCAAAAGCAGCACAAGGCCCCGTCGTGATTGATGTTAAGATTTCTAATTTACGACCATTACCAGTTGAGCAATTGGCTCTAGAACCTAATGAAAACTTTGATCAAGCCTATGTTGATGCCTTCATTGAAAAGTATCATGCAGCTGGTTTGACCCCCATTAGTCACTTTTTAGAAAAGTACCACGTTGAAAAATAATTAATCGTATCAAATCAATTTTGTATGCTTAATATAACAAGATAAACCCCCTGTCAATCAATTTTGACAGGGGGTTTATCTTCACTCACGTCATACAACCCACTATTCAGCAGTTGGATAATCCGTATAACCAATGGCACCATTATTCACATAAATCGTCTCCGGATTAGGTCGATTAAGAAGTAGCCCCTCCTTTAATCTTTTTACCAAATCTGGATTAGCCAATGCATAATTACCAACTGAAACAAGATCTGCTATCCGATTATCCAAATCAATGGTTAACTTTTCTAATGGTCGATTAGCACGATTAACCATTAATGGTCCATGCCAATCAGTCCGAACTTGCTTTAAAATATCTTCATGACCAACGTGCATCATATGCAAATATGCTAAATCAAATGCGTTCAGCTGACTAACTAGCTCATGGTACAACTCAGATACTTGTTCACCTTCGTTAACACCACCTAATAAATTTAATGGTGAAATACGGAATCCTGTACGTTCAGGCCCAATTTCTTGAACAACAGCCTTCGTCACCTCAATCGCGAAACGAATCCGATTTTCTATTGAACCACCATACTCATCTGTACGTTGGTTTGAATTTTTGCCCAAGAACTGATGAATTAAATATCCATTAGCGCCATGAATTTCAACACCATCCGCACCTGCCGCAATCGCTGCAGCGGCTGCCTGACGATAATCATCAATTGTTTTATCAATCTCCCTTTTTGTCAATTCATGTGGCACAGGAATATCTTGCATTCCCTGTTTTGTAAAAATTTGCTCACCTGGTGCAATTGCCGAAGGAGCAACTGCCTGTTCATGATTTGGCAAATTATCTGGATGCGCAATACGACCAACGTGCATCAACTGAATAAATATTTTCCCGCCCTGATTATGGACAGCTTGCGTTACTTTTTTCCAACCATCTATTTGTTCGTGTGTATAAATACCTGGCGTATTCGTATATCCTTGGCCTTCAGGAGAAGGTTGTGTTCCTTCTGAAATAATTAATCCCATGGTTGCACGCTGGGCATAATACTCAGGCGCAAGCGGTCCAGGTACGCCATTGTTGAAAGCCCGACTTCTTGTCATTGGTGCCATAACCAAACGATTTTTCAACGTTATGTCACCAATCTGAACTGATGTCCATAAATCTGTCATTGATTCTGCCTCCTTCGTTATTATCGACCGGCTAAAGTCCCACCATCCAATACAATCTCCGAACCAGTTGTATACGCTGATTCATCCGACGCAAGGTATGTGACCGCCTTTGCAATATCTGCGGGCTTTCCAATGGCCGGAATAACATCATCAGATGCTTGTAGTGCCGTTTTAATATCATCAGAAACAATGTCTGTGCTGACCAGTCCAGGATGGACAGAGTTTACACGGATTGGTTTTCCTGTTTTCACTGCCTCAACAGCGGCTGCTTTTGTCAATAAACGGGTTCCTGCTTTAGAAGCAGCGTAACTACCAACACCTGGCATTGGTGTAATAATCCCTAAGACGGAAGACACGTTGATAATACTACCACTGGTCATTCTATTTAAGGCTTCACGTACACCAATGAAGTTTCCTGTTAAATTAATGTTCATGACTTGTTGCCACTCTGCCAAACTAGTATCGGCGATGAGCTTATTAGCACCACCAATTCCTGCGTTATTCACTAAAATATCCCAATGACCAAAATTAGCTAACGTTGTCTCAACAACCTTTTGCCAGTCCGCTTCTCGACTAACATCTTGCTTTAAGTAAATAACTTTACCTTGTTGACTTAATTCTTCAGCAACTTGCTGACCAAGCGTTTCTCTCCGACCAGTAATGACCACTGTTGCCCCTTCAGCCAAAAAGTCTGTTGCGATGGCCTTACCAATTCCTGAAATACCACCTGTCACAATTGCAACTTTATTTGCTAAACGATTCACCATGAATGTTATCTCCTTTTAAAATTTGATTAGAACTTTTCCAGTCGTTTTTCCACGATTAACTAAATCGAGTGCCTTATTAATTTCATTCAACGAAAAATTCCGAGAATCAATCGCTGGCACAATATTATTTTTTTCAATAATGTTTGTAATTTTTGCTAATTGCGCACCATCACTTCTAACAAAAATGAAATGGTACTGCACATTCGCTGCTTTAGCCTTTCGATCAAAATTTGCACCTGCTAAGGTGAACAAGCCCTTCTTAACACCCGTAATACCGTGATCAATTGCAAACCGTTTATTAGGACCTGTCCTTAATGACAATAATCGACCGCCTGGTTTAATGATTGACAATTCATGGTCAAATTCACTTGGCCCTAGCGTATCAATGACATAATCAACATTGGCTAGTATTTCCCAATAGTTCTCCGTACGAAAATTTAAGTATTGGTCTGCTCCTATAGCTAAAGTGCGATGTTTTGCTTCTTCATTTCCACTAATAATGACTGTTAATCCCATATCCTTAGCGATTGGTATTGCCATTTGACCAAACGAGCCAGACCCACCAGGAATGAATACTGTCTCACCAGATTTTGCATCTAATTCTTCGTGAAGGCCTTGATATGCTGTTAAGCCAGTCAAGGCAGCCGCCGCTCCGGTACTAAAATCCAGATTTTTTGGTAACCGTGCAACTGCCGCACTGTCAATGGCTACATATTCTGCAAAAGCCCCGATTTTATTTGAGGGCAACCGTGTGTAAATTGCATCCCCCTTTTTAAAATTAGCAACTGTCTCGCCGACATTCTCAATAATCCCTGTTAATTCATTTCCCATGGTCACAGGCATGTCATAATCTTGAATGAGCTTAATGCTGCCAGTGCCAATTAATGTTTCAAGTGGATTAACTGCTGCCATTTTGACTCTTACTAATACTTCATTCGGTTTTATTGTTGGTATGGCAACGTTATTCACGTCTAACTTGAAATTTTTATCATATTTTGACAATTGTGCTGCCTTCATACGTTACCCTCCTTTACTATGTTCACGTTATTATGGTTACTTTTTTATATTTTTGTAACCAACACCCACAGTGTAATGCACAAAGTTACATTAGTCAAATATTGTAACTAAAATTTTTGCGTGCTAAAATAAAGAAGATTTTATGAAAAACAAATGATTGGAGGACAATTCCGTGGAACGAATAACTAATAAAATAATCATTACCACCGCTAAGCGTCTGATTAAAGAAACAAACACTGCTGAAGTACCGCTATCTAAAATTGCTAATGAACTTGGTATTACTCATGCCGCTATTTACAAACATTTTAAAAACAAACAAGCTTTATGGGAGGCAGTTGCAGCCGATTGGTTTGAACAAACAATCATTAACAATGTGCACTTCACCCCCAACAAGCAGCAAAACAAACAAGCGGAATTACATGATTGGCTTTGGGCATTCGTTAACGCTAAAAAGAATGCCTACAATAATGACCCACAAATGTTTATGCTCAACACTTATTATGTTGACAACAATCCGCTTGCATTACATGAAGTCCTAACAAGCGCCTATAAAATGATTAATCAAATCATGGGGTATAATGATTCTAATTTTGAAAAAGCTGAAGCTATTCTATCTGCCTTTTCCGTTTTTACCTTACCTAATTTTAAAGAAACCTGGCATTTACCAGACTATCAGCCACGTTTCGAGTTATTATGGCAACTCATTAGCAAGGGTTTAACAACTATAGAGTAATAAACAAGGATGGTCACTAAAAATGAAACGAATTGCAGTATACTGTGGTGCTGCCACAGGAAATGACCAAGCTTATCAAACGGCCACTGTTACACTGGCACATTATTTAGCCGGTCACGATCTTGAACTTGTATATGGTGGTGGCGGTGTTGGTTTGATGGGCCTCTTAGCCAACGAAGTTTTAGATGCTGGTGGCACAGTGCAAGGCATTATGCCAAAAGAACTCTATGAACGTAGTGCTGCATTCTCTAGACTAACGAATCTGAAGATTGTAGATGATATGGCAACCCGCAAGGCGATGATGCTATCATTATCTGATGCTTGTATTGCGCTACCAGGTGGTCCTGGTACACTCGAAGAAATTTCTGAGGCTTTTTCGTGGGCGCGCATCGGAGATAATGCCAACCCTTGTATTTTTTTCAATGTCAATGGCTATTATGATCCTTTGCAAACAATGTTTGATAATATGACTGAGAAAGGTTTCCTAACAGTTGAAGATCGTGAAAAACTACTTTTTTCCGACTCACTAGATGAAATTTTTAAGTTTATTGCAGATTATCAACCGCCAAAAATCAGAACATATATCAAATAACAAACAAAATAAATTTATTTTTCAAATGTAGTTGACAAAGTATCCCCTAACGCGTTAATCTCTTATTAAATTAAATTATGATTAAAAAGCAATAAGGAGAATTTTATCTTTCGCTGTGTTTAGAGAGTCGCTGTTTGGTGAAAAGTGATACACAAAAATTGATAATGATCATCTCTCAGCTATGTTGTGAACATCAATTGATTATTAAACAGCATTGGGGACACCCATTACCGTGTGAACGTATAGTGTTTTTGCTGTACGTGAGATGTTTTTAAAACAATTAAGGTGGTACCGTGCTAATGCGCCCTTAACTTTAACCAGAAATTTGGTCAAAGTTAAGGGCTTTTTTCATAATAATTTGTAAATTTTGGGAGGTGATGTCTTATAGAATCCGATATTAGTCATTTAATAAATAATAATCCGACAATCAGTCATCTATTTAGCCATAATAATAAGACAGACGCCTCATATGGATAATTTGTCCAATTTTTATGGCTAATCAGTCGAAGAAAGAAGGCAATCAGAATGAAATATGCAGTATTAGGATCAGGTGCAATGGGATTGCGATTTGGCGTCTTACTACAAGAAGCCGGTTTTGAAGTAGATTTTGTAGATACATGGGATAAACAAGTCAGTACCATTCGGTCACAGCATGGCGTCTATGTCTCCCGTGACGGGCAAAATAAACATCTCGTACCAATCAACGTATACTCTCCCGAAGAATATGACGGCCGCGCAGAGATTCTGATTGTCTTTACCAAGCAGTATATGCTAGCAGAACTTTTGGATCGTTGTGAACATTTCTTTAATGACAAACACTATGCTTTAACTTGCATGAATGGCATGGGACATATTGAAAAACTGAACCAATACTTCTCTGCTGAGCATGTCATTGGTGGCACAGCCATGATTGGTACCGTGCTAAACAAAGCAGGCGATGTGGATTTCATTGGTCAAAAAGGCGCTGGATCAGTGAATTTTGCGAATCAAACCGAACAACCAGATGATGTCACCCAGCAAGTGGTCGCTGATTTTAAAGCAGCAGGTATGAATCCAACGTTAACAACCAATTTTAATGGTACGTTAATGGCCAAAGTTGTTTTCAACTCAGTGGTCAACACGCTTTGCACAATGTTTAAAGTCCGTATGGGTGAATTCATCCAGGCACCAACAACACGTGCTTTATCGGTCCAGTTAATTGACGAAGCCTATGATGTTTGTGAACGTGCTGGCATTAAATTATTAACCTCACGCCAAGAAGAATGGCAGCAAGTGGTTACTGTTAGTCAGACTGGTAATCCCTTGCACTTCCCTTCGATGTATCAGGATTTATCAAATGGTCGTGAAACCGAAGTGGATTATATCAATGGCTATATCTATGATTTAGGCAAAAAGTATAATTACGAAGCATCTACCCACAATTTCTTACGTCATCTGGTGCATCTCACTGAATTTACGGATAAGTTTGATGTCAATGGCTTTATTAATCAGGTCATTGAAGATGATAAAGCTCATGAGCAAAAAGTTGCTGCCGTTTCACAGTAAACATATTACAATTTAATCAATCAATTTATTATCGTGAGGAGAATATATCATGAAAGAAAAAGTTGAAAACTTGGATTGGAACAATTTAGGATTTGAATATCACGATTTGCCCTATGACTTTGAGGCAAAGTACAAAGATGGTGAGTGGCAACAAGGTGAATTAACGACTCGTTCAACCGTCGAATTATCAGTTGCTGCCGAAGTGCTCCACTATGGCCAAGAAGTTTTTGAAGGTCTAAAAGCTTATCGTCGTAAGGATGGTAAGATCAATCTATTCCGTCCTGAATTGAATGCTGAACGTATGGTTGATTCTGCTGAACGTATGATGATGGTTCCTTATCCAGTCGATGCTTTTGTCGATGCCGTTAAGCAAGTTGTTAAGGCTAATGAAGAATTTATTCCACCATATGGTACAGGTGGCTCTCTCTACCTACGGCCATTTATGATCGGAACAAGTAGCGTAGTTGGTGTATCACCAGCAACTGAATACACTTTCCATATTTATGCAACACCAGTTGGTGCTTATGTAAATGGTCTAAATCCTGCCCCATATACTGTGAGTGAGTATGACCGTGCTTCACACGCTGGTACCGGTCAAGCAAAGACCTCAGGAAACTATGCAAGTAGCTTATTCTCTTCAGCAAAGGCTCATCAAGAAGGTTATGCTGATTGCCTATTCTTAGACCCTCGTGAACACAAGTATGTTGATGAATTTGGTGGTGCTAACTTCTTTGGTATCACTAAAGAAGGTCAATTTGTAACCCCTAAGTCAGAATCGATTTTACCTTCTATTACCAAGCGTTCTCTACTACAATTGGCAAAAGATCAAGGATTAGATCCGGTTGAACGCCCAGTACCTTTTGATGAGATCGATCAATTTACTGAAGCTGGTGCTATGGGAACAGCTGCAGTTATTTCACCTGTTGGTTCATTAACTTATGATGGTAAGAAGCATGTTTTCTACAGTGAAACTGAGGCTGGACCTGCAACAACAAAATTGTACAACGAATTAGTTGGTATCCAATATGGTGATCGTCCTGATCCATACAACTGGACACAAACTATTGATTAATTATATCGTTATCAAAAACGACTGGACTCATAATGAGCTCAGTCGTTTTTGATTTATTTTTTAGATGCAATAAAATCCAATGATGTTTTTGAAAAGAGCGTATTAATCAGTAATAGGCTTTCTTTCAGTCGCACCGTATCTGATGATCTACCATATCGACTAATTATGCCAATAATCCCACTTGCCATAAAATCAAACATATACGAAAGTTCTTCATCATTTTTATTTCCTTCTGTTAAGAATTCTTTGCTCCACACTTTCTTTAGCGCATCCGCAGCAAGATTAGCAAGTTCCGATGACCCGTCCTTACCAATTAAGACACTTAAGCGCTCAATGACATGCATTGTTTCTGGATCTATGGTGACATTTTCAATTTCACCAGTAAAATAAGCCTGGGCTATTTTAGTTAGTTCAACAGGTATGCTTTCCTTAAGCATCTTCCAAGCTAAATCATCCACATTATCGAAATAGTAATAAAAAGTTGCTCGATTACATTCAGCTTTTTTTACCAGTTCACTTACTGTAATCTGTGCTAAAGGTTTGTTTCGCAATAGTTTCCAGAACTCTTGTCCAATACGACTACGGACTGGATTCTCATTTTCACTTTTTTTAGGTCTGACCATTACATCCCCTCCAACAGATTAGCAAAATTGCTGGTTTTTTAAAAAATATCTAATGATATTATAACAGTATATTAGGTGCGACATTAAAGTAAAAAAACATCTGATGACACAAATAAAATGACAATATCTATTAGTTCTTTTGAATTAAGGGGGAAATATATAATGGGAACAAATTTTCAAGCAAAACCAGATAACATCGAACGTCCAAATCGACCAATGTTTATTGATCCAATTGGAGATTTACAACCTCAAGTCGGCATGATGGGAGATTCATGGTTCATTTGTGCCACTCTTGAAGCTGAAGATCGAGAATTCGGTATACTCGTCCACTACATCAAAAAACCTACTCTATCTGGTACAAGTACAATTGCGATTGCTGACATTTCTACTAGTCGCTATTTACTTGATGAAGCTAAAGAGGCTGATTACGAAACTGTCGGCCAAGGTTTTAAAGTTTCAAGTGATAATTTAAAGTGGTCTGCAGATGCAACGACAATGGCAGCTCAAGGAAAAACAGATGCTGGCGATTCATTTGATTTGAAATTAAAGCGCCAAGGACCAACTATTGCTTATAACGGTACCGGAAGTTTCCCATTGATTGACAACAAGCTAACCACCTATGAATATGGATTCCCAAGAATGGACATTACAGGTATCGTTACTGTCGATGGTAAAAACTATCCAGTGACTGGAAATGGCTGGTTTGATCGACAATGGTTCCCCGTAGCAGACGCTTCAACCCTAGCATCTGGTGATACACGTTGGATTTGGATATCAATGCCCCTTTCTAAGGGTGAGGTAGTAGCCGTTTGGAGTGCTACTGGTAAACAGGAACATAGTTGGGCCGATATCTTGCATGCTGATGGTAGTCACACGATTGCTGATGTTGATCCTATCTCAGAGAATATGTTTGGTATCTGGACGAGTTCAAAGAGTAACATCAATTGGCCATCTGGCTGGAATGTAACTATTCCTAGCGTGAATGCAAAGTTGAAGATTACTATTGATTTCCAAGGACAAGAAACTTTCGAAGGATTCCATCGAATTGAAAGTGTCACTCACATTCAAGGAACCTATAACGGTGAAGAAGTAACTGGTCGTGGTTGTGGCGAAATTGTTGGTGATCCACAAATCAAAGAAATTTACTAATTACTAACTAAAATTATATTTAAGAAACGAGGGAACTTTTATGGCAATTGAAAATCTTGGAATTGGTCGTTTTAGAGCTAAAAAATCAGATCATGAAGCAATTGAACGTACAATGCGTGAATTTTATGATTATGAAAGTGCTCATCCAGAAATTTATCATTATTCTTCAACACGCACCTATACCATGCCTGATGAGGAAGATCCTGAAAAAGAATACTGGATGTTCGTAGATAAGTTTGAAGACTACGACGATTATATTCAATCTCTTTATAAAGCTTCTCATGATGACGATAACAAAGAAGGTCAAAGACTAATGGCTCAAGTTGTTTCTTATCATGAAGGCTTTATTGGCAATGCCATTGATCACTGGACGGAAGTGCCAACTTTACGTGTAGATGATCAAGGTCGGTAATCATCATCGTTATTAAATAAAAAATAGAGGAGGTAAGAAGAATCCATAGATTCTTCTTACCTCCTCTTTATTTAGCTAACACGTCATTTACTTCGCAATAACTTGCCAATTTAATGGCACTTTAACTGTATATTTCACACGAACTAAATGATTGTCTTCTTTCATTTTAAATAACCATTTTGTAAAATCAGATGAATACTGCCACTTGGTTGTCCTTGTTATTAATTGTGCCTGCTTGGTATCCACTTTTTTAAACGAAGCTGTCTTTTTAAGACTATTTAGCATATCATCTTTATCTGGTGCAAAATGTGCGGTTGCTTTTTTATCAGTCGCTGCATCTTTATAGACCAGAACGTAATGGTCCTGTTCAATCTTTTTGGCCATCAGCATCCCAACTGGCACATTAGCTGGCGCTGCCGAATAGATTGCTTTCGTTTTTGTTTGTGTCACTTTTTCCATACCAAAATGATTAGACATATTGGCAGACAGGGCCGCAACAGAAGCAATTAGTAAAATGGCAAACAGACCACCTAACCCATAGCGTAACCCCTTATTTTTAATTAATAACAAGCTAACAATTGTTAACACCATCAATATTACAATAATCCAAAGAATCATCATTAATCCTCCTTTTCGCTTTGCATAAAGATGACAAATATTAACCCAATGACTGCAAATGCTAGACTAATAATAAATGCCCATTGGAAGCCATCCAAAGATGCATCTAATACTTTCTTTGCATACTGCAATGGTGCTGTCTTCTTCATGCTATCATTTGGTGTGTTGTTATTAATAACACTTTGAACAACTGATGTCATCAGAGCAACAACGACTGAACTTGATACTTGACGTAACGTATTATTGGCTGCCGTTGCATCAGCTGCTTTCGCATCAGGCAAAGCACTCATCGCTGCCGTTGTTAATGGCATCATCAGCAAAGCGATTCCTACCATTCGTAAAGCATATAACACAGTAATAATAATGGTTGGTGTTTGTTCAGATAAGAAAATAAACGGTAGTGTACCTAATAGTAAGATAAAGAAACCAACAAAAGATAGTCGTTTAATGCCTACTCGATTATAGAGCGCACCTGCAATAGGACTCATAAGTCCCATAAACAAAGCTCCCCACAAAAGTGTTAACCCTGAATCTAATGGTGTGAGACCACGCACATTTTGTAGATACGTTGGTAACATCATCTCAACACCATACATCGCCATTGAAATTAATAACAAACCAATTGTTGGAATCGTAAAGTTTTTGTTCAAGTAAACACGGATGTCCAAGAATGGTTCAGATAACTTTAATTGACGTATTCCAAAAATAATTAAAATGATAATACCAACGACGATTGGCGTAATAACGCTTCCTAAATCTCCCCAACCATCTGAGCTGACATTGGTAAAGCCCCACAAGAACAAACCAAATCCGATGGTCGAAGTAATAATTGAAAACAAATCTAACTTCACAGGACGATTTTTCAAAACATCTCTAATAAAGAATGGTGATAATACTGTCGCAATAATAATCAAAATTAATGGCAAAATAAAAATTGAACGCCAGTCGTTTGTTATTGTTAACCCTAAAAAGGTATGGTCTTTATTCAAAATTAATCCAGTTAATGTTGGTCCAAATGCCGGTGCCATTCCGACAACCAATCCCATTAACCCCATTGCAACACCACGTTCTTGTGGTTCATACATATTGATAATAACTACTTGTAACAAGGGTAGCATCACACCAACAGCGATTGCTGCAACAATTCGACCAGCTACAAATAGCCACCAATAGTTTGCATCTTCTGGGGTGAACATACTCATTAGTACCCCTACGGTCAATAATCCATATGCAATAATATGCAAATACTTTGTTGAAAAACGATTGGCGAAATACGCTGATAGTGGCACCATGATTCCATTCATCAATAAGAACCATGTTGTTGCTTGTTGCGCGGTTGCTAAATCAATGTTAAATGCATTCATTAAAGTTGGTAACGCTGTTCCTAATGAGGTTTGCATTAACCCACCTGACATTGCCGCAATCATCATTACAATCAATACAACCGTGCGATTATATGACTTGCCATGTTGATCTACTTTCATCTCTTCTCTCCTCAACTTCATCCTATTTTCCATTGATACATAATGTCTCAATCGATGTTTTACATCATAACACTCAAATAAGTGTGATACAATATGTATCAGTGACACAAAATCATAAAACATGTCTCATAGGAGCAAATAATGAATCACAGCCAACAAGAAAATTTACGTGTTAAAGATCAAATTGTTGATGGCCTTTTTTCACTTTTAAAAGAGAAATCTTTTTCTAGTATTAAAATTACGGACCTTATCCAATCAGCCAATGTTGCTCGCGCTAGTTACTATCGTAATTTTGATCAGATAGAAGATATTCTTGTCTATTATTTCCAAGATTTGCAACGTGATCGTCAATACCCCTTACAAGGTAATCCACTACATGACAAACAAAATGATTTACCCGGTGTACAAGAAAGCTTTGAATTAATTTACGCCGAGAAAGAGCGTATCACGTTACTGTTAAAAAATGGTTTATCAGATTATTTTTACCAGCTACTTTCTGATCAGATTATAGACGCTGTTGGTGATATGTCAGCTAACTCACCCGAACGATATCGACTAAACGTAGTAATTGGTACTATGTTTAGTATCATTTCAGAATGGCTACTATCTGGAGCTAAAGAATCTCCTAATGAAATGGCAAAAATTACTTTGTATTACTTAAAAAATGGTGTATTAGCATAAAGAATAAAAACCACAACAGTATAAAAAGAGACATCAGACTACCAACTTAGCAATGTCAGTAGTCCGATGCCCCATAAAAGATTGAATGATTTGTTGCACTCTGTTGCCCAGCTTATTTATATGACTAGTAAATTATTTACCGCTGAATACAGGAAAATCACTTGAATTACCATAATCTTTAACTTGTGGTAGTTCTTTTAAAATCGTCATATCCGCTGCGGATATTTTAAAATCAACAGCCGCATTATTAGCAATATGCGTTAAATTTGCGCTCTTTGGTAAAGGCAATGTTCCCAATTCCAAGCAATAACGAATAGCCAATTGTGGGACAGAAACCTTATATTTATGAGCCATTCGTTGAATCTGTTCATTTTGTAAAATTTCACCATGTGCTACTGGTGAATAAGCTTCAACTAAAATATCATGTTTTTTTGCTTGTTCCAGTAAATCAAAAGAAGTGTTCCCAATATGCGTTAATAATTGATTAACTGCAGGTTTAACTGATCCATTTTCTAAAACGTTCGCTAGATCCGTTTGCAAAAAATTAGAAACACCAATTGCCCGTACCTTTCCTGCTTGAAGTGCCTCTTCCATCGCACGCCATACTGACAAGTTTTCTTCAAAATATTGGTTTTTACCATGAAATTCAGCCCAAGGCTCGGGAGCATGAATCAATATTAAATCTGCATAATCTAATTCTAGTTTTTGTAACGATTCATCAATTGATTTTTTGGCAGTTACATAATCTTTAAATTCAGCTTGAACCTTAGTCGTCACAAATAACTCATCTCGACTAATTCCGGTCGCCTTTAACCCTGCACCAACACCTTGCTCATTACCATAAGCTTGGGCAGTATCAAAGTGACGATAACCGATTTGTGCTGCTTGTTGCACTGCTGTAGCTACCTCATCATTATCAATCAACCAGGTACCAAAACCTAATTTAGGGATTTTGACACCATTATTCAATGTATATTGTTCATTTAAGATTGTCATCCGTTTACCTTTCTTGTTCAACTAATTGCTATCAACTTAAGATAATGCAGAATATTCCTTATCTGTCACTGGTTCTAACCATTCTGAGGTGCCTGTAGTAATTGCTAAATGGCTAAACCAAGAATCCTTAGTCGCTCCATGCCAATGTTTGATACCATCATGGGCAATTACAACATCACCTGGTTTTAATCGTTGTGCTTGTTTTCCTGCCTCTTGATACCAACCTTCACCACCAGTTACCAATAAAATTTGACTACCGTTATGATGAATATGCCAGTTATTACGACAACCAGGCTCAAATGTTACATTACCCACAGGCACACTAACATCTTTTCCAGGAGTTACTAATGCATTGTTATAGCTCTGACCAATAAAGTATTGGGCGTAAGCATCATTCTTTGGCCCAGTCGCAAATACCCCAGGTTGTTCAACTTTTTTAGTTGTCATTTTTCTCTCCTTTTTTAGAAAAAATTATTTTTCTGGCCAAACTTCTTTTGCTCGATTAAAAGCTGACCAAGCTTTGGGCCAACCTACATAAAAAGCTAAATGAGTAATTTCAGCGACAATTTCTTTCTGCGTTATACCGTTATTTTTTCCGATTTGTAAGTGCGCGACTAACTGCTCAGTATTCCCCATAGCAATCAAAGCTGAAATCGTTACTAATGAACGATCATGTGCAGTTAGCTCATCTTCTTTGCTCCACA
The DNA here is from genome assembly GCF_051903945.1 of Weissella paramesenteroides. GTDB lineage: Bacteria > Bacillota > Bacilli > Lactobacillales > Lactobacillaceae > Weissella > Weissella paramesenteroides_A. Next base: position 85,974 of record NZ_CP192268.1, on the reverse strand, counting down.
CTTCACCAAATAAAACATCATCATTCAAGTGCGCAAATTGTGGTGCAAAAGTACCTAATTGTTCTTGTCCAGCCGTTTGTTTCTTAGCCATTAAAAAATCCTCCGCTTAAAAGAAATCATTAAATTATCTAGGTAAAATTTTAACTGTTGCACTGACAGAATCCTTCTCTAACATAGGTGGTAAATAGGGACTACCTTGATACTTCGCCTGATATGCAGCACTAATTTTTGCATCTAACAAACTGTCTCCAGCTGCATTTATAAACACTGTTTCAAACTCTTTACCTGCTAACCTGATCTTACCGGCTTGTTGTGTCATAGCTGACTGATACCATCTTGAATTTTGACCATTGTATGCTCGTACATATAAATCATGATCAACGACAACCGACCAAACCCAAGTTGGTGTACCATAAGTTTTCCCATCTGCGTAAAATGGTGAAACGTGCATGTCATCAGCACTTACGAATGCATCTAATTGTTCTACTGTCCATTGCTTAGTCATTTATCTTTCCCCCAGTCTAATTTCTCAAATACAGCATACTACTTAAAGCACACTTTAAGTCAATTAAAACGATTATTGTTAAATTTAAAACTATTTTTGTATAATCATTATTAAACCTAACTTTAAAAAATCTATAAGGGGATTCTAAAATGAATGACTTTTCTAATAGTAAAAAATATAATATTGGGGAATTTAGTCGTAAGTTTAATTTGCCCACTTCCACATTAAGATACTATGAAAATGAAGGATTGATTAAACCACAACGGTATCCAAATGGACGGCGTTACTATACTGAAGAAGATGTGAGTTGGCTTAAATTTTTGAATCATTTAAAAGGAACTGGCCTTAGTATTAAAGAACTCAAGCAATATATTCTGTGGCGTGAACAAGGAGACAACACCATTCCGCAACGACTTGAACTTTTAAAAACAGCTAAACACAATTTTCTAAGCGAGTTTTCAGAAATTCAACACCACCTCCAAATTTTAAACGATAAAATTAACTGGTATGAAGCAAAGCAAACTGGCATCATTTCTGAAGATGAGAATTTTGCAGAATATTTGCAAGCTTTGGGTCATCATGAATAATTTAAAAACAGGAAATAGAAGTTATTATATGCTAAAAGGACCTCGCAAGTGTCAGACATAAAAATCTAACACTTGCGAGGTCCTTCATTTATTAAGTTCAACAATATTTCACAAATATTGGTACATATTCTTTAAGACGATTTCATAACCATCTGAAAACATGTGCACACCATCAAAGGTTAATTTTGGTAACAAATCACCATTTTCGTCAGCCAACCCATCATTAACGTTGATAAATTCATAGCCAAATTTATCAGCAAGTTGTGCGACCTGCTGACTTGCTTGCGCTAAACGCTCATTACTTCTAGCGCTGTTTTGATTATTACTCTTAGCTGCTTGTATTGTTGGGTTCATGGGATAGTAAGCCATAATATAAACCGTTGTTTGTGGCAATTTTTGCTGAAAGGTTTGTAAGATTCTTTCATAATTACCAATGAACGTTTTTTCTGAAATACCAAAATCAATATCATTACTACCTATGTTAATAAAAATTTTAGCAGGTTGTAAATCGAGTACTAATTCATCAATATGTTGTAATAAAAACTGTGTCGTCGTCCCGCTAACACCACGATTATAAATTTTTTGTTTTAACTCTAAGTTTTGTTGCATCTTTTCGATTGGAAACATCTCCATTAGAGAAGAACCTGCACAGACAATCTGGTCTGGCAATGCCGATTTATTTGCTTTGACATATTTCCTTAAAACGTCCATTTCCCGCTGCTGTAATTGTGCTACCGCTTCTTTTTTCCCCACTTGAAAACCCTCTTTTCAATAAATCATACTTTCCCCAATGACTAGATATTTACTTATCAGCCGTAATAAAATCTAAAATTTTAAACATGACCGCTTTATTAATATCAGGAACCGGTGTCTCTAAGATATCATCCGCTGTCTGGTTAAAAATTGATCCCTGAATATATGGAAAGTCATTAACCACCATCTCACGAACATTATCAGCTAGTGGTTCAAAATGAAATTGTAGTCCCACTACCCGATGGTTCATCACAAACCCTTGGTTTTTAACTGCATCACTAGAAAACAGTAATTCAGCCTCTTTAGGCACTTCGAACATTTCTTCATGCCAATGTAATGCCACTAATTTTTCGGGGATGTCGGGGATAATTTGACTCTGTCGATACACTGGCGCCCAGCCAACTTCCTTGGCTGGTGCCTTTGAAATTGCATAGCCTAGCGTCTTAGCAATTTGTTGTGCGCCATAACAGGCACCCAACATTGGTACGTCTTTATCTAACAACTCCTGAATGAGTTCCCGTTCCTGTTTGATCCATAACAAATCATCATTTGGACTCATTGGTCCACCCAAAATAACTAACAAATCGGTTTCATCAACCGTTGGTAAGTAACCAAATTGATAGGGATGATAGATAAATGTTTGATGACCCTTTGCTTGTGCCCAGTCCAAAATCGAACCAGGACCTTCGTTAGGCGTATGTTGCAATATATTTATTCGCATAAAAAACCTTTCCACACCCAAAAAGTGTCACCGGCAATTTGATATGGGTTTCGCCTGCAACTACCCGTAATATTGATTAATTATAACAATACTTTTAACTAGCTAACATGCCAATACTGAACGTGTAACTATTTTTTCTGATACTGACGTCGTCCACGTTGCTTATCTTTGGGTAACTCTTTAACACCTGGATAATGCCCCTGCCGTACTTGCCGCAAAAACTGATTGCCAGCCATCACTTTGTCCCCAATATACAATTGGTCCCAATCTGACTCACCATACAAACTTGGCAACGAGAACTTTTCACCGGCATCAATCTTTTTTAGATTAGCATCAAAAACATCAAAAATTGGTTTCATATTTTCTTTCATAACATCCTCCCCTAATAACGAATCGTCATACTGCCTTTGGTGTTATTATAGAACTTCATTGCCAAGTATTGTTTTTATTGCCCTTGCGACAATATCTGGATGTTCCCAGTGAATTTGATGAAAGTCTCCTGCCGGTATTACAACAGAGTTATCTGTATAGTATTCTGAACGTCGGTATTCGTTAGCACGAAATGATTGCGAAATTAATATACTTGGTAATGTTTTTGGGAACATTATTTCAGAATATTGGGTTATTGTCTCAACCCAATTTTCTCTATGTTTCTCTTCTATAATTTCATTTCCCCTTGCTTCATCTAATAAATGTGTCTGCCAAATTTCATCAGCTAAAGATTTAGAAAAGTTTTCATATACTCTATCTTTAACCAATTGTATTTTATCCTTTTCACTTAATTTAGCAACCTCTGCCTCAATCTTTCGGTATGCAAACCCATGGGGTGGATTTAACACAGATTCACGATTTAAAGGCTCTATCCCTACAAATCCAATCACATTCTCAAGTTGCTGCACTATATGTAATGCATATAGTCCTCCTAAACTATGTCCAACAAGAATAATTTGTTTTGCTTGCTGCCTCTTAATTAAATTTGCAATCATTTTTGCTTCTTGAATTAATTCAAATGACCGTACTTCTAATGAACTAAGTCCAGAGTTAATATAGTCTATTGCAAAAACACCGATATTCTCTGGTAATAAATTAATAACTGGTCGAAATGTTTGTTCAGTATCGAAACTAGCAGCCCCACTTAAAAAAACAACCATCTTTTCCCCATTACGGATAGACACTTTATATGTTCCTAATATTGTTTTTATTTGTTTATCAATCAACATATTGCGCATTTAAACCTCCCCTTAGTACTAACCAAAATATTTATCGGGTATATCCTGAACAATTTTGATCAATTTCTCTATAAATTTCTCAGGTATTTCTTTGAAGTCAGTATCCTAACATCAGGATACTAATTATACTTAAATGCAGTTAACACATAATGTTATATGATTTGCCACTAAATAAAACAAGGAAGAACCTGAAACAATTTCAAAGTCCTTCCTTTACTTTTTATTTTTTTATATCTATCTCTAGCTCATTTATTCTACTTCAATTTTGAAGAAGTCAATGTCAGATTATTCCAGAAATAATTGTTTCCATTACTCAAATCAAAGCCTTTCACACGCTTATTAACAGGTACCCATTGGTAACTATTATCTGAAGCAACGTAAGCAGCTTGATCATTCATGTAGTCTTGCCACTCCTTGAACTTATCAGTACGGTATTTGTCGTCCCATGCCTTCTCACTGTTCAAGTCGTTAATTAATTGTGTATTTTTCTTCGTGACAAAGTGGCCCATGTTGAATGGTGCATCTGCACCATATAGTTGTGTTGGTGTTGGTTCAGAAGACAAACTCCAAGCAGCAGCAAAGATATCAATTTTGCTTTGCTTTGGCTTTTGCAAAGTATCATAGAAACTATTCATTTCCATTTCCTTACCAGTTGCCATCTTAACATTCAAACCAAGTTTACGCCAACGTTGCAAGTAATCTTGATAAGTTGCGTGACTTGTAGAACTACCCTTCATAGCACCGAAGTAAATAACTAACTTCTTACCATTTGGTTGTGTACGCCACTTACCATCTTTCTTATAACCTGCCTTGTCAAGTAACTTGGCTGCTTTCTTTGGACTATATGGGAAGCCCTTAGCCGATTGGTCAGAATACTTATCAAAGATTGGTGGAATCAAAGTCTTGGCACGCCATCTAACACCATTGCCGAATTTCTCATTTATGGCATCTTCATTGATCGCGTACATCATTGCTTGCCGTAGATTCTTGTTTGCCATCTTAGACTTAGGATCCATCACGTTAACTTGTTTCTTTGTGTCATATTCACCAACGTTAAATCCAAAATAGTTGTATCCTAGATCCGGATGACCAACAATCTTGTAATTCTTAAGATTTTTCAGATTCTTATAGCTGGTACCACGCATAACACCTGCTGGTGTGGTAAAGTCATACTTTTTGGTTTGGATGGCTTTATCAATACTATTAGATGAAACAACATTGATCGTGATGTGCTTAATCTTTGGTGCCTTGCCCCAATAGTACTTATTTGGTGACCAACTAGTTGACTCTCCTTCAACTACCTTATCCAACTTATATGGACCAACAAAGACTGGATTCTTTCGAACTTGGTCAGAAGCTGCTAGTTTATCAATAGCGACCCCTTTGTATAGATGGTAAGGTGCAACAGTACCCCAAATAAAGGAATTGCCAGAAAACTTCATGCTTGGTGATAATGAACTGTACTTAATAACAACAGTCTTACCATTTTCACCGTCAGGATAACTGATACCAGAAATCGTTGAAGCTTTTCCTGAATGATAATCAGCCATACCCTCAATTCGCTCAAAATCAGCTGAATATTGTGACGATGTTGACTTAGGATTAGCAATAATTTCATATGGGTATTCAACATCGCGGGCAACAACTGGTTGGCCATCAGACCACTTGGCATTATCACGAATAGTAATCGTCACCGTATTATTCTGTCGATCTAGTTTTTGATTAGCCAACCCGCCATCAACCACTTTGAAATTATCATCCACATTGAACAAATTGCTACTACCACCAGGACTGAATACGTTAGAATCTTCTTGATTATCTGCTAATGTTGGCTCTGAAATCCCCTTAAAGGGTGAATCATTTGGCTCAGCCACCTTTAGGGTACTGTCATTATTTGCTTTTGTACTTTCCTTAGCATTATTCTTAAATGTGTCGGATAGTTTTGCCTTTTTTGTAGCCGCTGAAACTGTGGTTGTATTATCGATACTGAAAGTAGCTAACGATACGGCAGCCAAGACAGCCGCTGATGATACAGCCCATTTTTTACTGGTCTTATTCATACGTTTTCCCCATTTCTTTTTCAACTCATGAAATTACCTAATATAACGACAAATTTAATTAATATTTACCACCTGATGCACCACCACCCTAAATATTTTAAAAATCCATATAATATGTTATTTAGCCGCCCGACGTTGTGATGCATTTGCAGCTCTGCTCATCACTTGACCGATATAACTAATTGACAGACACAAAATTATGATTTCGATTGCTGCTGGTAACCATGTCCACCAGTACTGCGTAATATTATTGGGATCATTCGCATTCGCAATCAAAGTACCTAATGACGGAATATTTGTTGGCAACCCAAACCCCAAATATGATAGTCCCGTCTCAACACCAATATTCTCAGCAAATGACAAAGTCGTATCAACAATAATCAATGAAGAAATATTTGGCATGATTTCCCTAAAAATAATTTTCCAAGCACTAGTTCCAGAAGTAATTGATGCAGATACATAATCTTTCTTACTTTCCGCCAGCGTTCGTGATCGAATCAATCGTGATGTGCCCATCCAATAAAATACTGAGAATATTAATGTCAGTGTGACTGAATTATAGTTATCGATAATGGTAACAAGTACAATAATCATCATAGTCATAGGAAGCATCATCATGAAGTCATAAACACGTTGCATCCCCCAATCAATATAGCCACCAAAATACCCAGAGATTAATCCCCAAGCAATACCAAAAGTTGATGAAATAACCGTCAATCCAATCGCGATACCAATCGAATTACGTGATCCAACAATTAATTGCATCGCAATTGATCGACCATTAGCATCTGCACCTAACAAGAAACCTTCATGTCCAGGTGGCGTTAAGTATGCCATGATGTTAGTTGTCATCATCTTGTCACTATTAATAAATAGCGGCGCAATCATAACAAATAATATAAATCCAACGACAATAATCAACGCTATTAACGCTGGCCGATCCGCTTTAAATTCGTTCCATAAAATCTTCGTTGATGAAGGGGCCGCTTCTTGCTTGGCTTCAGCAGTTAAACGTTGCAATTCTTGAGGTGATATTTCAGCCACTCTACTCGTTGATGCCATTTTATATGCCCCCTTTCTAACTGATTCGAATCCGTGGATCCACAATGCTCAAAATAATATCTGATAATAATGTTCCTAGTAAATTCAAAATACCAAACAACAACACTAGCGCCGTAATAACGGTATAATCACGGTAGCTAATTGAATCAATAAATAACATGCCCATACCTGGATAAGAAAAGATTGTTTCTGTAAAAATCGATCCATTCAGTAATCCAGTAATTGAATAGCCACCAAACGCAGCAATTGGCAAAAGAGAATTACGGAAAATATGGTGCCGATAAATTGCTTTACTTGGCACTCCTTTTGACCGCGCCGTTCTAACATAATCAGAATGCTTAGCGTCAATAACCTCTGAACGCATATACTGCACAATATTCACGGTGCCAAATAAAGCCCCTAACAATCCCGGTAATAAAATATGAAAGAAGCGTGAGCCTAATGTTCCAAACCCTTCAGCATTTGCGGAAACCGATCCCGTTGTCGGAAACCAATTTAATACGTAGCCAAAAATCCATAATCCAATAACTAAAATAACGAAAAATGGAATACAGTAAGTCACGTAGGTATAAACACGAATAATTGTATCTGGTAATTTACCTTCATGTTTTCCTGCGTATAAACCAAGTGGCAGAGCAATCAAATAGGTTAATACCATGGTAAATAGTGATAACCACAACGTATTGATGGCTCGTTCACCAATCAAATTAGAAACTGCCTCATGATACTGATAACTTTGCCCCAAGTCACCATGGAATAAATGAACCACCCAATTCCAATACTGTTGATACCATGGGTCATAGAGACCATTAATCTGTTTCAAATGTTCAATTTGAGTTGCACTTGATCGTGGATTGATTGAACCTGTAAATGGATCACCCGGCATCGCCTTTGCTAACAAAAACACCAAGATACTTAACAAAATGACTTCGGGAATCATGATTAAAATTCTTCGAAAAATTGTTTTCCACATTAATCATCACCCCTTTGCTAGCTTTTCTTCTGGCAACGCGACAAAGTGCGTTGGTGACACTTGAATCAGTGGATACGCTAAGCCATCTTTATCATAATATTGGTTTGATTGCTCTTGATAGATTTTCTCAATTTCTTTTCGTTGCTGCTGTCTTTCCTGACGATGTGCCACATCAACTTCTGGAATTGCTGCTAATAACCGCTTGGTATAAATGTGCATCGGATGTTCATAGATATCTTCACGTGTCCCAACTTCAACCAAACGTCCTTTATTCATAATGGCAATATTCTGACACATATGACGAACCACACCTAAGTCGTGTGAGATAAATAAATAAGAGATGCCAAATTCACGTTGAATTTTTTTCATGAAATTCAAAACTTGTGCTTGTACAGATAAATCCAACGCAGATACTGGCTCATCTGCAATAATTAGCTTTGGGTTAGTTGCCACTGCACGTGCAATGCCAATACGTTGCCGTTGCCCACCTGAAAATTGATGTGGATACTTATACAATGACTCTGGATTTAAACCAACTGTATCTAGTAGTTGCAAAACACGAATTTTTTCATCCTCAGCTGATAAGTGTTGGAAATTTCGTAGTGGTTCAGCAATAATATCTAACACTCTTTTCCGCGGGTTCAAACTAGATAACGAATCTTGGAAAATCATCTGTACATTCTGGTTATATTTTATATTGTGGCGGGCACTGCCCTTTGTAATATCGACTCCTTCATAAAGGATTGATCCTGATGTTACATTTTCTAGACCTACAACCGACTTACCCGTTGTTGATTTTCCTGAACCAGACTCACCAACTAATCCGTAGGTTTCACCCGCCTCAATATTAAAATTGATCCCATCTACAGCCTTAACCTGATCGGTCACTCGATTCAAAAAACCTGAACGAATTGGGTAATGGACTTTTAAATTTTTGATTTCAATTAAACTCATACCCGACTCTCCCCCAAGCTTTTAAAATAAAATTCTTTATAACACGTGCATCTTACCTGATGCCCGGATACAATTTCATGCATCGTTGGGTTCTCTTCATGAGCCTCTGCTGAAATCCACGGAATTCGTGCAGCAAAACGATCACCTGACTGAGGCATCCGTTCAATTGATGGCACACTTCCTTGAATCACATACAAGTCGTCATTATCAACATCTTGATTACCTTGTGGCATTGAACGCAACAAAGATCTTGTGTATGGGTGCCGAGGGTCACCAAATACTTGTTCTGTTGTGCCACGTTCAACAATTTCACCTGCATACATCACCGCAACTTCGTCTGCCGTTTCAGCTACAACCCCTAAATCATGAGTAATCAAAATAATACCCGCATGATTTTCACGTTGAATTCCCCGCAAAACATCTAATATCTGTGCCTGAATCGTAACATCCAATGCCGTCGTTGGTTCATCCGCAATGATGATATCTGGCTTGCATGCAATCGCAATCGCAATGATTACTCGCTGGCGCATACCACCAGAAAGTTCATGTGGAAATTGATTTGCTGTTCGCTCGGGGTTAACAATGCCCACTTGGTCTAACAATTCAATGACACGATCATGCTTCTCTTTAGCTGTCATTTTCGTATGATAATCCAATACTTCCTTAATCTGGTCCGCAATTCGCTTCAAAGGATTTAAAGCTGATAGTGGATCTTGAAAAATCATCCCAATCTTAGCGCCACGTACTTCATTTAAGCCGTTCTCATCAAATTGTAGTAAATCCTGACCTTTAAATAAGACTTGCCCTGAAATATGGGTTGCATCTGGATTATGCAACCCCATAACAGTTGTCGCCAACGTACTCTTTCCACACCCAGACTCACCGACAATTGCTAATATTTCATCCTTTTTTACTTCTAAATTTACGTGCGACACCGCATCATAGTACTGCCCACTAATTTTAAAAGATGTTGAAACATCATTTAGTTCTAGCAACACATTGTCTTCAACCAATCTACTCACCTCATATCATTGCACATAGCATCCTCTGCTTAAATTTATCATAATTTTTTAATATTATAATAAAATGGCCTTGATACTGCAAGTTGTTTTTTAATTTTATTCTAATCTTATTGTAATTTATCAATAAAACATTCGTATTTAGCGTACATAAAAAGGCATCATATCAGCATTTATTGATATGATGCCATTTAAAATGATATACATTTATCTACATTGTAATTAATGTGAAATTTTCTAATTTTCCCAATTTTTTTGTAGTATACTAACCTTAATTTGAAGGATTGGAGTAGATTATGACAAAAAATAAAGGACTATTTTTTATCATCGCTGGTGGCATACTATGGGGTGCATCTGGGACTTGCGCACAAGTGCTTTTGCATGATACGGGTCTTTCAACATACTGGTTAACTGGTATACGACTACTATGTGCTGGTATTTTATTATTAACTTACAGTTACCTACATACGCACCAAAATATTTTCACCATTTGGCGGACGCCTAAAATGGCCAGTCAATTACTCATTTTTTCATTTATTGGGATGCTTCCCTCACAGCTAGCCTATTTTATGGCCATTAAATATGGTAATGCTGCTACTGGCACGATTTTACAATTCTTAGGGCCAATTTTTATTTTGCTATTTTTAATTATACGTTGGCGCTTAAGGCCTTCTCGCACAGATATTCTGTCTGTCTTACTGGCATTTTTCGGCACTTTCTTGCTGGTAACACAAGGTAATGTTACCCAACTAGCGCTTTCAATCAGTGCTATTATTTGGGGAATTTTATCGGGGCTAAGCCAAGCATTTTATACACTTCTGCCCGGTAAATTATTGAAAAGCTATGCAACAGAATTAATAACTGGTTGGGCAATGCTTTTAGGCAGTATTCCTTTCCTACCACTGTTAACGTCTCATGCAATGCCAACATTTTCGCTTAATTCTTGGCTAGAAATTATCTTCATCATTGTTTTTGGAACAGCCATTGCTTATCTCTTTTATCTATCCAGTCTAAATTATTTAAAACCCACGACAACAAGTATGCTCAGTGCTTTTGAACCGCTAACTGCAACATTCCTTGCAGTGGTATTCTTAGGCACGCCATTTAGTCTGGTTCAAATACTCGGCGGTGTATTAATTATTGGTGTCACATTCCTACAGGCATTATCTGCCAGAAAACCAATAAATAATCATTCATAGTTAAATTTCTTTCTCCATCACAATATCCGTTGCATGCAATCCTAGTTTTTCATAAACATGGATTGCTCTTTTATTGTGTCCAAATACATGTAAACGTAAATATTTATAACCGTATTGCTTCATTTTGTCGGTCGCTAATGCTAATGTTTGCGTCCCTAATCCTTGATTTTGGAAATCAGGATAAATATTAATATCATAAACAAATGCAATCTCATCATTTCCACGATAAGCCGCTAACCAAATATATCCTTTAACCTGACTATCCTCTTCAACCATATAAAAATAGTTTTTCTCTGTCTCTAGACCATTTGGTAGTAATGTTTGATATTCATTTTGGGCTAATGTAGTCGCCTCAGATAGAGAAATTTTTTCTGCCTTCACCTTTTCTGCAGCATATGATCGCATACCTTGCTGTAGATATGTTCGAAATTCATCCGTGGTCATTATCCTTAATTCAACCATCATCATCCCCCTAATCTAAATCAACAACCATCATTTGATGTTGTGAACGTTTTATTATTTTTAATAAATCCTCATACGTGACAAAAACAGTTGCTGTATTACTATTAGGATGGATACCGATACTATCGACTTTTTGTAACTCTTTATCCAACAAAACAGTCACTTGATTTTGCACATCATGTGGTAAGCCAAGTGGTGTAACAAAACCTGGTTTTAAACCTAAAACATCCGCCAAATCCATTTCGTTTGCAAAGCCTAATTTACTCCGACTCAATTGTAATTGTGGTGCCAATGTTTTAAAGTCAACTTTCTTCTGCCCAACAACGATACAGAGAAAAAATTCATTTGTTTTTCTTTTCTTAAGGAAAAGATTTTTTATCACAACATCATTTGGCAAATCTAATTGGTTGGCTTCTGCCATCGTCCAAACAGCCTCATGCTTGACTTCGTGATATGAAATATCATTTTGGTTAAGAAAATCAATTGCTTCTTCGTATGTAGATAGAGTCATCGTCTCCCCCTCCGCCAAAGTTTTCGTTTATACCTTAGTGCCTTGCACACCATAATTATAAAGTTGATATGACAAAGTGACTAATTCTGTTTTTGTTAAGTCCTTATCTCGTTGCAACCATAATTGAAATAATGAAATTGCATTGGAAACATTAAATTCTAAAAGATATGAAAAATAGTTGCTGTTCGGATCAACTCCTGGCACAAAATTACTGGCAATTTCAATTGTTGATGTTACTTCTTTTTTCAATCTTCTCAAAAAATTAGAACTACCATATTCACCCAAAACAGCCTTTAATTCAATTTCTTTCATTTCAAACAGTCGAATAAGCCGTTCTAAAACACTTTGTTGGGTATTAGTATTGCCATCCATTTTGGCTAGGTTAATACGTACATAATCTAATAGGTCATTTTCAACAAAATGTCGCAATGTATAAATATCTGAAAAATATAGATAGAACGTACTGCGATTATAACCTGCCAAACTGGTTATATCTTTAATTGAAATTTTATCAATTGGTTTTTGTAAATATAACTGGCAAAATGCATTGATAAAATTTTGCTTTGTTTTTTCTGTAATCTGAGGCTGTTTTTTCATTTCCAACGTCCTTTCAATACAACACTTTTAAAAAAATTGTTTATTGATGGTAAATTCGACTTAATATATCCTGATTATACAACACGATGTCTATTTTTATTTTAAATTTCATTATATTAAGGAGAAACTAAAATGCAAAAATTTATTCAGAGATTATTATTAAGTCATTTTTACGTTGATATTATTCTATTCATTTTTAGCAGCTGTCTGTTATTAATTCAATGGGATTCATTAAGTATTGATCATCGCTTAGCCTATGGACTTTACATTACAATGTGTCTTCATCAATTAGAAGAATATCGTTTCCCAGGTGGTTTTGTTTGGGGATTTAATAAAATGTTATTCAATTCTGACCAACCCGATCGTTATCCTGGAAACCGTCTATCTGCCGTCTTTGTTGATATATTTGCTATGTTCCTAGCTGGACCATTTTTGTATTGGCATTACACACCTGCTATGGCCATGTGCTTTGCCCTTTTTGCAATAATCGAAGTATTAGGCCATTTCATGTTCGGTATTTTAGCCCTCAGACGATACCATACCCAAGGTAAAGAGACCATTTATTTCCCTGGTAGCTTTACCAGTTGGATTTTTTTTGCACCCTTAAGCATCGTTTTAATTCATGAACTTGTTTCGACATCATTAATGGTTGCCAATCAATGGTGGTGGGCCATTGGATGTCTCATCGCCTACTTTATCATTGGATTCGCTTGGCCAACCTTTGGCTTTATAAATCGCGATACGCCATATATTTATGATGAAGAACCACGTGAAGGTTTTTATTTCAAGAAATTTACTAATGAAAAATAAGTTAAAGTAATATTAAGTTAGCAGCGTTACTCTTCCATAAAGTTCACTGTTGATTATCGGGTATCATGATTCATAAGATGATAGAAAGGCAATTATTCATGACAACATATGATTACGATGTTATTTACATTGGTTCCGGCCACGCTGCAAATCATGGCGCATTAAAATTAGTTAAACAAGGAAAAAAAGTTGCTTTCGTAGAAGGAGACAAACTTGGTGGTACTTGTACAAATTATGGTTGTGACGCTAAATTACTATTAGATGGTGCATTTCAAGTTTTGGAAGATGTTCAAAATTTTCAAGCAGCTGGTCTTAAGGGCACGCCAGTACTTGAGTGGGATAAATTAATGGCCTATAAACACCAAGTCATCGATGCATTCCCAAAATTAATGGGGCAAATTATTCCCAAGGCTGGTATTAAAATTTACCCAGGGTATGGTAGTTTCGTAGATAGTCATACTATTCACGTTAATGATGAAACCATAACCGCTGAAAACATTGTTATTGCGACTGGTCAGCGAGATTCAACTCTCCCGATTCCTGGCAATGAGTTTATTCATAATAGTAAAGACTTTCTGGATCTTGAACAGTTACCTGATGCAATGATATTCATTGGCGCCGGATTAATCTCAATGGAATTAGCCTCAATGATGATTAAGGCTGGCGTTGATGTCACAATCGTTGATATTGCTGAACACCCTTTAACAAATTTTTATGATAAATATGTTGATAAAGTCGTTGATAAATTGCAAAAAGAAGGTGTCACTTTCTATTTCAATGAAACGATTAAACTTATTGAACAACAAAATCAGACTTATCTTGTGACAACCAATTCTGGTCGCACATTGCAAGCAGATTATATTTTTGGCGGCACGGGACGTATTGCGAATGTTGAAGATCTTGGTCTTGAAGAATTAGGAATTAAAACCAGTGCAAGGGGTATTGTTGTTGATGATCATTTACGAACAGCACAACCGAATATTTTTGCGAGTGGGGATGTCATTGATAAGCGCATCCCAAAGTTAACACCTACCGCAACATATGAATCAAACTACATTGCAAAGGTACTTTTGGGTGATGAATCACCAATCTCATACCCAACCGTTCCTTATACCGTTTATACTTTGCCACGTATTTCCGAGATTGGTCTATCTATCTCAGATGCTCAAAAAAATTCTGATAGATATGACATCAAGCAGGTTCCATACGGTCGTAGTTATGATACCAAAAGAAATATGGATGCTGAACTAACTTTGGTCTATGAAAAAGCAACACAGCATGTCAAGGGTGCCTCAATATACGGAAATGATGCACCTGGTTTGATTAATATTCTGACATTTATAATTGATAAGGAATTAACAACGACAGACTTAGAACAAATAATTTTTGGTTTTCCTGATGTTTCATATAATCTTTTAGGCAGAATATAAAATAAATTATGAAAATTCAACAAACACTGAGTTTGACGTCTTTTTAAATACTTTTAAGGGGCAGTAACCTACCAACTTCATCAAATTGGTAGATTACTGCCCCTTTCAATATATATTGACTACATATGTCTCAATCTTATATTACTAAATATCGTTATATATTTGATAATGCTTGTGCTTTATGCCAATGCCAAAGGTATATGGGCACCAAAATTGCGATATAGATGACACTTTCCAGGATACTGCGCCAATTGTACATCATTGAATTGTTATAGCCCTTAATTCGGATAAAAACACTTATTATTGAGTCAATCAAATTAAAGGTAACAATAATGAAAGCACAAATGCAGACAAAGCACACCGCATAAAAATAGAGGCTCTGCCAATTAAAGGATTTCATACTAGTTTCCTCCTCAGGTATTACCATCAAGTCTATCGATACAACTAGCAAATATCAAAAATTATGCATTTAAGCTAATTGTTTCCTGTACAATTTCATCTGTCTATCCATAAAATCTGTTATCATTTTTTGATATTGAAACCCTAGCTTCTCATAAAAATCTTTCAATTGTGTCATGACATAAATCTCTTGATAACCAAGCACCCGCGCTTCATTAAGCACCAATTTAACAATGTGACTAGCAATATTTTGACTACGATAAGTTGGCAGTACATATAATGTACTAAAATAAGGAGATTCAGGGATATCGGCAATATCCTGATCGACTAACGCTCCAACACCCACAACTTGATCTTTATCTAGTGCAATAACTACCCTTTCGTCATTGCCCATTCGCTTGGTCATTTTCTTAGCAATAAATTTTGCTCCTGCCCACTCAAAGTGATTGACTTGCTGTTGGTAGTTGTCCCAAATATTAGGATCAATATTTGATTGCTTTAGTACTTTATAGTTAATCATGATTTCCCTCCTTCTTTTATCCATTTGTACGATATCAAAAAAGCGACCAATATGTAAACCATAATAGTCGCTCAATTATAACTATTTTGCTGTCTTTGTCCTCATGTAAATCACTAACCAAATTAAACTGATAGCAACAATGACTGTGCTAAACCAGATCAAATGACTAAACCCAGTGGCTGTCTGCATTGCGATTGCTGATTTTGTTGTCCCTGTTGTTTGGATAAACAATGCCGCAACAGTTGTTCCAACTGCCCCGATGAATTGTTGCACCGTATTAAAGATGGCATTAACATCCCCGGATTGTTGTGGCTTAACTTCAGCAACACCGGCAGTCATCGCCACACTAAACGTTAAGTTTCGTGTCAAAGTGAATATAGCATACACAATCGTTAAGCCAATTGTCGCAATATTTGGTGCCATCACTGAGAAAATAATCATGATAACTAGGAATCCAAGTGACCCCCATGTTAATGGTTTATTAGCTCCTAGACGATCATACATTGAACCATAAACTGGGGCAACTGCTGAACCTAATAACGAACCAGGCATTAGGATAAATCCTGCAACCATCGTTGTTGTCCCCAACGTTAATTGGCTATACTGTGGTAAAGCAAAATTAACGGCCAGGTTAATGGCTTGGGACGTTGCATAAATTAATAATGCCATGACCAAAGCCTTGCTACGGAAAACACTGATATCAATTAATTGATTAGTTGATCGTTTTGCAACTTGAATAAATCCAATCATCGTAATAACGGCTACTAAGGCCAAAGTAACAATCATCACGGTTATTCTACCAGATTCTAATTGTCCTAATGCTAATATTGCCGACACTAATGAGATACCAATTAAAATAAATTGCCCATAAGCAAATTTGTTTTTTGAAGTTGGCTTCTGCTTATCTAAATTAAACCAACCAATTAATAATGAAATAATTGTCACGGGTAGAATAATCATAAAAATAGCTCGCCAACCCAATGTATAAGTGACAACTCCTCCATAGACTGGTCCTAATGCTGGTGCTAAGGAAATAATCAATGTTCCAAAGCCCATATATTTACCAAGCTGTGACATTGGTACACTGGTAAATATAACATTAAAGACTAGTGGTAAGGCAAAACCTGTTCCGACTGCCATAATCAATCGGCCAAATAATAATAACCAAAAACTTGGTGCAATAATTGCAATAATATCGCCCACTACAAAGGCAATCCAGCCAATCATATAGGTTTGTCGCTTACTTAAAATGGCGTTAAAATGTGCTGATGTTAACATCAATAGCGCAACGACCAATAAATATGCTGTTGTTAACCATTGGACAATTCCCATTGATTGGTGAAACTGTTGCATTAATTCTGGAAATGTCACGTTCATTGACGTTTCTGTTAAAATACCCGAAAAACCTAAGATTGCCGTTGCGACAATCGACCAAATAACTCTAGATGAAACTTTTTCTTCGTTCATAACTCCTCCTACTTATTTAAAGTGCCTGATTTCCATTTAAGCACATTTTTTTATAGCGTGTAAGTATCATTTATGTTACAAAAAAGTGCGAGACAGAAGTTATTTTGAAGCCGGTGTGTAACGTAATTTGCGCAAATTACGTTACATTGATGCTTCAGACTTTTGGAACACGTTGATGCCATCAAACTTTCATGTCCATCATTAAGACATTTTTAGCAAAAAAAATTGGAACATTTTCTTTTGTTCCAATCTCCAGCAAATGATTAAATTTATGAAGAACTTTTTACCTTCAATGTCTGTCCAGCTTCTAGATTATCCAAATCAACTGATGGGTTTAAATTCTGTAATTGCGTAACAGTTAACCCGTATTTTGTGGCAATTGCATAACCCGTTTCCCCTTGTTGTACAGTAACCTTCTTTTTAGAAGAAGTTGTTGCTTTACTACTTGTAGAACTGTCTACAGCACTATCTGATGATGATGCAGCTTCAGTTGTTGAACTTGATTTACTACTGCTGCTAGAACTAGTTGAAGCAGCTGTTTGTTGGGTATCTTTATTAGTTAGTGCGCCATAAGCAACTGGCACGGTAAAACCAATAGCAAACAACAGCACATAACCGATAAAGATAAATGCCCAAAATTTCAATCGTGAAGGACGTCTTGATTTCATATTTTCTCACCTTTGTTAATTATTGTGAATAGCGTGACATGTCTATTAATATTTTGCACTCATTTTATAATTTTTGACTTATATGATGGTTAAAAATAATTAATTGTACGAACCAGCCATTTATTTGCTAAAATAAAATGATTATTGTCAATTTTATCAGGAGAATTGAAGTCGTGAAACAATTTTTTAAAAATCTTATGAATAACAAACTGGTAGCGACAATTATCGACGTGACCTCTCGGGTTGATATTATTACAGCTAGTTCATCGATTGCCTACTTCGGACTACTATCAATATTCCCTGCAATCGTAATCTTAGGAACCTTACTACCGTATTTAGGATTAAAAATTGATACCGCATTAAAATATGCCCAGACCGCTGTTCCTGAATCCGTCTTTACTTTTATTGAACCAATTATTCGATCGATTCTAAGCCAAAATGGTGTTGGGGTTCTATCAGCTTCTATTATTATTACGCTTTGGTCCCTATCTCGTGTTGTCTCTTCAATTCGAATTGCCCAAAATGGTATTTACAATGTACAAGCGAACAGTGTCGCTATTTTTGACCGTTTCATTTCAATGTTTTGGCTAATTATTATTTTGGCTATTATTGGTGTCTTATTAATTATTGCATCAGTCGGATCAAATATTTTAGAAGCCTTACCGATTAGTGGCAACATTGTTTATCAAATTGAATCAGCAAAACGTTTAGTCGTTATTTTAGGATTATTTATTGGCGCATTTTTATTCAACACTCTTTTGCCAATAAAAAAACCTCGAATTATTTGGATTTCTATTGG
Organism: Weissella paramesenteroides; assembly: GCF_051903945.1. GTDB lineage: Bacteria > Bacillota > Bacilli > Lactobacillales > Lactobacillaceae > Weissella > Weissella paramesenteroides_A. The sequence goes on along the minus strand of NZ_CP192268.1, from coordinate 67,249 downwards.
TACAATCATTCAAATCACACTTGTTATTTGGCTTGCCAAAGCATTTGGGTGGTATGTTAATATCGCAGCACAAGCCTTTACCTTTTACCAAGCCTTAAGTTCGGCTATTATTTTGTTATTATGGATCAATTTTATCGCCTTAGCTTCATTGATCGGTACAATCATTACAGCAATTTTAGAGGAATTATTTCCTCCACGATCAAGCGATAGAGCCAGCAATTGGTACATATTAAAACTATTTTTCCGTAATTCAGGAAAAAATATCAAAAAATAGTTGTATTGTCGGATAATATGCGCTATATTAGTAATTGTTAATAGGAATCGCATTCCCTTTGACTATATGTACAACAGACTCATAACACTAAGTCAATTGACTTAGCCGTAGGACTAACTGACCTACAACCTACTCCTTAAAATATATCCATAAACATTTCTTACTCTTGTGTTTATGGTCAATGCTATTGTATACCCTTTCGGTAATGGCATTAGAAAAGCACCAGTAATCCCACGTTGCTGGTGCTTTTTTTTGTATTATTTTGTGTGATACGGACATGTCATCTCGTGATCATTAACTAATCCGGCTGCTTGTAGAAAAGAGTAGATGGTGACTGGACCCACAAATTTAAGTCCTAATTTTTTCATTGCCTTAGACACTGATATTACTAAATCATCCTTTGCTGGTACCTCTCGATAATTAATAACATGATGGTCAATGGTCTGATTATCGACAAATGCCCATAACCATTGATCAAAACTCTGACCTGTCTGTTGCAGTGCCAAAATCGTTTGCGCATTATTAACAGTCGCTTGGAGTTTTAGCCGGTTGCGAATAATTGTTGCATCTTGCATTAGTTGCGCAATCTTTACTTCCGTATACTGTGCAACTTGTTCTAAATCATAATTTGCAAATGCCTCCCTGAAAGCTTGTCGTTTATGTAACACTGTTCGCCAGCTCAAACCTGCTTGATAAGTTTCTAAGCTTAGCAACTCAAACAACATCTGGTCTCGATGCTCTGGATGCCCCCATTCAGTATCATGATACTGCACCATCAGTGCATCTTTTTCATCGACCCATTGACAACGTTTTGAAGCCATCACAAATCCCCCTACAATACTATTTAATCGTTATATCGCCATCCGAAACATCAACATTAAATTGATTTTCAAATGATTGACTACTATTCAGATAACTATTACCGTAATTTGTACCATAAACTTTGACCCGCCCAGCTGATGCCTGCATCTGTAAACCAATATTGGTTAACCCTGAAGCTTTTAATGAACCATCCATAATCGTCATAATATTATGACCTGTAAGTTGACTGTTGACCAGCTTAACATTTCCCTTATTTACCTGAATGGCACTGGCATCAATCGTCGTTTTTTGTAAAATCGTTTTACTACTATCTGCAGATAACATCAGACGACCGAACTGTGAATTATTTGTATTGATATGACTATCACTGCTATTTACTGTTGTCTGATTAGCTTGTAAATTATTTAGTGACATCTTTGAATCATGAGCAGCAACTGACAGATTTTGTAATTGTGTATCATTCATTTGGATATCAGCAGCTGTTGCAGTTAGTGTCACACGATTTGCATGTAGGTTTGCAATATTCATGGCACCATACATAGATGACTGCCGATATTCCGTTAATTTTTCATTCTTTGGTACACTAATAATCAATTTTTCTGGCTCATGCTTCCCAAAACCCACTTCATAACCCTTTTCTTGATTAGGTACATAGCGAATCTTTAGTTGCTTACCATTTCGTTTGACATGTAAAAAATTAGGATTGGTGATGCGTCCCTTAATTTCAATACTTTGTTGCGTTCCTGTTTGAAAAGTAACTGGTACATTTGCTGTTTCTACATCAATCTTAGTCACTGATTTTACGTAATGATGCACAGATTTAATTTGTGAAACCTCAAAATGGCCACTATGCCATCCTAAATTATTTTGACCACCATGTGCCAGACCAACAATCATAATGATGACACCAAAAGAAATCACAATGAATCCAGTTAAAACAAATCGAAAACCTTTATGCATGATGTGTTACCTCTTTACCCTTATGTGAGAATCGACGCCCAACATATTTAACAAAACGCATCAATGCTCTAAAGACTGTGCGAATAATGGTTACTCCGACAGGCCAGGCAACAAACTGTAGCCCGACAATAATTAATCCGATACCACCTTGATATAAACCGGTGGCCCAATTACTAGGCATGATTGCCAAGCCACCAATGATTTGAAATAATCCCGTCAATAGATAATAAATTAGTGCCACGATAACAATTGCCGCAACGCCGATTGTCGCGAATAAACAAACTAGAATTAGCAACATGGCAGGTAACCAGACAATTGATGTTAATAGTCCTTCTAAAACAATACTGATTAAGTTAAATTCTTGTTTGATCCAATTTTGGCGATCTTGACGTGTACTTGCATGTTCTTGTGCATTATGTATATCGTCCTCTTCAAGGCGCAATGAATAGTCAACCAAAATACGGCGTGCCAGCTGTTTGGGTGTTCCTAGTTCTGAAATTAAACGCTCGCCAGATAACTGCGCATCTGCAGCATATTCCTGATAAAAACGAATAACATCTTCCTGTTCGTCCACTGTCAATTGGCTTAAATAGACTTTAACCTGCGTAAAATAAATACTATTTTCCATTAGCGTCTCCCTCTAACATCAAATCATTAATTTTACGACTAAAGTCACGCCACTCATCTTGAATACGTGTCATTTCTTTATAACCCAAGTCGGAGATACTGTAATATCGACGATTACGACCTTCAAAAGGTTCATCATATGTTGTTACCCAATCACGTTTTTTTAAACGACGCAAAACAGGATACATTGTTGACTCCGACACTGCAAAGCGCTCCTGAACTTGTTTTGTCAGTGAGTAACCATATAAATCTTCTTTAGAAAGTAGCGCCAATACCAACCCATCCATTAGGTCACTTGATAATTGCATTGTCATAATTCAACTTCCTTTACAATACTATAAGTCATATAATATAATACAAGTATAGGGAATCGAAACTTGTCTGTAAAGTGTTTTAATTCCCACGATATTCTATGAGAAAGTGAGAAATACAATGGCTAAAGATAAGAAATTAACAAAATCAAACGACCGTGTACTAAGTGGTGTCCTTGGAGGTGTGTCAGAATACTTTGACTTAGATGCTTCACTAGTTCGTTTAATCTTTGCTGCAGCGACGATTTTTACTGGGTTCTTCCCATTTGTTTTCATCTACATTGTTGCCGTCGTAATCATGCCCGATTCACCAAATACCCACCAATATAAGTATCGATTCGATGAAGATGCTGAAGAAAAGCGCCGTGACGTTACTCCTGATGAAGATGACCAAATCTAAAAACAGACTTACTTCAGTTAAATGAAATAATAGCGTTTTAAAGGGATGGGACAATGGGCGTTCCATCCCCTTTATGCTTAAAATGTGTTAATAATTTGTACATCAAGGAGCAAAACCTATGTTTGGTACTTTTTTTAATGTGGCCATGATTATCCTAGGGAGTCTAATCGGTAGTTTAACCAAAAAATATATTAGACCCGCCTACCATACTGTGTTAATGCAAGCCATTGGACTGTCTGCTATTGTGATTGGTATTCACGCAGTCATTAAACCATTAGATCAAAGTACATTACCTGTACTTTTTATTATCAGCTTGGCGATTGGTGGTATTATCGGGACAGCCATTAATATTCAGGCTCGATTTGACCAAACCATTCAAAAATTTACGAACAGCGACTTATCCACTGGACTAGCAACAGCCATTTTACTTTATTGTTTTGGGTCACTCTCTATTTTAGGTCCAATCAAAGCTGCCTTGCAGCATGACTATACCTTCCTGTTGACCAATGGGGGCTTAGACTTTATTACTTCAATTGTCTTAAGTGCTACCTTTGGTCTTGGTATCATGTGGGCTGCTGTCGTTTTATTTTGTTGGCAAGGTGGACTGTATCTCTTAGCTTTACTATTCCAAACGGCATTGAGCACCACCCTATTAAATGAGCTCACAATTATTGGTGGTATATTGATTTTAGCTTCCGGTTTAAGCGTACTAGAAATCAAAAAGATCAATACACTGAATCTACTACCTGCGTTGTTGGTTCCACCAGTGGTGTTAGCCCTCATGCACTTTATTTGATTGCAAATTATTTTAACGAAAAAGCTAAGCCAAAATTTTTCTGGCTTAGCTTTTTTAGTAGTTGTTTATTAGAAACGGAAAACAGCAATAATAATTAGCAAAATTGTTAATAAACTAACAAATCCTACCCCTGACCATTCCTTGTAACGACCGTGTGTAAATGCTGCTCCAACCATGATAATGGCTAAACCAATTGCTGCTAGTGGTGTTAAAAATGGCAGAATGTTAAGTGCTAAGGGTAAAATAAGACCAAGCGCACCTAAAAGTTCAGCTGTTCCAATAAATTTTATAAATGATTCTGAATCAAGGTGATCCATCTTTTTCAATTCTTCTCCCTTAGTGCTGAATTGAAAAGTTTTTTGAAAACCTGACATTAAGAAAATAATTGCAATTAAAACTTGTACGACCCACAAAAAAATATTCATATGCTTCTCCTATTATACTTACTATAAGTAAGTATAACGGATTATATAGAACTAAGCAAGTACTGATTTAATAGTTACTTTTCCTGCTACCCCGCGAAAATACGCGCCGAATGCGCCGAAAAGTTGCCTCCGCAATTGCGAAACCAATATCAATTGCCATAGCAATCACCAGTGTTTTAATTAAACTTCGTCCAGCACTAAGATAATGACCTAACGTAAATTCTTTTAGACTCGTATAAATGACAATGCCTGGCACGAGTGAAACCAACCCAGGCACGTACATCATATTTACAGGTGCTTTGGTCAGAATGGCAGATACATTACCCAGTAAACCGATGGTTAGCGCCGCCAAAAAATTTTGTAGAATGATATTACCTGTTACTTGAACTGTCAGTAAATAAACTGTCCAGCCACACGCACCGGTTATACCTGCTAAAAATAAGACACGTCGGGGTACATTAGTAATAATGCCGAAACCAACTGTTGATAAAAAACTAAAAATAAATCCTAAGACAAGTTCCATTTAAAGGCCTCCTATCAACATGTGGGCAACAAAGCTACCAACAATGGCACCAATCCCAATTGAACCAGCAATCATAATTGCATCCACACCACGAACAAGACCAGATAAAATGTCTCGATCAATAATTTCTCGTAATGAATTTGTTAATGGTACACCTGGGACTAACGGCATCAGCGAACTGATCATAATATTGGCAGCACTATCTGCAATACCAAAGTTTTGTAATAAAGTTGCTAATAAACTGATAACCAAACCGCCAACAATGGCACTTAGATAAGGTGCCGTTGAGTGTGCACTACCCCACTGTGAAGCAAGATATCCTAAAATACCAACGAAGAATGCTAATGCAAGATCAGTCCAAGAAGCTTTGAATAACAGCATTGGCGCAACTGACACAAAACCAGCGCCAATAATTTTCTGAGTCCAAGTAAAATCAATTACCTTATGATCAATGATATGTACCTTACGTTCTAACTCATTAAAATCAATCTCATGAGCAGAAAATTGACGAGACAACGTATTTATTTCATCCACCTTTTGTAGATTAAAACTCGATACATTTGGCTTAACAAGATGGGTTGTTGAGCCACTTTCAGTACTGATAAATATTGCTGTCATTGTGGCATGACAGTTAAGATTTATGCCTGCTGCTTGACCAATATACGCAATTGTTGACTCTACTCGTGTGGTCTCTGCACCACTTTCAAGCAATATTTTTGCAACCAAACCACAAACATCAATGATACTATTCACACGTTTCTCAATCATATTTGTTTCCCCACAAACCCATTTAGTAAATAAATAATATCACATAGAAATCGTATTTTATACCTAGTTTTACTTTTGGAAGAACTACACAAACAAAAAGGGCCAGAACAGCATAAACTACTCCAACCCACTAAAAATGGCTCTATACTTTCTAGCGTGAAACTAAAAATTTCACGCTTTTTATTTCGCCTTTTTCACAAATATAAAAAGACACCAATAATATACCGGCGTAAAATGTAATCGACGAAAAAAACAGATACGAGGTATTTATTGATGTCCATTAATGATTCTATCCTAAATTCAGTTGGTTTAACAGACAAAAACATTAAATTTTTAATTTCTGATAACGGTGATTTTAATGAATTAATGACCATAGGTCATGATCAACACCAAATCTTACGCTATCGCGCAACGTTAACGACAGTTCCAGAGCATTGTCCGCAATGTGGTTTCTTATTGTCGGGACATTTTTATCTGGCTGGTACCGATACTGCATCATACAAATTACCCACAGCAAACGGTTATCAACAAATTTTATTGTTAACCAAGCAACGTTATCAATGTCTACGTTGTAAAAACACATTTATAGCACAATCAAAAGATTTTATGTCCAATTCAACTATCTCACGGCCATTGTTACATCAAATTATTGATTTAGCAAAACGTGATATTTCCGAAAAAGATATTGCTTACATTTTGCATATATCACACAGCAAAGTTAATCGACTACTGCATCATGCCGCTAAAGCATATCGTACGAATTATACAAAATCATTACCTACGGTCATTTGTGTTGATGAAGTACTCTATGCAAAGCATCATTACGGTTTTGAAATGATAAATGGCACGACGAGTGATTTAATTGAGATTTTTCCAACCCGTACCAGTATAGATATTCGTAGGTATTTATCTAACTACGACCTATCTAATCGTCAACGTGTACAATACGTCGTTACTGATATGAACGCTAATTATAGCGCACCCTTACGGGTGATGTTTCCTAACGCTCAAATTATCATTGATCGTTTTCATATCATTCAATTAGCCATGAAGGCTGTACAATCCACACGTATCACACTACAACGAACAATTAATAATAAGCGTAGTCGTGTATATAAACTACTAAAATCTAACTGGCAATTCTTTATTACAGACCAGTCAAAGATAGACACAACGCAACCACGATGGTTCAAAGGAATTAATGAGTACCTATATCCACAAGATGCTCTACAACTTATCTTTGGTCTATCACCAAAATTCAAACAAGATTATAAAATATACCAAGCCGTCTTACGTGCGCAACGATCTCGTTCGTTTGATGAATTTTCAGTAATTTTATCGCAATACAAGCCCAATCACTCAGCAATGGACCAGGTGATTTTAACCTACAAGAAAAATCTAAAAAGTATCAGAAATGCCTTTTTACAAACACCTTCTAACGGACGTATTGAAGGCATTAATCGTCGCATTAAACAAATTGGCCGTACGGCATATGGCTATGGTAATTCATTGAATTATTTTTTCAGAATACGTCTACAACTATTCAATCGCAAACATATAAACGCTAGTTTTATGAACCTACTAACTAAAAAAAGCTTGCGAGTCTGACAAAATCATCAGATTCACAAGCTATATTTCACAAACTCTTTAGATCGATTTTACGATTTTTCACGCTATTTGACATAGAGCCCTAAAAATTAATTTTATAATATGAACTCAGTAGCAGAATTGCTTTGCAACAAAAACTGTTAATGACCCAAGAACTGAAATGTATTAACAATTCCCCAAATCCATTGTTTGCGTTGCAATTTTGTCAGAAGCTGCCACCCATCCTGTGATAATTGCTGCTGATAAGATAGGCCTCGTAAGACCCTGATTATATCAATCATTTCTTTTTCTTGCGAGCGTTTTTGATGTTGCAACCGATCAGTTGCTTCACTAATTATACGACCTTCATCAACAGTTAATTTTGGATGTTTAACCACAAATTTTAATAAATATTGTCTGAGATCTTGTCTAAGCATACTACCACCCATATCTGATTGCGATTAGTATTGTTAATACTCTACTTCAACTTCGATGTTGATTGTAACGCAATTTCTATTATTTGTCTGATCTAACATATGCAAAACATGGAAAATTCGTGTGATCCGATGTTAAGACAAAAGAAGATATTCTACTCTTTTTAGCCAAAATTGTATTAGCTATCGGCCGATAAGTTTTATAGCATAAACGTATTACAAACCGGCTTCAAGACGACTTTTGTTTTACTCTTCTAACGTTTGTCCTTTAACCACATACTGATAATAAAGAAGCCGAAAGATATAGATAATTGTTGCTGTGATAAAGAACGAAGCAACGACATCCCCCATAAAATGGGCGCCAATAATTACACGCGCAACTCCCATCAATGCGCCATAAACAATCCCAATAATCCACCATGTCTTTTGCGTCTTACCTTGGAAAAACCAAGAAAGAACAATCAGTAATGTTGCCGCCTGTGTGTGTCCTGAAGGAAATGACATATGGCCATTAACACCATTAATAGTTAACCAATTAGTATAGTTGCTTTGACTTTTATTCAACTCATAAGGACGAACCCGCCCCCATATTTCTTTTAATCCTAAATTAACTTGCAAAGAAAACCACACCGTTAATGAAGCAAAAATAGCAATCACTAATAATTGTTTGATTCGCATTAACTCAAGACGATTAAACCAATATTGCAAAGCCAAAGTTAAAACAATAAAAATAATGATCCAGATACCATAAGCCTTACCAACACTGAGAGCAGTTGTCGCACTATCACTATTTGCAAGACCGATTGCTTTGTGATGATCACTGTTCGACTGTACTGACAAAAGATAACTTTCAACTTCGTTAAGATACTGTTTTAATTGCCAACCCGATAATGCTAGTCCGCCAACTGTCAAAAATCCTTTAAAAAGAATTGATTCTTGTACTTTTAATGCGTAAGCAACAGCAATTTGTCCACTAACAACAAAAATTAAATACTGTGGAAATTCACCAAAACTCTGAAAAATGGTACCAAATACACTATTATAATTGATAAAAGTATTGCTAATCTGTAAGTCTGAAAATGCTGCAATAAATAAAAGAACAAAACAAATGATGACACTGATTCCAAAAAATTGCTTTTGTCTAGCCACTGACATACAACATACTCCTTTCACGTTCAAAGAAAACCACCTATACAAGTCAATCGTAAAATTTTAAGGTAACGAATTAACCGATTTTACGTAAGCGTTATGTAAAGGTTTCATTGAAAACATGAATTTAAGTATTTTGAAATTAGTTTCTTCATAAAAATAGAGAGATTGAAACAAAATAAAATGCTCCAACCTCTCCTTGTTAAAATTGTATAGTTTATAAGCCTGTGATTTTTATAGCATAAATGCGTTCCAAAAGTCTGAAGCCTCAATGTAACGCAATTTACGCCATTCCCGTCCTTCGCTTTGCTTCGGACCAAAATGGCGCAAATCACGTGTCACACCGACTTCAAAACGACTGTTGTCTCGCTCTCTCCTATAAAATATCACTTTTACTGTTTTTTTATTGTCGTCACAAATTCATCAAAGAAAGCTCGTTCATGTAAATTACGGTTACATTGTGAACTATCTACACAAATATAATTGCCCTTCTTTGTATACCGACCGTCTCCTCGCCGTTTATTTAACGCCAAGAACATTGACACATTTTCTTCATGATGACAAATAGCGCAATACCCTTTAACAACTGGACTTGAAACATCACCAACAAGTCCTAATAGCTGTTCATCCTCATAATACAAGATATACTTACGTTGCGTTGCAATATTATTCCAAGCAAAAAATGTATAATCACGCCAATCAATCACCGTCAAATCAGGTAATGTTAATTTTTTCGTTTTACGAAAGACCTGTGCAATTTGCTTCTTGTTAGGTGCAACAAATGGTGTAACAAATGGCTTCAGTTCTTGCACCATCTTCTCGGTTGCACGATGACGCAAACGACGATCCATAATATTTGTCAATAATTGATCAATCTCTGGATAATTCCCTGGTACCGTTTCATGAATTTCTTCTGCTGCTAATTCTTGCAAAGCGGCAACAGTACTTAAATCATTTACCGATTGATATTGGTGAACTAAATTATACACAATTTCATTGATTTTCATGTATTGGTAGGGTTGCATAGTTAATGTCATTTTTTAATTCCTTTCTTTTCTTCCGATCAGAATCATTAGAAAGAAAGTTTCTAGTGATTCAGTTAACAATTGTTAACCGCGTCACTAGAAGATACTAAACGTATCATCTTATCACCTCCTAAGGTCGTCTTAGTTTAACAAACTCCCTTAAAAAAAGCAATTTAGAAGATAACTGTTAAATTCGTTGATTGTTCAATATGAATTTCAGGATGAGCCATAATATACTCACCAATTAAATCTGCCGTTTCGCGTTGCACCTCACGAACGATTTTATCGGCCGAAAACATTGGGAAGTTACCAGCACCACCAGCACGATAATTATTCATAGCAACTTCATAAGTGGCCATCATGTCCAATGGTTGGCCATCTTTTTTAATAGCAACTACTCGTTGTCCCATTGGTTGACTAATATCAAAGGTATAATCTATCCCACTCCAAATATCGTAATTATAGTGCTGGACTTTAGGCGTTGTGAATAGTGGATTAATAGTTAACTGCCCATCATCTGCAATCTTAAAGTATCGGGCATTTACTTCTAAAGCATCTTTAATATCTTGCCCCGTCAGTTTTTCAACAACTAATGTATTGGGAAAAATATAGTTCGTCATAATATCACGTTGTGACACGGCATTTCCTAGACCGCGAACTTCATCATTGAACAATGCTGTATTAGAAATATCCGTACCCGTTGCAGCCATTTGCACCTGATTGACTAATTCAATAAACGGATGATTATGTGCACGTGCTGCAAAGTGATCAACCACCTGCATATTATCACCAACATGACCAACAGGCGTGTCTAACCATTGATTCACCTTCTCTTGCAAAGGTTCGATGATTGCAACAATATCTTCACGTTCTGGTGCAGTACCTGTCGCCAATAATTCTGCTGTTGCTGAAACACATTGATTTGATTCGTTAAGGGTTAGTGTCATCAAGCCAACATGATCGCCCCGATAGCCTGGCTGTGTCGTTGGCACACCATGAACAACTTCAGCAATTTCACGATGTTGATGACCTGTTACAAGTGCATCAACTCCTGCTAGTTGCAACAATTGATAGCCTTGATTTTCTGAAGTTACCCGCTCTAAAGGCTGTCCAGTTTTTAAATCTTCGGCAAAGCCACCATGATAAGCTAGCACTAATACATCAACGTTTGGTCGTACTTCTGCAATATACTTTTTGGCAATTGCGACTGGATCTTCAAAAATCAGTCCTTTAATATGTGCCGGTTGTTCCCAGTGAGGAATGAATTGCGTTGTTAGCCCAATGACACCAATGTTCACCCCCTGACGTTCAAAAATTTTATATGGCTCGCCCACAAACGGTTGTTGTGTTGTTTCATCCAAAATATTAGCATTCAATAAATTAGGCGTCTCTGCAAACACATTTTCAATATACGCACGACCGAAATTAAATTCATGATTTCCCAGAATACGCACATCGTATTTCACTGTATCAGCTAATTTTTGATAGACATTAGTCTGATCAGTTGCAACTTTTTCAATATAGTTGGTTAATGGTGACCCTTGAATGAAATCACCATTTTCAATGGTTAGAGCAATATTTCCTGATTGTTGTGCCTGCTGTTGATAATCTGAAATGACCGCCGCCGCACGTGATAGTCCTAGTCCATCATTTAATAATGGTCGACGAAAATCATCTGCTCGTATATAACCATGGACATCTGACGTTGACAAAATTGATAGTTGCATTTTGTTCTCCTTAATTATAAATAATAAAAAAGCTGGTACCACATTGTGTGCCAGCCTTCATCATCTCGTATCGTTACTAGTTAGACCAAACGCTTACGTAATTGTCCAGATAAGAAATCTATCACTGTGACCATCACGATAATCCCCAAAAGAATAATACCAACCTTTGACCACTGACGTGTTTGCAAAGCGAAAATCAATGGTGCTCCAATACCACCAGCACCAACAATTCCCAAAATGGCTGCAGAACGAACTGCAATCTCAAATCGGTAAAGTGTATAGTTCATAAACTCTGGCATAACTGCAGGAATAGTCGCTAAAGTTAAGCCATCAAGGGCAGATCCACCGGCAGCGACAATTGCTTCATTCGGTCCACGATCAATATTTTCAATAGCTTCTGAGAATAGCTTTCCTAGCATACCAATCGAGTGGATCGACACGGCCAAAACACCTGCATAAGCACCAGGACCAACCGCCTTAATAAACATAATTGCCAGAACGATTTCTGGGAAGACACGGATAATCGTCAAAATTAGCTTACCAATCGTTGAACGTGGTGTAAAGAACCCCTTCTTTGTGCGCGCTGCCAAAAATGCAAATGGTAACGTCAACACAGCTGAAATAAACGTTCCTAGGAAAGCAATCGCCAATGTTTCAATCAAGGCACTAACAAGATCTTCACCATCACCCGAATAAACGTATGACCAGTCTGGATGGAATAGTCCGTGAATAATGGATTTCGTTACCTGCATCGCTTGCGGCTTCACTGTTGATAAAGGAATACCTGAGAAAGCCCAAATAAATAGTAACACCACCAAAGTTGCTATGATCCATGGACCATATTTTTGCCACGGATTTCGTTGAATTTTTTGCATTATGCCAACGCCTCCCGTAGTCGATTAGAAATACCGTCAACGATAATAACAACAACCAAAATGGCCAAAATAACCACAGCTGTTCGATCGTAACGGAATAGTGATAGTGTCTGATCTAGGTACAAACCAACACCACCGGCTCCCAAATAACCTAATACGGTTGATGCACGCACATTGATTTCTAATGTGTACAGGAAGTAACTTAGGAATTGATTCATAACTTGTGGAATCACCGCAAAGACAATTTTCTGAATACCATTCGCACCAACAGACGTTAATGCTTCAATAGGTCCATCATCAATTGTTTCGATTGCCTCATAGAATAACTTAGAAATCATACCAAAACTAAAAATAGTTAACGCACCAACTCCGGCCATTGGACCAATACCAACGATAGCTACGAAGACCGCTGCCAACAATAAATCTGGTAATGCACGTACTAAATTCAAAAAGAAACGAATAATACCACGTAAATAAGTGTTTTTTACAATATTTCGTGCTGCTAACAAACTAAAAGGTACTGCAATGATTGTTCCCAACAACGTACCAACTAGAGCCATTTGAATGGTTTCAGCAATGGGGGTAATAATTGCTGAAACAAATGTCCAATCTGGGTGCATCATCCGCAATAATAAATCCCAAAATTGATCCCAACTAAAGTTTGCGGTCGCACCAGTATTATAACCTGATCCAATAAAAATTAAGACAAATAGGAGGACAGACAAAATGCCCTTAACATGCCACTTTTCACTGAATTGGCGTTCAGGTAAAGTTGCGTTCATATCCTACTCCTCATCTCCTGCTTCAGCATAAATACCATCAAAGTCGTCAGCATTCACTTCAGCAATTGGTTTATCGTAAACTAATTTGCCCCCACGTAATCCAACAATACGCGTTGCATATGCCATTGCTAATTCCACACTGTGCAAATTAACAACCACCGTCATACCCATATCGTTCAAATGCTGTAAATCATCCATAACCATCTTGGTTGTTTTTGGATCAAGCGAGGCAATCGGTTCATCAGCTAAAACAATGTTTGGTGATTGCATCATTGAGCGTGCAATCGCCACACGTTGTTGTTGTCCACCTGATAGTTCATCAGCACGTGTGTAATACTTGTCTAACATATTCACACGATCTAAATTAGCAGCTGCCTTTTCTTTATCTTCTTTTGAAAATAAACCGAACGTACTTCTAAACGTTGAATAATAACCAACTCGACCAGCTAAAACATTACGAGCAACTGTTGCACGCTTCACCAAATTGAAATTTTGGAATATCATCGCAATATTACGTCGTTGTTGACGTAATTCTTTACCCTTAGCCTTAGTAATATCAACACCATCAAGTAAAATTTCACCTTCGCTCACATCATGTAAACGATTAATTGCTCTTAGTAACGTACTTTTACCTGCACCAGATAATCCAACAATCACGACAAACTCACCTGATTGTATATCCAAGTTGATATGATCTAAACCAATCGTTCCATTAGGATAAATCTTTGAAACATCATTAACTTTTATGGTGCCTACACCATTGCTCATACTTCTGCCATCCAATCCTATATAGCTCTACAAATAATATATTTTTCAAATATGTACAAAGCGAGACTCGCCATAGCTTTATTGTATGACAAGCCTCACTTTCAGAAATGCTGTTATAAAAGATTACTTAATATCTTCAACCTTGTTTTGGTACTTACGAACAGTATCAAAGTTTGAATCCTTTGACTTTGTCACACCAGCCCAGCTATAAACATCATTCAAGACTTTCTTACCCTTTTCAGTCTTTGAAACCTTAATCATAGCATTTTGGATAGTCTTTGCATCAGCCTTTGAGATACCCTTACGCAAAGTAATCGTATCGTTAGGAATCTTGGCTGTGTACTTTAGAACACGTGTATCCTTAAAGACGTCAGGATTATCCTTCTTAACTAGGTTACGGGCATCATCAAAGATGAAGGCGGCATCCGTGTCACCGTTGACAACTGAAATAACTCCTTGATCATGACCCTTTACATTCACAAGCTTAGAATTTTTGATAACATTCATGCCCTTCTTGTTCAAATCGACAACTGGGAAGATGTAACCTGCATCAGAAGTTGGGTTTTGAACAGCAATCTTCTTACCCTTCAAATCCTTAACATTCTTAATACCTGAATCCTTCTTAACGACAACCAATGCACGGTAGTAATCAACTAGCTTATCTGTATTAGAACCATCATTCTTCTTATCGTTAATACCATAACGTTGTGATTGCAAAATAACTTTAGCACCATATTGCTTGTGGGCTTGTACGTATGGGTCAGGTGGTAAGAATCCCATATCAACCTTTCCTGAACCCATTGCCTCAACAACTGTGTTGTAATCAGTTGAAATTGTTACGTGTACTGGAATACCCAATTGCTTCTTTAACAATTTCTCCAATGGCTTTGCCTTCGCCTGAATTGTGTCTGCTTGAGATGATGGTACGAATTGTACATTCAACTCTTTCAAATCAACCTTCTTTGATGCTGCATCTGCTGATAGTGCTGGTACAGCTGATACTACTGTCGTTGCCAACATTGCAACCGTGGCTCCCGCAACAAGTCTCTTAAACATGCCCTATGTGCTCCTTAAATTTTTGTCTTGTATACCCGCGTATACGATTTCTTAAAGGTTACTTAAATGATAACAACGAACGATAAAAACGTCAACACTTAAATCGTTCAGTTATATTTAGAAATAAAAGTAAAAATTGGATAGTACCAATTTATTGTTCGCATTTTTATGCAAAAAATCCCTTATTTATTCTCTATCTTCTAGATTTTTGTTGAAATTCTCGCGGTGACAAACCCGTCCATCTTTTAAACTGGCGACTAAAATTAGAAATTGACGTATATCCTAATGACTCACCAATCTCTAATATAGAATAATTTGGCTTCATTAATAATTTTTTAGCTTCATTAATTTTCAACTTAGATAAATATTCTCGTGGTGAAATACCATAAGTTTGCTTAAAAACACGAAATCCATATCCATCACTAATTTCAGCATGCGCAATGGCTTCTTGAACCAAATTTCTACCTAAATCCCTATTTTCAAATCCGTTTTTAGAATACAAAATGATTTGGTCAATCAGATTATTTTTTAAAAATTCAGCAATCATTCTTGCATATTCAGCTTGTGTAGTTGTGCTTTTACTGATTCGCTGATCTGCTAATTGATAAAATATTTGCAATATTTTCGATAATTCAATTTGAATAACCATTTTCGTATCAAAGTTATAATTCAAATTTTTTGTTAAATCATCCAATTTATTCAAATGTGGCGTTAACGCCCGACATAACTGACTGTTACTGTCATAAAAATAATCTAATCCCTTAATTAACTGTATCTTTAAATTAGGGTCATCAAGATCAAAATGAAAACAAAAATACTTTAAAGACGTTTCAGTCCAAACACGATGTGTAAATTCAGGTGGAATGATAACAAAATCACCTGGATTAAGCAAAAACAAATTGTCTCGAATTTTTACTGATTCTGTACCTTCTAAACAATAAACACATTCAAATGCATAATGTTTTTCAATTGGTACTGTCCACCCATTATCAACCAATTGTTCATGTCCACCAAAAAAAGTTAAATTCCAGTCAATCACGGGTAATCGTTTTGCATTTTTTAAAAAATCCATTTTAAAATCCCTTTCACTGAACACTCGCTATTATTACGCTTAGAATATGTCATATTTGGATAAATGTAAAGTTGATATACCCATGTACAACATTTGATTAGATTGTCATAATTTAAATACAAGAAAGCGTTTTCATATAAAACAGGAGGTTGTTTATGAACTTTGATTCTTTTCTATACGGTGCAGCATATTATTTTGAATATCTTCCCTATGAACGATTAGACAAAGATATTCAAATGATGAAAGATGCAAATATTAATGTCGTGCGAATAGGTGAAAGCACTTGGAGTACCTATGAACCACAGGAAGGCGTTTTTGATTTTTCAAAATTAGATAAAGTCGTTGATGCAATGACAGATGCTAATATCCAGGTTATCGTTGGAACTCCCACTTATGCCATACCAACATGGATGGCAAAAAAACATCCTGAAGTCATGCTAACAAATCAAGATGGCAAGCAAAGTTATGGTAGTCGACAATTAATTGATATAACTAATCCCACTTTTAAATTTTTTTCTGAACGTATCATTCGTAAAATGATTGCTCGTACTGCTGATAAACCTGGCGTGATTGGATTTCAAGTAGATAACGAAACAAAACACTTTAATACCAGCAGCGAAAATGTCTATATTGGTTTCCAAAAATGGTTAAAAGACAAATTTAACAACGATTTAGATAAACTCAACGCTGCTTACGGTTTAGATTATTGGAGTAACCGTATTAACTCGTGGGAAGATTTTCCACCCATTAACTCAACTATCAACGGTAGCCTTGGTTCTGCTTTTGAAGAATATAAACGAACTTTAGTGACAGATTTTATAACCTGGCAAACAAATTTAGTAAATGAATATAAGCATCCAAATCAATTTGTTACTAATAATTTTGACATGGAGTGGCGCAAATTATCTTTTGGCATGAATCCTGACGCAAATCACTACGAAGTTTCTAAGCCCCTTGATGTTACCTCTGTAGATATCTATCATCCAACCCAAGATAGCTTAACTGGAACAACAATTTCATTTGTTGGTGATATTGCTCGTTCGACTAAAAATAAAAATTATATTGTTATGGAAACTGAAGCTCAGGCATTTAGACACTGGGTCCCATATCCTGGTCAATTAAAGCTACAAGCGTATTCACACATCGCTTCGGGTGCAAACATGGTTAGTTATTGGCATTGGTCATCCATTCATAATAGTTATGAAACATATTGGAAAGGCTTGCTCAGTCATGATTTTCAACCAAATCCCGTTTACAACGAGGCTAAAATAATTGGTTCTGAATTAAAAGAAATTGGTTCTGAGTTTTTAAATACCACTAAGAATAATAAAGTTGCATTTATAGTAAGCAACGAAGCCCTGAGTGCAGTCGATTGGTTTCCATACAAAGATACTATTTTTGATAAAACGGTCGAGCATCAGTACAACGATGTACTGCGTTCATACTATGACCCGCTATATAAACTAAATATTGAAGCTGATATCTTGCAAGTGGGTAATTCTAGAATCACTAATGAAAACTATGATTTATTAGTTGTGCCAATGCTTTATTCAGTAACAAGTAAACAACTTGAAAATCTGAATACATTTGTACAAAATGGTGGCACAATTTTGTATTCATTTAGATCCGGTTTTTCGGATGAAAACGTAAAAGTTCGAACCGATACTCAACCAGCTATTATCTCTAAATCTGTTGGAGCTGAATATTCGTTATTTGTAGAGCCTGACAAGCACTATGGTACTGACCTGCCAGTAGAAAATATGACAATTTCAGGTTTAGATAAAGTTCCAACGATACAAAATGAACCAGTTCAATATTGGGCAGAATTATTATCTCCTACAACTGGAACGACTTTAGCAAAATACAATCACCCTTATTGGGGAGAGTATGCTGCTATTACCGAAAACAATTTCGGCAAAGGTCATGCGTTCTATGTTGGAACCTATCTAAATGAAAAATCTATTTCTGAATTATATAAATATATCCTAAAGAAAATCGGATTATGGGAATCCCGACAAAAGCAGCATTTCCCAATTATCAATAAACAACTTTTCAGGAATGATGGTACCTACTTAGATTTTTATTTTAATTACTCCAATTCATCATCTGACGTTATTTTCAAATCAACACATGGAACAGAACTAATAAATCATTTTGAAATCAATGAAGGTGATAAATTTGAACTTCAACCATGGGGCCTACAAATATTCAAAGTTAATCAAGAATAGAGGAAAATAATAATGGCTAAAAATAATAACACCACTAGTACTACCAATTGGACTGCTAGTGTTACTGATGTACAACAACCTAAAGTTCCCATTCTGGTTGGACTTGGTGTCGCTATTGGTGCTTTCCTTTGGTTAGCACCATTTATGGGACTTAATTCTGTTTTAAACCCCGCAAAGTTAGCAGACATTTTTGGTGGACCAGGTTCTAAAGTTAATAACTTTCTTGCTTTACTTGGCACATTAGGAGCTATCACCTCAACCATTACAACTATAATCATTGGTGCGCTTTCTGATCGTACGAGATCTCGTTGGGGACGACGTACACCTTGGTTACTATGGGGATCAATTTTAACCGCAGCAGACATGTGTGCACTTGGTACAATTAATTCTGAAAATCACCTATGGCTTTTCATCCTTTTATGGTGTGGTATTCAAACTTTTATTAATATGATTGTTGCTCCTTTAATTGCTGTTATGGCTGACTTAGTTGCACCTAAGCACCGAGGAACGATTTCTTCAATTTATGCTATTGGCTACGTTATTGGACAATATGGTGGACCAGTGATGGGGAGCCAATTCCTAAGTTCATCAAATTCTAGTTTAATTAACATGGGTTATTATGGTCTTGCTGTTCTTATGTTACTATCTGGACCAGTAGCTGCTGTTCTGGTACGTGAACGATCAAGTAAATCTATGCCAGTTGAAAAACTTGACTGGAGTGGGTTTGTCAATGCATTCATTTTCCCAATTCATCAAGTTAGAAATTTTTACCTGGCTCTATTTGGTAAAATGATGATTAACATCGCTGTTACGGCATTTGCAACCTACCAAATTTTCTTTCTCACATCTGGAATGGGAATAGATCAATCACATGCTGGAAGATACATTACTTTAATGGGAACAGCCACAATGATTACAGCTATTGTTCTTTCATCTACATCTGGAATGATTTCTGATAAATTAAAAACCCGTAAATGGCCCGTTGCCTTTTCAGCACTATTAACTGCAATCGGAACTATTCTACCCTTCTTGACTAAGGCACCAACTTCGATGGTTTGGTATGGAATTATCGCTGGTACTGGTGCAGGTATTTTCTTCGCCGTTGATCAGGCGTTGAATCTTGAAGTATTGCCTAATCCTGAAACAGCTGCTAAGGACTTAGGCATCTTAAACTTTGCAAATACCGGTGCACAAATTCTTGCACCTGTTATGGGGGCTTTACTATTTGATGCTGTTGGTAAACAATATCTGCCAATCTTACCTTGGTTATCCGGGTTAGCAATCTTAGGTGCCATACTAGTTTTGGGAATTAAAGAACCTAAGCAACAAGAAGAATCTACACAAAACATTTAAATATTTAAATAAAAGTCTGCTTATATAATGAATATATTGCAGATTTTTTCATCTTAAATTGTCAATCTGAGTGGAAATTCACCATACAAAAAAAGTAGTAAACGAAATTCGTTTACTACTTTCAATAATTTTAAACTTCTAATAGCCTGCGCCGGCTCCGCCGCCACCATAATAATCAGTACCTGTACCAGTTGTCCCAGTACCACCATACGTACTATCTGTTGTCCCGTAGGTACTATCTGTCGATGTTGTACCGTACGTGCTAGCAGTTGACGTTGATGAAGAACTACTATCTGATGGTAACCCATTAGCTGCCAATGTTGATTCAGAAACATTACCACCGTAAAGTGTTCCTGTTTTCTTATGCTTCAAGCCCAATGAAGAACGCAAAACATTCGTTACACGCTGTTTCTCACTTTGTGTAATTAACTCTGAAGAACCAGAAGTTAACGACACTGACGTTCCTTGCGCATGATCCGTCTTAATTGTTTTCGCAGCACCCAAGTACTTTGAAGCAGCTGTCAACATATCACCAAAGGTCAAATCAGTCTTTGTAGAGTCAGAAATTGTACTCAAAAACTTTTGATTAATTAACTTAGTTGGATTACTCTTTGCCTTATCAACAATCGCCTGCAAAACTAAACGTTGCCGAGCTTGACGACCGTAATCACCTTGTGGATCATCATATCGCATACGAGAAAATGCTAGTGCAGCAGCCCCATCCATTTTCGTGTATGTTTTTGTAGAACCATTCTTATTTAACGTATAAGTAGATGACCCCTTGGTAAAGTTATAAATGACATCACCATTATCATGAGCAGTATATGGGTTATAACCGAACGTTAATGGTGACTTTACTTGAACACCACCTAATTGGTCAATAACCTTCTCTAAACCATTCATATTAACTAACGCATAGTAATCAATGGGAACATTTAACCATTTTTGAATCGTTTGGATCGTTGTTTTGGCTGATCCATATTCATATGCTGAATTCAGCTTTTGTGGGAATTGATCTTCAAATCCTACTGGCGCAATCACCGAATCACGAGGTAGTGACATAATTGTCACCTTTTCTTTTTTCGGATTAACGGTAACTAACATTAATGAATCAGTACGCCCTTTATAAGTTCGATCTAATTCTCCAGTATCAGTCCCTAATAATAGAATTGAAAATGGCTTACCATTTTTAATAACATTTGAGACATTTCGTTCTTTAGTTAGGCCAGTCCCTTGAAAGGAGTTATCAACCGCATTTTTTGTATTATTATAAGCGATACCAAACATTGCACCGACTGCCAGAACAATTAATGCGATTACAAACAGAATTGCATTACGAATAGTGTGGCGTTTCCGCGGACCTTTTCCACCACCGCCTGGCAACGAATCTTTATGATCACGCGGTCCACCTTCACGTTTTTTACGCCTATTCTGTTTATTTTCAGCTTCACGACGAGCCGATCGAGTTTGTGGCTCATTATCCATGAGCATCTCCTCTCTTAACTTCAATAATTGATTATTCACATAATGACTTTGTTCAAGAATTAATCTTTTTGATTTTATAAAAGATTTCTTTGAAAAAGCTTATAGTAACTTATATATCTTACCATAATTTGAAATCTAACATGTATAACCATTAATCAAAATTAAGTAGTTTGTGATAATTTATACCATTAAACTGCTACGGGTGCCTTAATACTAGCATGCGGATCGTAATTATTAATCTTAATATCAGCCATTGTATATTCTGCAATGTCCTGAACATCTGGATTTAGCGTGATAGTAGGCAATTCACGCATTTCACGTTGTAATTGTTCTGTCACTTGCTCAATATGGTTTGAATAAATATGAGTATCTCCAAAGGTATGCACAAATTCACCTGGCTCTAAACCAGTCTGAGCAGCGACCATGTGTAATAACAATGAGTATGAAGCAATGTTAAATGGAACCCCTAAGAAAACATCAGCTGAACGTTGATACAATTGTAGACTTAACTTGCCATCTGCCACATAAAACTGAAATAACGTGTGGCATGGTGGTAGAGCCTGTGTTGGGACATCTTCTGGATTCCAAGCTGTTACAATTAACCGACGTGAATTCGGGTTCGTTTTTATTTGGTCAATCACATCTTTGATTTGGTCGATAAATCCACCTTGCACACAACGCCAATGCCGCCATTGGGCACCGTATACATCTCCCAACTCGCCATACTTTTGTGCGAACTCATCATCGTTTAGAATACGATCGACAAATATTGCATGCTGTTCATCATATTGTACTTTAAATGATTCGTCTACTAAGGAACGACGACCAAAATCAGTCATATCCGGACCATCATAGTCTGCTGATTCGATCCAATTTTTAAAAGCCCACTCATCCCAAATATGATTCTTATGCTCCAATAAAAACTTAATATTAGTATCACCACGTAAGAACCATAATAACTCACTTTTAATCAAGCCAAATGGTACACGTTTTGTTGTTAATAGCGGAAAACCTTCACTCATATCAAAACGTAATTGGCGACCAAAAACTGAGCGTGTACCCGTCCCTGTACGATCTCCTTTGACGGCACCATTATCTAGTATATCCTGTGCCAAGTCTAAATATCCTTGTTCGTTTTTACTCATATTAGTTTATACAACCTTTCTTATAGATAAGCATCAAAATCAATTTTTTGTAAATCTGCTGATATCACGTTAATTTGTTCAATTGCCACATTTTTAGTTTGTAGTAATTCTGCCACGAAATCATCATTATGATAGTTCCGTAAATAATTAATTTTTGTAATACCTGCTTGCAACAAAAGTTTTGTGCAATGTACACATGGAAAGTCCGTCACAAAAACTTGTGCACCATCAGCACTTATTCCCATTTTGGCAAGTTGCATCAATGCATTTTGCTCGGCATGTACTGCACGAATACAATGTCCGTCAACAATTAAATCGCCAACTTCTGTACAGTGTGGTGTCCCTGATACTGATCCATTATAACCACTGGCAATTATCCGACCATCTTTTACTACTACAGCTCCAACATGTAGTCGTGTACAGGTACTACGTGCCGCCAACATAATGGCCTGTAGCATAAAATATTTTTCCCAAGCTATTCGTTCATCCGTCATTTTAAAGAACCTTCTTGTTTGTCTTAGTTGTTCCTAATCTTAGCAAGGATAGAACCGAAATAAAAGTCTTGAAATTTTTTAAATAAGTAAAAAGCCTCTATACAATCAAACCTACAACCTGAAATTAATTTTTTGTATCAAAATTTCTTATCCAAGTCTATAAATTTACAGAATTTCATTGTTTCAAATATCTAACATACACACAATTGATTTTAAATTTCATTTATGTTAAAATTAGATTAACTTTGGTTTATCTAATTTTAGATAATATTCACGCAGCGATTTCATTTGTCGCTGGCTATGGGGGTGCCCCATGAGAGGAGTTCTTATGCCTGCAGCATTAGCAGAAATTAAGCAACAATTAGATGCACACATCGGTGAACAAATTACTTTGACAACCCATGAAAGTCGTCACCGCACCATTGAACACCAAGCAATCGTTCGAGATACCTTCCGTTCAGTTTTTGTCCTTGATTTAGAGCAAGACGGTCACGAATTCGATCGCGCTTCATTTAGTTACACTGATATTTTAACCGAAAACATTGAAATTGCTTTTGCATAATATTGAAAAAAAGGCCGGGACATACGAAAATGTCTCGGCCTTTTTGTGCCAACAATGTATTAATTATCAGCATGAAATTGTTATCGCATAAACGCGTTCCAAAAGTCTGAAGCCGTACTGTCCCGGAATTTACGCACCGCCTTCAAAACAACTTTTGTCTCGCTTTTTTTATTTATTCTGTTAGTTCAGCATCTTTTTTAGCCAAACGAACAATTTCAAATTCGTTAATATATGCTGCTTCATAATCTAGCGGTGTAATTTCAAAATTCTCTAGTCGCACTGTATCCCCAGCTCTGGTCTCTGGGAACTGTTCAATGATAAATCCTGTCAATGTTACCATATCTGATTTATCAAAAGCCCGAATATCCGTTTTAAAATAACGTTCAAAATCATAAACTGTCATTTTTCCAGATACTTTATAATGCATTTGTTGTTTATCATCAGATCCTAGCTTTTCGACTAAATCATCAACAACCCAATCAACTTCATCACGAACTGAGCCAAATAGCTCTTCATAGATATCCTTATCAGTCACAATTCCCGATGTACCACCGTACTCATCCTTCACGACAATCATAGGTGTTCGTTTTGAAATCATCAACTTCAAAACATCTTGAATTGGCATGTTTTCAGGTACATTTGGCATATTACGGATAATTTTACGAACAGGTGCCTGACGGTCAACTTCTGCTTGACGCATAATGTCGTAATTAAAAACATAGCCTAGAATCTTATCTTTATCACCATCCGCTACGACTGGAAAGCGTGAGTGTTTGGTTTCAAAATAGGCATGTAAAGCGTCATCAATATTATCTTGAACATCTACAACGAATAATTGGGTACGATCAATCATAATATCATTGACCACTTTATCATTCATTTCAAAGGCACGTTCCATAAAGACATAGTCTTCATCTTGTAACTGTCCAAGCCGTGCCGCATTACGTGACAAGCTCAGAATTTCTGCTTCTGAATAGACTTCGTTTTCTTCGGAAGCCGTACGTAGTCCCATCAAATGAGTGACACCAGTTGCTGATTTATTTAACAACCAAACAAACGGATAGAAAATCACATGGAAAAAACGTAAGGGTCCAGAAACAAATAACGCAACCTTGACAGGAAATTCGATTGATACATTTTTTGGTACTAATTCAGTCAACACCACTTCGATGTAGGTTAACAAAATTAATGCCACAATTGATGCAATCGCTGCTGCACTAGGTCCGGTCATCTCTTTTAGCACACCACCAATTAGTAATAAATGGGCAATGGTTTCTTCACCCATCCAACCTAGTACCAATCCAGTAACTGTAATACCAACCTGGGTTGTTGACAAATACTCATTTAAATTATCAATCATGTGAATTGTAGCCGCAATTTTACGCGATGGTCGTTCACGTGCCTCTTGCAACTCGACTAATGCGCTGCGCCGAACTTTTACTAAAGCAAATTCTGCCGAAACACACAATGCTGCGAACATTAACACTAAGATTATCACAATAATTGATAGAATTAATCTTCCTTCACTCAAATTAATTTCCTACTTTCGAATATAGTTGTTTATAAAGCAAATTATAGCAAAAAACACCCGACACTTATCGAGCGTTTCATGAGTTAGTCAATTAAGCACGTACTGACTTTTCATTGACTTCTTCTGCATCTTCCTCTTGCTCAATTGGTAATGCAACAACTTCGAATTCTTCGATATAAGCGTCTTTAAAATCAAGTGCTGTAATCTCAAAGTTTGCAATACGAATACCTTGACCAACTTGGAAGTTTGGATGTTCATCTAACACATATCCTGTCAAAGTAACCTTTTCTGAGTTTTCGAAAGATTGAATTTCTGTTTTAAAGAAACGCTCAAAATCGTATAGCGTCATTTTACCAGATACTTTGTAATGCATGTTACCTGCCGCATCAGAACCTAATTTTTCAACTAGGTCATCAGCAACATCATCCACTTCATCACGAACAGAACCGAATAATTCTTCATAAATATCTTTATCAGTAACAATTCCTGACGTACCACCGAATTCATCCTTTACAACAACGATAGGTGCACGATGCTCAATCATTTCTTGTAAAACTTCTGTAATTGGTTGTGTTTCAGAGACAACCGGTAAATTACGCAAAACAGTTCGAATAGAAGCATCTGGACTAATACGTCCTTGACGTACTAAATCATATGAGAAGACGTAGCCTAGAATCTTATCCTTATCATTGTCTGCAACTACTGGCATTCTTGAAAACTTTTCTTCCAAATACAAATTCAAAGCATCTGAAATAGAATCCGTCACATTAACAACCGTTAATTGTGTTCGATCAATCATAATATCAATTGCTTCTTTATCATTCATTGCAAAGGCACGCTTCATGAAAGTCAAGTCTTCCTCATCAAGCTCACCCGCATCGGCAGCATCTCTTGATAGTGACAGAATCTCGGCTTCTGAATAAATGTCTTCATCAGGATGTGCACTGAACCCCAAAATTTTGGTAAAAAATGCAGCTGCACGATCAAATAACCAAATTAATGGATATAGAATAACGTGGAAAAACATCACTGGACGTACAATTGCTAACAACATCTTGACCGGTTGATCAATCGCAATATTCTTAGGAACCAAATCCGTAAACACCGCGTGTATGAATGTAAAAATCAAAATAGCAGCCACAGATGACACACTATGCGCAATCGCAGCTGGCAATATTTCTGCATTAATAATAAGTGTGGCGATGAAATCTTCACCCAACCAACCTAAAATCAATGACGTCAATGTAATGCCGACCTGAGCAGTTGATAGATACTCTGATAAATGATCCAACATGTTCAATGCATGAGAAATCTTACCTGAAGGTTTCTCACGTGCTTCTTGCATCGCACGCAAAGAACTTGGACGCACTTTAACTAAAGAATACTCCGTTAAAGTGAACAAAACAGCTAACAGCAAAATAATTATAATAATCACTAAGTTAGTGATAATAGACGGACCGGAATCCATGATATACCTTCTTTCAAAATTAGTTCTAATTATGATTATACCAAACAGCGCTACTTACTGTACACACCTGTTTTTACTAAAGCATTGTGTAAATCAATAAATTTTTCTAATGACAATTTTTCGGCTCTAATTCGTGGATCTAAATCAATGTCAGCTAGTGCTGCTGTTAATTTCGCCTTCATCACATCATCCTTACCAAAGGCTGTAATCAAATTATTCCATAGTGTCTTGCGACGCATTGTAAAGCCTACTTTAAATAAGTTAAATAGTTGCTTTTCATTATGTGGTAGGACTTTTAATGGTTCCCGTGGTGTCAAAGAAATAATTGCGGAATCTACATTTGGATTAGGGACAAATGCTGTTCGTGAGACTGTAAATGCTAGCGTTGCATTCATGCGATATTGTACTGCCAAAGTTAGCGCACCATAATCTTTTGTCCCGACCTCGGCTGACAACCGGCTAGCCACTTCTTTTTGCATCATCACCACAATATTTGCAAATTTTACATCCGACTGTAATACCTGCATCAAAATTGGCGTTGTGATGTAATAAGGTAGATTCGCAACAAGCTTTAATGGCGCCTCAGGATCAGTAAAATGTTCTTTAATTGCTTGTTCTAAATCAACCGTTAAAATATCTTGATTGACCACTGTCACGTTATCATATGGTGCCATTGTATGTTCCAAAACCGGAATTAAACGATCATCAATTTCAAATGCGACAACTTGTTTAGCTGCCCGCGCTAATTGTTCTGTTAAAGCTCCAATTCCTGGCCCAATTTCAATAACATTGTCCGTTGGTTGTACATCCCCAGCTGCAACAATGTTTTTTAGTATATTAATATCAGTCAAAAAATTTTGACCTAAAGACTTTTTAGTATTAATACCAAAACTATTCATAATGGCTTGCGTCCGCATTGGCGTCGCAATATCTGGTACATCTGTCATTATTTTTCCTCATCTAATTCTTTCAAAACCTTTAACAAGGTTTGCTTTTTAATACCAAACATTGTTAATCGATTCATTAATTGTTTGCCATTAACGTATCCTAGCCCCATTTTCTCAGCTACATGCTCACGGCGCTTGGCAGATTCACGACCAGCAATCAATCCCAAATGGTGTAAATCCGATAACGTAATGTCAGATGTTACGGTAGCAGTTTCAGCAGTATAAACTGATTTTAGTGCTGCGCGTAAAGTCTCTGGTGTGGCATATTCAATACCTAGACTATGATGCTTAATTAAGCGTCCAGCTTCATCTTTGGTCAAAAAAGCATGTTTTGCTTCAGGAACAGATTTACTAATTAATTTTCGTAAACGTTCACCATTGAAATCGGGATCAGTAAATATAATCACGCCTCTCGTTTCAGACGCTTGTTTGATTGCTGCAACCGTCTGCTCGTTTAATGCAGACCCATTTGTCTCAATCGTATCAGCAACAACTGCCCGTCGAAGTGCTTCCGTATCTGCACGTCCTTCTACGACAATAACTTCTCTAATTTTCATCTACTTTTGATCTAAATGCCATAAGCGATGGGCATTATTTGTCGTAATTTCAGCAATTTCATCGTAACTTTTGCCTAATAGCTCAGCAATATATGCAATTGTATAATGTACATACATCGGTTCATTAGGTTTACCACGCATAGGTGTGGGTGCCAAATACGGCGCATCTGTTTCTACCAACAATCTATCCAAAGGTACTGACTTAACTGTCTCTTGGACATCCTTAGCATTCTTAAATGTTGCAATCCCCGAGAATGAAATATACATGCCTAAGTCAAGAAACTGTTTCGCTTCCTCTGGTGTTCCCGTAAATGAGTGCATAACACCACCAAATTCTTCAACATGGGCCTCTGTTAATAGGTTGTACGTATCATTCATCGCATTACGTGTATGAACTGTCACTGGTAGTTTGAATTCACGCGCCAATGCTAATTGTTGACGGAAAGCTTCTTTTTGACTAGTTGCTGATGGATTTTCATCCCAATAATAATCTAAACCCGTTTCACCAACACCGATAACATGATCATCTTGTAATTGTTCGCGATAAACAGCTAATGTGTCATCCTTAATTTCTGAAATGTCTTCAGGCTGCCATCCAATAATCGCATGCATGCCCTTAAATTCACGAGCTAATTGAAGCGCACGTTCATTTGATTGCATATCATAGCCCACAATATTCATTTCGACAATTCGAAATTCACGTGCACGTGCCCAGTAAGCAGCAACATCGTGCCAGAATGTATCATCATTCAAATGTGTATGTGTATCATAGCCATCTGCTGGCTGATTACCAGAATTATAAATTGCCATTTCGACTCCTCTGTATCATTACTTATTTTTTCTTTATTTTTTAATGCTAGACCTCTATCATTCTAGCAAATGTCTTTTAAAAATACCAAAAAACTCACTCATACCAGTGTATTAAGCATAACACGACAGCCAATGCCACAACATAGTAATTTCGTTTTTTAGCCATTTATTCTTCGATGCTATTTGCCAATGTAATTGCTTCCGCATTAACCACTTCATCATACAGTGTTTTTAGCAAATTTGGATTACTCTCGCCACTCACACGTTGTTCTTGGATATAATTTAATTCAACTTGAAAGGCTTCCAATAAAATACGTTGTTGGTCTGCTGAATTTGATTTTTGATTTTGTAGCATTGCTTGTTGTTGTGTATAAGCGTTTCGTAAAGCAATTAATTGTCGTGGATTATCTGTCTCCTTTGGTAGTTGTTGTATATAATCCGTCATTGCAACATTCATGATGTTAATCACTTCTTCTACAGCTTGACTATGACTATATGCTCGCAACCTTTGATTATTGATTGATTTATGGATAAACAATCGCTTAATAATCCCCTGCCAAATTTTGAATCGGTGCTTACCAATTTTTCCATAACCATTTTGTAACGATTGCATACGGTTATATAATGTGAGCGCCTGATCTGAAACTTCATTATTATCAGTAGCTTTCGCCATTGCATTATCAGCAACCTCAAATAACGTACGGTACGCTTGCTTACGTTCGGATTTGTTTATTTGTAAATCACCGTAGCCAAGCTGATCTTGCAATTGTTTCATAACCTCATGCTTTGTGTTTTGAGAGGCCTCAACATCACCAACATAGGTAATGGCCGCATTTACCATGCTTGTATGCACTTGGAAATATGCCGATTCTTCAAAAGAAGGTGCTGACCGCTTTAATAATTTAGGTAACAAAATTACTGGCACTAGCAAACTCAAAATGATGACAGTCGATGCAACCAATAACAAGTCATTTCTTTCCGTGAAAGCAACACCATGACTTAATGTAAATGGTAATGAGAACGCCATTGACATCGTAACCGCTCCATGAACACCACCAATAGCAAATACAAAACTATTCATTTTAGTATTTGGATCATTGCTACGCCGATCACTGTAACGTCGTGCAAGATATCTAAACGCCGTCATAACAATATATAATGCTAACCCCACACCAATCAGCGTTAACCATGTTCTAACTGGTTGAAGAATGTACTCTTTTGCAACCTTAACCAGTGATGTACCTAGCAATACAAATACTAATCCATTTAGGAGTTGTGCAATAATATCCGTTAGTTGCAACGTTAAATGATTTAATTTTGGCGCCATAAATTGTGTTTGTTGTTGCTCAATATTTGACATCACACCCATCACAACAACAGCAATAATTCCTGAGACGCCCAAAACATGTTCTGCGATTCCAAAAACTATGATTGGTGCAATAAAATATATTAAAACATGTGCAACTGTATCGTCAAACTCCCCTTTTAATAGGTGTTGACGGATATATATATATATAAATCCAGCAACGCCACCCGCAATAACACCACCTAATGCAACAATCAAGAATTGACCAAATCCATGCACGAAAGAAAACTTTCCTGTATTCATCCACAAAATCGCTAACTCTAAAATAACCAATCCAGTTGCATCATTAAACAAAGATTCCAAACTCAGCGATCTTTTAATATTCTTTGGCATGTCCAATCCGTTTGTAACTGATTCAAGGGCAGTTGCATCAGTTGGTGTAACAATTGCTGCCAACGCTAACGCAAATGGCAAAGCCCAACCAATTGCAAAATGACCAAAAGTCATTAAAACAACAACTGTTAAGACCGCCAAGACACCTGCTAATTCAATAATTGAACGAAAATGTCTTGAAATTAACTTTGCTTGTGTTCGCTGCCCTTCATAAAACAATAATGGTGCAATGACTAACATCATAAACCATTCGGGATCTAACATAATCACAAACTTATTGATCATCGGTAAACTAGCCAATAAAATACCGCCAATAATTTGCCAGAGAGCTTGGGGCATTTTTGGAAATGCTTGTGTTAAAAAATTAGCAATAATAATCGTTAAACATACATAGGCTAATGCATAAAATGTCGCCATAACAATCTCCTCCTCGGATTTGGTAGACCGTTTTAATAAAAAAGGATTGAGAAAAATCCCAATCCTTTTAATCATTCAATAGATATAAATAATTATCCTAATTCTGAACCAGCCGCAATCTCATCCGGTAAAATTGATAAGGTTACCTTACCATCTTTTTCTGCGGAAAGTAACATTCCTTCAGATAGCTCACCCATCATCTTACGTGGTTTTAGGTTAGCAACATAAGCAACTTTCTTACCAACTAATTTTCCATATTCTGGATAGAATTTTTTAATTCCGGATAGGATTGTTCGCCCATCAGCTGAACCATCATCCAACTTAAAGCGTAAGAGCTTGTTAGATTTTTCAACTTCTGATACTTCTTTGATTTCAGCAACACGTAACTCAACCTTATCAAAGTCATCAAACACAATCTCGTCCTTGGTTGTTATCTTCTTTGGTGCCTTTGGATTAGTACTTGAGCGTGTCTGCTTGCCACCGTTACCTGTCATGTTGTTACGAATGTATTCAACTTCAGCCTCAACATCAACACGTGGGAAAATAGGTTGACCTTTTTCAACAACCTTGCCACCCGTAGGTAAATCTTCAAATTGTAATTCAGAAATTTGTACATTAGAATCTTGCAAACCTAATTGTTGGAAAATCTTTTGTGGTGCCTGTGTCAAAATTGGTTGTAATAGGATAGCAACAACACGAAGCGCAGCGGCTAAGTGTGCCATAACTGATGCCAAAACATCTGCTTGGCTGTCATCTTTAGCTAAGGTCCATGGTGTTGTTTCATCAATGTACTTATTAGCACGTGAAATAAGTTGCCAGATTGCTGCCAAAGCATCCGCAGTATGCATTGATTGCATATTAGCATTATACGTTGCAATTGTGTCTTGAGCTGTCTGTACTAATTCGCGATCAAAATCAGTCAATCCTGTATTTAGTTTAGGAATTACACCGTCTTCATATTTATTAATCATCGCAACCGTACGATTTAGCAAATTACCCAAATCATTTGCCAAGTCATAGTTTAACTTTGACACAAAATCTTCTGGTGTAAAGATACCATCATTTCCAAACGGCATTGCACGAAGCAAATAGTAACGAACAGCATCAATACCATAGCGATCAGCCAATGTGTCTGGATAAACAACATTTCCCTTAGACTTTGACATCTTACCATCACGCATCGTCAACCAACCATGACCAACAATTGTTTCTGGTAATTCTAGACCCAATGCATGTAGCATAATTGGCCAGTAAATGGTGTGGAAACGAACAATTTCTTTACCAACTAGATGCACATTAGCTGGCCAATATTTATCAAACATGGTGGTGTCATCAGACATATAACCTAACTTGGTAATGTAATTAGATAATGCATCAATCCACACATAAACTACATGATCTGGATCTGATGCTACAGGAACACCCCACTTAAATGCTGTACGTGTCACAGCTAAGTCTTCCAAACCGGGTTCAATAAAGTTCTTGATCATTTCATTCATACGAGCAGAAGGCTGAATGAAGTTAGGGTGTGTCTTATAGTAATCAAGTAGCCAATCAGCATACTTGCTCATATTGAAGAAATATGACTCTTCCTTTACTAATTCAACTTCATGACCAGAAGGTGCTTTCCCACCAATCACATTACCATCATCATCACGATATACTTCAGCTAATTGTGACTCTGTAAAATACTCTTCATCATCAACTGAATACCAACCTTCATATTGGCCTTTGTAGATGTCACCTTGATCTAAAAACTTCTGGAAAATCTTTTGAACTGCTTTTTCATGATAATCATCAGTTGTTCGGATAAATCCATCGTTACTGATTTCCAAATCAGACCATAATTTTTTAATATCTGTGGCCATCTGATCTACATATTCTTTTGGTGAAATATTTAGCTTTTCTGCTTTTTGCTCAATCTTTAGCCCGTGTTCATCAGTTCCTGTTAGGAAATATACATCTTCATTTAACAAGCGGTGGTAACGTGCTGCTGCATCAGCAAGCACTGTCGTGTATGTATTACCAATATGCAATTTACCAGATGGATAGTAGATTGGTGTCGTAATGTAAAAAGTTTTTTTCTCTTCTGCCATGTTCCGTTTTACCTCCCACCTTACAAATGAGTAAGGTGTTAATTTAGTATCTATATTGTTTGTCTGACAATAATTATAGCAAAGTTTAGAACTTCTCGCTGAAAAATCAAATTCTAAATTAATTTGTCCATTAATACTTAGTTTAATATTTGACAATCTAACTAACTTGTTTTATTATTTAGTTAGTTAATATATTAGCGAACTAAATAATAAAACAAACCCAATGGAGGATATTATGAAAAAAGAAACTATTATCAAAAATATTTTGACTATTGCTCATCAACCATATGTTGTCTTTTCTACAAAAATAGATACACGGAATGACAAGTCAATTGAAACATTAAAAATTTTATCAACTACTGAGAACGTAACTGCAAGTTACCTATCAGAAAAATTTGATATCAAACCCTCAAGTGTCTCACAGATCGTTAAGAAATTGGAGGACAGTGGTATGGTTACGCGTGAAAAATCTGGCACGGATTCTCGAATCAATTATTTAAAACTAACTGATAAAGGACGTGAAAGCTTAATCGAAAGTAATGCAACGGGACAGTCATTGCAAGATGCCTTGTTTAAAGACTTCACTGACGAGGAACTGACGAATTTTGATAGTTATCTTACAAGATTAATAGATAATATTTCAAATGACGACTTTAAAAAGCAATTACATGATGTATTTAGTGATGATGAACGTTGGAATCACTTCGATAGAATGAGTGCCCGTTTTGAACGTGAGCGTTCACGTATGTTAGATGCAGAACATGCCCACCATCATGGACATCCACATCCACATCATTTTCATGGTGGATTTGGTGACGGCCAACGACCACATTTTTAAGTTAGTATAGAGAGCGCGTTCCAAAAATTGTTTTGAAGCCTCAATATAGCATAAATTACGTTATATTGAGGCTTCAGACTTTTGGAACGCGTTTATGCTATAAAAATTACAGGCTTATAATTTATACAAAAAAGCAGCTCACATTTTACTGTGAGCTGCTTTCATTTGCATCGCGATGTCCTATCCTCGCAGGAGGCGATCCTCCAACTACTTTTGGCGCTACTGAGCTTAACTACTGTGTTCGGTATGGGAACAGGTGTGACCTCAGTGCCATCATCACGACACGTTTTTATTGAGTGAACTTAGTTCCCTCAAAACTGAATCATAATTGCGTTTTTCTTGCCTTACACCACTTGCTACTTGGTTAAGTCCTCGAACCATTAGTACTAGTCCGCTCCATGCGTCACCGCACGTCCACTTCTAGCCTATCTACCTCATCATCTCTGAGGGGTCTTACTTCATTTCTGAATGGGAAATCTCATCTCGAGGCGAGTT
The DNA here is from genome assembly GCF_051903945.1 of Weissella paramesenteroides. GTDB lineage: Bacteria > Bacillota > Bacilli > Lactobacillales > Lactobacillaceae > Weissella > Weissella paramesenteroides_A. Next base: position 32,743 of record NZ_CP192268.1, on the reverse strand, counting down.
TCACACTTAGATGCTTTCAGCGTTTATCTCATCCGTACATAGCTACTCAGCGATGCTCCTGGCGGAACAACTGATACACCAGTGGTACGTCCACCCCGGTCCTCTCGTACTAAGGGCAGCTCCTCTCAAATTTCCTACGCCCGCGACGGATAGGGACCGAACTGTCTCACGACGTTCTGAACCCAGCTCGCGTACCGCTTTAATGGGCGAACAGCCCAACCCTTGGGACCGACTACAGCCCCAGGATGCGATGAGCCGACATCGAGGTGCCAAACCTCCCCGTCGATGTGGACTCTTGGGGGAGATAAGCCTGTTATCCCCAGGGTAGCTTTTGTCCGTTGAGCGATGGCCCTTCCATGCGGAACCACCGGATCACTAAGCCCTACTTTCGTACCTGCTCGACTGGTAAGTCTCACAGTCAAGCTCCCTTGTGCCTTTACACTCTGCGAATGATTTCCAACCATTCTGAGGGAACCTTTGGGCGCCTCCGTTACCTTTTAGGAGGCGACCGCCCCAGTCAAACTGCCTGCCAGACACTGTCTTCCACCACGCTTAGTGGTGTGAGTTAGAGTGTTCATACAACGAGGGTAGTATCCCACGTTTGCCTCCATCGAAACTAGCGTCCCGATTTCTACGGCTCCTACCTATGCTGTACAAGCTGCACAAACACTCAATATCAAGCTACAGTAAAGCTCCATGGGGTCTTTCCGTCCTGTCGCGGGTAACCCGCATCTTCACGGGTCTTTAAATTTCACCGAGTCTCTCGTTGAGACAGCGCCCAGATCGTTACGCCTTTCGTGCGGGTCGGAACTTACCCGACAAGGAATTTCGCTACCTTAGGACCGTTATAGTTACGGCCGCCGTTTACTGGGGCTTCAATTCGTACCTTCGCCGAAGCTAAGCACTCCTTTTAACCTTCCAGCACCGGGCAGGCGTCAGCCCCTATACGTCATCTTACGATTTTGCAGAAACCTGTGTTTTTGATAAACAGTCGCCTGGGCCTATTCACTGCGGCTCAGCTTGCGCTGAGCACCCCTTCTCCCGAAGTTACGGGGTCATTTTGCCGAGTTCCTTAACGAGAGTTCACTCGCTCACCTTAGGATGCTCTCCTCGACTACCTGTGTCGGTTTGCGGTACGGGCAGGTAAACACTAACTAGAAGCTTTTCTCGGCAGCGTGACATCACAGACTTCCCTACTTTATTTCGGTCCCCATCACAACTTGTCCGTATAAGTGCAAGCATTTGACTCACACTAAGACTTGTTGCTTGGCCCAGCATTTCCAGCCGCTGGGTTCTGTTAGCCTTCTGCGTCCCTCCATCGTTCAAACATGTTCACCTGGTACAGGAATCTCAACCTGTTAGCCATCGACTACGCCTTTCGGCCTCGCCTTAGGTCCCGACTAACCCTGGGAGGACGAGCCTTCCCCAGGAAACCTTAGTCATACGGTGGACAGGATTCTCACCTGTCTTTCGCTACTCATACCGGCATTCTCACTTCTAAGCGCTCCACCAGTCCTCACGGTCTGACTTCATTGCCCTTAGAACGCTCTCCTATCGCGCCACTAATGTGGCACCCGTAGTTTCGGTGGTGTGTTTAGCCCCGGTACATTTTCGGCGCAGAATCACTCGACTAGTGAGCTATTACGCACTCTTTAAATGGTGGCTGCTTCTGAGCCAACATCCTAGTTGTCTATGCAACTTCACATCCTTTTCCACTTAACACACACTTAGGGACCTTAACTGACGATCTGGGCTGTTCCCCTTTCGACAATGGATCTTATCACTCACTGTCTGACTCCCGGACATACGTGATTGGCATTCGGAGTTTATCTTAATTTAGTAACCCGAGATGGGCCCCGCACCAAAACAGTGCTCTACCTCCAACACGCTATCTTCCGAGGCTAGCCCTAAAGCTATTTCGGAGAGAACCAGCTATCTCCAAGTTCGATTGGAATTTCACCGCTACCCACACCTCATCCCAACATTTTTCAACATGTACGGGTTCGGGCCTCCAGTGCGTTTTACCGCACCTTCACCCTGGACATGGGTAGGTCACCTGGTTTCGGGTCTACAACAACATACTAAAACGCCCATTTCAGACTCGCTTTCGCTACGGCTCCGGTCTTTCCACCTTAACCTTGCATGGTATCGTAACTCGCCGGTTCATTCTACAAAAGGCACGCTATCACCCATTAACGGGCTCTAACTTGTTGTAGGCACATGGTTTCAGGAACTTTTTCACTCCCCTTCCGGGGTGCTTTTCACCTTTCCCTCACGGTACTGGTTCACTATCGGTCACTAGGGAGTATTTAGCCTTACGAGATGGTCCTCGCAGTTTCCGACCGGATTTCACGTGTCCGGCCGTACTCAGGATCCTACACGGGAGTTTGCTTACTTTCGCATACGGGGCTATCACCCTGTTTCGCTCAGCTTCCCAGCTGATTCTGCTAATAAACAAATTTGTAACTCCACAACGGTAGTCCTACAACCCCAGAGTGCAAGCACTCTGGTTTGGGCTCCTCCGCGTTCGCTCGCCGCTACTGACGGAATCGATTTTTCTTTCTTCTCCTGTTGCTAATGAGATGTTTCAGTTCACAACGTCTACCTTCGTTTAACTATGTATTCATTAAACGATAACTTGCATCACAAGTTGGGTTCCCCCATTCGGAAATCCCCGGATCACAGCTTACTTACAGCTCCCCGAGGCATATCGGTGTTAGTCCCGTCCTTCATCGGCTCCTAGTGCCAAGGCATTCACCATGCGCCCTTAATAACTTAACCGATCAACTTTCGTTGATGATTTCGTTTGAGTATTGTGACTCAATGGTCACAAGCGATTTTAAACTTATTTAAAAAACTCAAAAAATTACGCGGTGTATTTTTTCGGCTCAATTTAATTGATTTGATCAATTATAATGAATTTAAAAATTTACAATTATGATTCAGTTTTCAAAGAACTAATTAACAACCAGATGGTTGTTATGGAGAATATCGGGTTCGAACCGATGACCCCCTGCTTGCAAAGCAGGTGCTCTCCCAGCTGAGCTAATTCCCCATATCATGGGACTGAGAGGACTCGAACCTCCGACCTCACCCTTATCAGGGGTGCGCTCTAACCAGCTGAGCTACAGTCCCAGAGATTCGACTCTCTGTCTTCATTGAGTGTAAATCACTCAAAACTAAATATCGTTTCGTTGAATGTGTAGGCTTCCGATTTTCCTTAGAAAGGAGGTGATCCAGCCGCAGGTTCTCCTACGGCTACCTTGTTACGACTTCACCCTAATCATCTGTCCCACCTTAGACGGCTGGCTCCTAAAAGGTTACCCCACCGGCTTTGGGTGTTACAAACTCTCATGGTGTGACGGGCGGTGTGTACAAGACCCGGGAACGTATTCACCGCGGCGTGCTGATCCGCGATTACTAGCGATTCCGACTTCATGTAGGCGAGTTGCAGCCTACAATCCGAACTGAGACATACTTTAAGAGATTAGCGCACCCTCGCGGGTTGGCGACTCGTTGTATATGCCATTGTAGCACGTGTGTAGCCCAGGTCATAAGGGGCATGATGATTTGACGTCATCCCCACCTTCCTCCGGTTTGTCACCGGCAGTCTCACTAGAGTGCCCAACTGAATGCTGGCAACTAATAATAAGGGTTGCGCTCGTTGCGGGACTTAACCCAACATCTCACGACACGAGCTGACGACAACCATGCACCACCTGTCACCTTGTCCCCGAAGGGAACGTCCTATTTCTAGGATTAGCAAGGGATGTCAAGACCTGGTAAGGTTCTTCGCGTTGCTTCGAATTAAACCACATGCTCCACCGCTTGTGCGGGTCCCCGTCAATTCCTTTGAGTTTCAACCTTGCGGTCGTACTCCCCAGGCGGAGTGCTTAATGCGTTAGCTGCGACACTCAAGGGCGGAAACCCTCGAACATCTAGCACTCATCGTTTACGGTGTGGACTACCAGGGTATCTAATCCTGTTTGCTACCCACACTTTCGAGCCTCAACGTCAGTTACAGTCCAGAAAGCCGCCTTCGCCACTGGTGTTCTTCCATATATCTACGCATTTCACCGCTACACATGGAGTTCCACTTTCCTCTACTGCACTCAAGTCATCCAGTTTCCAAAGCCATTCCTCAGTTGAGCTGAGGGCTTTCACTTCAGACTTAAATAACCGTCTGCGCTCGCTTTACGCCCAATAAATCCGGATAACGCTTGGAACATACGTATTACCGCGGCTGCTGGCACGTATTTAGCCGTTCCTTTCTGGTAAGATACCGTCACACACTGAACAGTTACTCTCAGTGCCGTTCTTCTCTTATAACAGTGTTTTACGAGCCGAAACCCTTCATCACACACGCGGCGTTGCTCCATCAGGCTTGCGCCCATTGTGGAAGATTCCCTACTGCTGCCTCCCGTAGGAGTATGGGCCGTGTCTCAGTCCCATTGTGGCCGATCAGTCTCTCAACTCGGCTATGCATCATTGCCTTGGTAAGCCGTTACCTTACCAACTAGCTAATGCACCGCGGGTCCATCTCTTAGTGATAGCAGAACCATCTTTCAACCAACAACCATGCGGTTGTTGGTATTATACGGTATTAGCACTTGTTTCCAAATGTTATCCCCTGCTAAGAGGTAGGTTACCCACGTGTTACTCACCCGTTCGCCACTCTTTGTCAGATAAAATCAAATCAGAGCAAGCTCTTCATATCAGTTAAAGACAAAGCGTTCGACTTGCATGTATTAGGCACGCCGCCAGCGTTCATCCTGAGCCAGGATCAAACTCTCATTTTAAAAGCTTGAGTATAACTCATTTGTTATTTGTTGTTTAACAGAAGTTAAACGAATTTACTAGCGAATTGACTTCGCAAATGTTTTTGTATCAAGTAAAATACTTGATGACCCTACACATTTGTTTCATCGAAACGATATTCAGTTTTCAATGATCTACATCTTTGTCGTCTCGCTGACAACTTAATTAATATTACAGTACAATCAAATGATTGTCAACTATTAATTAATATAATTATTAATTAATAGTTTTAGTAACCAAGTTGTCTCACACGACCACTTAAATATCATACCAGCAATCATAATGTTCGTCAATAGATTATCGTTTTTATTTTTTTACGAACATTATATAAAATTATGACTTATTGAACAGAAAGAGTCTGGAACATCAGTTGTGATTTTATATAACGAAAAAGCCATCAATCTACCTATATAAATTTGGCAGATCAATGACCTTAAACGTGCTCTATAGAGATTGAATTCTTACTGTAATAACAATTAGTATAATTGCTAACAAGCACACCCTATACTTGCAATTCTGAGAAAAACTTGCGTGCATCCCCAACGATTTGCTCAACATGAGCTGGTGCAGGAATTTTCTCCAAATTAACTGCTAGTATCGGTACATTCGGACGAGCATACTGTAGCAAGCCGGCAAATGGGTAAACAACAAAGCTAGTCCCAACGATTACAACCAAATCTGCTTGCGACATCCATTGGGCTGCCTCATCCACTCTAAATGGAATCTCGCCATACAATGTAATTGCTGGTCGTAATAACGCACCATCTTCACGATAAAGTGAATGTAAATAGGTATTCACATCACTAGGTTTACCATCCTTCGTTGCGTAAATGTTATAAAGTGACCCGTGGAATTCAATAACATTCTTAGCCCCAGCCTTTAAGTGCAAGCCATCAACATTTTGCGTAATAATACGTGCACGATTCTTTTGCGTCAATTCAGCCATTTTTTGGTGAATAATATTTGGTTGTGCATCTGGAAAATACATGTTTTCCTTAGCAAACGCATACATTTTCTCTGGTTCTTTTGCTAATGCCTCTGTACTCAATAAATACTCGGGACGTAATGTCATACCATCATAGATACCACCTTTTGATCGGTAATCCGGAATACCTGAAGCAGTAGATACACCTGCACCCGTCAAAAAAACAATATTTTTTGCATCATCAAATAGTTGTTGTACATCTGATGTTACCAATACCATCACTTCCTCCTATCGCATTGCAAATGGTTGTCCAAGTTTAGTCAGTACCTCTTTAACAGGTGTTTGATAGAGTTCCTTAAAAAAGTCAGCCATTTTATCTTCTGGTGCAGTAAGTACAAAACTATTTTGACCTGAGGCCTTTAATAATCCTGCATAAGCATCTTTATCTGTATGACGATCTTTCATTGTCATGTGCTTGATATCAAATACTTGCGCGAGTGGTAACCGTAATTGACGTTCCGATAGAACTGGTGTCAATGTTGCAAATTCGCTAGCATAAATTTCTGGCAAGTCCCAAGCAACCATTTGCTCATCAAACATTGAAAAAGCTGTCACAACTGCACGATGAACGCTAAATGGATCTTTAATATCATCAATCTTCATGGCAATTGCTATTTTTTCAGCTGCTGACCATGATTTTGGATAAAGTGCCGCTAGTTTTTCAACGATTGCCGTCGTATCATTTGGCACAGCATGCAAAAATACTTGGAAATCTAATAATGTCAATAATCGTAGTGCTGCTTCGCCATTATCATCCGCAGTCTCTTTTGAAATCGTCTGCTGTACACCAGTAACTACGCCTTCCACAACATCATCCGTAAGTAACCCATGCGCTGCCTGCTCACGATAAACAATGGCACGTAATGCTGGTTGATAAAGATAGGTTGCCATAACCATTAATTGGTTCGTTAATTCCACATCATCATCTTTCAATTGGAAATAAACCTGTGGGTACCCGTTCAATGTCAAAAGCATCAGCAATAATTCTGATGTTGCCAAAAAATCAGGTGCAGTCCCATCATTTACTTCAACCATTAGTCGTGTACCTAACATTGATGTTGATACTTGATCGTGAGTAATTATGCCACTAGCGTCTTCGTTACCTCGTAAGACAACTGAGCCAGGATATAGTGCATTGACCTGGTCTAACAATGTCATTGTTTCTTTCGCAAATTTCATTTTTTCTGTCCTATCTTTAGTTCTCTGCGTGTGAATCACGCATCTTCTGTAATAATTGACGCGCCATCGCTGCGTTGATCTGATTAGTTTGATTTAGCTGCGCCACTAGCTGTTCAACTTCATCACTCTTTGCGCCGACTTGTATAGCCAGTGATTTCGCTTGCAAAGCCATATGACCTGCCTGAATACCCGTTGAAACAAGTGCTCGCAAAGCTGCTAAATTCTGTGCTAATCCAGTGGCAATGATAATACCTGCTAATTGTTCTGCACTTGGATTGCCCATAATATGGTGATTTAATTTCACTGCTGGCACGATACCAATCGATCCGCCAACAACACCAATAGACATTGGCATGACAGTACGACCAACTAATTGATCATGTTCTACTTGCCATGAGATCAAACCACTGTATTGACCAGTATGTGCGGCATATGCGTGCAAAGCAGCATTAACAGCCCTTGTATCATTTCCACTTGCTAATACAACTGCTTCAATACCATTCAAAATCCCCTTATTGGATGTGACTGCCCGATGTGGGGATAATTCTTCTAAATAACTTGCTGAGGCAATTTTTTCTGCAATCACCTGTCCTGACAACCCTTGTTTCGTTGCTAATGCCGTCACCGGTATGGCTACTTCTGCTTCCACCAACGCCTCTGTGCCATAATTAGACAAAATAGCCATCAAAACCTGATAGCCTTGCTGGCGTAATTGTGTTGCTACAGCCTCTGCCATTGTGTTTACTGTATTTGCACCCATAGCTTCTTTAGTATCTACCAACACATTGACCGCCGCTGTCTTTTCATCTAACACATCGATGGTCAACCGCTTTGCGCCACCGCCACGAGCCGCCATTGATGGATGAGCATCATTTGCAATTTGCAACAATCGTAACTCCTGATGCTGGATGAATTGCTGCAGTGCCGCCATGTCCGATAGATTAACAATCATAATCTGGCCACGCATAAGATGTTCCCGTCGTTTCGTTTTCACGCCAGAACCTTGTCGCATCATACGAGCACCATTATTAGCAGCCGCAATCACACTAGGCTCTTCAGTTGTCATAGGCACAATAAATTCTTGACCGTCTACTGGTAATTGTAATAATAGACCTGTCGGCACACCAAAATTATAAATATAATTTTCAACTTGTTGGGCACCGATATCATCATACTGGTCCTGTATTAATTGCTGTTCATCAATCGTTAAATTTTGATTATCGGTCAAAATAGTTAGACGTTCTGACCATGGTCGTTTATAAAAACTATGCCAATTTGTCATACATTATCCCTCTTTATTTAATCTATTATTAGTTTAACAGTTCTTCACAAGATTTTGCGCTTTTATAAAAAAAGGCTGAGACAGATGTTGTCTCAGCCTCTAATTTTTGTGCCAAAAAGTAGTAATTAAAAGTATGTTAGTTTTACAGTATAAACACGTTCCAAAAATCTGAAACCTCTATCTATTCAATGCTCTCTGCATTACTTGGCCAAGCTTGGACTAAATACTTCACCTGGTTGTTTTTATCTATAGTTGCATACAAACGCTGGGTTTCATCTTCATCGAAAAAGCCCAAATCAACCACTGGTTTATTGTCTAACAAAACAACGCCCTTTACCGCATTATGCATCACATCATGCAAGACCTGCCAGTTCTCTTGATACTCTTTTGTTTTTTTAACAGCACCTTTTAATGTGTAGCCATCATCTAAAAATTCCTTAATCGCAGCAACGGTAACGTAAGCCGTATAATTATAGACACGTGCATCTTGTTCTCCCTCACGTTCTAATGAGGAAATAATGCCCTTACTCTCCCAATACCGTAATTGGCGAGTTGACACACCAGTCATAGTCGCTAATTCACCGATACGGAATTGAAACAATTCAGATGCTAAAGCTTTCATTCGTAAGTGATGTTCTCCTGAAAATGCCATCATCTATCTCCTTCAAATATCATCGCCTTTATTGTCAGGTTATCTAACAAATTTGTCAACTTCGTTAAAAACAGCACAATTTACTTTAAATCAAAAACTATCCAAGCATTTTCACGATAGTATTTAAAAAAATCACCAATCTACCAATTTAAATTTGGTAAATTGATGATCTTAGACGCGTTCCAAAGTCTAAAGCCTCAATGTAACAACTTCAAAACGATTTTGTCTCGTTATCTTACTATTATGGATTTGGCGTATCATCGCCACCATCAGTATCATCACCACCGTCTGGATTGACCTGTTGGATACGTGATGTATCAGACTTTGGTTTATCCTTTTCTGGTGCATCTGTTTGATATAGCGATTGTGATTTCTTGTCACCACGTTCATGCCATAATGAGGTTGAACCAGTTCCTAACTGTTTATCAAGCCTTTGTAGTTTGGCAAGTCCATTTGAGTAATTGTAGTTCGAAGCATTGACTGATTTATAACCCTTTGGTTTGTAAAAACGTAACAAATCTTTTTGGTTCAAATTGTCTGAAACACTTAATTGTTGACGAACTTCTTGTTTATACTTAGCAACTTGCGCTTTTACCTTCTTAGAAGGATTTTTAATCGCTTCACCTGTGGCATTATCATACAACACGTGGTTAGTATACGTATACTTCGATGTGACAAAGTCCTTATCACGGAAAGCAACAACTTGTTGACGCTTAGTACTTAGTAAGTCTTGCCCTAACTGTACATACTTCTTGGTATTAACACCTAGAAGATGAAGCAATGTTGGCATAACATCGATCTCACCACCGTATGTGTGATTAATACCACCACCATGCCAACCAGGAATATTAATCATAAATGGCACACGTTGTAATTGGGCATTATCAAAATCATTCCAATCACTAGGATCTTTTCCTAATACTGATGCTAACTGCTTATTTTCAGAATTTGAAATACCATAATGGTCACCATATAATACAATAATTGATTTATTATATAATCCCGATTTCTTCAGATAGTTAAAGAATTCACCAATTGACTGATCTAGATAATGATTTGTTTCAAAATATCCGTTAACAACGTCTGAATCTGTATTTGTTGTTGTAAAATTAGGATCCTTATCTTCGTCATCAAGACTGTAAGGGAAATGGTTCGTTACTGTAATGTACTTTGCATAGAACGGCTGCTGCATTTTTTCCAAATATGGAATTGAATCATAGAACAATAATTTATCCTTCAAACCATATCCGGTCGCCTTATCACCAGAAGTATCGTAATAGCTAGCATCAAAGAAATATTGATACCCCATATTCTTATACACATTACTGCGGTTCCAGAAGCTAGCATTATTACCATGGAATACTGCTGATGAATAACCACCATTTTGTTTCAAAATATTAGGCATTGCTTCAAATGTTTGATTATTCCCTTGGGTAGCAAATAGCGATCCCTGTGGTAAGCCAAACGTTGAAGTTTCTAGCATATTTTCAGCATCAGAAGTCTTACCCTGTCCAACCTGGTGGAAGAAATTATCAAAGGCTATTGTTGAATCTGAATGATAAATATTATTCAAATTTGGTGTGACCGCTTGATTATTGACTTTCAAATCAATCGAAAATTGTTGGAATGATTCCAAATGAATCACAAAAACATTCTTTCCTTTAGCCATCCCAGCATACTTTGCATTGGCATCCGCGTAATGTTTATTAACATACGATAACACATTATCAATGTCAGACTTTTTCGCTGATTTACGCATCTCTGTCACACCGTGCGTTTTAATGCCATCTAGCACGGTATAAGTATCGATTCCCAAATATTTCACTAACATCTTACTATCGAATTGGCGCGTAATTAGTTGTGGACGATCAGCCTCGCCTAGCACTAGTACCGTCATAGCACCAAAAATTGCAAAAGTTGAAAATGCAAAGCCCATGAATTTCGTTGTTGCTTGCTTATCAAAATGTATCTTCTTTAATAAGAACAATACAATAAAAATAGGTACATCAATCCAGTACAGTAGGTCATGAATGTTAGTTAACGCAAATCCAGAGGCGCCTAACCCTTGATTAACCTTGTTATATCCCAGCATCGTGGCCACAGACATAAAATCCGTGAATTCACGATAATAAATAATATTTAAATGTACCATCAGTGTATTGATAAGATACATAACAATTGCTACGGGATAAAATAACTTAGATTTCCGAAAATAAAAAGCTATTCCGATTAGTAACGCAGCAATCGGTATTGGATTGAGCAACAAGGTGATTACTTGAATAATAGATGCACCTGAATAGAGATGAAAATCCATTATATTTGCTAGTTGTGTTTTTGCCCAGACCAATACAATCAATACCATAACAAAACCAAAACGTGTATTGATCCAAGAAAAACGACCCTTATGCATCATAGTTGTCTGTTCTCTTCTTTCTAAATCTTGTTTCATTACTTCCAAAAATAATAATCTTTTCCATTATAGCGTAATTTTGATTGATACACCTTAGACTTTTTCTAAATTAAGAAATATGCGTTAAAATAATAAAAACATCATTAAACGGGGATCATATTATGTCAGAAAATCAATTAGAAATTAAACATGCGCAAGGTCTTGGTGCCATCAACGACGCTGCCCTAACTATTCGCAAACGTGTCTTCATCGAAGAACAAGGTGTACCAACAACTATTGAAATAGATAATCTTGATCACCAAACCAATCACTATGTTGGTTTTCTATCACACACGCCAGTAACAACTGCTCGAGTAGCTATTAATGAAGCGACCAAAAATTGGCATATTCAACGTGTTGCCACACTACGTGATGCTCGTGGTAAAGGTTATGCCGCAACCCTACTAAAACAAATTATTGCTGATGCCCAACAAGCACAGGTGCAGACACTTGATTTAGGTGCTCAAGTATTAGCAATTGGTTTTTATGAAAAACTTGGGTTCATTGCTGAAGGTCCTGTTTTCAAAGATGCCAACATTGATCACCGCCATATGATTCTAACTTTATAAAGTAGATAAAAGCTAAAAAGAAAGCAAGACAAAAATCAACGAAACGATTTTTGTCTTGCTCTCTTTTTTTCATATTATTTTGCATCGATCACACGACGATAATCGATAACTGGCTTGATAAACTCGTGATACGATTGCTGTGACAAGTATGTAAAACTTGGCCAGAAACGATCATCAACCATAAATTTCAAAGCATGAACTGTTGATTGCCAAAGTTCTTCTGCTTCATTTTGCTGATCATCCAAGGTTAATTTAACCACTTCTGATAATTTCTTAACGAATGTAAAGTAACTACCAAAGTCTGGTAATTGACAGTCTCTAATAAAGGTCAATGTCCCTTCAACTGTTTCCTGATCACCATTTTCCAAAGCTATTAGTAGCATCTGGAAGTTTAAGAGACCCACATTCCAAACAGCTGCTGGTAAAAAGTTATCCATCTCCACTAGTCCATAGCCTTCTAATGTTGCAATTTGTTGCACTTGATCAGACATCTTTTTTACCATGACCTTGACCGTTTCGTATGGTTCATGACGAATGATATTTGCAAATAACAGCATATCTGTCGAAGAATATGAATCACGATGACCTAATAACTTCACAATTGCAGGACGAGCGATTTCAACTAAGCGGTAACGTTGCCCAAAATCAACCACTTGCGCATTAATTGCGCGTACTACATTTAGCAATAATCGAGTATCTTGAGTTTCTTCAAATAATGCCAAGACCCGATACACCATATCTTCATTTGGTGTTTGCGTATAAGAATTTGGGTCTAATCCCAATTCTTTAATCGTTGAATCAACCAATTCGGGCTGATTCAAATAAATATGTAGTAAAAGCTCATCGTAAGATACACCAATTGTGCTCAACAAATTCACAAACGTCGTTGCGCTAACTCGACCATTACCATTTAAATAGTCATACAAACGCGATCTAGAGATATCAACAGACTTTAAAATAATCGGAATGGAAATATTACGTTTCTTAATAAAATGTATTAACGCATTCCGAACTGCCTCAGCAGGTACGCGATTTTTTCCCATGATAAATCTTTCCTCCACTACATATTGCTCTTGCGTACCATTATACCGCGAATTTACAAATCAATAGTGAATCTTAACTATTTTTCTATTAATTTAAATAACTGAGTTATAAGTCGTTGAATAATCATAAACAACTCTTGTCTCACTAGCTTCATTATTTATCACGATGATAAAAATCTTTCGTATTAAAGAAGTCATTTAGGACCGTGTTCTCACCAGTCATCGTTTCATGTAAACGAATACCATCGACATTTATTCGTGCGTTACGATAATAGTCATTTGTTAATTGACCCCATGATGTCTGCGACGCATCAACATTATCGAAAATACTGAAACCGCTACTCTTAAGATAAGTGTACTTTGCATTATCATTTGTATAATTTGTAAATGACCCAATATCTGCTCCAAATGGGAAAATCAATACTGGTGTTTTACCAACAATTGGTTGTACTTCCTTTTGCCAAAGCGCAGTATCCTTTTTGATATCATCAACACTGGCCGTAGTCATATTTATATGACCCCATGAATGCGATGCAAACTGCCAACCTTCCTTTTTCATGGCATTAGCAACCTTTGTCGCCTTCTTAGCTTCACGATGTGTCTTTTTTGTATCACCATATTGACTCTCTGATGAACGATAACCTAGCGCTCCATTATAACCCGTTTCGGCAATCACACCCTTTGATCCACCGTATGAGAAATCTGGATGTTTTTTGATGAAAGTATCAATAATCGGTACCATATCATAATCACCAGTTTTCTTCTGGCCTTTATCAATATATTGATTTTTAACATCACCTTGCTTATTGACGACTAATTTATCTGCAAATCCCGAGTTTTTCATATACTCATAATAGTTAACATCATCTTGTGAGATAATTAAAGGTTTCTTGCCTTCAGGTAATTTAATTGGTTTGAAAGTCACCTTCCCTTGTTTATCAATCGAAATGATATCTTTAAAGTTAATTAATACATAGCCATTATCATATAACTGATTCAGCATCGGCATAAATTCGTCGATGGTCACCATATAATCTTTGTATCCTTGTGCCTGCTTAGATGAAAAAGCCTTTCCAGGGTCAACAATTAATGAATGGTAAAAAAGATGTGAAATTTTTGTTGGATCATTCCATGTGACTAACTTCGACTGTTGATTATTAATGCTCTTTTTCAGATGATTAACGATTGATCCTTTATGCCCGGATAACACTGCTTTTGCTTCTTTATATTGGTACTGTTGGCTCAATGATTTTGCCTGCTTTACTGCTTTAGTTGTTTGACTATCAGTTTTTGCCGCCATAACATCATCATCAATATTGCCATATATTCCCAAGCTTACCCCCAAAATCAATCCAATGAAAAGGCTCGTTCTTTTGGTTTTTATCACAGCTACTCCCCCATAACTTTTATAAATATCAAATGCCAAGTTAGTATTATTCTATATCTTATTACCCTAAAAATAAAATTATTCGCATTGCTTTATAAATATTAAAGCCATCAAAAGTGCAACATAAACATATAAAAAAAGGAGTGAACAAAATCACTCCTTAAAAAATATTTTTAATTTCAAAGTACCTAATTACTCGGCATTGTCCTTAAACTTATTATAGTAATTTGCTCCTGGAAATACCCAGTTAGCTCGACCAAATATCTTGATTGTCGCTGGAATAATAATCAGACGAACCAAGAAGGCATCGAATAAGACACCACTGGCCAAAGAAATACCAATTGACTTAATTGTTGGATCATCAACTAAGGCAAAGCTACCAAAGACGGCAATCATAATCAAGGCAGCTGTAACAATGACTGGTCCACTTTCTTGCAACCCTGTTTTAACAGCACGGTTTGTATCACCAGTAGCAATATATGTCTCTCTAATCCGTGAAACCATAAACACTTCATAGTCCATTGCCAAACCAAAGACAATTCCGATCATAATCACTGGTAAGAATGCAATAATCGGTGACCCTTCGCTAATATGGAAAACACCATCTTGCATAATCAATGTCGTTAATCCTAATGATGCAACCAGTGATAAACCAAAGCCGATGATCGCCATTAGCGGAATAATAAATGACTTAAACATGAACATCAACAAAATGAATGCTAATAGCATAACAATTCCCATAAACATCGGAATAGCATTATTTAATTTTTCAGTAATGTCAATATTAACTGCATTGGTTCCTGTTAATGTAATCTTCGTATCATCGCTCTTTTTTAGCAAATCAGAATAACTATTAATCTTCTTTGCTAGATTTTCTGTCTTAGCTGACGCCGTATTTGTTTTTGGCATCACAACAATCAAAGCATACTTTTTATCCTTACTGATTTTGGCTGGTATGCCTGACATAGCTGCCTTTTTCATATCGGCTTTTACTTTTGCCTGATATTCATTGGTATACTTTTTCGTCACACTTTGTTGTTCTGCTTGACTAGCTGTTGGATTAGCCTTCATATAGTCCATCACCTTAGTTTGGACATATTGTTGACCTTCTGCCTTCAACTTTTGTTGCATTTCTGGTGTCTTAAACTTAGCGACCGCTGCTTCATTAACAACTGGGGCCAACATCTTCACATTGTCCATGTTTTTAATGTGGTTTGTGACCTTCTCTAAAATTTTATTATTTTGAGCATCAGTGTTAGAGGTGTCTAACTTAACAACACCAACTAATGTCGCATTATACCCATCCCCAAACTTGTCCGCAGTCATATCATAAGCCTGTCGTTGTGTATTATTCTTAGGTAACACACCATCAAATGGCATTCCTAATCGCATATGACCTGCTGGTAGCATAAAGGCAACCAAGACAACGATACTCAAAATACTCATAATAATTGGATGCTGAATAATTGACTTTGTAAACCAGCCATCTTTCTTATTCTTCGCTACTTTAACTGACTTTTCTGATGGTTTAACGAACTTATGCAGTAGTGAAATCAGTGCTGGTAACAAGGTCATGGCTGAAAGGACTGCAAACACGACCCCCACAGCTGCCGCAATTCCCATTTGAGTTAAGAAACTAATGCGTACTAACGACAACCCAACTAGAGCAATAATAACCGTAATTCCAGCAAATAATACTGAACTTCCTGCACTAGCTAAAGTTACTCCCATCGCTTCATCTGGCGCAAGTACCTTTCCTGAGTTATCCATTTCATGCTGGCGACTTGTGCGCAGCTCCCCAATAAAACGATGAATAATGAATAACGCGTAATCAATACCAACAGCCAAACTGATCATAATTGATAGTGTTTGTGCCACACTAGCTATTGAGAAGAAATTCGTACCAATCATAACTAGCACTAGCCCACTTACTAGACCGACAAGCGCTGAAATAATTGGCAAACCAGCTGTGACAAAAGAACGGAACAAAACTAATAGCAAAACAAAGGCAATCGCAATACCAATAATTTCAGAAGTACCACCGATGTCATAACTAGCGACCGTATTTCCCGAGTAAGCAACCTTTAGATTTTGTGATTTAATTTTGTCGTTACCAATTTTTTCAATATCATGAACGACGCTTTTTGAAACATTATTCGCTTCTTTTTTAAAAGTTACAGCAATAATACCAGTTGTATTATCTGAACTAATTGTTTGTGAATCATAAGGACTCGTAATTGTTTTGATATCATCCTTATGTTCTGACTTTATTTTCGCAACTGCTGCGTTTATACGTTGCTTATCAGCTGATGATTTAATACTATGATCATCTTTGTTCTGGACAACAATATTCATTGTCCCAGCATCAACAGACTGATTAAATTCTTTCTTTAAAACGCTCTGTATATCAGTTGATGGTACACCTGAAATCTTCAAATTCGTATTAAAGTTTGAGCCCATTGTGGCCAAACTACCTACAAAAACAATTAATATAACAATCCAAGCAAGGATGGATTTAAACTTATTGTTATAAACCCATTTTCCAAACTTGGCTAAACCATTTTTCATACGCTCTCTCCTTCTAACAATACATGACTATATTATCATTTACTTAATTTAATTGATTTCACAAAAAGATTCCATGTACAATTAATGTGAAGTGCACACAAAATAGGCAATGGAGGATAATTGTATGAGTAATTTAAGCCAACAACGTACTAAAAAAATAATTTTGGAAAGTTTTGGTGAATTATTAGCTATAAAAAGATTTTCTGAGATCACAATGACTGAAATTGCTGCAAAAGCATTAGTTCATCGTAATACCGTTTACAAGTACTTTAATGATAAATATGATTTATTATCACAAGGGGTAACTTTCCTATTTGAAAATCAATCGATCAATCTTAAACATTTCAAGCAACAACCATTTAAAAGTATCCATGATGTCTATTTTTCTGCTTTAGAACAAATCATCACCCAGCAACAAAATGATCATGACTTTAATAAAACCATCCAAAGTAATTTTATTGAATTGTTAATTACAACGCAAAAAGACGATAAGATTTTTTGGGATATTGGTAAAATGGTTGGTATTTTACTTTGGAATGAAATGCATGAAAATAAATATGATATGTTTAATGATTATCAAATATTAGACAGTATTTACCAAACAGAAGCATTTCCAGAAAGTAACTAGCCCAAAACAAAAGCAGGTAAATCGCAACTAATAAATGATTTACCTTCTTTTTTATACTACTTCAAATACGAAATCGGTTTTTGTACATCAATCTTTGTACCTTGATATTTATCTTTCACATGCTTTTGAATAGCTGGTTCATGATAAAGCTTAACCAATTTCTGATACACTTTTTTGTCTTTATTAGAAATATCAGCCGCTGTTGCTAAAATATTAATATTTTGGCGTGTGCTTTGATTAATTTTTTCATGATAAAGTGAATCTTTCAATACATTAAGATGTCCTTCCAGCGCAACTGTATTCGAGATCAAAGCCGCACCAACACTTTTTAATACACGTGGACCTGTTGTGTCGTCAATCTTCTTGAACTGTAAATGGCGTGGATTTGAAACAATGTCACCCACATTCCCTAATGAATTGAAACCTGCTTTCAATTTAATTAATCCAGCATCTTGTAGTAGCAACAGTCCTCGTGCTGTATTTGCTGGATTATCCGCAATAGCAATGGTTGCACCAGTCCCAATATCTTTAATTGACTGATACTTATCTGAATATATACCCATTGGCTCCAAATAAGTGGTTCCTAACGTCGCTAATTTATGCTTTGGATTTTCATGATTGTAAGCCTCATAATATGAATATGATTGAAAAGCATTCACGTTGACATTATGCTCTGAAGTCGCATTATTTAGCTGCACCCCATCATTGATTTGCTTCACACGAATTTTTAAATTAAGCGCCTTAGCCTCTTTGCTTTTGGCAATGTACTGCCAGACTTCATAATCACTCCCCATTGAACCAACTGTAATTTGGTCAGGTGCATTTGCTATTTTATAAGTATTAAACGTATGCAAGCCGACTGAAATAACACCAAGTATCACCAAACTACCAATTAATATCAACCAATTTTTTATCTTCACTTTCTGCCCCTCCTTACTATGATACCTAGATATGAATTGTTTGATACTATAGTCGTTCAACTCGACGAGCGACCCAATCACCAATAATTTGTGTCATAAATACCAAAACTAAAATGACCAACAGTGCCGCAATTGTCACATCATTTTCAAAGCGAGCATAACCAACACTAATTGCAATATCACCAAGTCCACCTGATCCAATAGCACCAGCCATCGTTGTCAGGCCAAGTAAACTAATGATCGTAACAACTGAGACGCGAATAATATCTGGTAAACACTCCCGTAAATAAATTCGAAAAATAATTTCAGTTGTACTTGATCCCATTGCTTGTGCAGCTTCAATGACTGATGGTTCAATACTTAGTAACGCATTTTGAACCTGACGCGCATAAAATGGGAAGATACCAACAATTAATGGCACTAAAGCTGCCGGTGTGCCTACTGTTGTACCGACAATATACTTTGTAACTGGTGCCATCACTGCTAACAAGATAATAAATGGGACCGATCGCAATAAATTAACGACTTTATCTAGAAAACTATAAAATGGTGGATCAGCATTAATGCCACCTGGTTGGGTAACCACAAGAAAAATTCCAGTGCCAAGACCCAATACGCCAGCAATTAATGCTGACCAAAATGTCATATACAATGTTTCCCAAGTAGCCTGAACAAATTGTGGCCAGATACTAGCAACATTTGGAAACCAATTAGCTAACATATGCTGCCCCTTTCTCTTTTACATCATTAGAAAAATCAGTGACTTTCACATCAGCTGTCTCTAAATAATGGAATGTTTGATCAAATTGACCATCTGCTGTAGATAAAATAACTAACATGTAACCTAATGATAATTGGGCTACTTTTTGTACGTTCGCAAAGATAATATTTGCCTTCACGTCGTACTGAATAGCCAATTCTGAAATAACTGATTCACTCGTTGACTTGCTTGAAAACCTTAGATAGAGCAAACGTTCATTTGGCTGCAATTTCTCTACTAATTCATCTTCTACGATCTGTTGGCGCATTTCAGTTACATTTGCTGCTGATTCAACAAACTTCTTTGTTAATGGTTGCTTTGGTTCGGTGAATAGGTCACCAACGGAACCTTGCTCAATAATTTGTCCATTTTCCATTACTGCAACTTCCTGACAAACTGATTTAATCACTTGCATTTCATGAGTGATCAACACAATTGTTAGTCCCAACTCATCATTCAATTTTTTTAATAACTTCAAAATAGATTCTGTCGTTTGTGGGTCTAACGCACTGGTAGCTTCATCGCTAATTAATATATCAGGGTCATTTGCTAAAGCACGTGCGATTGCAACACGTTGTTTTTGACCGCCCGAAAGTTCTTCAGGATATGATTGTGCATATTCTGCTAATCCTACTAATTTCAGCAATTCAAGAGCTTTATCCTGACGTTCTTTACGTGATATTTTTCGACTAAGTAATGGATATTCAACGTTATTCAAAACTGTTCGTGAACGTAATAAATTAAAGTGTTGGAAAATCATCCCTACTTTCTGTCGGACGCCCCGTAATTTTTTATCAGTTAATTGCTGTAAATCTTTACCAGATACTGTCACTTTGCCACTGGTAGGTCGTTGTAATAAATTAATCACACGTACCAAAGTACTTTTACCAGCACCTGAATAGCCAATAATGCCATAGATACTCCCTTTTTTTACTTGTAATGAGACATTATCGACAGCAGTTACTGTTTCATTTTTTCGCTGAAAAGTAACATTAATATCTTGCAGATCAATTGCAATATCTGCTACACCCATTGCATGGTCCCCCTTTATTTTCTTTGTTGCTGACAATAAAGACTATTAATCAACTAAAATGCATACCACCGTCAACCAATAATGATTGACCGGTAATGTAGGCCGCACTTGGTGATGCAAACCAAGCAATAATTTCAGCCACATCTTCTGAAGTTGCTTCACGACCTAATCCAATTTCTGTTAAGCAATTTGCCCGCTGTTGTGCAACGGAGATGCCTTTAATTTGCGATGTCTTTTCATCGATTGCATCACGTAGCGGCGTTCGAACAATACCAGGACAGTATGCATTCACAGTAATTTGATCTGGTGCAAGTTCCTTTGCCGCAGATTGTGTTAAGCCACGGATACCAAATTTTGAAGCCGAATAAGCACTTTGCAAAGCTGATGCTTCAATACCAGCAAGTGAAGCTGCATTAATAATATGACCACCATGACCTTGCTGTTTAAATTTTGTTGCAGCGGCTTGAATTCCCCAATAAGTTCCTTTTAAATTAACATCAAACAATCTAGATATTTTTTCTGGATCTGAATCAATCACTGAATCAATAAAAGCAATCCCCGCATTATTGATAAATACTGCTAATTCACCCAAGTCACTAACAGCCTCATCAACTAAATCAAATACGGCTTGCCGGTCAGCAACATCTAATACGTAAGCCTTTGCCTGGAACCCTTGATCACGTAAATTTTGAACAACTTTGGTGACCGTTGGTTGATTAATATCTGCTGCCGCAATGCTAAAACCGTCTTTAGCTAAACGATAAGCCGCAGCTTCACCGATTCCTTGACCCGCACCAGTAATAATTGCTGTTTTTCCCATGTTTATATCCCCTTTTCAATGCCATTTTTATAACAAATTAAAAACCCCCACTTCTGCTTGTAACAACAGAAGTGAGGGCATCACGTTACCATTCTGATTCGTTTGTCGATTACTCAGACAAACCTTATTAACCGAAAAAATATAGATCATTTACCTATATTTCGGTCTGTCCATTAACGGAGACAACCCGAACAGTGCTAACATGATTGCTCACACTGCTTAATCATCGGCCATTTTTCGTTTACAAACTAAATCACGACTCTCATCATTTATCGTTTTTCTGTAAATTTGTTTTGTAACTACTTTCCGACTCACATTATTTAACTTGATAGACAGATTAAAAAAACACCCTCAAGAAATATATCTTTCCTAAGGGCGTTTTGTACGCGGTACCACCTTAATTCCTGGTAAAAACCAGCTTATCATGTTGCCATAATTAACTTGATATTGGCAGTCAACCATTGATAGCTTACTAAAGCTCACTATCTTTCGCTCAAAGACCATCTTCAGTCCGCTTAGTTACTTGTTCACACCCACCACAAGTTCTCTGAAAACATTACGCGCTTACTCATCTTTTCATTGCTTTTTAATCTTATTTTAATCTGATATGAATTTTAAACTCATTAACCGCGACTGTCAAGGTGAAATATATTTGAACTAACTATCACATTATGGTAGTTTAGGGGCACATATCATTGAATATAAGGACTCGCTTCATGACAAGACAAAATCGACATGAATTAATATTATTTATTGCGCTAGTTATTTCTCTAATTCTTTATGTTTTAACTAACTCATTTTGGTGGCCAGTTATTATCATATTTACCAGCGCATTTACTTTGATTGGTATTTTAAACAAGGTTCATCCGCTAAAAAAGGTACCGAAATGATTTGGTGGAAAAATTTGCTTTATACCATTTTTCTTTTTGCTATTTGTTTAACCATCATTAAATGGAAAATGGGTGAACCTATTATTTCCGAATCATCTCTCTTTCAACTAATTGGGATTTTCATTGGTTGCACACTTGGCATCTTTTCTAAACATTCTCATTGACATAATAAGCAACTAAATATCTATCCTTAATCTGCTACTGAAAAACGTAGATGCATCTTCTTTGTTCCCAAAATAGTCATTTGGCCAAGTAACGTATTGGCTGCCTGCATATAATTGTCAGCCATTTTTTGATTGACCACTTCTAAATCAACCGTTTGGCCTAATTGGATAGCTTCATCCGTCTGTTGTTGTAATCGTACATTATCTGCGACAATTTGTTGTTCAAACCTGGCTTGCATATCTTGATAGGTTGAAAAATCTTTATCAGCAATGACTGCAATGACTCGTGTCAACCAGTAGCTCGTTGATACATCAAATGTTGGGGTTGTCTTTTCAAAACTGGCTGGCGTAGCTGACACGCTGACATAAAAAGGCACAAATGCGTTAAAGGTATTCGGACCATATCCTAACCAATGAACGCCTGCAATATCAGCCGGAACATTTGGTCTAATTTGTAGGATATGTGATTCCTGATTACGATTAATTCCAATTGGTCGATACTTTATTGGCTTCTCTACATGATCATATGGATCAAAAGCTGTGCCTTGGTAATGCGAACTTAAGGCAAATTTCACATCATCAACTGACAATTTTTTCTTTGGATAAACTATAAATGGTAAATCTTGATCTTCCGGTTGTTCATTCTCACTATCCTTGGCAAATAATTGATGCACATACCAAGCACGTGGATTGTTATAAATGCGATCTTTATCAGTTGCACTACCAAAAATATGACGAAGATTGACGTTTGTCTCATCAATATCTGGATTAAGGTGATAGTCAGCGATAAATTGTTCTAAATCTGCTGATGACATCGTATCATTTGAATTAAAATCAAAATAATCGATATTAAAACGGTTTGGTGCCACAACAAACGCATCATCTGGAATTCGGATAGCTGCCCAATGATGACCACCTATTGATTCAAAATACCAAACCTCATCATGATCAGAAAAGGCAATACCATTAGATTCATAGGTACCATATTTTGTGAGTAATTCTCCCAAACGAATAACCCCTTCACGTGCAGACTTGATATATGGCAATACTAACGTCGTAATATCAGCTTCACCAATCCCATCATCAGTCAAAGGATCGGCAGCAAGCACGTGCGTATTCGTTGTACTTGTTTCAGTTGCTGTCATTGCAACATTTTCACTGTTAATGCCGGCTCCTGCCCAAATACCAAATGAATCATCTGCATCCGGTGTTGCAGTATATCGTAAACTATTGCTGGGCAACGGAATTTTGACATGATTAGCCCCAGATTCATAAATTGTACTAGCAGCATTTGCTGGATAGACAACAAATTTTTGTGGATTAGGCTGATCACCACCATCTTCATTACGCGCAATCATGGTTGAGCCATCAATTGTTGCATTTTTGCCGACTAGAATAGTTGTACAAGTTTTTTGATGTGCTTGATATCCTACTTTGTTCATTATTTTACCCCCAGATAATTTTGAGAGCGCGACAAAAGTCGTTTTAAAGCCGGTGTGTAACGTAGTTTGCGTAATTTTTGGTCGTAAAAGCGAAGGACAGGAATTGCGCAAATTGCGTTACATTGAAGATTCAGACTTTTGGAGCGCGTTTATGCTATAAAACTGACATGCTTATAATTAATACATTTTAGCACAAAAAAGCTGGAACAATTTTTTTGTTCCAGCCTCTAAAATTCAATTAAAATAATACTACTCTTGATCATCGTTTTCAGCACGATGTAATAATTCAGTTACTTCTGCTGGTTGTTCACCTTCAGCAGGTGCAGTTGGTAAGTCAGAAGATGTTTCAGATAAATTAGTATCTTCAGCATCGACATCTTCGGCAACAACGTGCTCTACTTTGGCAAAAGTTGCCACAGATGAATCATCATCCAAACGAATAACACGTACACCTTGTGTGGCACGACCCGTTTCAGAGATAGAATCAACTGTAAAGCGAATCATGACACCCTTATTGGTCGTTAGCATAATGTCTTCACTACCATCTACAACCTTTAGACCAGCTAATGGACCGTTCTTTTCTGTGACTTGTGCGGTTTTAATCCCTTTACCACCACGTCCCTTAATTGGATATTGGTCGACTAGCGTTTGCTTACCATAACCCTTTTCAGTAATAATGAGGACATGTCCGTTATCAATTAATACTTGGGCACCCACAACATAATCATCAGGACGCAAGGTAATACCACGAACACCGGCAGCAGAACGTCCCATTGAACGAACCGCTTCACTATTGAATGACACTGCATAACCACCATGTGTCCCAATAATGATATTTTGATCACCATCAGTAACAAGAACATTAATTAATTCATCACCATCGTGTAGGTTAATTGCCTTCAAACCATGCGCACGAATATTGCCAAATTCATTAACTGGTGTACGCTTCACCACACCTTGACGTGTTGTGAAGAAGAGATAGTCACTACTCTCGCTAGCATCACCACGGACATTAATAACCGTTTGAATACTCTCGCCAGATTCAATGCCGAGCAAATTGACAACTGGAATACCCTTGGCCGTACGACCATATTCTGGTATCTCATATCCCTTCATCTTGTAAACTTTACCTGAATTTGTAAAGAACAACAACGTATCATGGGTTGACGTACCAATCAATTCATCAATAAAGTCATCATCGTTAACACCCATACCTTGAATACCACGACCACCACGGTTTTGCGCACGGAACTCCGATTGTAGCATGCGCTTAATATAGCCAGCATGTGTCAATGAAACAATAATATCTTCTTCTTCAATTAAGTCTTCATCTTCAATGCTCGTGACGTCACCAATTTGTAGTTCAGTACGACGTTCATCACCATACTTTGATTGTACTTCAAGTAATTCCGTGTAGATAATTTCATCAATACGTTCAGGTTTAGCTAAAATATCCTGGAAATCAGCAATTGCTGTTAATAATCCTTGATATTCTTTTTCTATCTTGTCACGTTCCAAGCCAGTTAGACGAACCAAACGCATATCCAAAATAGCTTGTGATTGCTTGTCAGATAAGGCATAGTCAACCATCAACTTTTGCTTAGCAATTTCTGATGTTTCTGAATGTCGAATAATATTAATAATGGCATCAATATGATCTAAAGCAATACGTAACCCTTCAAGAATGTGGGCACGTGCCTGTGCTTTACGTAATTCAAATTCTGTTCGACGACGAACAACTTTTTGCTGATGATCCAGATAAGCGACCAACATATCCTTCAAACTGAGTAACTTTGGTCGACCATCTTGCACTGCAAGCATATTGAAACTAAATCCTGTTTGCATCAACGTATTTTTATACAAATTGTTCAATACAACAGATGCTGACACATCACGACGAATTTCAATCGCAATTCGATTTCCTTCTTGATCAGATTCATCATTAACACCAGTGATACCTTCAATACGCTTATCACGGCCCAATTCAGCAATGCGCTCAATCAATTTGGCCTTGTTAACCATATAAGGTAACTCAGTCACAATAATATGTTCTTTACCTGATTTTTCAGTCTCTATTTCCGTTTTTGCACGGACGGTAACCACACCTTTTCCAGTTTCGTAAGCCTTACGAATACCTGATTTTCCCATGACGATTGCACCCGTTGGGAAATCAGGTCCTGGAATAGCCTCCATTAATTCAGCTGTCGTCACATCTGGATTCTTCATCAACATATGAAGTCCCGAAATAACTTCACCCAAATTATGAGGTGGAATATTCGTTGCCATTCCAACAGCGATACCATTTGCTCCATTAACTAGTAAGTTAGGAAAACGAGCTGGTAAAACAACTGGTTCACGATCAGTACCATCATAGTTTTCTTGGAAATCAATCGTATCTTTGTTGATATCACGTAACATTTCAGTCGCAATTTTGCTCAATCGCGCCTCAGTATAACGCATGGCGGCAGCTGGATCACCATCGACAGATCCAAAGTTACCGTGACCATCAACCAACATGTAACGATATGAAAAGTCTTGCGCCATACGGACCATTGATTCATAAATCGCTGAGTCTCCGTGTGGGTGATACTTTCCCATAACATCCCCAACAATACGGGCTGACTTCTTGTGTTGCTTATCAGGGGTCACACCCAACTCATTCATGCCATACAAAATACGACGATGAACTGGCTTTAACCCATCTCGTACATCTGGTAGTGCACGTGCCACAATAACTGACATGGCATAATCCAAGAAAGATGTTCGCATTTGCTCGCCAAGTTTAGCAGATTTAATGCGGCTGTTTGTTTGTTCTTCTTCAGCCATTTGACTTCCTTTCTCTTACTGTAATCGTGTGCCTGTTTAGACGTCTAATTCAGCATACTGTGCATTTTCTTCAATGAATTTACGACGAGGTTCAACCTTATCACCCATAAGCATTGAAAAAACCATATCTGCTTCAATTGCATCATCCATTTCCACACGCAATAAACGGCGAACTGATGGATCCATGGTTGTTTCCCACAATTGGCTAGCGTCCATTTCCCCAAGACCCTTGTATCGTTGAATAATTGGCTTAGGAGATGCTGGTAAAGTTGGCAACAATGCTTCAAGTTCAGAATCAGCATCCAAATATTTAATAAATTTACCCTGACGTACTTGGTAAAGCGGTGGCTGTGCGATATAAACATATCCTGCTTCCAATAGTGGACGCATATAACGATAGATTAATGTTAATAGCAATGTACGAATGTGGGCCCCATCGACATCGGCATCAGTCATAATAATTAATTTATGATACTTTGCCTTTGTCACATCAAAGTCTGTTCCAAAGCCCGTTCCCATCGCCGTAAATAATGAACGAATTTCATCATTACCCAAAATCTTTTCCATTGATGCCTTTTCAACATTCAAAATTTTCCCACGAATTGGCAGAATGGCTTGGGTTAAACGCTCACGTCCTTGCTTAGCAGAACCACCGGCTGAATCACCCTCAACGATAAATAGTTCAGAAATTTCTGGGTCTTTTGATGTATTATCAGCAAGTTTTCCAGGTAAGTTGGCAATTTCCAATCCTGACTTCTTACGTGTTGCCTCACGTGCACGTTTAGCTGCCAAACGCGCCTTACCAGCTAAAATTCCCTTTTCAACTATTTGCTTAGCCGTTGTTGGATTTTCCATCATAAAACGAGCAAATGTTTCTGAGAACATGCGATCAACAGCTGTTCGTGCGTCTGAATTACCTAATTTTGTTTTCGTCTGACCTTCAAATTGTGGATCTGGGTGTTTCACAGACACAATGGCTGTCAATCCTTCGCGAACATCATCTCCAGAAAGTGGGTCATCATTATCTTTTAGTATTTTATTTTTACGAGCATAATCGTTAATAACACGAGTTAGAGCTGACTTGAACCCAGTTTCGTGCGTTCCACCTTCATACGTGTGAATATTATTGGTAAATGATAGCAAATTGCTGTGGAAATCGTCTGTATATTGTAGTGATACTTCAACATCAATATCATTTTCCATGCCTTCAACATAAATTGGCTCATTAAAAATGACATCTTTGTTAACATTCAAGAAATCAACGTATTCCTTAATACCACCTTCATAGTGAAATGATTCAACAACTGGCTCTTCAGGACGCATATCAGTAATTGAAATACGTAGTCCTTTATTCAAGAAAGCTAGTTCGCGAACACGATTCATCAATGTCTTATAATCAAATACAGTTGTTTCACGGAAAATATCTGGATCTGGCGCAAAATGAACAATTGTTCCACGTGAAACAGGTTTGTCATCAACGGAAATCTCATGCATTTCTGTCTTTACATGACCGCGTTCAAAGTCCATTGCAAAGCCTTTACCATCACGCACAACCAGTACATCTAGGCTTGTTGATAGCGCATTAACAACTGAAGCACCAACACCATGTAGCCCACCTGAAACCTTGTAACCGCCACCGCCGAATTTTCCTCCAGCATGTAAAATCGTAAATACGGTTTCAAGAGCTGGCTTACCAGTCTTAACTTGAATATCTACCGGGATACCACGACCATTATCAATAACAGTGATTGAATTATCTTTTTCAATCGTTACTGTGATATGGTTTGCAAACCCTGCTAGGGCCTCATCAATACCATTATCGACAATTTCCCACACTAAATGGTGTAGTCCTTGACTTGATGTCGATCCAATATACATACCTGGACGCTTACGAACTGCTTCCAATCCTTCCAAAACTTGAATTTGACTGGCATCATAATCATCTGCCTGTGTATGCATTTGTGATACATCTTCTTCAGCCATGCTTCCCTCCTTAAACTCAACAACTAGTTATTTTCGCTAGTATCGTCCACCTTAACATCTTCAGTTTCTACTAAATGCCCTGAATCCACATGAAATATCTTTGGTTCATGTATTAATTGACGTGCCACATCACTTAGCGAAGGTGTAGTAATAAATGTCTGCACTTTATCTTGCATTGCAGCTAATAAATGTGTTTGCCGATCGCTATCTAACTCAGAAAGAACATCATCCAATAATAGTACTGGATATTCACCTGTCTCTTCTTTCATCAAATCAATTTCAGCTAACTTAACTGCTAAAGCAGTCGTTCTTTGTTGGCCTTGTGAGCCAAAATTAGCCACATCATGTTCATTAACATCAAAACGCAAATCATCACGATGTGGTCCTAACAATGTCGTCCCCATTATAATTTCACGTTCACGTAATTGTTTGAATCTTGTTAACATTGCTTGTTTAACTGATTCAATATTAGCTAACGATTCATTATTAAGCTGTGAAACATACTGGATGTGTAACTGTTCATTATTTTGTGTAATTGCTGCTTGAATTGGTTGGGCTGCAGCATCCAACTTTTTAATTAATGTGACACGACGAGTTATTAATTCGCTCGCAAAATTGACCAATTGTTCGGTTAAAACATCCAAATATAATTTATCTGAGGCTTGTTTGCTTTGTAACTGTTTTAAATAGCGATTGCGTTGCTTTAATACCTCTTTATACTGATTTGCAGTATATAAGTATTTTGCACTCATCTGACTAAATTCTCGATCAATAAAATTGCGTCGCACACTCGGTGCACCTTTTACTAAATCTAAATCCTCTGGCGCAAATAAAATGACGTTTAATTGACCAATATAATTAGCTAATTTTGCTTGATCTAAATGATTAATACGTGCCTTTTTACCTTTATTTGTAAATTTTAACGATAATGGTACATCACTATACTGACGCGCCACCGTACCTGCAATTTGAGCTTCTTTTGCTTGCCAACTAATTAATTCTTTATCAGTTGACGTACGATGTGAACGAGTTAAAGCTAAAACATAAATGGCTTCTAATAAATTGGTCTTACCTTGTGCATTTGGACCTAAAAAGACATTAACGCCCGATGAAAATGAAACATCTAATGATTCATAATTTCGAAAGTTGTTTAGTTTTAACGACATTAGTTCCATTAGTCCGTACTAGCACCTGTCCCATTAATAACAAAACGTTCACCAGATGGGACTGCAATCACGTCTCCTGGATATAGTTTACGACCACGTCGATCATCAGGCTCTTCATTCACTAAAACAGTGTTCTCTCGTAAGAACCATTTTGCCTGACCACCAGTTGCAATAATACTTTCTTCTTTTAACAATTGCCCTAATGTAATAAAGGGTGCTTGAATTTGCACTTCTGTTGCCAAATTTTCCATCCTTCCTACCATTAATTAAAATGGCATTTACACGGTTCCATATTATTTACATTATACGCTTTTTTGTAGCTTTTCACAATCTAATTACGGCTTCATAGCGTCTCTCAGGTTGTTTAACAACGTTTAAATAAAAAAGCCGAAAATTGCTTTTTCGTCGTAAACTAGCAATTTTCGGCTTTTTAAATGTTTTTAGTAAGTTCTAACTGGTGTAATCAATTGAATAAAGTTAGTCTCATTATTTGTTGGTACTAATGTGAATGGGTCCAGGGCTGTTTTAAAACCAATTTGAATCTGTTCATCCCCAAATGAACGTAATGCTTCGCGCATATAGTCTGGGTTAAATGAAATGGTTAAATCATCGCCGGCTGTCTCAGCAGCAAAAATCTGTTCCTCAACACGACCAACTTCTGGTGAATTTGATGAAATTAAAGATTTTTCACTTGTGATTGCAAATTGGATAACATTTGAACGGCCTTCATGACTTAACAAAGCTGCACGTTCAATTGTTTGTAACAAATCACGAGCATTAATCGTCAAAGTCGTTCGCTTTTCAGTAGGAATTAACCGTGACGCATCTGGATAATTTCCTTCTAATAATCGTGAGTAAAAAGTTGTATTTTCTCCTAATTGGAAAATAACTTGATTTTCAGCAACACGAACATCAACAGTCTCAACCTCATCTAACATGGCTTGCAACTGTGTCAATGAAGCTCCAGGTACAATAATATCTGCATTAACATCTGAATCATCGAATGCGGCAGAACGTTGGGCTAAGCGATGACGATCAGTAGCGACTGCTGTTAAATTACCACTTGCCAAAATAAAATGAACACCTGTCAAAATGGGTTGACTTAATTGTTTTGAAACTGCAATAACAGTTTGACCAATGATTTCATTTAATGTATCAGCAGATAATGTCAAATCATTACGTACCTCAACTTCAGGTAAATGTGGATAATTATTTGCATCTTGCCCATTAATATCAAATTCAGCATTTTCAGATGTGATTTTCGTTTGTAAACCAGAAGCATTGGTTAACTTAAATGTTTCACCTGGCAATCGCTTAACAATATTTGAAAAGAAAGTGGCTGGCAAAACAATGGCACCTGGCTCCATAATTTGTAATTTAGCTTCATCATCATTAGCTGGAATTAAAATTTCAATTGAAATATCTGTATTTGATCCAGTTAAGATTAATCCGGTTTCATCAAGAACTAATTTGATCCCTTTTAAGATCGTCATTGATGTTCGTGATGAAATCGCACGATTAACATTATTCATTGCTTTTATAAAAGCTGCTCGATTAATTGTAAATTCCATAAGATCTCCTCAATGCACAAAAACATAATTATGAAGTGCGTAATGCCTTACTTAATTATAAATAAAAAAGATAATAATAGTAATAAGGGGTGTGGAAATTGTGGATAACTATAACCTATACCATTACACCAAGAATTGGTCTATGTATACAAACCTGTGGATAACTTTTGTATAGTTAGTGAATTATTCACAATGACATTTTTATCAATTGCTCAATTCTTCACGAATATTTTGCACTTGTTCAGCTAAAATACTATCATTTTCGATGGCATTTTCAATTTTTTCAGTTGAATGCATGACCGTTGTATGATCTTTACCACCAAATGCACGACCAATTTGAGGCAAAGAGTCTTGTGTTAATTCGCGGGCAATATACATTGCAATTTGTCGTGGTACTACGATTTCTTTATTACGCTTTTTACCATTTAAATCTTGGACAGTGACGTTAAAGAAGTTAGCGACTGCTTCTTGGATGATAGGAATGGTAATTGCTCGTTGTCTTTTGAAGTTCATTGTTTCTAATATTGTACGAGCAGTTTCAACAGTGACTGGTACGTTTGAAAAACGCATCTTGCCGACAACTTGATTGAAGACCCCTTCCAGATCACGAACATTGGTATCTACAGCGGCAGCAATTTCGTCGATAACATCATTTGGAATGCTGAGATTTTCAAGGTCAGATTTATTTCTTAGGATGGCGACACGTGTTGGTAAATCAGGCTTTGTAATGTTTGCCGAGTAACCTTGGCCAAAGCGTGTAACTAAACGCATTTCTAGACCTGGGATTTCTTTTGGCAATTTATCAGATGTTAGTACAATTTGATGATTTTCACGTGTAATGGCATTAAATGTGTTGAAAAATTCTTCTTGGATTTTTTCTTTACCAGCTAGGAACTGTACATCGTCAACCATTAGTAGATCAGTTGACCGATATTCACGTTTGAAAGCTTCAGTTTCTTTTTGTCCGCGACGTAAAGCTTCAGTAAAGTCATTAATGAAGTCCTCAGTAGTAATAAATTTAACGTTTGCGTTTGGTGTCCGTTCTAGAACTTTGTTGCCAATTGCTTGCATTAAGTGGGTTTTACCTAGACCAACACCCCCATAGATAAGTAAAGGATTCCATTGTGTACCGGGTTTATCAGCAACAGCTTGTGCTACGGCGTAGGCTTCACGATTTTCATCTGATGAAACAAATGTTTCAAAGCGGAATTCTGGATTCAAAATAGATTGTGTGACGAATTCAGATGCAAGGCTGGCATTGTTTTGTTGATGAACGTTTTCGTCATCTTCTGGTAGATCAAATAATGTTGTTGGTGTTGGAGAGACATACGTTACTGAAGGAATAATGAACGTTGGTTGTCCCGTTAATTTTAATGTAGCTGTCATGGCAGCTTGCATGAAGGCTTGATAATAAGAACTATTTGCGTTTAACCATTCTGATGCAACTTGTTCATAAGCAGTTGTCAACTGTAAGGTTACCGTATTATTTTCGTTTTCAACCAGTTGCAATGGTTTGAGTGTATCAACGTAATTTGTATAAGAAAAGCCTTGCGAGATTGAATTTCGCAGTTCTTCTTTAATAGCGTTCCAAAGTTGGATAGGATCCAT